>NZ_JAFBCE010000001.1:1200000-2400000 GCF_016907555.1 Microbacterium laevaniformans
GATGATGCCGTCGATCATGTCGGGATCGCTCATCCGTGACACGCCGCCCTGGGCGCGGATGTCGGCGGGCACGCGCTCGAGTGCCATGACCGCGACGGCACCGGCATCCTCGGCGATCTTCGCCTGATCGGGGGTGACGACGTCCATGATGACGCCGCCTTTGAGCATCTCGGCGAGTCCGCGCTTGACGCGGGACGATCCGGTGACGGGAGTGGACACGGGTTTCTCCTTCGGGTGTGGACGTCGCTCGGTGCGGCGGAGCGAGATGCCGCAGCTATTGGCCTAGGCCAAAACGTAGCATGTCCTGTCACATACACTGATCACCGTGAACGCCGTCCCCGATGCCTGCACCGTGCTGCGCATCGCCGGGGCCACCGCGACCGATATCGCCGACAGTGTGCGACAGAGGATCGAGCGCGGCGAGCTGGCGCCCGGCTCGGCACTTCCTCCGGTGCGAACCCTCGCCGACGAGCTGGGGGTCAATCGCAACACCGTCGTGTCCGCGTATCGTCTGCTGACGCAGGCCGGGCTCGTCGAGGCCCGCGGCCGCGCCGGCACGCGCGTCGCCGAACGCACCCCCGTGGCGCAAGAAGGCTTCGCACGCGGCACGGTGCTGCGCGACCTCGCGGCGGGTAACCCCGACCCGGCGCTCATCCCCGATCTGCATCCAGCCCTCAGCCGCATCGCGGGTCGGCCGGTGCTGTACGGCGAACCCGTCATCGACCGCGACCTGGCAGCGTGGTCCGAAGGGTGGATGCGGGCCGCCGTCGGAGACGACCGCGCGCTGCGTCTCACGATCACGGGCGGCGCCTCCGACGCGATCGAACGTCTGCTCGCTCAGACGCTGACGCGCGACGATGCGGTGGCTCTCGAAGACCCGTGCTTCCTCGCGAGCCTGAACACGGTTCGCCTCGGCGGTTACCGCCCCATCGCCGTCCCCGTCGACGATGAGGGCATGACCGTCGCCGGGCTCCAGGCGGCGTTGGATGCCGGGGTGCGCGCCGTGCTGCTCACTCCTCGCGCCCAGAACCCCACGGGGGCGAGCCTCAGTGCCGAGCGCGCTGCGGCGCTGCGCACACTGCTGGCCGACCAGCCGTATGTCCTCGTCATCGAAGACGACCATTTCTCGATGCTGTCGGCGCAGCCCTTTCACTCGGTGATCTCCGCGTCGCATCGGCGCTGGGCGCTCATCCGGTCCGTCTCGAAGTTCCTGGGGCCCGACATGTGCCTCGCCGTGGTCGCCTCAGATCCCGACACGGCCGAGCGGCTCGCTGAGCGCCTCAACCCGGGCGCGACGTGGGTCAGCCACCTCCTCCAGCGCGTGGCGCTCGAACACCTCACCGATCCGGACGCGGTCGCGGCGGTGGCCGCGGCATCCGCCCACTACGCCGCGCGCAACCGCGCGGCCGCCGCGGCGTTCACCGCGGCGGGCGTCCCGGTGGTCGCGGGCGACGGTCTGAGCCTCTGGGTGCCGTTGCCGGTGCCGGCGCGCGCGGCATCCGAGCAGCTCATGCGTCGCGGATGGCTCGTGCGTCCGGGCGACGAGTTCGTGCTCCAAGGCGCGCGCGCCGCCCGCCATCTGCGCATCACCGTCCACGACCTCTCGGACGCCGAGCTCGAGCGTCTGGCCTCCGACCTGGCCGCGGCGATCCCCGCGGCGGCCGCGACCTCGAAAGCAGGATGATCGCCCGATGAAGATCCTCTCCATCCAGTCCGCCGTCGCGTACGGTCACGTCGGCAACTCCGCCGCGGTGTTTCCGCTGCAGCGCATCGGCGTCGAGGTGCTGCCCGTGTACACGGTCAACTTCTCGAACCACACCGGCTACGGCGCGTGGCGCGGTCCGCTCATCTCCCCCGACGACGTCCGCGACGTCATCACGGGCATCGAGGAGCGGGGCGTGTTCGGGGAGATCGACGTCGTGCTCAGCGGCTATCAGGGCGGTGAGGGCATCGCGGACGTCATCCTCGACGCGGTGGCGCGCGTGAAAGCGGCCAATCCTGCGGCGGTGTACTCCTGCGATCCCGTGATGGGCAACGCCAAGAGCGGGTGCTTCGTCGCTCCGGCGATCCCCGTGCTGCTCCGCGATCGCGTCGTGCCGGCGGCCGACATCATCACGCCCAACCAGTTCGAGCTCGGCTTCCTCACGGAAACAGAGCCGACGGACCTCACCTCGACGCTCGCGTCGGCGGATGCCGCGCGCGCGATGGGCCCGCGCACCGTGCTCGTCACCTCGGTCGAGCGCCCGGACGCACCGGAGGGCACCATCGAGATGCTGGCCGTCACCGACGATGGTGCGTGGATCGTGCAGACGCCCCGCATCCCGATGAAGGCGAACGGGTCGGGCGATGTCACGGCGGCGTTGTTCACGGCCCACTACCGTGCGAGCGGTGACGCCGCCGACGCGCTGGCGAAGACCGTCTCGAGCGTCTACGACCTGCTGCAGACGACGTTCGATTCCGGGCAGCGCGAGCTGCAGCTTGTCGAGGCGCAGGAGTTCTACGCCCACCCGCGGCTGCAGTTCCCCGTCACGCGGGTGCGCTGAGGTTCGGCGTTTCGACGCGGCGGCGTTTCGACGCGGCGCTGCGCGCCTCGCTCAACGACGGGTGGGTGTCTGCACCCCGGTCGTTGAGCGAGCGCAGCGAGTCGAAACGCCGCGCCCGGTCAGAACAGCTCGTACGGCCAGCGCACACTGAGCTCGGGCGAGATCGCGTCGAGCGCGGCACGGATGCGGTCGTGGTCACGAGCGGCCGGCTCGTCGATCTGCTCGAGCGCGTGCAGCACGTGCCCCACCATCAGCCACTCCGTGATCGAGAGGTGCATCGGCGTGAAGCGTGACACGGCACGCTCGCCGTCGGTGTGATCGAAGAACCACACGTCGCTGTGCGGCCCGAGCCACCACTCATCGCCCTGCCCGTTGTCGCCGATGAGCACCCACCCTCGGGCTACCTCGAGATCCACCCAGTACAGCGGGTCCTGACGCTCGCTCGTCTCTGCCTCGGCTGGGCGGGCGTCGAAGGCGGTGATGTCGCCGCACAGCTCGGCAGTGGATGCCGGGAGCGCGCTCAATCTGCTGGCGTCGACCGCGAACGGGTCCGCGCCGTCGTCGGGACCGCCCGCGCTCACGCCGGCCAGGCCGCCGCGACGGCCTCGCGCACCTCGCCGAGAAGCTGGGGCAGGGCCTTGGTGCGGGCGATGATCGGGAAGAAGTTCGCATCCGAGCTCCACCGCGGAACGATGTGCTGGTGCAGGTGCTCGTCGACCCCCGCCCCCGCGACCGCACCCTGGTTCATCCCGATGTTGAAGCCGTCGCAGCGCGACACGGCGCGCAGCACCCTCATGCCGACCTGGGTCAGCTCACCGATCTCGGCAACCTCTTCGGGGGTCGCCTGGTCGTACGTCGCGATGTGGCGGTAGGGGCACACGAGCATGTGTCCCGAGTTGTACGGGAAGAGGTTCAGCAGCACGTAGGACGTGACGCCGCGGTGGACGATGAGCCCATCGGCATCCGACTTCTGCGGGGCGGCGCAGAACGGGCACCCCGATCCGCGCAGGGCGTCGGCACCGGTGTTGATGTACGCCATGCGATGCGGCGTCCAGAGCCGCTGGAAACCGTCGGGGACGCCGGCGAAAGCGCTCGCCTGCTCGAGGCGGGCATCACCGTCGGCGTCCCCCGCGCTCACGCCAGGTCCTCCGCAGTGTTGACGAGCAGCTTGCCCGAGATCGCGGCGACGATCTTGTCGATCGCCTCATCCACCGGAATGCCGTTGGTCTGCGACCCGTCGCGGAAGCGGAACGAGACCGTGCCCGCGGAGCGATCCTGCTCCCCCGCGATGAGCTGCAGCGGCACCTTCTGGGTCGTGTGCGTGCGGATCTTCTTCGGCATGCGGTCGTCGGAGTGGTCGACCTCGGCGCGCACGCCCGCGGCCCGCAGCCGCGCGACGATCTCGTCGAGGTAGGGGGCGAAGTCGTCCGCGACGGGGATGCCGACGACCTGCACGGGAGCCAGCCACACGGGGAACGCGCCGGCGTAGTGCTCGAGCAGGATCGCGAAGAAGCGCTCCACCGAGCCGAACAGAGCACGGTGGATCATCACGGGGCGGTGCTTCTCGCCGTCGGGGCCGGTGTACTCGAGCTCGAAACGCTCGGGCTGGTTGAAGTCGAGCTGGATGGTCGACATCTGCCAGGTGCGCCCGATCGCGTCGCGTGCTTGCACGGAGATCTTCGGTCCGTAGAAGGCGGCGCCGCCAGGGTCGGGCACCAGCTCGAGGCCCGAGCCCTCGGCGACCTCGCGCAGCGTCTCGGTCGCCTCGGTCCAGAGCGCGTCGGCCCCGATGAACTTCGGGTTGCCGTCTTCCTTCGTCGAGAGCTCGAGGTAGAAGTCGTTGAGGCCGTAGTCGCGGAGGGTCTGCAGCACGAAGTCGAGGCTGTGGGTGAGCTCGCCCTTGACCTGGTCGGCCGTGACGTAGATGTGGGTGTCGTCCTGGGTCATCCCGCGCACGCGCGTGAGGCCGGAGAGGGTGCCGCTCTTCTCGTAACGGTAGACGGATCCGAACTCGCTCAGGCGCAGCGGCAGCTCACGGTAGGAGCGTCCGCGCGAACGGAAGATGAGGTTGTGGAACGGGCAGTTCATGGGCTTCAGGTAGTACTCCTGGCCCTCGCGGCTGACGTGACCGTCGGCATCCACGACCTCGTCGAGCACCATCGGCGGGTACATGCCGTCGGCGTACCACTGCAGGTGACCGCTGGTCATGAACAGGTCGCCCTTGGTGATGTGCGGGGTGTTCACGACCTCGTAGCCGCTGGCGAGCAGGCGCTCGCGCATGTAGCGCTCGATCTCGTAGCGGATGATGCCGCCCTTGGGGTGGAACACGCTGAGGCCGGGGCCGATCTCGTCGGGGAACGAGAAGAGGTCGAGTTCCTTGCCCAGCTTGCGGTGGTCGCGCTTGGCGGCCTCTTCGAGGCGCTGCTGGTAGGCGCGCAGCTCGTCCTTGGTGGGCCACGCGGTGCCGTAGATGCGCTGCAGCTGCGGGTTCTTCTCGCTGCCGCGCCAGTACGCGCCGGCCACTCGGGTGAGGTCCCATCCGTTCGCGACGTAGCGGGTGCCGGGAACGTGGGGCCCGCGGCAGAGGTCGCGCCAGACCACCTCGCCCTCGCGGTTCACGTTCTCGTAGACCGTGAGCTCGCCCGCGCCGATCTCGGCGGACGCGCCCTCGGCGGCGTTGGCGCCCGAGCCCGGGCCGCCGGCGAGGGAGATGAGCTCGAGCTTGAACGGCTCGCCGGCCATGAGCTCTCGCGCCTCGGTCTCGTCGACCACGCGGCGGACGAAGCGCTGATTCTCGCGGACGATGCGCTCCATCTCCTTCTTGATGGCCTTGAGGTCTTCGGGCGTGAACGGGTCGACGTTGCCGAAGTCGAAGTAGAAGCCGTCGGTGATCGGGGGGCCGATGCCGAGGTTCGACTGCGGCTTGATGCGCTGCACGGCCTGGGCCATGACGTGCGCGGTGGAGTGGCGCAGGATCGACAGACCGTCGGCGCTGTCGACCAGCACGGGCTCGACCGCGTCATCGGCCGTGACGACGGTGGAGAGGTCCTTCAGGTCGCCGTTGACGCGCAGAGCGACGACGGAACGGTCGGAAAACAGGGCGAAGCCGTCGGCGGGATAGGTCACGTCCGCCGCGGGTGAGACATCGGTCAAGGGAAGGTCTCCAGAAGAGGGATCGGATGGGATGCTCAGCTTCGGGCGCCGTGCGCCCCGCCCGCTCAGGCCCAGATCGTTCGTACGCCGGGCGTGCGCGCGCCGGTCGCGAAGGCGGTGATCCGGCTCAGTTCCATGTGTGCAGTCTATCGCCGCCCGGGACTGGTCGATGAGGGTCCATGATGGATGCCGTGTTGCTTGCCGTGATCGGAGCGGTGCTGCTGCTCCTGGGCGGCGCAGCCGTCGTGTTCGGAGTTCTGCCGGTGGACGCGGCGCTGGAGATCGGCGACCGCGTGTGGCCGATCCTTCTGTTCGTCGTCGCCGTGACGATCGTCGCGGAGCTCGCGGCGCGCGCCGGTGTGTTCGACGCCGCCGCAGCGCGCCTGGCGCGCCTCTCGCGAGGTCGGGTGATCGTGCTGTGGCTCATGGTGGTGGTGTTCGCCGCCGTCGTGACGGCGTTCCTGTCGTTGGACACCACGGCTGTGCTCTTGACGCCGGTGGTCGTCGCGGTCGCCCGCGCCAATGGGCTCTCGCCGATGCCCTTCGCATTCGCGACCGTGTGGCTGGCCAATACCGCGTCGCTGTTCCTGCCGGTGTCCAACCTCACCAACCTGCTCGCCGCGCATCGGCTCGGCGATCTCGACGCGCTCGGCTTCCTGGGCCTTCTGGGACCGTCGGCGATCATCGCGACGGTCGTCACGGTGATCCTGCTGTGGCTCACGAACCGGCGTGACCTGCGGGGTCGCTCTACCCCCGCCCGTCCGCCCCGGGTGTCCGACCCCGTGCTTCTGCGGATCTCCGCCATCGTCCTCGTCGTCATGATGCCGCTGCTGGTCATCGGCATCGCACCGTGGATGCCGGCATTGGGTGCCGCCGTCGTGCTCACGATCGTCTTCGCGTGGCGCTCGCCGACGGCCCTGCGCTGGGCGCTCGTGCCGTGGCAGCTCGTCGTTTTCGCGTCCGGCCTGTTCCTCGCCGTGGGTGCGGCCGAGGCTCTCGGGTCGGGCGCCCTCCTCGCCGCGGCGACCGGTTCGGGAGAAGACCTCGTCTCGCTCTGGCAGGTCGCCGGGGTCGGCATGCTGGGCGCGAACGTGGTGAACAACCTGCCGGCCTACCTTGCTCTCGAATCCGCCGCCGGCTCCCCCGTGCGGCTCGCCGCTCTGCTCATCGGCGTCAACGCGGGTCCGCTGATCACGCCGTGGGCGTCGCTGGCGACCCTGCTCTGGCACGAGCGTCTGCACGCCGTCGGGGTCGATGTGCCCTGGAATCGCTACATTCTCCTGGGTCTCGTCGTCGCCCCGCTCACGGTCGCGCTCGCCGTCATCCCGCTCGCGTTGCACTGACGACTGCTCACGCAGATGCCCTCTCGGCTCAGGCGACGGTGAGATCGACCTGGATCTCGCCGGCGAGGGCTTCGAGCGCGGCGGTGAGCGTCTCGGCATCCGCTGCGGCCGGCAGGCTGACGGTGACGGTCGCCTCGAAAAGCGTGCCGCCGGCCATGGGGGCCTCGAGGGTGCGGCTGCGGAAGGTGTCGATGCTGAGCGCGTGCGCGGCGATGGCGGCGGTGACGTCGCGGACGATGCCCGGGCGGTCGTTGCCCAGGACGGTGAAGGAGACGGCGTGGGGCGCGTCGACGGATGCCGCGGACGGAGCGTCGTGCGTCGTGACGCGCAACAGCCCGTCAAGGCTGCCGAGAGCGGCAGTGAGGGCCCGCTGCTGATCGTCGGGCACCGCGACGAGCACGATGCCCGCGAACGCGCCGGCCAGCTCGGCGAGTTCGCTCTGCTCCCAGTTGCCGCCGTGATCGGCGATGGTGCGGGCGAGAGCGCTGACGAGTCCGGCGCGATCGTCGCCGACGACGGTGAGCACGAGGTGGGCCATGCGGCGAGCCTAACGCTCAGGCTGCGGCGGGTGCGAGCGTCGCCGCACGCCGCCCCATCATCGCCACGAGAACGACCATCAGAAGGGCCAGAGCAAACGCCACCCAGCCGGATCCGATGCCCGCGCCGCCGTCGGCGGCCGGTTTCGCGAGGGCGTCGGCGACGGAGGCGCCCCACGGTCGTGTGAGGACGTACGCCGCCCAGAACGTCGGCACCGCGGGCCAGCGGGCCCACCGGAAACCCGCGGCGATCGCTGCGATCGCCAGCGTGAACAGGGCGATGGAGCCGACGTAGCCGATGCCGAGGCCCACCGCCGTCAGGTCTCCGACGGCGGTGCCGAGCGCAAAGGTTCCGACGACGGCGGCCCAGTAGAAGAGCTCACGGCGTGCCGTTGTGATCGCGTGCACGGACACGGTCCCCTCCGTGCGCCGCCACGCCGCGAAGACGACCGCCAGGCCGGCCGCGCCGATTGCCGCGGTGAGGATGTACGGCACGCCCAGGGCGACATGCATCACATCCGCGGCCATCGTGCCGAACACACCGACGGCGGCGACGGCCGTCCAGTACGCGGTTGGGCCGTATCGCCGGCGCGTGAGCTGGAAGCCGACGGCGCCGACGAAGAAGGCGAAGCCGAGAAGAACCGCGAGCTCGGGAGCCATGATGCGGATGGAGTAGTCGGAGACGGCTTCACCCAGAGCGGTCGACGTGGCCTTCGTGCCCCAGAAGATCAGGGTCGGCTCGGGTACGCGCGACTGTGCAGCCGGCGGAGGAAGCTGATCGGGCAGGTCGCGCAGGTCAGGCACTCTCCGATGATGTCGGCATCGCTCCAAGACGGCGCCAAGAAAGCACCCCGAGTGTGACAGCGGCACGCCGCATCACCTGCGGTGCGGGACGATCTGAGGTAGCTACGGTGAGAAGGTGAACGGTCTGGGGACCATCACATCGCAGAGTCGTCTCGCGACGATGAGCTGCGCAAGGCGGGACGTCAGATGCAACGTCCCGCCTTTTTCGTTGCCTCGCGGCATCGCGACGCCCTATGGTGATCCTGATGGCCTGGGGGTCATCGAGTTCCACTTTCGATAGCTGATGCGAGCTATGGAGAGGCGGGTCGCAGTGCCGCATCCCGCATCTCTGCGTTTCCAGCGTCGAATCCGCATGTTGCACGGCCCGCATCCGGGCACAAAAAAACCCCGGCTGACCGGGGTTGTTCTTGTGCGCGATACTGGGATCGAACCAGTGACCTCTTCCGTGTCAGGGAAGCGCGCTACCGCTGCGCCAATCGCGCCTATACAGGCTTATTCAGTTATGAGGCGAGGTGGCGACGGGATTCGAACCCGTGTAAACGGCTTTGCAGGCCGGTGCCTAGCCGCTCGGCCACGCCACCGTGTGGATTAACCGTGTGGTTTGACCCCACGTGCCGTGATCGCTTCGAAAAACGATCCCTGCACTTGAGCGGATGACGAGACTCGAACTCGCGACCCTCACCTTGGCAAGGTGATGCGCTACCAACTGCGCTACATCCGCGTGCTCCCTGGTTGCCCCGGGAACTCGATCGACTCTAGCCGACTATTTCGCCATCGCAAAACTGAGCGCGCCCCGCGCGTGTCCCGGTGTGTCGGATGCCGGACGATTCGTGCCGGAGCCCGGCATCCGGTAGCATCGAGTCTCGGCCCGCATGGGTCTTGGGCGATTGGCGCAGTTGGTAGCGCGCTTCCTTCACACGGAAGAGGTCATCAGTTCGAGTCTGGTATCGCCCACCATCGAACCCCCGGCTCAGCCGGGGGTTTTCTCCTCACGGCGTACCGCCGGACGCCCGGCACCGCACGCCGCGTAGCGTCGCTGTCATGAGCGTCTCCCCCGGCATCCGCGTGACGCTGGTGGTCGTCGCCCTCTTCAACCTGGTCTCGGCTCTCGCCGGTTGTGTGCTCCTCGTGGTCGCGGGCGGCGACAGTGTCGGAATGCCGAACGAATGGCTCGCGCGCACGCCTTTTCCCTCCTGGGCGTGGCCGGGACTCATCCTCGGTGTCATCGTCGGCGGCACTCAGCTGGTGGCGCTCATCGCGCAGCGACGACGGTACGTGCTCGCGTGGGGGCTGCACGCGGCATCCGGTCTCGTGATGATGATCTGGATATTCGTCGAGATCGCCCCGCTGCTGGTGTGGTCGCCACTGCACGGCGTGTACTTCCTCACCGAGCTGGTGCAGACGGTGCTCGCCGTGCTGGCGCTCGGTGCGTGGCCGCAGCCCTTCTTCGCGCGGATGCCGAGACGATCGCGCACGGGAGTGGGAAACACGACCGACACGCCAGCCTGACACACTGGCGTGATGACCACCGCCCGGATCATCGTTCTGTTCGTCCTCGCGGCGATCGCCGAGATCGGCGGCGCCTGGCTCATCTGGCAATCGGTGCGCGAGAATCGCGGCTGGCTCTTCGCCGTCCTCGGCGTGATCGCCCTCGGTGGCTACGGGTTCGTCGCGGCCTTCCAGCCCGACGCGCACTTCGGGCGCGTGCTGGCCGCGTACGGCGGCGTCTTCGTCGCGGGCTCGCTCGCATGGGGAATCGTGATCGACGGCTTCACACCCACGCTGTGGGACTATGTGGGCTCGGCTGTGGCCCTGCTCGGCGCCGCGATCATCATCTTCGCCCCTGCGCTCCAGCGTACTTCGGAGTAACCTCCGAAGCCCCCGCCGCCTCAGCCCTCGTTCAGCCAGCCGTAGCGCCCTTGCAGAGCCGCGGCGACGGCGGCGAACCGTCGGCGATCCAGCGCTGCGGCCTCGCGCCGCATCCCTCGCACGTGCACGCTGTACAGCTGCTCGATGTCGACCCACGAGGGGCGCCCCTGCGAGTCCCACGGCCCGGTGCCGATGGAGAGGTAGTCGCGGTCGCCGTCGTGCGCCTTGCTGGTCAAACGAATCGCGAACACACGGTCGGCCCCGTCGTGGCCGATCACCAGTACGGGGCGGTCCTTGCCGCGCCCGTCGTTCTCCTCGTATGGCACCCAGGTCCACACGATCTCGCCGGCATCAGGAGCGCCGTCGCGCTGCGGGGCGTATGTGATCGTCAGCCTGCCCCGCGCCGGTGGGCGTACCTCGCGGGTCGCCGTCTGCCCGCCCTGACCGGGACTGAGCGTGGGTGTGGTGGTGGGGCGCGACCGGGGACTCTTCGCCGGCGCCGAGGAGCGTGAGCGGCCACCGAGGAGGCCGAGGATCCCCCGAACGAGGGACGTCAGGGGGCCGCGGCCGTCGCGAGATGCCATGGCTTCACGCTACCAACCGCTGTCGCACGTCTTCGCACGGCGAAGGGGCGCCGGACCGTGAGATCCGACGCCCCTTCGATGGGTGCGAGTCAGTCGACGAGCGCGTAGCCCTCTTCGCCATGCACGACGGTGTCGATGCCGGCGATCTCGTCCTCGTTCTTCACGCGGAAGCCGATCGTCTTCTCGATGATGAAGCCCAGCACGTAGGCGACCACGAAGGAGAACACCAGCACCGTGACGGCGGCGATCGCCTGGAGGATCAGCTGCTCGGCGTTGCCGCCGAGGAACAGGCCCGTACCCGTGGCGAAGAAGCCGAGGTAGAGCGTTCCGATCAGACCACCGACGAGGTGGACACCCACGACGTCGAGCGAGTCGTCGAAGCCGAGACGCCACTTGAGCTCGACCGCGAGGGCGCAGACCGCACCGGCGATGATGCCGAGCAGCAGCGACCAGCCCGGCGCCAGGTTGGCGCAGGAGGGCGTGATGGCGACGAGGCCGGCGACGGCACCCGAGGCGGCGCCGACGGCGGTCGGCTTGCCGTCCTTGAGCTTCTCGACCATCGCCCAACCGAGGATGGCCGCCGCGGTGGCGCCCAGCGTGTTCAGCACGATGAGGCCGGCGGGCGAGCCGACGCCGGCGATGCCGGAGAGGATGTCACCGCTCGTGCCCTCGGGGGCGGCGTAGAAGGCCGCGGCGCCGGCGTTGAAGCCGAACCAGCCGAACCACAGGATCGCTGCTCCCAGCATCACCAGCGGCACGTTGTGCGGCTTGTGGATGCCCTTCTGGAAGCCGACGCGCTTGCCGAGCACCAGGGCGAGAGCGAGGGCGGCTGCACCGGCGTTGATGTGGACAGCGGTTCCACCGGCGTAGTCGATCACCTCGGTCGAGAAGCCCAGGGTGGTTCCGAGGTTGAAGATCCAGCCGTTGGTGTTCCACACCCAGCCGGCGACGGCGAAGTAGTCGATCGTCGCGAAGAAGAACGCGAAGATCATCCACGAGCCGAAGCGGGCGCGGTCGGCGATGGCGCCGGAGATGAGGGCCACGGTGATGATCGCGAAGGTGGCGCCGTAGGCGACGGCCGTGAGGTTCACGGTCGCGTTCTCACCGGTCGCCATCGCGCCGAGGCCGAAGTCGGAGAAGGGGTTGCCCAGGATGCCGCCCCACCAGTCGGCGGTCTGCATGTTGTATCCGTAGAGGATCCAGAGCACCGCGACGAGACCCATCGCGCCGAAGCTCATCATCATCATGCTGATGACGCTCTTCGCCTTGACGAGGCCGCCGTAGAAGAAAGCCACGCCCGGCGTCATAAAGAGCACGAGAGCCGTAGCGGCGATATACCAAGCGAGATTTCCGCTGTCCATGAAGGTCCTCACTGATGTGTTGTGTAACTCGGACCGGGTCGCCGCGGTTTCGGGGTCGGGGCGTCCCAGCGCACTCAGTGTTGCGGTACGCGGTTACCGCCGGTATCCGCGTCGTGTTTCGCGTTGGTTACGCGCGCCGCGTCCAGGTAAACATCACGTTTCGGGGTGGCGGGCATCGCCGCTGAGGGCGATCAGGAATGCGTGAGCGCGTTGAGGCGCGAGATCGCGCGCAGGTATTTCTTGCGATAGCCGCCCGCGAGCATCTCTTCGCCGAAGACCTCGTCGAGGGGGCGACCGGTCGCGCGCACCGGGATCTGCGCGTCGTATGCCCGGTCCACGAAGGCGACGAAGCGCAGTGCGGCGGACTGGTCCTGAAGAGTGATCACGTCACGCAGGCCGATCATCGACAGGTTCTCGATCAGGCGCACGTAGCGCGAAGGGTGCACCGTCGCGAGGTGGCGGATCAGTTCGGCGAACGCGTCGTCCGAGACGACACCGGATGCCGCGGCGCCATCGATGGCCGCGCGGTAGGCGGCGTCGTCGCACACCTCGGCGTGCCCATCGAGGGCGCGCTGACGGTAGTCTGTGCCGTCGATGCGGATGGTCTCGAAGCTCGATGCCATGGCGCGGATCTCGCGGAGGAAGTCCTGCGCGGCGAATCGCCCTTCGCCGAGCGCATTGGGCGGGGTGTTCGATGTCGCCGCGAGCCGCGTTCCGGTGGGGACCAGCTCCCCCAGCAGTCGGGTCATCACCATGGTGTCACCCGGGTCGTCGAGCTCGAACTCGTCGATGCACAGCAGGTCCGCTCCGCGGAAGAGCTCGACCGTCTTCTGGTACCCGAGTGCTCCGACCAATGCGGTGTATTCGATGAACGATCCGAAGTACTTCCGTCGCGCCGGCATCGCGTGATAGATGGCCGCGAGCAGATGGGTCTTGCCGACGCCGAACCCGCCGTCGAGATACACGCCCGGCTTCATCTCCGGCACCTTCTTCGCGCGGCGGAAGAGTCCGCCGCGCTCAGCCGGACCCCCGCCGAGGCTGAACGCGATGAGCCGTTCCTTGGCCTCGTGCTGCGAAGGAAAAGACGGATCGGCGCGATACGTGTCGAAGGTCGCACCGTCGAACTGCGGCGGCGGCACGAGTGCGGCGACCATCTCTGCGCCGGACACCGCCGGCTGACGATCGACGAGGCGAATCGTGCCGGAGTCGGTGGATGTCATCGTTCTCCCTCGTCGACCGCCGGTGCGCTCACCAGGTCGTGTGCGCGCAGCCAATCGCCGATCGCGTCGGTCCAGCGCTGCTGGTCGTAGTTCCAGAGCTTGGTGTGTCTGGCGGTGCGGAACACCTGCAACTCGACGAGATCGGGTCGCGCATCGGCCAGACGATGCGATGCGCTCGACGGAACGAATCCGTCATCGTCGCTGTGCAGGATCAGGGCGGGGTGGCGCAGTTCGGCGGCGCGCGCCACGATGTCGAGCCGGTCGAGCGGAATGGGTCCGTCGGCGCCGATGGCGGGAGCCGCCCATCCGGTGCGGAGGGCCCCCATCGCCAGATCGGTCACCGGCGTGGGCACGTGCAGCGCCCGGGCCTGGTAGGTGAGGACGGTGCGCCAGTCGACGACGGGTGAATCGAGGATGACCCCTTCGATCTGCTCGCGGTGCGCGGAGCCGAGCGATGTCTGCAGGGCGATCGCGCCCCCCATCGACCAGCCCATCAGCACGATGCGGCGGGCACCATGGCGCAGGGCCCAGCTGACGGCGGCATCGACGTCGCGCCACTCGGTGGCGCCGAGCGCGTAGGCTCCGGCACGGCTTCGCGGAGCCTCACCGTCGTTGCGGTACGACACGACGAGCGACGTGATGCCCAGGGCGTGGAACACCGGCACTGCGCGCAGGCATTCGGCTCGCGTCGTGCCACGACCGTGGATCTGGATGACCCAGGTCTCGTGGTCCGCGTCGCTCCGCGGCTCGGCCGGGAACAGCCAGGCCGGACAGGCGCCGATCGCGGCAGGCACGTGCTCGTGCGTGAAAGGCAGATGGAGCTCTTCCGGCCGCTCGTAATACCAGCCGCTGAACGCCGCATCGGCGGCGAGGCTCGATTCGCCGCCGACCTGCGTGAGGAGCTTCCGCTTGACGGTCTCGCCGTCGCTGGCCAGCACAGAGCCCACTTTGAGATAGTCGGCGGAGCCGGTCGTGAACAGGCCGTAGCGCCCCGGCAGCACCGTGTCGGGCGTGCGCGCCAGCGTGATGGTCTGGGCGGGCACGTCGATGTCGACGATGCGTGTGTCGGGCACGCGCCGTGAGGGCGTCACCACGCGTCGGGCCATGCGAAGGGCGACGGCGAATGCCATCGCGGCCGTTGCCAACAACGCCGCCGCAAGGGAGAGGGCAAGCATCCGCAGGGTGGCCGGAGCGCCGATTCGTGAGGCGCCGAGGGCGGCGCGCCTGGGTGCCTTCATCGTGGGCCCATCCTAGTCTGTGACCGTGGATGACACCCGTCCCGCCGCTGAGACACCGGCCTTCGCGCGCGCCGCAGAACAGCTGCGGTCCCTGACCTTCCGGTCCGACTTCTCCGTGCGTGAGATCGCCGCCCCGACGAGCCTCGCGCCGGAGGCGATCGCCTTCGCGGGAGACGTCCGTCCGGATGCGGACGGGCTGGACTCGCCGTATGGAACCGGGCGCTTCGTCCTCATGCACGACCCGGCCGAACCGGACTCCTGGGGCGGTCCGTGGCGTATCGTGTGTTTTGCGCAAGCTCCGCTCGAACCCGAGATCGGCGTCGACCCGTTGCTCGCGGACGTCGCCTGGTCATGGCTCGTCGATGCGCTTCAGACGCGCGGGGCGGCCTTCCATGCAGAGTCCGGAACGGCGACCAAGACCCTGTCGAAGGGGTTCGGCTCGCTCGCCGAGGAGGGTGACGGGGCGCAGATCGAGTTGCGGTCGTCCTGGACGCCCGCGGGCGACCTGAGCGCCCACGTGGAGGCGTGGGCGGAGCTCGTGTGCATGCTGGCGGGTCTGCCGCCGGGATCAGAGGGCATCGCCGTGTTCGGTTCGCAGCGGAGTGCATCAGGAAGGGGAACGCGTGGCTGAGTACGACGTCATCACGGATGCCGCCGGGCTCGCCGCCGCCGCCACCGCGCTCGCCGCGGGCACCGGCCCCGTCGCCGTCGACGTGGAGCGTGCATCCGGCTTCCGATACTCCCAGCGGGCGTACCTCATCCAGGTGTACCGGCGCGATGCCGGCGTCTTCCTCATCGACCCGCCGGCGGTGGGCGATCTGTCGCCGTTGCAGGATGCGATCGGTGGCATCACCTGGATCCTCCACGCCGCGAGCCAAGACCTCCCGTCGCTGCGCGAAGAGCACCTCGAGCCGCCGCAGATCTTCGACACCGAACTCGCTGCACGTCTGCTCGGGCATGAGCGGGTCGGCCTCGGCGCCGTCGTCGAGGACGCCCTGGGGATCACCCTCGCGAAGGCGCATTCGGCGGCGGACTGGTCGACCCGTCCGCTTCCGCAGCCCTGGCTCGAGTACGCCGCGCTGGACGTGCTCCACCTCGTCGACGTCTTCGACGTGCTGCGCGACGAGCTCGAGGAGCAGGGAAAGACCGACATCGCGGCGCAGGAGTTCGAGACGGTGCGCACGCGACCGGTCAAGCCTGCTCGGGAGGAGCCCTGGCGACGCCTCAGCGGTTTGCACACCGTGCGCGGTCGCCGCGCCCTCGCCGTCGCTCGGGCCCTGTGGATCGCGCGGGAGGAGTACGCGCGCGAGCAGGACACTTCGCCCGGTCGGCTCGTCCCGGATCGGGCGCTGGTGGCCGTCGTCATCGCCGACCCCAAGACCAAGCAGGACCTCGCCCGCGTCAAGGACTTCACCGGCCGAGCGAGCCGCAGCCAGCTCGACCGGTGGTGGGCCGCGATCGAGGCCGGCCGCGCCGATCCCGCGCTGCCCGCCGAGCGCGCCTCCGGTGATGGAATGCCGCCTCCGCGCGCGTGGGCGGAGCGCAACCCGGCAGCGGACCTCCGGCTGAAGGCGGCGCGCCCGCTCGTGGAACGGCTTGCCGCCGACCTGCGGATGCCGACCGAGAATCTCCTGACCCCCGACACGTTGCGTCGTGTCGCATGGGCTCCCCCGGCCGAGATCGACCCGGCATCCATCGGTGACGCGCTCGCGGCCCACGGCGCCCGGCCCTGGCAGATCGAGGCCACGGCGGCGGTGATCGCCGGCGCCTTTGTCGAATCCGTGCAGAGCGCCGAGGCTGCCTCCGACCTCGCGTCGTAGAATCGTTCCAAGCGTTTCCGTGAGACTGAGTTTCATCGTACGCTGGACTGAATCTCAACCCTTGGAGGCAGTGTGGCCGAGCTCTCGGACGTCTACTTCGTCGATGGAATGCGCACCCCGTTCGGTCGCGCCGGCGAGAAGGGCATGTACTGGAACACCCGCGCGGATGACCTCGCGGTCAAGGCGACGATCGGACTCATGGCCCGGAACACCGCTGTTCCCGCCGCTCGCGTCGACGACGTCGCCATCGCCGCGACCAGCCAGACCGGAGAGCAGGGCCTGACGCTCGGGCGCTCCGTGGCCATCCTCGCCGGCCTTCCGCAGACCGTGCCCGGCTTCGCGATCGACCGGATGTGCGCCGGCGCCATGACGAGCGTCGCCATGATGGGTGCCTCAATCAGTGCCGGCATGTACGACGTCGCCCTCGCCGGCGGCGTCGAGCACATGGGCCACTACCCCATCGGCGGGAACGCCGACCCGAATCCCCGGTTCGTGGCCGAGAAGATGGTCGATCCGGGCGCACTGAACATGGGCGTGACGGCCGAGCGCATCTTCGACCGGTTCCCGCAGCTGACCAAGGAGCGCTCCGACCGTTTCGGCATGCTCAGCCAGCACAAGGCGCAGGCCGCCTACGAGGCCGGCAAGTTCCAGCCCGATCTGGTTCCCGTCGCCGTGAAGGATGCCGAGGGAAGCTGGGGCCTGGCCACGGAGGACGAGGGTCGTCGCCCGCAGACGACGATGGAAGACCTTGCGGCGTTGAAGACGCCGTTCCGTCCGCACGGGCGGGTGACGGCAGGAACGTCCTCGCCGCTGACCGACGGCGCCACGATGTCGCTGCTCGCCGGCGGCGGTGCCGTCAAGGAGCTCGGGCTCACCCCCAAGATGCGCATGGTCTCCTTCGCCTTCGCCGGCGTGCAACCCGAGATCATGGGCATCGGCCCGATCCCGTCGACGGAGAAGGCGCTGAAGAAGGCCGGGCTCACGATCGACGACATCGGTCTGTTCGAGTTGAACGAGGCCTTCGCGGTGCAGGTGCTGTCCCTGCTCGATCATTTCGGCATCGCCGACGACGACCCGCGGGTCAATCAGTGGGGTGGGGCGATCGCCCTCGGCCACCCGCTGGCCGCATCGGGTGTGCGGCTGATGATCCAGCTCGCCGCGCAGTTCGCCGAGCGACCGGATGTCCGCTACGGACTCACCGCGATGTGCGTGGGGCTCGGGCAGGGCGGATCGGTCATCTGGGAGAACCCGCACTACAACGGCCGCAAGCGCTGAGAGGACGACGGACATGACGAACTACGACGAGATCGACTTCTCCCCCCTCACCGCGCTCGCCGACGGCGAGGTCGTCACCCATTCGCGGGTGCGCGACATCATCCTGCCCTCGGGCAAGGTCCTCGCGCTCATCACGCTCGACAACGGTCGCGACCACACGCGGCCCAACACGCTCGGTCCGGCCACACTGACCGAGCTCGGGGCGACGCTGGCGAGCCTCAAGGCCCGTGCGGAGGCCGGCGAGATCCAGGCCGTGGGCATCACGGGCAAGCAGTACATCCTCGCCGCCGGCGCGGACCTCTCCGACATCACACGGGTCGGCTCCAAGGACAACGCCCGTCTGGTCGCGCAGCTCGGGCACAAGGTGCTCGGGTCGCTCGGCGAGCTCGGAGTGCCCTCCTTCGCCTTCGTCAACGGTCTCGCCCTCGGCGGGGGGCTGGAGATCGCGCTGAACTCGACATACCGCACGGTCGACGCCTCCGCAGCCGCGATCGCCCTGCCCGAGGTGTTCCTGGGGATCATCCCCGGCTGGGGCGGCGCGTACCTGCTGCCGAACCTCATCGGCATCGAGAACGCCCTCGAGGTCGTCATCAGCAACCCCCTGAAGCAGAACCGCATGCTGAAGCCGCAGCAGGCATACGACTACGGCATCTTCGACGCGATCTTCCCTGCTGCGACCTACCTCGAGAGCTCGCTCGCCTGGGCCGACGGGGTCCTGACGGGGGCCGTCAAGGTCGAGCGGAAGAACGAGCCGGGCAAGATCGAGCGGCTCACCAAGTGGCCCATCGCGATCAAGGTCGCGCGCGGCATGCTCGAATCCAAGATCGGCACCGTCCCACGCTCACCCTACGCCGCACTCGAGCTGCTCGACAAGGCGAAGGGCGGAACGAAGGCCGAGGGCTTCGCGCGCGAAGACGAGGCCCTGGCCGATCTCGTCACGGGCGACCAGTTCGCGGCATCCATGTACGCGTTCGATCTCGTGCAGAAGCGGGCCAAGCGACCCGTCGGCGCCCCCGACAAGGCGCTCGCGAAGAAGGTCACGAAGGTCGGCATCATCGGCGCCGGACTCATGGCCAGCCAGTTCGCCCTGCTGTTCGTGCGCAAGCTCCAGGTGCCGGTGCTCATCACCGACCTCGACCAGGCGCGCGTCGACAAGGGCGTCGCCTACATCCACGACGAGATCGGAAAGCTCGAGGCCAAGGGCCGCCTCGATGCCGATGCGGCGAACAAGCTGCGCGCGCTCGTGACCGGGACGACCGACAAGAGCCTGTACGCCGATTGCGACTTCGTCATCGAGGCCGTCTTCGAGGAGGTCGGCGTCAAGCAGGCCGTCTTCGGCGAGATCGAGAAGATCGTCGCCGAGGATGCGATTCTCGCGACCAACACGTCGTCGCTGTCGGTCGCGGAGATCGGTTCGAAGCTCGCGCACCCCGAGCGGCTCGTCGGCTTCCACTTCTTCAACCCGGTCGCCGTCATGCCCTTGATCGAGATCGTCAAGACGCCGACCACGACGGATGCCGCGCTGTCGACGGCCTTCGTCGTGGCGAAGGGCCTCGGCAAGAACGCCGTGCTGACGGCGGATGCTCCGGGTTTCGTCGTCAATCGCCTCCTCGCCAAGGTCATGGGCGAGGCAGCGCGTGCCGTCTACGAGGGCACCCCCGTCGCGGATGTCGAGAAGGCGTTCGCGCCGCTCGGACTGCCGATGGGACCCTTCCAGCTCATCGATCTGGTCGGGTGGAAGGTCGCGGCGCACGTCCAGGACACGATGGTCCACGCGTTCCCCGACCGTTTCTACGCGAACGAGAACTTCCACCAGCTCGCCGAGCTGCCGGAGGTCGTCGAGAAGGACAAGGGCGGGCGCGTCACCGGCTTCTCGAAGGCGGCGGAGAAGGCGCTGAAGGGGCATGTGGGCTCGGCCCCGGCATCCGCCGACACGATTCTTCGGCGCGTGCAGGACGGCTTGGCCACCGAGATCAAGCTGATGCTCGACGAGGGCGTCGTTCCCGAGGTCGAAGACATCGACCTGTGCCTGATCCTCGGCGCCGGCTGGCCGTTCATCGACGGCGGGGCTTCGCCGTACCTCGATCGCGAGGGTGCATCCGAGCGCGCGTTCGGCGGCTCGTTCCACACGCCGCAGATTCGCGGTATCGGCGGCTGATACTGCCGGATCCGTCGTCACGGATTCGGAGGAACGCAACGGAATCGGATGCCGCACGTCGCGGCATCCGATTCCGTTCTTCATGTCCGCGTCCGGTGGCGACGCCCGGGCAGGCTCAGCGCGAGGGCTGTGCCGCCCGCACGCGGAGATCGCGCGCGAGGCCATCGCGCTGCTCGATCACGAGACGAGGGCCCCCGGCGTGTCCGGGTGATCTCGCAACCAGGCGTCGGCGGCGTCGAGCGACGGGGATGCCGGGAACAGGCCGATCACCAGGCGACGGGCGATCTCGATCGACCGTGACTGCCACGTGGGCAGGATACGTGCGAAGTAGTCGTCGTCGAAGTCGGCGACCAGGTCACGGCGTCCGCCGGCGCGCACGCCGGCGATCGTGGCATCGAGGTGATCGTTGGTCAGTGTGTCGTCGCTCCATGCCGCCTGCCACGCTGCGGCGCGGACGGATGCCGCGGGGTGAGCCGTCCGCGCGGTCCGCGCGGCCACGCGTCCCCACGCCGTGTCATCGGTGCGCAGCTCGCGTGCGATGTCTGCCTCGTCGGCCTCTCCGCTCGTCGCGAGGGCGATGAGCCACGCCCAGCGGAGCTCGGGGTCCAGCGGCAGCCCCGCCGGAGGCGGGGTGGTTCCGGACAGCACTGCCCGCAGGTCGGCGGCGCGGTCGCCGCAGACCGATGCCGCGGTGCCGACCGTACGTGCCCAGATGAGCTGAGCGTCAGAGCCCGGTGTCGCCTGGCTCAGCGCGTTCCACGCCGTGTCCAGCCACTGCGCGGCCAGCGGGGCACGGTCGTCATCCGCGGCGAAATGGCCGACCGTGAACGCGGCACGCACCGTCGCATCCGTCAGCAGCGCCGCATCCGTCTCCTCCGGCGCATGTCGCGCGACGATGTCGATGTAGCGCCGCGCGGGCAGGATGCCGTCGCGCGTCGCATTCCACAGTGCCGCCCAGATCACGGCGCGCGCGAGCGCGTCGTCGATCGTCGAGAGGCCGCGTGCGACGGCCGCGGTGGACGCGGCATCCAGACGGACCTTCGCATAGGTGCGATCGTCGTCGTTGGGGACGACGAGGACGACGTCATCGTGCCGGGCCCCCTCGAGCGGCGTGCGCGGTGCGACGACATCGGTCGCGATCTCGCCGCGGCGCACGAGACGCCCGCCCGCGTCGCCGTACAGCCCCACGGTCACCCGGTCGGGGCGTACCGTCGAGACGGCCAGCTCCAGGCCGTCCGACGTGCGCTCGGCACTGAGCTCGGTGACACCGGTCGTCTGCAGCCACGCCGCGCTCCACGCCGCCAGATCACGCCCCGATGCCTCCTCGAGAGCCGTGAGGAGGTCGGGGAGGGTGGTGTTGCCGAAGGCGTGTCGGGCGAAGTAGCGCTGCGCTCCGCGGAAGAAGGCCTCCTCCCCCACGAAGCCGACGAGCTGCTTGAGCACCGACGCGCCCTTTGCGTACGTGATGCCGTCGAAGTTGAGCTTGGCGGCTTCCAGATCAGGGATATCGGCGACGATCGGGTGCGTGGTGGGCAGCTGGTCCTGCGTGTATGCCCATCCCTTGCGCCGGGTGGCGAAGCTGACCCACGCGTCCGGGAAGCCCCCCACGGCCGCGGCAGCATGCGTGCCCATGTAGTCGGCGAACGACTCCTTCAGCCACAGGTCATCCCACCACCGCATCGTCGCCAGATCGCCGAACCACATGTGGGCCATCTCGTGCAGGATCGTGTTCGCTCGGGCTTCGTGCTGCGCGGTCGTCGACGCACCGCGGAACACGTACGCCTCGGTGAAGGTCACCAATCCGGGGTTCTCCATGGCCCCGAGGTTGTACTCGGGGACGAAGATCTGGTCGTACTTCCCCCAGGGGTACGGGAAGTCGAACGCGTTCTCGAAGAACGACAAGCCCCGTCGGGTGATGTCGAGGATCTCGGCGGCGTCCAAGTGAGCGGCCAGCGACGCGCGGCAGAGCACACCGAGAGCGATGGGGGCCTGCGTGCCGCGATGCGTGCCGTCGACGCGATGGTAGGGACCCGCGGCGACGGCGGTGATGTAGCTCGACAGTGGCAGCGTCTCCGTGAAGTGCACGCGCACTCCCCCCGCGACCTCGTCGCGTGAGGCCTCAGCGCCGTTGGACAGCACCTCCCAGCCCGTCGGGGCGGCGACGGTGAAGCGCCAGCGCGCCTTCATATCCGGCTGCTCGAAGCACGGGTAGACGCGACGGCAGTCGGCAGGCTCGTACTGGGTGTACAGATAGGTGGCGTCATCGACGGGGTCGCGGAAGCGGTGCAGACCCTCGCCGGTCGTGCTGTACCGCGCCGCCGCGTCAATGCGCACCACATTCGGCGTCGCCCCATCGGCCACCAGCCCGCGCAGGCGGATGCGCGCACCGTCCCACTCGACCGGTTGCGCACGGTCATTGACGATCACCTCGATGACGCTCTCACCGATGAAGTCGACCCACGTGGTGTCGGTCACGGCCGTGAACGCGAACGTCGACCGCGTGGGAAACGTCGTCACCGCGGCATCCGGGGCTGAACGCAGGTCGAGGTCGACCTCGACGGTGTGCAGTCGGACGCCGGCGGCGCGAGCCGCCGTCTCTTCGCGAGTGAGGTTGGCGGAACTCATTGCTCCATGCTGTCACGCCGGACGTTGTGATATTTTCCGAACATGTTCACTTCTGAAGGGCCTGCGTCCAAAAGCGAACGCACGCGTGGCCGGCTTCGCGAGGTGGCGCTCGCCTCGTTTCGCGAGCGCGGATACGAAGCGACGACCATGCGCCTCATCGCGCAGGAGGCGGGCGTGTCGGTGGGTAACGCCTACTACCACTTCGCCACCAAGAACGACCTGGTCCAGGAGCTGTACCTCGACGTGCAACGCCGCCATCGTGCGGCTGCCGAACCGGCCCTCGCCGAGACGGAGGATCTCGTCGAACGCATCGCCATCGTCTATCGCACCGGGCTCGACGAGCTGACGGCGTACCACGAGCATGCGGCGCAGTTTCTCTCTGCCGCCGTCTCCCCACGCTCGGAGATCAACCCGCTCGCCGAGGCATCCGGCGAGGCGCGCGCCATCACGGAAGCACTCTTCGGGGAGGCGGTGGACGGCGCACGTTCCGGAACCGTCCCGAGCGATCTCCGTCAGGCGCTGCCCACGGTGCTCTTCCTCGGGCATCTCCTGCTGGCGCTCTTCTGGGTCTACGACCGCTCCGACGGTCAGCAGCGGACGCGGCGCCTGCTCGATCTCGGCCTGGCGCTGCTGCGGACGACGCTGCCATTGGCGCGGCTGCCGCTGGTGCGCGGCGTGGTGCGCGACCTGCTCGAACTCATCGCCGAGGCGGGGCGGTGATCGTGCGCACGCGACAGCGGCGCGCGGTCGTCCCCTGACTCCGGCTCAGCCCCGACCATCGCCGTGGTCGGCGTGCTCCGAGTTGTCGGCGCCGCCACGCACGGTCCAGATGGCGCCCGTTTCGGTCGAGGGGCGGGCGATCGGAATGCGGGTGCCGAGCACCTGCGCGACGACGTCCTGCGCGATCTTCGCGGCCGACAGGCCGGCATCCTCGAGGATCTGCTCCCGGCTCGCGTGATCGATGAAGGCGTCGGGCAGGCCGAGCTCGTCGACCGCCGTGTCCACGCCCGCCTCGCGCAGCACCTGACGCACGCGCGTTCCGACGCCACCGACGCGGATGCCGTCCTCGATCGTGATCACCAGGCGATGGGCGGCAGCGAGCTTCACGATCGAGGGCTGCACGGGCACGACCCAGCGCGGGTCGACGACGGTCGCTCCGATCCCCTGGGCACGGAGGCGCTCGGCGACCTCGACCGCGAGCTGCGTCATCGGGCCGATGCCGACGAGTAGAACATCCTCGGCGCCGTCCTGCCACAGCACGTCGACGCCGTCGGAGAGGCGTTTGAGGGCCGGCTGATCCACCGCGACGGCGCCCTTCGGGAAGCGGATCACCGTGGGCGCGTCATCGACGGCGATCGCCTCGTCGAACTCCTCCCGCAACCGCGCTTCGTCGCGGGGCGCGGCGATGCGGATGCCGGGCACCAGCTGCAGCATCGCGAGATCCCACACACCGTGGTGGCTGGGGCCGTCGGGGCCGGTCACACCGGAGCGATCGAGAACGAACGTCACGCCCGCGCGATGCAGGGCCACATCCATCAGCACCTGGTCGAAGGCGCGGTTCATGAACGTCGCATAGATCGCGACCACCGGGTGCAGTCCGCCGAAGGCGAGGCCCGCCGCCGAGGCCACCGCGTGCTGCTCGGCGATGCCCACGTCATAGACGCGGTCGGGGAAGTGCTGCGCGAACGGCTGCAGGCCCGTCGGACGCAGCATCGCCGCCGTGATCGCGATGACATCGTCACGTCGCTCCCCCGCCGCCACGAGTGCGTCGGCGAAAGCGTCGGTCCAGGCGACGGCATCCGAGGAGCCCAGCGGCTCGCCCGTCGCCGGGTCGATCTTGCCGACGGCGTGGAACTGATCGGCCTCGTCGTTGCGTGCGGGCTCGTAGCCGCGGCCCTTCTCGGTGATGACGTGCACGATCACCGGGGCACCGTAGTCCTTGGCCAGCTGCAACGTCTCCTGCAGCGCGACGAGGTCGTGTCCGTCGATCGGCCCGAGGTACTTGATGTCCAGGTTCGAGTACAGCGCCTCGTTGTTGGAGAAGCGCGAGAGGAATCCATGCGTGGCGCCGCGGACACCACGGTAGACGGCGCGCCCCATGGGCCCGAGTCGACGGAAGAAGGATGCCGAACTCTTGCGCAGGCTCTCATAGCCCTCGGTGGTGCGCACCCGGTTCAGATAGCGAGCCATCCCCCCGATCGTCGGAGCGTAGGAGCGTCCGTTGTCGTTGACGACGATCACCAGATTGCGATCGTTGTCGTCGGAGATGTTGTTCAGTGCCTCCCAGGTCATCCCGCCCGTCAGCGCGCCGTCACCGACGACAGCGACGACGTGGTGATCCTTGCGGCCGGTGCGGGTCAGCGCGCGCGAGATGCCGTCCGCCCAGCTCAGCGAACTCGACGCGTGCGAGGACTCGACGACGTCGTGGACGCTCTCCGCGCGTTGCGGGTAGCCGGCGAGTCCGCCGCGCGAGCGCAGGCCGCGGAAGTCCTGGCGGCCGGTGAGCAGCTTGTGCACATACGACTGATGGCCGGTGTCGAAGACGAAGGGGTCGTCGGGTGAGTTGAAGACCCGGTGCAGCGCGATGGTGAGCTCTACGACACCGAGGTTCGGTCCGAGATGACCGCCCGTGCGCGCCACGTTCTCGACGAGGAAGTCACGGATCTCGTGCGCGAGCTGCTCGAGCTGCTCGGTGGACAGGGAGTCCAGGTCGCGCGGACCGGTGATCGAAGCGAGCAGACTCATCCTCCGAGTCTACGTCGCCCAAACGCCGACGCCCCGGCATCGGCGTCCCCTTGCAGGGACCGATGCCGGGGCGTTATAACCGGCGCTCAGACCAGCGAACGCAGCACGTACTGGAGGATGCCGCCGTTGCGGTAGTAGTCCGCCTCACCGGGGGTGTCGATGCGCACCTTGGCGTCGAAGACGATCGTCTCCTTGCCTTCCGGCGAGAACTCGCTGGGGGCCGCCGTGACCTTCACGGTCTTCGGGGTGACGCCCTCGTTGAGCTTCTCGAGGCCCTCGATCGAGACGATCTCGGTGCCGTCCAGGCCCAGCGACTTCCAGCTCTGGCCCTCGGGGAACTGCAGCGGCACGACGCCCATGCCGATGAGGTTGGAGCGGTGGATGCGCTCGAAGCTCTCGGTGATGACCGCCTTGACGCCCAGCAGCGACGTGCCCTTCGCGGCCCAGTCGCGCGATGAGCCCGAGCCGTACTCCTTGCCACCGAAGACGACGAGCGGGGTGCCTTCGGCGCGGTAGTTCTCGCACGCGTCGAAGATGTACGACTGCGGGCCGCCCTCCTGCGTGAAGTCACGGGTGAAGCCGCCTTCGACGATCTGACCGTCGTTGACCGCGGCGACCAGCTCGTTCTTGAGGCGGATGTTGGCGAACGTGCCGCGGATCATGACCTCGTGGTTGCCACGACGCGAGCCGTAGGAGTTGAAGTCCTTCTGTGCGACACCGTGCTCGGTGAGGTACTGCGCGGCGGGCGTGCCGGCCTTGATGTTCCCCGCGGGCGAGATGTGGTCGGTGGTGACCGAGTCGCCGAGGGTCGCCATCACCCGAGCGCCGTGGATGTCCGTGACCGGGGTCAGGTCCATGGACATGCCCTCGAAGTACGGCGCCTTGCGCACGTACGTCGAATCGGCATCCCACTCGAAGATGGGGCCCTCGGGGGTGGGCAGGCTCGTCCAGCGCTCGTCACCGTCGAACACGGTGGCGTACTGCTTGATGAACTGGTCGCGCGAGATCGACGAGTCGATGACCTCCTGGACCTCGTCCGGCGAGGGCCAGATGTCCTTGAGGAACACGTCGTTGCCCTCCGAGTCCTTCCCGAGCGGGTCGGTCTCGAAGTCGAAGTGCATCGAGCCGGCGAGGGCATAGGCGACGACGAGGGGCGGCGAGGCGAGGTAGTTCATCTTCACGTCGGGGCTGATGCGGCCCTCGAAGTTGCGGTTGCCCGACAGCACGGCCGTGACGGCGAGATCGTTCTCGTTGATCGCCGCCGAGACCTCTTCGATGAGAGGTCCGGAGTTGCCGATGCAGATGGTGCAGCCGTAGCCGACCGTGTAGAAGCCGAGGCCTTCGAGGTCCTTGTCGAGGCCGGACTTCTCGTAGTAATCGGTGACGACCTTGGAACCGGGGCCGAGCGTCGTCTTCACCCACGGCTTCTGCTTGAGGCCCTTGTTGCGCGCCTTGCGGGCGAGCAAGCCGGCGGCGATCATCACCGACGGGTTCGACGTGTTGGTGCACGAGGTGATCGCGGCGAGTGTCACCGCGCCGTTGTCGAGCAGGTAGGAGTCGCCCGCGGGCGACGTGACCGGCACCGGGTTGGATGCCGCGGCGGGGGCGCCGCTGGAGATGCGTACGTCGCGCGTCGCGGGCTCCTCCTCGCCCGGGGTGGAGCCCGGGTCGGATGCCGGGAACGAGTGGATCGAGTCGAGGTCGACGATCGAGTTGGACACCGACGGGGTGGTGTAGTTGACGATGTCCTTCTCGAACTGCGACTTGGCCTCGCTGAGCAGGATGCGGTCCTGCGGGCGCTTGGGCCCGGCGATGGAGGGGACGACCGAGGACAGGTCGAGCTCCATGTACTCGCTGAACACGGGCTCGCTGTCGGCGTCGTGCCAGAGCTTCTGCTCCTTGGCGTACGCCTCGACGAGGGCCACCGCCTGCTCGTCGCGACCGGTGAGGCGCAGGTAGTCGAGTGTGACGTCGTCGATGGGGAAGATCGCGGCCGTCGAGCCGAACTCCGGGCTCATGTTGCCGATGGTGGCGCGGTTGGCCAGCGGTACCGAAGCGACGCCCGCGCCGTAGAACTCCACGAACTTGCCGACCACGCCGTGCTTGCGCAGCATGTCGGTGATGGTGAGCACGACGTCCGTCGCCGTCACGCCGGCGGGGATGTCGCCGGTCAGCTTGAAGCCGACGACGCGCGGGATGAGCATCGAGACGGGCTGACCGAGCATGGCGGCCTCGGCCTCGATGCCACCCACGCCCCAGCCGAGCACGCCGAGGCCGTTGACCATGGTGGTGTGCGAGTCGGTGCCCACACAGGTGTCGGGGTAGGCGCGCAGCACGCCGTCGCGGCCCGTGCGGTCGTAGATGACCTTCGCGAGGTGCTCGATGTTCACCTGGTGGACGATGCCGGTTCCCGGCGGGACGACCTTGAAGTCGTCGAACGCGGTCTGGCCCCAGCGCAGGAACTGGTAACGCTCGCCGTTGCGCTCGTACTCGATCTCGACGTTGCGCTCGAGTGCGTTCTCGGTGCCGAAAAGGTCGGCGATGACGGAGTGGTCGATGACCATCTCGGCCGGCGACAGCGGGTTGATCTTCGCCGGGTCGCCACCGAGGGCCGTGACGGCCTCGCGCATGGTGGCGAGATCGACGATGCAGGGCACGCCGGTGAAGTCCTGCATCACGACGCGCGCCGGGGTGAACTGGATCTCGGTATCGGGCTCCGCATCGGCATCCCAGTTGCCGAGGGCCTCGATCTGCGACTTCGTGACGTTGGCGCCGTCCTCGGTGCGAAGGAGGTTCTCGAGCAGCACCTTCAGGCTGAACGGGAGCTTCTCGTACCCGGCAACGGTGTCGATCCGGTAGATCTCGTAGTCGGTGCCACCGACCGTGAGGGTGCTCTTGGCTCCGAAGCTGTCAACAGTGGACACGTCTGCTCTCCTTCGTTGGGAGTTCCTGAGGCCGCGGGCTCAGTCGGTCGGCGGGGTCAGGGTCGGGCATGGACGGCCGTCGCCTGATTCTCCATCATCCCCGCCGCCGCGGCGGCGGGCTAGTGAGGTTGTCCTTACCCGTGGATGGCGCCTCGGGCGCATCACGGGCGAAGGAATTTATCTTGATGTCAAGATAAATCTATCACGCCTCGGATGCCGCGCTGGCGTCGTGGTGGCGCGGATAGACCGCCCGCACGGCCAGCCAGGTGACGGCGACGAGCGGAGCGAACAACGGCAGTCCCATCACGAGCTTCAAGGTGCCGAGCGTGGTGACATCGCCAGCGAAGTAGAAGGGAAGCTGCACCGCGAGGCGCAGGTAGAACAGTGCGGCCCAGGCGATCGCCAGCCAGAAGAACACCCGGCGCTTGCGCGGATCGCTGCGCCAGCGTGTGCTCTCGTTCATGAGGAAGCCGACGGCCAGTCCGATCAAGGACCACCCGACGAGAGCCGAGATCAGAAACGCAGTCCCGTAGGCAGCGTTGGTGATGAGGCCCGGGACGAAGTTGTCCTGTCCTCGGCCGGTCCACAGTGCGAGGGCGGCGGCGGCACCGGTGGCGATGAGTCCTCCCAGTGCGGCACTGACGGGCGAGCGCTGGATGAGGCGGACGATCGTGAAGATCGCCGCTGCGCCCACGGAGATCGCGAGCGAGAGCGTGAGGTCAGCCGTGGTCGTGAACAGGATGACGAACGCGAGTCCGGGCAGCACGCTCTCCAGCACGCCTCGCCAGCCGCCCATGGCGGCCCAGACGACGTGTCCCGTGTGCGACTGTCGGGACGGATCGAGGCCGGCCCGTCGCGCCGCATTGCCCAGTGCGCTTCCGAGAAGATCCGACGCCGACGGCGGTGGCGGCGTGAGCGGATCGGATGCCGCGTCCTGGGGCTCCTGCGAAGGCGAGCTCATGCGGTGCCGGGGGCGGCGGGCATCTTCAGCGGGATGAGATCGCGCGGCGGCATGGGGCTACCGCCGCGCACCACGACGATCGAGCGGAAGAGATCCTCCACACGCGCAGCCGCCTCGACGTCGGTCGTGGCCGCTCCCCCGATCACACCGCGCAGGAACCAGCGGGGTCCGTCGACGCCGACGAACCGTGCCAGGCGCTTGCCGGCCACCGCGTCGGGCCCGCTCACCACGGGAACCTCCGCGAGCAGTTCGGCGCCGAGCGGGCCGTGGCGCTCCTCCACGCGCCCGCCCTGCTGGCGGATCTGCTGGCGGATCTGGTCGCGGGTCTCCTCCCACAGCCCGCTGGAGCGCGAGGCGGCGAACGGCTGCACCTGCAGGGTCGAATCGGCGTAGTCGAGCCCGACCGCGACGATGCGCTTGGTCTGCTCCTCGACTTCGAGGCGAAGGTTCAGTCCCTCGCGTGGGAGCACCTTGATGCCACCGAGATCGATGTAGGGGCGAACGGGGTTCGCCTCCGCCTCGTCGAAGGGCCCCGTCGACGCGCGGTCGCCTGTGCCGGTGGGCTGCAGTTCATCGCTCATGCGGTGACTCCTGTCTGATAGCCCGTCGAGCCGAACCCGCCCTCGCCGCGTGCGGTGTCGGGCAAGTCATCGACGGGGAGGAAGCGGACGCGCGGGACGGGCATGACGATGAGCTGTGCGATGCGGTCGCCCACGGCGATGTCGTACGCCTCGCGCGTATCGGTGTTCAGGAGCGCGACCTTGATCTCACCGCGGTACCCCGCGTCGATCGTTCCGGGCGCGTTGACGATGGTGATGCCGTGCTTCGCGGCCAGACCGCTGCGGGGCACGACGAAAGCGGCGTATCCGTCCGGCAGGGCGATGCGCACGCCCGTGCCCACCAGTGCGCGGGCGCCCGGTTCGAGTCTTACGCTCTCGGAGGAGACCAGATCTGCGCCGGCGTCGCCGGGATGTGCGTAGACGGGAACCTGCGGCGCGATAATGGGAACGTCCACGGATTCGATCACTCCACGAGGGTAATGCACATCGCCGCTCCAGCCGCTCCCGTTTCCGACGTCCGCTACCGCGAACGGCTCAGTCCGTCGCTGTGGACGCTGCTCAGCTCGGCGGTGGTGGCGCCGATGGTCGCACTGGTGTTCGTCCCGCTGGATCCGACTGTCGCCCTCGCCGCGGGAATCGCGGTGGGTGCGGTCCTGATCTGCCTGCTCGTCTTCGCGTCTCCGGTCGTGGAGGTGCGAGGCGGCGAGCTGCGAGTCGGTCGCGCGCATATCCCGGTCGATCAGCTGGGCACCGCCGAGCCGTTGTGGGCAGACGAGGCGCGTGCTGCGCGTGGTCCTCAGCTGTCCGCGAAGGCATGGCACATGTTCCGCGGCGGGATCGACCCCGTGGTCCGCGTTCCCGTCCTCGATCCCGGCGACCCCGTCACGGAGTGGGTGTTCGCGACGCGCACGCCTGACCGGGTGGTCGCCGCGATCACGCGTGCGCAGTCGCGCTGAGATCAGCTCGGCAGCGGGATCGGCTCTGCGGGGCCGAGGGTTCTCAGGCGCACTCGATGCAGACGGCGCCGCCCGCGATCTCGTGGTCGATCTGGGTGCGGTGCTTCACGAGGAAGCACTCGACGCAGGTGAATTCGTCTTCCTGCGGCGGCAGGACGACCACGTCCAGCTCCAGGTCGGAGAGGTCGGCGCCGGGCAGCTCGAAGCCGGAGGGGTTGTCGGCATCCTCGACGTCGACGGCCCCGGACATCTTGTCGGGAACGCGCTCCTTCAGAGCCTCGATCGACTCGCTGTCGTCGTCGGTCTTACGGGGGGCGTCGTAATCGGTCGCCATGCTCTCAACTTCCAGGTGTGTTGCCAAAGTGCCGACTCGCGGCCGGGGGGACCGACGTGGGGCGGCGATAGTTTGCACGACGGGTTCGGATTTCGCAAATGATCGTCGTGTGCGTGCCCGCTTCCGGCGGGTGCGTCGCATGGAACTCGCGGCGCGCCCGCGATATTCCCGAGTGCGGCGAAGTGCTGTGACAGCATGGCCCCGGCAATCGAATCGTGCCCGAACAGGGAACGGGAGGGTGTTTCGCATGGAACAGCTCAAGGTGATCGGAACCGAGGAAGGTGTCCTCGTTCTCGCCACGGAGTCCGGCGAACGGTACGCGCTGCCGATCGACGAGACGCTGCGCAGCCAGCTGCGCCGCGCACAGCGCGACAACGAGCCGCGTGCAGCGCGACCGAGCCCTCGCGACATCCAGGCGCATATCCGTTCCGGTATGTCGGCGCAGGAGGTCGCGGAGCTGCTCGGCGCTCGTCTGGAGGACGTGCAGCGCTTCGAGCGTCCCGTTCTCGCCGAGCGTGAGCACATCGTGGGCCAGGCGTTGGCCGTCCCGGTGCTGATCGCGGGAGAGCTCGATGCCGCGGCGCAGCCGACGTTCGGTGTCGCGGTGCGGGCCAAGCTCGCCGAAGCGGGCGCGAGCGGTGAACGGTGGACCAGCTGGAAGGACGAGGACGGCTGGGTCGTCAAGCTCGAGTTCACGGCGAACGAGGTCGACCACGACGCACGGTGGGGCTTCGACCCGCGCCGCAGCAGTCTCGCTCCGCTCAACGCCGATGCGACCCAGCTCTCTCGTCAGGGGTCGCTCCCCGAAGGACTGATCCCCCGCCTGCGCGCGCTCGATGCGTCGCCGCTGAAGGATGCGTCGCGGTTCGACTCCGGTGCGTTCGGCCCGCGGCGTCTGGACGCCGATTCCCTCGCTCCCGAAGCGGACATCACGCGGCCGGACGTGCGCGTGCCCGTCGCGCCCGCGGTTCAGGATGCCGCGATCAAGCGCGCTCCCGACCACGCGGTCACATCGGCCGAGACAGCAGACCTCCTCGAGGCGCTGCGCCGCCGTCGCGGCCAGCGTGAGCCCATGCCCGCGGAGGAGTCGGCCACGGAGCGTCCGCACTCCCCCGTGGCCCTGTTCGACGCACTCGAGCCCGGCTACGACGAATCGGCGACGGATGCCGAGGACTCGGCATCCGCGATGGAAGACACCGTCATCAGCGATTCGTCTCGCCGCAAGGGGCGCACCTCGATGCCGTCGTGGGACGAGATCGTCTTCGGAGCGCGCACCGAAGACGGGTGAGTCGCGTCGAGGTCGGCGCGGGACGGATGCTCAGCCCTTCGCGAGCGCGCCGAGTCTGATGAGCGGGACGATGCGTTCCTGATCTGTCAACGATCCGTGCTGGCCGATCATCCGCTGTGGCTTCTTGTCGGCCAGGCGGTCGTCGTAGTAGGCCACCGCGCTGCGGGCCGCGACGAGCACGTCGCCGATGCGGGGGCGGACGTCGGGGTGCACCGCGGCGCCGTACAGGCCGGCATCGATCGCTTCGTCGCGCGTCATCACCCACGAGCGCGACTGCTCGGCCTCACTCCAGCGCTCCGCGACGGCGCGAGACTCGCGGTCCTCCGTGTAGAGCTGCAGCATTCGAGGCTCCCCCGCCACCAGCCGCACACCCTGGAGCAGCGGATCGCCGTCCCGCAGCAGCACCTGCCGATGAGCCGGCACGTCGACCATGCCGTGGTCAGCCGTGACGAGGGCGCCGACACCCGGGGCGAGCTGAGCGTCGAACCGGCGAAGGTCCGCGTCGAGCTCCTCCAGTCCTTGCAGCCACTGTGCGGACTCCCACCCGTAGGCGTGTCCGAGGGTATCGAGCTCCGGGATGTACACGTAGACCAGTGCGCCGGGGTGCGCGGCCGCGCGCTCCGCGGCAGCGGCGAGACGCTCGGACGGCGTCGCGGCGGCGACGAACTCCGCCCCGCGCTGGATCGCCTGCGTGAAGCCGCTGTCGCGGTACAGCCCCTTGGTCACCACGAAGGTGGGACGTCCGGCGTGGGCTTCCCGTTCGAGCAGGGGCGCCGAGCGCTGCCAGGTCATCGGGTCGAGTCCGTCGCTCTCCCACCCCTTGAGCTGGTTGGGCGCGATATCGGTCCCCGGGATACGGGCACGGTATCCGACGATTCCGTGGGCGCCGGCGTCGGTCGCCGTGAGAAGCCCGGTGAGGGCCGTGGCCGTCGTCGAGGGAAAAGTGCTGCGCGCGGCATCCTTCTTCGTCATCGCGCCCGTCAGAAACCGGGCGTGTCCGGCCCGGGCGGTGAGGTTCCCGCGACCGAGACCGTCGACGAGGATCAGGATCGCCGATCGGGCCGGCGCGAACCAGTCACCGTCGCCCGTCAGCGACGCAAGCAATTGCGGCACGATGGCGGTGAGGCTCCGGGCTGCTGGCGGGTCCGCGGGTAGGCTGAACGACATCGGGGCCAGTCTCGCACATGGCGCGCGGCCCCACTTCCCGGCCCACCCGAGCACCGAGGGAACCGCAGATCCATGGCAGCTTCGCGCACCGCGTCCATTCCTGAAGACCACGGCCGCATCGAGGATGTCGATGTCTCCGCCGAGATGCAGGACTCGTTCCTGGAGTACGCGTACTCGGTCATCTACTCGCGCGCTCTCCCCGATGCCCGCGACGGTCTCAAGCCGGTGCAGCGGCGCATTCTGTTCCAGATGGCGGATATGGGGCTGCGACCCGACCGGGGGCACGTCAAGAGCGCCCGTGTCGTCGGCGAGGTCATGGGAAAGCTGCACCCGCACGGCGACTCGGCGATCTACGACGCGCTCGTGCGCCTCGCTCAGCCGTTCGCGCTGCGCGTGCCCCTGGTCGACGGCCACGGCAACTTCGGTTCGCTCGACGACGGGCCCGCGGCGGCGCGGTACACGGAAGCGCGCCTGGCTCCGGCCGCGCTCGCTCTCACGGAGAACCTCGACGAGGACGTCGTGGACTTCGTGCCCAACTACGACGGACAGTTCCAGCAGCCGGCCGTCCTCCCCGCCGCCTTCCCCAACCTGCTCGTCAACGGCGCCTCCGGCATCGCGGTGGGCATGGCGACCAACATGGCTCCGCACAACCTCAACGAGGTCGTCGCCGCTGCGATCCATCTGCTCGAGAACCCCGACGCCACCACCGCCGAGCTCATGGAGTTCGTCCCCGGACCGGACCTCCCCGGCGGCGGCATCATCGTCGGACTCGACGGCATCACCGAGGCGTACGAGACCGGACGCGGAACCTTCCGCACGCGGGCGAAGACATCGATCGAGTCGCTCGGCCCCCGCCGCACCGGCATCGTCGTGACGGAGCTGCCGTACATGGTGGGCGCCGAGCGCGTCATCGAGAAGATCAAAGACGCGGTCAACGCCAAGAAGCTCACGGGCATCGCGGACGTCAACGATCTCACCGACCGCAACCACGGCCTGCGCCTCGTCATCGGCATCAAGACCGGCTTCGATCCCGCGGCCGTCCTCGAGCAGCTCTACCGGCTCACCCCGCTGGAGGACTCCTTCGGCATCAACAACGTCGCCCTCGTGGACGGGCAGCCGCAGACCCTCGGTCTCAAGCCGCTGCTGCGGGTGTACCTCGATCACCGTATCCAGGTCGTGACGCGCCGCAGCCGCTACCGCCTCGCGCGCAAGCAGGAACGCCTCCACCTCGTCGAGGGTCTTCTTATCGCGATCCTCGACATCGACGAGGTCATCCAGGTCATCCGCACCTCCGACGACACCGAGCAGGCGCGAGCGAAGCTCATGAGCGTCTTCGACCTGTCGCAGGTACAGGCCGAGTACATCCTGGAGTTGCGCCTGCGGCGTCTCACGCGTTTCTCCCGTATCGAGCTGGAGTCCGAGCAGGACACGCTCAAGAAGGAGATCGCCGACCTCCAGGCTCTGCTGGCCAGCGATGTGCTCCTCCGGCAGCACGTCGCCCGAGAGCTGGATGCCGCGGCCGAGACCTTCGGCACACCCCGTCGCACCCTTCTGCTCAACGGCGGACCCGTCGCGCCGCGCTCACGCAGCGCCGCACCGGCAGACCTGCAGATCGCCGACTCCCCCTGCCGCGTGCTCCTGTCCGCGACCGGGCGGATGGTGCGCGCCGAACTCGGCGAGTCCGGCGAGATCGTCGCTCCGACGCGGCGGGCGAAGCACGACGGCATCCTGTCCGCTGTCGACACGACGACGAGGGGTGAGCTCGGCGCGGTGACGACGCGCGGCCGGCTGGTGCGCTTCTCGCCCATCGATCTGCCGTCGGTGCCGGCCAATGCCGTCCAGCTCGCAGCGGGCACCCGCGCCGACCAGTACCTGGGTCTGGGATCGGGTGAGCACGTCGTGGCTGTCGTGCCGTTGGGTGACGTCGTCATCGCGCTGGGCACCGCACAGGGAGTCGTCAAACGCGTCGCGACCTCGGAGCTCGCGCCCGGAAAGCACGAGGCCGAGATCATCGCGCTGAAGGACGGCGACCTCGTTGTGGGTGCGGCCGTGGCCCCCGACGGCGCTGAACTCGTCTTCGTGGCCTCCGACGCCCAGCTCCTGCGCTTCGAGGCTGCGAGCGTGCGGCCGCAGGGGCGCGCGGCGGGCGGCATGGCCGGCATCCGTTTGAGCGCGGGAGCCGCCGTCGTGGCCTTCAACGTGGTGACCGAACCGGCCGATGCCGTGGTCGTCACGATCGCCGGTTCATCCCAGGCGATCGCCGGGACCGACGCGGGCAGCGCGAAGGTGTCGATGTTCGACGAGTTCCCGCCGAAGGGTCGCGCGACCGGCGGCGTGCGCGCTCAGCGTTTTCTGAAGGGCGAGGACGTCCTCACTCTCGCGTGGATCGGTGCGCAGCCGCGGGCATTGGCGGCGGACGGCGCCGTGCGTACCCTGCCGGAGCCGGGGGCGAAGCGGGATGCCTCCGGACAGCCACTGGATGCGGTCGTCGCGGCCGTCGGCACGGCGATCGCCTGACGGTCGTCAGCCCAGAGAGACGAGACCGTACTGGGTTGCGCGGATCAGCACTTGGATGCGATCGCGCACGCCCCACTTCGCCGTGATGCGGCCGAGGTGTGACTTGACCGTCGCTTCGGACACGAACATCGCCGCGGCGATCTCCGCGTTGGACATTCCCAGCGCGAGAAGCGTGACCACTTCCAGCTCCCGTTCGGTGAGCTCCTCCTCTCGGCCCAGCTGGCGCGGCGCGGGAGGTTCGTTCTGCTGCACCGAGCTGACGAGTTCTTTCGCGACGCGTGGCGAAAGCACGTAGCCGCCCTCGTGAGCCAGGCGCGCGGCGTCGAGGATGCGGTCGGGCGACGTGTCCTTCACCAGGAAGCCCGCGGCGCCGGCACTGAGCATCGGGACGATGACCCGCTCCGAGGAGAACGTGGTCAGCGCCACGATCTTGATCCCGGGAAACTCCCGCGTGAGGCGCTGGGTCGCCTCGATGCCGTCCATCTTGGGCATCTGCACGTCCATGAGCACGACATCGGGGTGCGTGCTGCGCACCAGCGCGATGGCGTCGATGCCGTTGTCGGCCTCGCCGACGAGATCGAACCCGTCTGAAGAGTCCAGGAAGACGCGCAGTGCTGCGCGCACCAGCGACTCGTCGTCGACGATGATCACGCGAATCGGTTCGGTCACAGCACCATCTTACGAACCGCGCGATGTGCACTCTTCCGATCGATGTCGACGAAAGTCGCCATTGATGTAGCCATACGTCGGTCGTGCGCGATGACCTCTGTTTGAAGAATCGATTCGAGAGATTGCAGGAGGTGAAACACATGTGGTACTGGATCGGACAGCAGCTGGGTCTCTGGAAGTAAGTGGCGGCGCATTCGCGAGATAATCGCGATGTGACCTCCGTCCGTCAGAACCTGCTCCGTTATGTGCGGACGCCCTTTTGGGCATACGAGCCACTACGCCCGTTGGCGCGTCGGCTTGTCATTATTCTCGTCGCTGCGGCGGTTGTGATCGACTCGCTTTTCCGGGCGAGTACGGGAATCGCGAACAGCGTGGTTTCAGCAATCGTGACGACGACCATCACGTTGGCTGTCGCTATCTTCGCGTGGCGGCCGCCGGTCGCGGCAGTCGTCCTCTCCGTGGCTGCTCTCATCGCCGGCATCACCGGAGTCTCCGACAGCCTCCTTGCGGGGGCAGCAGTCGTGGGGCTGGTTGCGTTCACCTGCAGCGCGATGCTCACCGCCGTGTACGTCGTGACATTGGCGGCATGGCTCGCCGCCGTTCTTGCTCGGCCCGAGACCGGGTTCCAACCCCTCGGCGCCTTCGTCATAGCCCTCCTCAGCCTCGTCAGTCTCTCGATCGGGCTGGCGATCCGGCGACAGTTCGAGAGGGCTCAATCTTTGGCATTACAACTCGAGGTGAGCGAGCGAGAGGTCGCGGAGCAGCTCAAACACGAACGAGACCTCATCGCGGACGAGCTGCACGACATCGTCGCGCACGAGATCACCATCGTCGCTCTGCACGCCGCGGTCTTGGACCGCACCGAAGACATGCAGACGCGGTCGCAGTCGCAGACGGCGATCCGCGAAGCGGCGGTTCAGGCGCTCACCGACATCCGTCGCGTGCTCGGGATGGTTCGCGGTGAAGAGAACCTCTCCCCCGAACGTGTGTCTTCGCCGGACGGGATCACGGGCACCATCGCTGCCGTCACGAAAGAACTCGGACAGGCGGGTATTGCGGTGACCGCGGATGTCCCCTCTGACCTCCGACTGCCGAGTGCATCCCTCGTCGCTCTCACCCGCGTGATCCGCGAGAGTGCGACGAACGTGCTCAAGCACGCCACCGGCGCCCGCACCGTCTCCATCGTCCTTCGGGTCGAGCATGGTTGGGTGCACCTCACCTTTGCCGACGACTCGCCGCCTGCACGCACAGCGGGGCTGCCCGCGTCGGGTTACGGCATCATGCGTCTTCGTGAGCGCTTCCGACTTTTCGGTGGCACTTTCGAATCGGAACGAAAGTCCCAGGGTTGGGTCGTCAGCGCCTCACTTCCGCTCTCGGGCTGATCAGTACGACATTTCTGCGCACAGCGTCAAAGTAGACAAAAGTCGCAGTCGAATCCGCCGATGGTCCACGTTGGCGGCGCCTATGCGCGCCTAACCTTTTGCTAGCCGAAGAACTGATCCCCAGTCGGTTCTTCACAGGGCACGGCGCGAGACGTCCGTGATTTCGGGGACGAAGAGACCGTTCGGGGCTCGACGTCATCCGGATGTCCCCCGTAGCCGCGGCGATGGCCCGAGACCGAATCCCCCCAGATCGGTCTCGGGCCCCGCGTCTTTTTCGGCTCTGCGAGAGCGGGCCCCGATGAGGCCGGCGGTCAGGCGTCGATGGCCTCACGGTCGAGTCGGTCGCTGGAGGTGACGATGAAGTCGCGTCGCGGTGCCACATCGCTGCCCATGAGCAGTTCGAACACTCCCGAGACCGCCTCGGCATCCTGAACGCGTACGCGCCGCAGCAGTCGCCCCGCACGGTCCATCGTGGTCTCGGCGAGCTGATCGGCATCCATCTCGCCGAGTCCCTTGTAGCGCTGCACCGGCTCCTGCCAGCGCCGTCCCGACTTCTGCACCTTCGCGAGGAGAGTATGCAGCTCCTGCTCCGAGTACGTGTAGATCGTCTCGTTCGGCTTCGAGCCCGGATTGACCACGATGACGCGGTGCAGCGGCGGGACGGCGGCGTACACGCGACCCGCCTCGATCAGCGGCCGCATGTAGCGGAAGAACAGCGTCAGCAGAAGCGTGCGGATGTGCGCGCCGTCGACGTCGGCGTCGCTCATCAGGATGATCTTGCCGTAGCGCGCCGCATCGAGGTCGAAGCTTCGACCGGACCCCGCCCCGATCGTCTGAATGATCGCCGCGCATTCCGCGTTGGAGAGCATGTCGCTGATCGAGGCCTTCTGGACGTTGAGGATCTTGCCGCGAATGGGCAGCAGCGCCTGATACTCACTGTTGCGCGCGAGCTTCGCCGTGCCGAGGGCCGAGTCGCCCTCGACGATGAACAACTCCGACTGCTCGACGTCCGAGGTCCGACAGTCGGCGAGCTTCGCGGGCAATGACGACGACTCGAGGGCGTTCTTACGGCGCTGGGTCTCTTTGTGCGTGCGGGCCGAGATTCGCGCCTTCATCTCGGACACGACCTTGTCGAGCAGCAGCGCGGTCTGTGCCTTGTCGTCGCGCTTGCTCGAAGAGAATCGCTCGGCGAGCTCCTTGGCGACCACATTCGCGACGATGGCGCGAACAGCGGGCGTGCCCAGGATCTCCTTCGTCTGGCCCTCGAACTGGGGTTCGGGCAGTCGCACAGTGAGAACGGCCGTCAGACCGGCGGTGATGTCGTCCTTCTCGAGCTTCTCCCCCGCGCCGACCTTGAGGCGTCGAGCATTCTGCTCGACCTGACTGCGGACGACCTTCATCAGGCCCTGCTCGAAGCCCGCCTGATGCGTCCCGCCCTTGGGTGTCGAGATGATGTTCACGAACGAGCGCGTGACCGTCTCGTAGCCCGTCCCCCAGCGCAGCGCGATGTCGACCTCGCATTCGCGCTCGACGTCGGTCGGTACCATCGCTCCGCCCGCCTGCAGCACGGGCACGGTCTCAGTGAACGTGCCCGACCCGGTCAGTCGCCAGGTGTCGGTGATCGCCGCATCGGGCGCGAGGAAGTCCGCGAACTCGGAGATGCCGCCGTCGTAGCGATGGGACGTTTCGACGATCTCCTCTCCGCGCTGATCGATGATCGCGATCTCCAGACCCGGGATGAGGAACGCCGTCTGACGCGCCCGCTGCTCCAGCTCCTCGGCGTGGAATGTCGCATCCTTGGTGAAGATCTGACGGTCGGCCCAGTAGCGGATGCGCGTTCCGGTGACGCCCTTGGCAGCCTTGCCGACGACCCGCAACTGCGAGGCCTTCTCGAACGGGGTGAACGGCGACTCGGGCCCGGGCCCCGCGAACTGGCCGGGCTCTCCACGACGGAACGACATCGCATAGGTCTTGCCGTCGCGATCGACTTCGACATCCAGGCGCTCGGACAAGGCATTGACGACGGAGGCGCCGACGCCGTGCAAGCCACCCGACGCCGCGTACGAGCCGCCGCCGAACTTCCCGCCGGCGTGCAGCTTCGTGAAGACGACCTCCACGCCGCTCAGCCCGGTTCGCGGCTCGACGTCGACCGGGATGCCGCGCGCACGGTCGCGGACCTCGACGCTGCCATCGGAGTGCAGGACGATGTCGATTCGCGAGCCGTAGCCCGCGAGGGCTTCGTCGACCGAGTTGTCGATGATCTCCCAGACGCAATGCATGAGCCCGCGCGAGTCCGTCGAGCCGATGTACATGCCGGGACGCTTGCGGACAGCCTCCAGGCCCTCGAGCACCTGGAGGTGGTGGGCGGAATACTCGGCGGTCACAATCCTCAAGCGTATCCAGCCCCGCGGACACCTCGGCTGCGACACACAGAGGCCCCGACCACCGCGGACGCTGAGCGCGGAGGCGGGGTACGCGCACAGCGAAATGTGACCGGATCGCGGCATTGCTGACCCCACGGCGTGGTTGTATGTCATGACATCGCACCGCATCTCATGTACCGAGGAGGAACCGAAATGAGCATGTCGACCACCGCTGAGCCTGACGTCCTCGAGTACCGACTGACCGCGACGGACCGTTGCGACTCGTGTGGCGCGCAGGCCTACATCGCGGCCGAGGTCAACGGCAGCGAACTGCTGTTCTGTGCGCACCACGGACGCAAGTACGAAGAGAAGCTGCGCGCAATCGCGACGTCGTGGCACGACGAGACGGCTCGTCTGGCCGACGCGCGCTGAGCCCTCACACGTAGACTGGCGGAGTTCCCCTTTTCCGTCCGTCCCGGAAGGACTCTGTCATGGCGCCTCGAGGCCTTCCTCTCCTGCACCGTTTCGAAGTGCTCTTCGAGCGTGCCCGCGGGCTCGATATCGCATCGGTGCGTGAGAGGGCGCGGTTCACTGCGCGCGTGCACGGGAAGAGCTATCCGCTGGTGTTCGTCGACATGCTCTGGTCGGCGGCGCGCCATCGCGTCGGATTCAACGACTACATGGAGTTCGATTTCGCGATCCTGACACGTGCCGAGCGGGCCACCTGGGTCACCAGTCCCCTCGCGCTGGAGCTCTCGAACCGTTACGACGATCCCGCCCAGGTGCATCGCTTCCACAACAAAGTCGACTTCAACCGCGACTTCGACCGTTTCCTGGGACGTCAGTGGCTGGAGCTCGTCGATGGCAACGCCGACGAGCTGGAGGCCTTCGCCCAGCGGCATCCCGTGTTCATCGCCAAAGTCCCCGTGAGCAAGTCCGGGCTCGGGGTTCGTCGTTACGATGCGAGCGCCGTCAGAGATTGGCCCGCGTTCCACGCCGAGCTGCTGGCGAAGGGTGAGGTGCTCATCGAGGAGCGCATCGTGCAGCACCCGGACCTGGAAGCCATCGCTCCCGGAACGGCGAACACGACCCGAGTCACGACGTTCGTCAAGGACGACGGCGCGGTCGAGATCATCAACATGGCGCAGAAGTTCGGTCGCGGTCAGGTCAGCGACCAGGCGTCGTTCGGCGGCTTCTACACCGCGCTCCACGAGGACGGGCGAGCCATGGGCATGGGCTACTCGACCGCGGGCGAACTCTTCGAGACCCACCCCGACACCGGCTTCCGCATCGCCGACTACCGGCTTCCGATGATGGAAGAGGTGCGTGCGCTCATCACGGACGTCGCACTCGTGATCCCCGAGGTGCGCTACGTCGGCTGGGACGTCGTCGTCACCCCCACCGGACCGGTCCTGGTCGAGGGCAACTGGGGCGCGGGTGTCTTCGAGAACAAGCCTTCCGCGACGGGGATCCGCCACGGTCACCTTCCTCGCTACCGCGCCGCGATGGGCTTCTGATCGCCGACGCGAAACGCCGGCGCTCTCACACGAGGTCGCCGGCGTTTCGCGTCTGTCGGCGCGGTCTCACGCCGCCCGGATGATTCCGAGGGGGGTGGATTCGCGACCCTGGCCCAGAGGGTTGTCGGCAAGGATCCGCACGAGTCGACGCTCCCCGGCCCTGTCGAGTGTGGAGCCGAGAATGTTCCCGCCGATGTCGTTGATGTCGACGACCGCGACCTGCACGTTCCGGCCGAGCAGCGACTTGATGCGAGCGGCCACTTCGGCCGGGCGCGTCGGGCCCAGAACGACCGCACGGTCGTAGGGCGGGATGGTGCCGTTGGTCGGACCATCGATCGCGCGCGCCTTGTCGCCGGCGATGCGGTAGAAGTCGCCCCGGCGTCCGAACGCCTTCGTCATCGCGCTGATCGCCGCAGCGAAGAGGATGCGCGGGGTACCGCACTCCCGAAGGGCCATCTCCATCGTCTCCGGCATGCCGAGCCCGATGCCGTAGGAGGTCTTCGTCACGTACTTCGACAGGAAGCGCGCCAGGCGGCGGGGGCGGATCTCGTCCAGCGTGTACGAACGGCCCTGCGTGATCGCGACGATCTTCTCGGTGATGAACAGCAGGTCGCCGTCCGTCACCTGGTCGGCCGCGTACTCCGCGATCACCTCATCGAGGCTGTCGCCGGGCATGACGACGCGCGTGCGGATCGGAATCCGTGCGAACGTCGTCCCCTCGATGGTGACGGTGAGCGCCTTGCCGTCGTTGGGAAGCTCCCCGCTCATTCGAGGTAGTCCCGCAGCGACTGCGATCGCGAGGGGTGTCGGAGCTTCGCCATGGTCTTCGACTCGATCTGACGAATGCGCTCGCGCGTGACGCCGAAGGTATCGCCGATCTGGTCGAGCGTCTTGGGCTGTCCGTCGCCCAGGCCGAAGCGCATGCGGATCACACCCGCCTCGCGCTCGCTCAGTGAGTCCAGGAGCGACTCGAGCTGCCGCTGCAGCATGGTGAAGCCGACGGCATCCGCCGGGACGACGGCCTCGGTGTCCTCGATGAGGTCACCGAACTCGCTGTCGCCGTCCTCGCCGAGCGGGGTGTGCAGCGAGATCGGCTCGCGGCCGTACTTCTGCACCTCGATGACCTTTTCCGGGGTCATGTCCAGCTCGCGCGAGAGCTCCTCGGGCGTGGGCTCGCGTCCGAGGTCCTGCAGCATCTGCCGCTGCACACGGGCGAGCTTGTTGATGACCTCGACCATGTGCACCGGGATACGGATGGTGCGTGCCTGATCGGCCATCGCGCGCGTGATCGCCTGACGGATCCACCACGTCGCGTACGTGGAGAACTTGAAGCCCTTGGTGTAGTCGAACTTCTCGACCGCGCGGATCAGACCGAGGTTTCCTTCCTGGATCAGGTCCAGGAACTGCATGCCGCGGCCCGTGTAGCGCTTGGCGAGGGAGACGACCAGGCGCAGGTTGGCGCCGAGCAGGTGGCTCTTGGCGCGCTGGCCGTCGCGTGCGACCCACTGCAGGTCCAGGCCGAGCTGGCTGGACTTCTCCGACGCCGACATGTGCGAGAGCTTCTCTTCGGCGAACAGTCCCGCCTCGATCCGCATTGCGAGTTCGACCTCTTCGGCCGCGTTCAGCAGCGGCACCTTGCCGATCTGCTTCAGATAGTCCTTTACCGGATCGGCGGTCGCACCGGTGATCTGCGTCGAGTAGACAGGGACATCGTCTTCGTCGCTCGAGGAGATGACGATGGCGCCCGTGGGAAGGGGCTCGGAGAAGGCCGGCTTCGTGGTGCCGTCCTCATCGTCCTCGTCGTCATCGCCCTTCTTGTCGGCCCCGGTCGATGACTCGGCGGCGTCGTCGCCGGAATCGTCGTCCGATGCGTCCTCGATGTCGGTGTCGTCGAGCTCGACGTCGTCGTCGATCTCCTCGTCGTCATCGGACGCCGTCTTCTTGGACACCTTCTTCGGGGCCGCCTTCGACTTGGCCGGAGTCTTCGACGCCGCCTTCTTGGCGGCGGTCGTGGTCGTCGCCTGTTCCGTGGCGGACTCCGGGGCTTCCTCCTCCTCGACCTTGCGGGAGCGGGTGGTCTTCGTGCCTGAGGTCACGTCTTGCCTTTCACCGACGCAGGCGTCGGGTTTTCGGACAGGAGTAAGACCCTTGTCAAGTCCGTGGTCGCCTCGTCACGAGCCGACCGCGATTCGACAACGGGTCAGGGATCCATTGTCGCATACATCATCGGACAGACCGTGCGCAACAGTCCATCAGGATCCCCACAGCACCCATAACGTCGCGGGGACGGTGGGCATTCCGCTCAGCGTCGACCGCGGCGGTCGTCGCCTCGCCACTCGTCGCCGCGGCGGTCGTCGTCCCGGCGGTGATCGTCGGTGCGACGGTCGGCCAGGAAGCGCTCCAGCTCCGCGGCGAGCTCGTCCGCGCTGGGCAGATCGCCGGGGTGGATGATCGGCTGGCCGAGGTTCGATCCGGCCATGTAGGCGTCGTACCGCTCTTCGAGAGCGTGCAGCATGGAGGTCAGTTCGGCGTTGCCCTCCACCTGGTCGTCCACCTTCGCGACGTATTCCCGGTTCTCCTCGCGCACATCGTCGACGTTGAAAACGAGGCCACTGGCCACCGACAGGCTGTCCAATCCCGCCAGTGCGGCGGCGGGGTAGTCAGTGTCGGCGAGGTAATGGGGGACCAGAAGGACGAATCCTGCGACGGAGGCTCCGCTCTGCGCGAAGCGGTGCTCCAGGAGATGACCGACCGTCGCCGGCACCTGCGTGTGAGGCTGCCACACCGAGTGCGCCTGTGTCAGGTCGGCGCGCGTCCCGCTCACCGTCGTGCCGATCGGGCGCGTGTGCGGTACAGGCATGGGAATGGCGTGCACCCACGTCACCGACGACACCTGCAATCCTTCGGCCAAGCCCACGACCGTCTCGGTGAATGCTTCCCAGGCGAAGTCCGGCTCGTACCCCGCCAGCAGAACGAAGGGCTGACCGAGCGCGTCATGCGCGAGCGAGAGCTCCAGGCGCGGCGGGCGGTAGTCGGCGAGATGGTCGGCGTCGAAGGTGATCGTCGGGCGGCGCGCGCGGTAATCCAGCAGCACGTCGGCCGAGAAGGTCACGATCGGCGCGGGCTCGAGGTCGTCGCGGAACATCTCCACCATCTGCGAGACGGCGCCCCCGGCATCCGTGAACCCGGTCAGCACGATCACCAGCGGAAGGTCGGCAGGGACCGGCGGGGACGACGCCACACGCTCGTACAGGGGACCGCTCAAGGGCATGAGTCCACTGTACGAGCCTTCCCCGGGCGCAGGTCCGCGTGCCGCTGACAGCGAACACGCGGGGTGCGGCTTGCCGCCCTCGGGCGTCGCCGACCCCGGACGACGCAAACCTAGGATGGAGGTCATGGCGTTTCCCGAGCTGTCGTACACGACCGATCCGCTGCGTGAGACGAAGGCCGATGCCCTCGTGCTCGCCCTCCCTCCCCTCGATCACGATGCGGGTGCTCTCGACCAGTGGCCGGGGCTGGCCTCGGCTTTGAACGGCGTGGGTTTCTCGGGCGCGCTCGGCGCAACGGTGCGCGCGTACGCGCCGGAGGCGACGTCGCTGCCCCTGATCGTCGTCGGCACCGGGCCCGCGCCCGACACCGCGGCGCTGCGTGAAGCGGTCGGCGCCGCTCTGAGAACGACGATCGGCTTCGACACCGTGGCCGTCGAAGCCCCGGCAGTCGATGACGACGGGTGGCGAGCCGTGGCGGAGGGCGCCGTGCTCGGCGCGTATCGCTTCGATGGATACAAGTCGGTTGCCGCTGCTGCTCGCGCGTCACACGTGGTCATTCGCGGTGAGCGGCCCCCCGCCGCCTCGGCGCTGGCGCGAGCGCAGGCCGTCGGCGACGCCGCCGCGCTCGTCAAGGATCTCGTCCACACCCCGGCCGAGTGGCTGGGGCCGCAGGACGTCGCGGATGCCGCTCGGGAGGCGCTGGCGGAGCTTCCCGTGGACGTCGTCGTCCTCGATGAGAAGCAGCTCGCCGCCGACGGCTACGGGGGCATCCTCGGCGTGGGGCAGGGCTCGGAACGACCGCCCCGTCTCGTGCGACTCGACTACGCCCCTGCGGATGCCGAGCGCCATGTCGCGATCGTCGGCAAGGGCATCACGTTCGACACCGGTGGGCTCTCGCTCAAGCCGCCCGCGGGAATGGTGGGCATGAAGTACGACATGGCCGGCGCGGCGACGGTGCTGGCCGTCGTCCGTGCGGCCGCGCAGCTGCGTCTGCCGGTGCGCGTGTCGGGATGGCTCTGTCTCGCCGACAACATGCCGTCGGGACGAGCAACGCGTCCCGGAGACGTGCTGCGGATTCTGGGCGGCACCACTGTCGAGGTGCTGAACACCGACGCCGAGGGACGGCTCGTCCTGGCCGACGGTCTCGTCGCGGCCAGCCGCACGCACCCGGACGTGATCATCGACGTCGCCACGCTCACCGGAGCCATCTCGGTGGCGCTGGGCTCTCGCCACACCGGCGTCATGGGCTCGGAGGAAGCGGTTGCCGAGTACCTGGATGCGGCGGAGTCCGCGGACGAGCTGGCCTGGCCGCTCCCGCTGCCGGCGCATATGGAAGAGGAGCTCGACTCCCCCATCGCCGACCTCGTCAACGCGAAGATCGGCGACCCGACGGGCGGTTCGCTGTTCGCTGGACTCTTCCTCCAGCGGTTCGTCGGGCGTGTCTCCGACGACGCGGACGCGCCTCGCATCCCCTGGGTGCACCTCGACATCGCCGGCAGCGGGAGCACCAAGTCCGCGACCGGTGCCACGGACAAGGGCCCCACCGCGGCCACCGTTCGATCCCTGCTCGCATTCGTCGAAGGAGACGCACGATGACCGCACACCACTCCGATCTCGTGGTCCTGGGCGGCGGATCGGCCGGATACGCAGCGGCGATCCGCGCGGCCGAGCTCGGTCGCTCGGTCACCCTCGTCGAGAAGGACAAGCTCGGCGGCACGTGCCTTCATCGCGGCTGTATCCCGACCAAGGCGATCCTGCATGCGGCAGAGATCGCTGATGCCGTCCGTGACGCGTCGAGCGTCGGCGTGGCGGCGACGTTCGAGGGCATCCACGTGGCGGGGGTCACGGCTTTCCGCGAGGGCATCGTCGCCAAGAAGTTCGCGGGACTCACCGGCCTCATCAAGGCGCGCGGGATCACGGTGGTCACCGGAGAGGGACAGTTGGTCGTCGACGACGACGGCCCCGCCGTCACGGTCGGCGAGGACACCTATCGCGGTACCGACGTCCTTCTCGCCACCGGCTCGCACACGCGCACCCTGCCCGGCATCGAGATCGGCGGCCGGGTCCTCTCCAGCGAAGAGGCCCTCGCGCTCGCAGAGGTGCCCGCGTCGGTCATCGTCCTCGGCGGCGGGGTCATCGGCGTCGAGTTCGCGAGCGCGTGGCGATCGATGGGTGCGGAGGTCACGATCGTCGAGGCGCTCGACCACCTCCTGCCCGCGGAGGACGTCTCCTCGAGCAAAGCCCTGGAGCGCGCCTTCCGCAAGCGCGGCATCGTCTCTCGACTTGGTTCCCGCTTCGCCTCCGTCTCGCAGACGGATGCCGGGGTCACGATCGTCCTGGCCGACGGCAGCGAGCTGAGCGCGGACTACCTCCTCGTGGCCGTCGGACGCGGTCCGTCGACGGCCGGGATGGGATTCGATGAGGCGGGGGTGGCTCTGGAGCGCGGCTTCGTGAGCGTGGACGAGCGCCTGCGGACATCGGTCCCGCACGTCTGGGCGGCGGGCGACATCGTCCCCGGATTGCAGCTGGCCCACCGTGGCTTTCAGCAGGGGATCTTCGTGGCTGAGGAGATCGCGGGCCTCGGCCCCGTCATGGTCGCGGAGCACACCATCCCGCGGGTCACGTACTCGCACCCCGAGGTGGCCTCCGTCGGCATCACCGAGGCAGCCGCGCGTGCCGCCCACGGTGACGCGGTCGCCGTCTCTGAGTACAACCTGGCCGGCAACGGCCGTAGCGAGATCATCGGCACGGGCGGCATCGTCAAGATCGTCCGCCTGGTCGACGGGCCCGTGATCGGCATCCATCTGGTCGGCGATCGCGTCGGCGAGCTCATCAGCGAGGGCCAGCTGGCCGTCGCCTGGGAAGCGTACCCGGAAGACATCGCGCCGTACGTGCACGCGCACCCGACGCAGAGCGAGGCGCTCGGCGAGGCGTTCCTCGCCCTCGCGGGCAAGCCTCTGCACGCCCTCTGAAAACCCCCACCATTCCTCCCCCGTCCAACACGTCACCGCTTCGGCCCCGTGAGGGTCACTAAGCTAGTTGTCGGACATCGAACTTCTGAAGGAGACACAGTCATGAGCACATCCGTGGTCCTCCCCGCGCTCGGAGAGAGCGTCACCGAGGGAACGGTCACCCGTTGGCTCAAGAAGGTCGGTGACACGATCCAGGCCGACGAAGGGCTGCTCGAGATCTCGACCGACAAGGTCGACACCGAAATCCCCTCTCCCGTCAGCGGCGTGATCGAGGAGATCCTGGTCGCTGAGGACGAGACCGTCGAGGTTGGCGCCGTTCTCGCGAAGATCGGAGACGGCTCGGCTGCCGCACCGTCCGACGATGCGCCCGCCGCAGAGCAGCCCGCCGCTGAGCAGGCTCCTGCCGAAGCGGCCCCCGCCCCCGAACAGGCTCCCGCGGCTCCTGAGGCCAACGCTGCGCCGTCCGGCGATGCGAAGGACGTCGTTCTTCCCGAGCTGGGTGAAAGCGTCACCGAGGGAACGGTGACGCGTTGGCTCAAGCAGGTCGGCGAAGAGGTCGCCGTCGACGAGCCGCTCCTCGAGATCTCGACCGACAAGGTCGACACCGAGATCCCCTCTCCGATCGCCGGCACGCTGCAGGAGATCCTCGTCGCCGAGGATGAGACGGTCGCCGTCGGCGCTGTGCTCGCGCGCATCGGTTCGGGTGCCCCTGCAGCCGCTGCTCCGGCGGCAGCTGCGCCTGCTCCGGCTGCCGAAGCGTCGGCCGCTCCTGCCCCCGCTGCCGCGCCTGCACCCGCTGCGGCGCCTGCACCGGCCGCTTCTCCTGCTCCCGCTGCCGCGCCTGCACCCGCTGCGGCGCCTGCGCCGGTCGCTGCTCCCGCTGCCGCCCCTGCGGACGACACGGCGACCTACGTCACTCCCCTCGTGCGCCGGCTCGCGCAGCAGCAGGGTGTGGACCTGGCGTCCGTCACCGGGACCGGTGTCGGTGGTCGCATCCGCAAGGAGGACGTGCTCAAGGCGGCCGAGGCTGCCCAGGCCGCTCCTGCAGCCGCGGCAGTCACGCCCGCTCCGGCGGCGGCCGCCCCGCTCGAGGTTTCGCCCTTGCGCGGCACGACCCAGCCGATGTCCCGACTTCGCAAGGTGCTCGCCGAGCGCGCGGTTGCCTCGATGCAGCAGACGGCCCAGCTCACCACGGTCGTGAAGGTGGACGTCACGAAGGTCGCGTCGTACCGCACGGCGGTCCAGAAGGACTTCGTCGCGAAGACGGGCGGCAAGCTGTCGTTCCTGCCGTTCTTCGTCCTCGCTGCCGCCGAGGCGCTGCAGGCGTTCCCGGTGATCAACGCGACGGTGGACGGCACCGACATCGTCTACCCCGCCACCGAGAACATCTCGATCGCGGTCGACACCGAGCGCGGCCTGCTGACCCCCGTTCTCCGTGACGCGGGCGCCAAGACGCTGGCGGGGATCTCGTCCGAGATCGCCGACCTCGCCGCTCGCACGCGCGACAACAAGCTGAAGCCCGACGAGCTCGCCGGTGGCACGTTCACCGTGACCAACACCGGCTCCCGCGGCGCTCTCTTCGACACCCCGGTCGTCTTCCTTCCGCAGTCCGCGATCCTCGGCACCGGCGCGGTCGTCAAGGAGCCCGGTGTGGTCAAGGTCGACGGCGTCGAGGCGATCGCCGTGCGCTCCTACGTCTATCTGGCACTGTCGTACGATCACCGCATCGTCGACGGCGCCGACGCGGCCCGCTTCCTGGGTGCGGTCAAGACCCGCCTGGAGACGGCGGACTTCGAGGCCAATCTGGGAATCTGAGGGCGCGCCCGGCCAACGGGCTCGCATGTCATGGCTGATCCGCGACGTCGTACACGTCGCGGATCAGCCATTTTCCGTCGACCTGCACGAGAACGAGCACCTGGCTGGGCTGCTGTCCGCCGGAGACGCGATAGGCGGCCACGCCGCCGTACTCGTCGAGGAGGGTGACCTCGCGCAGTTCAGCGTCCTCGACGACGACGCTGTCAGGAACGCCGGCGCTCGGGTCCTCCAGAATGTCGGAGCAGTCGGCGGCCTGCTCCCGGGTGCATGACGCGAGATCGGCAAGGAGGCGGCGCGCGATGTCGCCTTCGTCGGCGCTCTGCGACGGCGCAGGCGCTGCGGCATCCGACGCGCCGGAGTCGGGGGTCGCTGCCGGGGTGGACACGGCCCCGCTGTCCAGCGACGGTGTGGATGCCGCGGGCGTCGTGGATGAAGCGCTCTCGTCGACCGGCCACGCGAGACCCACGGCGATGACGATCGCGGCCGCGGCAGCGGCCACGAGCAGCGGGGATCGCCGGCGGCGGCGTGGCGCATGATCCTTGTGCGCCCGTGTGGTCGTCGCCGACAGAGCGCGGCGTCCCGCCCGGTCTCGTACCGCCGTCAGCCCGTGCCTGCGCGTCGCGCGCATCGTGCGCCTCAGCGCGGAGCGAACATCGCCCAGGACGTTCAGCGCACGAGCGGCGAGGTCGCGCTCGACGAGCGGCGCGACCCAGCTCGACGCATCCGAGGCTCGGTCGTCGCCGGTCCGACCGCGGTGTACGGCCCGACGCGGCGCCGGGATGGCCGCGACCCCCCTGTTCGCGTCGGCGGTCGGCAGAGGAGCCGGTTCAGCGGCGGCGAAGAGCTCATCTTCCGCACGCTCGCGCCGCCCCGGCGTGATGCGACCCTCGCTGATCAGTTCCGCGGCGTCGAGCACCGCCTGCCGCAGACCCGGCGCGGCAGCCTCGGCGAGCTCCTTCAGCAGTGCGACGGAATTGTCCCGCCAGGCCGGTCCGGTCGCAGCAAGGAGTGGACACCCTTCGGCATCCACCCACCAGGAGCCGACGGTGAACCCGCAGCGCTCTGCCTCGGCGGCGCCACGCAGCACACTGACGGCGGCGGTGACGAGCGCTCCCGCCTCCCACGCACGCCCGGCGACGAGAGTGATCAGTCGGTGCGGGCAGTGCGGGAGCAGGGCAGCGTGACCGTCCGGAGTGCGCGCCAGGTCGACGGGGGCGAGCACATGCTCGCCGCCCCGTACCCGCCAGATCTCGCTCGGCAGATCCTGCAGGGGCACCCACACTCTCGGAGGCGTGCCCGCGCGCAGGTCGCCGGGAAACGGGGCGTCGGCGGCGCCCAGCGTCCTCAGCAGCGGCGGCGGGGCGAGCACACCGGAATCGATGCTCATATCGTGAGTGTCGCCGCTCGTGGACAGGGCCGGCCGCCGCGCGGGTCAACTGTGCAGACGCCACGGGTTCGCCACGCTGGGGAGGAGTTCTCGTCGCACCGCGTGCGCGTGCGCCGTGTCGCCGCGACGGTAGGCTGTGTGCCATGGCATCCCGCAGTTCCGCACCCGACAAGGGCCCTGGCTTCTTCTCCCAGATCCGCTCGCTCTACACCTTCACGAAGGCCGAATTCTCGTGGCTGCCGTGGGTGCTGGCCGCTGTCGTGGTCGTCGGAATCGGCATCGGCGTCCTCATCGGGTTCCTCATCCCGCCTGCGGCCATCTGGAGCGTCATCCTGTGGGGTGTCACCGGCCTGCTGTTCGGTCTCTTGGGCGCCATGATCGTGCTCACACGTCTGTCCACCCGCGCGATGTACATCAAGCTCGACGGGATGCCGGGAGCTGCCGGTCACGTGCTGTCGACCTCGCTCGGCCGCAGTTGGGTGGCCTCGGAGATGCCCGTCGGGGTCAACCCGAAGACGCAGGACGCGGTCTACCGCGTGATCGGCCGCGGTGGCGTCGTGATCGTGGGCGAGGGCGCACGCGGGCGGCTCACCCGACTCGTCAACGACGAGAAGATGAAGGTCCAGCGCGTGGCCTCAGGCGTGCCGATCAATGTGCTGTACATCGGCCACGGCGAGGGCGACGTGCCCATCTCGAAGCTCTCGGCGACCATCAAGTCGTTCCCCAAGAAGGTCGATCGTACGACGATGGCGGCTGTCGTCAAGCGCGTGGACTCGGTCTCGCAGTCCGTCACCTCGCTGCCGATCCCGAAGGGCATCGATCCGATGCGAGCCCGCGCGCCGCGCCCACGCTGAGCCTCAACCGCGAACGAGGACCGTCCCGGCGATCTTGTCGTGAAGGCCGCGGTGATCGCCATCCCAGATCACGGCGGGGATGATCACGGCGAGCAGCAGCGTGCGCACCAGCGGACGCCAGAGGCCGCTCCAGCCGCCTTCGACACGGACGATCCGCATGCCGAACAGCCGATGTCCCGGGCTTCCCCCGAGCGTCGGGATGAACAGCACCTGCACAGCGAGGAAGATCAGGTTCGACGCGACCGGATTGGCGTACCGCAACCCCGTGACCTCGTCCAGGACCGGGAAGAATGCGTAGGCGATCAGTGTCGCTGTTGCCAGATCGACGGCGAGAGCGCCGATGCGTCGACCGAGTCGTGCGATGCTGCCCGGGCCCGAAGGGGGCATCCCGAGCCGCTCTCCGGGATAGGTGCTGTCGTGATGTCCCGTATTGTCGGAAGTACCTGCCGTCACCGGGTCAGCTTATCCGCGTCGCTGTAACATCCTCGAAACACGGGGGATACTGCCGGGCAACCGGTCATCGATAGCGTCGAGGCGGGCCTGATCCCGTTCAGGCGTGTTCCACACCCGATCTTGGAGACTCCATGTTCAAAGATTCATCCGAGGTTCTGAAGTTCATCAAGGACGAGGACGTCAAGTTCCTCGACATCCGGTTCACGGATCTGCCTGGTGTGCAGCAGCACTTCAACATCCCGGCCTCGACCGTCGACGAGGAGTTCTTCACGGTCGGCCAGCTGTTCGACGGCTCGTCGATCCGCGGTTTCGCGAACATCCACGAGTCGGACATGCAGCTCATCCCCGACGTGTCCACCGCCTACATCGACCCGTTCCGCGAGGCGAAGACGCTCATCATGCTCTTCGACATCTACAACCCGCGCAACGGCGAGATCTACAGCAAGGACCCGCGCCAGGTCGCCAAGAAGGCCGAGAAGTACCTCGCCTCGACCGGCATCGCCGACACCGCGTTCTTCGCTCCCGAGGCCGAGTTCTACATCTTCGACGACGTCCGCTACGAGGTGAAGCAGAACGCCAGCTTCTACAGCGTCGACTCCGAAGAGGGCGCCTGGAACACGGGCCGCGCCGAGGAGGGCGGCAACCTGGCGAACAAGACGGCGTACAAGGGCGGCTACTTCCCGGTCTCCCCCGTCGACAAGACGGCTGACCTCCGCGACGACATCAGCCTGCACCTCATCGACGCGGGTCTGATCCTCGAGCGTGCGCACCACGAGGTCGGCACCGGTGGTCAGCAGGAGATCAACTACCGCTTCGACACGATGGTGCACGCGGCCGACGACATCCTGAAGTTCAAGTACATCGTCAAGAACGTCGCCGAGCAGTGGGGCAAGGTCGCGACCTTCATGCCCAAGCCCCTCTTCGGAGACAACGGCTCGGGCATGCACACCCACCAGTCGCTGTGGCTCGAGGGCAAGCCGCTCTTCTACGACGAGAAGGGCTACGGCGGCCTCTCCGACATCGCCCGCTGGTACATCGGCGGTCTGCTGGCGCACGCGCCGGCCGTCCTCGCCTTCACCAACCCGACGCTGAACTCCTACAAGCGTCTGGTCAAGGGCTACGAGGCTCCGGTCAACCTGGTCTACTCGGCCGGTAACCGCTCGGCGGCGATCCGCATCCCGATCACGGGCAGCAACCCGAAGGCCAAGCGCATCGAGTTCCGCGCGCCCGACGCCTCGGGTAACCCTTACCTCGCGTTCGCCGCACAGATGATGGCGGGCCTCGACGGCATCAAGAACCGCGTCGAGCCGCACGAGCCGGTCGACAAGGACCTCTACGAGCTGCCGCCCGAGGAGGCCAAGAACATCCCGCAGGTGCCGAACTCGCTGCTCGACTCGCTCGAGGCGCTGCGTGCAGACCACGAGTTCCTCCTCGCCGGCGGTGTGTTCACGCCCGAGCTGATCGAGACCTGGATCGAGTACAAGATCGAGAACGAGATCAAGCCGCTCGCCGCGCGCCCGCACCCGTTCGAGTACGAGCTGTACTTCGGCGTCTGACGACTCGCACCACACGAACGCCCCGGCATCCTGCCTATGGATGCCGGGGCGTTCGGCGTTGACGGGACGCTCCGCGGCAGCTCAGTCCTCGTGCTCGTGCTCGTACGTGCTGTGACTGAGCACAGGGATCGCGTGCGGCACCCAGATCGAGAGCGTATACGGACTGCCGGCGACGTCGAAGGCGGCGCGCACCTCTCCGGCGGCTGCCTCTGCCGCGCTGCCGGGCAGCGCCTGCTCCCGGTCCGCGTCCGTCGCGGTCCCCGGCGGCCACGAAGGCGTCCACAGAGTGAGGCGCGCCTTCAGCAGACGCGGATCGTCGAATTCCATCTCTCCCCTGATCGAGCTCCCCTCACCAAGCACCTCCGCGGTGATGCGGTTCATCGAGCGCAGGATCTCGGCCTGCCAATCGTTGGGAGTGTCGCGCATCGTCACTGCGATCTGCTCGTCGGCGCAGGAGTTGTCTGCGGCGACGCAGTTGCTGAACCGCCATGTCGTCGCCGCGCGTATCCCGGCCGCGTCGGGCGACTGGATGATCGAGCCCCCCACACGCGCGATGACGTCGAAGGAAGTACCTGATACAGAGCGGAGAATCGATATGCCGTACGGCTCACGGTCATCGCCCCAGTTCCATCTCACCGCAGCAGCGTCGGGGTGAGTGTCGAAGACGTACACTGCGAGGTCCGTCCAGGGAATGCTCGCTTCGGCGTAGGTATGGCCTTCCACGGTGAGCTTGGTCCCCGGGGTGGTGATCTGGAGATCGGCGCATGTGGCGATCGGGCTCTCCGCCATGATCGGACCGATCTCGTTCACCATGCGCAGGTACGTCGCCCGTTCGGGCTCGGCTGACCACGCCACCGATGCCTCGCACGTCACGCCGGTTCCGAACCCGCGGTCGATGAGAGTGAGCTCGACCGCGGCGTCGTCGCCCGCGAGAGCCCGGATGGCCGACTCCGCAGAGGCCAGTCGCGCCTGGTCGCCAGCGCCGCAGCCGACCGTCGATGCGGTGCACGCGATCAGCAGCGCTGCGGCTGCGAGACGAGTGCGGGGCCCGCGGCGCGACGAGTGCAGACGGCCCGTCGGGCCCCGTACCTCCCGTGACTGACCATCACCCATAGAAGAGCCTCTCGAAGTCGCGGCGAGCGCGGCGCGCGGTGCGCAGCCATTCCTCCTCGACGAGAGTCGCCGAGCGCGCCGGATACTCCAGCAGGCGGCCGATGCCGTCGAGCTTCGCCCGGTCGGTCGGGAGCACGTCGCTGGTCTGCCCCGACAGCAGCGTGTTCGCCGAGCGCAGGCGACTCGCGAGGCGCCACGAGGCGGCCAGGCGCGCGGCCGCGGCATCCGGCACCAGTCCCGCCTGGCGGGCCGCCTCGAGCGCCCCGAGGGTCGAGGTGGTGCGCAGGCCCGCCAGGTCGTGGGCGTGCTCGTGCTGGATCAGCTGCACGAGCCACTCGACGTCGCTGAGCCCGCCCGGCCCGAGCTTGACGTGTCGGGTGCGGTCCGCGCCCTGCGGGAGCCGCTCGTTCTCGACACGGGCCTTGATCCGCTTGATCTCACGCAGATCCTGCACGGCGACGTGTTCGGGGTAGCGGACTTCGTCGGCGATGGCCATGAACCGGCGGATGAGGTTCACGCTGCCCGCCACCCCGCGCGCTCGCAGCAGCGCCTGGGCCTCCCACGACAGCGACCAGCGCCGGTAGTACTCGGCGTACGAGTCGAGCGATCGTACGAGCGGACCGTTGCGTCCCTCGGGGCGCAGGTCCGCGTCCAGGTCGAACGGAACGCGCTGATCCTCGGAGTAGCTGCGCAGGCCGGCGACCAGCTGCCGCGAGAGTTCGTGTGCGCGCTCCGGGTCGACGCCGTTCGGGTCATAGACGTAGAGCACGTCGGCATCGGACCCGAAGCCGAGCTCGCCCCCACCGAACCGTCCCATGGCGATCACCGAGAAATCGAGCGCCGAGTCCTCGGGCGGAACGACCTCGCGCCGCACGGCGCGCAGGGTCGCCTGGATCGTCACCTCGCTGACGATCGTGAGACCTTCGGCGAGCTCTTCGATGGTCAGCGTGCCGAGGATCGCGCCGAAGGCGAGGCGGAGCAGCTCGCGGCGCCGGAGGTTGCGCACCGCGCGCATCGCGTCGCCGATGGTCTCGTGACGGGTCTGGATCGCACGGGCCTCGTCCTGCAGAGCGAGGCCGCTGCGCGGGCGCAGCTGATCGTCGGCATCGAGCCACGCCACCGATTCGGGGATCCACTCCATGAGCTCACCGATGTAGCGCGACCCCGACAGCACGTGCGTGAGACGCTCGGCCGCGCCCGACGAGTCGCGCAGCATCCGCAGGAACCACGGGGTGTCCCCCAGCCGCTCGCTGATCCGACGGTATGCGAGCAGGCCGTAGTCGGGGTCGACCCCGTCGGCGAACCATCGGATCATGATCGGCATGAGATGGCGCTGGATCGTCGCCTTGCGGCTCAGCCCGCCCGTGAGCGCGCCGATGTGCCGAAGCGCGCCGGCTGGGTCGCGGAAGCCGATCGCCGCCAGCCGGTCGTGCGCCTGCGCGGTGGAGAGCTGCTGCTCTTCGGCCGGCAGGCCCGCAACCGCCGACAGCAGCGGCCGATAGAACAGGCGCACGTGGATTTCACGCACCTCGCGCTTGATCCCCTCCCAGAGCGCCCAGACACCCGCATCGTCGGAGGCGAGATGCGAGGCGCGCGCGAGGGCGCGTAGACCGTCCGGCGTTCGCGGCATGAGGTGTGTGCGACGCAGGTCCCGCAGCTGTACCCGGTGCTCGAGCACCCGCAGCATGCGGTAGTCGCGGGCGAACGCCGCGGCATCGGCCCGCCCGATGTACCCCTCCGCGACCAGGGCTTCCAGCGCGTCGAGCGTGCCGCGCTGGCGGATGCGGTCGTCGGCCAGCCCGTGCACGAGCTGCAGCAGCTGTACCGTGAACTCGATGTCGCGGATGCCACCCGGTCCGAGCTTCAGCTGATACGGCACCTCATCGGCGGGGATGAACTCGGTGACGCGCTCACGCATACGCTGCACGCTGTCGACGAAGTTCTCGCGCGCGGCGCTCGTCCACACCTTCGGCTGCAGCGACTCGACGTATTCCGCGCCGAGTATGCGGTCTCCGGCGAGCGGACGGGCCTTCAGCAGCGCCTGGAACTCCCAGCTCTTCGCCCACCGGTCGTAGTAGGCCAGGTGCGAGTCGAGGCTCCGCACGAGGGCGCCCTGCTTGCCTTCGGGGCGCAGGTTGGCGTCGACCTCCCACAGCGGCGGCTCCACCTCCATGCCCGAGATGCCGCGCATGGTCTGCACAGCGAGGCGCGTGGCGATGTCGATGACGCGACTCTCACCCAGCCGCTCGATGAGCGCGTCGGTGCCGCCGCCGACGAAGATCACATCGACGTCGCTGACATAGTTCAGTTCGCGTGCTCCGGTCTTGCCCATGCCGATGATCGCCAGGCGCGTCGCCGCGACCTGCTCGCGGGGGAAGAGTCCGCCGTCGGCGACGCGCGTGCGCGCAACGCAGAGGGATGCCTCGAGCGCCGCGCCGGCCGCATCGGCGAGAGCCGCGGCGACCCGCGGCAGCACCTCGACCGCGTCGGGAGCGCCGAGGTCGAACGCCGCGATGCGCGCCAGCAGACGCCGGTAGCGCACGCGGAGGGCCACCCAGGCGGCTTCGTCACCGCGGGCGGCGAACCCGTCGGCATCCGCCTTGACCGCCTCGCGCAGTTCGGCGTCGAGCTCTTCGCGCGCGGGCAGCGCTCCGCCCGGGTCGGGAACATGGTCGAGCTCGTCGGGGTGGCGCAGATAGAAGTCAGCGAAGCCGTGGGACGCGCCGAGCAGCATCCACAGCGTCGGGCCGACGCGGTGGACGGCGCGCGCGAGCGCAGCGGCGTCTCGGCGGGCGATGCGCGCCAGCGCCGAGAGCGCGGCATCGGGGTCGGCCGCCCCGTCGGCGCCGACGAGGATCCCGTCGCGCGGCGCGTCGAGACTCTCGGACAGCTCGGTCAGCAGCCGATCGGCGTCATCCAGCTCGCTGAACCCTGCGCGCGCGAGTGCGGTGCGGCCGGATGCGCGCTCGCCTGCGGACATGGCGGGTTACAGCATCTCCAGGTTGCTCTTCAGCTCGAACGGCGTCACCTGCGCGCGGTACTCCTGCCATTCGCGACGCTTGTTGAGCAGGACGTAGTTGAAGACCTGCTCGCCGAGCGTCTCGGCGACGAGCTCGGAGTCCTCCATGTACTCCAGCGCGTGATCGAGGCTCGCCGGCAGCTGCGCATAGCCGAGGGCGCGGCGCTCCGCGTCGGTCAGCGACCACACGTTGTCCTCGGCCTCAGGGGGCAGCTCGTACCCCTCCTCGATGCCCTTCAGGCCCGCCGCCAAGAGCAGCGCGTAAGCGAGGTAGGGGTTCGCCGCCGAGTCCAGCGCGCGGTACTCGACGCGGGTCGACTGACCCTTGTTCGGCTTGTACATCGGAACGCGGACGAGGGCGGAGCGGTTGTTGTGACCCCAGCAGATGAAGCTGGGCGCCTCGTCGCCGCCCCAGAGGCGCTTGTACGAGTTGACGAACTGGTTGGTGACCGCGGCGATCTCGTTCGCGTGCGTCAAGAGCCCGGCGATGAACTGGCGGCCGACCTTCGACAGCTGGTACTGCGCCCCTTCCTCGTAGAACGCGTTCCGGTCGCCCTCGAACAGCGACATGTGGGTGTGCATGCCGCTGCCGGGCTTGCCGGAGAGGGGCTTGGGCATGAACGTCGCGTACACACCCTGCTCGATCGCCACCTCTTTGACGACCGTCCGGAAGGTCATGATGTTGTCGGCGGTGGCCAGCGCGTCGGCGTAGCGCAGGTCGATCTCGTTCTGGCCGGGGCCGCCCTCATGGTGGCTGTACTCGACCGAGATGCCCAGGTCTTCCAGCATCCGGACGCTCCGACGACGGAAGTCGTGCGCGGTGCCGCCGGGCACGTTGTCGAAGTAGCCGGCGGAGTCGACCGGCTCGGGGCCGTCGGCGCCGAACGAGGACGACTTCAGAAGGTAGAACTCGATCTCGGGGTGGGTGTAGAACGTGAACCCGGCATCCGCCGCCTTCGCGAGGGTGCGCTTGAGGACGTGACGCGGATCGGCGACGGCGGGCTGCCCGTCAGGCGTCGTGATGTCGCAGAACATCCGCGCCGTGGGGTCGATCTCGCCCCGCCAGGGCAGGATCTGGAAGGTCGTCGGGTCGGGATGAGCGAGGAGGTCCGACTCGTACGAACGCGTCAGACCCTCGATCGCCGACCCGTCGAAGCCGAGCCCCTCGGTGAACGCGCCCTCCACCTCGGCAGGCGCGATCGCGACGGACTTGAGCGTGCCGATCACATCCGTGAACCACAGGCGGACGAACTTGACCCCGCGCTCCTCGATCGTGCGCAGTACGAAGTCCCGCTGCTTGTCCATCGCGTCCTCTCAGATGCCGCTTCTCGGATGCCGCTTCGAAGGGAAGCCGGGCCCACGCCCAGACTATCGGTCCCCGCTCGTGTCCGACGTGTCGTCGGGCGCGCGTCAGTCGTTCTCGCGGGCGTCTTCCTCGGCCCATTCGCGAGAGCGTTCGGCGAGGAGCTGCGGCGCCTTGGCCGCCTCTTCCGCAGTGTCGAACGGACCTGCGCGGTCGATCGCCGGCGACTCGAAGCCGCGCTCCACGGCGCCGGTGGTGAAGTTGTACCAGTACTTGTCTTCGCCTGACGTCATGGCGCGTCCTTCCTGTCGGGGCGTTCGCCCACCATTCCCGATCCGCGGGCTCTGGCTCGATCCTAACGAGCGGTGCCGACGACCTGGATAGGCTGGATGCCATGACGACGAAGGCGACCCGCGCGGTCGGTGTGGACATCGGCGGAACCGGCATCAAGGGTGCCCTCGTGGATCTCGAAGGGGGAAACCTCCTCAGCGAGCGCGTCAAGGTGCCGACGCCCGCCGGCGCCGAGCCGAACGATGTGCTGGCCGCCGTCAAGACGGTCCTCGAGACGCTCGGTGTCAGCGATGCCGACATTCCGCTTGGCGTCGCTTTCCCGGCGATCGTCAAGAATGGCAAGACCCTGTCTGCGGCGAACGTCGCCGAGACGTGGGTGGGGTTCGAGGCGGAGAAGTTCTTCGAGGACGGCCTGGGGCGAGAGATCCACTTCGCCAACGATGCGGACGTCGCCGGTGTGGCCGAGGCCCGCTACGGTGCCGCGCGCGACGTGCCCGGCCTCGTGCTGCTGACCACGCTCGGCACGGGCATCGGCACGGCGATGCTCTACAACGGCGCGCTCATCCCGAACGCGGAGCTCGGCCACCTGCAGCGCGCGAACCATGGCAAGGATGCCGAGGCGTGGGCCGCGTACTCGGCGATGGAGCGCGACGAGTTGACGTGGAAGATGTGGGCGAAGCGCCTGCAGTGGTACTACAGCTACCTCGAGTTCCTGCTCAGCCCCGACCTCTTCATCGTCGGCGGCGGCGTCTCCAAGCACGCCGATGAGTTCCTTCCGATGCTGAAGCTCACGACACCGATCGTGCCCGCGACGCACCGCAACAACGCCGGCATCATCGGCGCCGCCGCTCTGGCGGTCTGACCACCGGGGGCGAATGGGCCGGCCTGTACGCCGGGTTCTGTCCGGGAGCTCACGCTCCGTGGACGGTCATCTCTCTCGGCGACACGTTGCCGCGCCGCTCCAGCGGCCTACCCGGGGACTCGGCGAGCCGCGTCGGCATCCCCTGTCTGGCCTTGCTCCGGGCGAGGTTTACCGTGCGGATCGTGTCACCACGATCCCGGTGGTCTCTTACACCACCCTTTCACCCTTACCCCGGCCCTCCGACCAGCGGAGTCCGGGGCGGTCTGCTCTCTGTGGCACTGTCTCGCGGATTGCTCCGGGTGGGTGTTACCCACCGCCCTGCCCTGTGGAGCCCGGACGTTCCTCGGTGCGGGTGACCCCGCCACGCGACCGTCCAGCCGACCCATTCGCTCCCCCGATCCTACTGGTCCGCACCGCTCGATCGTGGTACGGTGGCGCCACGAGACCCGGCTGGGGGGTTTGGGCTCGGATCGCCTGGGGGAGGCATTCATCATGCGTAAGTACGCACTGTCCGCTGTTCTTGCTGTCCTGATGCTGTCGGGGGGTGCGACGGCCGCGGCCGCTGCAGACACCGACGGGTACGGACCCGATACGCCGCCGTCGCCGTCGCTGAGCGGGACCATGGTCGCGCCGTCGTGCGAAGCCAACGTGCCGTGGATCGACTACTCGGTCGTGCTCGACGATCCCGACGGGATCGCCACGAGCCACACGGCGAGGCTCGTGCTGAGCGACGGCAGCCAATCGACGACGATTCCGCTCGGAGAGCTGGTCAACGGGCGACTGTCGGGGCGCGTCCTGTGGCCCGGCGCGTCGGTCGACGCGAACGGCGTCGGCAACGGATGGCCCGGGTGGTCGTTCGAGAACGGTCAATGGGTCGCGTCGCCCGGAAACTTCGCCTGGACCCGGGGTGACATCTCCGCCGTGGTCGAGGTGAACCCGACGCTGCGTGTGGCGCTGTCGTACCCGCCGTCGACGTCGGCCTGTCTGACCGATCCGGCGGGCGTGGGCACGTCGGGCGCCGTCGCTGCGGCCGGCATGTCATTGCCGGCGACGGGCGGCAACATCGCCGCGGTGCTTCCGCTCCTCGGCGGCGCGGTCATCCTGGTCGTCGGTGGAGGCGTGCTGCTGTACGTGCGCCGCACCCGTCGCGCCCGTGACTGACGCCGCGACCGGCTCAGCGGGAGCTCCCGATCGCGTCCGCCGGCGTCTGCGTCGGCGGCGCATCGCGGTCGTCGTCGCGGGTGCGGTGGGCGTCATGGTGCTGGCGGCGGCATGGCTCGGGATCCGCGGGTGGATGGCGAAAGGCGAGCTCGATGACCTCGCCGCCCTCCAACCTCGGCTGACCTCGGCGATCGCGGCGGGCGACGCCGGCGTACTCGCCGCCGTCGTGACCGACGCCGAACAGCACGCGCGTCGCGCCGCTGAGCTGACGTCCGATCCGCTGTGGCGCACCACCGAGTCGGTCCCTGTCGTCGGAGCCAACACCGCGGCGATGCGGATCGTCGCGGAGAGCGTTCGCGACATAGCCGCTGCCGCGCTTCCGGTGCTCAGCGCGGCGATGCAGGCGCACGACGGCCAGGGAGCGCTCGACCTGTCGGCGGTGTCGGCGGCGGCGGACCCCGTGAAAGAGTTCGCTGCCGTCTTCTCTCGTGTCGATGCCTCACTGGGTGCCGTGTCGACCGACGATCTCATCGAACCGGTGGGGGCGGCGACCGAGCGGATCCGCGAGGCGGTCGCTGCGGCGGCTCCGACGGTGGCGGACGCAGCCTCTGCGGTGCAGGTCATGCCGGCGATGATGGGAGCGAACGGGGCCCGCACGATCCTGGTGATGGTGCAGAACACAGCCGAAGCGCGCACCGGCGGCGGCATCACGGGATCGTTCATCCTGTTGCGCGCCGACGGCGATCGGCTCACGGTGGTCGACCAGGTCGACTCGAGCGTCTTCCCACATCGGGAGGCGCCGATCGCCGAGCTACCCGGCGATCTCGTCGCCTTGTACGGTCAGGCCCCAGGACGATTCGTCATGAACGCGACCATGACTGCCGACTTCGCCCTGAGTGCGCGGTTGGCCTCTGCCTGGTGGCAGTCGATCGGTCGTCCGGCACCGGATGCCGTGGTCGCCATCGACCCTGCGGTGCTCACCGCGATGCTCACGATCAGCGGGCCGATTACCCTCGCCGACGGCACGACCGTCGATCCGTCCGACGTCGTCGGTGACGTGCTCGTCAGGCCGTACCTCGACAAGACGCCAGCCGAGCAGACGGCGGTGCAACGCGATCTCTTCGACCGCCTCTTCGCTCAGATCACGTCGTCACCGATCGATCCTCTTCGCTGGATGCGCGCTCTCGCGAAGCCGATCGCCGAGGGGCGCATCTCGATCTTCAGTGCGCACGGGGACGAACAATCCGCGGTGGCGAACGGGGCGTTTTCGGGGACGCGGGGAAGGCTCCGGGCCGCCGGGCCCGATGCCGTGGGCGTCTACTTCAACGACGCGACGACCGGAAAGATGGACACTTTCCTCCATGTCGATCTCGCGACGTCCGTGCGAATTTGCCGTGCGGACGGCGCCGCCGATGTGACGGTCTCCGTGCGGCTCGCGAGCGCAGCCCCGGCGAACGCGCGGACCTTCGCTGAGTCGATGACGGGTGCGGCCAACCCCGCTGAGCCCGGAGACATCACGACCGACGTGACGGTGATGGTCCCCCGCGAGTGGTTCGTCGGCGGTGTGACGCTGGACGGCGCGGACGTCTCGGCGACCGCGGCCGATGGCAGTGACTCCTCCGCCTCATTGGCGCGGGTGACGCTGCGCCCCGGCGAGCAGAGGACGCTCGCGTTCGGGTTCGTCGCGAAGAACGGCGCGCAGCTGCGACCGGTGCTCGTGCACACGCCGATGATGAACGACGTCCGTGTCGCGGAGGCGGCCACCCCTGCGTGCGGCTGAGCACGTCGGGCAGCGAGCGCCCCGGCGCTGCGTCAGCTTTTGGCCGCGTCCTGTGCGATACGCAGGTCGAGGGGGAAATCGATCGGGAATCGTCCGAAGAGCAGGCGAGCCGCTCCGTCGGCGGCCTGGCGCACGGCGTCTGCCACGGCGTCGGCGTAGACGACTGGCGTGTGCACGATGATCTCGTCGTGGAGGAAGAAGGCCAGGTGCGGGCGCCTCTCGAACACGGCGGCGGAGTTCCGCGCCGCATCGTTCGCGCCGACCGGCGGGAGAGCCGCCAGACGACCACGGAGGTCGGCGAGCCACGCGAGCGCCCACTCGGCTGCCGTGCCCTGGACCACGAAATTGCGAGTGAAGCGCCCGCGATCGCGCGCGGCGCGGCGTGCCCGCGTCCGATCGCTCTCCGTCGCCTCCGGCAGTGCGGCCGCAGCCTGGACATCACGCCACTGCGCCGTCGCCCGCGGGCTGGTCCGTCCGAGCCACGTCGAGACCACGCCGCCCTGCTCACCGGTCGTGGCCGCGGCATCCACCAGACCCATGGCGCGCGGGTAGGCGCGTCGCAGCGCGGGTACCAGGCGTCCGCTGTCGCCGGTGGTCGCTCCGTACATCGCCCCGAGGACGGCGATCTTCGCCTCCTGCCGCGTGCGGACGACGCCGCTATTGACGATGCCCTCGTACAGGTCCTGGCCGCGTGCCGCGCCGGCCAGGGCCTCGTCCGACGCCATCGCCGCCAGGACGCGGGGTTCCAGCTGTGCCACGTCGGCGACGACGAGAGTCCAGCCCGGGTCTGCGCGCACCGCGGGACGCAGCTGGCGTGGGATCTGCAGCGCTCCTCCCCCGGACGATGCCCATCTCCCGGTGACCACGCCACCGGGAACGTACACGGGACGGAACCGACCGTCCGCGGCCCACTCGTCCAGCCACACCCAGCCGTTCGCGCTCATCAGCCGTGTCAGCTTCTTGTAGACCAGAAGGGGGGCGATCGCCGGATGGTCGTACTCCGCGAGCTCCCACCTGTTGGTCGACTCGGCGCTGATGCCGACACGGTGAAGGCTCCGCAGGAGCTTGGGCTGGGAGTCGAGGTTGGCGGACGGGTCCTGGAGCGCGGCGCGGACGCGCTGCGCAGCCTCGCGCACACGCTCGGGCTGTTCTCCCGGCGACGGCCGTGTACCGAGCGTCTCCTCAAGGATGCGTTCGTGCGTCCGACGATCCCACGGCACACCGGCGCTGTGCATCTCGACGGCCAAGAGCGCGCCGGCGGATTCGGCGGCCACGAGCAGACGCAACCGCGCGGCTTCGGATGAGCCGCGTATCGCCTGCTGCTGGCGTCGGAACTCGGCGAGCACCTCGTCGGGATCATCGGGCACACCGCTCGCCGGCGCCCCCTCGACGTCGAACAGGGTCGGAGCGCGGGGCGGCGGCGTCTCCTCCGCGCCGGCGACATCCCATCTCGGTGCGGCCCGCAGGGCATCCTGATCGGCGACGAGCGCACTGCGGTGGAGGATCGCGTGCGCCAGGCGGAGATCGTGGCAGCGCGCGACGACCGAGTGCGCGGCCAGGATGCCGGGATACCAACGGTTCGTGTCCGACCACACCCATCGCGTGCGGGTGTCATCCGTGTCCCACCACTGTGCGCGCGGGCGACGCTCCACGTGTGTGACCTCGAGGTCGGTGTCGACCGTGGTGATGACGACGGTGTCCCCCTCGCTCGCCACGAGGCGCCAGCGCGGCGCGATCGTGGCCGCGCTGCTGGTCGTCACAACCCCGATTCGTCGGTGCGCACCAGGATCGCGCCGCACTCCGGACAGGTCACGACGTCGTCGGAGGACGCCTGCCGGATCGTCTGCAGATCGGTTCCCGAGAGGACCATTCGGCACGCCTCACAGGTCTTCCGGTGCAGGAGCCCGGCCCCGACGCCGCGGGCAGCGAGACGGTCGTACATCGCCAGCAGATCGGCGGGCACGCGCGCTGCGACCACCGCACGGTCGCGCGAGGACGCTTCTGCGCGGGCAGTGGCCGCGGTGACGGCTTCCTTCGCCGCGGCACTGAGGCGGGCGCCTTCCTCGTTCACCGCGGAGATCGCCTCTTCCTGCACGGCGACGGCGGACTGGGCCGTCTCGAGCCGCTCCATGAGTTCGATTTCGGCATCCTCGAGATCGCTCTTGCGCTTTGCGAGCGAAGCCAACTCGTGCTCGAGGCTCTGGGCTTCCTTCGCGTTCGCCGAGGACGCGAGTCGTTCGGTGTCGCGGGCAGCCCGCACGTCGACCACGGCCACATCCGACTCCACACGCGCCAGTTCGGCGGTGATGTCGTCGCGCTGTCCGAGCAGGGTCGTGAGCTCTGCCGACATGCTCTGACGGCGAGCGAGCAGCTCCTGAACGCGGCGCGCCTGCTCGGGCGAGCGTCGGGCGCGTTCGGCGGCGCTGATCACGCCGTCGAGGCTCGCGAGTTCGAGCAGGAGCTGCTGGTCTGCGGGTCGGGACTTCACGGTCCCAACCTACCGCGACACGTGGACAGCCAGCCCCGGGCGCGGCCGAGCCGCACTAGCATGACCACACCGACCGCGGCGCCGCGAGGGCGTCGTTCGTTCTCGCGGAGGAGACGGCATGAGCCTGATGCGCACGAAGTCCATCGAGCGGTCCATCGCCGATACCGAAGAGCCGGAGTTCCGGCTGCGCAAATCGCTGTCGGCTCTCGATCTCACGGTTTTCGGTGTCGGTGTCGTCATCGGTGCCGGCATCTTCACGCTGACCGGTCGCGCTGCCCACGAGGTGGCCGGCCCCGCCGTCGTGGTCAGCTTCGTCGTCGCGGCGATCGCGTGCGCGCTGGCGGCGATGTGCTACGCCGAGTTCGCCTCCACCGTTCCGGTCTCGGGTTCCGCCTACACCTTCTCCTACGCGTCGCTCGGCGAACTGTTCGCCTGGATCATCGGGTGGGACCTCATCCTGGAGATGTTCCTCGGCGCGAGTGTCGTGGCTCAGGGGTGGAGCGCCTACCTCGGCGTTCTCCTCGGGCAACTCGGCATCCCTCTTCCCGAGGCGATCGGCTACGGCGGCACCGTCGACGTGATGGCGATCCTCCTCGTGATCGTCCTCGGCGTGCTGATGACGATCGGCATCCGGGAGTCGATGCGCGTCAACCTGGTGCTGGTCGGCGTGAAGCTCTTCATCGTCCTGTTCGTGATCGTCGCGGGCATCATGTTCGTCAACCCCGCGAACTACGCGCCGTTCGTGCCGGATGCCGCGCCCCGCGAGGCCGCGACGGGCCTGATGCAGCCGCTGCTGCAGTTCATCTCCGGCTCGGCGCCCATGGCCTTCGGCGTCGGCGGCATCTTCGCGGGCGCGGCACTCGTCTTCTTCGCCTACATCGGCTTCGATGTGGTCGCCACCACAGCGGAGGAGACCAAGAACCCGCAGCGCGATCTGCCCATCGGCATCATCGCGTCGCTCGCGATCTGCACGTTGCTCTACTGTGCGGTGGCACTGGTGGTGACGGGCATGGTCCGCTTCGACGAACTCGACCCGGCCGCTGCCCTCGCGAACGCCTTCGCCTTCCACGGGCAGACCTGGATGGCGACGGTCATCTCGGCGGGAGCGGTCGCGGGCCTGACGACGGTGGTGCTGACGCTGTTGATCGGCGCGACGCGGATCATCTTCGCGATGTCGCGCGACGGTCTGCTCCCCCCCCGTCTCGCGAAGGTGCATCGGACCCGTCGGACCCCGTGGATCATCTCGATCATCGTCACCGTCATCGTTGCCCTGGTCGCCGGGCTCACGCCCGTCGGCGTGCTCGAGGAGATGGTGAACATCGGCACGCTCTCGGCCTTCGTGCTCGTCTCCGTCGGCGTGGTCGTGCTCCGCCGCACCCGGCCCGACCTGGAGCGCGGCTTCCGCGTCCCGTGGAGCCCGGTGCTCCCGATACTGTCCGCGATCATCTGCGTGTACCTGATGCTCAACCTGACCGTGGAGACGTGGCTGCGGTTCCTCATCTGGCTGGTCATCGGCTTCGTGGTGTACTTCGCCTACTCGCGCCGCCACTCGCGGCTCGGAAAGGACGGCGATCCGTACCTCAACCCCGCCGAGCCGAAGGTGGTCGGACGCGACGGGTGAGCGCCACCAACTCGTAGACTGTCGAGGTCAGGGCCTTTAGCTCAGCTGGTAGAGCGCCACGTTTACACCGTGGATGTCGTCGGTTCGATCCCGGCAGGGCCCACTCACCGTTCGCTCGGGGCTCGCGGGGCCCCGTCATCTGACGAACTTCGGGTCGGGTCGGGTTCACTCGCCGCGGTCGCGATCCACTCCATCGAGATGTGACTAGGCTGATCCAGGATGCGTTGTCGACGCTGCACAAAGCCGCGCGTATCAGAAGCCCCGTCCCTGGCATGATCTGCCAGACGAAGAAAGGTGTCTCGTGACGGTCAACGATCAGGATCCGTACTCCCAGGGCCCGCAGGACAGCGACCCCGAGGAGACGCACGAGTGGCAGGAATCGCTCCAGCAGCTCGTCGACAGCAAGGGCGCCGGGCGTGGCCGCGAAATCATGCTCAGCCTGCTCAACAAGTCGCACGAGCTGCAGCTGAACGTTCCCCAGGTGCCCACGACCGACTACATCAACACGATCGCCCCGGAGAACGAGCCCGAGTTCCCCGGTGACGAGGAGCTCGAGCGCCGGTATCGCCGGTGGATCCGCTGGAACGCTGCACTGACCGTGCATCGCGCGCAGCGTCCGGGCATCGGCGTCGGAGGTCACATCTCCACCTACGCGTCGTCCGCCTCGCTGTACGAAGTCGGCTTCAACCACTTCTTCCGTGGTCTCGACGACCCCAACGGTGGAGACCAGATCTTCATCCAGGGGCACGCCTCCCCCGGCATCTACGCCCGTTCGTTCCTCGAGGGACGGCTGTCGGCCGATCAGCTCGACGGCTTCCGGCAGGAGAAGTCGAAGGCGCCCGACGGCATCCCCTCTTACCCCCACCCCCGCCTGATGCCGGAGTACTGGCAGTTCCCGACCGTGTCGATGGGTCTCGGCCCGATCAACGCGATCTATCAGGCGATGACCAACAAGTACCTCACCAACCGAGGGATCAAGGATCTCTCGAACTCGCGCGTGTGGGCTTTCCTCGGCGACGGTGAGATGGATGAGGTCGAAAGCCGCGGACAGCTCCAGGTCGCGGCCAACGAGGGCCTGGACAACCTCACGTTCGTCGTGAACTGCAACCTGCAGCGCCTCGACGGCCCGGTGCGCGGAAACGGCAAGATCATCCAGGAGCTCGAGGCGTTCTTCCGCGGCGCGGGCTGGAACGTCATCAAGGTCGTCTGGGGTCGCGGCTGGGACGAGCTGTTGCAGGTGGACACCGATGGCGCGCTCGTTCGCCTCATGAACACCACCCCCGACGGTGATTTCCAGACGTACCGCGCCGAGGACGGCAAGTTCATCCGCGACCACTTCTTCGGTCGCGACGAGCGCACCGCGGCGATGGTCACCGACTGGTCCGACGAGGACATCTGGGGAAAGCTCCGCCGCGGCGGCCTGGACTACCAGAAGCTCTATGCGGCGTACAAGGCGGCGACCGAGCACAAGGGACAGCCGACGGTCATCCTCGCCAAGACCATCAAGGGCTACGGGCTCGGTCACCACTTCGAGGGGCGCAACGCGACGCACCAGATGAAGAAGATGACGCTCGACGACCTCAAGCACTTCCGCGACTCGATGCGCATCCCCGTCTCCGACGCCCAGCTCGAGGAGAACCCGTACGCCCCGCCGTACTTCCACCCGGGCATGGAGGACGAGACCATCCAGTACATGGTGGAGAAGCGTCGCGCGCTCGGTGGGTTCCTGCCCGAGCGCCGCATCCACCACGTGCCGATCAGCCTCCCGGACGACAGCGCGTACGCACTGCCGAAGAAGGGATCCGGAACGCAGGAGGTCGCCACGACCATGGCGTTCGTCCGCCTGCTGAAGGATCTGCTGCGTTCGAAGGACTTCGGCAACCGCATCGTGCCGATCATCCCCGACGAGGCGCGCACGTTCGGTTTGGACGCCTTCTTCCCGACCGCCAAGATCTACAACCCGAACGGTCAGAACTACACGTCGGTCGACCGGGAGCTGCTGCTCGCCTACAAGGAGAGCCCGCAGGGTCAGATCATGCACGTCGGCATCAACGAGGCTGGAGCGGTGGCGGCGTTCACCGGCACGGGCACCTCGTATGCCACGCACGGCGAGCCGCTGATCCCGGTCTACATCTTCTACTCGATGTTCGGCTTCCAGCGCACCGGCGACGCCCAGTGGGCCGCCGCCGACCAGATGGCGCGGGGTTTCATCATGGGTGCCACCGCCGGCCGCACGACGCTGACCGGTGAGGGTCTTCAGCACGCCGACGGCCACTCCCACCTGCTCGCGTCGACGAACCCGGCCACGGTGTCGTACGACCCCGCGTACGGGTACGAGATCGCCCACATCGTCCACTCCGGCCTGGAGCGGATGTACGGCGGCAACCACCCCGATCCGAACGTCATGTACTACATCACGCTCTACAACGAGCCGCTGGTGCAGCCGGCCGAGCCCGAGGGCGTCGACGTCGAGGGCATCGTCCGCGGCATCCACCGCATCTCGGAGGGCGCCGGTGACGGACATCGCGTGCAGCTGCTCGCGTCCGGTGTGGGTGTGCCGTGGGTGCTCGAGGCCCAGCAGCTGCTGCGCGAGGACTGGGGCGTGGCCGCCGATGTGTGGTCGGTCACGAGCTGGACGGAGTTGCGCCGCGACGGACTCGCCGCCGACGAGCACAACTTCCTGAACCCGCTGGCCGAGCCGCGCACCGCGTACCTCACCGAGAAGCTTCGCGACACCGCGGGCCCCGTCCTGGGCGTCAGCGACTACATGCACGCGGTGCAGGACCAGATCCGCGAGTGGGTTCCCCGTCGCTACGTCACCCTCGGTGCGGACGGCTTCGGCTTCTCCGACACCCGGGCCGCGGCGCGTCGGTTCTTCAAGATCGACGGACCGTCCATCGTCGTCCGTGCCCTGCAGGCGCTGGCCGACGAAGGGCTCGTCGACCGGTCGCTGTCGGCACAGGCGATCGAGAAGTACCGCCTGCACGATGTGACCGCCGGAACGAGCGGAAACGCCGGCGGCGAAAGCTGATCGATTCGATGCCCGCCCGCCCCACCCCTCAGGAGAAGGCGGAGACACTCGCGTGGCTCCGCCGGGTCTCCGGAGACCTGGCCACGGCGACCATCAAGCGGCTCGAAGAGTCGCTGCCCTGGTACGCCGACATGCCTCCGGCCCGTCGCTCGGCGGTGGGCCTGGTGGCGCAGGCGGGCATCGCGTCGTTCATCCAGTGGTACGAGGATCCCGGCTCGACGCCGTGGATCGCTGCCGACATCTTCGCCGCTGCTCCCCGTGAGCTGCTGCGCAGTGTCAGCCTGACGCAGACTCTCCAGCTGATCCGCGTCACCGTCGCCGTCACGGAGGAACGCGTCGCGGGAAAGGCGGAGGATCTCCGCGAGAGCATCCTGCTGTTCTCCCGCGAGGTCGCCTTCGCCTCCGCGGACGTGTACGCGCGGGCGGCGGAGGCGCGCGGGCTGTGGGATGCGCGCCTGGAGGCCCTTGTCGTCGACTCCATCCTCACCGGCGAAGCCGACGAGGAGCTGCCCAGCCGCATCGCCGCCCTCGGCTGGCACGGCCACGGCGAGGTCGCGGTTCTCGTCGGCACCACTCCGCCGCAACTGGACGTCGATCATCTGCGTCGAGTGGCACGCAAGCTGGGTGTCGACGTCCTCATCGGCGTGCAGGGTTCCCGTCTCGTTCTGGTGATCGGCCGTGCCGTGCTGCCGGGGCGAGAGCCCGTCGCCGAGGAGCTGCCGTTCCCGGAGATCGCCCTGCGTCTGGAGCCGGGTTTCGGCCCGGGTCATCTCGTGCTCGGTCCGACGGTTCCTGCACTCGTGGATGCCGGGCTCAGCGCGCGCGCCGCGCTGGCGGGCTTCGCGGTGGCCAGCGCGTGGCGCCATGCGCCGCGTCCGGTGGAAGCCGACGACCTGCTGCCCGAGCGCGCCCTCGCGGGTGACGCCATGGCGAAGGCGACCCTCGTCGACCGCATCTACCGTCCCCTGCAAGCGCACTCCGCCGACCTCGTCACCACCCTGTGGAGCTACCTCGACAACGGTCGCTCCCTGGAGGCGACGGCGCGCGAGCTGTTCGTGCACCCGAACACCGTCCGCTACCGGCTGAAGCGCGTCTCCGACGTCATCGGATGGGACGCGACCGGGCCGCGCGAGGCGCTCATCCTGCAGACGGCGCTCATCATCGGCTCCATCGGCACGGAGGCGACCCGCCGCCGCGGAAGCGCCGCGCGACGGTCCGCGCGCGCGGACTGAGCCTCGTGCCGTTGTCGAGCTGATACAAAGCATTTCGCGTTTGTTGTGACGTCGTCGCCAGCGCGGCGGCGAAGAACTTGGAAGGATAGGCACGTGATCATCACCGTCTTCCCCGGGCAGGGCTCGCAGACCCCGGGGTTCCTGACACCCTGGCTCGAACTCGAGGGTGCCCGCGAGCGCCTCGAGCGCTACGCCGAGGCCGCGCAGGTGGACCTCGTGGCCGCCGGCACCGAGTGGGATGCCGAACGCATCCGTGACACGGCGGTCGCCCAGCCCTTGATCGTGGCGGCGAGCCTGCTCTCCTACTCGGCTCTCCAGGATGCCGCGGGCGCCGCGCCTGCCGGCGTCGCCGGTCATTCGGTCGGCGAGGTCGCTGCCCTGGTCGCGGCCGGCGTCGTCAGTGAGGACGACGGCATGCGTCTGGTCGGGCTGCGTGGTCGGGCCATGGCCGATGCGGCCGCGCAGGAGCAGACCGGAATGAGTGCGATCCTCGGCGGCGACCGCGACGGCGTGCTCGCGCTTCTCGACGAGCTGGAGCTCACCCCCGCCAATCACAACGGCGCCGGCCAGATCGTCGCCGCAGGCGCCCAGGACGCTCTCGCAGAGCTCACCGCTCACCCCGTCGCGGGCAGCCGTGTGATTCCGCTGCAGGTAGCCGGCGCGTTCCACACCTCTTACATGGCACCGGCGGTGGTCACGCTGCGCACGGCGGCCGCGGAGCTCACGGCATCCGACCCGGTGCTCGCCCTCTGGACGAACCGTGACGGCGCCCGTGTGGCCTCCGGTCGCGAGGCGCTCGACCTGCTCGTCGCGCAGGTGTCCTCTCCCGTCCGCTGGGATCTGTGCATGGAATCCTTCGCGGATGCGGGCGTCACCGGCATCATCGAGCTCGCGCCGGCCGGCACCCTGACCGGGCTCGCTAAGCGTGCGCTGCGCGGAGTTCCGACCGTGGCCGTGAAGACACCCGATGACCTCGCGGCTGCGGCCGCCCTGCTGACAGGAGGCGACGCGTGACCGACGCGCCCACCCGCCCGGCCCTCGTGCAACCGACGGGACCGGCCCACACCCGCATCTACGCGTACGGTGCGGCCCGCGGCGAGAACGCCGTACCCAACGACGACCTGGTCGGCCCGATCGACTCCAGCGACGAGTGGATCCGCCAGCGCACCGGGATCATCACGCGCGTCCGCGCGAACGCCGGGACCACCGCCATCGACCTCGCCGCCGACGCGGCTGCCGAAGCGATCGCCACCGCCGGCATCGACCCGTCGCTCGTCGACGCCGTGATCGTCGCCACGATCTCCAACCCCAAGCAGACGCCGTCGGTGTCGGCGATCGTCGCCGACCGCATCGGCGCCAACCCCGCCGCCGCCTACGACCTCAACGCCGCGTGTGCCGGGTTCGCCTACGGCGTGGCGCAGGCAGATGCCCTCATCCGTGCGGGTGCCGCGCACTACGCGGTCGTCGTCGGTGCGGAGAAGCTCAGCGACGTCGTCGACCCCACCGATCGCTCCATCTCGTTCCTGCTCGGCGACGGCGCGGGAGCCGCCGTCGTCGGCCCCAGCGAGTTCGCCGGCATCGGACCGACCGTGTGGGGCTCGGACGGATCGAAGTCGGATGCCGTCGGGATGAACCACACCCTCACCGAGTTCCGCGACGGCACGGCGCCCTGGCCGACGCTCCGCCAGGAGGGGCCGACGGTCTTCCGCTGGGCCGTGTGGGAGATGGTCAAGGTCGCGCGTCAAGCTCTCGAGGAAGCCGGTGTGCAGCCGTCGGATCTCGCGGCGTTCGTGCCCCACCAGGCCAACATGCGCATCATCGACGAGTTCGCCAAGCAGCTGAAGCTTCCCGATACCGTCGTGATCGGCCGCGACATCGAGACCACCGGCAACACCTCAGCGGCATCCATCCCCCTCGCCACGCACCGCCTGCTCGCCGAGCACCCGGAGCTGTCGGGCGGCCTCGCACTGCAGATCGGTTTCGGCGCGGGACTCGTCTTCGGCGCACAGGTCGTCGTCCTTCCCTGACGGCCCGAGATACCCGGTCGCGGCGGTCGCCGCACCTAGACTGAACGTCGGCCCCGCAGGGCCGGTGAAACCCCGATAAACAAGGAGAATCCCATGGCATTCAGCAACGACGAGGTCCTCGCAGGACTCGCCGAGCTCATCACTGACGAGACCGGCATCTCGGCGGACGAGGTCGCGCTGGAGAAGTCGTTCACGGACGACCTCGACATCGACTCGATCTCGATGATGACGATCGTCGTCAACGCCGAGGAGAAGTTCGGCGTGACCATCCCCGACGAAGAGGTCAAGAACCTCAAGACCGTCGGCGACGCCGTCACCTTCATCACCACCAACCAGGCCTGACCTCAGGCCTCGCCACCTGCACCCCGGTGGGGGCCGTCGTGCCCCCACCGGAGCATCCGAGGAGACCATGAGCATTCCCCGAATCGTCGTCACCGGCATCGGCACATCCAGTCCCATCGGCGGGACCGCGCCGGAGAGCTGGTCCGCGCTGCTGGGTGGCGCATCCGGCGCCCGCACCCTCGAGTACGACTGGGTCGAGCAGTACAACCTGCCCGTCACGTTCGCGGCCCAGGCTGCGGTGCGTCCCGACACCGTGCTCGAGCGTCCGATCGCCAAGCGCCTCGACCCGTCGTCGCAGTTCGCGCTCGTCGCGGCGATGGAAGCGTGGGCGGATGCCGGGAGCCCGGAGGTCGACCCGGAGCGGCTCGGCGTCGATTTCGCGACCGGCATCGGCGGCCTGTGGACCCTCCTGGACGCGTGGGACACCCTTCGGGAGAAGGGCCCGCGTCGGGTGCTCCCGATGACGGTTCCGATGCTCATGCCCAACGCTGCTGCGGGCAACCTGTCGCTGCACTTCGGTGCGCGCGCCTATGCGCGCACGGTCGCCAGTGCGTGTGCCTCCAGCACGGAGTCGATCGTCAACGCCATCGAGCACCTGCGTGACGGCCTCGCCGACGTGGTGATCGCGGGAGGCACCGAATCGGTGATCCATCCCGTCACCATCGCGTCCTTCTCCTCGATGCAGGCGTTGTCCAAGCGCAATGACTCCCCCGAGACGGCATCGCGTCCGGGCAGCATCGACCGCGACGGGTTCGTCATGGGCGAGGGCGCCGGTGTGCTGATCCTGGAGACCGAGGAGCACGCCAAGGCGCGCGGCGCGAAGATCTACGCGGTTGTCGTCGGCGGCGGCGTCACGGCCGACTCGTACCACATCACGGCGAACGATCCCGAGGGTACCGGCGCCGCGCGCGCGGTGAACCTCGCGCTGGCCATGGCCGACGCGTCCCCGGACGACGTGACCCACATCAACGCCCACGCCACGTCGACGCCGGTCGGAGACCCGAACGAGTACGTCGCGTTGAAGAGCGTGTTCGGCGACCGCATCGATGAGATCCCGGTCTCGGCGACGAAGGCCTCGACCGGTCATCTCCTCGGCGGTACCGGCGCTCTGGAGGCCATCTTCACGATTCTGGCCATCCGCGATCGCGTCGCGCCCCCGACGATCAACATGACCGAGCAGGACCCCGCAGTCCCGTTCCGTCTGTCGGGCGCGCCGACGCCGCTGGGCGACGGTCCGCAGCTCGCGATCAGCAACTCGTTCGGCTTCGGCGGCCACAACGCCGTCGCCGCCTTCGCTTCGGTCTGAGCATTCGCGCGTGAAGACGCCCCCGCATCCGTGAGGATGGCGGGGGCGTCTTTCGTGTCAGACGGGGATGCGCGGTCTCGGTCTCCGGGAAGCCGTCCGAAGCCGGTACTGGTGCCTCCACCCGTCTGAGGTCCGTGGCGGGTCTGTCAGCCCACCTTGTGCAGCCAGACGACCGGTGCGTCGTCGCTGGCGTGACGGAACGGCTCGAGCTCCTCGTCCCAGGTCGACCCGAGCGCGACCTGGAGCTCGCGCTGCAGGTCGTACGGGTCGCCGGCGGCGATCTCCATTGCGTAGCGGATGCGATCCTCCCCGATCACGACGTTGCCCGCGGTGTCGGTCTGCGCAAAGTGGATGCCGAGATCAGGAGTGTGCATCCACCGCCCGCCGTCCGAGCGCGGCGTGGGGTCTTCGCTCACCTCGAACCGCAGATGCTCCCATCCGCGGATCGCGGTCGCCAGGGCCGCGCCGGTGCCGGCGGGACCCTCCCAATAGAACTCCGCGCGGCGACTTCCCGTGAGAACGGGTTGATCCGCCCACTCGAAGCTCACCGCGCGCCCGAGGGCGCGACCGACGGCCCACTCCAAGTGGGGGCACAGCGCACGTGGCGCGGAGTGGATGTAGATCACTCCGCGCGCCTGTGGGGTCGACGTGGTCGCCATCGCGAGTCTCCGTTTCTTCAGGTACGTCTTCCCCTACGACCTGAGTGTCGGATGCGTGGCGCCTATGTGGTTGTGGGCCCATTATGGCCGATAACGACGCGGAATCACAACCGTGTCATTGGTAGGGCGGGTGGGACTTGAACCCACGATCGTCGGGTTATGAGCCCGCTGCCTTGACCAGCTTGGCCACCGCCCCCTGTCCCCGGAAGTCTAGCGGGGGCGCGGGTCGTCCCGATCGCGCACGGGTGGCTCGGGCCACACCTTCGCCACGGCATCCGTGAGGCGCTGCGATCCGGGCGAGACCTGTTCGCCGCTCCCGCGTGTGATGGGGATCTCCTGGCTGTCGCTGATCACCTGCGGGTGGTGGCGAGCCAGTTGGAAGACGCCGGTGACGGCCAGCGCGCCGGCGACGACGAAGCCGCCGTAGGCCCAGAGGGGGGCGCCGTCGGCTTCGCGCAGCACGGCCAGGCCGATCACGATGGCGACGATCGGATCGATGACGGTGAGACCGGCGATGACGAGGTCGGGCGGGCCGGACGCGTAGGCAGTCTGCACGAAGTAGGCGCCGATCGCAGTGCCGGCGAGCAGGGCGACGATGCACACGATCGTGAGCCACTCGAAGTCGCCGGTGCGGATGCGGCTCAGTACGACCTTCGCGAGCGTCGCGACGAAGCCGTACATGATGCCGGCGGCGACGATGTAGAACAGTGCTCCCATGCGAGTGCGCAGCCACAGCCAGAGTGCGGTCAGGACGATGGCGACACCGGCGAGGATCAGCAGCACCGTGATCAGCTGTCCGTCGCTGATCGGGGTCTCCGTGGCGTACAGGGCGGCGATCGTGACGAACACGAAGATGCCGGCGACGCAGAGCCCGATGGCGCTCAGCGAGCGCCGCGTCGGCTTCAGGCCGCTGATTCGCGCGTTCAGCAGCGTCGTGATGACCAACGAGACGGCGCCGAGCGGCTGCACCAGGATGAGGGGGGCGAACGACAGGGCGGACAGCTGGCAGACGATCGCCAGCCCCAGCATCACGGTGCCGGCTACCCACGACGGACGGCGCAGCAGATTCCAGATCTGGCCGCCGGTGAGACCGGTGCCCCCGGCGGTCGCCGTGAGACGTTCGACCTTGTGCACCCCGCGGTGCTGATACTGCGCGCCGAAGGACATGAACACAGCGCCGAGCAGGGCGAGCGGAATGCCGATGAGGATGCCGGGGTCCGCGAAGACGCCGACGAGCTTGTCGGTCACGTCTCCGAGGTCGTTGAGGGCGGCATGCACCCCTCGACACTAACCGCCGGGTGTGCTCGATAGGCTCAGGACGTGGCTGTTCTTCCGATTCGCATTATGGGCGATCCCGTCCTGCACTCCCCCGCCGACCCGGTCTCCGAAATCACCGATGAGATCCGCACACTGGTCGCCGACATGTTCGAGACGATGGATGCCGCCCCCGGCGTCGGTCTCGCGGCCCCTCAGGTAGGGGTGGGTCTGCGCATCTACACGTACAGCTACCAGGACGATGACGGGCAGCCCTGGCGCGGAGTCATCCTCAACCCCGAACTGTGGATGCGTCCGTCGGTGCCCGGGGCACCAGACCCGGACGACGAGTCAGAGGGGTGCCTGTCGTTCCCGGGCGAGCGCTTCGCGTTGCGCCGCTCCGATGAGGTCCTGGTCACCGGCATCGATCTCGACGGTGAGCCGATCCGCATCCAGGTCGATGGCTGGCGCGCGCGCATCATGCAGCACGAGTTCGACCACCTCGACGGCATTCTGTATGTGGACCGCCTGGACGACGGCGACTGGAAGACCGTCCAGAAGATCGCCCGCAAGCGCGGCTGGGGTCGTCCGGGGGCGTCCTGGACGCCGGGAATCGACGATCTCGACGCCTGATCTTCGATCGACGCTGCGCGAGCTGTCCAGTCTGAAGCCTCGCGCCGGGCAACGAAAACGGCCCCAGAGTGGAGTCTGGGGCCGTTCGCTCCCCGGCTTGGACTCGAACCAAGAACCTGCCGGTTAACAGCCGGCTGCTCTGCCAATTGAGCTACCGAGGATCAATCACCCGCGAGCGGGCAACCCGTCCATATTAGCAAACGTCGGAGTGTGCTCGTGACACGATACGCGTCTTCACGACACGAGACGGGCACCGCCGTCAGGAGTCCAGAGCAGATCCGCGATGCCATGCCCGTAGGCGACGGGCAGACCTGCTCGGAGCACCAGCACGTCGGCATCGAGCTCCCGCACGGCTTCGGCGTCGTTGGTCACCATGAGAATCGCCATGCCGTTCTCGTCGCGCCGGCGCAGCAGCGCGTCGCGCGCGGCATGTCTCACCTCGACGTCGAGGTTCGCATACGGATCGTCGCCGATGAAGACCTTCGGGCCGAGCACGAGGGCGCGAGCGATCGCGACACGCTGGCGCATCCCCGAACTCAGCTCATAGGGATACCGGGTGGCTGCGCCGAGCGGGAGTTCGAACTCGTCCAGCAACCCCGCGACGCGGACGGCCAGCGCGCGCTGATTGACGCGTCGATCTCGGCTCGTGATCGGCTCGCCGATGACGTCTCCGACGGTCAGTCGAGCCGGAAGGGCGGCTCCCGCGCGCTGCGGGACATACCCGGTGTGGTACGCGCGCACACGCGCAGCGCGCCCCCTGCGCCGTACGGCCGTGCCATCGACCCAGGCGTCGCCTCCCACCACCGACAGCGAGTCGTCGCTCGTGCCAGCGAGCAGGGTCGCGAGGGTCGATTTGCCCGATCCGGTCGTGCCCATGACCGCCAGCGCGCGGCCGGGGTCGACCCGGAAACTGACGCCATCGACGACGCGCACTCCCGCGCGCGCGATCGAGAGGTCGTCGCAACGAAGCGCGGGAGGATTGTCGGTGGGGGCACGACGCGGCATGCGCTCATCCTGCCCGCTCTGGCCCGTGGGCGCCACCGTGCGACCGCGCCACGGGGTCAGAGCGACGCCTCGGTGAGAGCGCGCCGGCGCGCGTCCAGCTCGCGCAGCGCCAGACGGACCGCCCGCCCTTGTTCCGAATCGGCGGGAAGCCGCTGGATCGTGCCGAGCAACTCGCTCTTCTCCCGGTCGACCGCGCGCACCCGCAGCTTGCGCGCGAGTCCGCGTGTGTAGGCCGCGGCCTCCGCCTCCGTCAATGCAGGGAAATCGGCCGTCAGCAACTCCACCGCCAGCGACCGGTAGGGCTCACGCACCGACTCCACCGCCGTCGACGCCCAGCCGATGCGTCTGCGGTCTCCCTGCGCGACGAGGGACTGGCGCACCGCGTCGAGAGCGGGGATCTGCATGGGCAGCGCGAGCGCGGCATCCACCTCCTCGCCGTCGACGAGGTGACCGTACTGCAGCACTCCCATGAGGGCGTCGCGCTCCAGTGTTGCATCGGCGGTGCGCGGCAGCGTCCGCAGACTCATCCGGAGTGCGGGCTCATCGACCACCGGCGTGGGAGCGGAGCCGTCGGCCCCGGCCGTTGCGCTCACGGACGCCGTCGAGGAGGAGCGGGGGATGTCGCCCTCGCGCCGCACGCTGTCGCGAGCTGCGCGGTCGACCTCGCGCCGCACATCCTCGGTGTCCATCCCGAGGCGGCGGGCCAGCACGCGGGTGTATTCCGGCTGCAGCAGCGGGTCGCGCAGCTCACCCACGACCGGTGCGGCGGCTCGCAGGGCCCCGACGCGGCCCTCGACGCTCGCGAGATCGAACCCCGAGAGGCGCTGATCGATGACGAACTCGAACATCGGAATCTTCGTGTCGAGCATCGAACGCACCGCCGCGTCGCCGCGCTCCAGTCGCAGATCGCAGGGATCCAGTCCCTGCGGTCCGGTCGCCACGTAGGTCTGCGCGTTGAAGCGCTTCGCGTCGGCGAAGGCGCGCAGGGCCGCTTTCTGCCCCGCGGCATCGGGGTCGAACGTGAACACGACTTCGCCGGCGGCGCTGTCATCGCCCATGACCCGTCGCAGGACCGTGATGTGGTCGGAGCCGAACGCCGTCCCGCAGGTGGCCACCGCCGTCGTGACGCCCGCCAGATGGCAGGCCATCACGTCGGTGTATCCCTCGACGACGACGACGCGGTGCGAACGTGAGACATCCTTCTTCGCGAGGTCCAGGCCGTAGAGCACCTGCGCCTTCTTGTAGATCGTGGTCTCGGGCGTGTTGAGGTATTTCGGACCCTGGTCGTCGTCGTAGAGACGGCGCGCCCCGAAACCGATCGTCTGGCCGGTCAGATCGCGAATCGGCCACACGACACGGCCACGGAAGCGGTCGTACACGCCGCGCTGGCCTTGGGAGACGAGACCCGCGGCCGACAGCTCCTCGTCCGTGAAGCCCTGGCTGTGCAGCGCGTCGCGAAGGTTGTTCCAGCCCTTCGGCGCGTAGCCGACACCGAAGTGGGCCGCGGCTCCGGCGTCGAAGCCGCGTTCACCGAGAAAGCGGCGGCCGGCGTCGGCCTCCGCTGACGACAGCTGCGTGCGGAACCACTCCGCAGCGGCCGAGTTGGCCTGATAGAGACGCGTGCGGCCGCTGGTCTCCGGCGCCGCGCCGCCGTCTTCGTAGTGGAGCGTGTAGCCGATGCGCGCGGCCAGGCGTTCGACCGCCTCGGTGAAGGACAGGTGGTCCATGGCGCGCAGGAAGGAGTAGACATCGCCCGACTCGCCGCACCCGAAGCAGTGGTAGTAGCCGACCTGCGGGCGCACGTGGAAGCTCGGGCTTCGTTCGTCATGGAACGGGCACAGGCCCTTCAGCGATCCGACGCCGGCTGACTTGAGGGCGACCCGCTCGCCGACGATGTCACCGATGTTGGTGCGGGCTTTGACCTCGTCGACGTCGGATTGCCGGATCCGTGCCATCAGTGACCCTCCGCCGGCCACAGCCCGGCGAGCGGCTCGGGAAGGGCGAAACCGCTGGGTGCGATCGTGCGGTCGTCGCCGGAGCGCAGGCCGAGCTCGCGCAGATCGACCGGGCCGATCAGTCGGGCGTGCCACTCGATGGCGAAGCGATCGGTGAGGCTCGCGACCTGGTCGACGACCACGCGCTTGCGGGCGGCATCGGTGGATGCCGCGGCGAAGTCCTCCGCGTGCAGCCGGTCGAGGTGCTCGGGGCGTTCCCACAGCGCCGTTGCGAGACGCTTGAGCACCCGACGCTGCTCCTTGTAGAGGCCGCGCCGGCCGTCGATCGTCACGACGAACGCTCCGATGATGCCCTTGAGCACCGCCATCTCGGCCTCGATGACGCGCGGCACGATGACGCGTCCGTGATACCGGGTGAGGACGGGCGCCGAGTAGTGCTCTCGGGTCGCCGTCGTCGCCGCGCGTGCGAAGCGACCGATGAGGTCGGAGGTCAGGTTCTTGAGCCCCGCCAGCGCCGCGCGCGACCCGTCGAAGCCGGGCAGCCACTCGGGAATCCGCGTGAGTCGGTACAGTGCGTCCGCGAGCTCGTCGCGGGTGAATCCGAAGCCCACCCAGGCCTGGATGGCGGTCAGCAGCGCCTCGTGCTCCCGCACGTCCGCGAGCCGCGCGGGATCCAGGTAGCCGTTGAGCACGGCGTCCTCGAAATCGTGCACCGAGTAGGCGATGTCATCGGAGAGGTCCATGACTTCGGCCTCGATGCAGCGGACGCGACCCGGCGCCCCCTGTCGCATCCAACGGAAGACGGCCTCGTCCTCGGGATAGACGCCGAACTTCTCGCGCCCGCCGGGGTCGGGAACGCCATGCTCGACGGTCCAGGGGTACTTGCATGTCGCGTCGAGGCTCGCACGGGTCAGGTTGAGCCCTGCACTGCGACCCTCGGCGTCGAGCACCTTCGGTTCGAGGCGGGAGAGGATCCGGAGGGTCTGGGCGTTGCCCTCGAACCCTCCGATGCCCTCAGCCCAATCGTTCAGTGCGCGTTCGCCGTTGTGGCCGAACGGCGGATGCCCGATGTCGTGGCTCAGACACGCGGTGTCGACCACGTCCGGCGACAGCTCGAGCGCGATCGCCAGCTCCCGACCGACCTGCGCGACCTCCAGCGAGTGCGTGAGACGGTTACGGGCGAAGTCGGCGGGGCTGGCGGGGCTGAGCACCTGCGTCTTCGCCGCGAGACGGCGCAGAGCCGCGGAATGCAGCACGCGAGCCCGGTCACGGGCGAACCCGTCGCGCTGTGAGCGATGCCGCTCGGGGATGAAGCGTTCGGCGTCGTGGTCGTCGTATCCGGAGGGGCGGCCCGAGGCGATGGCCACACCGCTCGCGTCACCCGCCACTGGTGTCGACCTCCGCGTCGGCGAGGGCGCGTGCCGCGTCGCCGGTCATCTCGCGGCTCTGCAGCCAGCCGTCGGGCAACGCCGGCCGCTTCGGCGTGCCGGCACGCCCGCGCTGGCCCTCGGCGGCTGCACCGGGGTACGGTGCGTCGAGGTCCAGCGTCGCCAGCAGATCGTCGATCTCGGCGAGGGTCGACACGGTCGCCAGCTGTGCCCGCGTCTCACCGCCGACCGGATAGCCCTTGAAATACCAGGCGACGTGCTTGCGGATGTCGCGGCATCCGCGGCCCTCGTCCTCGAAGAACTCGACGAGCAGCTCCGCGTGGCGCCGGAAGGCGGCGGCGACGAAACCGAGTGTCGCGTCCACGGGCGCTGCGGCGGCGGCAGCGGGGCCGCCGAGACCGCGGGCGAGATCGCCGAACAGCCAGGGACGCCCGAGGCAGCCACGACCGACCACGACGCCGTCGCACCCGGTCTCGGCCATCATCCGCGCGGCGTCGTCCGCCGACCAGATGTCGCCGTTGCCGAGCACCGGAATGCTGGTCACGGCCCGCTTGAGCTCGGCGATCGCCGCCCAGTCGGCCTGGCCGGAGTAGAACTCCGCAGCCGTGCGCGCGTGGAGGGCCACCGCGGCGACGCCCGCATCCTCCGCGATGCGGCCGGCGTCGAGGAACGTGAGGTGGTCGGAGTCGATTCCCTTGCGCATCTTGACGGTGAGCGGCACGTCGCCGGCGGCGCGTGCGGCGCGCGTGACGATCTCGCGGAACAGGCCGAGCTTCCACGGCAGTGCCGCTCCCCCGCCCTTGCGCGTGACCTTGGGCACGGGACAGCCGAAGTTGAGGTCGATGTGGTCGGCGCGGTCCTCGTCGACGAGAAGTCGGACGGCCGCTTCGGTGGTCGCTGGGTCGACACCGTAGAGCTGGATCGAGCGCGGAGTCTCCGACTCGTGGTGCGTGATCAAACGCATCGTGGTCGCGTTGCGCTCGACCAGGGCGCGAGTGGTGATCATCTCCGAGACGTAGAGTCCCGCGCCGTACTCGCGGCAGAGCCGACGGAAGGCGGTGTTGGTGATACCGGCCATCGGCGCGAGCACCACGGGTGCATCGAGCGCGATGGGGCCGATGCGCAGCGCGGCGCCGGTGGAGACGGAGAGGGACATCCTGTCCATTCTCCCAGACTCACGCGGCCGGTGCGCCGGTCTGCGCCTCTATCGTGGACAACATGGCCGACACACAGACAGCGCAGCTTCGTGACATCCCCTACACCGACGCTACCGGCGCAGAGCACACCCTCGCCGAGTTCGGCGATCGCGCCGTTCTCCTCGTCAATGTCGCATCCAAGTGCGGTCTGACGCCGCAATACGAGCAGCTCGAAGAGCTGCAGCGCACCTATGGCGACCGGGGTCTGCAGGTCATCGGCTTCCCCTGCGACCAGTTCATGGGTCAGGAGCCCGGCTCGATGGAGGAGATCCTCGAATACTGTTCGGTGACCTGGGGTGTGAGCTTTCCGATCATGGACAAGGTGCGGGTGAACGGCTCGCACGCCGCTCCCCTCTACAAGGCGCTGAAGAAGGCGAAGAACGTGGAGGGGGCGAGGGGCCCGGTCATGTGGAACTTCGAGAAATTCCTGGTCACGCCGACCGGCGAGGTGCACCGTTTCCGGCCACAGACCAAGCCCGACGCGCCCGAGGTGATCGCGGCGATCGAGGCCAGCCTCCCCGCCTGAGCCCTGCTGCGGCCCGTTTCGACTCGCTGCGTTCGCTCAACGACCGGGAGGCGTGACCCCCGGTCGTTGAGCGAGGAGCGCAGCGACGAGTCGAAACGCAGACGATTCGAAACGCGACGTCTCAGGCGTCCTGCTTCTCCGTCCACACCTGGCGGGTGATCTGCGCGAACGCATCGGCGGGCTGCGCGCCGCTGACGCCGTACTTGCCGTCGATCACGAAGAACGGCACGCCCTGGATGCCGTAGGCCTGCGCCTGCGCCTGGTCAGCGCGCACATCGGCGAGATGCCGGCTCGACTCGAGGGCATCGCGCACCTCATCGGCGTCGAAGCCGACCTCGGCGGCGAGGGCGACGAGATCGTCGACGCGCCCGACGTGCTTGCCCTCGGTGAAGTAGGCCGACATGAGCCGCTCGGCCATCTCGTTCTGACGGCCCTGTGCCTTCGCGAAGTGCAGCAGTTCGTGGGCCTTCACCGTGTTGGTGTGCTGCAGCAGGTCGAAGCGGTACTCCAGCCCCGACCCGGCGGCCACACCGGTGACCTGGTCGAGCATCTCGCGGACGCGCTCCCGCGGCATCCCTTTGTGTCCGGCGAGGAAGTCCAGCTCATCGCCCTCGAAGTCGACCGGTGTGTCCGGCGAAAGCTCGAAGGAGTGGAAGGTCACTTCGACCTGCGGCGCGTCGGGGTCGGCCGCCGTCTGTGCGAGGCCGGCCTCGAGGTTGCGCTTGCCGATGTAGCACCACGGGCAGGCGATGTCACTCCACACGTCGATCGTGATCTTGTCTGTCATGCCTGGTGCAACCTCTCTCGTGCGCGGGTCTATTCCGCGGAATCGGCCGTCGGCGCGTCGACGGCTCCACCGAAGCGGCGGCTGCGTCCGAGGTACAGGTCGATCGCTCCCCAGAGGTCGGTACGCGAGAAGTCGGGCCACAGCGTGTCGAGGAACACCATCTCTGCGTAGGCGGACTCCCACAGCAGGAAGTTGGAGGTGCGCTGCTCGCCGCTGGAACGCAGGAAGAGGTCGACGTCGGGCATGTCGGGCACGTAGAGATGTCTGCGCAGCGTCTTCTCCGTGATCGCGGACGGCTTCAGCCGTCCGGCGGCGATCTGCTCGCCCATCGCCCGCATGGCGTCGACGATCTCGTGACGGCCGCCGTAGTTGATGCACATCGTCAGCGTGAGCGTGTCGTTGCCGGCGGTGAGCTGCTCGGCGTACTGCAGTTCCTTGATGACCGATCCCCACAGGCGCGGCTTGCGGCCGGCCCACCGGATGCGGACGCCCCATTCGTTGAGCTGGTCGCGGCGGCGGTGCAGCACGTCGCGGTTGTAGCCCATGAGGAAGCGCACTTCCTCGGGCGAGCGGGCCCAGTTCTCGGTCGAGAAGGCGTAGACGCTGAGGTGTTTCACGCCCGCCTGGATCGCTCCCGCGACGACGTCGAGGAGCACCTCCTCGCCCGCCCGGTGTCCTTCGATTCGTGTCAGTCCCCGGCGGTTGGCCCACCGTCCGTTGCCGTCCATCACGATCGCAACGTGGTTCGGCACACCGCCCTTCGGAAAACGCGGCGGATGGATGCCGGTCCAATCGAGGGGGCGGTACGGCACGGCATCGCGGTGTGTGTAGGGCTTGGGGCTCAACGGGTGCTCTCCACATGGGGCAGGGAACGGATGCCGCGCTCGAGATGCCACTGCGCGTAGGCGGCGACGAGGCCGGATGCCGAGGCGGTGGCGGCGTGGGTCGCGGCATCCACGACGTCCCATTCTCCCGCGATCAGCGCGCGCAGCAGCGCACCGGTCTCGGGTCGCAACCGCGCGGAGCCGGCCGGGGCGCAGTCGCCGCACACGACACCGCCCAGCTGCGCCACGAACCAGTCGTGCGGACCGGCGGCCCCGCACCGGGCGCAGTCGAACAGCGCCGGGGCCCAGCCCGACAGAGACATCGCGCGCAGCAGGTACGAGTCGAGCACGGAACGCGACTCCCGTCCGCCCTGGGCGAGGGTACGCAGTCCTCCCACGAGCAGCAGGTACTGCTGGGGGGTGGCTTCGGCTTCGTTCAGCCGGTCGGCGGTCTCGACCATGGCATGCGCAGCCGTGTAACGGTCGTAGTCCGCCACGATCGCGGCCCCGTAAGAGCCGAGCGACTCGGCCTGCTGCACGATGTCGAGCGAGCGCCCCTGGTAGAGCTGGACGTCGGCGACCATGAACGGCTCGAGGCGGGCCCCGAACTTCGACGACGTGCGGCGCACACCCTTCGCGACAGCACGCACCTTGCCGTGGCGACGGCTGAGCATGGTCACGATGCGGTCCGCTTCACCCAGCTTGTGGGTGCGCAGGACCACGACCTCGTCGCGGTAGGTGGGCACCCCTCGATTATCCCCGCCGGTGCCGACATCGGGCGGCATTGGAGACAATGGTCAGGTGACGGAGCAGCTGTTCGTGATCCCCCTCTGGGCTGACCTCCTCGCCGTGGGACTCGGCGGTGTACAGGGCGCCCTGTTCTCGTCGGGCTTCGTCGGACAGCGCCGACTCGACCTGCTCGGCGTCGTCATCGTCGGCACCGTGATGGGCATGGGTGGCGGCATCATCCGCGACCTCCTGCTCAACGTCGAACCCGCGACGCTCAAGAGCGACTGGTACCTGATCACGGCCGTCGGCGCGGCTCTGGTCGGCATGTTGCTGGCCAACATCTTCGAGCGCCTCAACGCGGTGATCGTTGCCCTCGACGCGGTGGTCATCGGCCTGTTCGGCGCCTTCGGCACCTCCAAGGCGCTGGCGCTCGGCCTTCCCCCCGTCCCGGCGGTCTTCGTCGGGGTCTGCGCCGCGGTGGGCGGCGGCATCCTTCGCGACGTGATCATGGGCCTGCCGGTGGCGATCATGCACGTCGGATCGCTGTACGCCGTCGCGGCCGCGGTCGGCTGCGCGTTGCTCGCGTTCGCACACGCCGTCGGTGCGCCGCTGGTGGCCGCGGCGATCGCCTCGGTCGTGGTCACGACCGTGATCCGACTGCTCGCGGTGATCTTCGACATCTCGCTGCCCGAACAGCGTGCGCTGTACCGGCGCAAGGTCGCGGTGGAGACCAGCGCGATCCCGATCATCCGGCCCTGAGGCGTTTCGACGCAGCGACGAGTCGAAACGCGGCGTCAGACGGCGGCGAGCGAGCCGGAGCGCTCGCGCGTGCGGATAGCGCGGTTCACGCAGGAGACGATCGCCTTCAGCGACGCGGTCGAGATGTCACCGTCGATGCCGACGCCCCACAAGCGCTCACCATCCACCTGCAGCTCGACGTAAGACGCGGCCTGCGCGTCGCCGCCGGCGCTGAGCGTGTGCTCGACGTAGTCGTAGAGCGTCACGTCGAAACCCTGCGTCCGCACGATCTCCAGGAACGCCGAGACGGGACCGTTGCCGACGCCACGGGTCGCGATCGTCTCCTCGCCGTCGCGGAGGGTGACCTCCAGCGACACCTCGCCGGACATGTCGCTCTGCGTCCGCGTGGACAGCAGCTCGAAACGGCCCCACTTCTCGTCCGCGTTGCGCGCCGGCAGATACTCGTCGGTGAAGATGTCCCAGATCTGGTCGCTGGAGACTTCGCCGCCTTCGGCATCCGTCTTGGCCTGCACCACACCGGAGAACTCGATCTGGAGTTTGCGGGGCAGATCCAGCGCGTGATCCGTCTTCAGCAGGTAGGCGACGCCGCCCTTGCCGGACTGCGAGTTGACGCGGATCACGGCCTCGTAGGAGCGACCGAGATCCTTCGGGTCGATCGGCAGGTACGGCACCGCCCACTCGATATCGTCGACGGTGACCCCGGATGCCGCGGCCCGCGCCTCCATCGACTCGAAACCCTTCTTGATCGCGTCTTGGTGCGACCCGCTGAACGCGGTGAACACGAGGTCGCCCGCCCAGGGGCTGCGCTCGGGCACGGGCAGCTGATTGCAGTACTCGGCGGTGCGCTTGACCTGGTCGATGTCGCTGAAGTCGATCTGCGGGTCGATGCCCTGCGTCAGCAGGTTGATGCCCAGGGCGACCAGGTCGACGTTGCCGGTGCGCTCTCCGTTTCCGAACAGGCAGCCTTCGATGCGGTCCGCTCCGGCCATGTAGCCGAGCTCGGCGGCGGCGATGGCCGTGCCGCGGTCGTTGTGGGGGTGCAGCGAGATGATGACGTTCTCGCGGTGGGCGAGGTGACGGCCCATCCACTCGATCGAGTCGGCATACACGTTGGGCGTGGCCATCTCGACGGTCGCCGGCAGGTTGATGATGACCTTGCGCTCCGGGGTCGGCTCGAAGATCTCGATCACCTGGTTGCAGATGTCGACCGCGAACTCCAGCTCCGTGCCGGTGTAGGACTCGGGTGAGTACTCGTAGTACACGGCGGTCTCGGGGATGCGCTTCTCGAACTCACGGCACAGGCGTGCGCCGTTCAGCGCGATGTCGATGATGCCCTGCTTGTCGCTGCGGAAGACGACCTCGCGCTGCAGCACGCTCGTGGAGTTGTAGAGGTGCACGATCGCCTGCTTCGCGCCGGCGATCGCCTCGTACGTGCGCTCGATCAGGTGCTCGCGCGCCTGCGTCAGCACCTGGATGGTCACATCGTCGGGGATCAGGTTCTCTTCGATCAGCTGGCGCACGAAGTCGAAGTCGGTCTGGCTCGCGGAGGGGAAGCCGACCTCGATCTCCTTGTAGCCCATGCCCACGAGCAGCTCGAACATGATGCGCTTGCGCTCGGGGCTCATCGGGTCGATCAGGGCCTGATTGCCGTCGCGCAGGTCGACGGCGCACCAGCGCGGAGCCGTCGTGATGCGGGCATCGGGCCAGATGCGGTCGGGCAGGTCGACGCGTATCTGCTCGTGGAACGGGCGGTACTTGTGGGTCGGCATGCCGGAAGGCTGCTGCATGTTCTTCATGGGGTTCGCTTCTCTTCGTCAGATGGTGCGGGCCGAGTGTCAGACGATGACAAGCTCCGCGACGAGGAGGGCCCTAGAACGAGGTCTCGTCGCGGCGGCTAAGAAGGAGGCCGAACGCGCGCATGGGGACAGCGTACACCTGCGCGACGAGCTCGACGAAACTCACGGGATGAGCGCCAGGGCTCCCCCGGGGTGTCCCTCGGCCAGCAGCGCGAGCGCGGCGGGGGCGTCCTCGAGCGGGAAGGTCCGCGCCACGGGGACGGTGAGCGTACCGGCGTTCGCCGCCGCGACGAGGCCCGCGCGCGCCTCGTCGCGGAAGCGGGCGCTTGCCGGAAGGGCGCCGGCGATCCAGCGGAACCCATCGGCGTTCGCCCGCGACGGCGTCACGATCGTCACGATCCGGTCGCGATCGGCGACCAGCGCAAGCGACACGTCGACGGCCTCATCGGTGCCCACGGCATCCAGCGCCGCGACGATCGGAACGTCACCGGCGATCGTGACCACGCGCTCGAACAGCCCCGGACCGTACGCGACGGGATCGCCGCCGAAGTGACGCACCCGCTCGAAGGAACTCTCCGCCGCCGTCCCGATGACGTGGATGCCGCGCAGCGCCGCCAGCTGCAGCACGGCCACACCTACCGCCCCCGACGCGCCGTGCAGGAGGATCGTCTCCCCCGGTTTCGCCGCGACGACATGCAGCATCTCCGCGGCGGTCGTCCCGGTCAGCAGCAGATTCGCGGCTTCGGGGTGGCCGAGCGGCTGGGGCTTGTGGAACACCTTCGCGGCATCCACTGTCATCTCCGTCGCGTAGCCGCCCTGCACCCGGAAGGCGACGACCTCGTCACCTTTCGCCGCGGGTCCCGACCCGATCTCCGTATCGAGACCGATCGCGGTGATCTCGCCCGACACCTCGTAGCCGATCGGCACGGGCCAGGACTGCCCGTTCTCGGCGGCAACATGCTTCGCATCGGCGGGGTTCATGCCCGCCGCGCGCACACGGAGCGTCACTTCGCCGCGGGCCGGGGCGGGAACCTCGACCTCCGAGAGCTCCCACGCCTCGGGGCCGCCTGCCCGTACCGCCCGCCACTGCCGCGCCGTTCGCCGCGTCATGTCAGAACCCCAGCCGTCCGAGCTGCTTGGGATCGCGCTGCCATTCCTTGGCGACGCGCACGTGCAGCTTCAAGAACACCTTCGTGCCGATGAGCGGCTCGATCTGCGCGCGCGCCCGCGCGCCGACGGCGGCCAGCCGCGAGCCCTTGTGGCCGATGATGATCGCCTTCTGGCTGTCGCGCTCGACGATCAGGTTCGCGTAGATATCGGTGAGCTCGCCCTCGTCGCGGCGCGAGATGTCGTCGATCGTGACGGCGATCGAGTGCGGCAGCTCGTCACGCACGCCTTCCAGCGCCGCCTCACGGATGATCTCGGCGATGCGGTCCTCGAGCGACTCGTCGGTGACGACCCCCTCCTCGTAGAGGGCGGGTCCTTCCGGCATGAGCGTCAGCAGGTCATCGGCGAGCACGTCGAGCTGTTCGCCCGCGACGGCCGACAACGGGATCACCGCGTCCCAGTCCTCGCGCAAGCTGTCGACCTCCATCAGCCGTTCGGTGATCTCGTCGCGGGAGGCGATGTCGGTCTTGGTGACGATGGCCACCTTCTTCGCGCGCGGGTATCCGTCCAGGGATGCCGCGATGCGGCGGTCGCCGGGACCCACCTTCTCCGTGGCCGGCACGAGGAAGCCAATCGCGTCCACGTCGCCGAGCACCTGCTCCACGAGGTCGTTCAGGCGCTGGCCGAGGAGCGTCCGGGGCTTGTGGATGCCGGGGGTATCGACGATCACGAGCTGGCCGGCCGGGCGGTTGACGATGCCGCGGATCGCGCGCCGGGTGGTCTGCGGCTTGTCGGAGGTGATCGCGACCTTCTCACCCACCAGGGCGTTCGTCAGCGTGGACTTGCCGACGTTGGGACGGCCGACGAAGGTGACGAACCCGGAGCGGGTCTGGGGGCTGGGACTCATCGGTGGGCATCCTCCCGGTCGGTGCGGTTATCGTCGCCGAAGGCGGCGTCGACGGCGAGCAGGCTGGGGGTGGGTTCGACGAACACCGTGGCGAGGCCCCGCCCGCGCCCGCGGGAGGCGCCTCCCGTCAAGCGCAGCCCGGAGTACTCCGCGGTCGCACCGGGCAGAGGCACACGGCCGAGCAGCTTCCCGAGCAGGCCGCCGATCGAGTCGACGTCCTCGTCTTCGAGCTCGAGACCGAACAGTTCGCCGACCTCATTGAGGCCCAGGCGCGCGCTCACGCGGTACCGTCCGTCGCCCAACTCGACGATCTCGCTGGAGCGGGGATCGTACTCGTCGGAGATCTCGCCGACGAGCTCTTCGATCAGGTCTTCGAGCGTCACGAGCCCCGAAACGCCGCCGTACTCGTCGACGACGAGACACACATGGACGGCATCCCGCTTCATCTGCTGCAGCAGCGTCTCGGCCTTCATCGATTCGGGCACGAACACCGCCGGCCGCGCGATCTGGGCGACCGGGGCGTCCCGCCATGCGGTCTCATCGCGGAACGCGAACTGCACGAGGTCTTTGAGGTAGACGACGCCGGTGATGTCGTCGGCTTCGCCGTCGGCGACCGGAACCCGTGACACGCCCTTGTCCAGGAAGAGCTGCATCGCCTGCTGCGTCGTGGCGGCGGCATCCATCGTCACCATGTCGGTGCGCGGAACCATCACCTCGCGCACGTACGTGTCGGTGAACTCGAACACGGAGTGGATGAGCTCGCGGTCGTCCTCTTCGATGAGGTCCTGCGATGCGGCCTCGTCGACCATGCTCAGCAGTTGCTCCTCACTCGCGAACGAGGCGCCGCGGTGGATGCCGGGCGTCACCCGGTTGCCGACGACGACGAGCAGGTGTGCGAGGGGGCCGAGGACGATGCGCGCGCCGCGCACGAGCGGCGCGCACGCCCGCAGCAGGCCGCGCGCGTGCTGGCGGCCCACGGCGCGGGGGCTCGCCCCGACCAGGACGAACGACACCACGGTCATCAGCACCGCAGCGGCCAGCATGGCCCACCAGATGCTGTCGAACGCGATCGTGAACGCCACGGTCACGACGACGGCCGCCGTCGTCTCGGCGAGGATCCTGATGAATACGACGGCGTTGCCGTGTGCTTCGGGATCGGCGCCGATCCGCCCGAGAGCGGCCGCGCTGCGTCCTGTCGTCGCCATCTCGGCGAGGTCGGCGCGCGAGGTGACGCCGAGCGCCGCATCCAGCGCCGCCATCAGACCGCCGAGCGCGACAAGGAGGGCCGCCGCGATGAGCAGGAGGATCTCGGTCATGCGCGTCGTCGACGCTCCGAGACGTGGAAAGCGGCGATCAGGTCGCGCTGCAGACCGAACATCTCGCGCTCCTCCTCGGGCTCGGCGTGATCGAAGCCCAGGAGGTGCAGCAGTCCGTGCGTGGTGAGCAGGATCAGCTCGTCGACGGTCGTGTGGCCGGCTGCCTGAGCCTGCGTCTCGGCGACCTGGGGGCAGAGCACGATGTCGCCGAGTAGTCCCGGCGGCGTGGGCTGTTCCTGCGTTCCCGGTCGCAACTCGTCCATGGGGAAGCTGAGCACGTCGGTGGGGCCCGGCTCGTCCATCCACTGCACGTGAAGAGCCTCCATGGCGCCCTCGTCGACGAGGAGGATCGCGACGTCGGCATCCGGGCTGACGTGCAGCTCCGCGAGGTTGTTCTCGGTCAGGCGCAGCAGCACGGTCTCGTCGATCTCGACGCCGGACTCATTGGTGATCTCGATGGTCATGAGCGTCCTCGCTGTGTGCCGTGGGGGCCTTGGTGTCCCCGGCTGTCCCGGGGTGGCAGGTGGTCTCGCGGTCCGCCGGAGCGCGGGATGCCGCTGCGCCGCTCGGCGCGGTTGGCGAACTCGGCGGCTTCGTCTCGTTCTCGCCGTGCGGCGAGACGCTGCTCGTCGTACACGCTGTACGCGTCGACGATCCGGCCGACGAGGCTGTGGCGCACTACGTCTTCGCTGGTCAGCATCGCGAAGTGGATGTCGTCGATGTCCTTCAGCACGCGCGTCACGAGCCGCAGCCCCGAGGCTCCCTGCGGCAGGTCGACCTGGGTGATGTCACCGGTCACGACCATGTGGGTGCCGAAGCCCAGACGCGTGAGGAACATCTTCATCTGCTCCGGCGTCGTGTTCTGGGCCTCGTCGAGGACGACGAACGAGTTGTTGAGCGTCCGCCCGCGCATGTACGCCAGCGGGGCGACCTCGATCGTGCCCGACGCCATGAGCTTGGGGACGATCTCGGGGTCCATCATCTCGTTCAGCGCGTCGTAGAGCGGGCGCAGGTACGGGTCGATCTTGTCGGTCAGGGTGCCGGGCAGAAAGCCCAGCCGCTCCCCCGCCTCCACCGCCGGTCGGGTCAGAATGATGCGGTCGACTTCCTTGCGCTGCAGGGCCTGAACGGCTTTCGCCATCGCGAGGTAGGTCTTTCCGGTTCCGGCGGGACCGATGCCGAAGACGATCGTGTTCTCGTCGATCGCGTCGACGTAGCGCTTCTGACCGAGTGTCTTCGGGCGGATCGTGCGTCCACGCGAACTCAGGATCGCCTCGCCCAGTACGTCGGACGGGCGTTCGCCGGTGTCGGCCCGGAGGATGCGATTCGAGGTCTGCACGTCGGAGGGCTCCAGGCCCTGACCCGCGCGCGCCATCGCGATCAGCTCGTCGACGAGTGCGCGGGCCCGCGCAACGGACGCGGCGGCGCCGGTGAGAGTGATCTCGTTGCCGCGCACGTGCACCTGCACGTCGGGGTGTTCGCGCTCCACGACGCGCAGCAGTCGGTCCTGCGGTCCGAGCAACTGGACCATCGCCACTCCGTCCGCGAGAATCCGGTCGACCGCGTGCTCGGTCGCGTTCGCGTCGTCGGCGGAATCAGCCACCGAGGCTCCCCTCGTCCAGTCCCCCGGCCAGCACATGCGCGTGGACGTGGAAGACCGTCTGACCGGCGCCCGGCCCCGTGTTGAACACGAGGCGGAAGTCGCCGTCGGCGTGTTCGGCGGCGAGTGTGTTCGCCAGCCCCACCATCTCGCTCATGAGAGCCGGGTCGGATGCCGCGAGCTCGACGACGTCGCGGTAGGCGGCGCTCTTGGGGATCACCAGCAGGTGCACCGGTGCCTGTGGTGCGATGTCGCGGATCGCGAACACGTTCTCGGTCTCGGCGAGGATCTCGGCCGGGATCTCGCCCTCCAGGATGCGCGTGAAGATGGACGGTTCGCTCATACTCCGAGTGTAGTCAGCGCCCGTCACCAGCGGCCGAGGCGGGCGTTGACGACGGCGAGGGCAGCCGGCCCGGCCGTCGAGGTGCGAAGCACCGTGTCGCCGAGGCGGACGGCGGTGGCTCCGGCATCGGCCAGGGCGTCGAGTTCGTCGGGAGCGATGCCGCCCTCGGGGCCGACGACGAGCACGATCTCCGCGCTATCGGTCAGCGACAGGGTGCTGAGGGGCACGGACGCCGTCGGCTCCAGGACCAGCACGCGGGCGTGTGCGGCACGTGCGGCGAGGCCGGCGACGGACACCGGCGTCGACACACGCGGAACCCAGGAGCGGTGCGCCTGCTTCGCGGCCTCGCGGACGATGCTCTGCCAACGCGCGACGCCTTTGACGGCCTTGTCGCCGCCCCAGCGCGACACGCTGCGCGCCCCCTGCCACGGCACGATTTCGTCCACGCCGAGTTCGGTCGCCGCCTGCACGGCGAGCTCGTCGCGGTCGCCCTTCGCGAGCGCCTGGGCGAGAAGGAGACGTGGGGTCGGCGCCTCGGTGACGGTACGGCCGGTCACCGTCACTGCGACGCGCTTGGGGGCGGATGCCGCGACGACGCCCGTGAGCCAGACGCCCGCACCATCGCCGACGGTGACCTCCTCACCGACCCGGACGCGGCGGACGACCGCCGCATGATGGGCCTCGGCGCCGGTGATGATGATCTCGTCGCCCAGAGCCGCATCGGCGACGGCGGACCCGTCGGTCGGCGGTTCGTCGACGAGGAAGTGCAGTGCCATCTCAGCCGCGGAACCGGTCGCGCAGTTTCGAGAACATGCCCTGGTGGAACTGCGCCAGGCGGGGCGCCGGGGCCTTGGTCTTCTTGGCGAAGTCCTCGATGAGAGCGCGCTCCTTGGCGTCGAGCTTCGTCGGGGTGACGACCTGCACACCGACCCGGAGGTCGCCGCGCGCTCCGCCGCGCAGGGGCGTGATGCCGCGGCCCTTGATCGTCAGGACGTCGCCGGACTGCACGCCGGATCGCACCTCGAGGTCGACCTCGCCGTCGAGCGAGGAGATCGTCGTGTGGGTGCCGAGGATCGCGTCGGGCATCGAGACCTCGAGGGTGGCGAGCAGGTCGTCGCCCTCACGGCTGAAGACCTCGTGGGTGGCGACGGTGACCTCCAGGTAGAGGTCGCCGTTCGGACCGCCCGCCGGGCCGACCTCGCCCGAGCCGGGCAGCTGGAGGCGCAGGCCCGTCTCCACGCCGCCGGGGATGTCGACCGACACCGTCCGCCGTGCGCGCACGCGGCCCTGTCCCTGGCACGTTGCGCAGGGGTACGGGATGGTCGTGCCGTAGCCCTGGCACGTGGTGCAGGGCTGCGAGGTCATGACGTTGCCGAGAAGACTGCGCACGGTGCGCTGCACCTGACCCGAACCGTGGCAGATGTCGCACGTCGCCGGCTGGGTGCCCGGCTGGCAGCACGATCCCTCGCAGGTTTCGCACAGCACCGCGGTGTCGACGTCGATGTCACGGTGGGTGCCGAAGACGACATCGCCGAGATCCAGCGTCACCCGCACCAGCGCATCCTGGCCGCGCTCACGCCGCGATCGCGGTCGGCCGGCGCGTGCTCCCCCGCCGCCGAAGAACGTTTCGAAGATGTCGCCGAATCCGCCGAAGCCTGCGCCGTCTCCGCCGAAGGGCGAGCTGTCGCCGCCCATGTCGTAGCGCTGGCGCTGCTCCGGGTCGCTGAGGACGTCGTACGCGTGGGTCACGAGCTTGAAGCGCTCGGACGCGTCCGCTCCCGGGTTGACATCGGGGTGCAGTTCGCGCGCGAGACGCCGATACGCCTTCTTGATCTCGTCGGGGCTCGCATCGCGGGATACGCCCAGGACTTCGTAGTGGTCGGCCACAATCGCCTTTCCTGCCCTTGCGGGCGCGGGTCGGTGTTCGGGAGCGGATCGCTCAGCGGGACGTGTCGTCCTCGTCGAGCAGTCGGCTCAGATAGTGCGCGACGGCGCGGACCGCCGCGAGGTTGGTGGGGTAGTCCATTCGGGTGGGGCCGAGAAGGCCGACGCGGGCGCGGGTGCCCGTTGCGTCGTACTCGCTCGTGAGGACGGAGGCCTCTGTCAGTCCGAAAGGCTCGTTCTCCCGACCGATGCTCGCGGCGAGACCGTGCTCGTCGGCGACCATCTCGCCCATCAGACGCAGCAGGGTGACCTGCTCCTCGATGGCCTCCAGCAGCGGGTAGATGCTGCCGCGGAAGTCGCCCTCGCGCCGAGCGAGCGTCGCACTGCCGGCCATCACGAGCCGGTCCTGACGGAAGTCATCCAGTTCCTCGCCGACGATGCGCGCGACGGTGCGCAACGCGGCGTCGATGCGGGTGCCGTCAGGGGCCGATGCCGAGAGTTCGACGATCGCGGCCGCGGCCTCCGCGACGGGCTTGCCCGTGACCAGCCGCGAGATCGCGATCTTGACCTGCTGGGCGGCATCCTCGGAGAGTTCCTCGGCCAGGAAGGCCACGCGCTGCGACACGCGTCCGGTGTCGGTGACGACGATGACCACCACGCGCGCTCCGCCCAGGTGCACGAACTCGACGTGTGTGACGTTCGCGCGGGCGAAAGACGGGTACTGCACGATGGCGACCTGGCCGGTGAGCTGCGTGAGGGCCCGGACCGTGCGCATCAGGAGCTCGTCGAGGTCGCCCGGGTCGGTGAGGAACGACGAGATCGCCGAGCGCTGCGCCGTGGACAGCGGCCGCAGGTCGGCGAGATGGTCGACGAAAACGCGGTAGCCCTTATCGGTGGGCACACGTCCGGAGGATGTGTGCGGCGCGGCGATGAGCTCCTCGTCCTCCAGGAGCGCCATGTCGTTGCGGATGGTCGCGGCGGACACGCCGAACTGGTGACGTTCGACGATCGCCTTGCTGCCGACGGGCTCATGGGTGTCGACGTAGTCCTGCACGATCGCGCGGAGGACCTGCAGGCCGCGTTCCGAGACCATCGCTCCTCCTTGTTGGCACTCAGGGTCGTCGAGTGCCAATATTACCGCGATCGCGCGGTCAGACGGTGAGGGCGCGCACCACGGCATCCGCCAGCAGGCGGCCGCGGCGGGTGAGGACGACGCGGCCGCGCACGGCGGAGGACCCGTCGATGAGCCCGTCGGCGATGAGTGCCGCGATCGCGTGACGACCCTCTCCGGTCAGCTCGGACACCGCGATGCCCTCGGCGATCCGCGACCGCAGGAGCACGTCCTCGAGTCGCCGCGCAGCGGCATCGGGGCGCTCCCGCGCCGCCGCAGGCGACGTGCCGGCGGCGAGGCGCTGCGCATACGCCGCGGGGTGTTTGACGTTCCACCACCGCAGGCCGTCGACGTGGCTGTGCGCGCCGGGGCCATAGCCCCACCAGTCGGTGCCGCGCCAGTACGCGAGGTTGTGGCGGGAGCGGTGACGGGGCGCCGTCGCCCAGTTCGACACCTCGTACCAGCCGAACCCGCTCGATGCGAACGCCTCGTCGGCCAGCTCGTACATGTCGGCCTGGAGGTCGTCATCCGGCGCGGCGACCTCTCCGCGGCGGATCTGGCGCTCGAGCTTCGTGCCCTCTTCGATGATGAGCGCGTACGCGGAGATGTGGTCGGGTGCGAGCGCCACGGCCGCCTCGACCGAACGACGCCAGTCGTCCAACGACTCCCCCGGCGCGCCGTAGATCAGATCGACGCTCACATCGAGGCCGGCCGAGCGTCCGGCGTCGACGGCCGTCTGCACGCCGGCCGGATCGTGGGTGCGCTCGAGTGCGGCGAGCACGTGGGGCACGGCCGACTGCATGCCGATCGACAGCCGGGTCACGCCGGCCTCTGCCAGCTCGTGTGCCATTGCGACGGTCACCGTGTCGGGGTTGGCCTCGACGGTGACCTCGGCGTCGGCGGCCAGCGCGAAGGCGGAGCGGATGCCGTCGAGCATCCGGGCCAGATCTCCCGCGGGAAGCAGAGTGGGCGTGCCGCCGCCGAAGAAGACGGTGGATGCCGCGCGGAGGGGCCCCCGCGCCGACAGCACGCCCTGTGAGAGCGCGATCTCGCGGAGCACCTCGTCGGCGTACGCGTCCTGGCGCGCGCCCCGGAGCTCCGTGGCGGTGTAGGTGTTGAAGTCGCAGTAGCCGCAGCGCACCCGGCAGAAGGGCACGTGCAGGTAGACGCCGAAGTCGCGGGCGGGGTCGATCGAGATGTCGGGCGGCAGCGCGCCGTCGAGCGGAGCGGGATCGCCGAGGAGAAGGGCGGAGCCCATCAGGCGGGCGTCGTATACAGCGGGGAGATGGCCCGCAGGTACCCGCGGAACAGCTCGCGACGGCGACGCTTCACCAGTGCCGGAACGACGCGGTAAAGCGTGGCGACGGGACGGTCGAAGGCGCGCACCGTGAACCGTACTTCGTCGTTGTCGGCCCAGCTGATGACGAAGGATTCCTCGCCGCTGACCACCGAGTCCCCGACGGTGCCGAGAGCGAAGCCGACGCGTCGCGGCTCCTCGATCGCGTAGATGACCCGCAGCTCGCCGTCCGCGTTCATGCCCTTGACGTGTCCGCGCACCCGCACCGTCGTTCCCGCAGCCACGTACGGGGTCCCGTCGGCGTCGAAGCGCTGGTCGGCGTCCAGGCGACTCGCGACCATCGGATTGCCGTCGACGTCGTAGCCCACGCCCGTGTACATCGGTCCGGCAGCCGGGCGCACGTCCGAGATCGTGAGGCCCGCTCCGCGCAGCGCCGTCCACGACAGCAGCGCGTCGGCCGATGACTCGAAGCGGGCCTGGCCGCTGCCGAGCAGCCAGGAATCCTCCGCCGGAACGCTGCTCTCGGGCGGATAGCTCATGAGGTCGTGCGCCTGCGTGGCGCCGACGGCGGCGTAGTCGACCGTGTCGTCCTGAAAGCTTCCGCGACGCATGATGTCCAGCCTAACCGGGGCGTCCGGCTTACTTCTTGTCCTTGCCCTCGACGTCGCCGGAGAGCGCGGCGATGAAGGCTTCCTGGGGCACCTCGACGCGACCGACCATCTTCATGCGCTTCTTGCCCTCCTTCTGCTTCTCCAGCAGCTTGCGCTTGCGGGTGATGTCGCCGCCGTAGCACTTGGCGAGCACGTCCTTGCGGATGGCGCGGATGTTCTCGCGCGCGATGATGCGTGCGCCGATGGCGGCCTGGATGGGCACCTCGAACTGCTGGCGCGGGATGAGTTTGCGCAGGCGTTCGGTCATGAGGGTGCCGTACGCGTACGCCTTCTCTCGGTGGACGATCGAGCTGAACGCGTCGACCTTCTCACCTTGCAGCAGGATGTCGACCTTCACGAGATCGGCCTCCTGGGATCCGGCAGGCTCGTAGTCGAGGCTCGCGTAGCCCTGGGTCTTGGACTTCAGTTGGTCGAAGAAGTCGAAGACGATCTCGCCGAGCGGCATGTTGTAGCGCAGCTCGACACGGTCCTCACTGAGGTAGTCCATGCCGAGGAGCGTTCCGCGGCGCTGTTGGCAGAGCTCCATCACCGTGCCGACGTAGTCCTTGGGCAACAGGATGCCGACCTTGACGACCGGCTCGGAGACACTCGCGACGCGGCCGTCGGGGTACTCGCTCGGGTTGGTGACCGTGACCGACTCGCCCGTGTCGGTCGTGACCTCGTACGTCACCGAGGGTGCCGTGGTGATGAGGTCGAGGCCGAACTCGCGCGACAGGCGCTCCGTGATGATCTCCAGGTGCAGCAGGCCCAGGAACCCGCAGCGGAATCCGAAGCCCAGGGCGACGGAGGTCTCCGGCTCGTACTGCAGCGAGGCGTCGGACAGCTTCAACTTGTCCAGCGCCTCACGCAGGTCGGCGTAGTCGCTGCCGTCGATCGGGTAGATCCCGCTGAACACCATCGGCTTGGGGTCGGTGTAGCCGGCCAGTGCTTCGCTCGCGGGCTTGCGGTGGTTGGTGATCGTGTCGCCGACCTTCGACTGGCGCACGTCCTTCACGCCGGTGATCAGGTAGCCCACTTCGCCGACTCCGAGGCCCCGGGTCGGGACCGGCTCGGGGCTGGAGACACCGATCTCGAGCAGGTCGTGCGTCGCGCGCGTGGACATCATCTGAATGCGCTCGCGCGGCTCGAGTTTGCCGTCGACCATGCGGACGTATGTCACGACGCCGCGGTACGCGTCGTAGACGGAGTCGAAGATCATGGCGCGCGCCGGGGCGTCGGCGTCGCCGACCGGCGCGGGGATGCGCTCGACGATGCGGTCGAGCAGCCCCTCCACCCCCATGCCCGTCTTGCCCGAGACCCGCAGCACGTCGGCGGGGTCGCCGCCGATGAGGTTCGCAAGCTCCGCGGCGTACTTCTCCGGATCGGCGGCGGGCAGATCGATCTTGTTGAGCACCGGAATGATCTGAAGGTCGTTCTCCAGCGCCAGGTACAGGTTCGCGAGGGTCTGCGCCTCGATGCCCTGCGCGGCATCCACGAGAAGGATGGCGCCCTCGCAGGCGGCGAGCGAGCGCGAGACCTCGTACGTGAAGTCGACGTGGCCGGGCGTGTCGATCATGTTCAGTGCGAAGGTGCCGTCGGTCGTCGCCCACGGCATGCGGACGGCCTGCGACTTGATCGTGATGCCGCGCTCGCGCTCGATGTCCATACGGTCGAGGTACTGCGCACGCATATCGCGGTCCGAGACCACGCCGGTGATCTGCAGCATGCGGTCGGCCAGCGTGGACTTGCCGTGGTCGATGTGGGCGATGATGCAGAAATTGCGGATCAGCTCTGGAGGGGTCGCAGACGGCTCGAGAGGCTTCAGGGCGCGGGGTGACATGTCCCGAGCAGTCTACCGGCGTCTGCGGCGGCGCCCCCGCGCCGCTGCGCGCGGGACTGTAGCGTCCCCTTCGCGCGACGCGCCAGGGCCGCGCAGGATGAGAAAGAGTTAACCGCCCCTTCTCTTGCCGCCGCGATCCGCGCCACGGAAGCTCGATCTCACGTTCGATGGGACCGGATGTCGTGCGGCGTTCACTTCGGTGAAACCTTTTCGTCTCACAGCCACCTCATCATCGGCACTCAATCACCGAAGAGGACCGCCGTGTATGCGGCTGTCCGCTGTTGCATGCGAAACCAGGGAGAACACGTGTCAGATCCGACACGGGACGCCACGCGTCCCACCGCCGAGAGGCGGAACAGGCGCGCGATCGTCGCCACCATCACCGCCGGAGCCCTCGCCCTCAGCGGCGCGGGATTCGCGACCATTCCGGCGCAGGCGGCCGTCTCGCCGAACGCCGCCGTGCTGATCAACGAGGTGTACGGCGGGGGCGGCAACTCCGGTGCCACCTACACCCACGACTTCGTCGAGCTCGTGAACGTCTCGTCGGCGCCGGTCAGCCTCGACGGCTGGACGCTGCAGTACGCCGCAGCAGGCGGCGACAAGAAGTTCTCGGCGCAGCCCCTCAGCGGCACCATCGCCGCCGGACGCACCTTCCTCGTCCAGGAGGCGAAGGGGCAAGGCGGGACGACGCCCCTTCCGACACCGGATGCCGTCGGCTCGCTCGCGCTGAGCGGGACGACCGGCAAGGTGGCCCTCGTCTCGAATGAGACCATCGTGACCGGACCGAGCGACGCCGACGTCGTCGACTACGTGGCCTGGGGTTCGTCCGCGACACCCGCGGCCGGCTCGCCCGCACCCGGCACCGAGAACCCGACGAGCATCTCGCGCGACGCGTCGCACACCAACACCGCCGTCAACAGCGCGGACTTCGCCGTGGGTGCCCCCACTCCGCAGAACTCCGGTGCGGGCACGGAGCCGACGCCCGCGCCGACCGGCACCGCGTCTCCCTCTCCCGAGCCCACGACGACGTCCACCCCGACGCCGCAGCCGACCTCGACGGGAACCCCCGGGACCGAGACGATCACACCGATCGCGGCGATCCAAGGCTCCGGCGACAGCACCCCGCTGAACGGCCAGACCGTCACGACCGAAGGCGTCGTCACCGCTCAGTATGCGACCGGCGGCTACAACGGCTACGTCATCCAGACGCCCGGGACCGGCGGCGCGATCGATCTGAGCGCCCACACGGCATCCGACGCTATCTTTGTCTACGCGAAGACCCCGGCCGTCGCCAACGAGGTCGCGCTCGGAGACACTGTCCGCGTCACCGGCAAGGTGTCCGAGTTCAACGGCCTCACCCAGCTCGCGGTCGACACGGGCGCGGCTCGCAAGATCGACGCGGCTGCGGCCCCGAAGCCCGTCGTGCTCACGACGTGGCCGGCCTCGATCGCCCAGCGCGAGAGCCTCGAGTCGATGCTCGTGAGCGTCACCGGCACCTTCACGGTGACCAACACCAACAACACCAACCGCTATGGCGAAGTGGGTCTTGCCGCCGGCAGCGGCGTGCTCCGTCAGCCGACGGACGTCGCCCGCCCCGGCAGCGCCGAGGCCGCCGCGGCCGCGGCGGACAACGTTGCCCGCGGCGTCGTCCTCGACGACGGCGGTTCGCTCGACTATGCCGCGCGCGCCAACAACGGCACCGGTGCGCTCCTGAACGGAGACCTGACTCCGGCCTACGTCTCGCTCGACAAGCCGGTCGTCGTCGGCGGCACCGCATCGTTGAGCGGCGCGTTCGTGCTCGATTACCGCAACAACACGTGGAAGCTGAACCCGGTGTCCTTCCTCGCCGGCGATGGCAAGACGCAGGGGCAGGCGAGCTTCACCAACCCGCGCATCGCGGCTCCCGCCTCGGTCGGCGGCGACCTCAGCGTGGGTTCGTTCAACGTGCTCAACTACTTCACGACGCTCGGCTCGTCCGATGCGTCCTGCCAGCCCTACAGCGACCGCGCCGGCGTCGGCACGAACGTGCGCGGCGGCTGCGACCTGCGCGGCGCGTGGGGTGCGGCGGACCTCGCCCGCCAGCAGTCGAAGATCGTCTCGGCCATCAACACGCTGGACGCCTCGGTGGTCGGTCTCATGGAGATCGAGAACTCGGCCAAGTCCACGCCGGCGACACCGGACAAGGCCGTCTCGACCCTCGTCGCGGCGCTCAACGCCGCTGCGGGAAGCGAGAAGTGGGCCCACGTCCCGGCATCCGCACAGCTGCCTGATGCGTCGCAGCAGGACGTCATCCGCAACGCGATCATCTATCAGCCCGCCCGCGTCGCACCCGTCGGCGAGGCTCTGGCACTCGGGACGCAGTCGGGATCCGGACAGGCCTTCGACAACGCGCGCGAGCCGATCGCGCAGAAGTTCGCGCCCGCGGGCGGCGGCGAGTCGTTCCTCTTCGTCGTGAACCACTTCAAGTCCAAGGGTTCCAGCGGAGCCAGCGGCGCGCAGGCCGACCAGAAGGACGGACAGGGGGCGTGGAACCCGGCCCGGGTCGCGCAGGCCAGCGCGCTGCGCGACTGGGTCTCTTCCCTCACCGCGAACGGAGAAGCGGCGGTGCTCGTTGGCGACTTCAACTCCTACACCCAGGAGGACCCGCTGAAGGTCCTCTACGACGCGGGTTACACGGATGCCGAGTCGGCGCTGAAGGTGGGCCGGTCCACGTACTCGTTCGACGGCCTCTCGGGCTCACTCGACCACGTGCTGCTGAACGGCGCGGCATGGAAGCGCGTCACGGGCGGCGACGTCTGGAACATCAACTCCGGGGAGTCGGTGGCGCTGGAGTACAGCCGCTACAACAACCACGGCACGCTGTTCTGGCAGGACGGCCCGTACCGCTCCAGCGATCACGATCCGCTAAAGGTCGGTCTGTCGGCCCGTAAGAGCGCTCCGAGGACGATCGACATCCTGACGATCAACGACTTCCACGGTCGCATCGAGCCCGGCAGCCAGGGCGAGGCCGGAGCGGCCGTGCTCGCCGGAGCGGTCGCGGCCAAGAAGGCGAAGAACCCGAACACGTTGCTGGTCTCGGCCGGCGACAACATCGGGGCGTCGACCTTCACTTCGCTGATCCAGCAGGACAGCCCGACCATCGACGCGCTGAAGGCCGCGGGGCTGGAGGTGTCGGCCGTCGGTAACCACGAGTTCGACCGTGGTTTCGCAGACCTGAAGAACCGGGTGCTTCCGCGCTTCGGTGGCAACGCCGACCCGTCGAAGGCGACACCGGAGCAGATCACGGCGGGCTCGCCGTACACGCTCGGTGCCAACGTGTACGTGAGGGGCACGAAGACGCCGGCGCTGCCGGAGTACACCGTGAAGACGCTCGACGGCGTGCGCGTCGCGTTCATCGGCACGGTCACCACCGACACGGCACGCATGGTCGATCCGCAGGGCATCAAGGACATCGACTTCGGCGACCAGCTCGAAGCGGCCAACCGCGTCGCCGACAAGATCGCCGCAGGCGACCTCGCCGATGTGACCGTGCTGCTCACGCACTCCGGATCGTCGGTGTCGAACCAGTGCGATGCGGTCGCCACCGACCCGTCGGACTTCGGCACCCTCATCCGCGGAGCGTCGGCCCACATCGACGCCATCGTTTCGGCCCACACCCACCAGACCTACGCGTGCAACGTGCAGGTGGGCTCCACCGGAAAGCTGCGTCCCGTCATCCAGGCGTCCGAGTACGGCAAGGCGCTCGGCCAGCTCTCGCTGACGTACGACACCGACGCTCACGAGCTGGTGTCGGCGACCGGATCCACGCAGACGCTCGCCAAGGCCTACCCGGCCGACGCGGCGGTCGCCTCGATGGTCGCCGCCTTCACCGCGCAGGCCAGCACGATCGGTTCCAAGCCGGTGGGCGTCATCACGGCTGACATCCTGCGTGGCGGCACGAGCGGGTCGGACCGTGGAGTCGAGTCGACCATGGGCAACACCGTCGCCGACATCTATCTCTGGGCCACCAGCACCAACCCGGCCTACGCGGGCACGAAGGCGCAGATCGCGCTGATGAACCCGGGCGGTTTGCGCGCCGACCTGCGATACACGGGTGACGGCACCGTCACCTACAAGCAGCTCGCCGACGTGCAGCCCTTCGCCAACACGCTCGTCACGGTGACGCTCACGGGTGCCCAGCTGAAGGACATCCTGACGCGCCAGTGGCAGGCGACGGGCGACCGTCCCAAGCTGCACCTGGGTGTCTCGAAGGGGTTCACCTACGAGTACACCGAGGATGCGCCGCCCGCCGGTCAGACGGCCTCGCGGTCGGGACACATCGTGTCGATGTCGCTGGACGGAAAGAAGATCACCGACGCCGACACCTTCACGGTGGTGACGAACTCGTTCCTTGCCAACGGCGGAGACGGCTTCACGCCGTTCGCCCAGGGGACGAACCGCACCGACACCGGTCAGGTCGACCTCGACGCGACCCTTGCGTACGCGAAGGCGATCAAGCCGATCGCCCCGTCGTCGGTGGGGCGCGCCGTCCTGGTCAGCGACACCACCCCGTCGCCGACTCCGACCGCGACTCCGACGGCAACGCCGACCGCGTCGCCGACCGGCGCGCCATCGCCCTCTCCGACGAGCACGCTGCCGGCAACCGGCGGGGTGACGGTGGGTGCGTCGAGCACGGGCCTGTCTGCGGACGGGCGGATCGAGCGCGGGTCTTCGTTCACCGTGACCCTGACCGGCCTCGGCGCCTTCGAGCAGGTCGTGGCCACGCTGAACAGCGACCCGATCGTGATCACGGGCATCCCCGCCGCCGATGCGAACGGTCGCGTCACCTTCACGGTGAACGTTCCGCAGTCGCTGCCGCTCGGAACCCACCACCTCATCGTGTTGGGTGCCGACGGACGGGTCGTGCTGAACCTTCCGCTGCAGGTGGTCGGTGAGGGCACCCTCGCCACCACGGGCGCCGAGCTCCCCTGGGGCCTCGCGCTCGGCGGAGCGTTCTTGCTCGCGGCCGGCCTGCTGCTCGCGATGACACGTCGTCGTCGGAGCCTCATGGGCTGATCGCTTGCACCCGAGGCCCCGGCCCCGCTTCGGCGGGTGTCCGGGGCCTCGTGCGTGTCTGCGCGCAGGTCGGATCCCGGGCCGCGCCCACTGCTTAGGCTGAAGACCATGGCGACGACGGTGGTGATGGTGCACGGCATCCGTACCTCGGCGACGATGTGGCGCGCGCAGGTCGAGCATCTGCGTGGCCGCGGCATCGACGCGGTCGCCCTCGACCTCCCGGGCCACGGTGCGCGGATGGGCGAGCCCTTCACGCTCGAGGGCGCATTCGGGACGATCGACCGAGCCGTGCGCGACGCCGCTGAACGAGGTCGCGTGCTGCTCGTCGGCCATTCGATGGGTGGTCTCGTGTCCCTCGAGTACGTCGGCGGTGCGGATCGCCCGCCGGTCGACGCGTTCATCGCGGCATCCTGCACCGCGATCCCGCGCGGTGTGGCGCTGCAGACCTATCGCACGCTCGCTCGCGGCTTCGATCGGCTTCCCCGCCGCGGCGCACCGATCGCCGAGTGGGTGCTCGATCGCACGCTGCCCGTCGAGACGCGGGCCGACTTCGGCGCCGGTGGGTATGCGTATGACGCGCAGGACACCGCGCTGCGCAGCCTGTCGGTGCTCGACCTGCTCGCCGCGCTGCGTCGCATCGCGGTGCCGACGTGGTTCGTGAACGGGCAGTTCGATCAGTTGCGCATCAACGAGAAGCTGTTCACGTCTCTGGTGCCCGCCGCGGAGCTCATCGTGGTGCCACGTACCTCGCACCTGGTCACGGCGATGCGCCCACGAGTCTTCAACGCCGTGATCGACGTGGCGCTGGCGACGATGGATGCCGCCTCACCGCCCGCACCATCAGGGTCATGAGTCCGCCGACCACCGACAGCACGGCGCTGCCCAGGAACAGCAGCCAGAACCCCCCGACGGCGGCGACCAGGCCGGCACCGACCAGCGGCCCGAGCAACTGACCCAGGCTCGCTGCGACGGTGACGAAGCCCAAGTCGCGAGCGCTGTCCTCCGGAAACGGCAGGAGGTCGGTGCCGAGCGCGAGCCCGACGGCCATGTATGCGCCGTACCCGACGCCCAGCAGCGCGGCCGCGACCAGGGCGAGCTCGAACGAGGGGAACGCCGCCAGCAACACGGCGGCACCGCCCTGCACGAGGGCGGCGGCGACCGTCATGCCGCGGCGGCGTCCGGTGCGATCCGAGACCGCCCCGGCGACGACGGATGCCGCGACGACGAAGACGGTGTAGACGACGATGAGCAGCAGCAGTTCGTCCTGTGCGTCGGCCGGGTCGCGGTGCAGCCCGTAGAGGAGGAAGAACAGCAGCAGGCCGGTACCGAGGGCGTTGCCGATGTTGACGACGAGACGCCCCCACAGCATCCACGCGAAATCGCGGTCCCGGAAGGCAGCGAAGCGCTCCGCGGCGGAGAGACGGGTGCGTGCGGTGGCGGAAGCGGCGGGTGCGGGCGGGTCGGGCAGCAGCAGGGCGCCGAGGCCGCCCGCGATCAGCAGGACGCCGCCGAGGACGAGATAGCCCGCGATCACGCCCAGGCCGAGAAGGACGATAACCCCCACGCCGACGACGACTCCGAGGGCCTGCGAGGACGAGATCGAGGCGGAAGCGGTGCCGCGCTGCTCGGTGAGCTGGTCGGCGATCATCGCGGTGAACGCTGCGGATGCGACGGCGACACCGACGGAGACGCCGATCCACGACATCGCCACCGCCCACGGGCCCGTGGCGAACGCGAGGCCGATCAGCGAGACGGCGCCCAGTACCACTCCCCCGAGCGCCCACGGACGACGCCTGCCGAAGGCGCCGCGGGTGCGATCGCTCATTCCGCCGGCGAGCGGGCAGCGGGGTCAGCTGGGCTGTCCAGATCGCCAGCCACGCGAGGGTGAACAGTGTGAACCATGCGGCACCGGCGCGTCGGGGCGCGTTCCGGGTGCTCGGGTCTGGCGAGGCGGCAGTCACGGCGACTCCGTCGTCGGCGGGCCTCGTCGATGAGGCCGAACGAGCCGATCATGCCGCACGCCTGGCGCCGCGGGCCGCATTGCGGGGGCGGCGCGCGGCGACCTGATAGACTCGGTGATTGGCTTGCGTGTGGGTCCCACCCCGCACGCCGCCGGAGGCGTCCCTCTACCGCTACCCCGGCACATCCATCGAAAACCGAACGAAAGAGCCGTCGAACGTGGCGAACATCAAGTCGCAGATCAAGCGCAACAAGACCAACGAGAAGGCGCGCGAGCGCAACAAGGCCGTCAAGAGCGAGCTGAAGACCGAAGTGCGTCGCACCCGCGAGGCCATCGCCGCCGGTGACAAGGCTGCCGCGGAGAAGGCGCTGGCGAAGGCGTCCAAGAAGCTCGACAAGGCCGTGAGCAAGGGCGTCATCCACGAGAACCAGGCCGCGAACCGCAAGTCGTCGATCGCGAAGCAGGTCGCCGCTCTCTGAGCCGCGTCCATATCGACGAAGGCCCGTCCCCGCATCCGCGGCGGCGGGCCTTCGTCGTCGGTGGGCACGGTGCACGCGTGTGCGCGAGCGCGTGTTCGTCGGTCCTGTCTGGTCGTTCGTTCGTGACGGATGCGACCAGACGGGACGGATGAGCGCGGGGTCGGATGCGCCGCAGGGTGACGGATGCGGCATCCCCCGCGCTCAGGCGCCGTAGGGGGCGCGGGTGGCGATGATCGTGATGAGGCGCTCCACGGCGAAGACGGGATCGCGTGAGGCGCCTTTGACTTCGGCATCCGCCCGCGCCGCCGCCTGGATGGCGAGGCCGAGGCTCGCCTCGTTCCACCCCGTGAGGTCACGGCGGGCACGATCGACCTGCCAGTCCTTCATGCCGAGTCGAGCCGCGAGCGACGCGGACGACTCTCGGATGCCGGCGACGCGCGCCATCGTTCGCAGCTTCGAGGCGATCGCGGCAACGAGCGGCACCGGATCGGCGCCGCTGGCGAGGGCGTGGCGAAGAGCCACAAGAGCATCGCCGTAGCGGCCGGCGATGGCGGTGTCGGCGACCGCGAACGCCGAGGTCTCCACGCGGCCGCCGTAATACCGCTCGACGATCTGCTCGGTGATGTCGCCGGGCACGTCGGAGATGAGCTGCTGGCAGGCCGCGGCGAGCTCGGTGAGGTCGTCGGAGAATGCGCCCACGAGCGCGCGGAGAGCAACCGGCGCGATCTTCTTGCGCGCCGTCTGGAACTCCCCAGCTGCGAAGTCGAAGCGGTCGGAGTCGCGCTTGACGGCCGGGCACGCGATCTCGATGCCGCCACCGGTACCGGATCGGATCGCATCGAGCAGCTTCTTGCCGCGCACGCTGGAACCGGTGTGGCGGAGCACCACCGTGGCGCCGTCCTGGGGGGCCTCGATGTAGGCGAGCGCCTCGGTCAGGAAAGCGTCGGAGCACTTCTCGACGCCTCCGACGCGCACGAGCCGCGGCTCGCCGAACAGCGACGGCGACGTGAGGGTCAGCAGGCTTCCGGAGGTGTAGTCGTCGGCCCGCAGGTCGGAGACCTCCAGGCTCGCATCCTCCGCGCGAAGGAACTCGCGGATGCCGGCGGTCGCCCGCTCCGCGCAGACGTCCTCGGGCCCGGAGACGAGCACGACGGGCGCCGGCTGCGGCGACCGCCAGGAGATCTGCGGGATCGCCGACGCGGTGCGCGCGCCTCCACGAGAGGCGGGACGACGCGGCGCGGAAGGCATGAACACCAGCCTACCGACGGCTCGCGACACCGAGGCAGCGCTCGGCGGCAGCTCACGGAGCTCCCTTCTCGTGCCACAGTCGTACGCTCGATGCCTCGGTCCACAGCATGAGTAGACCTTCCGTGTCGGTGCGGGCCAGCCGCGCGCCCAAGGATTCGAGCATTGCGAGCGTCTCGCTTCGCGGATGTCCGTAGGTGTTCGCTCCGACCGAGACCAGCGCCACCGCGGCGCGGAGTCGTCCGTACAGCCGCGGTTCCTGGTCGGCGCTACCGTGGTGCGAGACCTTCACGACCGTGTAGGCGGCGCGCAGGGATGCTGTCGCTATCAGGCGCCGCTGACCCTCGGCAGAGAGGTCACCCAGCATCAGCATCGGAGGCACGGTCGGGCCGGCGATATCGATCACGACGCTGCCGTCGTTTCCTGCGGCGGTGCGCGGCTGCGGCCACAGCACGCGCCAGCGGGCATCGCCGAGGGTGCCGGTCATCCCCGCGTCAGCACGGACGAGGTGGGCTCCCGCGTCGCTCAACCGGGCCAGTGTGCGTTGGTCGTCGGGCGCTCCTGTCGGGCCGTGCAGAACGGTGTCGACGCGGCCGGCGACCGCGCGCGTTCCTCCGTCGTGGTCGTGGTCGAAATGGGTGAGGACCAGAAGGTCCACCCGGTCCACACCGAGCGTCTCCAGACAGCTCGTGAGCGCCTGCGGATCGGGGCCGGTATCCACGAGCGCGACGCGACCGGCGGCGCGGATCGCGATCGCATCGCCCTGGCCGACGTCGCACACCGCGATCGACCAGGCGACGGGAAGGCGGGCGCGAAGACCGACCTGCGCGGCGGGGCCGGTTGCGGCCACGACGACCGCGGTGACGGCCAGGATCACGACCGCGGCGACCCGAGCCGGTCGCGGTGTGCGCAGCAGCAGGACGACCACGGCCGCGCTGGCAAGGGTCAGGGCGGCCAGGCCCCCGACGCCCTCGGGCCACCAGATCGCGCTGCCCGGCAGGGTGCTGAGTGTCGTGGCGGTGGCGGCGATCCAGGCGGCCGGCACCCAGGCGAGCGCCGCGAGCCCCGCACCCAGGAGGGGGATGCCGGCGCAGAGGCAGGCGGCGAGCCCCAGAACGGTGCCCACCGGCGCGGCCGGCGCGGCGAGCATGTTCGCCGCCACACCGTAGATCGACACCTGGGGCGAGATCAGCACGATGATGGGGCCGCACGCGAGCTGAGCGGACAGCGGCACGGCGACGAAAAGGGCGAGTGTGCGCGGCATCCACCGCGAGAGGCCATCCGCGAGGGGCCCGGCGAGGACGAGAAGCGCGGCGGTGGCGGCGACTGAGAGGGCGAATCCGATCGAGCGCGACAGCCACGGGTCGAGCAGAAGCAGGAGGACGACCGACGCTGTCAGCAAGGAGAGCCCCGCCCCGGTGCGACCCAGCATCAGGCCCAGCATGGCGATGGCGGCCATCGTCGCCGCGCGGATGACGCTCGGCTCCGGCGAGACGAGGATCACGAACGCGACGAGGGTGCCGAGGCCCGCGATCACCCGGAGGGCTCGGCGCGCTCCGCACAGGGCCGCCAGAGCGAAGGCGATCCCGACGACCAGGGCGCAGTTGGCTCCGCTCACGGCGGTGAGGTGCGACAGCGAAGAGGACTTCATCGCCGCATCGAGCCCGTCCGACACTCCCGAGGTGTCGCCGACCGCGAGACCCGCGATCAGGCCGCCCCCGGGATCGGGGAGCCCGGTCGTGACGGTGGTCAGTCCGTGGCGCAGGAGCGAGGCGAGAGCGAACACTCCCGTCGGTGCGGCGATCAGCGTCGGCGTCGCGGACGCGTCGATGACGAGGACGGCCCGTTCGCCGGGGCCCGCGGCCCATGCCGTTCCGGTCAGGCTCACGCGGGCGCCGAGATCGAGTCCCGGCGGGACGTCGCCGGTGCGTACGAGCACCGGCACCGGTGTCGTGATCGTGGTCTCTCCGTAGGCGAGCCGCTGCAGCACGGCGTCGAATCGCCAGCCGGCCGCGCCGCGTTCGATCTTGCCGACCGCGACGACGTCGACCGTCAGCGCACGTCCCCCGGCGATCTCCGCCGCCGCAACGGCTCCGCGAGCAGGCAGCGCGGAGGCGACGTGCCAGGCGATCCCCGCCGCGACGGCCAGGACGATGGCGACCAGGGCGAGCGCAGGAGCGCTGCGTCCCGCCCGGAACGCAGCGGAGCGTCGCCGCCGGTGCACCAGCGCGAGGACGACCACGAGTGCGCTCGCCCAGAGCAGCGCGGCCGCGGATGCCGCGGCATCCGCCGTGCCGGTGACGACCCCGGCGGTCACCCACGCACCGGCGGCGACGGGCACGAGGCGCACGTCCCGGCGTCGCAGGGAGCGGCCGCCCCGGCCGGCTCGCGTCGGCTGAGGCGTCGTCGCTGCGGTTGCGGTCACACCGTCACCAGGTCGCGGAGGCCGGCGAGCATCTTTTCGCCGATGCCGGGAACCGACAGCAGGTCGTCGACGCTGGTGAACCCGCCGTTCTCCTCGCGCCACGCGATGATGCGCTCTGCGATCGCGGGTCCGACGCGCGGAAGCGCGTCGAGGGCGGCGACGTCGGCGGTGTTGAGGTTCACGCGTCCGTCACCGCTGACGGGTGCGCCGGTGGACGGCGCCTCCCCCACCTCCGGCACCTGCACCTGTTCGCCGTCTACGAGAGGTCGCGCCAGATTGACCGCCGTGCGATCGGCGGTGTCCGTGAACCCGCCCGCCGCGGAGACCACATCGACGACGCGCGCTCCGCCGTCCAGGCGGTAGAGCCCGGGGCGCTCCACGGCACCCGACACGTGCACGTAGAGCGCCGCGGCCGAGATCTCGACGGGCGCCACTGCGACGCCCGTGTCGGCGGTGGCCACCGAGCGGACGAGTCCCACCGCGACCGCGATCGCCGCGGCGGCCAGCACCAGCACCAGGGCCGCACCGGTGCCGACGCGCCGCCGACGCGCGCGATGCGCGTCGGCGGCGGTGCGCGGTGCGTGATCGATGCCGGGCGGACTCACCTCCACACCGTGCCATCGGCGTACCGCCGGGATCAGCGCCCGCGCGGCATCCGTGGACGAGCGGCGGGCGCCGCCCTCATGGGGAGGAGACTACGCGGTGGTGAAGCTGACGACCTTGGGAGCGCGGACGACGACGCGCGCGATCTCGCGTCCGGCGAGTGAGCGCACGACCTTCTCGTCCGCGCGCGCCAGCGCCTCCAGCTCGTCGGCCGAGATGCGCGCCGGCACCGTCAGCGTGCCGCGCACCTTGCCGTCGATCTGCACGACCGCGGTGACCGATTCCTCGACCAGCAGCGTCGGATCGGCCTGACGCCAGGTGGCGAGACCGACGAACGGCTCGTAACCGAGCTGCTCCCACATCTCCTCGGCGGTGTGCGGGGCGAACAGGTCGAGGACCATCGCGATCGCCTCGGCGGCCTCGCGGACAGCAGGATCCCCCGCCCCGGCGGGGCCGTCGATCGTCTTGCGGGTGGCGTTGACGAGCTCCATGAGGCGGGCGACGACGACGTTGAACTTGGTCTGCTCGATCAGCGCGGGAGCGTCGGCCCACAGGCGATGGGTGACACGGCGAAGCGCCTGGTCTCCCTCGGCCCACACGACGTCCGGAGCGCTGGTCACCTCTTGCGCGATGCGCCAGGCGCGCGCCAGGAACTTCGCGGCTCCCGTCGTCGAGACATCGCTCCAGTCCTTGTCGTCCTCCACCGGACCGGCGAAGGCGAGCGCGACCCGCAGGGCGTCGGCACCGTGGGCGTTCAGCTCGTCCTGGAAGAGCACGAGGTTGCCCTTGCTCTTGCTCATCTTGGCGCCGTCCAGGATGACCATGCCCTGGTTGATGAGGTGGGAGAACGGCTCGGTGAACTCGACGAGACCCATGTCGAACAGCGCCTTCGTGATGAAGCGCGCGTACAGCAGGTGCAGGATGGCGTGCTCGACGCCGCCGATGTAGAAGTCCACCGGACCCCATCGGTCGGCGTCCTTCGAGGAGAACGCCTTCGTCGTGTCGCCCGGTGACAGGAACCGCAGGAAGTACCAGGAGCTGTCGACGAACGTGTCCATCGTGTCCGGGTCGCGCAGGGCCGGCGCGCCCGTCTCGGGGTCGACGGTTTCGACCCATCCGGTCGCGGCGCCCAGCGGAGAGGAGCCCTTCGGCGTCAGGTCGAGGCCCTCCATGGCCGGCAGCTCGACGGGCAGCTGCTCGTCCGGCACGGGCACGATGCGCCCATCGGCGGTGTGCACCATCGGGATCGGCGTGCCCCAGTAGCGCTGACGTGAGATGAGCCAGTCTCGCAGGCGATAGGTCTTCGCGGCGCGACCGGTTCCGGCGGCCTCGAGCTGCTCGATGGCCCGGGCGATGGCGTTGCGCTTGCTCAGCCCGTCGAGGGGGCCGGAGTTCATCATCCGGCCGTCGCCCGTGAGCGCCACGCCGGTCTTGGCCGGGTCGATCTCGTCGATGCCCGGAGCACCCGGATCGATCGGCACGCCCTCGTCATCCAGTTCGATCACAGGGATCGCGCCGGTCACGGGGGCTGTCGTGTCGACGACCACCTTGACGGGCAGGTCGAACGCACGGGCGAAGTCGAGGTCGCGCTGATCGTGGGCGGGAACCGCCATGACGGCGCCGTGGCCGTAGCCGGCGAGAACGTAGTCCGCGGCCCAGATGGGCAGCCGCTCCCCCGTGACCGGGTTGACCGCGTACCGCTCCAGGAACACGCCGGTCTTCGGGCGGTCGGCGGTCTGCCGGTCGATCTCGCTCGTCTTCTGCACGGTGTCGAGGTAGTCCTGGAAGCGCATGCGCGCCTCCGGGGATGCCGAGGCCACGAGCTCCGCGGCGAGGTCGGAGTCCGGAGCGACGACCATGAACGTCGCGCCGTACAGCGTGTCGGGACGCGTCGAGAACACGGTGATCTTCTCCGCGCGACCCTCGATCTCGAAGTCGATGTCGGCGCCCACGGAGCGTCCGATCCAGTTGCGCTGCATCTGCAGCACCTTGTGCGGCCAGAAACCCTCGAGCTGGTTCAGGTCGTCGAGTAGGCGGTCGGCGTACTCGGTGATGCGGAAGAACCACTGGGTGAGCTTCTTCTTGACCACCACGGCGCCGCTGCGCTCCGAGGTGCCGTCGGGCAGCACCTGCTCGTTGGCGAGCACGGTCTGGTCCACCGGGTCCCAGTTGACGAGCGCGTCCTTGCGGTAGGCGAGTCCCTTCTCATAGAGCCGCTGGAAGAGCCACTGGTTCCAGCGGTAGTACTCCGGGTCGGAGGTGTGCAGCACACGCGACCAGTCGAACGAGACGCCGTACTGCTGCATGCTGGATCGCTGCTGCGCGATGTTGCCGTACGTCCAGCCGCGCGGCTCGACACCACGCTTGATCGCGGCGTTCTCGGCGGGCAGACCGAAGCTGTCCCATCCGATCGGGTTGAGCACGTTGTATCCGCGGTGACGCCAGAAGCGCGCGACGATGTCGGAGTAGAGGTAGTTCTCCGCGTGACCCATGTGCAGGTCGCCAGACGGGTAGGGGAACATCGCGAGCACGTACTTGCGCGGGCGGGTGTCATCCTCGCCGCCGGCGCGGAACGGGTCCTTCTCGGCCCAGATGCGCTGCCACTTCTCCTGCACGGCGTGCACGTCGTACGGTCCGTTCTCGGCGGCGGTGGCGATGTCTGTGGGGCTGCTCATGGGAAGGGGAAGACCAATCTGAAAGCTCGGGAACGCACGACAGGCGTCCTTCCAGGTTAGCGGACCCGCCCTACCATCCCGGCGGCAGATCCGCACCCAGTGCGGCGAGCGGGCCGCGGGCCTTCAGTCCGACCTCGGCGACTTCGTCGTCGGGGTCGGACAGCCAGGTGATGCCGCCGCCGGCACCGACGTAGGCCCCCTGCGGCCGAAGGACGATCGATCGGATCGTCATCGCCAGGTCGGCGCGACCGTCCGTGCCGACCCAGCCGAAGCACCCCGCGTAGATACCCCGGCCTGCCCCCTCCAGCGCGGACAGGATCGTCATCGCCGACAGCTTCGGCGCCCCCGTCATGCTCCCCGCAGGGAAGGCGGCGTCCAGCAGGTGTCCGAGGGTGGCGTCCGGCAGGAGCTGGCCCGCGACGGTGCTGACCAACTGGTGGACCGCCGTATACGACTCCACCTCGAGCAGACGTTCGGCGCGGACCGTCCCCGGCCGGCACACCCGCTGCAGGTCGTTGCGCATCAGGTCGACGATCATGACGTTCTCGGCCCGCTCCTTCACACTGTCGACGAGCGCGCGACGCAGCGCGGCGTCATCGTCGGCGTCGCGGCCGCGCGGACGGGTCCCTTTGATCGGGTGTGTGCGCACCACGCCGTCGGCGACCTCGAGGAAACGCTCCGGGCTTGCACTGAGCAACGCGGTGTCGCCGCTGCGGATGATCCCACCGTGGTGCGCGGGCAGCGCGTCGCGCAGCGCGAGATAGGTGGAGACGGGATCGAAGGGTGTGGATGCCGCCACCGTGAACCGTGTCGTCAGGCAGAGCTGGTAGGCGTCGCCGGCGCGGATCGCCTCTCGGCATCGCGCGATGAGCGCCCGATACTCCTTCGGCGTCTGACGGGCCGATGCGGTGGGGACCGCCTGGCGTGCGGCGGCGGGGCGGCGCGACGCCACACGCGCAGCCGACGATCGTGCGCTTTCCACCGCGTCGGCGAGGGTCTCGCCGCGGTCGGCGGGCGCGGCGATCCACACGTCACGGGCGGCGTGGTCGAAGACGATGAACCATTCGATCCGCAGCCACAGCTCCTGCGGCCCGTCGGCGTCGTCGATGCGCGCGGGCGCTCCGACCGCCGCGGCCGCCGCATCGAACCCCCACCACCCCACCCAGCCGCCCTGCAGCGGACCCGGCACCGCCGCCGCCTGCTGAGCGTCCGCCACGAGAGGAAGGTCGCGGGGTCCTGCGCCGGGAGCGCCGACGCCCAGCCAGCTGAATCCCGTCGTCGCACCCGGCCCGGCATCCAGCCAGAACGCATGCTCGTCGTCGCAGAGGATCGTCGCGAAGACGACGGCCGGATCGACCCAGTCGTGCCGACGGGCGACGAGGCGCGAACTCATCGCTCCAGGCTAGCCGCGACGTTCGGCCGCCGACGGCGGATGCACAGCATGCACACACCTTCACCCGCCATAGGCTGGAGCCGTGAACGAGTTCCTCTCATGGCTGCTCGATGCCGTGCAGAGTGTGGATCCCGTCCTGCGCACGGTGCTCGCGGGCGTCGCCATCATGCTGGAGACGAGCGTTCTGGTCGGCCTGATCGTGCCCGGAGACACCGTCGTCATCGTCGCTGCCACGGCCGTCGGATCGGTCGCCGAAGCCGTCGTGCTCATGGTCGTGGTCGTCGTGGGCGCTCTGATCGGCGAGAGCGTGGGATTCTGGCTCGGTCGATGGCTGGGCCCCCGCATCCGGTTCTCGCGGCTCGGACGTCGGATCGGCGAAGACAACTGGACCCGCGCCGAGCTCTATCTGCGGCGGCGCGGCGGACCGGCCATCTTCCTCTCCCGCTTTCTGCCGGTTCTGCATTCGCTCGTGCCCTTGACGGTGGGGATGAGCGGGTTCTCCTATCGCCGCTTCCTCGCGTGGACCGCGCCGGCCTGCACGGTGTGGGCCGTGGCCTACGTGAGCGTGGCGGCAGCGGCGGCGGGCACCTATCGAGAGTTGGCCGACCGTCTGCACACCGCGGGGTACTTCTTCGTCGGTGCGATCATCGTCTTCCTCTTTCTCGCATACGTCGCCAAGCGCGTGATCGTGGCACGCGAGGCACGCCATATGCGACTGGACGACGAGGCTCCCGGCACGAAGCGCACGGACGGCATGGGAGACTGAAACGATGGCCGCCGAACCCGCACCACGCGTGAAGGTGCTCTGGATCGCCCGACTGGAGTACCGGTTCCATGCGTGGCGAGAACGTCGGGCCCGCGCCCGTGGGCTGCGCGCCAGTGTGTCCGCGTACCCCGGTTACGGCGGGGAGGACTGGGTTCGTGTCCTCGGCCGTGTGCTGATCGCCCCTCCCATCCGCGCGCGTCGTCGACGCGGCGACGACGGCGGCGTCCGTGGTTGGCGCAGCTTCGCCGCCGTTCCCGTCGGTTATGCCACCGTGACGGTGACCGTCGACGGCGTCACCCACGAAGTGATCGCCGATCGCGGTGGCGTCATCGATGCCGTGCTGCCGGCTCGACTGCAGGCGGGATGGCAGCCCCTGTCGATGGCCGTCGAGGGGTCGGAGCCGTTCGAGACGCGCGTGTTCGTGGTGGGCTCCGATGTCCGCTTCGGCATCGTCTCCGACGTCGATGACACCGTCATGGTGACGGCCCTGCCTCGGCCGCTCATCGCCGCGTGGAACTCCTTCGTCGTGAACGAGCACGCCCGCCAGCCGGTGCCCGGCATGGCAGTGCTGCTCGAGCGGCTCGTGCGCGAGCACCCGGGCGCGCCCATGGTCTACCTCTCCACCGGAGCCTGGAACGTCGCTCCGACGCTCCAGCGCTTTCTCCGTCGTCACCTCTTTCCGCCCGGAGCACTGCTGTTGACCGACTGGGGACCCACGCACGACCGGTGGTTCCGCAGCGGCCGGGCACACAAGGAGGAGAACCTCCGACGCCTCGCGCGCGAGTTCCCCCAAGTGAAATGGGTGCTGATCGGTGACGACGGGCAACACGACGATGCCCTGTACACGGCTTTCACGGGCGCGCACCCCGAGCACGTCACGGCCGTCGCGATCCGTCGGCTCTCGCCGGCGGAGGCGGTGCTGGCCGGAGGACGCACGGCCGTGGACGATCACACCGCCGCCACGGTGCCGTGGGTGACAGGGGACGACGGCGCCGCCCTTCTCGACAGGCTGGCTGAGATCGGTGTCGTGGGCGGCACGGCCGACGGCGTCGGAGGCCCCGCGTAGGCTGGCCGCATGTGCGGTCGATTCGTCGTGGGCAGTTCCGGCTCCGAGCTCGTCGGTGTGCTGAGAGTGGATGTCGTCGGAGATGATCTTCCCCAGCCCTCGTTCAACGTGGCGCCGACCGACCGCGTGGCGATCGTGCTCGACTCCGCGAAGACCGAGCCCCCGACGCGTCGCCTGGAGGCGGCGCGCTGGGGCCTGATCCCCGGGTGGGCAAAGGATGTGGGCATCGGCGCGAAGGCGATCAACGCACGCGCCGAAGAGGTCGAGAACAAGCCGATGTTCGGGCAGGCGCTCATCAAGCGACGCGCCGTGATCCCGGCATCCGGCTACTACGAGTGGCACACCGAGGACGGCGTGAAGACGCCCTACTACATCCACCCCGCCGACGACTCGCCGCTGCTGTTCGCGGGACTCTACGAGTGGTGGAAAGACCCCGCGAAGGCCGCGGACGACCCCTCGCGGTGGGTGCTGAGCTTCACGATCATGACCAGGGATGCCGTGGGTCAGCTCGGTTCGATTCACGACCGCATGCCGCTGTTCATCGACGCGGACTACGCCGATGTGTGGCTCGACCCCACCACGGAGAACGTCGGCGATCTGCTGGACGCGACGATCGACGCTGCCCCGGCCCTGGTGGACGGGATGCTGATGCGAGAGGTTGATCGCGCCGTCGGCAACGTGCGCAACAACGGCCCGCAGCTGATCGCGCCGCTCTCGTGACGGACGGCGGGACGGACCCGAAGGTCCGCCCCGCCGTATCCGGCAGGATCGTTCGATCCCTACGCGAACTCGATCGTCGCATCCTCGTTGTTGAGCACGATCACCGGAGTGATCGCGGGGTGCCCCGCGCGGCGGATCTTCTCCGCGTCGAAGCGAAGGAGCGGCGTACCGGCCTCGACGGTGTCCCCCGCTGTCACGAGCGTCTCGAAGCCGTCGCCCGTCATGTCGACCGTGTCGATGCCGACGTGGATCAGAAGCTCCGTTCCGTCCGCGAGGGCGAGGCCGATCGCATGTCCCGTCGGGAAGACCGATGCGATGGTGCCACCGGCCGGTGCGACGATGGTGTCTCCGGTGGGGTCGATCGCGAGGCCCGGGCCCATCGTTCCTTGGGTGAACATCGCATCCGGAACCTCGGAAAGTGCGAGCACGCGGCCCGCCACCGGTTGACGAAGCTGCAGGACCGCCGGCGGAACCGACGAATCCGGCTCTTCGCAGATGAGGGTGTAGTCGTGGGCCGGCTGGTGGTTCGCGGATAGGCGTCGAGGTCTTCCAGGATGGAAGTTCCTACGCTGCCCATCCGAAAGACCTCGACGTGCACCACCCTACGTTCGCGACCCCTGACCTGACCACGTTCTGCCGCCTCGACGAGCTCGGCCTCGAGGCTGTTGGACAGCTGCTCGAGCCAGACCGGGCAGTGCTTGAGTGCCGTGTCATCAATGATGACCCGTGGTGCCGGAAGTGCGGTGCGGAGGGCGTGGCGCGTGACACGGTCACGCGGCCGCTCGCGCATGAGCCGTTCGGGCACCGGCCGACGACGCTGCTGATCCGGGTGCGCCGCTACCGGTGCGCGCACTGCCGGCGCACCTGGCGGCAGGACACGACGAAAGCGGCGGCGCCACGGGCGAAGATCTCGCGCGGCGGGATCGGGTGGGCACTCACCACGATCGTGGTCGACCACCTCACCGTCTCCCGCGCCGCAGCAGGACTCGGGGTGTCGTGGCACACCGCGAACACCGCGATCCTCGCCGAAGGCAAGCGACGGCTGATCGACGACCCCACGCGGTTCGATGGGGTGACCACGATCGGTGTCGACGAGCACGTCTGGCGCCACACACGGTTCGGCGACAAGTACGTGACCGTGATCATCGACCTCACCCCGGTCCGCGAGAAGAGCGGCCCGGCCCGGCTGCTGGACATGGTCGAGGGGCGGTCGAAGCAGGTGTTCAAGCAGTGGCTCGCCGCCCGGCCCGCGGACTGGTCGAAGGCGATCGAGGTGGTCGCGATGGATGGGTTCAGCGGGTTCAAGACCGCCGCGGCCGAGGAACTCCCCGACGCCGTCCCCGTCATGGACCCGTTCCACGTCGTCCGCCTCGCCGGCGACGCCCTGGACCGCACCCGGCAGCGTGTTCAGCAGGACAACCTCGGCCACCGCGGCCACGCCGGTGACCCGCTCTACGGTGTCCGCCGCACCCTTCACACCGGCGCGAGCTTGCTCACCGAGAAGCAGACCGCACGCCTCGACGCGGTGTTCGCCGCCGAGGAGCACATCGAGGTCGAAGCGACCTGGGGCATCTACCAGCGCATCGTCGCGGCCTACCGCGAACCCGACAAGAACAAGGCCAAGGAGATGATGCGCGCAGTGATCGACGCCGTCAGCAGCGGCGTCCCCGCCGCTCTCACCGAGATCCGCCGACTCGGGCGGACCTTGAAGCAGCGCGCAGCCGACGTGCTCGCGTTCTTCGACCGCCCCGGCACCTCGAACGGACCCACCGAGGCAATCAACGGGCGCCTCGAACACCTCCGCGGATCGGCCCTGGGCTTCCGCAACCTGACTCACTACATCGCGCGGTCGCTGCTCGAAGCCGGCGGCTTCAGACCACTCCTACACCCTCGATTGCGATGAGCCACGAATCCAGCCGCTGCTCGGCAGCAGCACCCGCGGCGATCGCGGCGCCGCCGACACCCCGAGGGGTCGGCGATCTCCATCCGTAGACGTGTGGCGCAGTTGTCGACATCGATGATGTCGCGCGAGCCACGCATGGGACGCTACCCCCGATCAGGCCAAACGCACAGCATTCACTCAGGAATCGGCGAATCTCCGCCGAAAACGCGAAACCCCCCGGGGGTGACCCGGGGGTTCTTGGTGGACCTGAGGGGACTCGAACCCCTGACCCCCTGCATGCCATGCAGGTGCGCTACCAGCTGCGCCACAGGCCCGGATGGCCTCGCGGCTGCCCAAAACTCGCGGAATCTTGCGCTTCGGCTTCACTCCGGTGGTGGTGATAGCCAGCATACGCGACTGGGCTTCGATGGATCTGGACGCTCCTGGAGAGATCTCGAGGTGTCTGAACAGTCGAGTAAGTGTCTACATCTCAAGTCTGGGCTTGCCGGGGCAGCGCCAGCATTCCGAGGCTGCCACGAAGGACGACTGGGCCATTGGGATACCCGCTCGGCGTATCCGCAGGCGTCCCTCAATCGTCGGGCGTTCCTTCTGAGTGCGAAGACGGACGCCCAGAGCTCACCAGACTTCCACGTCCCACTTGAGTTGCTGGTCCCAGATTCCGCTGTGGACTCCGCTCGGTTCTTCCGCCAACTCGCGAGCAACTTCCTGGAAGACGAACTGTGTGATGCCTTGAACAGTCGGCTTGACCGTGCCCCAGTTGTCGGCGGGGTTCATCACGTCGAGGAATGCCGATCCCCCACTCGAGGTCGGCATGATGTGAACAACCGCGTTCCGCTTGCCGATGACGTCGCCGCGGTCCCAGTGATTCACCAGTGCCGTCTGAACGGGTGAAGGGACGTAGCGGGCGGACTCGAGGAGCAGCGCCTTGATCGCCGTGCGTGCGGAGCCAGCCTCCGGCCTCAGCGCCTCGGCTAAGCCGACGCCGCGTACCAGCGTCGACGTCCCGATCAAGTCCGGCCAAGGCTCCGCCTCCAGCCGTAGCACCGCAACGTGCTGAACTAAACCCTCGTACGCCGCAGCAATGTGCTTGTTCTTGATAGGCGTCGCCGGAATCGCGGGCAAGTTCAGATCGATGTCGTTCTGCACCACCATCCCAAGCGTCCAGCCCACGATGACCGGCGTGAACTCCTCGCGAATGCCGAGTTCTCTGGCATCCAATCCGTCGGAGTCGAGACGCTGAAGGATCTCTGTCCTCAGCTCCGTCGAGAACGTGTCGGAGCTGCCGCGACCTCGCAGCGCCGTCAGAATCCAACTCGCAAGAAGCGCGTGTGCCGGGTCTAGACGTTCGATCGTGTCGGTTGCAGCGCCCGCGCCGAGCTGCCCAGCGTGGGCTGCCCACTTGCACCCGTATGCCTCCGCCGTCGAATCAAGCCATTCAAGATCGAGTTCAATCTCCGCCAGCCGAGGCTCGAGGGCGGCATGTGCATCAGTATCGTCAGCGAGGCGGCGATAGAGGAGGCCGTACACCAGCGGCGAAAGGCGACAGCTCAGCTCGGCCACAGGATGCTCTCCAGCTGCGCGTCGAGTGGTCCCATGGGAAGCACGTCCCCCGCCTGCGTGTCCAATGCCCCGGTGGGAACTGGGAACTGCCGCAGGTCGCTGAGCCGCATCTGCGGCACGGTCCCATCGAGCGCAAGGAAGCGCCACCGCGCCAGGCCGATGGCACTATTGAGGAAGCTCGCGATCGCCGGGGCGAGTATCCACTCGTTTGGCCGGATGCGGTAAACGGTGTCGCTGACCAGCATGGGCTGACTGACTACCTGAGCCATTGGCCGCTCGCCAATGACCGCAACGAGTACATCGCCCGGTTGGGCGATGAGCGAGTCTGGTAGCACTGGCGCCACTTCATCGCGCCTCCCCGCGAGGTACATACCGGTTGCGAGCGGAAGCACGCCCGCGGCGGGGTCCACTGGTTCGTCTCCGCGTGAACGCGATTGGCGCCCGCGAGCGATTTCGCCGTAGTCGCCAAGCGGCTCACCATCCTGCATGAGCGAAGGGTTGGCCGAGGCCAGTGCGAATCGCCATTGCTGGCCGCGCAGGTCAGCGGCCCGCCACCACGTCGTGGGCCCCTCCTGTTCCTGACCTCGAAGCCGCTGCTCGATCGCTGCCAATGGGTACGCCGCAGCGCGCTGTTCCTCAAGGCTCGGAACGGGGAGCGTCATACGAAGCAGGGCCGCGGTTGCCTCGAGTTTGCCTGAGGACTCCGCGGTGACGAGGCGCCGAAGCGCACGCCCGGAACGACTGTTGAGCGCACCCCATAGCCAGTTCGAATCGATCAGCGAAGGATCGGCGCGAACTGCGAGAAACTGCGAAGACGCGAGGGAACCGATGAGCGTCTCGTTCACGAACAGCGCTGGCACATCGATCGGTGGGACCAAGATGTCGCCAGAGTGCAGGGCTCGACCGAAGCCGCCGACGCGGAAGGCAGCGCCGATGTAGCCGCGACGGCGACGACGAAGCACACCCGTCACGCTATCGATGCTCTGCGGCGTGATGACCGGGAACTCCGGTTCGACTTCTTCGACCGCAGATAGCACGTGTGCGACGTCGCCAAGTTGGCGAAGTGGCGCATCAGCGGGCCATGTGAACGCATCGACGCCGAGACTTCCGATGTTCCATGACCGCTTGCTTCGGAGGTCCGCGAGTACCCACGTGCTCATGACCAGGCCTCACTGAACCCGTCAAGGTGATCGACTGCTGCCTTCGTCAGCGCCCCCTGCACACCAAGCTGCACCTGCCAGTCGTCATCTGCGGCCTGGCCGACGAATGTCTCGCCAGGAGCATCTCTCTTGTCGATCACCAGCACGACGCCCGCGACGCTCGTACCAGGCACGGCGCCGCGTGGCGTGCCGATGAGCGCGCCGACGCGGAACTCGTTGGCGAGGTAGTCCCGGTACTCTTGCCCGCTGGCCCGGTAGACAAATGACCGCGGCAGCAGGATCACCGCACGACCGCCATCTTCGAGCTGACGGATCGATAGGTCGACTGCGGCCAGGTCCATGTCTGTGGTCACGCGCCCGTTGAGCAGTTCGTAGGGCTGCGACAGCCGCATGCCGAGTGGCGGGGCGGTGACGATCGCGCTCGCCACTGGCAGTTCGACTCGGAACGCGTCGCCGGCCACCATCTCTGTTGGGACGCCTGCCATCTCGCCGATCGCGCGAGCAATAGCGACGGTTCGCTCCTCCAACTCGACGCCAACGAGTCGGACGTCCGCCGGCCCCTCGCCTCGTCGCATCGCCTCCCTCACGCGATCGGCGACGGCCCAAAGGAAGGAGCCGACACCAGCGAAGGGGTCGAGCACCAGTCCTTCGAGCCGGTTCCCGAGCAGGCGCGCAACCAGCGACGCAATGAGCGGGCTGCTCGAATGATGTGCGAACCCGGACCGCGACGTCGTGTCGGCGAGGGCTCGCATTGCCGCGCGCCAGTATGCCTCATTGCTGACCGAGAACCCATCGAGTGTTGGAAGGCTGACGGAAACTTCGCTCGGCGCCATCTCGCGGGTGAGGCTCGCGAGCCAGTTCGTGAGAAGTGGTTCTACAACCGTGGGGTCGTCAACGTCACCGTGAGATCCGAACGGTGGCGGCGTCGGTCCGCTGACGAGCTCGAGACGGCGGAACGATCGATCTGCCTTGAACCACTTGTCGTCGATGACGATGTAGTTGTCCACGGTGCCAAGCGTGTCGGCGTACTGCGCGACCTGCGGGAGCACAAACTCCGGCTTGCTGATGCTCGAACCGGACTTGATCTCGATGACCACCCAAGGGACGACTTTCCCGTCCTGGTTCGCCGCCCACGCGACGATGTCTGGACGGGAGTGCGTGCCGGCGATACGCACCTGATGCTCCACCGACAGGAAGCCAGCGTGGCGAAGCTGTTCGACAGCGCGCTTGACGATCGCGTCATATTCGCGTCCTGCACTCGACATGCTGCCCCCCTCTCCGAATTCGAGCAACCGGCAACCGTACCATCGCCCGGAGGTCGCGGCAAACTGATGTGACGAGCCACCGGATCAGTTGAAGTGGAACGTACGGTACGAGCTCTGCACGTTGAAGCGACGTCCGTCCTTCCGTCGCTGTAGGAACCCGGTCACGCTGTCGACGTCGTTCGGCCGCATGCCCAGCGCCCGGCACTTCGCACGAACCTGCTCGACCGTGATGGGCGCCCAGCGGTCGGGCCGGTTCATCATGTCGGCCTTGAGCTTGTCCTCCTCGTTCCACTTCAAGCCCGACGAATATCCCGCCGCCATCCCGGCGATGTACTCCAGAATCCCGTCGACGCCGTTCGGTAATGAATCCAGCGCTTCCGGTTCGTCACTCACTGGAGAAGGCGCCACGGTCTGGCCGCGCAGAAGCTGGATCGGGTTCGCGTCATCGATCCACTCGGCTGTCTCCCTCTCGTTCCACTCGATCACGGCGAGTGCGTCCGCGTCGACGTCCCACAGCTCATTGAGGTGCTGGCGATCCGGCCAGGCATAGAGCACTCGGCACCCCGAGAGCGATCCAGTTGAGAGTCCTCGCCAGGTCAGGTGCAGCACTCCAGGTTGTGCGACGAGGCGTTTCAGACTGTCGCCGTCGAATCGCTTCTGAGGCGTCACCACCACGACGGACCGACCGGACTGATCGAGTAGCCACTTGATGGCTCGCATGTTCTGCGGCTCGCGGGAGGTCTCGCCCTCGGTCAGTCGCGAGATCGCGACAGGGAACTGGTACGCATCGGATGACATCGGACATCTCCTCGCTTCGGGTACGGACTGACCACGTTAGCCAGCGGTTCCGACATCCGACCGATCTACCGTCCTGCGATTGCGGCCCAGTCTGCCGAGTCGAACCATGAAACCAAACCTCTGTCATCGAGCGGATTGGCCGAAGCGAGGTTTGAGAGGAACGGAGATGGCGTGCGGCTCATAGGACGACCCACGTTCGTGGGAACCGACGCCGCACGGCTGACGATGACGCCGTGACGGGCGCGCGAGAGCATCACCGAAAGCACCCTGGCCTCCTCGGTTCGCTCCTCAACAGTGGTGGCCCGGAAATCCGGAATCACGCCGTCCTCGAGCCCGACAACCACGACCCAGTCGAACTGCTGACCCTTTCCTACATGGCCAGTGAGCAGGTGGATGCCAGGCGCAGTTATCAGCGTGTTGGCGTCTCCGATCTGGATACGCGAGCGTACGTCGGTTGGAGTCACGCCATCGCGAAGCAGGTCATGGCACCAGTGAAGGGCGTTGAGAAGGCTCTCGCGCACAGACGGATCCGTGGCGGAATCAAACGATGCTGCCTCACGCAGAAAGGCCATCTTGTCTGACGAAGCGTCGTACCCTCGTGCATCGAATCGCGCGAGCATCGACTTCATGTTGCGCGCGGTCTCTGTATCGAGGACTCCGTCGTCCCAACGGTAGAACGGCAGATCCACAGTCGACAGCGCCTCTTCGACGAAACGCCGACGGCCGAGCGTCCGCGCGATGATTCCGATTCTTTGGTCTGGAACACGCGTAGTCAGGGCCTGCGCAACTTGCGTTACCCACAGCCCCTCGGAATCGGCCGTCTGGTGCGCAACCGAAGCCGCAAGTCCGCCACTCGGCCATGAGGTGGGGTTCGCTGACGTAAGCGGCGTCCCGGCCGTCAGCGAGCTCAAGGAGTTGACCATCGCCAGCACGGCGGGCGATGACCGATGCGACTCGGAGAACTCGATAACCTCAGTGCACTCAGCGCGAACCGCCGCGTCGACATCTGATGGCTTGGCTCCAGCGAAGCCGTAGATTCCTTGAGCTAAGTCCCCCGCGAACGTTGTCTTTTTGTAGCCAACTCGATTCACGATGCGCAGTTGCTGGGGAGTGAGGTCCTGAAACTCATCGACGATCACGCTGCCGAAATGAGCCTGGTACAGATCCGTCACCAAATCGTCCGCGAGGATCAGCTCTGCCAAGCGCGGTAGATCGTCGTAGGTCAACCGCCCTTCCGCTAGACGTTGGCGTTCAATGGCAAGCGCGGCTTCTCGGCCGGGCGCGCTTAAGTAGGCTTCCACCTCCTCGTCGGTGCGCGGCTCCTGTTTGGCGTTCCTCAAGGTCGCTTGCACCGCTGTGATCGTGTTCCAGTCGAAGTTGCTAGCGCGGCACTGTGCTCCAACCCAATCGCCGTCGGGGAGAGTCATCGCGGGATCAAGTCCGATCACGTTGGCGTGCGCGCGAAAGAGGCGTGCAGCCAATCCGTGGAAGTTAGTGATGGTCACGCGCTCTCGCAGCGTCGCCAGCGGCAGGTAGTCCTGGAGCCGCTCCCGGATGTTGTCTCGCGCCCGATTCGAGAAGGTGGTGACGAGGATCCGCTGTGGAGCGCGGACGTCGCCGCGTTGCAACAGACCCTGAACACGCAGCGCGAGCGCCTCTGTCTTTCCGCAGCCTGCGGGCGCGATCACAAGTAGGTCTCGAGCGGCAGCGTCACGGATCGATATCTGAGATGCAGTCGGTCGGATCATCTACGGCGCGATCTCCGTCAGAAGATCATCAATGCTCGTGATGCCGCGAGCATTGGCACTCGTCAAGATGGGTAGGACCGAGAGTGCTGCGCGCACTTTTCGCTTGTTAGCCCGACAGAAGGTGGCGACGTCGACATCAGTGTAGGTACCGCCACCCCCGGTCGGCACACAGTTGGCGAGCTCATTCTTTGAGAACTGCCCGCCACCGACGAGCGCCGCATAGACGTTCGTTCCGCCGAGCGCTCGTACGTATTCATCTTCAAGGTCACGCTGCGAGGTGAACACCGAGTTGGCGCGGAGGTCAGCGACCGGGATGCCAAGCGCGTCCGCCACATCACTCTCGGCATCAAGATCGATGAGACGAGAAACCGCCAATTTGAAGCCCATCGCGCCGAAGAGTTTGGCGATCGGCTTGATCTCGCTCGAGCCGTCCGTCTCGATGACGGAGACGCCCAGGCGATCGAGATTGCGATCAGTCAGGTCTGCCACGCGTTCCAAGATGATGCGGTCGGAGAGGCCCTCGACCGTGACGACGCGGGTTGCGGTGAGCGGCTCCAACTTGTCCCGAACCCACCACTTCACGAAGGTACGTTCGTCCGCAGCGAGGAAGCCTGCGTCGGGTTGGACGATCTTGCCGCCGGGACGCACTACAACGATCGAGTCCGCGTCGAATGCGCCGACGATGTCCGATGAGTGCGTTGCAAGCACCTTCTGATTGCTGCTCGCGCGAAGGAGGCGAGCAAGGCTGCGCTGGGACGTGGGATGGAGGTGAATCTCGGGCTCGTCAATGCCGACGACGTTTGCGCCCGCGCTCATCAGGTCGTAGAGGGCGATCGCGTAGAGCGCGCGCGTGCCGTCGGACTGCTGAGATAGCTCGTGCTCGACCCCACCCTTCGTGACACGGAGACGGACATCGCTGAGAAGATCGTCGTCAGCTGAGGCGCCGCTCACGAAGGAGAGATCCCTCTTCTTCAGTTTCTCCGGAAGCGCTTTGGAAAGCTGGCCGGCGAGCTGCTTGCGCAGGTCGCCGAGCGTATCGGAGCCATCGAGCGCGTCCTGAAAGCTTGTCGCGATCGCGTCGAAGCCAGCCTTCTCAGTGCCGAGATCGACGGCCTTGAGCATGTCATCGAGCGCCGACCGGCGATCCTCGCGAAGGTCGCGGGTCTGCGCGGTTGCGCTGAGGAACTTCCACCCAAGCCCGGCGATCTGGTCACGGGAGAGCTGCCGCCCAGTACCTGCGTGGGGGCCAACCCGCGTGATGCTGAGGGATTCGCTGGCATCGACGGATGCGGTGAGCTGGATGGTGAGCGAAGTCCTGCGCGTCACGGGGTCAACAAAGATCTCGTCCGCGAAGAGCGTCTTCTCGTCCGCAGAGAAGTCAACGAGCTCGACCTGGAAGCGAAGTTCCTGGTCGGAATCTCGGAAGTCGTCCGCGCTCAGGCTTGAGTACAGCTGCGCGGTACTTGCGCCAAGAGTTAGGTCGAGCGCCCGCAGGAGCGAAGACTTCCCGACATCGTTGGCTCCGACCAGGACGAGGTGGTCGCGGACTTCGATCTCGGTGTCTTCGAGTCGGCGATAGTTCTCCAGCTTGATTCGGGTCAGCTTCACGATTCGCCCCCAGATCCCAGGCCGAAGAATCGCTCGAAGAAGCGCGCAAGTGCCTCAACGGCTGTGCGCTTCTTCTCACCGTGCCCGCCGTCCACGGCGAACCTCGAGACGGGCGGCAAGATCTTGGTGATTGCCGTGCCGGTGGTCCGGAGCTGTCCGTCACGGAACGCCGCCTCGATAAACGCGCGCGTCTCATCCGGGCGGAGATTCTGGTCGGTGATTAGCGTGTCAAGCTCGGCCTCACGCTTGGCAGCGACGAAGGCCTGCCACTGATCGTCGACGGCCCCGGTCACGGATACAGAGTCGACGAAGTCTTCGACCAGGTCGCGCTTACTGCGCAAGCTCGGGCTCGCTTGCACGGCACGCGAAATCTCAGCGCGGATCTCCTTGTCCTCGCCGTCTCCGAAGCTGGCGCGATACTTCTCGACGAGCATCAGGATGTAGTCGACGTTGATCTCGACCTGTTTGATGAGCTCGATCTCGAAGACCACGTCGTCGTTGATCAGCTCCTTGTCGCTGTCACGATCGCGCCGGAACTCCGCGTAGAAGTCAAGGTACAAACTGCGATAGTCCTGCGCCTGACGCTCGGTGAGCGGGTCCTGCCCCTCGAAGTCGTCGAAGGAGGTCAAGATGTTCTGAAGTCGCAGGATGGCGCCGAAGAGTGCGATGAAGTCTTTCTGCGCCGACTCTCCGATGATCTGCTGGCCGAGCGGGTACTTCTGCAGGAGTTCGGTCACCTTTTCGACGTACTCGCCGTAGTAGTCCTGGTACGGCTTCAGCAGGACGACGCCTCGGGCGTCCTTGTTACCGAAGAGCTCGAGGGCGGCATTGGTCGCATCTTCGAGGTTCCGGAACGAGACGATGTTGCCGTAGGTCTTGACGGAGTTCAGGATCCGGTTGGTGCGCGAGTAGGCCTGGATGAGTCCGTGCGAGCGAAGGTTCTTGTCCACGAACAGCGTGTTCATCGTCGTGGCGTCAAAGCCCGTCAGGAACATGTTGACCACGATGACCAGATCGAGCTCGCGGTTCTTCATCCGCTGCGACAGATCCTTGTAGTAGTTCTGGAAGCTGTCGCTGCTGGTGTCGTAGCTCGTGCCGAAGAGACCGTTGTAGTCCTTGATCGCGGACTCGAGGAACTCCCGCGCGTCGCCGCTGAGTCCCTCGGTGTCGAACGCCTCGTCGTCGAGGATGTCCTCGTCCTGAGCATCGTTGGCACCGTACGAGAAAATGACACCGACCTTCAGTCGACGATCCGGCGTCAGGCCCTTCTGCTGCGTCTTGAACTCTAAGTAGTAGCGCTGGGCGGCTTCGATAGAAGCGGTGGCGAAAATGGCGTTGAATCCGCGGACACGCTTCTTCTCACGGAGGGCTTCGACGCGGCGACGGGTACGGACGGACTCACCGACGTTGATGACGACCGAGTGCTCGTAGCTGGAGGCGCGCTTCGTCTTCTGGTCGAAGTGCTGCAGCGTGTACTCCACGATCTGCGCCACGCGCCGCGAGTCCAGGAGCGCCTTTTCCGACTCCACTCCCGAGACCTGCTTGTCGTCAGGAGCGCCCACCTTGACGGTGTTGATGTAGTCGATGCGGAACGGCAGAACGTTCTTGTCCGTGATGGCGTCGACGATCGTGTAGGTGTGCAGTTTGTCGCCGAACGCTTGCTCGGTCGTTCGCAGGCGCGGGTTTCCGCCACTGCCCGAGTTGGCCGCGAAGATCGGCGTGCCCGTGAAGCCGAAGAGGTTGTAGCGCTTGAACGCGCGTGTGATGTCCGTGTGCATGTCGCCGAACTGCGAGCGGTGACACTCATCGAAGATGATCACGACGTGGCCCGAGTAGATCTCGTGACCCTTGTTGGCGCGAACGAAGTTCGAAAGCTTCTGGATCGTCGTGATGATGATCCGCGCGTTCGGGTCTTCGAGCTGCTTCTTGAGCACCGAAGTCGACGCGTTGGAGTTTGCCGCCCCCTTCTCGAACCGGTCGTACTCGCGCATGGTCTGATAGTCGAGATCCTTACGGTCCACGACGAATAGCACCTTGTCGACGCTTGGGAGCTTCGACGCGAGCTGCGCGGTCTTGAACGAGGTGAGGGTCTTCCCCGACCCTGTGGTGTGCCAGACGTACCCGCCGGCCTCGATGGTGCCGAGCCGCTTGTAGTTGGTCGCGATCTCGATGCGCTGCAGGATCCGCTCGGTCGCCACGATCTGGTACGGGCGCATTACCAGCAGGTCACGATCGACGGTGAGCACGCAGTACTTGGTCAAGATGTTGAGCAGTGCGTGCTTCGCGAAGAACGTCTTGACGAAGGCCGTGAGCTCCTGGATCGGCCTGTTTTGCGCGTCCGCCCACCACGACGTGAACTCAAAGCTGTTGCTGGTCTTCTTCTTGCTGCCTGACGCCTTCTTGCCTTCGTCGATGTGACGGTTGCGCGTCGTGTTGGAGTAGTACTTGGTCAGCGTCCCGTTGCTGATGACGAACAACTGGACGTACTCGAAGAGACCTGAGCCTGACCAGAAGCTGTTGCGCTGGTAGCGGTTGATCTGGTTGAAGGCCTCGCGGATGTCGACGCCGCGACGTTTCAGCTCGATGTGCACCATCGGCAGGCCGTTCACGAGGACTGTGACGTCGTAGCGATTCGCGTACTGCGCACCGCCTTCGCCCTGGCCAATCTCGTACTGGTTGATCACCTGCAGGCGGTTGTTGTGGATGGTCTTCTTGTCGATCAACGAGATGTTCTTGGTCGAACCGTCATCGCGGGTCAGGATCTGGACGTGGTCCGCCTGGATGCGCGTCGTCTTCTCAACGATGCCGTCGTTCTGGCTGGCGATCTTGTTCTTGAAGAAGTCGTCCCACTCGGTGTCGCTGAACTCGATGTGGTTCAGCGTCTCAAGCTGCACGCGGAGGTTCGTAACCAGTTGAGCTTCAGAGGTGATCGGGAGGTACTCGTAGGCCTGCGACTGGAGCAGCCGAATCATCTCGCGTTCGAGATCAGACTCGGACTGGTAGGCCGACGCGTGAGAGGCTTCGGTCACATACTCAGCAACGACCGTGCTCTCTCCAGAGACTGCGATCGGATCGTACCTGCGGCCAACTGCATCACTCATGCCGATGCCCCCTCGAAGGTCATGAGCTTGTCTCGGTAGTACTCGTACTGCTTGCGACGAGCAGCAAGTTCGGCGGGGAGGCCATTCCTCAAGTCGTTCACCATGTCATCGAAGCTCGCGAGTTCTGATGCGACCCGACGCTGAGTCTCGAGCGACGGCATCTGAACCCTCAACTGCTTGAACCCGGCAACGTCAATGTTCTTTTGAGCCGATTGGGTGGACGTCGCAAAGATCGTCGGCTGCATGCTAAGGAGAAGCTGCCCAACGAAGTCTTTCTCGACCAAAGGATCGATAACGTCGAATGTAAACCCGGAGTCAAGCATCCAGAACTTGCCCGCAACGCGCCGAACACAGTTCGCAGACATCGCGAAGCGAGACACTACCCATTCGTCTTCGCGATTGAACGCGTCGGTCCGGAAGCTCTCGCCTCCGCCTCCGTAGACCGGAAACAGCGTCCCAGCGTCATCCTTCTTCGTGATTCGCGCGCCGAAGTTCAATCGAATAATTTCGCCCAGTGTGACGTCTCGTGACCCGTCTTGATCGGACGACCCCAACAACACGGTTCGGTAGTAGGCATACTGAGTCCGACGGGCCTCCAGCTCCGCCTCCAGCTCCGCCTCCAGCTCCGCCTCCAGCTGTGTGAACTGATCCAAGATTTTCACGATTTCCGACTGCACCTCGGCAGGCGGTACGGGGATTCGGATCTTAGAAAGAGCGTCACTTGAAATTCGTCGCACCTTCGTGCCGCTAACGAATCGAGCCTTCTGCTCCTGGAAACTCCGAGACGCAAAGAAGTATGAAACGAATCGCGGATCCATGCTGTGGCGGTATATGTATGCGTCCCCGCTGACCGCCACGTCACCCGTTCCGAGCCAGGCGGTCGCCTTAGCGACGGCCTCGTCGTCCTCGCTTGTAGTCGCGATGATGAGGTCCCCAGGGTGGGCGTGCCTCAACTTCTTGGCGAGCGCGGGATCGGTAAAGGACTTCGTCACTACCGTCCAAATCCCGTAGTGCGTGTGGATCTGGCCGTAGTGCACGGCCGGAAAGCCTTCCTGGGTGAGGTCGGTCTTCTGGAGGCCGTTGCCACGCACAAATACACCGATGTCACCAAGGGGCACAGTCGGAACCCCGTCCGGCGCCAGCTCTGCGAGCAGGTCATCGATCCGGCTCATGACGCGGCTCCTTCAAGATCAGCGACGATCGCGTCGATTCCGGTGCGGAGCTCGTTCTGACGCTCGACGATCCCCGCGATCTTCGCGTTCAGCGCGCGGATGTCGACAGCAACTCGGTTGTCTGCTGGCTGCACGTACCGCGAGACAGAGAGGTCGAACTGCTGGAGCGCGATGTCCTCGTTTGGCACCAAGCGCGTGAAGTGCTCGATGTCCCCGCGAGACGCAACGGCATCGAGGATCGCCGTCTGGTGCTGTTCAAGCAGTTCGTTCTTGTTGCCGACGCGGTCGCACAGCTTCGATGCGTCAACGAAGAGAACAGCACTGTCGCGCTTCGCTTTGCGGAGGATGACGACTACGCCTGCAACCGTGACGCCATAGCCCCAGTCCGGTGGCAGTTGGATCACGGTGTCCACAAAGTTGTTGGTCACGAGGTACTGCCGGATCTTCGCCTCGGCGGCACCTCGGTAGAGGGTGCCGGGGAACTGCACGAGCACCGCTACGCCGTCGGTGGCCAGCCAGGATGCGGCGTGCATCGTGAACGCGAGGTCGTGGTATTGCTTCGGCGCCAGTACGCCGGCCGGCGCGAACCGATCGTCGTTGATGAGGACGGCGTCGTCCTTGCCGACCCATTTCGCCGACCACTTCGGGTTGGAGACGATGATGTCAAAGGGTTCGTCGTCGCGGTGAGAGGGGTCAGTCAGCGTGCTGGCGCCGCCGTCGAGATCGATCCAGCCGAACTCGATGCCGTGCACAAGAAGGTTCATGCGCGCCATGTTGTAGTTCGTGCGCACAAGCTCCTGTCCGCTGACGGTCGCTTCATGCGCGAGCCGCTGCCGGGTCTGAATCAAGAGTGAACCGGATCCGAATGCAGGGTCGTAGACGCTTCGCGCCTCGGGATTGGCCTGGGTCGCGAGTCGGGCCACCAACTCCGCAATCGTTGGTGGCGTGAAGTGGTCGCCGCCCTTCTTGCCTGCGGTCGTGACGTAGTAGCGCAGGAGCTCATCGAAGTCATCTGCCGCGTTGTTCATCTCGTAACCGGCGATCGCCGTGAGGAGACCAGCCAACCGCTTGTTGCGCGCATCGACTGTGTCGCCGAGCACGAGAGCGTTCGGGTCGAACCCACTGAAGAGACCCTTGTAGACGTTCTCACTCGCGGTTCCCACGGCGGTGGCCTCGAGCGCCTTGAACACCGAGACCAGCGTCTCGTTGAGATTTTCGTCCTTCGCTGCCCCTGACTGCACCGTTTCATAAAGCTGGCTCGGCAGGAGGAAGTAGCCCTTCTCGTCGATCGTCGTGAGGCGAGCCTGTTCAGCGGTCGCGTCGTCAAGGTCCGCGTAGTCGAAATCGGTCGCCCCGGCAGCGAGCTCCTCGGCGTTGATGAACGCCGCAAGGTCCTCAGAGAGGAAGCGATAGAAGAGCGCACCGAGAACGTACGACTTCAGATCCCATGCCTCGGTGTCCGAGTGGAACTGTTTGGCAACTTGAACAATGCCGCTCACGAGCTGGCTCCGGCTGATCGCGAGTCCCGCAGGTCAGCCACGATGGCGTCAATTTCTGTGCGGAGTACGGCTTGGCGCGAGACGATGCGCTCGATGTCTCGTTCGAGCAAATCAATGTCTATAGCCTCCCGGGTGTCCTCCTGCTCGACATAGGACGAGACCGCGATGTTGTAGCCGTTAGAGGCGATGTCCCCGTTTGGTACGAGCTTGACGAAGTGGTCTTCATCTTCCCGCTTCTCGTAGGCGAGCAAGATGCTCTGCTGATCATCCGGCGTGAGCTTGTTCTTGTTGCCTACCCGCGTGAACTCGGCCGACGCGTCGATGAACAACACCGAGTTGTCGGTCTTCGACTTCTTCAGCACGATGATGCAGGTTGCGATGGTCGTACCGAAGAACAGATCGGCGGGGAGCTGGATGACCGCATCGACGTAGTTGTTGTCGATGAGATACTTGCGAATCTTCTGCTCGGCGCCCCCGCGGTAGAGCACACCCGGGAACTCGACGATTGCCGCCGTACCGTTCACGGCCAGCCAGCTGAGGATGTGCATCGTGAAGGCGAGATCGGCCTTCGACTTAGGTGCGAGGACGCCTGCCGGCGCAAAGCGCTCGTCATTGATCAGCAGCGGGTTGGCGTCTCCGTCCCACTTGATCGAGTACGGCGGGTTGGAAACGATCGCCTCGAACGGCTCATCGTCCCAGTGCGCTGGGTCGATGAGTGTGTCACCGTGCGCGAGGTTGAACTTCTCGTAGTTGACGTCGTGCAGGAACATGTTGATGCGCGCGAGGTTGTAGGTGGTCAGGTTGATCTCCTGACCGTAGAAGCCCTGGCGCACGTTCTCCTTGCCGAGCACCTTCGCGAACTTCAGCAGCAGTGAGCCAGACCCCGCGGCGGGGTCGTAGACCTTGTTGACGGCTGTCTTCCCGACGACCGTGATGCGTGCAAGGAGTTCAGATACTTCTTGGGGCGTGTAGTACTCGCCGCCAGACTTGCCTGCGTTGGCTGCGTACATCTGCATGAGGTACTCGTACGCGTCGCCGAAGAGGTCAATTGAGTTGTCCTGGAGGTCGCCCAGCGGCAGATCGCCGATCGCGTGCAGCAGCTTGACGAGCTTCTCGTTGCGCTTCGCGACTGTGGCACCGAGCTTGTTGCTATTGACGTCAAGATCGTCGAATAGCCCCTTCAGGTCGTCTTCGCTGTCGGTCCCGAGCGCTGAACCTTCGATGTTCTTGAAGACGCGCTCCAAGGTCTCGTTGAGGTTCTCGTCGGTTGCCGCGCGCTCCCGAACGTTCGCAAAGAGCTCGGAAGGAAGGATATAGAACCCCTTCTCGGCAACAGTCTCGCTCCGACCGAACTCCGCGGCGGCGTCCGGGAGCCGGGCGTAATCGAAGTTCGGTTCGCCAGCGGCGCGCTCGCCCTTGTTGATGTAGAGCGCGAGGTTCTCCGAGACGAATCGATAGAACAGCATCCCGAGCACGTAGCTCTTGAAATCCCAGCCATCGACCGAGCCACGAAGGTCGTTTGCGATGCGCCAAATCGTCTTATGGAGTTCGGCGCGCTGCGCTTCCTTCGTTGTCGGTGCCATGTAGTTATCTCCTGCGCCCCAGGCGCGTTACGTTGTCGACGAGGTGTCGCTCTCACCGTACCGGTGGGTGCAGACACACCCCGGGCGCGTCGTTCGGAACGGCGCGAAACGGGTTGTACGGGCGGGAGGACGACGCCTCAACCTAGCCACGGCTGTCTGACGCTAATTATCGCATGACCAGTGTTTTTCGTAAACAGTGACTCCCGGGCGTCCCGTACCTCTCGTCTGCGATGACGCGGCTACGGTGCGCGGCGCACGGCGTCGGCCGGACGGTCCTCGTCAGCCCCCTCCAGACGGAAGCGTTCGATCTCCGCGTGCACCGCGGCCGCCGCTGCCTTCAGTTCCGCGATGGTCAACGCTGGCGCCTTGACGTATTTGTAGACGAAGGATGGCGCGAAGTGGTTGAACTCCTTGCGCCCGCCAATCGCCTGCGGGAGCGGGGCGGGGAACGAGTAGAACTCGGGGTGCTCGCGACTGACGTCCTCGCGAAGCCGCCGGGACTCCTGGCTTCGGCCGGAGATGGACTGGTCGTGATAGACCGCTGCGCGGCGGAACTGGTCGCCCTGGAGCTGCCAGCCGAGGTGCAGGTGCATGCCGCGGGTGTAGACGTACTCGAAGGACTCGACCAACGGTGTGGCGTTGCTCATGCCACCCGCCGCCGGCTGCTCAAGTCCCGGCAGAAGGTCGTTGAGGACGTGCGCTACTCGCTGGGCTCGCGCCTTCCGGAGCGCGGCGCGCATCTGCGAGCTGGAGATCGCCCCGAGCAAGCTGTCGGGGAGCCACACCCGCTCGTCGTCAGACTGCACGTCTACGGCCGAAACGAGCTGATGCAGGTCAGAGACGAGTGCGGCGTAGCGGCGCATCGTCTCAACCTCGTAGGACGCGTCTGAGGCCGGCAACGCCTCCCGAATCCGCTCGGCGAATTCGGCGTAGCTCAGGTAGTGCCACTCGCCGAGGTCGAAGTCCGGCTCACTGACTGACAAGAGCACGAGGGCGGGTCGGTGCGGCCACTTGGAGGCAGCCGCCTCGTACTCATCAAGCTGGTCGCGGTGCGGCAGCGAGAAGACCTTGTTCTCGATGACGAGCGGCGCACGATCCGACCAATGGAAGACGAGATCCATGTGGCCGCGCTCGCGCTCCACGAAGCGGCGCGAGTCCTCCCCAGGCGCAGAGAGCGGTCGGAAGGTGGCGTCGGCAGCGTCTGGCAGCCGGTCGAAGTACCAGCCGATGAGGTTGGAGTGGAACAGCTCCCGCTGCCCGTACATGAGCCGACCCAGCGGGTTCGCCTCGATGCGAGCCGCGATCGCTTTGAATTCGTCGGTCATGATGAGTTCAGGCTACGAGCCCATCAGCCCCACATTCACGAACGACCCAGCGCACGTGCTCGGCTACCGTGGGGATGATCAGCATCACCGGGGAGCGCACGTGAGTGACGAAGAAGATTACGTCGAGGAGATTCGTGTCGTTCGGCGGAAGAAGGACACGTACCGATCGAACTCCTCGAAGTCGGACGAGTTCGAGAGTGATCTGCTCCGCAGCAAAGAGACCAGGAACGTGGCTGGCCCGACCGAGTCGCGCGCGGTTGATGAGGACGAACTCCGTCAGCGATACCAAGGCGATCCGATCTATGTCACTTCTGGCTCGTCGCCACGGGAGCTAACGCCTGGGCAGAAGGCGGTCCTCGACGGCGTCGCCGAGCTCACGGACGTCGTCATTCGCGAGTTCTTCGTTCCCCTACTCCGAGACGTTGCTGCGCCCGCCACGAAGGCAAAGATCAATGAGTTCGTCGCACGCCGACGCAGCCGAGCGCTAGAGCGCGCGGAGGCAAAGGCGATTGCAAGTAGCGCCGTCCCCGAAGCGGAACCGGAGGAAGACGCTTCCCGTTCGCCTGACCTGGAGGTCCGCGAAAGCCCAATCTTAGTGACGCGTAGCGACCTGCTCATCGCGCAACTTCAGCTCAAGCTGGCGGAAGACTTTGCCGCCAAGCAGCGATGGCTGATCGCGCATGCTGAGATCAGCGACGAGGATGTTCCACCGGCGCTTCAGCAGTCAGTGATGCGGATGATCGAAGGACGCGCGCACGAACTGAGCGAACGGGAGCGCCAAGCGGTCGCGGTCTTCCTGCGCGGAGTGGGCGAACCTCACTCGCCGAGCGGGCTCGCGGGCAAGGAGGATCTGTAGCATCGCGGGTTCGATGAGCGCATCTGGGCTCCGCGAGAATCGTTCTATGGCCATTCCGGAAGATCCAGTTCCGCGCCTGATTTCGTTCGGCCGACGCTCGCGAGTACGTCCAACAAGAAGGATGGCTGTTCCATGTCTTTGACGCTCACCCACTTCTCGTCGACGCCGGTATCGATCCGGCTCGGGCGCTCGTCATTCGGCACGCCTTCGCGCAGGAGTCGGAAGAGAGCGGCCTGACCGGGCTGCACGCAGACTCCACTCACGCGGAGATACTCGAGTACACGCGGCGGCAGTCCGCCAGCACGAGGAGCTTTCCGGACACTCCGCAGCCGCTCTGGGTTGTGTTCATCAAGGAGGGTGGGGACCAGGCGCGGCTGTGGTCTGTGGTGGAGAACCGCGGCGAGCTCAGCAACGACGGAATCCTGCGGACCTTCGACCTCGTCGAGACAGACCACATGGCGGATCTTTGCAGCCGCTTGGTCATCGGGTGGAACTCTCCGCGCACGTGGCGCATGAGTGGCACCGTGGCGGGCAAACACCACGTCATGGGCATCGCAGACGCCGAGCCGATTCCGTTCCCGGGTTTCGATCGCCTGATCTTGAGCTACCCGCAGCTCCAAGCAGTGATGCGAGAGTATCGCTACGCGTCGTGGCGCACGGCGCTGTCGTCCGTCGTCGGGATCTACCTCATCACGGACACGCGGGACGGCCGACACTACGTCGGCAAGGCTGACGGGGCAGAAAGCATCCGGCAGCGGTGGAGTGCCTACGCGACCAACGGGCATGGTGGAAACGTCGAGTTGCGCACCCTGGATCCAAGTACCTTCCGGTGCTCCTTGCTCCGGGTGTGCGATCCAGGGACGCCGACGCGCGATATCGACATCGCGGAAAGCCACTTCAAGATGGCGCTCGACTCACGGCGGCATGGGCTGAACCGGAATTAGTGCCTTTCAGGCGAGTGCCCGCCACGCTGCCTCGAGGTCATGATGCGGCATCGCGTTAGCCGACTCTCCGCCAACGTCGAGATCGGCGCGAGAGGCGCGGTAGAAGTTCTCGCGAGCCTTTCCGGCCATCCGGTAGAGCCTGCTGTACTCGTCACTCGTGATGTCCGGGGCAGCCAGGACGCGCTTGCGAAGGTGCCATACGGCGTGTTGCCAGATGCGTGCATGATCCACGGTCGCCCGCGATCCGACGAGCAAGACTCCTTCGAGCGCTGCCGACCTGCGTTCGTTAATGTCAGCCAGACGACTTCTGCCCTCGTCGCGAGTAAGAGGATTGTCGCTCGATGCTGCGCCGAGTCCGGCGGCCATCTTCCGGGATACGCGAACGTCTTGTTTCACCGCCTCACCGTAGGCCGCGTATGCGACCTTGCGAAGCTCGGTGAGTCGCTTCGCTTCGGACCGCTTCCACTCCGTGTCGGCTGTCCACCGCCCCGACACGATGCCAATGAGCGCACCTAGGGTGGTGCCGATCACTGCAACAACAGCAGCCCAGAGTTCCATTCAATCAACGTAGCGGCACGGATAGCACGGGTGTCGAGCGCGCCCGTCCTTCGCTCGTCACTCACGCCGGCGCACCGCCCCCGCATAGACCCAGGCGTGATGCTCTTGCTGATCTTCACCGATCCACCGCACGAGCGCCGCGGTGCCTGTCCAGGCGATCGCCACCGCGTCAACCTCACGGGGCTCTACGTGGGCGATCGGAACTGCGCGAATCCGGTCCGAGCGCTCGATGTCGCGGCTCACGGAGTCGTTACGACGATTCTGCCCCACGTCCCGCTAGTCCCAGGCAGCCACGAGCAGCCACCGGTCTCCGACGCGCTCGACGTCGAGCGACGGTGCGATGGTCCTGATCGGAACGCGCGGTGAAGCGCCAGCTGTCCCACAGATCGCCGCGGGCCTGAAGCGTGGGGGTGTCAATCGCGCGCCAGCTTTCACCGCCAGACGAGGCGGCTCGGCACCTCTCGCTCACACCAAACCTGAATGTCCTCGCGGACCGGAACTCGCATTGATCATCTCCATTGCCGTAGAGATGTTCGATGCTAGATCCCGTCTCCGACATCGCCTTGGTGGATGTCCGACGGCTGCGCAAGCCCACAGGCCTCACACCACCAGACAGCGAGCCGGGGTTCCATGGGCTCGAGGCAGTCTGGGCAGTTCATCGTGGCGTCGCGGAGCGGGTCGCCGGGAAACTCGATGAGCACGCGATCACAGTACGCGGTGCGGGTCCGTCCGCGGATAGTTTTCCACAGTCGTTGAGCGGCGCTCGCCCGAACCGCCCCTCGCAGGGAGCATGGTTCGGACGGCTGACGCCCATCTGTCGTGGAAGCCGCGCGCGTCCATCCCGAGAGCAGCGCGCGACAGATGCGATCACCAAGAACGACCCGTCTGTGGGAAGACTTCTCCAATGGGTTTGATGATCGCGGGAAGGTACAGGGCAGCGGCGAAGTCGATGCGCCGCCCGTGTCCGTACTTGTACGAAAGTGCGATCGTGAAGTCAATAGAGCTCGGCTGTCCGCGACACCGGGCCCAGGAGTCGAGCGTGCGGAAATGGAGAAGGCGACATCCGCCGGATGGGAACCATGTGTGGTCCAGGTGACGCTGCGGCGCGTCTTCATGGCGCTCCTCACCATGCGGCTAGCCGTTGCTGCTCAGTGGGTAGTTGATCACTCAGTTGGTGGCCTCGATCACTTTGAGCGCACCATAGGAGTTGTGGATGGCCAATGCGTTAGCGCCCGTGCCTGATGCACGGAACGCATCGGCGCAGGACACGGGGACGTGACATCAGCGCGGCAATCGTTGCTCTACACGAAGGTAACTTGCTGAGCCTCGTCTCAATTGATGTCGGCGGCTGTTGGGAGGCGGCTGGTTGGGCCGAGGCGCGATATCCAGACCGTCCCGGCTCGCCAAGCTTTAACTATGTGCTCGAGGCGACGCCGGGTTCTAGGTCCGCGTAGGGCTCGCATACCGCTCCTCGCGCGTGCTGATGCGATCGGGTCGTGCGCGTGCCAATGACGACCGTATGACCTGTCGAGTGACATGCACGGTGTGCGGACGGCTCTCAAGCCGTGGTGGCGGGCCGACGCCAGCGCACTTGCGCGAAGTCTCAGCCGACCGACATTGATTCAGTCGACGCCACACCGGCGTCGCGGTAGCGACGCTCGATCCCCCGCACGCGCACCAGCCGCACGAGCGAGACCGGACCGTTCACCACGAACTTGAGCGCGTTCCACAGGCACATGAGCACGAGCAGGTTGATCCAGCCCGGCGCGCCGTCGGCGACCCACTGAGAGAGCGTAGCCCCGATCACGACGTACACGACCGCGAGCAGCGTTGCAGGCACGCCCCACTTCAGGCCGCGGCGCGCGTGCGTGGCGCGGATGATCATGTTCGTCGGCATGGTCCGCTGGAAGAACGTGTAGACGCGATTCACGAAAGCGATGAGCAGTTGGAACATGGGCCAGGCCTCTCCTTCAGGCGTGGATCCTGCGATTGCGCTCAGGCTACGCTCGCCCCGGCGGTGTCGATAGGACCATCCGCTACAGGCTGTGAATAGCGCGCGTGGGCCGATGCGCCCGGTGCGGCTGTGTAGGAGCATCCGCCCGCGAGAGCCAGATCGCGCGATCGCGCGCCACGGCTGCGACCGCGGCATCCATCCGCTGATTCGGCGACGTAGCGGGAGCGCCGAGCGCATCATCCTCGAAAACGCCGTACCGGTCACGGTACGCGGCAAGGATGCGCGCCTGATGCCGCCAGGCACCTGCTCGCGCCGGATCGACGGGGATGCGTCCGAGCGCATCGATCCACCTCTCCCCCGATTCCACTGCAGAATCGACGAGAGCCGACGCGCGCTCCTCGATGAGATGTGCCCGTTCGTCGAGGGCACGTCGCATCTCGGCATCCATCTCCCCGACCGCCTTCGGAAGGAGGCCAGCGACCAGCCGGCGCTCACTCCCCCGCGAGCTACCGCTCGATGGCAGTGCGAGGACTCGCTCGAGACGCGCGTGAAGCACGGCCGCGGCATCCTGAGCATCCTCGAATCCGCGCGCGGCAGCGATGCGTGGGAGAAGCGTCTCGACGTTGTGACCGAGCGCTTCGGCGCGTCGAAGGCCCGCAGTCAGAGCTCCGAAGGCGTCCGACGCGATCGCGGCCTCGACCAGATCGGCAGGCAAGCCGGAGGCGTGAACGAGGCGCGTCCACCGTGGTCGCTGTGCGGACGCCGCGATCGTGTCGTACTCCGCGGCGAGCTGCGCGATCGAGCCCCACGCCTCCTGCTCGGCGGCGATCGTCTCGTGTGCCGACAGCTCGGCGCCGACGTGGCCGAGGACGCCTGCGAGGATGTCGCGGGCCGTGGCATCCGGACGCTCGCCGGGGTGCCGAGCGGAGTGGTTATCGTCGGGGCGCGACACGACCACATAGGCGGTGTTTGACGCTCTCCCCCGCGTCATCGCGACGTACAGGTTCTCGCGCGTCGTTCCGGGCTCGACGACGGCGTGTGCGGTGTCGGTCGTGATCCCCTGCGCGCGGTAGGCGGTGACCGCGTAGCCGAGGTGCCCCAAACGCACTCACCTGTGATCGTGCGCGTGTGCGCGGTCTCAGTCTATCGTTCCGCGAGGTCGTGTCGGAGGTCTCGGATGAGCGTCGTCACAGTGTCCAGCCGCGCTCCGTAGTGCTCCGCGAAGTCGGCGAGCAGCGGCGCTCGTGCCGCGCGAGCTTGCGCGGCGAGCAGCGCGCCCGGGCCGGTGAGTTCGAGCACGACAGCGCGGCCATCTTTTTCGGAGCCGGTTCGCGCCACGAGACCGTTCTCGACCAGGCGAGAGACGAGACGGCTCGGGTGCCCGGACTCGGCGACCAGATGCGCGGCGAGCTGTTTGAGTGTGACCGGGCCGAGGTCGTCCAGTGCCATGATTGCCTCGGCTTGCACGCAGGTCAGGCCGAGCGGCCGGAACAGTGTGGCCAGGGCGGCGTTCAGCTCGGTGACGAGGCTCTTGACCTCGAACGAGAAGGCGAGCACCGCCGCCGCACCCGATTCGTGTGACATGTCATCTATCTCCGCTACCCTTGACCGCATGACATGTTACCTAAGTGATTCGTCGCTCGACCGTGATGTGGCGCGGGTGGAGCGGTTCGGGCTGGCTTACCCGGCGGTGGTCCGAGAACGGATGCCACGAAGTCGGAGCAGCCGCCGCGCCCTCGTCCGCGTCACTCATGCCTCGGTGGGGGTGACCGACGTGATGGCTGTCCGGGGTGACTATCTGCTGCAACCCGTGAGGGAGTTCGTCCCCGGCTACGACTTCATCGGTGTCATCGAGCGTCTGCCAGCGGGCGAACGGTCCGGCCTGCAAGTCGGGCAGCGTGTCGCGGGCATCCTGCCCCGAATGGGCGCGCACGCAAGCCTCATCAGCATCGCACCGTCACTGCTGGTTCCTGTGCCCGACCTTCTCGACAGCGCGATCGCGGCGACGATCCCGCTGGATGCGGTCACCGCGCTGTTCGCACTCGACGCGCTGGCTGTGAGTTCCGGAACGGTCCTCGTGCAGGGCGCGGGTGGCGCGGTCGGCGCCTGGGTTGCGCAGCTCGCGACCACCCGAGGACTCACCGTCTACGGCACCGCGTCGCCGCGCTCCCACGCCTATGCCGAGCGGTTCACGGCCTCGGTGTTCGACTACGCCGATCCGACATGGATCGAGCAGATTCTCGACGTGACGGCAGGTGGCGTCGACGGAGCGATCGACCATACGGGCGGCCAGTCCGTGCGGCGGGCCGTCCGTGCAGGCGGGCGTGTCGTGCGCACAGCGTTCGGTGGGGAACCCGGACGAGGGCGCGCCAGTACCGCAGCGGGCTTTGCCGCCTCTGCGCTACGCCGCTATGCGCGTCCGGGGGAACGCATCTGTTCCGTGCCGATCCTCGTGGCAACACGACGCGCCCGGTATCGACAGGCACTCACCGAGCTGTTCACCGCGGTCAGCAACGGCACACTCGTTCCGCCCCGCCCGCGGATCGCCTCGCTCGCCGAGTACCCAGAGGCTCTCTCTGCGGCAGCCACCGCTGAGCCGGGCGAGAAGACGATCCTCACGCTGACGGTGGATGCCCCGTGACCGCTGGCAGGTCGCCACACAGCGCCATGCGCGCTACGGCGCGGCGCACCGGAGCGGCTCAGCCGCTGGTCCATCTCCGCAAGGCATGCTCAGAATGAGCCTCGCCGAGGGTCAATCGGTCGTGATGTTGTCTTCTACCCAGTCGCGGAGGTGCTTGAGCGGTGCGGCGGCGCTGTGGCCGAGGGTGGTGAGTTCGTACTCGACGCGGGCGGGCACTTCCGCGTAGACGGTGCGGGTGAGCAGTTCGTGTGCTTCGAGGCGTTTGAGGGTCTGCGAGAGAACCTTGGGGCTGACCCCTTGCAGCCTCGATCGCAGGTACCCGAACCGCTGCGGACCGTCCTCCAGCGCACCGATCACCAGGGCGCTCCACTTGTTCGCGAGCAGGTCGAGCATGTCCCGGCAGGGGCACATCGCCGCGTAAACATCATTGCGCTCACAGTCATCCGTCACTATCGCCACGCCGCCATGATACCGAATGGGAACTAGATGGCCTTGACGGTAACTACAGGGCTGCGGGAACCATAGAGGCATGACGACCACGACTGCCATCGGCTACCACAGCAATCTCCCCGCCACCGACCCCGAGAGTCTCGTTACCGAGCAGGTTCCCGTGCCCGAACTGCGCCCGCACGATCTGCTTGTCGAGGTGGAAGCCGTCTCGGTGAACCCGGTGGACGTGAAACTTCGCGCTGGGGCACCCAGCGGCGGCTTCCGGGTGCTCGGCTTCGACGCCGCGGGGATCGTCCGCGGCATCGGCGCGGACGTGACGCTGTTCCAGCCGGGTGATGAGGTGTTCTATGCGGGGAGCATCGACCGGCCCGGCACGAACCAGCGTCTGCATGTGGTGGATGAGCGGATCGTCGGCCGCAAGCCGTCCATACTGTCGTTCGCGGACGCTGCTTCGCTTCCGCTGACCGGGATCACGGCGTGGGAGGCCCTGTTCGACCGGCTGCGCCTGACGCCGGAGAGCACGGGCAAGCTGCTGGTGGTCGGGGCGACCGGCGGCGTCGGCTCGATCCTGCTCCAACTCGCCGACGCGCTCCTGCCCGCTGTAACCGTGATCGCCACCGCCTCCGACCCCGACCGCGGCACCTGGGTACGCAGTCTCGGGGCCCAGCACACGGTGAACCACCGTGGCGACCTCGCCGCCCAGGCGCTCGCGCTCGCGCCAGACGGCGTGGACTGGGTGTTCACCGCGCACTCCGAAGGGCAGATCGACGTCTACGCACGGATCGTGCGCCCGTTCGGGCACATCGTCGCCATCGATGACGGCCCCCGCGACGTCTCACCATTGAAGGCCAAGAGCATCGCCTGGCACTGGGAATTCATGTTCACCCGCCCCCTCCACCAGACCCCCGATCTGGTCGAGCAGCACCGGCTGCTGAACCAGATTGCCGACCTCGCAGACCAGGGCCGTGTACGGCCCACCACCACTCGGACGATCACCCCCATCAACGCGGCGACGCTCCGGGAAGCACATGAGGCTGTCGAGAGCGGACGAGTGACCGGCAAGATCGTGCTCCATCACTGGGAGTAGTAGCTGTCGCAGAGCGCTCACTACAGGCTGCGTGCTGGCCCGTTGCGGCCAGGATCGTGGCGACGCGGCTCGCGGTCGAACGGGTCGAGCTGCCGCGCCCGCTGTGCCGCACGTCGCCGCGCGTACTCCTGTTCGGCGCGGTTGGCCTCGATCCGCCGAGCAGCCTCGCTGACAGAGAGACTGCGGAGTTCGTCGGCCTCGGCACGGGCCTGGGCGACTCGCGCGCGAGCATCCTGGGCGTTGCGGTGCGGGCTGATCGTGCGCATCCCGAACTGGTCGCGACGAGCCTCGTCGGCTCCGAGCTCGCTGACCAGCAACGCCAGGCGTTCCTGCTTGTGCCGCCGCTGCGTCGCCTTGTGTCCGGCGCGCGCGGTTTCGACAGCGCGGTGGGCCTCGGCCACGCGGGGGTCGCTCTCGGCTCGTCGTACCGCTGCCTGCGCCGCCCATGCAGATAGCGATTCAGGGGTGCGGGGCGGTTCATCCCAGGTCGCGCGCACGCTCGCCCGAGCCGCGCCAGTGTGTTCGAGCGCGGCGTGGTGCTCGGTCCGCGCTCTACGCCTGCCGAACCGTCCGGTGGTGGCGAGCCGGGCGCTCGCTGCCGCCTCGGTCTGCATGGTCGCGAGGTAGGCCGCGCCGTCGTTCTCGGCCTGTTTGGTGAGCGGTCCCGCGACCTCGACGCGCACCCGGTCCGCTTCGCCCTCTGCCGTGCGGAGCACGGTCGCGGCCTCGTCTTCCTCGGCCCGGTGCGCGGCACGCTGGGCGTCGAGGCGTGCGGCGATCTGCTCCCACCGTTCGGCCTGCCGGTGGGCGCGCTCGGCTTCCTGGTCGAGCCGGGCGAGTTCTTCGGTGACGAGCTTGACCGGGCCGTTGCTGACGAAGCCGCGCACGGCTTCGGCGGCCTGAGCGGTGGCGTGGTCGAGGCCCCGGTCTGCGGGGTCGCGCTCCATGGCCTCAATGAACTGCGCCCGCGCATCCGCCAGGCTCTCAGCGACGACGTGCAGCCGGTTGGCCTCGCGGCCTCTCGTCATCCCGACGTAGACACCTGCCGCGCTCGTCGCCTCCGACAGGACCGTGTGCGAGGCGGTGACGGTTGCGCCTTGGACCCCGTAGGCGGTCGCTGCGTAGGACAGGTGCGCGTGCTCACGAACATACTCGGCGGGCAGGGTGACGGTGCGCGGGTTCTTGCGTCCGCTGCCGACCTCTCGGGCGTAAACGGTGCCGTCGTCGGTGACGTGCTGGACGATCCATTGCTGTCGGTTCGCGACTCCGAGCGCGGTGTCGTTCCTGCGGGTCTGGATCATGTCGCCGCTGCCGATGGGCAGGCCGTCGCTGCCGGTCGCCGTCACCATGTCATCGACCGCACCATGCTCGACGCGCCCGATACGGATGCGCTCATTCAACGCAGCCGCCCCGTCGTTCGTGGAGACGGTGATCGCCTCACCATCGCGCGCATGTGCGGTGATGTGCTCGCGCACCTGCTCATCGTCGGCGTGGAGCGTGACGAGGTTCATCTTCGCGAGCCGGTCGAACACCTCACCGGGGCCTACCCTGTCGCGCATCCGAAGCGTCAGAGCCGCGTACTCAGCATCACGGAAGCGGTGCAGTTCGGTCATGTCGTAGGTGCGGCCCTTGATCTGCGCGGCCATGTCGAGCACCCCGCCACGACCAACGGCTGGGAGCTGGGCGCGGTCGCCGACGAGCGCGACCGTCGCCCCCGCCTCGGCGGTCACGGTGAGGAGTGAGTGGGCGGTGTCTTGGTCGAGCATCCCGGCCTCGTCCACGATCACGCGCATGCCCCGCGTGAGACGCGCGTCTTCGGGCGGGCCGGTGTAGGTGTTCCCGTTCTCGGGGTCGGTATCGCCAGGGCTCAGGCGCGTCCATACGCCATCGCGATTCCACCGCCACCCGTGCGCGCGCACAAGCGCCGCAACACTGGTTGCGGGCACGCCGAGTTCTTCGTGTGCGACCTGCGCGGCCCGCAATGTCGGCGCGACGACCCGCGCCGCTGTGCCATGCTCGGCCGCGACCTCGATGGCAGTGCGGAGCATCGTGGTCTTCCCGCTCCCCGCCGCACCCTCCACGATCACCAGCGGATCGGCCGACGCGACCGCAGCGGCCGCGAGGGTCTGGCCTTCATCGAGTCCAGCGGTGCGCGCGGGTTCGGTCACGTCGGGGTGCCCTGGCTCTCGCTGCGGTGTCGCGGCGGCGAGCTGGTCACGCAGCGCGGCCTCGGCGGCAACCACGCTCAGGCTGGTCAGGTGCGCGACATGCTCCGGCGTCGCGGCGCCCGGCGGCAGCACGGAGAAGCAATCCGAGACGGCAAGCCCGGTCGCCACCGCGATGAACTCCCGCAGCTCGTCGGGCGTCGCCTGTACGCCTGCCTCGGTCGTGATGCGGGTGACGTGCTCCTGGACAGTGTGCCGTGTCCACGCCGACGCACTCGCCGCGCTCCGATCCAGCGCCCGCGATGCAACCTCCTGCACGGCGAGGTCATCCACCGACAGCACCGATTGCACCGCCCGGCGTTCGAGGCGTGCGGGATCGTATCCGGCGTCGCGGAGTTCCTGCACCCACCATTGCTCATCCTTGAGGTCGGCAGGCTTCTTGCCGGGCCGCTGGTGGGTCCACGCGATGCCCTGCAACCTCGCCGTCATCACCGGACCAAGCACCTCGCCAGGATGCTGTGCTTCCCACTCGGCTTCGAGGCAGTTGAGGTTGCGCCTGATTTGCGCCGACCGCTTCGACATCACCCCGTTGAACGGCTCCAACTCCCTGACTTCGCCGCTGGCCGAATCGAGGGTCAGGCCATGCTCTGCGAGCGTGCGCGCGAGCTGGGGGTGGGCGGCGATCACCGCCGTGCCGAGGGCGCGGATCGCTCCTTGCTGCTTGAATAGCGCGGCGGTGTCCAGTGCCCGCCACTTCCCAGCCGCCCACACGCGCGCGCCGATCTGCATATGAATATGCCGGTGCGGATCACCCGCACGGGAGGTCTTGTGACGGATACCGACGACCTGCATGTGCTCGATGGGCACCACCTCCCGCGCCTCACGCGGCCCGACCCTGGTCACCGAGTGCTGACCGAGCCACCGCCGTATCTCCGCGAGGGCGTCCTGCTGCGCGGCGTCGAGCGCCACCGACACGTCGGGGTGGAGTGCGGCGGCGACCGACAGGGACTTGGGGGCGTTGATCGTCATCTCGGCGAACAACGGCGACCCCTTCGTGCCCTCGGCTGCGGCGCGTGGGGCGCCCATCGACTCACCCGTGACGGGGTTGATCCAGTCCACCCACCCCTCGTACTCGACAGCCGACAGCGACCGGGTAGCGGTGACCTCACCGCGGGCATCGAGCACCGCGTACTCGGCTACGGCGTCGTCCGCGCCGAGGTAGTACTCGTCGGCGCGAGAGCGATCTGCCTCGACATAGCGGCGCGCGGCGGCACCGCTGCCACGGAACAAGATCACCCCGCCCTTCATCTGGGCCTCCCTCATGAGTCGTCTCATGAGGGAGGTGCGCACCACGGCCCCGCCGTGGCATACGTGCATCAATGAGTCTGTGGGCGGGGTGGGTGCAAGGTGAGAGAACTGACGAGGGCCAGGTCGGGGAGACTCGACCTGGCCCTCGTCAGTTGCAGCGGTTCAGGTGTGCGTTGGGGTGCTGTGCTTTACGGCGTGGGGTGCGGAGATGCGGTGGAGGAGGTCGCTGAGTCCGACGAGATCATGGGCGACGAGGGCTCGGTTGAGCTTGTCGCGGTGATCGAGCCATTCGCCGGTGCCGACTCGTGTGGCGGCGAGCGGCGCCGGGCTGTCGAGAAGACGGCGAGCCCACGCGATCAGCGGGTGCTCGGTGTCGACGCCTGCCGGGCTGATCTGTGCCAGTTGATCGATCTTCGTGTCCTCACGATCACACGGCGCGGTGAACAGTTCCTGCCGGAGGGGTTCCGTGTGCGTCTCGATGCTGCCTTCGAAGTGCAGCCTGTCGAGCCGGGCGAGGAGCTGAGCGGCGCGGCCGTGGAGGGACGCGGCGGCTTCGTCTCGGACGGCGAGGATGCGGTGGATGTTGTCGGGCAGGAACGGGCCGTGGTTCCCGGTGGTCTTGTCCATGTAGCGGAGGATCTGCGCGCCGCCGATGCCGATTCCGTCGACGCCGGTGACGACGGCGTCGGGGATGTTCGCGAAACGGAATCCGGCGGAGAAGTAGGTCAACAGTCCGTGCTCGTGCGCGCGGTGCACGAGCGTGAGCGCCACAGGCGGTGTGAGCTGGTCCGTGATGCACCGACTCGGGTAGGTGTCGGCGGTGCCGTCCCACGTGACTTTGTCGAATCCGCCTTCGGTGACGATCTGGACGCCGAGTAGCCCGATCTGCTCCGCCGTTCGTGCCCAGACCGCCTCGCCGTGTTCTGCGACGGTCTCGGGTCGGTCGTCGAGGATGGGTGTGTTGATGTTGAACGCGGCTGCGAGGATCTGTGCATGCCGGTCTCGTCGCACTTCCTGGGCGAGGGCGCGCAGCAGCGTGATCGCTTCGGTGGCGGTCAAGCGCTCGACGGCGAACTTCACCTCGGCCAACCCGTCTGCCAGCAGCGAAGACGCGGCTGCGGCGAAGGTGCGACTGGTCTTGATCAGCGAGTCCTCGACCGTGCCGTCGAGCAACGGCCTGCCGATGTAGCTCGACGTCGGCGCGGCGTCTCCCGTGTGGAGGCGGACGCGGGCGACGGTGCGCGGCGAGGGCATGCGGTAGGGCTCGAGTTCCTCACGGCTGCGGTCGACGCCCCGCTCGAGGTGCTCGACGTGCACGATCACGCCATGCAGGAATCCGAGATAGCGGGTCGTCCCGGCGAGGTGTCCCTCGCCGGGATCGGTGATCGAGGCGTAGGTCTGCACGTCGCGGAACCCGGACGTACCCCAGGAGGGGAAATCGCCGCGGACGTGGACGCCGCGGTCGAGGAGCCAGTATCCGGCTCGAACTGCGATGCGCTCGTCGATGCGGAAGTTCTCCTCGGCGTCGCGGCGGCGGGCGGTGAGCGCGCTCACCGCGGTGAGGTAGTTCTCGGCGCCGTCAGCGCGGCGCGGGTGGTCGATCTGGAGATCGACGATCAGTCCGTGGCTGGCGAAGCGGACCTGTGCGAGCGAGTCGCCGGTGGGCTCAGGCCCGAAGGCGCCGGTGAACACGGTCAGTGCCGCCCGGTAAGTCGTCTCGGTATCCGCGATGCTGCCGCGTTGAGCGGCTGCGTCGAGTGCCCAGGTGAAAGCGTCCGACAGCTCACTGCGGTCGGGGGACCTGTGCGCGAACGCACGAAGATCGCTCCGGACTCGGGCGACGGTGGCATCGAACCGTTCGTGTACGGGAAGCTGGTACGCGTCGGCCTTCGTGAACGTGTCGAACGTGAACCGCTCGCGGGTGAGTACGGCGTCGGCGCGCAGGAGGAGGTCGCCGAGGTGCTCGACGATCAGGTGCGCTGTTGCGCCGGGTGGGACGTGGACAGTGGCGATGTCGGGTTGGGTGCGGGAGATGAGAGTGACCATGATCAAGAGTCCTTTCAAGATCGGTGCGAAGGGGGTGCGCGCGCGGCCGCGCGCAGGAGGTCAAACGGGAACGGGCGGTTCGGCCCCGGGTGATGGTGCGCCCGGGGCCGAACCATCGGCATGTCGGAGATCACGCGGCAGCGGAGCGTGCAGCAGAGGCGACCTCGTGGTCCTGGTCGGGCGAGCCACCGCCGGCGCCGATGGCGCCGATCACGGTGCCGTCCGTGTTCGTGATCGGCACGCCTCCGGCGTAGTCCGCGTCGCGGGTGCCGAGCGCGAACAGCGGCGCACCGGGGTTGACCGCGGCTTGGAGTTCCTGGGTGGGCTGGGCGAAATGGACGGCGGTGATCGCCTTGGCGTAGCTGGTGCCGACGGACGCCAGTGCGGCCCCGTCGTCCTTGACCTGAGCGACGAGGTTGCCGCCACCGTCGACGACAGCGATGGTGAACGGGATGCCCAGCTCAGCGGCCTTCGCGAACCCCGCGTCGAGCGCCGCGTGCGCCTGTGCGCGGGTGAGAGTGACGGGCGAGATGATCGGTGTTGCCATGACGGAAAGTGCTCCTGTCGACGAGGTGGAAAAACACCGGCGCAGGATGCGCCGGTGCTGACCAAAACGTAAGTTCGCGGCGCTATTTACCCGCAAGAGCCACTACTATCTAAAGGGAAGCCACGTCGGCTTTCTGCGAGTTCAGGAGGGATGCTCATGTCGTTGCATGACGGTTTGCGGCTGGTGGAGACGATTAAGACGCGCGGCGACGTGTATTCGGCGGACTGCCCGTGCCGGGATCTGCTCGACGTAGTCGCGAACAAGTGGTCGGCTCTCGCGATCGGCGCGCTAGCGGACGGTCCGGTACGCTTCGGGGCGCTGCAGCGCCAGCTCGAAGGCGTCTCCCCGAAGGTGCTGACCGCGACGCTACGTCGCTTGGAAGGGTTCGGGCTCGTGCATCGCGAGGTGATCCCAGCTGTGCCGTTGCACGTGGAGTACACACTCACGAACGCAGGGCTCAGCGCTCTCGAACCGGTGTTCGCGCTGCGGGAGTGGGCCGAGAGCAACTACCAGCTCGCCCGCGCCCACGCCGATGCTGCGGCAGCAGATGATGACGCCGTCGCAGGTTCCTGACTTCTCCAAGCGGTTTCCTCGGGGTAACTAGTCTCCCTTGCGGGTAACCACAGCCCAACGGATAGCGTCACCGTCACGGCGCCCGCACTCGGTGGGCCACGATGGAACGGAGACGAGAACCGATGACAGAAGATAGCCGGACGATCCGCGCGGTGATCAACCGGGCGGGCGGCCCGATCGACGATCCTGACAGCCTCATCGGCGCCGAAGTCCCGAGCCCGACGGCGCCGACCGGCAGGGATCTGCTCGTCGGGGTGCGGGCGGTGTCGGTGAACCCGGTGGATGTGAAGGTCCGCGCCTCTGGTAACCGTGCCCATAAGGACCGGATTCTCGGCTGGGACGCCTCCGGGACCGTCCTCGCGGCAGGCAACGAGACCACCCTGTTCCGGCCCGGCGACGAGATCTTCTACGCCGGAAGCATCGACCGGTCCGGAAGCTACGCCTCCCGGCAGCTCGTGGACGAGCGCATCGTCGGCACCAAGCCCACGAACCTCACCCATGCCGAGGCAGCGGCACTGCCGTTGACGGCAATCACCGCGTGGGAAGCCCTGTTCGACAAGCTCCGTCTGACCGGCGAGACCACCGGCACGCTCCTCGTGCTCGGCGCGGCAGGTGGGGTCGGGTCCATCGTCATCCAGCTCGCCAAGGCGCTCACCGGCGTCACGGTCATCGCGACGGCCTCTCGGCCGGAATCACGCGCGTGGGTGGCACAGCTCGGCGCCGATGTCGTCGTCGATCACACGGCCCCGGACGTTGCCCGCAGCATCCTGAAGGCCGCGCCGGGCGGAGTGGACTTCGTGTTCACCGCGCAGAGCAAGGGGCGTGTCCCGCTGTTCACGAAGGTCGTCCGCCCGTTCGGGCAGATCGTCGCCATCGATGACGAGCGTGACCTCGACTTCTACGCACTCAAGGACAAGGCCATCTCCTGGCACTGGGAGTTCATGTTCGCCCGTCCCCGTCACGGCTGGGACCTCGAAGCCCAGCACAACCTCCTGAACCGCGTCGCCGAGCTGATCGAAGCTGGCCGCATCCGCACCACGCTTACTCAGACCTTGGTGCCCGTGAACGCGACGAGCCTTCGCGAAGCGCACGCTTTGGTCGAGACCGGGCACGTAATCGGCAAGATCGTCGTTGCCGAGCACGCCTGAGCCAGAGGCGGGCGTCAGTCAGTCGGTGTAGTGGTCGAGGGTGGCGGCGAGGTACGTCATGAAGTCGTCGCCAAGGGTTGCGGGCTGACGATGATGACGTCTGGTCCGAGGCGAAGGAAGGACGGCCATGGCGTGGAGGTGGTCCACGAAATCCAGTTCCGGGCTCCCTCCGCCCGGTCGTGGACCCATGCGGTCGCAGTGACAGCAGTGAAGCCATCGAGGAATAGCTCACGATGCGTTTGTCGCTGAGGAAGCAGCATACGCTTGACACCTCGCCCCTGAACTTCAGGCCAAAGAAGGCTAACTCGCAAACCGTTGAGTATCGCGCACCATATGCAGCATCCTCCAGATCGGATTCTGCTCACGGCGACGGCGCGACAAGTGCTCCGGGGGTGAAACTCCCGCCGGCCAGCGACGGGCCTGGCTAGGCTGTCAGTTTCGCGAGGAGTGACTCAAGCTGATCCAGCTCGGCTTGGTCGAGCCTGCTGAGCACTGAGGCGTGTGAGAACTCGGTGATGATCGCGGCGCGAGCGCGTGCGCCTTCGTCTGTCGCGACGATCACCTTCGACCGCCGGTCAGTCGGGTGTGGAGTTCGTTCTACAAGACCCGCCTCTTCAAGCTTGTCGACGATGTAGGTGACGCTGCTGGGATCGCAGCGAGCGCGCTCCGCGAGCGAGCGCATGGTCATGGGTTCTTCGAGAGCCACCAGGGCGCTCGCCTGCGAGGTCGTCAGCGACTGCCTGTGGACTACGGCTTTGACCTCGTCGCGAACCTCGTCGGCGACGTTGAAGAGGAGCCCTCGGAGCACGGACGTTGTGTCACGAAGTTCAAGCATGTACCGACTGTAGCAGGGAAGCCCTAAGCCAGACTGTCCGACTCGACCCCGCCTCCGATGATTGGAATCTATGCTAGTATCCAACCATCGGAATGGGCGAGCAACGCGAAGTAGGTGACGGCATGATCGGTGCTCAGCATGTGCTGGTGTCGGAGCTGCTGGGAGACGCAGGCCAGCGATACTTCGCGGAGGGTTTCCGAGCTGTGCAGCAGAGCTTGCGTCGGATAGAGGTCAGCCGAACCCCGGAGTCCAACGCTCGGGTGAAGGCCGTGTTGGGCTTGAGCTACCCGGAGGCATGGTCCTCGAAAGCAGGACAGGAGTCCCGCCGCCCGCATCTGTCGACGCTCGACGCCCTTGTGGCTGCGGCGCAACTCGCGGAGGCGATCCTGGTCAGCGCGATGGACTTGTCGTCCGCCGAGAGGAGATGGGTCTGGTTACAGCGAGCCACCATCCGCGCCGGCGCCAAGGCTGTCGAAGATCTTGGCGAGGTCGAGGTCGCCGGAGAGTTGGTGGAGTCTCGGCCATATGACAATCCGCTGTTCTCGAACAGTCGGCTGCTCCGAACTCGCTTCACGATCGGGGCTCTCCGTGTCGAGCTGGACATCGTTTCTCCGGTCGCGCAGGCACGCACCATCTCGCAGTCCTATCGCGACGTAGATGACCTACTCGGCTGCAAAAGCGAGCGCTACTACGGAGAGGGCTTCAAAGCTGATCGGATCACGATCGGGGACGGGTGGCTTACCGACGAGACGACGATCCACGTGCCGGTGTCCAGGTCGAGTGCGCGCGACTATCTCGACATCGGTTCGTCGTACACGCTGAGCCCGACCTTCGTGAACTGCATCCTCGGACAGGCGCAAGTCAGCCAGCTGATGCTGTACTCCCTCGATCACATGGATAGATCGGTGTCGGACAACCTCTGGATGCGCCACGTCGAGTTGACCTCTCACGGCCCGCACCTGCACCACGAGGCCGAGTTCGACGCTGAGGCACGCGTCTCCCGCACCCGGCTGTTGCCGATGAACGGCCAGACCTGGCGGGTAACGGACTTCACTGGCCATTTCGGCCCCATCTCCGCCCGTTACAACCTCGCTCACGCACTTCCCTCATCGAAAGGTTCTCAGAACGGATGAAGATCGCGATCTCCGGCACGTACTCCACGGGAAAGACGACCACATCGTATGCGCTGTCGCATCTCACAGGAATCCCCAGAACGCACGCGAAGACGATGCGCGAACTTCTGCCCGATGTCGCACCCGGCCGACGACTCGAAGACTGCGGGGTGCCGGAGCTAATCCAGCTCGGCATCCTGCGCTTCTCTGAGAGATATCGCCACGAAGGCCAACTGCCCGACGGGTTCGTCTCTGACGGATCGGCCCTGCACGAATGGTCGTACGGCAAGATGCGCGCACAAGTCGGCATCAACCCTCAGGACCCGACGAGCGTCCCATCTCGGGAAACCGGAGAGGCACAGGCACTTGAGGTATCGATGGACGCCATCGGGGCAATCGCCAAGAGGCACGCCAAGCGGGGGTATGACGTGTTCATCCATCTGCCCATCGAGTTCCCTCTGGTTGCAGACGGACACCGGCCCGTTTCGGAGGAGTTCAGACATCGCTCCAGTGACCTTCTGCTCGACACGCTGCGAGAACTGTCCATTCCCGTGCACGTCATTGGTGGCGACCTTTCCACGCGCTTATCAAGCATCGCCTCCACGCTTAGGCTGCCGCAAATCATGAGCATCGACGAAGCACTCGACCGGGCACGCGCCGATCTCGCCGCTCTGGACACGAGCGACGAGTTGGCTCGATCGGAGGCAAACACAGGTGAGTAGCACTCAGGCGTCCACGCGCACAGCCGTGCGTCTGGCTCCGGTCTTCGCGATCGGGCTCAGCTTCTTCGTCGGCAATCTCGACGCAACCGTAGTCAATGTAGCCACGACGCAGATCGGTGTTGATCTGGACGCTTCCACCACTGTCGTCGCATGGACGGTCAACGGGTTCGTCCTCGCTGTGGCGGCTCTGCTGCTGTTCGCCGGCGATCTGGCCGGGCGCTTCGGCGCGCGGCGCTTGTACGTGTGCGGGCTCGTGCTGTTCACCGCCGCGAGCGTGCTCGCAGGCCTGGCGACCACGGCTCCGATGCTCATCGGTGCCCGCGTGGCCCAAGGCGTGGGAGCTGCGCTCTTCCAGCCTGCCGGGCTTGTGTTGCTCGGGGCCGCGTACCCCGAGACAGGCGTCCGCCAACGCATGATCGGATTATGGGCGGCGATGGGGGCCGCAGCCGCTGCACTCGGGCCGATGATCGGCGGGTTCATCGTAGCTGGGCTCGGATGGCGGTGGATCTTCTGGGTCAACCTGCCCATCGGCATCGCTGCGATCTGGATGTCGCTCGTCGTGCTCCCCGCTCTGCCGGTGCGCGCCCGCCGTATCCCGGTGGCTGGGCATCTGCTGTTCGCCCTCGCCATCGCGGGCTTTGCCGTAGCGCTCATGCAAGGTCCCGACGCGGGGTGGGGCGCGCCCGTGACGGTTGCGGGAATCGCTGCGGCGATTGTTGGCCTCGTGTGCTTCGCCTGGTGGCAGAGTCGCAGTTCTGGAGAGGTCTATCCGGGTCGGATTCTGCGAAACCGGGACTTCTCGCTCGCGAACGTTGTCGGCGTGTTCATGAACGTCGGCTTGTTCGGTGGTGTGTTCCTCGTCTCCATCCTTCTCCAGCAAGGATTGAGCTCGGGGCCGCTGACTGCCGGGCTCCAACTCCTGCCGATGATGGTTGTGTTCGTCATCGGGAATCTCGCCTTCTCCCGACTTAGCGGCCGACTCGGCCCACGGGGCGCGATCATTATCGGCATGAGCGCCGCGACGATCGCGGTTGCGGTCCTCGCCCTCGTATCGATCCGCGATGTCTCATACCCCTGGTTGGCCGTCTGTCTGGCCGTCGCTCACCTCGGTCTGGGCGTCGCCTCTCCGGCCATGACATCCGCAATGATGAACAGCATCGAACCCCGGGACACTGGCCTCGCCGGTGCCGTGATGAACGTCAACCGCCAGCTTGGCTCGCTCATCGGCGTCGCGATCGCCGCGGGTCTGCTGACGACGACCGCGAGTCCCGCCGCGGCGGCACCGATGATGTTCGGTCTGACCGTCGTTGGATACGCCATTGCCGCCATCGCGGGCGTCCGCCTCCACAAGACCACTCGGAGCGCTGAGGCATGACGACCGGTTTGAACAGTCCGTTGAGAATCCGGAGCACCGAACTCGCGAACCGTATCGTTCTTGCTCCGATGGGCGTCGGTCACTGCGACAATGGTGCGCCCGACGATGACCTCCGTGCTTTCTACAGGAGAAGGGCAGAGAACGGTGTCGGTCTTCTCATCACCGGCGCCACCTTCATCGACCATCCCACCGCGTCGAACCACGTCCTGCTGCCCAGCATCGCCGGGCAGCAAGCACAGGACTCTTGGGGCCGCATCGTCGGAGACGTTCACGCCGCGGGGGCCCCGATTCTATTGCAGATCGAGCACGCGGGCACCGACCGCAACCCGGATTTCTCGCTCGACCCAACCGCGCGAATTCTCGGCCCGAGCGGCGTTGACCAGCACGGACGCGCCTACGGAGAGTCGATGAGCCCCGACGACATCGATGAGATTATCGCGGCATTTGCACGATCCGCGCGAACGGCCGAGCATCTGGGCTTCGACGGAGTGGAAGTCCACGGTGCGCACGGCTTCCTCATCGATCAGTTCATCTGGGGTAAGACAAACACGCGCGACGACGAGTACCGCGAGCCCAGCAGATTCGCCGTCGAGGTCATCCAGGCCATCCGGGCATCGACCGGCCCCGACTTCATCGTCAGCTTCCGCTGGTCGCAATGGAAGATGCACGATTTTGCGGCTCAGGTTGCGAAGACACCTGGAGAGCTGGAGCGCGTCCTGCGACCGATCGCGGACGCCGGCGTCGACCTGTTCCACGCCTCGACACGTCGCTGGTGGGAACCGCTCTTCCCCGGATCGCCACTCACAGCGGCCGGATGGACCAAGAAGATCACCAGTATGCCGACGATCGCCGTCGGCTCGGTGGGAACGACCGGCGCAGTCTTCCACTCTGTGTTCCAGGGCCGGGGGGCAAAGGCAACAGCACCGACAGGTGCCGTTGAGCGGATGCAGCAAGGAGAGTTCGATCTCATCGCCGCCGGGCGGCCGCTACTCGGCGACTCCGAGTGGGCGGTAAAGGCGCTTTCCGACCGATTCGGGGAAGTTCGCGACTTCGACGCCCATGCGCTCGCGGAACTCCGCTGACCATGACTGCCGAGGCTCCGTGGCTGTAGCCCAAGAACCGCCACCATGTTCTTCAGCGTGTCTCCGCGGCACCTTGCGTCGGACTCGTGCGCGCTCCCCCGCATGGGCGGCATCCGCCGGACAAAAGCGCACACCTTCTGCTTACGCGGATAGCACCCAAGACCTCGGATGTCACGGTTGACACCGCGCTGTCTCTGCTCGTGCCGGTAAGGGGCCGTGGAGTTCTCTGGAACGCCTCCGCGTCAGAGCGATGCTTCCTTGTCAGTCGTCTTCCCGCTTGTCCCTAGACACCCTTGCAATCGTCGATTCACGCAACACGGGGCGGCCGCAGTTCGGACGGGCCTGGCGGGTAGATGAGACGAGCTGTGGCGTGCTTGGTACTCAGCGCAATGCTGCCAAGTCGAGCTTCGTCCGCACCCACGGTTGTCGGGCAGCTCATGCCACCGCTCCGTTACTGGTTGCTTTCCTGCTGCTGACGGGCGGCGCCTGCAAGGGCGCGCAGGCGGGCGTCCGCGTCTGGATCTGGGTGGTCCACCTCCTTCACGGGAGGTGCCACCGTGACCAAACACACTCCACCAGCCGGAGGCGACGATGCTGCTGCACAGAGTGGCTCGGCCAGCCACGGCCTCGAAACCCCGGAAGGGCTGCGCGCCCTGCTGATCCGGTTGCATGGCGCTGGGCCTGGGGCCTGGCATCGTGATCGTGAAGCGGCCGAGTTGATGCGGTACACGGCCGTCAAGTACCGGCCTTTGGCTCGTAAACACGGGCTGGATCCCTGGGAGATTGCCTCGGCAGCGTTCGAGGTCATGCTCGCCCCTTCAACGCCGAAGGCTGATGATCCGTGGGCTGTGGTCACTCGTGCGGTGCAGATCACCTGTGGCGTCGAGGTGCGGGCGGCGGGGATGCTTGTCTCGACGGGCAAGGTCCGCCACACGTCCAGGATTGCCGGGTTCCACGACGCCATTCGGTTCGCGGAGCGAGAGCACTTGGCCGACTACCACCCCGCCTTCGCTGTCAACCCCGCCACCGATGACGACGAAGGCTCCGACGACGGCGACCGTGTCCGGGTCGCTGCTGCCCTGTCGGAGACGGTGGAGCTGTTCGCCTCCACGGGCTGGGATGCTGTGCTCGTCGCCGATTGCGTGGAGCATCTGGCCTACCGGCTCGCTGATCTGACCTCCCGCGCGAACGCGGTCGAGGTGCTGCGCCGCGACCACACCGTCTCGGTGCTGCTGGGCGTTCCTGCGAAGTCATGGGCCGCGCTACTGCGGATCGTGCTGGGGCATCCTGACCGCAAACACGCGGGCACCCCGACCGGCGACGGCGTTCTACTGCGCTTGCTCAGCGGCGAAGCCGTCGACTCCCTACGCTGCGACGCCGCTCTGTTGGCCGCGATCTGGGCCGCGAAGCCGAGGACGTAGACCGCTCTCTGTGTCTCGTCGGAGGCCGTGCGGGGAGGGCGTCGCACCTGTCAGTATGAGCGCCCCCGCCGAACCCTCCACCCACTACACGCCTCCGCCACCTGTGGCGGGGTCCACGCTGGGCGCGCGCCTGGCTGCCGCCTCTCGTCAGGTGCAGGGGTTCCCGTCGATGGTGAGCGACCCGGCGGTGCTGGCCGAACTGCGAGGGCTCTGCGCCGCACCTCACCCCACGAAGTGTGTACCGGTTGCGACGCGACGAGGCCCCACACCCTGAACCGCTTGTGGCGGTCAGGGGCGGGGCCAACAGCACCCCATCAGAGGGATCAGGCACGCCAGACGAACTCGACCCGGCAGGCGAGAACATCGGCGCGGTACGCAGTACGTCGGACGTGGAACGCCTCGACGGTCTCGTTGCGGCGTCGCGCCGGGGTCGCACCGTTCATGCCGTCCGGGAGGGCGTGGACGAGCACGGCTTCGAGGATCAGGCTCGCGGCCTGGTACTGCCACAACGGACTGCGCCCTGACCACTCGGCGGCGACGGTGGTTACGTCGATGCCCGGCCCAGCCTGATCGGGCGTGGCCGCGGTGTACTCGCGTCGCGTCTGCTCGATCCGTTCCGCGATCCGAGCACGTTGCCGCACCCACATCGCCTTGTCGATCAACCCGTCATAGTGATCGTCATCGAGCTGCGCGAGGCGTTCCCGGGCGGCGTCAAGCCGGGCCGCGAGACCCACACGCACCGTCTGATCCGTGCCGGACGCCCTGCGCGTGAACGGGCTGAGAGTGATCTGCTCGAACGCCGCCAGCACCGCTTCCTCCACGAGCTTTTCGATGTCGGCGGAGCGGATCGAACGGTGACAGCCGCCCCGCACAGTCTGGACGCACTGGTACACCCCGCCTCGATGCACCATCGCCCGCCCGCAATCCGAGCAACGGATCAGCCCAGAGAACGGATACATGCGCTTCGCGACCCCGCTGCCGGGCTGATGAAAGTTCCTCGCCTTCTTCCTCGCGTCGAGCACGTCGGAGACCTGCTGCCAGGTGTCCTCGTCCACGATCGCAGGCCACACCGCCTCCACCTGCATCTGCGACGACTTCGCCCGGGAGCCGTCCGGCATGACCGGGCGGTACTCGCGCATGCCTTTGATCGAGGGGCTGCGCAGCACCATCTTGATCGTCTTGTCCGACCACGCACACCCATGGGTGGTGAGGATGCCCCGCTCGTTCCAATCCGTGCGAATCCGGTACAGCGACTCACCAGCCAGCACCCGCCGCGCGGCCTCCCGCACCAACTCGGCGGTGTCCGGGTCGATGACGAGCGTGCCACTGACGGCCCGGTAGCCGAACGGCACCCTGCCCCCATGCCAAGTGCCCTCAATCGCTTGCTGCTTCGCCGCCCGCGCCACACGCCTCGCGGTGTCGGCTGACGACTTGTTCGCCATCGCCACCAACACCCGAGCCATCGCCACATCCGAGTCCGTGTCCAACCGCAGCGAGCCGGTCACCGAGCGGACCCCGAACCCGCCGAGCACCTTGGCGTCGATCAAGTCCTCCAAATCCCGAGGGTCACGCACCGCACGATCCAAGTCATACGCGACCATCACCTCCGCCTCACCCTCGCTCAGGTGCTTGAGCAGCGCGCGGAACTCCGGGCGCACCACGCGCCGCACCCGCTCACCCGAAGGCAGCGTGATCGTGCGCTGCTTGAACGCCGACGTGTCGTTCTCCCGGAACACCGCCACAACCTCCCAACCGTGGGCGGCGGCGTAGGCGCGGCAGTCGGCCTCCTGCCGATCCACCCCGCGCTCTGTGCCCTCCGGGTCGTCGCTGATCCTGACGTACACCACCGCCCGCATCGACGATGCTGATCCTGAGGTCTGTTCCTGCTGCTCGTGGCCCATCTCCGGCCCACCTTCCTGCTCTCGTGAGAGGTAGGTGCGTTTACGGAACCTCGGCTAGCCGAGGTCGACGTTCTCGGCCACGTACTCGGGCGGGAGCGTGATCGGTCGGGCGGAGGCGTGATCGGTGTTCTGCACGCGCAGCGAGCCGTCGCGACGAACCGCGACGACCTTCCACCGCGCTCCATTGCGGACCCAGTCGCGTCCCGAGCGCAGGCTGCGGTCGTTCTTGCGAGTGATGACGACATCGCCGATGGATGCTGCGGACTCATCCCGCAGCGAGGCTTCGGCCGAGGCATCCACCACGCCGGAGAGGATCAGCTCGGCGCGCGCCCGCCGGTTGAGCGTGGCCACCGCCTCGCCCGTCTCGGCGACGAGCACCGACGACATGCCGGAAGCGTTGTCTTGGAGCCAGGCGCTGTACGCGGCATCCGCCATTGCGTCAGCGTCGCCACCGACGATCCGGTCGTGCGCGCCGTACGCGTCGAGGGCGTGCAGTCGCCCGTTGCGAAGGTCGAGGGATGCCTTCTTCTCCCACGCATTGCGAAAGCGGTGCACGTCGGCGAGCTCAGGCGCATCGGAGCGCGCTTCGACGAGCATCCGGAACGCGCCGCCGGCGTCGACCGACTGCAGTTGCGCCCAGTCCCCCACCAGGAGCACCTTCGCCACCGCCTGCGTCGCCAGCGTGCTGATGCGATCGAGGGTTAGGGTGCCGGCGAGGGATGCCTCGTCGATGATGACGAGCTGACCCGCGCCGACGCTTGCTCTGCCGTGGCGGTGCTCGTGCAGCCACTTGGCGGTGTTCTCGGTCGCGATGCCGAGGTCGTCGGCAAGTTCGCGCGCGGCGGCCGCGGACGGTGCGAGCCCGATGACCGAGCCGCGGCCGTGCTCGTGCTCCCACGCGAGCCGGAGAGCGTGCATCGCGGTCGTCTTGCCGGCACCGGCCGGTCCGATCAGCACGTCGAGCGAGCGAGCGGAGGTTGCGATCGAGTGGAGTGCCGCGCGCTGATCCTCACCAAGGACAATCCCGTGGTTGCGGCGCGCACGCTCCGCGCGCTCGAGAGTTGCCGCGCTGACCACCGGCGCATCGGACGCGTGCGAAGCGGCGAGCAGTCGCTCCTCGGCATCCAGCAGCGCAATCGAGGAGTAGCGCGCGGAGTTGCGTGGGCGGAAGACGCTCGTCTCATCGGCGCGCTGGAAATCGGCGGGCGAGACGGCGAGCTCGGGGGGCGTGAGGCGTGTGGAGCGCTGCTCTGCGGCATCCGTGATCATGCCGACGATCGCCTCGCGGTCCTCGGTCGCGGCGAAGCGCCACCCCATCGTCTGACGCGCGGCTTCGGCGTAGAGGTTCCAACGGGTCCATGTGGAACGGCGCTCGCTGGCGGCTTGGACGACGCGCTCGGCGAGCTGGTTCAGGATGCCGCGCTCGATGTCCTCGGCACGCAGCGGCTTCAGGGTGTCCTGGTGGTTCACGGCTGTGCGCGACCAGGCGGTCGCGTCGCGACCGAGCAGACGACTCGCGCGGGTGCGCCACTCGTGCGTGAGATCGGCGAGCGATCGGAGCTGCTTCTCGGGACGCGTCGCGAGCGTCGCCTGCTGACGCAGGCGGATGATCGTCACCTTCGACGGCGCGCGGCCGTGAGTGGCGATGTACTCGTCGATGAGCCGGTCCTTCTCGATGTCGATGTGACGCGAGCGAGAGGAGAACTCGGCGACGAGATGCTCAGGAACAGTTGCGATGGCCCAGACCGGGTTGCGGTCGGCTTCGCGCTCGCGCCGCTCCCAGTGGACGCCGAGCGCACGCGACAGGTGGTCGGCGAACACGGCTGTGTGCAGCTCGGACAGCGCAACCGTCGCCGCGTGCAGCGGGCGTCCGTCGAGCGAGCGCCACTTGCCGTCGAACGCCGTTCGCACCTTGTTGCTCACCACGACGTGCGTGTGCAGTTGCGGGTCGCCCGCGCGCGAGTCGAAGTGATCGAACGCTGAGGCGATCAGGCCTTGGACCTCGACCTGCGCGACAGCGCCGTCACGGCCCGCTTCGCCGGCTCGTGTCGCGGCGAGTTCGCGCTCCATGAAGGCGAGCACGTCACCGATCGCCTTGTGATGCGCGGCAGCGATCGTGGCTTGAGTGTTGGCGTCGGCGACAGCCCAGAGAACCGACGCCGACTTCGGTAGCGAGAACGTGAAGTCGTAGCCGGCGATGGCGCGGCGGTGGGTCGGCGCTGGGGAGTCTGGCTTCGGGCGGTCGGGGCTCGCATCGGATGCCGCGTACACGGGGTAAGCCCGACCGAGCGCTGCGCCCGTCCCGGGATCGCGACCCATCCCCAGGAGCAACTCGAGCTGAGCCTCCGACACCCGTGATCCTGCGTCGATTCGGCCGTCAGCCAGCGCTGGCAGCCCGCTCCCGAGCCAACGACCCGGCGGGGTGCCAGCCTCGGCGTAGTAGCGGGTGAGCGGAGTGGAGAGCGGTCGCTCGCCGTCGGCCGCGGCGACGGTGCGGAGGAGGTACTTGTACCCATCCCCCGCGCTCATCACCCGCATCGACACCGACACCAGGCACCGCCTCTCCTCCGTCAGAGAGGTGGTTCAGCCGGGCCCGCTGCGCGGGCTCGGCCCTCGATCTGCAAGACGTGTAGCCACTCGAGAGACTTCCGAGACGCACCGCCGATGGCGGGATGGCGGACGAATCCGAGGCGCGGCTTAGGACGCGTCGTCAGGCGAGCCCGCTGAGACCTGGTCGGGCGACTTCACTGGCTCTGACACATAGCTGACCTCATCGCCGAAGAGCGACCGGGATTGTGCGCACGACGAGTCGTTCTTGTATTGAATCATGTGCTTGGCGGATACCTTCTGCTTCACCAGTGCTTCCAATTGCGGCTCTCCGACGGCGACGAGCGAGTGGAGCGTGAGCCCGGCACTTGCTAAGCCGTTGTCTGAGACGTCACCCGCAAGCGAGCGGAATAGGACCACCGCAGTTTCAACCGGCTCGAAGGCGAGCGCTAGCCCCGACTCGGCGGACTCAGAAAGCTGATTGAACCGATTGGCGGCAGATTGGAGTTGGCCACCGTTCTTGCATGAGTCGTCGACAATGATCGCCCGATACGGGCGAGACTCACTCCCCGGACGTAGCTCCACTTCGCGGTCGCAAAAAGCCCGTAACCCTTCGAAGTCGGTTTCGTGGACTACTCCGCCCGGCCCAATCACGCGCGACTTGTCTTTTTCGCCTTTGCAGAGGATAAGCGGGAGCCGCATGCGCTCAGCGAGCTGCTTGCACAGGAGCACGTTCCCGTCCTTCGGGGCCAGCAGCACGTCTGGCCGAGCGACCACCGATTCTCGATGCAGCTTGTCAAGCCACGCATCGAAGATCTGATCGATGCCCTGCTCGTGATCAGCACGGCCGTCGATCGCTCCCATCAGGTCGAGGTAGTAGCGGGTTCCGTGATAGGCATAGACCGGGTAGTCGAGAGCGCGAATCCACCGCGATGCTCGGTTTACGAAGGCGAGATCCGGCCGCGCAATCGGCTTTGTAGGCTTCTTCGGCTGACTCGACGCCTCCCGAATCGCCCTCTGTGCAGTGGCGTCCATACCGAGCGACTCCAGCACGGGCAACAGCGCAGCCACGCGACGACGCCGATACCCGCGAGTCCATCGCCCTTTGGGCCCACCGAGAAACCCGGCTTCGATGGAGCGATCTCTCAGCTCAGCGAGCGCGGTGACAAGCAACACGACCAAGGCCAGAAGTGTCGCGACGTTGAGCACGATTCCGGTCGCAACGCCGAATCCCGAGTTGATTGCGGCGCCGAGCGCATCTCCGTCAGCCAATGACGTCGCCCATCAACGATGCGTCGGAATCGAACACTCGGAAGCCAAGCGACTCCCCGTACGACTGAAGGCTTTGGGCGCGGCCGGGGATGTACCTCTGCGCCCAGTCGGGGTTGCTTCGAGCCCAGCCAACCGATCGGACTGAGATCACCGGCGTTGCATCAGCCCCTCGCGCTACGCGGAACCGGTCACCTGCGTCTAGCCACTCATCGCCGAGCAAGATGCGCTCCGTTAGGCCCTCGCAGTCACGCATGATCTCTTCGTACTCTCTGTCCGACACATCCGCCAAGAGCGGACGAAAAACCAGCGAGTTGGCGATCCCCGCCGACTTAAGTTGCGCGAGTGATCGGACCCGGCTTCGGTACCCCGGAGTTCGTGGCTCGATTTCGGCGACGCTGTACTTGGTGCTAACGGAGACTCCCACCTTCAGAACAGCGCCGGACTTCTCCAGCTGCACAGTGGTGGCCTGGAGCGCAGCTACGGCACGGCGGCCGATGGAGGCCTTAGTCGAGATACTGATCGACTTCCCAAACTTAGCTACCGTCTGCAGGATCTCTTCGAAGTCAGACCGAGCAAACAGGTCGGTATCACACGCGGGATAGATGACGTCGACGTCTCTCGCCAACGTGGGCTCCGCCTGGAGCTCAGAGAGCGTCCTCGGTTGCTCATACTGAGCGAACTGGGCGAAGCAATATGTGCATCCAAATCGACACGGCTCGCCGTCGATCGCCAGCATTAGCCGTGTGAGCGCCTTGCCACCTACCTCGTGCGCGCTCTCGCCCGGAACCAACCTAGTCACCGTCCGGTCCAATCCGGTGGAGGCCATCGAATGCCGACTTCATTCCCACGAAGAGGTCGTCGATGTTCACACTCCGCGCGCCAAGCACGTCGGGCGAGGGGTCGATCAAAAGCACGCGATTTCCAACACGCTTCACAACAATGCCGTACCGACGCAATGGGTCATCGGTGCGGTAGACCTCTCCGGTCCGGAACCCCGCCACGACGACGGGATACACAGTCAGGGAGAAGTCGATGTGGTCCTGGAAGTCGGCCTCACTCATCAGCGTGTATGACAGGAAATCGTCCACGGCGTTGTCACGTCCGGTGTCGATTGGACCGCCAATTATCTCGAAGTCCGACACGGCAGAAGTTGGACGGTCAACGGCGCCGACTAGCGGCTCGATCATGGAACTGATGGCAGCCCAGGACCCGTCTTGCGCGCCCACCTCGAGACTGTATTGCGAAGTAGCCATAACGATTGCAGACGCCATCTCGACCTCCGGCGTTACCCAATCGGCGGGCTTCTGAATCTTGCCATCAGCACGCGTCGACACGCTGCCCCCAGACACCTTGCGCATGTTTGCCCGATGAACAATCTCAAACAGAGGCTCGCCTTCGACACCCATCTCGACGAGTGTCCCGAGCGCGAAGTACATTAGGTCGACGATGGCGTCCGCCTGGTCGACGACAGTGTTCGCCTGCTCGAACTCGTCGATCTCCTCTCGCATCCACGCCACTCGGCGGCCAACTCGGTCTGAGGCGAGCACGGTGGGAAGTGCTGCAACGGGATGGTGACCTTCCTCATGGAAGTCACGCACCCGCTGCTGTGCCCACGAAAGCCCACTCAGTTCTTCTGCCATCGAGCCGATCTCCCCGTCCACCGTCCTGGCTCGGACGTGTCTACGTTTTCCTGCAACCCGATGCTAGTGGCTCGAGGGTCCAGCGCTCGCAGGTTGAACTTGGCAACAGGTCGGACGTTTGGGCGGTCGCGCCGGCGGCGGAAGACCGCGCACAAGAGTCCGTGCCTTGAAACGTCCTCATTCTCCTGTCCGAGGTGGACCGGGTCGGCGCTCTCGGCCCGGCCAAAAGCAGCGTTGGAACACGCGATGCGTCCTGTCCGTTCGCGAAGCTCCTGGTGCGGAACCCTACGTGAGGGATAGTTCGTGTAGTTCAGCTGAGCCACGACTTCAACGCCGCGCCGAATGTGTCGGGATCGACGTTCGCCTCCCACCCGTGTGGGGAGAGACGTGTCTCCACGAGTGCGATGTTTCCGCCTGCTAAGGCGAAGGTACGGGAGAGCTCGAACGGGATCTCCTCGTCTCCTCGGGAGTGGACCACTATCGTCGGCAAGTTCATCGTGAAGCCCCGACTCCAACAGAGTCGGTCGAAGTCGAGCGGTACAGGCAGACGCAGAAGAAGGCACGCGAAGCGGGATTCAAGTAGCCGGGTCAAGACGAGAGCGACTGAGCGCGGGAGACCCGCGCGCCGAACGGCGTTATGGACTATCGCCCGCCAGTTCGTAGCAGGCGCTATCAGAGCAAGCCGGTCGAACGCCGCAGGATCTTGGCGCAGAAGTTCGAGAGCGAGCCCCGCGCCCATCGACCACGCAACCACGTAGACGGACGAAGCTCCGCGGGAACGCGCATAGGCAACTGCATCGGCCAAGTCCGTCCATTCGCGCTGCCCGAGCGTCGAGGCGGACGCCGGCGGCCCATCCCCGGAACCTCGATAGGTTATGGCGAGCGAAGTCAGACCGACGGTCTGCGCCACCTCGACGGAGCGCAGGGTCACGAGCCTGGAGGTGCGGATGCCCTGAACGTGGATCACCCACGGCGCATCGAGCGACGTGCCCCGGAAGAGCCATGCCGGCGCCGAGGCGCCATCGCGCAACGGCACCGTTACGTCCTCCCAATCGGGATCGATCTCGGCAGGCCCGCTCATGGTGTGGCCGGTCCACAGAGCCTCGAATGGTTCCGTGTCCATCGGCGCGGTCGTCTTGAGCAGCAAACGGGTAACGCGTGTTCCGTCCGACGACACCACTGGCCCGATTAGCGCGTGGTGCTCGAATCGCTCCCCAAACCAGAGGCCATAGTTCCCGTCGACAATGGTGAGGTCGCTCCGCGGGAGTTCGATCGCGTCGCCTACACGACGGACGGTCACGGTCTTGCGACGCGGCTCAACGCCGACAACGCGACGTGCCAGCATCCGGATCACTACTGCGGCACCCGCTGCGAGCACGCCAAGGATCGCGACGACAACGCCGCACACCTTCAAGTTGCGCTCACCGCCCCTGCGGCGCTCGACATCCGCACCACCGCCGGCGCTCGCATCTGTCTATCGAGCATCTCGGTCGCGGCCCGCAGCAGGACTCGCTCACGCGTGGTCAGCTCCTCACTGTTGGCGACGTCGGTCAAACGGACTGCCAGACGGTATGTCTCGTGTACGGGATCCTCATCAGGAACGGGCTTCACGATCATCCCGCGGTCGATGCTTGCCTTCGCAAGGAGCCGTCCCAGTGTCGCGTTCATCGATCTCCTGCCAGCGCGGGCGACGGCGAACACGATGATGCCGGCGCACACCAGGACGACACCGCCGTAGAACGGAATCGTGAACAGGGCTCCGATCGCTTCGACGCTCGGCGTCCGCCCCAGGCCGGCGACGCGAAGGCTCAGATAGGCGATCTCGATAAGGCTCGCCACGAGGATCGCCCACGCGCCGATGCGGATGAGGATGTAGGGTCGCGGCTTCCGTCCGCGGACTCCGCGAAGCATCCGGGCCATGATCAGGACGACGCATCCCATGTAGAGCGATGCGTATGCCCACAACCCGAACTGATCGGCCGTCTCCTTGACGAACGCGTCCGTCGTCGATCCACGATCGGCGATCAGCAGGAACGGGATGGTGAAGGAGAGGTACATCGCGGGCAGCTCCCAGAGGCTGCGCGGCTTGAACCTGCTGCCGTCGAGCGTGAGAGCCGCCTGCATGACGAACCAGAAAGCCGTTGTCGCGAGGATGTTCTGGATGAGGTTCGCGACGTTCGTTCCGCCGAGCCAGCCGTCAACGATCGGCAACGGAACGACCACTCCGACCATGAACACGGCTGCAAGTCCCGTGATCGTGGCGATCCAGGTAAGCCTGCTCGAGGGCTCGCGGATGGCGGACGGTAGCCGGATGAGCGTGAGCACCAGCAGCGCGAGAAACGCGACAGCCTCGATGCTGAGCGTCATCAGCCGAACACCGCCTCGTCGTGTCCGTGGCGAGGCTGAAGGAGCAACCGTGACAGGAGCTGTGACAACTTCTCCGCCTCGGCTTCGATCACCAATTCGGTGTCGGCGAAGTCCAGGTCGAGTTCGAAGTCCGGGGTGACGATGCCTCGCGCGAGCACGGTCTGACCGGCGCGTACATGGCGAGATCCGGGATGCTTGACGGGCAAAGTCGCACATCCTTTGTGCTCGAACACGACGTGCGACAGCTCGTGCAGCACCGTGTGGAACTGGTACCAGCGAGGGTCGGACTTGCGCACCAGGATCTTGGCGGAGTCTGCCGTCAACAGAACCAGACCGGTGATGTTCTCCCAGTCGCGATCGCCGACGGGTTCGACGTCAATCCTCTTGCCTGTCGCCCTGGCGACTTGTCGGACGATGTCTTCCAGTTCGACATCACCTGGGAGATCAAGGCGTTCAAGCTGGGCTTCTGCGCGGGCGCGCAACTCTTCATGATCTCGAGAAGCGCGGTAGCTCATGACGCCTGACCTCCGATCACGATCTCGACACAGCGATCGCTCGAATGGTCCCCACTGTACGCCAATGCGCAGTCGAGGTCAGGTGAATACTTTACTGCGCAGAGATCGAACGAAGGGTCTGTGCTATGGCGCGGAGCGCGGCAGGCGAGATTTCACCGACGGCCCGCGCTGACACGGAGTCCGCTCCGGATGCCTTCAGCGCCTCGCGGAACTCGAAGTTCGCCTCCGCGGCTTCTACTGCGGCAGCATCATCCAGGTCGAGCAGGTACGCCGTCGGGACGCCGGCGTAAGCCCCGACGCCTTCAAGCACCCTCACACGAATAGGTGTGCTCGAGTCCCCCGCGAGCAGTGTCGCCCACTCGTCACGGTCCAGCGCGACCCCACGTTCGGCGAGTTCGCTGACGAGACCGTCGACATCGAATGCGGATCCGTCCAAGCGTGGCGCACGCGATACCGCGGACAACCTGCGCGCGAGTTCCGTCGCGTCCGCGTCGAGGATGGGTTCGATCTCTCGAGCGTCGCCGATGGATGCTGCGACACGAGAGATCTCGTGCGGATGGGTTCCCAAAGCTTGAGCGAGCTTCTCTATGTCGTTCGCGTCGAACGGCGCCGCGCCCCGCAAACGCCCGTAGAAGTAGCTCGCCGACATCTCGGAGCGCTCAATCAGCTCCTGATTGGTCATGCCTGCCGCGTCGCGAAGAGTCGAAATCGCGCGCACCAGGTCCATTGACCACGCACCGGCCTCGCCCTGGGAACGTCTACCCACGACGACAGGCTATCGCTACGCCTAACGCGCTCGTTGCTATCTATTTCAGCACATCAGGCGTATCTTGCACCTATGTACGCACACAGATCTTGCGCCCTCCCCCGTTTGCCGCCGACACGGTGACGACCTCAACGGTGAGTCAAGACGTACCTCTGCTGTTGAAGCCGCCACATGCGGCTGCGAAAGAGGGGACCACGCAATGGCTCACCAGAGATCCGGCGACGACGTCACAGCGGCCAAGCTCGACCGGCTGCACGCTCAGCTTTCTGATGCGGTAGCCGACCTCGTGACGGGCGACGACTGGAACCGCGCTCTCGCGTTTGCGGCGCGGTTTCGCTCCCGCTCGTTCAACAACACCCTGCTCATCTGGATGCAGCATGCAGCCGCGTTCGAGCAGGGCAGGGTCTCCGCCCCCATGCCGACATACGTCGCTGGCTTCCGGCAGTGGCTGACGCTGGGGCGATCCGTCGATCGCGGCCAGTCCGGCTACATGATCCTCGCGCCCGTCGTCGGCCGATTCGCTTCGCGCACTCCGCAGATCGCCCAGTCGTGGCGCCGGCTCGCGCCACGCGCGGCTCCCCAGGGAGGCGAGGCGGTGCAGTCGCGCTTGGTGGGCGTGCGCCCGGCGTACGTCTGGGATGCCTCCCAGACCAGCGGTGCGCCGATCCCGGAGGAACCCCGACCACAGCTGCTGGAGGGTGAGGCGCCACCGGGAATGTGGGACGGCCTCGCGACGCTCGTGCACGCCATGGGCTACTCGTTGCGCCTTGTCAACAGTGATCGGGAGCTGGGAGGAGCGAACGGCATGACCGATTACCTCACGCGGAGCGTCGCCGTCCGAGGCGACATCGATCCCGCCGCGCGCGCGAAGACCCTCGCTCACGAACTCGCTCACGTGGAGCTCCACGGCCCCGATCATCCCGAGGCATCCCTTCATCGGGGAATCGGCGAGGTGGAGGCCGAATCTGTCGCGCTGATGATCGGCGCGGCGCACGGGCTCGACACGTCGAGCTACACAATCCCGTACGTCTCGACCTGGGCGACCTCCGTCGACGGGAAGACACCGGTCGAGGTCGTTCAGGCAACGGGTGAGCGCGTGCGGGCGACCGCGGTCGCGATTCTTGCTCAGCTGCATACGGCTCAGGTGGGAGCCGGTGATCCGCCGGGCCTGACGAGAGAGGCGCCGCCGGGGCGACCGTGGGATCGACCTTACGATGCCAGCCCCTACACGGGATCTCCCCGGCGACGCGTCTCCCGCTCCGCAGCGGCTGGGCCGGTGCTCTGATGGACACCGCAGCGCTGTTTGCCTCGGTTCTGGGGCTTCCTCCCGGGGAGGGAGCCGCACGATTCGCGGACGCCGGGGTACCGGTATTTCCATGCAAGGCCGCTGAGAAGCGTCCGCTGACGCAACACGGCTTCCACGACGCGACCTCAGATATCGAGCAGGTCAGAGGGTGGTGGGCGCGATGGCCCGACGCGAACATCGGGATGCCGACCGGCTCCCGATCCGGACTCGAGGTCGTCGACATCGATGTGCACGGTCGCGTGCGCGGGTTCGGCCCGTTCGAGCTCGCCCGCCGGGAGGGTCTCGTGGACCGCTGGCAGGTTCTGGTGAAGACAGCATCCGGCGGCATGCATGCGTACTACCCCGCAGATCCGCAGAGACCTCAGCCGTCGTGGCAGGCGGCGAGGTGTGGCATCGATTTCCGTGGTGAGGGCGGCTATGTGATCGTCCCACCGTCGCGGGTGATGTTCGAAGGCAACAGGTCGAGTTACGAGATGATCGGCGCGGGGCGCCCCGGCGCAGTGCCGCTCGACGCGGCTGCCCTTCGGCAATTCCTCGACCCCCGACCGGATCCCCCGCCGAGCACTGCCAACTCTGCCCAGCGGGATGTCGACGCAGACCGGATCGCTGGCTGGCTTGGCACGCGGATGGAGGGCGAGCGCAACCGCGCGCTCTACTGGGCGGCGTGCCGCCTGGCGGAGAACGGCGTGCCCGATGACAACGCCCGAGCTGTTCTCGGCCCCGCCGCGGTGCGCGTCGGCCTTCCCGAGGCCGAGATCCTCACCACTATCCGATCCGCGTATCGAACGGTGGTGGGGACGACACCACCCTTTCGCACCCGCGGAACCGCGCCGTCGATGAAGGGGCGCGTGATCTCATGATCTCCGAGAGTGCGCCAATCCGATCGGGACGTCTCGCCGTGTGGACGGCGGTGGCGGGCACGGTGTTCATCGCGATCGGTGCCTTCTGGCTGTCATTCACTGCCCTCGCCGATCTTGCACATCGCTCGGGCATCGCCGCCAGCCAAGCCTGGGCGTGGCCGCTGATCGTCGACGGGATCATCGTCGTGGGGACGGTCTCTGTCGTCGCGCTCGCAGGTGGCCGGGAGGCTTGGTACCCGTGGATGCTCCTGATCGCGGGCGCGGCGGTCTCCGTCGCTGCGAATGCGATCCATGCCGTCGTCGCCGCAGACGCGGACGTCCCACCGCTGCTCGCTGCATCCGTCGCGGCGGTACCGCCGCTGGTCCTGCTCGCGATCACGCACCTCACCGTCGTGCTCACCCAGAGGTTCCGGATGCCTCACTCCTCCACAGCATCCGCTGCTCGGACGCCATCCACAGAAGTCGTGCAACTCCACCCGCATCCGGACGTTCCGGAGAAGGGTGCGCGTAGAGACATCGCGGCGCTGATGCGTCAGCGCGGGATGTCGAACAAAGAGATTGCGAGCGCCACGGGAGTCCACCCGTCGACAGTCGGTCGATGGTTTGCGGGGACGCTCGGCACACCTGACCTTTAGAAAGGGGCCACGCCATGAACGAGTACGACCGGGACCACCGGCCCGACGTGCGATTCCGCGCCTCAGCCGACGATCCTGCCCACTCCGCCCGGTCTGCCGGCGACGAGGTGTCCGAGTTCGCGCGACACGGCGACCCCTCGCTGGTAACACAGCCGCTCAGCATGTCGGGTTCCGAGCGCGTGCGTAGCGAAGTCGTCTGGATGCGACCGACAGAACTCGTACCGGCGGTCACTGGCCGTGTCGCCGGGCAGGGCATCGACCTCGAGGCATCCATCGCGCGCCGCGCCCGCGCGCTGCCTACCCAAGGCGTCGCGGCGACACGGAGCGCCATCCGTGACCGGGCGCTCCATCTGCCGCCCGTAACCGCGTTCGGCAGTGGGCGGCATGCGCATGGCGCGGTCCGGCGCTCCGGGATCGGTCGATAGCGGGTTGCCATGGCCAGCAAGCGTTCATGGTCAGCGACAGGCGCATCGTCATCTCCGACAGACGCCGGGGACGAGCCGGTGCGCGAGCGTAACAAGTTCGAGAGTTCGGAGGGGCTTCGCGCGCTCCTGGAACGTCTCGCCGGGCAGGATCACGGCGCCTGGCGACACGACCGAGAAGCTGCGGCGCTCATGGCGCACGCAGTCAAGCGGTACGCGAAGCTGGCCCGCAAGCATGGCCTGGACCCGTGGGATGCCGGGGCCGCCGCGTTCGATGCCATGCGCTCGGCCGCGGTCCGGAACGCGGATGATCCGTGGGCAGTCGTGACGCGGGCCGTGCAGGTGACGATGATCGCCGAGGAGCGCGCGAACGGGCTGCTGTGCTCGGTCTATCAGGCGCGTCGCCCCGAGTTCTCCACGTTCCACGACCCTGAGCGGTTCAGCGATCGGGAGAACCCGCTGAGTGACTACCACCCGGCGCTGCGCGTGGAGTCCTTCGGCGACGATGACGAGGCAGAGGATCCGCAAGAAGGAACCGGCATCGTCGAGGCGGTCGAGAGTGCGATCGCGTTCCTCACACTCCTCGGCTGGGCCCGCACGCCCGCCCGCACCGCGACGGAGTACATCTGCGCGCGCCTCAGTGAGGTGTCCTCCCGTGCGACCGCGTGGGAGTCGCTCCGGCGCGACATCCACGGCCGCACACTCCTTGACCTGTCCTCCGCGTCATGGAACGGACTTCTGCGCGCGGTGCTCGGGAACCCTGAGCCGGAAGTCGCCTGCACGACTGCGGGTCGCGGCATCCTGCTTCGGCTGCTCCTCGGTGAACCCCTCCGGTCCCTGCTGACGGATGACGACCTCGTCCTTGCAGTTAGTCTCGCCGCGCCCGCCGAGAAGGCGAGGCAGTGACCATGAGCGCGAGAGTCGGCCACATCGAGCTCGAACGATCGATCGCGTCGATCACCGTCGGGAATCGGCACCGCCAGGAGTACGGCGACATCGACGAGCTCGCCGCGTCCATCACCCGCGACGGACTCCTGCAGCCCGTCACCGTGACGCCCGAGGGCATCCTGGTCTGCGGCGCCCGACGACTCGAAGCCCTGAAACAACTCGGAGAGAAGACCATCAAGGTCTGGGTGAGATCCGGCGTCTCTGACCGCCTTTCGGAGCTGCTCGCCGAGCAGGCCGAGAACGTGCTCCACAAGCCACTCACACCCACCGAGGCGACGACGCTGTACACCGAGTTGAAGGAGTACATCGCCGAGGACGCGCAGCGCCGACAGACGGTGACGCAGTTCAGCCGAGACGGCGCTTCCGGCGGAAACCACGGTGGTGCCACGGTGGCACCACCGCAATTCAAGCCGGGAAAGAGCCGTCTGCAGGCAGCGTTGATGGTGACGGGAAAAGCGTCGTACACAACGCTCGATCGCATCGCAGAGCTTCAGCGGCTCGTGGCAAGCCCCGCCACCGACCCCGCGCTGAGGGAAATGGCGGTCGAAGAGCTGCGGCTCATCGACGACGGCGGCAGCGTGACGGCCGCGCACGCGCGGATACGAGAAGTCATTCGGCCGACCCCGCGAACGATCGAGGATTTCGAAGCGCCCGAGGATTTCGACCCTCCCGACGAACTCGAGCAGTTGGCGAACGCGGCGCTCGCACGGGTCAAGGAAGCGAAGCGCGGCCGCAACGCGCGTAAGGCCCGTAACGCTTCAGCGCATGTGTTCCCGGTGCGCGCGTTCGTGCGCGTGTGGGAGGACCTCGACCAGTGGTGGACCCACTTCGACGTCGCAGCCGTCGCCACCGAGCTGACCGACGAGCAACTCGCGCAGTTCGAGGGGACCCTCGCATCCACGGTCGAGTTCTTCACTCAGTTGCGCAGTGCGCGCACTCAGCTGGGACGGGAGATCGCGTGATGGCAACCACACAACGTCCACATCGTCGACGCCTCGTTGTCCTGCTCGCGGTGACCTTCGGCGTAGTCGCTGCATTGGTCGGGGTCGGACTCTACGGACTCGTCCTCGCCCCCTCCCCCGACGCAGTCGCGCCGACGAACGATCCGACAACTCCGGCGTCCGCGCCAGGTGCTTCGACGCCGGCTCCGTCGCGCACCGCACTCCCCGCGATTCTCTCGACAACGGACGCTGAAGCCTTCGCTCGTGACGCCGCTGATGCCCTGATCACGTGGGACACGACGGAGTTCGAGCTGACCGACTACGCACAGGTCGTCGTCGACGCGGGCGATCCGTCCGGCTTCGAGACGGCCGCGCTCGCGTCCGACGTGCGGAGCTACTACCCGACACCCGACGCCTGGGCGCAGCTGCGCACCTACGGGACGCGCCAGTGGCTGACGTTCGACGATGTCTTCATCCCGGCATCCTGGGACGACGCTCTCGAACAGGGCGCCGAGGACGACCTGCTGCCCGGCACGATCGCGTACACGATCTCGGGGACGCGTCATCGGGCGGGCGTCGTCGGCACCGACGCGCAGGAGACCTCCCGGCCGATCGCATTCACGCTCTTCATCGCCTGCGAGCCCAGCTTCGACGAATGTCATCTGCTTCGGCTCTCCGAAGTCGACAACCCGCTTCGATGACCAGCACCGAACATGAAGAAGATCATCATCGGGCTCGTCCTGGCGTTCTTTCTGCTCCCCGTAGCGGGGATGCTCGCGGTGCCGCTCGTCTTTTCTCCTGCTGCTCTTGCGGCATGCCAGGCATCCGGCCAGCTCGTCGTCTCCGAGGTGCCAGACGAGCTCACCGCGGCCACGAGCGACGGCGTGTCCGTGACCCTTCGCCGTGCACAGCTCACGCACGCTGCGACGATCATCACCGTCGGCAGCGGAGTCGAGGGCGTCGGGAGGCAAGGCGTGCTCATCGCATTGATGGCGGCGCTCACGGAGTCGACACTGAGGATGCTGGCGAACGCCGCGCACCCCGCATCGCTCGACATGCCCAACGACGGCGTCGGTAGCGACCACGACTCGCTCGGTCTCTTCCAGATGCGACCAACTTCCGGGTGGGGCGACGTCGAGGAGCTCATGGACCCGAACTACCAGGCGCGCGCGTTCTTCGGTGGCACAGACGGCCCCAACTACCCGTCGCCGGCGGGACTCCTTGATATCGCGGGGTGGGAAACAGCGGATCCCGGGTCGGCCGCACAGGCCGTCGAACGCTCCGCGTTTCCCGATCGCTACCAGAACTACCAACCCGTGGCAGAGGCGGTGATCGCGGCGTTGACCAAACCGGTCGCCAGCGCCGGAGAGAGCGATTTCCCGCTGGCGTCTGTGCCGGAGAGCACGCGGATAGTTTTCCCGCTCGCCACCGGGACTTGGGTTCGTAGCAGCGGATATGGCTGGCGGACGGATCCGGTAACGGGACAGCGGGCATTTCACGCCGGCACGGACTATGCGGCCGCCGGCGGAACCGCCATCATGGCGGTGGCCGACGGCGTCGTCAGCTTTGCCGGCCCATCTCCCGGGTACGGCCAGTTGGTGATCATCGAGCACACGATTGACGGGATGCGCGTCGCTTCCGCCTACGCGCATATGTGGCCCACCGGAATCCATGTGAGCGTGGGCGAGCGAGTCGAAGCCGGCCAGCACATCGCGGATGTCGGCTCTGCCGGCAAGTCGACCGGAACTCACCTTCACCTGGAGATCCGTCCCGGTGGCTCCTTCCAGCCGGCGATCGACGCGGCATCCTGGCTCTCCGATCACCGTGCTGCGGGGCTCGAGTCCGCAGAATCCGACGCCTCCACGTGCGTCGCGACAGTCGCGAGGTGATCGTTTTGGATGTATTCCCTGACTTCGGCGCCGTCGGAGGCGCGGGCGACCTTCGCGCGATCGTCGGTGCTCTCCTCATGTACGTGCTGGTCTTCGCTGTGCTCGCAATTCTGATCTGCGCGGTCTCCTGGGCGATCGCTGCATCGAGCGGCAACTACCAGTCAGCCATGCGGTCCCGTGCCGGTCTCTTCGTCGCCGTAGGCGCGGCGGCACTCGCCGGCGCAGGCGTTGCGTGGATGAACTTCCTCATCGGGATCGGTCAGCAGCTGTAACCGTCCGTTCGCGATCGCGGGGACGCCGTGCGCACCTTGTACGCAGGTTCGATTCTGCCCAGACAAGGAGCATGACCGTGATTGATATCGCACCCAACGGTTCGGGACTTCCCGGCATCGAGCAGCTCCGCGTCATCGTCGGCGCCGTGATGACTGTCGGCCTCATCCTCGCCGTGCTCGCACTCATCATCGCCGCCGTCGCATGGGGGTACGGAGCGAACTCGTCGAACCCTCATCTCGCGTCGAGGGGAAAGCTCGGTGTGCTTGTCGCCTGCGGCGCTGCCGTGATCTGCGGCGCGTCCGTCACGCTCGTGAACTTCTTCTGGGGCGTCGGCCAGTCCGTCTGACCTGACCTGATCTGCGAAGAGAGGCCGACCGAATGGCTGGCGTGTGCGACATCCCGGTCATCGCCGACGTATGCCAATCCGTTGGCTCCGGCGTCGCTTCCCTCGTCGCTGCGCCGTTCGACTGGCTCGCTCACACGCTCGGCGGCGCCGCTGCGTGGTTCTTCGAGGCCGTCTGGACGGTCTTTGACACGACAACGCTCGTCGACGTAACGGGAGCGCAGTACATCCAGGTGTACAACCTCCTCTTCGGCGTCGCGCTCTTCGTCATGCTTGTGTTCTTCTGCCTCCAACTGATCACAGGGCTGGCGCACCGCGACCCGACGGCGCTCTCACGCGCCGCGATCGGACTGGGCAAGTCCGTCCTCGGGTCGTTCGTCGCAATCACGCTCACTGCGACGCTCCTCGAGATCACCGATCGATTGGCGATAGGGATCGTCCAGGCCACCGGCAACACGATGGAGGGGATGGGCGATCGCATTGCTCTCATGGCAACCGGACTGATGGCTGTAAACGTCGCGAGTCCGGGTGTCGGCGCGATCCTGACGATCTTCCTCGCCGGGCTCGCGATAGCGGCGACGGCAATCGTCTGGTTCTCGCTCCTTATCCGAAAAGCGCTCCTGCTCGTCGCGATCGTGTTCGCCCCGATCGCGCTGGCGGGGTTCTCGTGGGATGCCGCGCGAGGCTGGTTCGGCAAGTGGGTCGCGTTCGTCGTCGCGCTCGTGTTCTCGAAACTCGTTCTCGTCGTCCTGTTCCTCGTCGCCGTCAACCAGACTGCAGCACCGATCGATCTCGACCTCGCCTCCATCAGCGACCCGATCGCCGGAGTCGTCCTCATGCTCGTCGCGGCGTTCGCCCCCTACATGACGTACAAGTTCATCTCGTTCGTGGGAGTCGACATGTACCACGCGATGTCGACGGAACAGGAGGCGAAGGGCGCGATGAACCGTCCCGTTCCTGTGCCTGTGACACCGGCGACGGGGAGAGCGGCGAAATCGATCCTCGACGGTGCGGGCGCCTCGAAGAGCGCGGGAGCAGGCGCCACGGCACCCTCCCCCGCCGCGGGCGGTGCGGTAGCCAGCGCCGGCACATCGGGCGCCGTCAGTGCGGGAGCTTCCGGAGCCGGAGCTGCGGGCGCAGGCGGAGCTGGTGCCGCGGCGGCGGCCGGCCCCGCCGCAGCCGTTGTCATCGGTGGTCAGGTGCTCAGCAAAGCGGCGACCGCCGGTCCGAAGCTCGGGGCTGCTGCCGGCCACGCCGCATCCGGACATGCCGAGGGCGCCGTCCCGACTGAGCTGCCGACAATGACGGGTGCGCCGGCGGGCGCCGTTCCGGCCCCACAGCCGAAGCCCACAGCTGCTCCGCCGCGTCCGATTCCCACTCCGCGCGAGAGGACCCCCGCATGACCGCCACAAGTACGCGCACGAATCAGCTCCGCCCGGTTCAGTTCTCCCGGCTACCCAAGCGCGGCGTACTGCTCGGGCTGTCGCTCGCACAGCTCGTGACACTCGCCATTGGACTCATCGCGTTCACGACCGCGGTGTACATGGGCGGCGGCATCCTGTTCGGCGTTACCTCACCGATCTGGGCGACCAGCCTCGTGTTCTCGTTCGTCCCCGTCGGCGGACGCAAGATCATCGAATGGGTGCCGATCGCATTGCATTGGGGTTGGCGGAGCATCGGAGGCCAGCTGAGATTCCGAGTGGACGTCGTGCGACCACGTCCCGCCGGGACGCTCGCTCTCCCCGGAGACGCCGCAGCGCTCCGCGAATGGGTGGATCCGGAAACCGGCGCCGCCATGATCCAGGATCCACACGCCCAGACGTTGACGGCCGTCGTGAGCATCACCCATCCCGCGTTCGTCCTCCTCGACAGCGGCGAGCAGGAACGGCGAGTGGCGGGTTGGGGTCGGGTGCTCGCAACCGTGTGCCGATCCGGGCGCATCGCCCGCGTTCAGGTCTCCGAACGCACCGTCCCCAGCTCGGGAAGCGGCCTCGCCGAATGGTGGGCACGTCACGGCATCGACGACAACACCTGGCCGGCGGTGACGTACAAGGAACTCATCGAACGCGCCGGACCCGCCGGCGAACGCCACGCGACCACCATCTCCCTCGCACTGGACCTGCGTGCCGCCGCCCGGCAGATCCGGGCTGCGGGTGGCGGGATGAAGGGCGCGGCGAGCGTCCTCCGGCAGGAGATGACCACCTTCGCGACGGCGTTGCGTGCCGCCGACCTGACCCCCACCGAATGGCTCACGCCGGGCGAGGTGGCCGTCACGCTCCGGTCCGCCTACGACCCTGCGGCTGCCCCCGCTCTTGAGCGCCACGGCGAGATCGGCAGATCTCTTGCGACAGCCGGACCGGTCGCCGTCACCGAGTCCTGGGATCGGCTGCGCACTGACTCCGGGCACCACGCGGTCCTGTGGATCTCGGAATGGCCTCGATCCCAGGTCTTCCCAGGGTTTCTCTCTCCCCTGCTCCTCACCTCCGGCATCCAGCGCACCTTCACCCTCATCTGTACCCCGGTGCGCGCCGACGTCGCCGCGCGAGACATCCGGAGGAAGAAGGTGGGACTTCTGTCGGACGCCGCTCAGCGAGCGAAGATCGGTCAGATCGAGGATGCCGCGCGCACAGCCGAGTACAACGACGTCATCCAACAGGAGTCAGACCTGACCGCGGGGCACGGCGTGCTGCGCTATACCGGCCTCGTCGCGGTCTCCGCCCCGTCTGCCGATGAACTCGACGCCGCGGTCGCCGCGGTCGAGCAAGCTGCGGTGCAGGCCGCCTGCGAGACGCGCCGACTGGTAGGACAGCAGGCGCAATCGTTCGCCGCGGCCGCCCTCCCCCTCTGCCGAACAATCTGAGCCGACGTGGCCGACCGCGGGGACCCCACACGCACCTCCTCAGAGACTCCGTTGCAAGGGAAGCGAAATGCCTACATTCCAAGATCCCGTCGTCGATGGCGAAGAAGCCTGCCAGGCGCTCCGAGCACTCGCTCATGCAACCCGATCCTTCGACCAGCCGGAGGAGACCTACGCTGTGGTGGGAGAAGTGCTGGGAGGCCTCAGATCACTGGGGCAGGTACTTAGTCAGCTGGCATCCGCCCATACGAGCGAAAGTGCGATCCCCCACGCCGAAGACGGCAATCTCGGGGCGGGCATCGAGGAAGCGTACGCGGCCGCAACCGCGCTACGGCGGGCATCCGCCCTTGTCGCCCAGGCGGAACTGGCCGTGGATCGGGCATCTCAGCACTCGGGTCGCATCGTCTGGGGGCCCGCTTCTCCGGGAGCACTGCTCCCACTCGCCGAGGCGATCGCGCCGCGGATCAATGCAGACGACTCCTTCGTGCGCACCTCTCCCTTCTCCTCCTCCGGCTTCAGATGGAAGAGCCGCCGACACAGCGGGATGTCGCTATGAGCGGGCGCGAGGACCAACGGCTTCACACCGCCGTTCTCGTGGACCCCGCAGGCGAACGGCGAAAGGATCGGCGCGCCAGGCGGGCAGCGTCCCAGAAACTCACCGCTGACTCTCGAGCTGCGGCGAGCGCCGCTCAGCGCGCCGAGGCCGAGGCGCTGCGCGCCGACCAGCGAGCAACCACCTATCTCCCCGCATCGGGCGAATCGAGGTCCGCGGCGCTGCGCACCCCGGGAAGCCTCCGCCTCCCCCGCCACCAGGACACCAGCGCGACGCTCGCGGGCGCCTACCCGTTCCTCGCCGAGGGTGGACTCGGCTCCCAGGGAGTGTTCGTCGGGCAGGACCTCTACTCGGGTGCGTCGTTCGTCTATGACCCCTGGGTGCTGTACGCCCAAGGGATGATCACTGCCCCGAACATCGTGCTCGCGGGGATCGTCGGGTCCGGGAAGTCGTCCCTCGTCAAGAGCCTCTACACGAGGTCGATCCCCTTCGCCCGACGCGTGTACGTACCTGGCGACCCTAAGGGCGAGCACACCGCCGTCGCCGAAGCAGTCGGCGGCCAGGCGATCGTGCTCGGACACGGGATGGCGAATCGCCTCAACCCCCTGGACGAGGGGCACCGACCATCCGGACTCACAGACGAGAGCTGGGCGGGTCAAGTCGCCTCGCGGCGCCGCGATCTCATCGGAGCGCTCACCGAAACAGTGCTCGAGCGACCACTGAGCCCGCTGGAGCACACCGCGATAGACCTGGCGCTCGCCGATGCGGTCCGCTCGTGCGAGACGCCGATCCTCCCGATGGTCGTCGACCGGATTCTTTCCCCCGACGAGTCCCACCGGGCCGACCATCGCCTCGTCGAAGACGGCAGGGTTGTTGGTCACGCCCTCCGCAGACTCGTCGCCGGCGACCTCGCGGGACTGTTCGACGGTCCCAGCACGGTCACGTTCGATCCCAGCCTCCCCATGATCTCCCTCGACCTTTCGAGAGTCGCAGAGAACGCGACGCTCGTCTCCGTGCTGATGACGTGCTCGTCCGCGTGGATGGAGTCGGCGCTGCTCGACCCGCAGGGTGGGCAGCGCTGGGTCATCTACGACGAAGCTTGGCGCCTCATGTCACACCCGGCGCTGCTGCGACGGATGGACGCCCAGTGGCGCCTCGCACGTCACTATGGGATCGCCAACCTGCTGGTGTTCCACAAGCTCTCCGACCTCGACAACGTCGGCGACCAGGGGTCCGCGATGCGGGCGATCGCGTCATCCCTGCTCGCGAACGCCGAGACCCGCATCATCTACCGGCAGGAAGCCGACCAGCTCGGCGCGACCGCCACCGCGCTGGGACTCACCGGCACGGAGCAGAGCCTGCTGCCTGGGCTCGGCACGGGGCAGGGTCTCTGGCGGATCAAGGACCGCAGCTTCGTCGTTCAGCACCAGCTGCACCCGGCAGAGCTCGCAGCGTTCGACACCACCACCCGGATGACGGAGGGCGTGAAATGAGCATCATCCATGCGGCACGACCCGCGACCAATGCGATCACGGTACCGCCAGTTCTGCCCGTGGTCGCAATGACAATCGCCGCCGACGGCACGATGACCGTCGCGGTCGACGGGACCCCGTACGAGCCCCCTCGATTCGGACCGCCCTGGGTACGCTCATCCTTCGCGACGGTCATCGACTCTGTGCTGGAGGATCGTGGCTCACCGGTGCGGGTCCTGGTCTACGAAGCGGACGGCACCGTCTTCACCGACCTCGTCACCCAGCCACTGCAGAGGGAGCTTGATCCGTCCGCGCAACCGCCGCGCCGGGACGAAGCCGTCGCGACGCCCGTCGCCGACGGCCTCATCGATGCCGCACCGCTTGTTGCGCCGCCGCGGACGGTGCTCGGCGAGGACGGCTTCATCCCCGGGGAGGAGGTCGCCGTCGCGATCATCGTGCGACACACCAAGGCATCCACGGACGGCTCCGCCCGGGCGCTGCTGGAACCGGGCATCTGCCGGGTCAGTGCCGACGGCGAGGTCGTCCTCGTCGGACGAGTCTCCGGAACGTGCGTGATCGCGGAGCTCTCATGACTGCCAACAACGGGCTCGATGTCTCCGGGCACGACGCACTGACCAATCTCGCCCTCCTCGCTCTCGGTGGAATTGTCGCGGTCGCCGGCGTCCTCCGCGTTGCCGGGAACGTCGCCGCGTTCGTGACAGGAGCAGAACAGCCGACAGGTGGTCTCGCCGCCGGAATCGGTGTCTTCGGCTTACCCGGCGACCCTGGGGCCGCACTGGGCTCCGCGGGACTCAACCCCATCGTCTATTGGGCCGCCGTTGCCGTGCTCGTTGCTCTGATCGCGACCGCCGCGTGGTGGGTCTGGCGAGTCATCCGCAATCTCACGCATCACACGCGTTCGGACCCCAACCGCATCGCGGGAATCGCGACGTCGGTAGACGTGCGCCGCGCAGCCTCGAACCGTGCACTGCTGTCGAGGGCGACGCACCTTCGGGCATCCGTCACCAAGCCGCAGCCCAGCGACGTCGGATACCTCGTCGGTGTGGCGCGCGGAGCCAAAGTCTGGACCTCGGTCGAGGACTCCATCCTCGTGATCGGCCCACCCCGCTCTGGCAAGGGCGCACACATCGTCATCAACTCGATCCTCGACGCACCGGGCGCGGTCGTGACCACCTCCACCCGGCCAGACAACCTCACCGCAACCATTCGCTCACGGATGAGACGCGGACCCGTCGCTGTATTCGACCCTCAACAACTCGCCCCGGGCGTCCCGGCCGGTTTGCGCTGGTCACCGGTGCGAGGGTGTGAGATCCCCCTCACCGCGATGATTCGGGCTGCGGGACTCGCGGCCGGAACCGGCCTGTCGAGTGTCGGAGTCGAGAACGGCGGCTTCTGGGAAGGGAAGACACGGACTGCGCTCCAGGCGCTCCTGCACGCGGCTGCCCTCGACGGCCGGTCGCCCGCTGAGCTGTACCGGTGGACCCTCGACCCGGCAGCAGCACAGGATGCGGTCGCGATCCTCACCACGACCCCGGGCGCGGCGACAGGCTGGGCCGAGTCCCTCGAGGCGATGATCGACGCCGACCCTCGAACACGGGACTCGATCTGGCAGGGAGTCTCGCTCGCACTCTCGGCCCTGGCCGACCCGCGCGTACTGGATGCCGTCAGCCCCGGTGAAGACGAGCACTTCGACCCGGAAGCCTTCCTCCGCCACAACGGCACCCTCTACCTCCTGGCAACGGGCGCGGGTGCTGGCGCCTCGTCGTCCCTGGTCGCCGCGCTCGTCGAGGATCTCGTCGAAACTGCCCGACGCGTTGCCGCCCGCGCCCCGGGCTCGCGGCTTGATCCACCGCTGCTCCTGGCTCTGGACGAGATCGGAAACCTTGCGCCTCTGCCCTCGTTGCCTGTGTTGATGGCGGAGGGCGGCGGCACTGGAATCACCACGATGCCGGTGCTGCAGTCGCTCGCTCAGGCTCGGCAGCGGTGGGGCGACAACGCTGCGACGGCGATCTGGGACGCGAGCATCGCCAAGATCGTGCTCGGCGGAGCATCCGGATCTCGCGACCTCCAAGACATCTCGACACTGATCGGCGATCGCGACGAGGTTACCGACTCGATCACCGTCGGTGAGCGCGGGTTGCGCTCGAATCAGCGTTCGACACGACGGGTCCCGATCATGCCGCCCGACGTGATCCGCATGCTCCCGTACGGCACCGCGCTGCTCATGCTGAGGGCGGCGCCGCCTATCGTCACGCAGCTGCGTGAGTGGACGGCTCGGCCCGACAGCGCTCACCTGCGCGCGGACCGCGCGCAGGTCGAAGAGCAGCTGCGGCGGGGATAGCGCACACACCTACCTGTTGATGGCCGAACCGCGGCCGCCTCCCTAGGAGCATCCGATGACGATTCAGACCCAGCAGTCCCTCTCCGGCTTCATCGCGTCGGAGCCCCAGCTCGCCTTCAACGCCAAGGGCGAGGCCCGATTCTGGGTGCGCGTCGGGCAGGAGCACTTCGAACGCAACGACGACGGCACCTTCACCCAGACCGAAACGACCTATCACGACCTCGTGATGTTCCGCCGGAACGCGGAACGCGCCTATGCCATGTTCAACAAGGGCGACGCGTTCATCGCCGAGGGGTACACCCACACCTCATCGAGACAGCGCGACGGCGAGACGGTCGAGGCCGAGGAGTTCGTCGCAAAGCGCCTCGGGCATGACTCGGCCCGGACGAACTACACCCTGCAGCGCCGACGCACCGCACCGCAGCTCGCCCCGCCGGCACCGTCGAGCTCAAAGCCGGCCGTGCGGCCTGTCTCGCTCTGAGGTAGACCGATGGCTGCCGATGAGCCCCTCCAGTTCCCTGGATTCCAGTTCGACCCTCCCCCGCAGGACGAACCGGATGCCGAGGCAGAAGGTCTTCCCCCGGTCCCGCGCCCCGTGAACTGGAACCTGCTCACTTCAGACCAGGCGGCATTCGAGTGGGTCGAACTCGACCGATGGGTGAACTGGCTGCGCCGCACCTACGGGCTCGGACCATCCATCATCCCCCCGCTCTGGCACCGCCACCCGGAGCTCGTCTGGGAACTCTCCGCCCTCCACCTCCACTGGCTCGGCGCCTACCACGAGCAGCAGAACGGCTCCGCCCCACTCGGCTGGCACCAAGACTTCGCCGAGGCACGCGAGCGGCTGCACGACTGGGTCGCCGCCTGCGGTTCCCGCCTCGACCGCGACCGCGCCACCCGGCAAACCTCCTGGCCGGGAGAAGAACCCGCGCCCGCGATCGCCGAAGCGCCGATCCACGATCGAGCAGCCGACTTCCGCACCTTCGTCGTCGAGGACGTCGCCCGCCGCAGAGCTGTGGAGGACGCCTTCATCGCGGCGAACACCCGGCGCGACGAGTGACGCGGAATGCGGTGTTGGATTGATGGTGCATCCACCTGTGGAATGTCGCCGCGCGACTCATAGCATCTGCGATCCACGTGACCAGGTTCCAAGACCTGCTACGGACGGCGCAGTGATCACGCCGGCTGGGTCGACTCCGGGCAAAGGACGCTGACCGACACTTTCGCGACGATCAATCTCGACCCCATGGTGACGCCTCACAAGGGTGCCGCTATAACGCGAACCGTGATCGGGTCGAGCACGAGAGTGGAGTTGGCATCGGCGGAGCCTCCCTCGGCCATCTGTTCGTTCGTCGCGAAAACGACGCAGCTCGTCACGGTCGAGTCTTTCGAAGAGCGCCAAAGGATGCCACCCACAGAACCGGCTGGGCCCCGGAGTTCGTACCTCAGGTACTCCGCCACGATCTGAGTGGGAACGTAGTCCAGATTCTGGTGATCCGTGGGGTCAGCTACGCGAGCGACGTCCTCGACAAAATCGCGCATGAACGCGATCGGTGCCCGTTCGTGGCGTCGATCAGGATCAAAGAGTGAGGGCACCTCATCAACGGTCGTCAGGTCCACCACCGTGATGTCACGGAGTAGTTCGAACTCCCCGATCGTTCCGTCGTCTGTGGGGTCCGCGTACCCAGCAACTTCCGCTTGGGCGCCGACTGCGGTGGACGCACCATAGAACGCTCCCATGCCCTTGGCGGTCATGCGGTTGTCTTTGGCCCACTGGTCAGGTGGTGATCCGAGTGCCGCCGCCGAACGATGCTGCTCCCCCGGCGCGTGTACACGCACACGCCACCACTTCGTTCCTGCCTCGAGTACTCGAACTTGGCCCGCAGTCTCCACGGCGTCGGCGATAGCGGCTGGTATCGCATCCATCGTGATCTCGCCTGCGCCATACATGGAGGTGGCGTCGCGCACCAGGAACGTGTACCGCCGTCGATGCTTCACATATTGGCGAAAGGACTGCCATCCCCATCGCAGTGCGTCTGTCGGTGACGCCGCGTAGGGGTCTCGTTGGACCCATGCGTCTTGCTGAATCGCAGTGGCAAGATCCTCGAACAGATCGCCGTCTTCCGTGACCTCGTGGTTTCCCAGGAGGTCCCACGGATCCAGTAGGCCCATCTGGTATCCACCGTCTGCGGAGGAGTAGACCACCTGCTCGACCGGATCCTCATACTCGTAGCGGAAGCCGTCGACGATTAGGTCGAGCACGATATTCACGGACGCGCTCGCCTCGGGGTGACTGGGTGAGCTGTGGCAGTAGTCGCATCGCGCGCGTCCGCCGACTTCACGGACCGCAGCGCTGAGCGCGTAGTCGGTCAAGCATGCCGAGCAGACTGTCTTCTCGACGTCGGACCATCCGCGCGATTCGATTTCGTCGAGGAGTCGTTGAACACCGCCCATGACAGTCCACGCTACTCATTGCGATGACTGCGTCAGTAGATTCAGGCGGCACGGACTGGCTGGCAATCCATCTCGGCGTTGATCGCTATGTCGCACGTTGTCGATAGTGTTGACCCACGTTGCCCGCTGCCCGAGGAGCGTCAATGCCCGGAACGTCTTGCCCGTCGTGGTCCCAACCGGGAAGTCGATGCCATACGTCTCGGGTGTCGACAAGTCGGATGCCGTGATGTTCGGCCGTACTGCGGCGCAAGACCCGCAGACTCGGCCAGCGCGTTTGGCCAGGCTCGCTCGGAGCGGGAATCCGGAGCTTCGCGCGCTCGTTGCGCGCAACGCCAGCACTCCCCCGAGCGCGCTGGCCGCTCTTGCCGGCGACGGCATACTTGGCATTGTCGCCACGGTCGCCGGTAATCCCTCCACTCCTGAAGCCACGCTCGAGCGTCTCGCGAGTAGCCGGGATGAGCACGTTCGCGCGGCCGCGTTCGGAAACCCGAGCACGCCTGGTGCTGTTCTCAGGAACGTTATCAACGGCCGGGGAGTAACTCTCGCAGAAAAGGTTGCAGCGGCTGGCAATCCCGCCACACCGATAGCGACTCTCTCCCGCCTCACCTGGCGCGACGCGCCGCTGGAAATCAAGCTGGCTGTAGCGAGGAACGCGCGCGCCTCGGCGGAGACCCTGGGGGGCTTGTTCAGTTGGCACGATCGGGAGAAGCCGAAGATGCGGGCGATTGCCCGTGCCCTTGCCGAAAATCCCGCGACCCCGACATCGACGCGAGCGTACCTGTATGAGCAGGCTGATCTGCGCGCGCTCGTCGTGGCCACGATCCCTATGGAACCGCCTGCGAAGCGGATCTCCTATGTGCGCAACACTGGATACGTAAGCTCGGCGACTTTCGAGCTGCTCGCGAACGACAAAGACGAGGCAGTTCGCCGAGCCGTAGCGATCGCACCTGGCGCGAAGCAGGAAGTTCTCGAGCTGCTCGCTGCTGACTCTTCGGAGAGTGTCGCCGGCGTGGCGCGAGGCCGACTTGAGAAGGACGTCGTTGAGATACGGCGACTGGCGCGCGCGACGGATCCGGTGCTTCTCGAGGCCATCGCACGTAACTCGGGTACGCCGCCCGAGCTGCTGCCAGAGATCGTCCTGGCGATTCTCGACACGGCTGGTGAGGATCTTCTTCGTGACTACGCCAAGGATACGTCCGCGCCGGCCGACGTGTTGCGGCGCCTCGCACAGCATTCGAGCGCCGGTGTGCGATTCGCCGTTGCATCACGGGCAGTCGCGCCTTCGGACGTGCTAAAGATGCTCGCCCTCGATTCGGCGCCAAACATTCGCGCGGCCGCGGCTCGTGTTCAGGGAATGCCGGTCTCCAGTCTCGTCAGCCTCGTGGCTGACGCAGACAACGCCGTACGAAAATCCGTTGCAGGCAACGCGTCTATGCCGCCCGAGTTGCTGATGCGGCTCGCGGTGGATGATGCGGCCGACGTTGTCGCGGCAGTGGCAGCCAATCCGTCAGCCACGGGACCAGTGCTCTCGAAGATCGTGGGCGACCAGCTTGCTCGTAGATCGGCGCGACCTCCGAGACCCTCGTACAGCACAGCGCGTGAGGCTTTCCCACTCGATCCGCTCATATCGGCTGCAGCCAACTCGAACACACCCGCTGAGTCGATGAGCGTGCTGGTGGAGTCGGTCATGAGCGTGCTCGCGCGGGCATCGTCGTCTCGCGATGAGCGACGGCTCGCGGAGGAGGCGCAAGTATGGGCAGCCCTGGCCAAGAATGACGCAGCGCCTCCGGATGTGCTCGACGCTGTGGCGCGCGGCGCTCATCGCGAGCTTTGGATGAAGGGCGACCCTGATCGTGTGCCTCACGATCTTGAGGGGTCGCGTGAGCGGATCTTGAGCGACATCGTGGATAACCGGCGGTCCGCGGTCGGCACTCTCGAGTTCCTCAGCGACGGCGAATGGGTCGCGCGTCGGACTACGACACGCAGCGAACGTGATGACGGTCACACCATCACGTGGACGATCTGGGATGGCAGCGCAACGGCCGCCGCCAAGGCCGACATGGCGCGCAAGGTTCGGCGCGAGATCTCTCGTCGGAGTTGGATGCGGGAGGATGGTCAGGCCGACCGGCTCGGATTTGCCGCCAATCCGGACGCATCACCGGAGATCCTCGACGAGCTCGCCAGCGATCCGGCGAGTTCAGTTCGCAGTGCAGTCGCAGCGAATCGTTCGACGCCAGCCGATGCGTTCGCGCGCCTCGCGGCGGACGCTGAGCGTTCGGTTCGCGTTGCCGCCGCAGGGGCGACGCATCCGGACGCCGCGATTCGTGAGCATGAGCGTTCCGGGTATACACGAGAGCCTCGTGAGGTCGCATACCGCGATGGGTTCGAGACATTGGCCCAAGACATCGATCCCGAAATTCGCACCGCGGTAGCGTCGAACGCGGGCGCGTTCTGGATCGCGCTCTCTGAGCCCGCTCGAAGTCGCATGGCCTTCGACGAGCACCCTTCCGTCCGAGCGGCGGTCCTTAAGTCGATCAGCTCATTGGATCACGTGTTCGGTGGCCTCGAAATCTCAGCAGCCGCGCTCGATCACATGATCAAGACGGGCAACTCAGAGACGTGGCGGACGTTGGCCGCACGCTATGGAGAGCTCCCGCTCGCGATCCTGGAACAGTTGGCGAACACGGGAGACGCCCCGACTGCCGTACTCGTAGCGAAGGACTATTACACGAAGGGTGACCTCCTTGTCCGTCTCGCGGGATCGAACAACAAGGATGTCGTCGAGGCTGTTGCATCACGCCAGCAATTCGGAGGCGACCGCGGCAACGACGCCGCCGTCCGAAAGGCGCTGATCCGCAACCCGCACGCACCCGAGTTCTTCCTTCGACAGGTCGCATACGGCGGGACCAAAGACGAAGACATGATCAACCTCGCGATCAAACATCCAAACTTCCCGGAGTCGATGTTGATCGGATTCGCCGAGGGAACGGATCAACAGCGGATCATGGCCGCGGCGTCCAGCCGCAATCCGAAAGCGGCCGCCGCTGTCGCAGCAAACGAGCACGCATCGCTGGAGGCTCTTACCTACGTCGCGGTTCACGGCGGGCAAGAGGCTCGAGACGCGTTGCTAGTCAACAAGATGACACCTCCCGAGTTACTGCTGCGGCTGATCGAGCAGAACGCCGGGCGGTAGATACCTGAGACGTCTCTGATGGCGGTCCAGCAGACCGCCATCAAAAGTGGTTCCAGTCGACGGCGCCTCCGCTGCGCTAGCGAGGTTCTTGGCGGGGCAATGCGTCGACCTCCCAATACGCGACGAAGCGTGGCTGGCGCCGCCTTCTCGATTGCGCGGTGAACCGGTCGGCGTGCTCGTGGTCAAGATCGGGGACGGGCCAGCCAGCAACGGCGTCGGGGCTTGCGTCCTGGTACTCGACGGTCATCCGCTCGGCAAGCGGTTTGATCATCTCAGACACAAGATCGCTCATCCGGTCAATGGCTTCGGCGACGCGACGCGCTGTGGTCTGCGGAAGATTGTGGCGGATGGTGATCGGGATCACCTTGTTGACGCTGCCTTCTGGTGTGAGCGTGGCCAGTGGCAGCGACATCGACAGTTCCGACTGCGAGTGCGCGATCGTCGTGTTCCGGTAGCCGCGAATCATGTCATGCGTGTCGACCAGGTCGTCAGGGATGGGGACGTGGGCGAGCAGGCCGGACCGGACGTTGGAGTGTGCGAAGGCGCGCATGTAGGCGATCACGGCGTAGCTCGTCAGCGGCTGCCAGAGGGGCGAGTCGTGGCCCGCTTGCAACGCCTGGTCGATCGCGTCGCTCGCCTCGGATAAGTCGTCCGAGTAGGAACTCAGTTCGGCGAGCAGCCGTGAGTCGGGAGTATCGGGAAGCATCGCGACGGTCGAGCTCAGCGGCATGAGTCCATCATCCGGCCTATCCTCCCAGGAGGGGTGCGTATGCGTTGATGGCGACAGTCGCGGCCACCGCGACGCCGCCGAGCAGAATCGCCGTTCCCCACAACATCCGAATGCGCCGTGCAGCACCCACTTCGTGGCGAAGAGCGGCAAACGCTGAGAGGTCTACGTCCGCTGGCGTGCCCGACATCGTTGCCAGCGTCTCCAGGCGCGTCAGCATTTCAGCGACGCGGTCGCGCAGGCCGGGTTCGAGCGTCGCAGCTCGGCGAGTGAGCCAGCGGACCAGTTCCGTGTCGCGGAGCACCATGACATCCGCAGGACGCTCCCGAAACGTCACGCTGCGGGCGCCGACGAGCACGATCGCCGGATGGACAGTGATGGGCTCACCTGCCATCGCCGTCAACTTCTTGGCGACCCGTTGCGCCTCGTAGCGGGAGTTGCGCAGATGGTCGGTCTTCTGTCCGTTGACAAGTATCCGCGTACTTCCGACCCAGATGCGGGCGTCCTCGTGGAACTTCGTGTTGAGCGTGAAAACTCCTGCAGGGCCGAGTACGACGTGGTCAATGTCGCTCCCGCGCTCACCGATGGGTACGGAATGCAGGACAGTCCAGTCGGGACCGAGCTTCGCCAATCGTTCGGCGACTTGCAGCTCGCCGAGGGCACCGAGATACCACGGCCTGGAGTCTTCCGACAGCGGCGATCGACCGAAGACACGGGCGGCTCTCGACCGACGGGGCACCCCTGCTTGGGCGCGCAGGCATGCGGTGATCACTTCCGCAGCTGGGATCGCTCCGATGGCGCCGGCCGATTCGGTCGCCGTCATCGGCGGCGACGCCGGCGGTTGGGCGTGAGTTGCAGCCAAAGTGCGCCGACGATAGCCCCCACGAACAGGATCGCCGTCCACGGGTTTGCTGTGATCCCCGACCACAGCATCCCGAGCCCGGCGGCGATGCCGTCGCCGACGACTTCCCCATAGTCGATCATTCGCTCAGCCTAGGGGTACGCGGCGACACAGCTGGCGAAGCGCTGGCCGAGCCTGACCCGATGAGGATCGATCAGAGCGAAAGTTCGGGTCCGCGCTTGGCACGATCGGTCGTGAGCCAGCGGAAGACCGTCAACGACGATGTCGGGGATGCGACGCTTGCACGGAGGTAGCCGCGGCTGGCGAACTCCAGCGCGTGGCGACGCGGCTCTGTGTACACGTCGAGGGGCAGCATCCCGCCCCTGAATCGCGCGCGTGATACTTCGGCGACGCGCGCCCGCAACTCGACCTCATGCTCGGCGAAGTACTCGTCGGCGATTGCGAGGATCTCGCGCACCACTCGACGGTTGTCCGAACGTTCCTGGAGGGCGTGGACCAGCTCGGGAGGAGTCGGCTCGTCCTGAGCACGGATTCGAGCGACGTCCTCACCGGAGCGCTTCTGCGCGAAGAACGCGTCGGCCGCGGCATCATTGTGGCGACGCTCCGGCGCGTGCACGCGGTGGAGTTGGCGGTCCGGCAATCCGGCGCGGGCACGGCGACGCGCCTGGCGCCTCGCTTCGTTCTCGCGTTCGCGGTAGGCCGCCCGCTGATCGGGGGTCGGTGACCAGGCCGAATCGCGGCCGGCCTCCCGGGCACGGTCGACCGCGCGTCGACGAGCCTCGTTCGCCTTGTCCGGGTCGGCAGCCTCCCGAGCGCGCCGACGTTCGGCGATCGCCTCGCGATTCCGGTGGTAGTAGTCGCGCTGAGCCTGCTTGTACGCCTCGGGATGCTTCTGCTTGTGCCGTTCGCGTGCTTGTTGTCGTTCCTCGGGGTGCTCCTTCGCCCACGCCTTCGCGCGATCGATCCCCTTCTGGCGCCGTTCCTTTTCGTCGCGCTCGCGTTGAGCCTGATCGCGCATGTACTCGCGGTTCTTGCGGCGGATCTCCTCACGGTTCCGGTCGCGGTACTCGGCGTAGTACGTCGGATGGGCGTCGTTCCATGCCTTCCGCTGCGCGGCGAGGCGCGCAGCTCGCTCTTCGTCGCGCGGCTGCGCGTCACTCATGGCCATCCGCCGTGAGCACGCCGTCGAGCTCCGCGAGCGCCGTGAACAGCTCCTCACGCGTCGCCGTTGGGTCGGTGATCGCTCGCGCGAAGAGCCCGCCCATCCTTTCGCGTTCGGTGTCGGACACGTCACCGAGCCGTACGAGGCACCATTCGATGTCCTCGGCGAGGCTGTAGCCCGGATCATGCGCCTCGATGCCGGGGTAGTACAGAAACGCGAGCACAGCCACGTGCTCCAGGACAGCGTCAACGCGTTCACGATCGCTCATGGGAGAAAGGTGCGCGTACCGCGCCCAGCAGCCGCTCGGCGATGTCTGGGGCCCTTTCTACGCTCATCCGTGTTCGGCCGGAGGGGGGACGCTCATGGCCGAACGGAGCCGATGGCACCCGCTACTTGCCGCGCAGGAAGGTCCGACGGGCACATGGAGCTTGCTCGACGCGTACGACCGCGTCTACGGCACCATCGAGCTGCGTCGCGTGAGCACCACCGACCTCCGCTACCGCGTCAGCGTCCGGGGCGAGGTCATCGGCTGGTCCACAACCCTCCGCCTCGCATGTGAGCGACTGCACGCCGAGTTCCTGCGCAGCCACGGTCCGAACGGCGGACCGATCGCGAGCTGGGGCGCGGGCAAATGAGAGCGATAGCCGAGAAGCCCTACGCTGCTTCGATGTCTTCCTGATCAAGGAAGTCGAGCGCGGGGAAGTCGGCCACGCCATCATCGTTCGAAAGCAGCGATGCATCGGGGCTCTCGCGGCGCAGGGTCCGCTCGAGGATCCCTGCGAGCCCACGATCCACGGTGCGGTCGGGCTCGATGTAGTGCCCTTCGGTGATCGCGGTCGATCCGTGGCCGAGGAAGGTGGCGGCAGCATTGGCGCTAGCTCCGCGTGCGATGACTGTCGCACCGGTTCGCCGATACCAGCGAAGGGTGATCCCCTCCCCTGCGAGGTCCGCCAGTTCGAGGAACGCGCGAAAGGTCCGTCGCACATTGAACGGGCTGAGAGGTTTGCCGGCGCGATTGGCAAAGATCGTCCGATGCGGCTCGCCGCTTGGGATGCCGGCGAGCCGTGCACGAAGCACGGCAGCTGCGAAGTCGGGGACCGCGATGCGGCGGATGGAGTGCTCGGTCTTGGGGTGGTCTTGCCGGACCGCTCCGCTGCCGGTGCGCAGCACGACCGTTCCTGTCACGGAGATCGTCATCCCGTTGGGACCCTCATCGACGTCGCACACGCGAAGCGCGAGGCACTCGCCAATGCGCAGCGCGGTGCCGAGGAGCACTTCGATGATGTCGCGCACCTGACCGTCGGGCTTGGGCCCCTTGACGTCGGGGCCGGTCCGCCAACGATTGGCAGCGTCGCGGATTGCGCTGATCTGTTCGATGTTCAGCGCCTGCCGCTCGCCCTTCGGCCGCCGCAACGGACTCGTTCCCTGGACCGGGTTCCGCGGGATCGCGTCGTGTCGGAGCGCAAACGCGAAGAGCTGGTTGAGGACGGTTCGTGAGTGGTGTGCGCGAGAGAACGACGCGGCGCTCTCGGATCGGAGGAACCACTCCACGCGGCCCGTGGTGATCTCGCCAAGTGAGAAGTGCTCGAACTGCGGCCTCACTCGGAGACGGAGATCGTCGCGATAGTTCTTCTTGGTCCCGTCCGACAGATCGCGCAGCTCGAGATCCTCGAGCCACAGATCAGCGAGGTCACGGAAAGAGCTGCTCAGGTCGAGGAGGCCGCCGGCCCCAAACCCGGGCCTGTCGAGGAGACGCTCCTTCAACCTGGCTCGAGCCGCCGACTCGGTGCGCGCGGCCCCGGTCACGCGGCGCAGGCGCCCGTCGGCGTCACGAATGCGCGCGAGCGCCACGTACGAGGTGCCGCGCCTGGTGACGCTGATGGTCCCGTAGGAGCCGATCAGGGTGCGTGGCCGTCCGCCGTTCATGCTGCGCCGCCGGCGTGACGCTGCACGTCAGCCTGTTCCATGCGCTCGACCCACGCATCGATCTCGGCCTTGCGGAACCTCAGCTGGGTGCCGACACGGAACCCGTGCGGCCCGCGCCCCTTGCTTCGGAGGTCGTAGATCGTCTGAACGGAGACCTTCAACTCGGCGGCAAGCTCAGCCAACGAGACGTAGTTCCCGAGCCCCGACTCTGAGGTGCCACCGCTATCCATACAGCCAAGGTGCGCGGGCGTCACCGCGTACCTTCCAGATAGCTCTAGAAGGCTCGAAAGCGCCCTGCGGCGACTCGGCGAAGTGTCCAGTAAACGACTACCAAACATTCAAACTCCCTGATCGGGGAGTGAAGTTTCGGTGCTTTACCGGGAGTTTTGGTGGACCTGAGGGGACTCGAACCCCTGACCCCCTGCATGCCATGCAGGTGCGCTACCAGCTGCGCCACAGGCCCATTTTCAGTTTGTCACCGCTCCGCGGCAACCCCTCAAGCTTACTACATGCCGAGGGGTGCGACGAACACGACTCAGTCCGCGACGGCGGGTGCGGGCACCTCGATCGGGATGATCGGGCAGTCCTTCCACAGCCGCTCGAGTCCGTAGAAGACACGCTCCTGCTCGTGGAAGACGTGGACGACGAGGTCGCCGAAGTCGAGGAGCACCCACCGCGACTCGTGGCGGCCTTCGCGGCGAAGACGCTTGACACCGTTCTCGAGCATCGCCTCTTCGATCGCGTCGGCGATGGCGGCCACGTTGCGCTCGCTGGATCCGGTGGCGAGGAGGAAGGCGTCCACCAGCGGCAGAGGCTCGGAGACGTCGAAGGCGAGCAGGTCCTCGGCGCCCTTGCTCTCGGCCGCCGCCGCGGCGACGTTGACGAGGGTGCGGGTGGTGTCGGCGGCGGTCATCGGAATGCTCCTGTCACGAGGGCCACGATCAGCACGCCGGTCAAGGCCAGCGCCAGCGCCCCCGCGGTGATGACGAGGGCCAGCATCAGCCGGCTCCCCTTCTCGGGCGCGGGCGGTTTGATGATGTCTTCGGCACTCTTGATCGTGCTGATCGCGGAACTGGCCGCGATCGGGGTGGGTGAAGAGGAGGCGGGCAGTTCGCCGTCGACGAGGACGGCGTCCGTCTCCTTGTTGTCGGCGCGACCCGGCATGGTGCCGGTCGACCCGAACGACTCGGGAAGCGAGAACGTCCCAGTGATGAGGACTTCTCCTGTGCCCGTGATCGGCGAGACGAGCGCACCGGTCTCCGGTGTCTGCGACAGGATCAGCGCATTGGGCGCCGACAGTGCCCCCGTGGCGGTGCTGCCGCGCGTCAAGAGCTGATCGAAGGATGCCGGGAGGTCGATCTCCACGCTCTCGCCGGCAAGGAGACCTGAACCGAACGTCGGCGCGACCACGGGACGTTCCTCGTCCTGTGCGATCTCGGGGGCGTTCTCCGCCATGGCATCCGCCGGGGCGACGTCTTCTGGGCGGGCCTCGGAACCTGTCTCGGAACTGGTCGCGGCGGGGGCTGGTGTCTCGTCGGCGACCGGCACCGAGGCCGTCCGCAGCCGCTCTTGGCGGCGCGCGGCGCGGCGCGTGAACGACGGCGCTTCGACGTCGACATCTGCCGCCGCGGGCGGTGCCTCGGCCACCTCGACGGGTTCGGCCGCGCGCGGCAGCGGCGCGACGACAGGAGGTGTCGGTTCGGCGGGCTGAGTCGCCTTCTCGGCATCCGCGTGGGTGATCACCGGCGTCGAGGCGGTGTTGCGCATCTCGCGCAACTGCCGGCGGGTCAGCTGGGGAGTATCGGGCTGGTCGGGTGTGCTCATGCCTCGCTCCGGTAAAGGTGGTGCTTCGCAATGTATTGGACGACGCCGTCGGGGACGAGGTACCACACCGGGTGGCCTCGGTTCACCCGCTCGCGACAGTCGGTGGAGGAGATCGCCAGGGCGGGGATCTCGAGTCTGCTCACGACGTCTTCGGGAAGGCCCTCGGTGGAAAGGACGTGCCCCGGCCGTGACACCGCCACGAAGTGCGCCAGATCCCAGAGGCCGTCGTGGTCGCGCCATCCGAGGATCTGAGCGATGGCGTCGGCCCCCGTGATGAAGAAGAGCTCGGCGTCGGGACGAGCGTTCTTCAGGTCGCGCAGGGTGTCGATCGTGTAGGTGGGTCCGGCGCGATCGATGTCGACGCGGCTGACCGTGAACTGCGGATTGGATGCCGTCGCGATGACGGTCATCAGATACCGATGCTCACCGGCGGTGACCTTCTCCTTGTCCTTCTGCCACGGCATGCCGGTCGGAACGAAGATCACCTCGTCCAGGTCGAACGACTGAGCGACTTCGCTCGCCGCCACGAGGTGTCCGTGGTGGATCGGGTCGAAGGTTCCACCCATGACCCCGATGCGGGGGGCGCGTATCGAGGTCATGCCGGCGTCCTAGTGGTGGCCGTGCCCCACCTGCGCCTGGTCGACGGGGTGCGCCTTGGCGTAGGCCTCGGCCTTGTGCGAGTGACGGTTCGCCACGTTGCGGTAGGACACCGTGACCAGTCCCAGCGCCAGGAACACGATGAACGCGATCAGGCCGAAGATGAACGTCTGGGCCTGGACGTTGCCGTGAGGCTCTGCCTGCGCCGCAGCGAGGGCGAGGGTCGTGGCGAGGGTCATTCGGACTCCTTCGAAAGTCGGGTCTGTTCAGTTTAGGCCGTCAGATACGGATCTGCCCGGACCCACGCGCCAGCCACTTGGTGCTGGTGAGCTCGGGAAGGCCCATCGGTCCTCGGGCGTGCAGCTTCTGTGTCGAAATCCCGACTTCGGCGCCGAAGCCGAACTCGCCCCCGTCGGTGAAGCGCGTCGACGCGTTCGCCATCACCACGGCGGAGTCGACTTCGGCGAGGAACCGCTCTGCTCGGGCCTCATCCGTCGTCACGATCGATTCCGTGTGATGGGTCGAGTAGCGACGGATATGGGCCAGTGCCTCGTCGAGGTCGTCCACGACGCGCATCGAGAGGTCGAGGCTCATGTGCTCGGTCGACCAATCGGCATCCGTCGCTGCCACGGCGTCCACGACGAGCTCGCGCACGGTCTCGTCGCCGTGGATGGTGACCCCGGCCTCCTGCAGCGCGGCGGCCACCGGAGGCACCAGCCGCTCGGCAGCGTCACGCAGGACGAGAACCGTCTCCACTGCGTTGCAGACGCTCGGCCGCTGGGCCTTGGCGTTCACGACGATCTGCTCGGCCCATTCGAGCGGAGCCGACGAGTCCAGGACGATGTGGACCACACCGGCACCGGTCTCGATCACCGGCACGGCTGACTGCGTGACGACGGTCTCGATGAGCTGCGCGCTGCCACGCGGGACCAGCACGTCCACGAGGCCGCGTGCCTGCATCAGTGCCTGCGCGCCCTCGCGGCCGAAGTCGTCGACGGTCTGAATCGCTTCGGGGTCGATCCCCTGGCCCGCCAAGGCATCGCGCATGGCGGAAACGAGTGCGGCGTTCGTCGCCTGCGCCGCCGTGCCACCGCGCAGGACGACGGCGTTGCCGGAACGCAGCGCCAACGCGGCGATGTCCACGGTCACGTTCGGGCGAGCCTCGTAGATCGAGCCGACGACGCCGAACGGCACCGAGACCTTCTGCAGGCGCACACCGTTGCTCAGCGTGCGCTCGTCCAGCACGCGGCCGACCGGGTCGGGCAGCTCGGCGACGTCGCGCACGGCAACGGCTAGGGCCGCGACCCGCACGCCATCGAGGCGAAGGCGGTCGAGGAGGCCGTCGGACAGGCCGTCGCGCTGTCCGCGCTCGAGATCGACGGTGTTCGCCGAGACGATGTCGTCGGTGGCTGCCTCGATCGCGTCCGCGATCGCGCGCAGCGCCTCGGCCTTCTGCGCATCGGTCAGCAGTCCCACGCCGCGTGCCGCCTCGTGCGCACGTTCGATGCGGTGGCGTGCGGCGGTGGGCGCGTCGACGGAGACGGTGGTCATACGCTCATTCTACCGAGCGGTGCCCCGGCCTCCGACGTGGGCGGCGGGGTCAGACGGAGCTCACCGTGGGCAACGGCGTGGTGCCCACGCGCGGCGGCGTTTCGGGGTTCGGAGCAAACCAGGTGCCGATGTCGTCGCCCGACAGTGCCTGCTCGACGAGGTCGGCACTGGTGACGAGCACGCCGATGCCGGATGCCGCGGCCAGGCGTGCCGCGGATGCCTTGGTGGCCGCTCCCCCGGTGCCCACGCTGTTGACGACGACCGACCCGAACTCGAAGCGACTCAGGTCGTCGCCGTAGGGCACCGTGTGGATCGCTTCGGCGCCGGGTTCGGACGGCGGACGGGTGTACAGCGATGCGATGTCGCTGAGAAGGATGAGCGCATCGGCCCCGATCAGCTCGGCCACGAGGGCGGCGAGGCGATCGTTGTCGCCGAAGCGGATCTCGTGCGTCGCGACGGTGTCGTTCTCGTTGACGATGGGCAGAACACCCAGACCCAGCAGCCGATCCACTGCGCGGCGGGCATTGGCGCGGTGTGCGGCGTTCTCGAGATCGCCGGCCGTCAGCAGCACTTGGCCGGCGAGAAGCCCGTATCGCTCCAGCGTGGTCTGATAGCGCCACATGAGCACGTTCTGACCGACCGCGGCCGCCGCCTGCTGGGTCGCGAGATCGGAGGGCCGGCCGTCGAGGTTGAGCAGGGGCAGCGCCGTGGCGATCGCGCCGGAGGAGACCAGCACGACCTGCGTGCCGCGGGCGTGTGCGGCCGCGAGTGCGTCGACGATCGATTCGATGCGGTGATGGTTGTCGCCGCTGATGGAAGAGGAGCCCACCTTCACGACGACGCGACGCGCCCCCGCGATGCCGGACCGATCGTGCACGCTCACGCTTGCTCGTCATCCTCTCCGTCGAAGGAGAAGTCCGGCACCCCGAGGCGCTCGGCCTCGAGTTCCGCCCGGGCTTCCGCCTTGGCGTCCATCCGCTCGTGGTAGCGCTCGCGTCGCTGTGATGTGGTGCGGCGCGGGTTCAGGTCGAGGCGGGGGTCGGTGCCGCGCGGAGCCGTCATCAGTTCGGCGGCCGACGAGAGCGACGGATGCCAGTCGAACACGATGCCGTCGCCCGGCCCGATCACGACCGTCGAGCCCGCGACGGCCCCCACGCGGAACAGCTCGTCCTCGACGCCCAGCTTCTCGAGGCGATCTGCGAGGAAGCCGACCGCTTCTTCGTTCTGGAAATCTGTCTGCTGTACCCACCGCAGCGGCTTGTCGCCGAGGATGCGATAGACGTTTCCGTAGGTCCCGCCCTCGACGCGGATCTCGAAGTCCTTCTGCGCGCCCTTGGGGCGGATCACGATGCGCTCCGCTGCAGGGGCCTCCGCCACCTGCACGCGATGCTGCGCGATGATGTCGCCCAGCGCGAACGTCAGCTGTCGCAGACCCTCGTGGCTGACCGTCGAGATCTCGAACACCCGGTAGCCGCGCTCTTCCAGATCGGGGCGCACCAAGTCGGCGAGATCCTTGGCCTCGGGCACGTCGACCTTGTTCAGAGCCACGAGCTGCGGGCGATCGAGCAGCGGCGTCTGTCCCTCGGGAACCGGATAGTTCGCGAGTTCCTCGCGGATCACGTCGAGATCGCTCAGCGGGTCACGACCGGGTTCCAGGGTCGCGCAGTCGAGGACGTGCACGAGTGCGGTGCAGCGCTCGACATGGCGCAGGAACTCGAGTCCCAGCCCCTTGCCCTCGCTCGCGCCCTCGATGAGTCCGGGTACGTCGGCTACGGTGAAGCGCGTGTCGCCGGCCTGCACGACGCCCAGGTTCGGATGCAGCGTCGTGAACGGGTAGTCGGCGATCTTGGGGCGTGCTGCGGAGATCGCCGCGATGAGGCTGGACTTGCCGGCGGAGGGGAAGCCGACGAGGGCGACATCGGCGACCGTCTTCAACTCGAGGAGGACGTCACCCTCCCACCCGGGCGTACCGAGCAGTGCGAAGCCGGGCGCTTTGCGCTTGGGGTTCGCAAGAGCGGCATTGCCGAGCCCGCCCTGACCGCCGGGGGCGACGACGAAGCGGGTGCCGGGGACGACGAGATCCGCGAGCGTTTCCCCGTCGGCATCCTTCACCACGGTGCCGACCGGAACGGCGAGCTCCAGGCTTTCGCCCGCGGCGCCGGAGCGGTTGTCGCCCATGCCGAACCCGCCGTTTCCGGCGGACCGGTGCGGCGAGTGGTGGTACGACAGCAGCGTCGTCACCTGCGGGTCGGCGACGAGGACGATATCGCCTCCGTGGCCTCCGTTGCCACCATCGGGGCCGGCGAGCGGCTTGAACTTCTCGCGGCGCACGGACACACAGCCGTTACCGCCTTTGCCGGCGCGCAGATGGAGCGTCACTCGATCGACGAAGGTCACCATGTCGGTCTCCTGACGGAAAGGTGGGGAAGGAGGAAAGGGGATGTAACGAAGGAGGGGCGAGCCGAAGCCCGCCCCTCACCTCATGTTCGTGGTCGAACGCGCGGTCACTCCGCCGCGGCGACGATGTTGACGACCTTGCGGCCGCCCTTCGTGCCGAACTCGACCGCACCGGCGGCGAGGGCGAACAGCGTGTCGTCTCCGCCGCGGCCGACGTTGGCGCCCGGGTGGAAGTGCGTACCGCGCTGGCGAACGAGGATCTCGCCCGCGCTGACGGCCTGGCCGCCGAAACGCTTCACGCCCAGTCGCTGGGCGTTGGAGTCACGACCGTTACGGGTAGAGCTTGCGCCCTTCTTGTGTGCCATCTCGTCTGCCTCTTCCGCTTACTTGATGCCGGTGATCTTGACGCGCGTGAGGTCCTGACGGTGGCCCTGGCGCTTCTTGTAGCCGGTCTTGTTCTTGAACTTCTGGATCACGATCTTCGGGCCGCGCTCCTCGCCGAGGACCTCGGCGGTCACGGTCACCTTCGCGAGCTTGTCGGCGTCGGTCGTCACGGCGTCACCATCGACGAGCAGCACCGCGGGCAGCTCGAGCTTGTCGCCGATCTTGGCCTGCTGACGGTCGAGGACGACGATCGTGCCGACCTCCACCTTCTCCTGACGGCCACCGGCGCGCACAACTGCGTAAACCACTTCACACCTGTTTTTCTTCTGCGGAGCCAACGGCCCCGGCTGTCTTCATGGGACGAGTACGTCCCCTGAGGGTGTACCCAAATATCCAGTGCGGAGGCGAAACTCGACGCACCAAGGGTCTACTTTACCGGATGCCGGGGCCATCGGCAAAAGCGACGCAAGGCGTGTCGCGCGTCGACCTAGACTGCGAGGATGGCGATCCTCATCGACGACCCGCGCTGGCCCGCCCACGGGAGGTTGTGGGCGCACCTGGTCAGCGACAGCGACCTCGATGAACTGCACGCCTTCGCGGCCGCGAACGGCATCCCGCGGCGCGGATTCGATCGCGATCACTACGACGTTCCCGAGGATGAGCTGACGCGCCTCGTCGCCGCCGGTGCCGAGCACGTCAGCGGCCACGAACTCGTCAAGCGTCTGATCGCCTCGGGCCTGCGGATCACGGCACGCGAGCGTCGCGAGGGCTGACCGCTCCCCCGCCACGCGCGAGCATCACTCGGCGGCGGGCTCGGCCGTCGGCGTCGCCGCCACCGGGGTGCCGGTCAGCGCGGCGGTGGTGACGCGTCGGCGTCCCCGACCCTGGCCAGGAGCCTTCGGCTCCGGAAGAGCGCTCAGCACCGAGTCGAGGAGGATCTCCTTCTCGCTCCGCTCGTTGGCCGAGGAGCGAGAAGCCGGCTCGCGCTTCTTACGGGGACGCTTGGCGCGCTCGGGCGCGACCTCCGGCTGGACGTCGGGCAGCGTCACCTCGGCGACCTCGGAGGCCTCCGGTGCATCCTCGGCTGCGGTGTGGATGGTGGATGCGGCGATCTGCGCGAGCGCGGACTTCGCACTCTCGGTGATCACGTGCGTGCCGCCGCTCACGGAGCCGTTGCCGCCGGCGGCGGCGGGCGAGGAGCTCTGTCGCGACCGACGGCCGCCGGTCGACGCGGGCGCCTGCGCGCCACGGTGCTTGACGACCGGGTCGTGATGCACGATCACGCCGCGACCGGCGCAGACCTCGCAGGCCTCGCTGAAGGTCTCGAGCAGTCCCAGTCCCAGCTTCTTGCGGGTCATCTGCACGAGGCCGAGCGAGGTCACCTCGGCGACCTGATGCTTGGTGCGATCGCGGCTGAGGCACTCGACGAGGCGTCGCAGCACGAGATCGCGGTTGGACTCGAGCACCATGTCGATGAAGTCGACGACGATGATGCCGCCGATGTCGCGCAGGCGGAGCTGGCGGACGATCTCCTCGGCGGCCTCGAGGTTGTTCTTGGTGACCGTCTCCTCCAGGTTGCCGCCGGAGCCGACGAACTTGCCGGTGTTGACGTCGACCACCGTCATGGCCTCCGTGCGATCGATGACGAGCGAGCCGCCCGACGGCAGCCAGACCTTCCGGTCCAGCGCCTTCTCGATCTGCTCTGTAACGCGGAAGCGGTCGAACGGGTCCTGGTCGTCTTCGTACTTCTCCACGCGCTCGAGAAGGTCCGGCGCGACGCCGGCCAGATAGGCCGTGATCGTCTGGTAAGCGTCCTCGCCCTGGATGAGCATCTTGGAGAAGTCTTCGTTGAAGACATCGCGGACGATCTTCACGAGCAGGTCGGGCTCGGAGTGAAGGAGCGCAGGGGCGCCGATCTTCTCGACCTGAGACGAGATGTGCTCCCACTGTGCGGTGAGCCGCTGCACATCGCGCGTCAGCTGCTCTTCCGTGGCGCCCTCTGCGGCCGTGCGCACGATGACGCCGCTGGATTCCGGCAGCACCTCCTTGAGGATGCGCTTGAGGCGCGCGCGCTCGGTGTCGGGGAGCTTTCGCGAGATGCCGTTCATGGCGCCGCCCGGCACGTACACGAGGTAACGGCCCGGCAGTGAGATCTGACTCGTCAGGCGCGCGCCCTTGTGGCCGACGGGGTCCTTCGTGACCTGGACGAGAACGCGGTCGCCGCTCTTGAGCGCCAGCTCGATGCGCCGCGGCTGGTTGCCCGTCTCCACGGCATCCCAGTCGACCTCTCCGGAGTAGAGCACGGCGTTGCGGCCCCGGCCGATGTCGACGAAGGCAGCCTCCATGCTCGGCAGGACGTTCTGCACGCGGCCGAGGTACACGTTGCCGATGAGCGAGGACTCCTGGCTGCGAGCGACGTAATGCTCGACCAGCACGTTGTCTTCGAGAACCGCGATCTGGATGCGACCGTTCTTCGAGCGCACGATCATGTCGCGGTCGACGGCCTCGCGCCGGGCGAGGAACTCGGCCTCCGTGACGACGGTGCGGCGGCGTCCGGCCTCGCGGCCGTCGCGGCGACGCTGCTTCTTGGCCTCGAGGCGCGTCGATCCCTTGATCCGCTGCGGCTCGGTGATCAACTCCACGGCGCGCCGGCGAGGCTGGCTCTGCTCTCGCGGGGTGTCATCATCGTTGGCCGACGATCCGCCGCCACGTCGACGGTTGCGCCGGCGCGCGCTCGTGCCGGACTCGGAGGGCCCCTCGTCCCGGTCGTCTCCCTGATCGACACGGATGCCGGGACGCGCGGGAAGCGGCACGATCTGCGGGGCGTAGAAGACCAGCTTCGTCGAGACGGCGGAGACGAACTCGGCGGGCAGGAGCCCGAGGCTCACAGCCGTGACGGGCTCCGTCGCTTCGGGTTCCGTCGCTTCGGGTTCCGTCGCTTCGGGCTCGGTGGCTTCGGGCTCGGCGGCGTCGGACTCGCTGCCGGCGGCCTCGGTGCTCTCAGCATCCGCGGCCTCCGCCTCGCCGCTGTGCTCCTCCGCGACCGGCGCGCCGTCAATGATGGGCGCGTCCTCGGCGGCGGCGTCGTCGTGCGTGCCGGCGGCGGCGTCGTGCGTGCCGGCGTCCGTGGGCGCACCAGCCTCCTCGATGGAGGGAAGCGACGGGGTCAGGACCTCGTCGGCAGGGATTGTGGACTGATCGTTGTTCTCATCGGCCATCTCTGGCTTACTCCTCGCCGCCGGCTCCGCGTGCCGTCGGGTGAACTCTGGCGGCGTCACCCGATAGTGGGGAACCGCATACTCACTCGGTCTGCAGCCTCACCCGCTCGTCGGCGGGACTCGTGCTGCCAAGGGCGTTCATCGCCCGAAGTCTTCGGTGATGCGTGGTGCGGCGCGGCCGCGATGCATCGGCCACCATTATCGCATCATCCGACGAAGATTGAGCAGAGCGACGCTCGGACCGTGCTCTGACGCTCACTCGGTCTCCCAGCAGCGACCGTCCGTGTGGATGCGATAATCGCCAGCATGTCCGCGCAGACCATCGACACCCGCCCGAAGATCCTCGCCATCTGGCTGGTGATCGCGGGAGTCATCGGGTGGATCGCGGCGTTCGCCCTGACGTTGGAGAAATTCGACAAGGCCACCGGATCGACCGCACCGGCGTCATGCGACTTCAGTGTCGTCGTGCAGTGCAGTGCGAACCTCGACTCCGCTCAGGGCAGCGTCTTCGGCTTCCCCAACCCCATCCTGGGCCTCACCGGATGGATGGCGCCGATCGTGGTGGGGATGGCTGTTCTCGCCGGCGCCCGTTTCGCCCGCTGGTTCTGGCTCACGTTCTTCGCGGGCGTCACGTTCGCCTTCGGATTCGTGATCTGGCTGATCACCCAGAGCATCTTCTTCCTCGGAACGCTGTGCCCCTGGTGCATGGTCACGTGGCTCGTCACGATCCCGACGTTCTACGCCGTGGCGGTCCAGCTGCTGCGCTCGGGCGTGATCTCCTCCCACCCGCGTGTGCGTGCCGTCGGCGACTCTCTGGCCGCGTGGGTCCCGCTCATGGCGTTCGTGTCGTATGCGGTGGTGCTCCTGCTCGCGCAGCTGAGGCTGGACGCCGTCCCGCAGCTGCTCGACGTCATCTTCTGAGATTCCGCGTCGCCGGCGCCCGGCGCTCGAACGGCCGGTGCCCTCCCGTCTCAGGGACGGAAGGGCACCGGATCGCGCAGGGTGGGATCAGAACCAGATCGCCAGTTCACGTGCGGCCGACTCGGGGCTGTCGCTGCCGTGGACGAGGTTCTGCTGAACCTTCAGTCCCCAGTCTCGGCCGAAGTCTCCCCGGATCGTGCCGGGTGCCGCGGTCGTGGGATCGGTCGTGCCGGCGAGTGAACGGAAGCCCTCGATGACGCGGTTGCCGGCGAGACGGATCGCGACCGACGGCCCGGAGAGCATGAACTCGAGAAGCGGCTCGTAGAAGGGCTTGCCCGCGTGCTGGGCGTAGTGCTGCTCGAGGACGTCACGGTCGGGCTCGACCAGCTTGATGTCGACCAGGGCGTAACCCTTGGCCTCGATGCGCGCGAGGATCGCTCCGGTCAGGCCGCGCGCCACGCCGTCGGGCTTGACGAGGACGAGGGTCTCTTCGGTGGGCATTTCAGTCTCCGTTCGTGACGTGCGGGGAAGCGCCTGCGCGGACCGCGTTGCGGCGGTCGAGCGCTCTGCCCTTGATGGTCGCATACGCGTACATGCCCCCGAAAATCACTCCCACGAGGACGAGTGCGGGCACGAGCAGTCCGCCGAGCACGACGACGACCTGCCAGAGCCAGCCGAGCAGGATGCCCACACGTGAGCGGGTCAGGCCGGTGGTGATGACCATGAGTGCCGCGAGGACGGAGCCGCCGACGATCCCCCACCATGAGGGGATGCCGTCGGGAAGGGCGTTCAGGCCATAGATCGCCAGGCCGCCGAGGAAGACGATGATCGACTCGAATCCGAGCACGACCTGCGCGAGCGACTCTTCCGCGCCGCGCGCGCGTCGCACGCGCCCGCTCACGCGCTCCACCCCGCCTTCCAGTCACCGTCGGCAGCAAGTTGCAGGGCCTCGCCCGCCAGCACGACGCTGCCCGCGATGACGACGGCGCGTCGGTTCGAGCCCGCCGCCCATTCGCGCGCGGCTTCGGCCGCGTCGGCGAGGTCGCGGTGCACGGTGACGGGAACTCCCGCAGCTTCGACCAGGTCGGCCAGCGCATCGGGGTCGGCCGCCCGCTCGGAGTCCGGCGCCGTCACGAACACCTGGGTCGCCGCCGGCGCGACAGTGGCGACGATCCCCGCGATGTCCTTGTCGGCGAACGCGCCGAGCACGATGCCCCATTCGTCGAAGTCGAACGAGTCGCCCAGCGCGGCCACCAGGGCGCGTGCGCCGTGCGGGTTGTGCGCGCTGTCGATGAGCACGGTGGGCGCGACACCGATCAGCTGGAGACGGCCGGGCGAGGTCACCTGTGCGAGTCCGTCGGTGAGCACATCGGGCGCGATCGGCTGTCGGCCGGCGCCGATGAGCGACTCGACGGCCGCGATGGCCAGGGCCGCGTTGTGCCCCTGGTGTGCGCCGTACAGCGGCAGGTAGAGATCGTCGTATGTCGCCGCGAGGCCCCGCACGCTGAGCTGCTGTCCGCCGACGGCGAGCGTCTGGCTCGTGAGGCCGAAGGCGGTCCCCTCGACCGCGAGGGACGCGCCTCGCGCGGCCGCGGCTGTGGTGAGGACGTCCAGGGCCGAGGGATCCTGCTGTGCCGACACCGCGGCGGCGTCGGTCTTGATGATCCCCGCTTTGACGGCGGCGATCTCGGCGATCGTGTGTCCGAGCTTGTCGGCGTGGTCGAGATCGATCGGTGCGATCACCGCGACGTCGCCGTCGGCCGTGTTCGTCGAGTCCCAGCTTCCGCCCATCCCGACCTCGATGACCGCTACGTCCACCGGGGCGTCGGCGAAGGCCACGAAGGCGAGCACCGTGAGCAGCTCGAAGAAGGTGAGAGCGGCGTCCCCGGATGCCGCGAGCTCGGCATCGACGAGGTCGACGATCGGGGCGATCTCGTCCCAGGCATCGGCGATGAGTGCGTCCTCGATCGGCTCCCCGTCGATCATGATCCGCTCGGTGAAGCGTTCGAGGTGAGGACTCGTGAACAGCCCCGTGCGCAACCCGTGGGCGCGCACGATCGATTCGATGATGCGGCTGGTCGAGGTCTTCCCGTTCGTCCCGGTCACATGCACGACGCGGTAGGTCCGCTGCGGATCGTCGAGCAGTTCCAGCACGCGGCGGGTGCGTTCGACGCGGGGCTGCACCCATTGCTCGCCCTGGCGGGTCAACAGGGCGCGGTAGACGGCGTCGGCGCGCTGGCGGTCGTTCACGAGGACGCTCCGATCCGGGTCACGGCAACGGTGACGTCGCCGGTGTTGGCGTACGTGCCGGCGGCGACCACCGCCGTGTGATCGGCGTCGATCGTCTCGGCGGCAGCCAACACCGATCCCTCTCCGACGAGCGCGGTGCCCTCGGGTGAGACGACCGCGTAGTCGAGGGCGAGTGTCTCGCCCGCGACGTCCGCGGTGGCGAAGGCGGCCGCGACGGCCGCGGCATCCTCCGATGCGGAGAACAGCAGCTGCAGGCGGATGCGGTCGCTCACGTCGAAGCCGGCGGCCTTGCGGGTATCCTGCACGGCGCGGATGATGTCGCGCGCGAGACCCTCGGCTTCGAGCTCGGGCGTCGTGGTGGTGTCGAGCAGCACGAAGCCGCCCTGGCGGTCTCCCGCACCCGTCAGCACCGCGAGCGCCTCGCCGTCGGGGCGTCCGGCGGTCTCGAGCACGAGGTCGTACTCCCCCGGCTCCAGGGCGATCCCGCCGACGACGACAGAGCCGTCGGCGTCCGTCCACTCCCCTGCGCGGGCGGCGGCGATCACCTGCTGCACCTGCTTGCCCAGGCGGGGACCGGCGGCGCGGGCGTTGACCGACAGGCGGTGCGTGATGCCGTAGTCGACCGCCGTGCTCGCCTCGAGCTCGACGAGCTCCACGGCCTTCACGTTGAGCTCGTCGCGCAGAATGTCCTCGAACTGTGCGAGCGCCTCGGCGTCCGGCACCACGACCGTGAGCCGCGGCAGGGGCAGGCGCACGCGTTTGCCCTCCTTCTTGCGGAGGGCGTTCGCGACGCTCGAGACCTCACGGACGGCGTCCATCGCGGTGCGGATGTCGGATGCCGTCGGGAACGCGTCGGCGTCCGGCCAGTCCTCCAGGTGCACGCTGCGACCACCGGTCAGGCCCTGCCACACGCGCTCGGAGATCAGCGGGATCAACGGCGCGGCGACGCGCGTCAACGTCTCGAGCACCGTGTAGAGCGTGTCGAACGCGTCGGTGGATGCCGGGTCGTCAGTCACCCCCACCCAGAAGCGGTCGCGCGATCGGCGGACGTACCAGTTGGTCAGCGCCTCGGCGAAGTCGCGGAGCTTCGCCGTGGCCGTCGTCGAATCCAGCTGCTCCAGGTCGGCGGCGACGCCGCGCACGAGGTCGCCGGTCAGCGCGAGGATGTAGCGGTCCAGAACGTTCGTCGAGTCGGTGCGCCACGTCGCCTGGTAGCCCCCGGGGGCGGCGGCGTTCGCGTACGTCGCGAAGAAGTACCACGTGTTCCACAGCGGCAGCAGGAACTCGCGCACTCCGGCGCGGATCCCCTCCTCGGTGACGATGAGGTTGCCGCCGCGCAGCACCGAGGACGCCATGAGGAACCACCGCATGGCGTCGGAGCCGTCGCGGTCGAACACCTCGCTGACATCCGGATAGTTGCGCAGCGACTTGCTCATCTTCTGCCCGTCGCTTCCGAGCACGATTCCGTGGCAGGCGACACCCGTGAAGGCTGGCCGGTCGAACAGGGCACCGGACAGGACGTGCATGACGTAGAACCAGCCGCGCGTCTGGCCGATGTACTCCACGATGAAGTCGGCCGGCGCGTGCTCGTCGAACCACTCCCGGTTCTCGAACGGGTAGTGCACCTGGGCATACGGCATCGACCCCGAGTCGAACCAGACGTCGAAGACGTCCTCGATGCGTCGCATGGTGCTCGCACCCGTCGGATCGTCCGGGTTCGGGCGCGTCAGCTCGTCGATGAAGGGACGGTGCAGATCGATGTCGCCGGCGGCATTGCGCGGGAGCCGGCCGAAGTCGCGCTCCAGGTCGGCGAGCGACCCGTACACGTCCACGCGCGGGTACTCCGGGTTGTCACTGCGCCAGACCGGGATCGGCGAGCCCCAGAAGCGGTTGCGGCTGATGGACCAGTCGCGGGCGCCTTCGAGCCACTTGCCGAACTGGCCGTGCTTGACGTTCTCCGGCGCCCAGGTGATCTGTTCGTTCAGTTCGATCAGACGGTCCTTGATCGCCGTGACGCGCACGAACCAGCTGGAGACGGCCTTGTAGATCAGAGGGTTGCGGCAGCGCCAGCAGTGCGGGTAGGAGTGCTCGTAGGAGGCTTCGCGCAGCAGGCGACCCTCGGCGCGCAGCAGACGGATGAGCGGACGGTTGGCGTCCATCCACAGCTCGCCCGCGACATCGCCGACCTGCGGGAGGAAGCGTCCGCCGTCGTCGAGGCTCATGATGAGCGGGATGCCGGCCGCCTCGGTGATCCGCTGGTCGTCCTCACCGAACGCCGGTGCCTGGTGCACGATGCCGGTGCCGTCGGTCGTGCTGACGTAGTCGTCGACGAGGATGCGCCAGGCGCTCTCGGTGCCCCACACCTCGGCATCCGCGTAATAGTCGAAGAGCCGGTCGTAATGCACGTCCGCGAGCTCGCTGCCGAGAATGGTCCGTTCCACGGCTTCGGCCGCCTCGGCCGCGTTCTCGTATCCGAGATCCTTCGCATAACCGCCGAGCAGATCGGAAGCGAGCAGGTAGCGATGTGCCGCCGCGCCCTCGTCGTCGCCGGATGCCGGGACATCCGCCGCTCCGTTCGGCCCGCCCGGCACGACGACGTACTCGATGTCGGGGCCGACGGCCAGAGCGAGGTTGGTCGGCAGCGTCCAGGGCGTGGTCGTCCACGCCAGGGCACGGACACCGGTGAGCCCCAGGCTCTCCGCCTTCACGCCGACGAGCGGGAACGTGACGGTGACCGAGGGGTCCTGCCGCATCTTGTAGACGTCGTCGTCCATGCGCAGCTCGTGGTTCGACAAAGGAGTCTCATCCCGCCAGCAGTAGGGCAGCACGCGGTGCCCCTCGTAGGCGAGGCCCTTGTCCCAGAGCTCCTTGAACGCCCAGAGCACCGACTCCATGTAGCCCGTGTCGAGCGTCTTGTAGCCGCGTTCGAAGTCGACCCAGCGCGCCTGGCGGGTGACGTAGTCCTCCCATTGCTGCGTGTACTCGAGCACCGACTCGCGGGCCTTCGCGTTGAAGGAAGCGATCCCCATCTGCTCGATCTCGCTCTTCTCGGTGATGCCGAGCTGCTTCATGGCCTCGAGCTCAGCGGGAAGGCCGTGCGTGTCCCAGCCGAAGACGCGGTCGACTTTCTTGCCCCGCATCGTCTGGAAGCGCGGGAAGAGGTCCTTCGCGTATCCGGTCAGCAGGTGTCCGTAGTGCGGCAGTCCGTTGGCGAACGGCGGGCCGTCGTAGAAGACCCACTCCTCGGCGCCGTCGCGCTGCGCGATCGACGCGCGGAAGGTGTCGTCGCGCGCCCAGAAGTCGAGCACGTCGCGCTCGATCGCGGGAAAGCGCGGGCTCGGAGACACGTCGGCGGCGGGCCCGAAGGGGCTCGTGACGCCGGCGGCGGGGTTCGTCGAGGGACGGGGGTAGCTCATGTCACTCCAGCAGGTGCTCGTGCATCGGATTCGTGCAGTCTTCCTGCGAGGACGATCGTGCGACCGCGGTACCACCCCGCTTGCCGACACCCATCGTCGGCCACTCATGCGACGGCTGTGACGGGCCTGCCCCGCGCGGTTCTAGTGACCCCGGGGGTTCCCTGGGCGTTCTTCCGCGAGCTCCCCGGTGATGGCCGGATCGGTGCTGATCAGACCATCATACCGGGCGCGTAGGCTCGAGGGATGGCTGCCCGCTCCTCCGGTTCTCTCGGCCCCCGGCCTCCGCGAATCAGCGCCCCCGACGTTCCCACCGACCTCGACGCGGTCAGCGCGCTGCGCAGCCGGGCCGACCTGCTCGGCGTTCTCGTCGACGGCCTGGGCGGCGAGGTGGATGCCGCGCACTGCCGTCTCGTCGAGTCTCGGGTGGCTGCGGCATCCGGACCGGCCGCCGGTCACGTCGACGCCACGGGCGCCACGTTCGTCGACGTCGCGGTCGACCAGCTCCGCGCGATGGCGCTGGTCGCCCGTGACGGAAGCTGGCGCAATGTCGAGCTGACCGGCGGGCGTATCGCGACGCTCGACGGGCTGCGGGTGCGCTGGGACAGCGTCGTGGTGCGAGGGGCGCACATCGACTACCTCTCGCTGCCGTCCGCCGAGCTCACCGACGTGCTCTTCGTCGACTGCAGCTTCGGCTCGATCGATCTGCCTGAGGCGCGACTCGCGCGGGTCGCCTTCGAGGGATGCCGCGTCGACGAGGTCGACACGCGTGGAATGCGAGGCGACGATGTGGATCTGCGCGGGCTCGAAGCGCTCGCATTCACCGATGTTCGTGCGCTCACCGGTGCCTGGCTCCAGCCCCGACAGGCTGAGCTTCACGCCCCCGCGTTCGCGCAGGCTCTCGGCATCCGGATCGTCGCGTGAACATCGCGACGGCCCGGCTGCGGCTGCGAGAGATGACCGACGAGGATCTGCCGGACCTGCGCGCGATCCTCCACGACCCGGAGGCGATGACGGCGTACAACGGCGCGTTCAGCGATGCGGAATCGTCGGCGTGGCTGCGTCGCACGCAGCAGCGGTACCGGGACGACGGTTTCGGGCTGTGGGCGGTGGCGCACAGCGGGACGGGCAGGATGATCGGGCAGTGCGGCATCACGCGGCAGCAGATCGATGACGACGAGATCGTCGAGGTCGGCTACCTGTTCCAGCGCGCTCACTGGGGTCACGGGTACGCCGTCGAGGCCGCCGCCGGGTGTCGTGACTGGGCGTTTTCGACGCTGGGGATCGACGAGCTGTACGCGAAGATCCGCTCGACGAACGTGGCCTCGATGAACGTCGCGATCCGACTCGGCATGACGGTGCGCCGCACCTTCACCACCCACCACCGCGGCGTCGACATGCCACACCTCGCCGTCGCCGTCGACCGCAGTGCGTGGGAGCGCCACGCCGATGCGCGGCCGACTGGTTCGCGAGGAGATGTCGAGAACTGAGGATCGGATCGGGTCGGGCGTTCCTCGGCATCCGCCATCTCGTCGGAACCTACCGGCGCGCGCCCGGTAGACTGGGGCGCACATTCCACACTCAGGCACGCTCACACAGTGCCGCACATATCGCTCGAGGAGATCCATGTCCGACGCGCAGATTCCCGACAAGCCCGCCCTGGAGGGCCTCGAGCAGAAGTGGGATGCCGCGTGGAGCGCGGCGGGCACCTACCTCTTCGACCGCGACGCAGCGAAGGCCAAGGGTCGCGCCGGCGTCTTCTCCGTCGACACGCCGCCGCCGACCGCGTCGGGATCGCTCCACATCGGCCACGTCTTCAGCTACACCCACACCGACGTGAAGGTGCGCTTCGAGCGGATGCGTGGCAAGACGGTGTTCTACCCCATGGGATGGGATGACAACGGGTTGCCCACCGAGCGTCGCGTGCAGAACTTCTACGGAGTGCGCTGCGACACGTCATTGTCGTACGACCCCTCCTTCACTCCCCCGTTCCGCGGCGACGCGAAGAGCTTGAAGCCCGCCGATCAGGTGCCCATCAGCCGCCGCAACTTCATCGAGTTGTGCGAGGAGCTGACGCTCGAAGACGAGAAGGCGTTCGAGGCTGTCTTCCGTCAGCTCGGACTTTCGGTCGACTGGACGCAGACGTACCGCACGATCTCGGACGACACCATCCGCACGAGCCAGCTCGCGTTCCTGCGCAACCTCGAGCGCGGTGAGGCGTATCAGGCGCTCGCGCCGACGCTGTGGGACATCGACTTCCGCTCCGCGATCGCCCAGGCCGAGCTCGAGGATCGCGAACAGCAGGCGTCGTATCACCGTCTCGCCTTCCACAAGAGCGACGGCTCGGGAGACATCCACATCGAGACGACCCGCCCCGAACTGCTCGCGGCCTGCGTGGCGCTGGTCGCCAATCCCGGCGACGAGCGGTACCAGCCGTACTTCGGCCAGACGGTTCGCACGCCGATCTTCGACGTGGAGGTGCCCGTCCTCGCGCACCCGCTCGCCCAGCAGGACAAGGGTTCGGGCATCGCCATGGTGTGTACGTTCGGAGATGTCACCGACATCATCTGGTGGCGTGAGCTCGATCTGCCCAACCGGACGATCCTCGGCCAGGACGGACGTATCCTTCCCGACGCCCCCGAGGCCGTGACCACGGATGCCGCAAAGGCCGCCTACGCCGAGCTGGCCGGGCTCACCGTCTTCAGCGCCAAGAAGAAGATGGTCGAGCTGCTGGAGGCCTCGGGCGAGCTGCTGCAGGTTTCGAAGCCGTTCAGCCACCCGGTGAAGTTCTACGAGAAGGGTGACCGTGCGCTGGAGATCGTCTCCACGCGCCAGTGGTACCTGCGCAACGGCGCCCGCGACGAGGCGTTCCGCGAGAAGCTCATCGCACTCGGTCAGGGCATGCAGTGGCATCCGGACTTCATGCGCGTGCGCTACGAGAACTGGACCAACGGCCTGACCGGTGACTGGCTCATCAGCCGCCAGCGCTTCTTCGGCGTGCCGATCCCCGTCTGGTATACGCTCGACGAGAACGGCGAGCGGGTCGAGGGCGGTGTGATCACCGCCGAGGTCGCGAGCCTGCCGGTCGACCCGACGACCGACGTGCCGCCCGGCTTCACGGAGTCCCAGCGCGGCGTGCCCGGCGGCTTCGAGGGTGAGAAGGACATCTTCGACACGTGGGCGACCTCCTCGCTCACGCCGCAGCTGGCCGGCGGATGGCAGCGCGACGAAGAGCTCTGGAACGTCGTCGCGCCGTTCGACCTGCGTCCCCAGGGCCAGGACATCATCCGCACCTGGCTGTTCTCCACGATGGTCCGCTCGGCCCTGGAAGACGATCGCGCTCCGTGGTCGGATGCCGCCATCAGCGGCTTCATCGTCGACCCCGACCGCAAGAAGATGTCGAAGTCCAAGGGCAACGTGGTCACCCCCGCCGACATCCTCGACCAGCACGGCACCGACGCGGTGCGGTACTGGGCCGCATCGAGCCGGCTCGGCGCCGATGCCGCGTTCGACCCCCAGAACCCGACGCAGGTGAAGATCGGGCGACGCCTGGCGATCAAGGTACTCAATGCAGCCAAGTTCGTGCTGTCGTTCCCCGTGCCGGCGGGCGCCGAGGTGACCCACGCTCTGGATGCCGCGATGCTCGCGACTCTCGACCGTGTGGTGCGCGACGCCACGGCCGCCTTTGAGGCGTACGACCATGCCCGCGCCCTGGAGATCACCGAAGCGTTCTTCTGGACGTTCTGCGACGACTATCTCGAACTCGTCAAGGAGCGCGCCTACAACCAGACCGACGTCGGACAGGCCTCCGCGGCACTCGCGTTGCGCACGGCGCTGTCGACGTTGCTGCGTCTCCTCGCCCCCGTGCTCGCGTTCGCGACGGAGGAAGCCTGGTCATGGTTCGAGGACGGCTCGGTGCACACCGCGTCCTGGCCTGAGCCTGTCGAGGGCGGCGCACCCGGTGACCCGGGCGTGCTCGCGGCGGCCAGCGCTGCGCTCATCGGCATCCGCCGTGCCAAGACCGAGGCCAAGGCGTCTCAGAAGACGCCGGTGGCGCGCCTCGTGCTCGGCGGCGACGACGTGACCATCGCCGCCCTCCGTCTCGCAGAGGGCGACCTCAAGGCTGTCGGGCGCATCGCCGAGCTGGAGCTGGTCGGTGGCGGGGAAGGCCTGGTCGTGCAGGCCGTCGAGCTCGCTCCGGAGGCGTGAGATGCAGCTCGGGACACGATGGACCAGCGGCGACGAGCCGCCGGCGGCCGTTCCTGCCGTCCTGCGACCGCAGATCCACGCTGTCGATCGCGCGCTTCCCGGCGACGACCTCGGCCAGCCGCGCCCTCGCTGGACGCTGACCTTCTTGGAGGGGCGCCCGATCGCCGAGTTGGACACCGGCGTGATCGTGGAGGCCACGGCATCCGGTGAGGTGCTCGTGCGGCACGACGACGAGGATGAGTTCGGCTGAGAACGGGCGCTCCTAGGTGAAGGACGGCGTCGGGCGGCACGACGTCGTAGACGAGTCGGGCGACGGGCCCAGCCGCGTGAGCAGAGCGCAAGGAGAGGCGCTCTGCTTCGCTGCGCCGGGGCAGCGGCGGCGCCCCTGCGCCGGGCGTGACGGGCGCGACCGACACGGCGATCTCGTCGAGGGCACCCGCGTCGAAGAACTGACCCGCCAGGTCTCCGCCCCCCCACGACCCAGATGTCGCGGTCTCCTGCCGACGCGCGGATCCGCGGCAGCGCCGCCATAGAGGTCTCGCCGGCGCTCGGGGCGCACCAGCAGATCCTCCGCCGCGAGTACCCACTCGTACGTCGTCGCCCCCTCCACCAGAGCGCCGGCGTTCGAGGGGGAGCAGGTCTGGATCGGGGTCGGTCCCGCCGGCCGCCTCGAGCGCCGTCAAGCGATCTCCGCTCCCGCCTGTCGCGTCCCCGCGATGAGCAGTCGCATGCCGAGGAGCGCGACGATCGCCGTCGCGGCGCCACCGATGAGGAAGGGCAGGCGCAGATCGATCCGCGCGACGAGGCCGCCGAGGATCGTGGCGATCGGGAACAGCCCCCAGGTGAGGGTGCGCGTGATGCCGAGCACGCGGCCGAACATATCGGGCGGGATGATCTGCTGACGCAGGCTGCCCCACGGCACGTTCCAGATCGACACCGCGCACGCGGCGGTTGCGAAGGCGAGGATGGCCGTCCAGACCGACGGTGCGATGCCGGTGAGCAGCATCGCGACACCTCCGCTGAGGATTGCTGCGAACATCACCGGGCCCCGCCCCCATCGAGCCACCAGACGCGGCGCGAGCAGCGATCCGCACAGGGCGCCTACCCCGAGACCGGCGGTGACGAACCCGATGGCAGCGGCCGGGACGGCCAGCGCGTCGACGAAGAAGAGGACGATGACCGCCTGCGCGAAAGCCAGCGCGCTTCCGGTGAACGAGGTGAACACGACCATCGTGCGCAGATAGCGGTGATGCCACAGGTAGGAGAGCGCCTCCCGCGCCCCCGAGCGCTGTGCAGCAGGACGAGCGGCGTCGTCGGGATCGGCCGGCGTGCGAAGCGGCCGAGCCGCCGGAAGGGGAAGCAGCAGAGCGAGGACGACCGGGACAAGGTACCCCGCCGAACCGATCCAGAGCGGCAGGGCGAGTGAGGCGGCGAACAGGATGCCGGAGATCGGGGTGGCGATGAAACTGTCGACGGTCACCTGAGCAGCCTGGATCCACCCGTTCGCGCGATCGAGCTGATCACGCTCGACCACGCCGGGGATGACCGCATTCGTGGCGTTGTCGAACAGCGTCTCGCCCAGACCGAACACCAGCGTGCCGACGAACAGCGCCAGAGGCTCAGGCTGCCGGAGGCACCGAGGATGGCGAGCCACAGCGCCACGCTTCCCCGGATCACGTTCGCCAACGCCATGACGTAGCGCCGATCCAGGCGGTCGACGATCAGCCCCGCGGGCAAGCCGAAAATCAACCACGGCACGAACGCCAGTGCCGACAGCACCGAGATCACCAGCGGGTCGGAGCTCAGCGTGATGGCGATCAGGGGCACCGCCGTGCGTCCGACACCGTCGGCGAGGTTGCTGAAGACCGCCGCCGACCACAGCGTGCGAAAACCCCGCCCGGGCGGGGCCCGGTGGACGGGTGGCAGCGGCGAGGATGCCGGTGCCCCGGCATCCTCGTGCGTGGCGGGCGTCGTCATGAGCTGAGTCCATCTTCGGGGAGCGGGAAAACATCGGTGCGGATGCTGATGGGCTGGAGGTCCTCGCCGGTCTGATCGCGGTAGAGGTCGCCGTAGCGCAGCACGAGCTCGTGCATCTCGGTGATGAGCGCCTCCGTCTGCGCCGGAGTGAGTCGCAACGTCGAGGTCGCGACCATCGCGTTGGCTTCGTCGAGGCCGCCGGGAGAGGCCAAGCTCTCGGTCACGTAGCGCATCAACTGCTGGTGACGCCGCGTGAGGAACTCGCTCATGACGAGCTGCGTGGACGCCTTGCCGGCGGGCGTCTTCATCGCCTCGGGGTTGGTGAAGGAGATGCCGCCGCGGGGCCGCTCCCACCAGCGCTCGCGTCCCGTGCCGCGGTCACTGAGCTCTCGGATGAGGTCGTGCTTCGCGAGTGCGCGTAGGTGGTAGCTGGTTGCCCCGGACGACTCCCCCGTCATCGCCGCCAAGGAACTGGCCGTCTGCGGGCCGTACTGGTTGAGGATGTCGAAGATCTCGATCCGCAGCGGGTGGGCGAGGGCGCGCAGCGCTCCGGCGTCGAGTCGGCGCTCTTCGGCGCGTCCCGTTACGGATCCGTCGGGTGCATCATCGGGGATCATAATGCAAAGCTACTCTTGCAAAGAATGCTTTGCAACCAGATCTTTGGAGATTTCCGGCCTACGCTGGAGGGATGATCGACGTCGACTCCAATCCTCTGCTGGCACCCTCTTCACTGCCCTACGGCCTCCCCGACTACTCGTCGATCGCCCCGGCGCACTATCTCCCCGCGTTCATGGAGGGGTTCGCGCGGCACCGCAGCGAGATCGATGCCATCGTCGCTGACGAGTCCGCCCCCACGTTCGAGAACACGATCGTCGCGTTGGAGCGCGCCGGAGAGCTCTTGGGCCAGGTGGCGCGCACCTTCTACACGGTCTCCTCAGCCGACGCGTCGCCCGAGATCCAGGAGATCGAAGAGACGCTCGCGCCGCTGATGGCCGCCCATCACGATGCCGTGCAATTGGACGGCGCGCTCTTCGCGAGAGTACGGGCCGTTTTCGACAGTCGCGACGAACATGCACTGAGCGCAGAGGAGCGCTATCTGGTCGAACGTCGATTCCGCGAGATGGCTCATGCCGGCGCGGGGCTCGACGATGCCGAGAAGCAGCAGCTCACGGATCTCAACCAGCGGCTGTCGGTGCTCACGACGACGTTCGAGAAGAATCTGCTCGCGGACACGAACGACCTCGCCGTCGTCTTCGACTCCGCGGACGAGCTCGACGGCCTGACGGACGGTGAGTTGTCTGCCGCCGCGCAGAATGCCGCGGACCGCGGACTCGAGGGGCGCTACGTCGTGACGCTCACGCTCTTCACCGGGCATCCGTACCTGTCGAGCCTCACGCGCCGCGAGAGCCGCCGACGTCTGCTCGCGGCCTCGCGATCGCGTGGCTCGCGCGGCAACGCGAACGACAATCGCGACGTGCTGCCTCAGATCGTGCGCCTGCGTGCGCAGCGGGCTGCGCTCCTCGGATACGAGAACCACGCCGCCTACGTGACCAGCGACGAGACGGCCGGCTCTCCCGGGGCCGTCCGTGCGCTGTTGCGGCAGCTCGCTGCACCGGCGGCGGCCAACGCGCGTGCGGAGCAGGCGGCGCTGCAGGCGATGGTGGACGCTGAGCCCGAGCCGTTCCCGCTCGAAGCGCACGACTGGGCGTTCTATACCGAGCGTGTGCGCGAAGCGGAGTATGCCGTGGATCGCACGGCACTGCGGCCCTGGTTCGAGGCGGAGCGGGTGCTCGTCGACGGGGTCTTCTTCGCCGCGACCTCGCTGTACGGCATCACGTTCACCGAACGTCCCGATCTTCCCGCCTACCACCCCGACGTGCGCGTCTTCGAAGTGCACAACGCCGACGGATCCGCGCTCGGCCTGTTCCTCTTCGACCTCTACACGCGCGACACCAAGCGCGGCGGGGCATGGATGAACTCCATCGTGACGCAGTCGCACCTGCGCGGTACGCGTTCGATCGTCGTGAACAACCTCAACGTGCCCAAGCCGGCCGCCGGCAAGCCGACGCTCCTGACGCTCGACGAGGTCACGACGATGTTCCACGAGTTCGGGCACGCGCTGCACGGTCTGTTCGCGACGGTGACCTTCCCGCACTTCGCCGGCACCGCGGTCTTCCGCGACTTCGTGGAGTTCCCGAGTCAGGTGAACGAGATGTGGATCCTCTGGCCGGAGGTGCTCTCCTCGTACGCTCGGCACATCGACACCGGCGAGCCGTTGCCCGCCGACGTCGTCGCCCGCCTGCACGCCTCCGAAGCCTTCAACCAGGGGTTCGCCACGAGTGAGTACCTGGCCGCGGCGTGGCTCGACCAGGCATGGCACGGCGTGAACGTCAAGGAGGCCGATGCGGTGACGGACGTCGCCGCGTTCGAGGCAGCGGCGCTGGCGGACATCGGTCTGCACAATCCGGTCGTGCCGACGCGGTACTCGTCCACCTACTTCGCTCACGTGTTCTCGGGCGGCTACAGCGCGGGCTACTACTCGTACATCTGGAGCGAAGTGCTCGACGCCGACACGGTCGAGTGGTTCGCGGAGAACGGGGGCTTGACCCGCGCCGGTGGCGATCGCTTCCGCGACCGCGTGCTCGGAGTGGGCGGCTCGAAGGACCCGTTGGAGGCGTACCGTGACTTCCGCGGGCGGGATGCCGACATCGCGCCTCTGCTGGTGCGGCGAGGACTCGGAAGCTGACGAGCGCGCGGGAGGCGGTGTGCGATGGCGCTACCTCCCGCTGCCTCGCTCAGGGTGTCGCCGAGGGAATCGGAAGGGGCGTCGCTGACGGCGAGGGGGCTGCGGACGCGGGGAGGGTCGGCGTCGAGGATGGAATCGAGGCGGGGCATTCGATCGGCCGATAGGACGAGCGACCCTGCCGCACGTGGAACCGGAAGCACTCCGTGGCGCTTCCTGCGGCGACACCGGGCTGGAAGAGTTCGCGGGACGGTTGCGGTTGGACGCTCACGCGCAGGCGGACGTCGATGCGGGCCCCGTCGGGATCGGACGTCGACCCGCGCCACGAATACGCGTGGACGTCGGCTCCCCCGACCGTCCCGATGAACTCGGCGGCGGCGAGAGTCTGTGCATCCACACCCGGGCCCGGCTGGTTCACCCGCCGTTGCAGCTCGCGTGCCGCCATGTCGACGCGCGCATGCGCGATCGATTCTCCGTCGCGCGGGCCGAAGGCGTGCATGAAGGTGACGGCTCCGACACCGACGAAGATGAGGGTGGCCATCACGATCGCCACGGTGACGCGGAGCACGCGAACGGCCTTGGAGGGCTGCTCGCGTGACGTGTACGGCGCGGACACCGCGTCAGGCGCTCTTGCGCTTGTGCTCCAGCACGAGGGTCGGCGGAGCTCCTTCGGTGACGGACGCCCGCGTCACGATGACCTTCGCGACGTCCTCGGTAGAGGGGATCTCGAACATGATCGGACCGAGAACGTCCTCGAGAATCGCGCGAAGTCCACGGGCACCGGTCTTGCGGGCGACGGCGAGGTCGGCGATCGCGCGCAGGGCGTCGTCCTCGAACTCCAGCTCTGCGCCGTCGAGTTCGAACATGCGCTGATACTGCTTCACGAACGCATTCTTCGGTCCGGTGAGGATCTCGATGAGTGCCGCCTGGTCGAGCGGCGCGACGGACGTCACCACGGGCAGGCGGCCGATGAACTCGGGGATCAGGCCGAACTTGTGGAGGTCTTCGGGCTGGACCTCGCCGAAGAGGTTGAGGTCCTCGGACTTGCGATGCAGTGGTGCACCAAAACCGATGCCGTGCTTGCCGACACGCGCGGAGATGATGTCCTCGAGGCCCGCGAAGGCGCCCGCGACGATGAACAGCACGTTGGTGGTGTCGATCTGGATGAACTCCTGGTGCGGGTGCTTGCGGCCGCCCTGCGGCGGCACGGAGGCGACCGTTCCCTCCAGGATCTTCAGCAGCGCCTGCTGGACGCCCTCTCCGGACACGTCGCGCGTGATCGACGGGTTCTCGGCCTTACGGGCGATCTTGTCGACCTCGTCGATGTAGATGATGCCGGTCTCGGCGCGCTTGACATCGAAATCGGCGGCCTGCAAGAGCTTCAGGAGGATGTTCTCGACGTCTTCGCCGACGTAGCCGGCCTCGGTCAGTGCGGTCGCATCCGCAACGGCGAAGGGCACGTTCAGTCGCTTGGCGAGCGTCTGGGCGAGATAGGTCTTCCCGCACCCGGTGGGGCCGAGCAGCAGGATGTTGCTCTTCGCGATCTCCACCTCGTCGGCGCGCTGCTCGGCCGACTGCAGGGTCCCGTGGGCGCGGACCCGCTTGTAATGGTTGTACACGGCCACGGCGAGAGCCCTCTTCGCCGGCTCCTGACCGACGACGTACTCCTCCAGGAAGGAGAAGATCTCGCGAGGCTTCGGGAGGTCGAAGTCGCTGACGACACCGTCGGCGGACTCCGCCATGCGCTCTTCGATGATCTCGTTGCAGAGTTCGACGCACTCGTCGCAGATGTACACGCCGGGGCCGGCGATCAACTGCTGCACCTGCTTCTGGCTCTTGCCGCAGAAGGAGCATTTGAACAGGTCGGCGCTCTCACCGATGCGAGCCATGATGCTCCTCCTCCAGAGACCTCTCAGGGATGCGCTTCGAGCCTAACCGCTGCGACCGACATCTCGCCGGATTGCGACACGGTTGTGAAACTCTGCGCACCTGACGAGGCCCCGCGGTCGAAGTGACGGCGGGGCCTGTGTCGGGTGGTGTCCGGTCAGGAGGTGAGCGCAGCCGGAACGCGCTTGCGCGAGGTCAGCACCTGGTCGACGACGCCGTACTCGAGCGCTTCGGAGGCCGAAAGGATCTTGTCGCGGTCGATGTCCTTGTGTACCTGCTCCTGCGTGCGGTTGGTGTGGCGCGCCATCGTCTCCTCCAGCCACGTGCGCATGCGCATGATCTCGGCGGCCTGGATCTCGATGTCCGATGCCTGACCGTGTCCCGACTCGCCGACGGCGGGCTGATGCATCAGGATGCGGGCATTGGGCAACGCCAGACGCTTGCCCGGGGCTCCGGCGGCGAGCAGCACGGACGCGGCAGAGGCCGCCTGGCCGAGCACGACCGTCTGGATCTCCGGAGACACGAACTGCATCGTGTCGTAGATGGCCGTCATCGCGGTGAAGGAGCCGCCCGGCGAGTTGATGTACATGATGATGTCGCGGTCGGGATCCTGCGACTCGAGCACGAGCAGCTGCGCCATGACGTCGTCCGCAGATGCGTCGTCGACCTGGACGCCGAGGAAGATGATCCGATCCTCGAACAGCTTGTTGTACGGGTCCTGGCGCTTGTAGCCGTAGGCGGTGCGCTCTTCGAACTGCGGCAGGATGTAGCGGCTGGAGGGCATCTGGAAGCCCTGCGGGATGCCGGCGGTGGGCATGTTCATTCTCGGTTCCTTCAGTTCTTGGTGCCGCCGCCGCCGATGACATCGGTGGCCGACTCGCGGATGTGGTCGACGAAGCCGTACGCCAGGGCCTCCTCGGCGGAGAACCAGCGATCCCGGTCGCCGTCGGCGTTGATCTGCTCCACGGACTTGCCGGTCTGGGCGGCAGTGATCTCCGCCAGGCGCTTCTTCATGTCGAGGATGAGCTGCGCCTGCGTCTGGATGTCGCTCGCCGTGCCGCCGAAACCGCCGTGCGGCTGGTGCAGCAGCACGCGCGCGTTGGGCGTGATGTAGCGCTTGCCCTTCGTGCCCGCGGTCAGCAGCAGCTGGCCCATCGACGCGGCCATGCCGATACCGACCGTGACGATGTCGTTCGGCACGAACTGCATGGTGTCGTAGATCGCCATGCCGGCGGTGATCGAGCCGCCGGGCGAGTTGATGTAGAGGTAGATGTCCTTCTCGCTGTCCTCGGCCGCGAGGAGCAGGATCTTGGCGCAGATCTCGTTCGCGTTCTCGTCGCGCACCTCCGACCCCAGCCAGATGATGCGGTCTCTCAGCAGCCTGTCGAAGACGCTCGTAGCGACAAGTGGTTCAGCCATGGATACTCCTGATTCCGGGTTTCCGTACGCCATTGAATCTATCTGGGCAGGCACGCCGCCTCGCCCGTGTTCGCCGTCGGCGGAGCCTCGTGTCGCAGGTGTCACGAGCGGGAACGACGAAGGGCCGGTTGCCGCAGCATCCGACCCTTCGTGGGGACGCGTCCCCGTGGACTTACTCCGCGTCGGCCTTCTTCGCCGGCGCCTTCTTGGCAGCGGGCTTCTTGGCGGCGGGCTTCTTCGCGGCCGGCTCCTCGGCGGCATCCGTGTCGGCCTTCTTGGCGGCGGGCTTGCGCGCCGGTGCCTTCTTGGCCGGCTTCGCCTCTGCGGCGGCAGCCTCGTCGGCGATCTCCTCCGCCTCCGCGACGACCTCGGCCTCGGCGTCGGCCTCATCCTCGACGACGAAGCCGGTCAGATCGACCGCCTTGCCGTTGGTGTCGACGACCGACACCTTGCCGAGGGCGATCGCGAGCGCCTTGTTGCGGGCGACCTCGCCGACCATGGCGGGCAGCTGCCCACCCTGCTGAAGAGCGTCGACGAACTCCTGGGGAGCCATACCGTACTGCGCGGCCGACTGGATGAGGTACTGCGTCAGCTCCTCCTGCGAGACCTGCACGTCGTGCGCCTCGGCAAGCTTGTCGAGGATCATCTGCGTGCGGAACTGCTTCTCGCTGGCCTCGGTGACCTCGGCACGGTGCTCGTCGTCCTCCAGGCGGCCCTCGCCCTCGAGGTGCGTGTGCACCTCGTCCTCGACCAGCTGCGCCGGCACCGGGATCTCGACCTTGGCGAGCAGCGCCTCGATGAGCTTGTCGCGCGCCGCAGCGCCCTGGAGGTACACCGACTGCTCCGAGACGCGCTCGGCGAGGCTCTCGCGCAGCTCTGCGATGGTGTCGAACTCGCTGGCCATCTGCGCGAAGTCGTCGTCGGCCTCGGGCAGCTCGCGCTCCTTGACGGCGGTGACGGTCACCGAGACCTCCGCCTCCTGGCCGGCGTGGTCGCCGCCGACGAGGGAGCTGCGGAACGTCGTGTCCTCACCGGCGGTGAGCGACTCGACGGCCTCGTCGATGCCCTCGAGCAGCTCGCCCGAGCCGACCTCGTACGACACGCCCTCTGCGCGGTCGATCTCCGCGCCGTCGATCGTTGCGACGAGGTTCAGCTCGACGAAGTCGCCCTTGGCTGCGGGACGGTCGACGGTCACCAGCGTGCCGAAACGGCCGCGCAGGCGGTCGAGCTCCGCATCGACGGCGGCCGCGTCGGTCTCGACGGCGTCGATCTCGACGGTGACGTCGTCGAGGGCCGGCAGATCGAACTCGGGACGCACGTCCACCTCGACCTCGACCTTGAGGTCACCGGAGAAGTCCTTGTCGCTGGGCCATTCGATGACCTCGGCCGACGGACGGCCGACGATGCGCACCTCGTTGGCGGTGACGGCTTCGCGGTAGAAGGCATCCAGTCCCTCGCTGACCGCGTGCTCGATGACGGCACCGCGGCCGACGCGCTGGTCGATGATCGGGGCGGGAACCTTGCCCTTGCGGAAACCGGGGATCTGGATGTCCTGGGCGATGTGCTCGTACGCGTGCGAGATGCTCGGCTTGAGCTCGTCCGGGGTGACCGTGATGTGCAGCTTGACCCGCGTGGGGCTGAGCTTCTCGACGGTGCTGGTGACCATGCCTGTGTTCTCCTCGTGTCCGGACGCACACGTGCGCGTCCGTGGTTTCTTAGGTCTGGGGGTCGTTCGTGTCGGGGCGACAGGATTTGAACCTGCGGCCTCCCGCTCCCAAAGCGGGCGCTCTACCAAGCTGAGCTACGCCCCGGGCGCGCACTCACCTTTTCAGGTCGCGTGCGCCGAATAACGGCCGTTGGTCAGTCTAGCCGACAAGACCTTGTAGACTCTTCGGGATGCCGCTCGCAAGCGGCCTCGGGGATGTAGCTCAATGGTAGAGCCTCAGTCTTCCAAACTGATGGTGCGGGTTCGATTCCCGTCATCCCCTCCACATGACTGATCCGGAGCACTGGCCCTTCTCGACGCCAGCGGCCCGACCCGGTCAGCACCGCGGGATCCACGAACGATCGACGCCGCAGCGATGTCGGAGTAGTCGACCAGGATCGATGCGCGCTCGCGAGGCGAGCACGCCGTGAGGTAGAGACGTTGACCCTCGACATACCGTCGCTGACTGGTGTGCAGGGGATCCGGCGAGGAGCCGTCGCGGAGGGCGAGCCGCCGCACTGACTCCGTGGCCGGGACGTCGAGAAAGACAGTCGTATCCCAGACGTCGCGCAGCTCGTCACGGTGGAGGAAGATTCCGTCGGTGATCACCGTTGCGCCGGCGATCACCGGAAGCCGAGGAGCGGACACAAGCGCGTCGCTGTCGACGTCGTGGACCGCGGCTAGATAGGTGCCCGTCCCCGAGCGGAACGGCACGACGACCTCACGCCAAAAGGCAGCGTAGTCGTAGGAATCGAGCCAGAAGCCTTCGGGTGAGTCGCGACCACGCGCGTGTCGCGCTGCGCGTGGCCGATGGAACCCATCGATGGAGATCCTTACGACCGCTCTCGCCGGTCGCATGATCTCCGCGAGGTTGTCCGCGAGCGTGGTCTTGCCGGCGCCGTCCACACCGTCGATGGCGATGAAGGTGCACGCCGTGCCCGGGGCCGGAGCCGGCAGCAACCGCGCCAACTCCTCGACGAAACTCGAACGCGGCAACATCAGCGCCCGTCGGATGCCGTCGCGTGCGCGGTCGAGTGCGCCCGGTAAATCTGGGCGTTGCGGAGGATCCCCGCCTTCTCCTCGTTGGTGAGCTCGCGGCGGACTTTGGCGGGCACGCCGGCAACCAGCGACCCCTCCGGGATGACGGACCCTTCGAGCACGACGGCTCCCCCGGCGATCAGGCACCCCGAACCGATGACCGCACCCGACAGCACCACGCTGCCCATGCCGATCAGCGAGCCATCGCCGATCGTGCACCCGTGCACCACGGCGTTGTGACCCACCGACACATCCCGCCCGATGACCACGGGGTGCTCGGCATCCACGTGCACCGAGACGTTGTCCTGCAGGTTGCTTCCGGCTCCCAGCGTGATCGAAGCACTGTCGCCGCGGACGACGGCGTTGTACCAGACGCTTGCGCCCTCTTCGAGGGTGACGTCGCCGACCAGGCGTGCGCCGGAGGCGACGAACGCGGTCGCGTGTACGACCGGCCGACCGGCCGGGATGGACAGGATCGAGGCGTCTTCGGCGATCGTCATTTGGCCGACGATAGTCGCGGCGGCATATTCACGGCCCATCCGTAAGCCCAGCCTTTTCTACCTTGCGGAATGCAGGGCGCTCGGTAGCGTTGTCATCAACGTGGGAGAACCCCGACGAACGGAGACGAGATCATGACCAAGACGCAGAACATTTCCACGACCGCTGCCGGCCCCGAGGCGGCCGCCGGCACCGCCCAGTTCCTGACGCCCGTCGTGCTCGGACTGCAGGCCCTGGCCGTCAACGGCAAGCAGGCGCACTGGAACGTGCGCGGCGCGAACTTCATCGCGATCCACGAGCTCCTCGACCAGGTCGTCAGCAACGCTCAGGGCTTCGCCGACCTCGCAGCGGAGCGCATCGTCGCCCTCGGTCTGCCGGTCGACGCGCGTGTGTCCACGGTCGCCGAGAAGACCGGAGCGACCTCGGTGCCGGCTGGCTTCGCGCAGTGGCAGGACGAGATCGTCGCCATCGTCTCGGACATGGATGCCGTCATCTCCGACGTGCAGGCCGCGATCGACGGACTCGACGAGACCGACCTCACCAGCCAGGACGTCGCGATCGCCATCAAGGCCGGCCTCGAGAAGGACCGCTGGTTCCTCTCGGCCCACCTCGCCGCGTAATCACAGCTCGACACGAACGCCCCGGAACGAGATCCCGGGGCGTTCGTTGTTCGTCGGGGCTCATGACACGTGCGTGAGACGGCCCTCGATCGTGGTCGCCCGGGCGACAGTCGCGCGCAGGCTTGCCTCATCGGCGCTCAGCGGGTCGCGGTCGACCACGACGAGATCGGCCACGTCGCCGGGGAACAGGGCCGAGCCGGTGTGCGATCCGCCGTCGGTGGAGGCGGCGAGGGCGGTCGCGGCATCCACGCCCTCTTCGGGGCGCCAGGCCGGGCGCCCGTCGCGGGTCCGGAACACGGCGGCAGCCATCGCTGCCCACGGATCCAGCGGGGCGACAGGCGCATCGGATCCGAAGAAGAGGTTGGCGCCGGATGCCGCCAGCGAACGCAGCGCGTACGGGATGCCGGTCTGCGTCGCCCAGATCGTGTCGGTCATGTCGCGGTCATCGATCGCGTGCTCCGGCTGCACGCTGGCACCGACGCCGAGGCGCGCGAAGCGGGGGATGTCGACGTGGGCGACCAGCTGTGCGTGCTCGATGGTGCCGGTCGCACCGGTGGTCGCGAAGGCGTCGAGCGCGTGCGAATTCGCGACGTCGCCGATGGCGTGCACGGCGCACGCCAGCCCTCCCCCTGTGGCGCGGGTCATCAGCTCCGCGAGCGTTTCCGGGGGCACGGTGAGCAGCCCGTGGTTGTGGGGGTCGCCGGGATAGGGGTGCGAGCATGCTGCCGTGCGGGTGCCGAGCGAGCCGTCGGTGATGATCTTCAGCGGCCCGACGCGGACGAGCCCCGCCCGATCCAGCGCGTCGCCCGACGCCAGCCTCTCCGCCAGGGCGCGGTCGAGCTGCGCCGGATAGATGCCGAAGCGGACGCGGGCGGCGTCGAACCCGGCATCCAGGCGGCGGCGCCACGCATCCGCATTCCACGCCATGTCGAGATCGACGATGCCCACGATCCCGCGCGCAGCGGCGTCGTCGAGTGCCGCCGTCACCAGCCGGTCGCCGACGCGAGGATCGGCGGCGTTCAGTCGACGGGAGATCTCGAACGCGGGTTCTTCCCGCAGCACACCGGTCTCATCGGCCGTGAAGCCCTCGCGTCGCAACGCCGCGGTGTTGAGCCACACGCTGTGCACGTCGGCGTTGATCAGGTACGTGGGCACATCGCCGGTCGCCGCGTCGAGAGCCGCGACGGTCATCTCGTCGGGCCACAGCGCATCGCGAAAGCCGGTGCCGATACGTCGACCGTCGCCGAGCGGCGCCGCACCGGCCATCTGAGCGGCGGCCTCTGCGGCCGATCTGACTCCGCCCAGCGCCACGCGCTGCGCGACGAGCGCCCACTGGACGGTGTGCACGTGGTGGTCCCAGAGCCCCGGGATCACCCAGCCGCCATCCGCGTCGAGCACCTCGCCGCGTCGGGGAAGGGCGCGCACCGGGGCGATGTCGACGATCCGCCCCTGGGCGAGGTGGATGTCGACCGGGTCGTCACCGAACGGGTCGAGCCGGTCGGCACCGGTGAGGCGGGCGTTGGCGATGACGTCGACGGTCGCGCCTCGCGGCGGCATCCCGTTCACAACTCCTCCTCAGGACGCGTCGACGGCGCAGGTGAGGCCTCTCCCGGCCCGTTCAGGCGGACTTGTGCACCACGCGCGGCCCGGAGCGTCTCGTGCGCGCGGCGCATCTCCCCCGCCAGCCGTGGATCGGCGTAGGGACTGCCGGCTTCCAACTGTTCGACGATCTCGTCAACGGTCTCGTCTGGTCGGTTCTGACTCAGCTTGCGCTTGGCCACCACCTTCGTGGGCGTCAGGCGGAAGCCGACCGTGCCCCGTTCCAGTCGGCGGATGAAGTCTTCGTCGTTGGGCGGCTGCCACATCGGCCGCGGCTGGGGCAGTGCGCTCTCGAAGCGTGCCACCAGCCGCTCCAACACACGGAGATTCTCGTCCGGGGTGAGGATCTCGGGGATGCCGGACAGGTGCACGGCAACGTAGTTCCAGGTCGGGACGTTCGGCCCCGGCAGGTACCACTGCGGCGAGATGTACCCGTGCGGCCCCTGGGCGATCACCAGCAGCTCGTGCTGTCCCAGACCGTGGATCGCATCGTCCGGCTTGCCGACGTGACCGACGACCGTGAGGTCGTCGTGGTCGTCCAGGAGCACGGCGTAATGCGAGGCGACCAGACCGTCAGGGCCGTGGCTCACGAGCGTCATCCAGGGGTTCTCGTCGAGGATGCGACACAGCTCCGCGACGTCGGTCACGGTGAAGCTCGGGTTCTGTCTCATCGATGCCTCACTTCTGGCAGTTCGGGCACCAGTAGAGCTTTCGGGCGGCCATCTCCTCGAGCACGATCTCGGTGCCGCAGACGCGACAGGGCAGCCCGGCGCGGTGGTACACCCAGTGCCGATCATCGCGACTCGCCATCGCGCGCCGGTAGGCCTCGGGATCGAGGTCGTCCATGGTCATCATCTGACCCGTCTCGACTCCGATCACGAGCAGGCGCGTCCAATCGCGCCAGAGCTGTCGGACGAGCTCTTCGGGAACCATCTTTCCGGGCGTGTGCGGGTCGAGCAGTGCGCGGTACAGCAGCTCGGCGCGGTAGACGTTGCCGATGCCGCTGACGACGGACTGGTCCATGAGCAGAAGGCCGATCGGCGTCGCCTTGCGGCGGACGGCCGCGACGAAGCGCTCCTCCCCCTCGGCGAGATCATCGACCAGAGGGTCGGGTCCGAGTTTCGCGATCGTCGCCTGCACGTCGTCCGGCGTCTGCAGCTCGCAGGCGGTGGGGCCGCGCAGATCCGCAGACGTGACGGCGGTGAGCAGTCGCAGCCGCACCTGGCCGACGACCGGTGGCGGCCACTCGGTGTCGTCGGCGCCTTCCAGGCCGCGCGTCTGCTCACTCATCCGCACATGCACGCGGGTCTTGCGCGGCGCGCCGATCGAGCTCAGGGAGTTCTCGCCCGCGGCGTCGTAGACGGCGTCCAGATCGGTCCCGCGCTGATTGGTCTGGCCCATGCGCCCGTTGGCCGAGGCGATCGTGGGATCGATCTCGATTTCGCCCGCGAAGTCCCACGCGCCGTACATGCCGAGGTGCACCCGGAGCCAGACGTCTCCGTCGAAGGCGAGGAACATCTGCTTGCCGACAGCGCGCACCTCGATCGCTTCGCGGCCGTCGATGACCGCGGCGCCCTCGGCGAAGCGGCCCTGCGGACTGGATGCCGAGATCTCTCGTCCGACGAAGTTCCGATCGAACTGGCGCGCGATGCGGTGTACGGAGTGACCTTCGGGCATCAGCCGGCTTCGGGATCCATCGCGTCGACGGACTCGCCACCGGCCGGCGCCGGCGTCCCCGCCCGCGGGTCGGGAACCAGAGTGCCGTCCGTCTCGAATGCGGCGAGCTGGGCGATGCGGCGCGCGTGGCGCTCCTCGCCCGAGAACGGTGTCGCGATGAAGCGGTCGATGAAGGCGATCGCCTCATCGACGGTGTGCTGACGGGCGCCGATGGAGATCACGTTGGCATCGTTGTGCTCCCGAGCCAGTTCGGCCGTGGCGATGCTCCACACGAGCGCCGCCCGGACACCGTGCACCTTGTTGGCGGCGATCTGCTCGCCGTTACCCGATCCGCCGAACACGACGCCCAGCGTCTCGATCCCTGCGGCTTGGTCGCGCACGACGGCCTGGGCGGCACGGATGCAGAACGCGGGATAGTCGTCCAGCGGGTCGTACTCGATCGGCCCATGGTCCACGACGTCGTGGCCCTGTCCCGCGAGGTGGTGCTGCAGCTGCGTGGAGAACTCGAGACCCGCATGATCGGTGGCGATGTGGATGCGCATGCCCCCATCCTAGGGAGCCCCCGGGGCGCCTGCGGCGGCGCGCGAAGAGACGATATGATGGCTTTATCATGCCATTCACTCAGAGCCAGCGCCCCCTCTACGAGGTCAAGGCGAACCTGTTCAAGGGGCTGGCGCATCCCCTCCGCATCCGTCTTCTCGAACTGCTCGCAGGGGCTGAGGAGGTCCGCGTCGCGGACCTCCAGTCCGAAACGGGCCTGGAGGCTTCGCATCTGTCCCAGCACCTCGCCGTGCTGCGCCGTCACCGACTCGTCGAGTCCGAGCGTCGCGCCAGCCACGTCTACTACCGGTTGGCCGATCCCCGCGTCGCGGACCTGCTGACCGCGGCTCGTGAGCTGCTTCTCGGCATCCTGAGCGCGGATGGCGAGCTTCTCGTCGATGCGCAGTCCCTGCCCGCACTGCCTGCGGCGCGCTCGTGAACGTCCGGATCCGCAACCTGCTGCCCTCGCGTCGGGACTACGCGGGGCTGCGGCGCACGTGGCGCGGTGACCTCGTCGCCGGCGTGACCGTCGGCATCGTCGCGCTCCCGCTGGCGCTGGGTTTCGGTGTGAGCTCGGGTCTCAGCGCGGAGGCGGGCCTGGTGACGGCCGTCGTGGCCGGCGTGATCGCCGCGGTCTTCGGCGGCTCGCACGTGCAGGTGTCCGGGCCCACCGGGGCGATGGTCGTCGTCCTGGTTCCGATCGTGGCCGGCCACGGCCCGGGCGCCGTCGTGGTGGTGACGCTCCTGGCGGGCGTCCTGGTGGTCCTTGCCGGCGTGCTCCGGCTGGGGCGCGCCGTCTCCTTCATCCCGTGGCCCGTCATCGAGGGGTTCACGCTCGGCATCGCGGTGATCATCTTCGCCCAGCAGATCCCCGCGCTCGTGTCGTCCCACGTCGCCGGTGCGAGCGAGCACAGCTCCAACGCGATCGTCGCGGCCGTGCAGGCCTTCGCCACTCTCGACCCTGCGTATGCCGCGTGGGCGCTGGGAGCAGTGGCCGTCGTCACGGCATGTATGTGGGGTGCGCCCCGGCTGCACCGCAGTGTGCCCGGGTCTCTGGTCGGCATCGTCGTCGTCGCCGTCGCGGCCCTCGTCGTCGGCGCCCCGTTGGCCCGGATCGGTGCCCTCCCCGGCACACTGCCCGCTCCCGCGCCGCCGGCGCTCGACCTCTCCAGCCTCGCGGCCCTGACGGCCCCGGCTGCGACGGTCGCAGCGCTGGCCGCCATCGAGTCGCTCCTGTCGGCGCGCGTCGCCGCGAGCTTGGGTGACACGGGGACCTATGACCCGGATCGGGAGCTGATCGGGCAGGGGCTCGCATCGATCGGTTCGTCCCTGTTCGGCGGGATGCCGGCGACCGGCGCGATCGCACGGACCGCCGTCAACGTGCGATCGGGTGGGCGCAGTCGCCTGGCCGCGGTGACGCATGCCGTCGTTCTGCTGCTGGTCGTGCTCGTGGCCGCCGGCCCCGTCGGGCAGATCCCGCTGGCAGCCCTCGCGGGCGTGCTCATGGTCACGGCCGTCCGGATGGTGCATCTCGACACCGTCCGCGCCATCCTGCGTTCCACGCGGGCGGATGCCGTGGCCTTCGTCGCCACGGCGGTCATCACCGTCTCGTTCGATCTGATCGTCGCGGTCGTGATCGGCGTCGCCTTCGCGGGCTTCTTCGCGCTGCGCGGCATGTCGCAGGCGTCGCAGGTGCGGCGCGAAGACGTGCGCGGACAGACGCAACCGGGCGACGACCGTATCGCGATCCTGCGCTTCGACGGGCCACTGTCGTTCACGTCCGCCGATCGGGTGTCGGCCGAAGTCGACGCGGTTCGCGGCGTCTCGGTCGTCATCATGCGGATGAGTCAGCTGGAACTGGTCGATGCGACGGGGGCGCACATGCTCGGCGAGATCACGCAGACGCTGGAGCGCCGCGGCATCACCGTGCTCATCAAGGGCGTGCAGCCCCGACACGAGGATCTGTTCCGCACGGTGGGCGTGCTCGCCGCTCTGCGCCACCACAACCACCTGTTCACCGACCTCCCCTCCGCCATCGCACACGCCCGCAGCCACGTGCAGCGTGAAACGACGACCGCGTAGGCTGGATGGGTTGCCGTCGGCGCCAGCAGTGCCGGATGGTTCAGACCCCACCCCTCACCCACGGGAGTACCGCAGTGCCTGGAGAGAACCTCACCCGCATCGAGGCGCAGGAGCGCCGCGCGATCGTCGACACGCAGTCGTATGACATCGCGCTCGACCTCACTCGTGGCCCGGAGGTGTTCGGCTCACGCACGGTCGTGCGCTTCGGCGCCACCGAAGGTGCGTCGACGTTCATCGACCTGATCGCCCGCGACGTCCGCGAGATCACCCTGAACGGTGACGCCGTGGAGGTGTCCGCCTTCGCCGACTCCCGCATCGCCCTGGAGGGTCTGCGCGCCCAGAACGAGCTGATCGTCGACGCCGACTGCCTGTACACCAACACCGGCGAGGGCCTGCACCGCTTCGTCGACCCGGTCGACGGCGAGGTCTACCTCTACTCGCAGTTCGAGGTTCCCGACTCCCGTCGCGTGTTCGCCGTGTTCGAGCAGCCCGACCTGAAGGCGACGTTCCGCTTCACCGTGACGGCGCCCGCCGCCTGGAAGGTGATCTCCAACTCCCCCACGCCCGAGCCGCTGGCCGGCGATGGTGGCGCCGCGATCTGGGCGTTCGAGCCCACCCCGCGGATCTCGTCCTACATCACCGCCATCGTCGCCGGCCCGTACGAAGCGACCTTCAGCGAGCTGACCAGCGCCTCGGGCGCCGTCATCCCGCTCGGTGTCTACGGCCGAAAGAGCCTCTGGCAGCACCTGGATGCCGAGTACATCTTCGACAAGACGCGTGAGGGGTTCGCGTACTACGAGGAGAAGTTCGGCGTCCCCTATCCCTTCGCCAAGTATGACCAGCTCTTCGTCCCCGAGTTCAACGCCGGCGCGATGGAGAACGCCGGGGCCGTGACGTTCACCGAGACGTACGTCTTCCGCAGCAAGGTGACCGACGCCGTCAAGGAGCGCCGCGTCGTCACGATCCTGCACGAGCTGGCGCACATGTGGTTCGGCGACCTGGTGACCATGAAGTGGTGGAACGACCTCTGGCTCAACGAGTCCTTCGCCGAGTGGGCGTCGACGATCGCCACCGCGGAGGCGACCGAGTGGACCGAGGCGTGGACGACCTTCAACGCGATGGAGAAGACCTGGGCGTACCGCCAGGACCAGCTGCCCTCCACGCACCCGGTCGTCGCCACGATCAACGACCTCGAAGACGTGCAGGTCAACTTCGACGGCATCACCTACGCCAAGGGTGGCTCCGTGCTGAAGCAGCTGGCGGCGTGGGTGGGCATCGACGCCTTCTTCGCCGGCGTCGGTCAGTACTTCCAGAAGCACGCGTTCGGCAACACCGAGCTGTCCGACCTGCTGGTCGAGCTGGAGGCCACGAGCGGCCGCGACCTGTCCGGCTGGTCGCAGAAGTGGCTCGAGACCGCGGGCGTCAACACGCTTGCGCCGGAGCTTCGCGTAAGCGATGACGGCGTCATCTCGCGGTTCGCCATCGTGCAGACCGCGCCTGCCGATTACCCGACGATCCGACCGCACCGCCTCGGCGTCGGCTTCTACGCGCTCGAGGGTGGGGCGCTCGTGCGCACACGCCACATCGAACTCGACGTCGATGGCGACCTCACGGAGGTGCCGAAACTCGTCGGTGAGCGCCAACCCGACCTCATCCTCCTGAACGACGAGGACCTCGCCTACGCGAAGATCCGTCTCGACCCGCGCTCGCTGACCACCGCGATCGACCACCTCGCCGGTATCAGCGATCCGCTGGCGCGCTCGCTCGTGTGGGGTGCGGCCTGGGATCAGACACGGGATGCCGAGGCGTCGGCATCCGATTACATCGATCTGGTCCTGCGCAACATCGGCGCCGAAACCGAGTCCACGACGGTGCGCACCACCCTCGCGCAGCTGCAGCTCGCGGCGAACGCGTACGTCGCCCCCGACAAGCGTGAGGTTGCGCGGGTGCGCGTCGCCGACGGCCTGTGGGCGCTGGCTCAGGGCGCCGAGGCGGGCAGCGACAGCCAGCTCCAGTTCGTCACGGCCTTCGCCTCCGCAGCGGCGACGGCCACACAGTGGGAGACGGTGCGCGCTCTGCGCGACGGTGAGCTGACGTTGCCTGAACTCGAGATCGACGCCGACCTCTCGTGGGCGCTGCTGGTGTCGTTGGCAGCCGGCGGGGTCGTCTCGTCCGAGCAGATCGATGCGGCGCTGGCCGCGGACAACACGGCGAAGGGCGGAGAGTTCGCGGCTCAGGCGAAAGCGGCCCTGCCCACGGTCGAGGCCAAGCGTGCGGCCTGGGCGTCGCTCGTCGACAGCGCCGACCTGCCGAACACCGTCGTGCGCTCCGCCGCTCTCGGATTCGTGCACCCCGCCGGCATCGCGGCGCTGGAATCGTTCGTCCAGCCGTACTTCGACATGCTGCTGCCGGTCTGGGAGTCGCGGACCTACCAGATCGCGAACTACCTCATCACGGGGCTGTATCCCGCGCCGCTCGCCTCCCTGGCATTGCGCGACGCGACCCGTCAGTGGCTCGCCTCGCACACCGAGGCCCCGGCGGCCCTCCGCCGGCTCGTGAACGAGAACCTCGCGGGCGTCGAGCGCGCCCTCGCTGTGCAGGAGCGCGACGCCGACAGCTGATCGCGTCCCGCCACGCTCAGCCGCGCATCCTCCGTCCGGACGAGGGTGCGCGGCTGATCTCATCCTCTCGCAGGATGTGGTGCCGACCTGGGTCGCCGTAGCGTCGAAGCATGATTGTTGCTGAGAACCTCACGAAGAGATACGGAAGCACCACCGCCGTCGACGACGTCTCGTTCACGGTGCGACCCGGGCAGGTGACCGGCTTTCTCGGCCCCAATGGCGCCGGAAAGTCGACGACCATGCGCATGATCGTCGGGCTCGACGCCCCGTCGGCGGGCCGCGTGAGCGTCGGTGGGCACGGGTACACGCAGAGTCGTTCACCGCTCACGGAGGTCGGCGTGCTGCTCGATGCGAAAGCCGTGCACACGGGGCGTTCGGCCCGTGGGCACCTGCGTGCCATGGCGGCGACCCACGGCATCGCGAACACGCGCGTCGACGAGGTCATCGCCCTCACCGGTCTCGAGGCTGTCGCGGGCAAGCGCGCAGGGAAGTTCTCCCTCGGCATGGGGCAGCGACTCGGCATCGCGGCGGCGCTTCTCGGCGACCCGCAGACGCTGATTCTCGACGAGCCGGTCAACGGCCTCGACCCCGAAGGCGTGCGGTGGGTGCGTCAGCTCGTGCGTCATCTGGCGGGAGAAGGCCGCACCGTGCTGTTGTCGAGCCACCTGATGAGTGAGATGTCGCAGACCGCCGACCACGTGATCGTCCTCGGTCGCGGACGCGTGATCGCCGACGCGCCCCTTCCCGATTTGGTGCGGGCATGGACGCGCAATGAGGTGCTCGTCCGCACCCCGCGCGCATCCGATCTCGCCGGAGCGCTCGGCTCGCCGGACGTCACGGTGACCGATGCCGGCGACGGAGGCCTGCTCGTCGCGGGCGTCAGCGCTCGCGCGATCGGCGATCTCGCCGCTGAGCGTGGCATCCCCCTGCACGAGCTCACACCACGAACCGGTTCGCTCGAAGAGGCCTACATGGCGCTCACCGAAGGCGCCGTCCAGTACAAGACGAAGGAGATCGCATGACCACCGCGACCGCCCCGACGGCATCGTCCGCTGCGCAGACACGTGCCGCGGCCTCGCCCTACCACCTCACGTTCGCCCGCGTCGTTCGCAGCGAGTGGCTCAAACTGCTGTCGCTGCGCTCGACCTGGTGGTCGCTCGCGATCACCGTCGCGCTCTCGGTGGGCATCTCGTTGCTGATGGCCTCGGCCCTGCGTGACTTCGACGCGGGGTTCGCGCCGGTGATGGTCATCGTCATGCCGATGCAGTTCACGATGCTCGTCGCCGGCATCCTGGGAGCGATCGCCATCACCGGGGAGTACTCCACGGGGATGATCCGCTCGACTCTGACGGCAGAGCCGCGTCGTGGCGCCGTGCTGATCGCGAAGGCCCTCGTCGTGGCGGTCGTCCTGGCCCTGACGACCGCGGTGACCTACGCGATCGCCGTGCTGACGACGGCACCGATCCTCAAGACGGCGATCGACTGGTCGGATCCCACGCTGTCCTGGTTCCCGCTGCTGGCGGGTGTGTTCGCCATGGCGATGTTCGCCCTGATCGGTCTCGGCTTCGGCTTCATCGTGCGCAACGGTGCCGGCGCGATCGCGGCGACCGTGGGCGTGCTGTTCGTCCTGCCGATCGTCCTCAGCATGTTCTCCTTCGCCGGCGAGGGCTGGAAGTGGATCGTGGATGCCAGCGCCTATCTGCCGGTGTCGGGGGCGCAGTCCGCGACCACCGCCGGTGGCGAGGACGTGCTGCGAGGCGTGGCGACCCTCGCGGCATGGCCTGCCGCGCTGCTTCTCGGAGCCTGGGCGAGCCTGCGCGGTCGGGACGCCTGAGCTGGAGGAGATGACGGCTTCCGCGTCCACCCGGCGTGATCCGCCGCTTCTGGGCGCGCCATCCTCGCCTGACCGACGTCATCGTCGCTCTTCTCACCGCCCTGGTGACGTTTCCCGCCCCAGGACGGGACGATTTCGCCGGCGACGCGCGGCTGTGGACGGGGGTGCGTCCCATCGTCGTCGTCGTGCTCACCCTCGCGTGCGTGGCGATGCTCTGGCGTCGCCGTCTCCCACTGGTGCCGTTTTCGCTCGCGGCGGTCGGCGCCGTTCTCGCCGTGTCATCCGGTGCGGGTGTGGGGGCGGCGACGACGGCCGTCGCCGTCTACGCCGTCGCCGTGTACGCGGGGCCCTCGGCCGCGTGGATCGCGTCGGGAATCGTCGTCGGTGGGGCGGCGATGGCCGCGGGCACCGCCGTCCTGCTCGGGGCGTTGCCGTGGTCGACGGCGGTCAACGGGTGCGCCGCTCTTGCGGTGGGCCTCCTGCTCGGGTGCCTCGTGGGCGTGAACATCGGCAACCGCGCCCGTTACGTCGAGGCGCTGATGGAGACTTCCGGTCAGCTGTGGGCCGAACGCTCGCAGCACGCGGAGCACGCCGCCGCTGCCGAGCGTGCGCGCATCGCTCGCGAGATGCACGATGTCGTGGCGCACTCGCTCACGGTGATGGTCGCGTTGGCCGAGGGCGCCACGGCCACGGAGGATGCGGCGCGCGCCCGTGCGGCGACGGGCCCGACCCGATTCGTGTCGTCATCGCCGAGACGACCAGCAGCTCATCCGGCTGGGTTTCGGCCTGGTACTGGACGCCGAGGCGGACATCGCCGGGGTGGGCGAGGCGGTCGACGGCGCCGATGCCGTCGCGATGTGCACAGCGCTCTGACCGCACGTCGTGCTGATGGATGTTCGCATGCCGCGACTCGATGGTGTGGCGGCGACGGCGCGTGTCGTCGCCGAGGCGCCGGAGACGCGGGTGCTGGTGCTCACGACGTTTGACCTCGACGAGTACGCTTTCGGCGCTCTGGATGCCGGGGCCAGCGGCGAGCTCACGCCTCGGGAGAAGGACGTGTTCTTCGCGCTGGCGCGCGGGCTGACGAACGCCGAGATCGCGCGCGAGCTGTTTCTCAGCGAGACGACCGTGAAGACCCACGTCGGTCGCGTGCTTGCCGAGCTGGGTGCGCGAGATCGCATTCAGGCCGTCATCATCGCCCATTGGGGTGGGTGGGCCGATGACTCCCCCGCGGGTTCCCAGAACGGACAGAGCCGGCCTCGTTAGGATCGAGGAGATGCGGTACTTCTCTGACTCCGGCGGCGGAGCGACGGCCCCCGTGATCGACCCCGGGGTGTGGACGGCGATCCTCACCTGGCTGGGCGAGGCCGGGGTGAACCTCCTCACGATCGCGGGCATCATCGTCGGTGCCTTCATCGCCTCGTGGGTGCTGCGCCTGGTCATCCGGAGGATCGTCAACCGGATCGTCTCCGGCGCCAAGAGCAAGGCGAACGTCGATGACACGCAGGCGTTGGAGCGCTCACCGCTGGCCGCCATGCGGCTCGTGCAGCGCACCCGCACGCTCGGGTCGATCCTGCAGAACATCGTCAACGTCGCGATCGTCACCATCGCCATCCTGCTGACCTTCAACGTGCTCGCTCCCAGCGCGCTCGGCTCCTTCGCGCTGCTGTCGGCGGCGATCGGCGCCGGCCTCGGCTTCGGTGCGCAGAACATCGTCAAGGATGTGCTCAACGGCATCTTCATCGTCGCCGAGGATCAGGTCGGCATCGGCGACGTCGTCGATCTGGGTCTGGCCACCGGCATCGTGGAGTACGTCAGCGTCCGCATCACGCACGTCCGGGACGTCAACGGGACACTCTGGTACGTACGCAACGGCGAGATCACCCGCATCGGCAACATGTCCCAGGGATGGTCTCGTGTGATCATCGACCTCGCTCTGCCGGTCGACGTCGAGATCGATCAGGTCGAGAAGACCATGCTCGCCACGGCGAAGAACCTCGCGAAGGATCCGAAGTGGCGCACCCGCGTGATCGAGCAGCCCGAGGTGTGGGGCCTGGAGTCGATCACGGGGGACGCGCTCGTCATCCGTCTCGTCATGAAGACGCGTGCCAACGCGAAGGACGATGTCGCCCGGGAACTGAGGATGCGTCTGAAGCGGGCGATGGACGAAATGGGCGTCACCCTTCCGTCGATGAACACGGTCATGCTGGCCGGCCTCGAGGGCGCCCAGCGCGTGCGCGGCGCCAACCCGCCGCGCACGCGGCCGACACCCGTCGCGACGGCGGACGGCAAGGGCATCTGGAAGCCCAAGCGCGGCGGAAAGGAGGCCCCCGCGTCGATGGCCTCCGGCGGGGCGGATGCCGCGACGTCCCCGGACGGCTCGACGACGACACCGAAGAAGACGGATGAGGAGAGTTCGTGAGCGACGACGCGGAGACGTTCTATGCGCAGGTCGGCGGGCACGAGACCTTCGTGCGGCTCGTGAATGCCTTCTACCGCGGCGTGGCCGCCGACGACGTGCTCAAACCGATGTATCCCGAGGACGACCTGGGCCCCGCCGCCGAACGGCTCACCCTCTTCCTCGAGCAGTACTGGGGCGGACCGACGACGTACAGCGAACGACGCGGGCATCCACGTCTGCGCATGCGGCACATGCCTTTCCACGTCAATCCGGACGCGCGGGATCGATGGTTGACGCACATGCGCCGTGCCGTCGACGAGCTTGAGCTGTCTCCGCTGCACGAAGCCACACTCTGGGACTACCTCCAGCGCGCCGCGCATGCCATGGTGAACACATTCGAGCCGAGTGGGATCGGTCCCGAACGGACCCCCACGGCATCCTCGCTACCGCTTCATCCCTCGGATCCGACGAGCTGACGCTCCCCCTCCGGCACGGGACCACGACGAAGGAGTCGACGATCGCAAAGTCACAGCATCACGAGGCGGACGTGCTCGTGATCGGGTGGGGCCTTGCCGGGCTCGTGGCCGCGACGGAAGCGGCCGCCGCCGGGCGGCGCGTGATCATCGTCGACCAGGAACCACGCGCCAACCTCGGCGGCCAGGCGTTCTGGTCGTTCGGCGGCCTGTTCTTCGTCGATTCTCCGGAGCAGCGACGGCTCGGAATCTCCGACTCCCTCGAGCTTGCCCGTCAGGACTGGTTCGCCACGGCGCAGTTCGACCGCGACGATGATCATTGGCCGCGCCAGTGGGCCGAGGCCTACCTCGACTTCGCGAGCGGAGAGAACCGGGCCTGGTTGAGGGAGAAGGGGGTCGGCTTCTTCCCCGTCGTCGGGTGGGCGGAGCGCGGTGGATACAACGCGACGGGCCCGGGAAACTCTGTGCCGCGCTTCCACATCACCTGGGGAACGGGCCCAGGACTGGTCGCGCCGTTCCAGGCATCCGTGGAGGCCGCGGAAGCGACCGGGCGCATCACGATCCTCCCGCGTCACCGCGTCACGGCACTGAGGACCCACGCGGGGGGTGTGACGGGCGCGCACGGCGACGTGCTCGCCCCCTCAGCGGCCGCGCGAGGAGAGCAGACGTCGCGGGACGTCGTCGGCTCGTTCGAGATCCTCGCGGCCGCCACGATCGTGTCCTCCGGCGGCATTGGCGGCAACCACGATCTCGTCCGCGCACAGTGGCCGGCGCGATTGGGCACGCCGCCGACGCGGATGATCACGGGCGTCCCCGCGTACGTCGACGGGTCCATGCAGCCCGTCGCGCGGGCGGCCGGGGCGCACCTGATCAATGGGGACCGCATGTGGCACTACGTCGAGGGCATCCAGAACTGGAGTCCGATCTGGCCGAACCACGGCATCCGGATTCTCCCGGGCCCGTCGTCGGTGTGGCTCGAGGCGACGGGTGCGCGCCTCCCGGTGCCGTTGTACCCCGGGTTCGACACGCTCGGCACACTGGCGCACCTGCGGCGCACGGGACATGACCATTCCTGGTTCGTGCTGTCGCAGAAGATCATCGAAAAGGAGTTCACGCTCTCCGGAAGCGAGCAGAATCCCGATCTCACCGGGAAAGACGTGCGTCTGCTGCTGCGTTCGCGACTCGGCAAGTCAGCCGCAGGTCCCGTCAAAGCCTTCATGGACCGGGGAGCGGATTTCGTCGTCCGCAGGTCGTTGGACGAGTTGATCGAGGGCATGCGGGCTCTTCCCGGTGGCGAGGTGCTCGATCCGGAGCTCGTGCGCCGCGAGATCGAGGCGCGCGACCGCGAGATCGCCAACGACTTCACGAAGGATGCGCAGATCGCGATGCTCAGATCCGCACGCGCGTTCCGCGGCGACCGCCTCATCCGCACCGCGGCACCTCACCGGATTCTCGACCCGGCGAACGGACCGCTGATCGCCGTCAAGCTCCACGTCCTCACGCGGAAGTCTCTCGGGGGCATCAAGACAGACCTGTCGGCACGGGCGTTGGACGAACGGGGCTCCGTGATCCCGGGGCTGTTCGCCGCCGGTGAGGCGGCGGGCTTCGGCGGCGGCGGTGTGCACGGCTACCGGGCTCTGGAGGGCACCTTCGTCGGCGGATGCCTCTTCTCCGGTCGCATCGCGGGACGGGCGGCAGTCGGTTAGTGTGCCATCGCCGCGGGGCGGGTCAGATCACGTTTCAGGCGACGCCCGTCGCCCGAACCTCCGTCAGCCCCGTGTGCACGCGCGTCCGTGTCAGCACGTGCCCGCGTTGCAGAGTGATCCGCGTCCACGGGCCGCTGCGCCGAACCGCGGCCGTCTCGCCACCGGCGATGAAGCCCAGAGCGAAGGCGGCGAACGCCACCCCACGGGGCAGCTGGCCCAGCTCCCCGTCGGCCTCCCCCCAGACCTGGGCGCGCACGAGCCGGACCACGTCTTCGCCGGCGGCCTCGGGGACCGCTTCGGCCACGGCCGCGATGCCCCATTGCGCGCGCGAGACGAGTGTGGCGGCCTCGATGCTGCTCTCCTCCACCCAGCCGCCCCGCGGCGGAGACACTCCCGCCCACGGTGCCGTGACGGCGGAGTCGGGGAGAACAACCGCGCGCGGGTCGTCGCCGATCGTGAGTGACGCGGCATCCACGACGAGATCGCACTCGAGTTCGGGGTCGACGCGCACGAACCGCATCCCCAGCACGGTCGGGGTGGATTCCAGCAGGCTCTGGGGTGCGAGCGGCGCCGACGTCAGCGCGAGTGTCCCCCCTGCGGCGCGCAGGCGCACGGCGCCGTCACCGAGTCTCGCAGCGCGGTCGGCGAAAGTGAGGACGTCCGACGTCGTCGAAGGGTCGGGGAACCACAGCTGTGCAGACATCCGACTTAAACTATCAAGCGGTACGGATCACGGACGGAGAGCGTGTGGAAGCAGGGATGCGCGGCGAGACCGATCCGGTCGCCGAAATGCTGGACGTCCTGGATATCTCCTCCGGTGACGCCCGGACCACCGAGGACATCTTCACCGGGATCTCCCACCCGATGCCGACGGGCCGCATCTTCGGGGGCCAGGTGCTGGCCCAGGCCATCATCGCCGCGGACAGGACGACCGGCGACGATCGCGTGCCCCATTCGATGCACGGGTACTTCCTGCGCCCCGGCGACGCGACGCGGGGAGTCACCCTGTCGGTCGATCGCATCCACGACGGCCGCTCCTTCTCCACGCGCCGCACGCAGGTCTACCAGGACGGGGTGCCGATCTTCTCGATGATCGGCTCCTTCGAACACGAGGATGCCGGGTTGGACCACCAGAGCCGCATGCCGGAGGACGTCCTCGGTCCCGAAGAGGCGCTCGCGCGATGGGAGACGACGCGGCGGCATCCGCTGTCGCAGCGTCTTCTGGATCGCAACCCGATCGAGGTCGTGCATGCCGAGGGAGCGATCTACGACGCGGTGCATGGCGAGCACGTTCCCGCCCAGAACGTCTGGATGCGGGCGAAGCGGCCTATCGGGAGCGATCCCGCGCTGCATCGCGCCGTCTTGGCCTATATGAGCGATCTGACCATCCAGGAGCCGGTGCTGCGCGGTCATGGGATCGCCTGGTCGCAGCCCGGGCTGAAGGTCGCCAGCCTCGATCACGCGATGTGGTGGCACCGGCCCGTGCGCGTCGACGAGTGGCTGCTGTACGTGCAGAACTCGCCCAGCGCGCGCGCAGGGCGCGGGCTCTCTTCGGGTCGGATCTTCACGCGCGAGGGCGAACTCGTCGCTTCGGTCGGGCAGGAGATCATGGTCCGCGTCCCCTGACACCGGCTGACTCGTCGGGCTGTCAGTGCCGCCGGAACGACACCGGGTCACCGAGGTAGGGAGCCCACGCGTCACGCATCGTGTCGGTGAGTCGCACCGGTCGGAAGGTGTCTGCTTCGACGAGCACGACGGATGAGGATGCCTTCGCATACAGCGTCTGACGCTCGTCGCCGCGCGGGCTGTAGACCTCGTAGCAGACCTCGATGCTCGATCCTCCGAGCTTTCCGAACCACATCTGGATGTCGAGCGGCTCGCGCCGGTACGGCACCGGCGCGAGGTACTCGATCTCCTGATGAGCGATGAGCGTCAGCACACCGGCATCCGTACCCGCCTCGATCACCGCCGTGTCGGGTGCTTCGTCGCCGAAGACCGGCGTCCAGAACACCCGCACACGCGCTTCTTCGAGCAGCTTCAGCATCGTCGCGTTGTTGACGTGGTTGAAGGCGTCGAGGTCGCCCCATCGCAGGTGGATGGGGACGTGCAGTCGCTCAGTCACGGGTGAGCTTGCGGTGGGTCGAGCGGTGCGGGTTGGCCGCGTCCGGGCCGAGGCGCTCGATCTTGTTGGCCTCGTACGCCTCGAAGTTGCCCTCGAACCAGTACCACTTGTCGGGGTGCTCGTCGGTGCCCTCGTAGGCGAGGATGTGGGTCGCGATGCGGTCGAGGAACCACCGGTCGTGGGTGATCACCACCGCGCAGCCCGGGAACTCCAGGAGGGCGTTCTCGAGCGAGCTCAGCGTCTCGACATCGAGGTCGTTGGTGGGCTCGTCGAGCAGGAGCAGGTTGCCGCCCTCCTTCAGGGTGAGCGCCAGGTTGAGACGGTTGCGCTCACCGCCGGAGAGCACCCCCGCCTTCTTCTGCTGGTCCGGGCCCTTGAAGCCGAACTTCGACACATAGGCACGCGAGGGGATCTCGGTCTTGCCGACCGTGATGATGTCGAGGCCGTCCGAGACGACCTCCCACAGCGTCTTGTTCGGGTCGATGTTGGCGCGGCTCTGGTCGACGTAGCTGATCTTGACCGTCTCGCCGACCTTGAGATCGCCGCCGTCGAGCGGCTCGAGGCCCACGATCGTCTTGAAGAGCGTCGTCTTTCCGACGCCGTTGGGGCCGATGACACCCACGATGCCGTTCGGGGGCAGGCTGAAGCTCAGCCCGTCGATGAGGGAGCGATCGCCGAAGCCCTTCTGGAGCTTCTTGGCTTCGATGACGACGCTGCCCAATCGGGGACCTGCCGGGATCTGGATCTCTTCGAAATCGAGCTTGCGCGTACGCTCCGCCTCGGACGCCATCTCTTCGTATCGGGCGAGACGAGCCTTCGACTTCGTCTGACGCCCCTTCGCCGAGGAACGGACCCAGTCGAGCTCGTCCTTGAGGCGCTTGGCGAGCTTCGCGTCCTTCTTGCCCTGGATGTCGAGGCGCTCGGCCTTCTTCTCCAGATAGGTCGAATAGTTGCCCTCGTAGCCGATGAGCCGGCCGCGGTCGACCTCGGCGATCCACTCCGCGACATTGTCGAGGAAGTACCGGTCGTGGGTGATGGCGATGACCGCGCCCTTGTACGACTGCAGGTGCTGTTCGAGCCAGAGAACGCTCTCCGCGTCCAGGTGGTTGGTGGGCTCGTCCAGCAGCAGCAGGTCGGGCTTCTGCAGCAGCAGCTTCGCCAGTGCCACCCGGCGGCGCTCGCCTCCGGAGAGCTTGGTCACCGGCTCGTCCGCGGGCGGGGTGCGCAGCGCGTCCATGGCCTGCTCGAGCTGCGAGTCGAGGTCCCAGCCGTCGGCCGCGTCGATCTCTTCCTGCAGCACGCCCATCTCGGCCAGCAGGGAATCGAAATCTGCGTCCGGGTCGGCCATCAGCGCCGAGATCTCGTTGAAGCGGTCGACCTTGGCCTTGATCGCCACGCCCTCCTGGATGTTCTCCAGGACCGTCTTGGTCTCGTCGAGCTCGGGCTCCTGCATCAGGATGCCGACAGTGAAGCCCGGCGTCAGCTTGGCCTCACCGTTGGACGGCGCGTCCAGACCGGCCATGATCTTCAGGATCGTCGACTTGCCGGCGCCGTTGGGGCCGACCATGCCGATCTTGGCCCCGGGGAGGAACGCCATCGTGACGTCGTCGAGGATGAGCTTCTCGCCCACCGCTTTGCGGGCACGGACCATGGAGTAGATGTATTCGGCCATAACGGGCCAAGTCTACGCGGCCGTGGTGACCTCCACGGCGTGCGGGCGGCTGGTCACCAGTCGATCGGGCGTGTCTGTCCGACCAGGCACGTGCCCTCCGGCACGAGCGGAAGCACGCGCGCCTGCGGGCCGGGTACCGACGGGCCGACCTGTCCGACCAGGCACTCGCCCTTCCACTTGACGGAGAACTGGATCGAGTCGGCCTGATTTCCGACCGTCGTCAGATCCTGCGTGACTTCCATAGCCGACTTGTCGAAGCCGCCCGCAGTGAGCGCGTCGATGTATGCCCGCCCCTGCGCCGCCTGTGGACCGGACGCCACCGCGTCGACGATCGACGTGAAGTAGGGCAGATTCTGGGTGGCAGAGCCGTTCGGCATCAGCGCTGGTCCCGTCGGAGTCGGTGTGGGTGTCGCCGTGGGCGTGAGGGACACCGACAGTGTGGGTGTCGGGGTGGGGGCTGCGGTGGTGCAGCCGCTGAGCATGAGGACCACGCCGACGCATGCGGCGAGGGAGAAAGGGACCGCACGCTGACCGACGTTTCGCACGTCACGAGTCTAGGCGGCGTCAGAACGGGGTTGTGTCCTCGCCCGCTGTGGCCCACCCGCTGGCACTGACGAGGGCGACATCCGGTTCTTCGGGTGAGGAGGCCGCGTCGCTGGAAGCATCCGTGCTCTGTGGAATGTCGGAGGGGCCGTCGCCGGGCACGGCCCACCCCGTGCTTTGCGCCACAGTCGCGGACGCCGACGGTGTGGTTCCCTTCTGGAAGCTCGTGGTGCCGAACATGAGGTCATGGCCGAGTCCTTCGGCGTCGATCTCGGCGGAGGATCCGCTCTTTCCTCCCGACTCCCATTGCTTGACGCGGAACCGTCCGGTGACGATGACCCGCTGCCCCTTCTCCAACGATGCCAGGGCGTGATCGGCCAGCTTCCTGTATGCCGAAACCCAGTACCAATTGGTGTGACTGTCGACCCACTGACCGTTCTCGAGGCGTCGTTCGCTGCTCGCGAGTCGAAAACTGATGGCGGGGATGCCGCCCGGCAGTTCCCGACGCTCGGGCTGGGACGCGACGTTGCCGATGACGGTGATGCGATCGCTCATGATGACTCTCCTTGTCTTCGATGCCCGGACGATCCGGCTGGCGCCGCGACCGGCGTATCCTTCGTGCGCCGCGGCACCCTCAGCGTCCTTCTCGCCGCAGAGCGTCGACGCGAGGCGCGAGCAGATTGTGGAGACGGCGCCGAAGCGCAGAGATGGGGAGGAGGCGTCGATCGGTCGTCCGACGGCGGCGCCCGGGGGTGCCGACGATGTCGGAGGGAGAACGTATCTTCGAAAGTGGCGGTGTCAGTGGCGGTGACGGGAGTGGCGACATGATCAGTGCGGCAACGGCCCTACCTCGGTCCGTGCGCGGGTGTTCCTTGCGAGCGGTGTCCGACCGTCGGTGGAGGGTCATCGACAGACGCGGCATCGTGATCGGACACGTCCGGCGCGAGCAGTCGGCGCAGGGGACGCGTTTTCACGCGGAGCGCTTCGAACTCGCCCGAGCCAGAATGCGCGAGCTGGGCTCGTTCTGCAGGCTCGACGAGGCGGTCGAGTGCCTGGCGTATCTGCGCTGACGAGCAAGCCGCGCTCGTCACACCACCGCGTCGAGGATCTCGCCGCCGTGCACGGGGGCGGCGGCTCGCACCGAGGGCCACGCGTCGGCGAGCGTGTCGACGGCGCGTCGGAGCTCCTCGGGTGGTGCCGTGAAAGGCAGGCGGAGATGACGGTCGTGCGTCCCGTCGACCCCGAATCGCGACCCGGACGAGAGAGAAACGCCATGGGCGCGGGCTGCGAGGACGAGCCCCGTGCTCAGAGGAGCATCCAGCTCCACCCAGAGCGCCACGCCGCCGTGCACCTGCGGGATCTTCCACTCCGGCAGGCGGCGGGTGAGCGCATCGACGAGAGCGTCTCGGCCCGATCTGAGCAGCAGAGAACGTTGCGTGAGAATCTCCGGCAGGTGGCTGAAGAGACGAGCGGCGACCGCCTGCTCGAAATCCGGTGTGCCCAGTTCCCTGGCGGGGCGCGCCGCGACGATTCGCTGCACGAGTTCCCCGTCCGCGCGGATCCACCCGATGCGCAGACCACCCCAGACGATCTTGCCGAGCGAGCCGACGCGCACCACGGCATCGTGGCCGAACGCCGGTGATGCGGCGGGAACGTCGATGGTCAGATCGGCGGTGGTCTCGTCGATGACGAGAGTGGAGCGCGAGGCGCGGGCAGCGTGTGCGAAGGCTGCCTCTTCCTCGTCCGTCATCGAGCGGCCCGTCGGGTTCTGGAAGCGTGGCATCAGATAGGCCATCCGTGGCTGCGTTCGTGTGAACACTTGAGCCGCGCGATCGAGGTCCCAGCCTCCGCCGATCGTGACCGGCACAGCTACCAGTCGCGCGCCGGCGGCACGAATCGCCTCGGCCGCATGGGGGTACGTCGGCGTCTCGATGACCACCCGATCCCCACGACCGACGAGAACGGTCGACAGGAGGTGGATCGCCGACTGCGCACCTGTCGTCACGACGATCTGGCTCGGGTCGGTCGGGATGCCGCGTGCGCTGTATCGGTCGGCAATCGCTTCTCGGAGTTCGATGGCGCCCCGGATGTCATAGCCCGACCGAGCGACGATGCGTGCGGCATCCGCCGCGGCCTCCGCGATGATGCCGGCGAGCCCCGGCCACGCGGCGGGACTGGCCTGTTGCAAATCGATGGCGCCGGTCGTGGCCGCTGCGCCTCCGATGTCACGGCTCGGCCGCGCCGTCGTCACGCTTCCCGATCCGCGAAGGCTTGCGATATGACCGGTGTCGCGCAGGCTGCGATATGCCGCAGCGACCGTCGTTCGGCTCACCGAGAGTGCAGCGGCGAGTTCTCGTTCGGCGGGAAGAGCGGTGTGCGCGGCGATGCGGTTGTCGAGGCACAGGATGCGGATGCTGTCGGCGAGGGCCTCATACGCCGGCTCCCGCGTGCGCCACCCGCCCAGCATCCCGGCGAACGTCCGCGCCCCGATCCTCGAGTCCATGGTGGCCACAGTATCCGAATTGGACTGGTAGTAGATGTCCAATTGTGAGATTGGATTGCTGCATGACTGCACGTCTTGCTCGCCTGCTCATCGGTCTCATCCTCTACGGCGTTGGTTGCGGCGTCATGGTGCAGGCCCAGATCGGCGTGGATCCTTGGACGGTCTTCGCGCAGGGACTGTCGGTGCAGACGGGGGCGGGCATCGGATGGATCACGAACCTCGTCGGCCTGCTCGTGCTGCTGCTGTGGATTCCGCTGCGCCAACGGCCGGGCATCGGCACCCTTGCCAACATCCTCCTCGTCGGAACCAGCATGCAGCTGACGATCTTGGCGCTTCCGGCGATGAATGGATTCGTGACGCAAGTGATCGTGTTCCTCGGCGGGATGGCGCTGGTCGCGCTGGCCTCGGGAATCTACATCGGAGCGCGCTTGGGGCCGGGGCCGCGCGATGGCCTCATGACCGGCATGAACTCCCGGCTCGGGTGGCCGGTATGGGCATGTCGACTCACGATCGAGGCGACCGTGCTTCTGTTCGGGTGGCTCCTCGGCGGCACCGTGGGCCTCGGCACGGTGCTGTTCGCAGCCGGCATCGGTCCCCTGGTCCACGTCGCTCTGCGACTGCTCGACGTGTCACGTCGCGGGGCCGCGGCCCAGGTCGACCCCGGTCGAGACCCGGTCGCGGCGGCGGGCGCCCCGCGCGTGGGCTGATCCGATCGCGCAGGGAGGCGCGCCGTGGCGGTGCGGGCTGCGCAGCAGAGCGCCTAGTGCTGGCGGAACTGCGGCCAGTCGGACCCGGGAGCAAGGTGGCTGTGGAGGGCGCTCTTCGCGACCTCCATGGACGGATACGTGCCGACACTCGCGGTGGCGCCGGCGACCGTGGGCGTGTAGCCCTCCTCGCTCTTTCTCACCGTGCCGACGACGTTGCCGTCAGTGCCGTATGCGACCCACAAGGTGGATGATGCCGAGGTCATGATGACTCCTCTCGTCACCGCCGACGGTACGCGCTCGCGGCGGAACTATCGAGGGGTCGGCTCACCGTCATCCGACGAGCGACACTCCGAAGCCGGCCACCACCTGGCGCAGTTCGGTGAGGTAGCGCTGGGCCTGGTCGGTCAACGGCACCGCCGTGCGCCCGATCCATCCGATCTCGATCTGCTCGTCGACGTCGAGCGCAACGGCCACGATCTCGGGATCGAGGTCGTCGCTGATGATGCCCGTCGAGATGGTGTAACCGTTCAAGCCGATCATCAGGTTGAAGATCGTGGCGCGATCCGAGACGCGGATCTCGCGCGAGCTCGACAGCGTCGACAGGATCTCTTCGGCGAAGTAGAACGAGTTGTTCGCACCCTGATCGAACGTGAGTCGAGGCAACGATGAGAGGTCTTCGAGACTCACGCTCCGCTGCAGCGAGAGCGGGTTTCGGCGCGAGACGAAGACGTGCGGTGCAGCGACGAAGAGCGTGTGAAATGCCAACCCCGAGTCGCGCAGGAGCTTTCCGATGACGTTGCGGTTGAACTCATTGCGAAACAGGATGCCGAGTTCGCTGCGCAGCGTGCGCACATCCTCGATGATGTCGAAGGTGCGCGTCTCGCGCAGCGAGAACTCGTACTCGTCGGCGTCCGTTGCTCTGACCATGCGGACGAACGCGTCGACGGCGAAGGAGTAGTGCTGGGTGGAGACGCCCAGCAGGCGCCGCGAGGGAGCAGCGCCGAGGTAGCGCTGTTCGAGCAGTGCAGCCTGCTCGACGACCTGCCGGGCGTATCCGAGGAACTCGATGCCGTCGGTGGTCAGGCTCACTCCGCGGGCGGTTCGCAGCAGCAGGTCGCGTCCGATCTTCTTCTCGAGGTCGCGCATCGCAGCGGACATCGTCGGCTGCGACACGAACAGCAGGTCGGCCGCCGCACTGATCGACCCCTCCGCAGCGACCTCGATGAAGTACTGGAGGTGCTTCAGTGTGATTCCCATCGGGGGCCGAGACATAGCCACAGACTATATGGGCGCATAGTTTGAGCGCATTACTCGATGACAGCGCTCGTCCCGCATGCTCGGATCAGCATCATTCGCGGCCGTACCGGCCCCTGCCCAGGATTGGCCCTCGCATGGCGAACGACATCGCTTTCAGCATCACGACCACTCGTTTCGACGAGGACTACGCACCCGCCGCACATTCGCGTGTGACGACGAACTTCGCGAATCTGGCGCGTGGCGCCGGGCGCCGCCAGAACCTCCGCAACGCGCTCGCGATGATCGACCGTCGGTTCAACGAGCTCGCCGCCGGCGACGATCAGGGCGCCGAGCGCTATCGGGTCGAACTCGACATCGTCACGGTGCAGCTGCAATTCGACGACACGGCCGAGGCCGAGCGCTTCCCCATCATCGAGGTTCTCGACGTCGGCATCCTCGATCACCGCACGGGTGAGCGCCACCGCGGCATCGTCGGCAACAATTTCTCCTCATATCTGCGCGACTACGATTTCAGCGTCGTGCTGCCGGCAGCGACAGCCGCCGCGGGGACGTTCACCGTTCCGGAGGATTTCGGCATCCTGCACGGTGAGCTCTTCCAACGGTTCTTGGCGTCGGATGCCTACCGGCAGCGCTTCGCGGGCTCGCCGGTGATCTGCATCAGCGTGTCGACAAGCCGCACGTACCGTCGCACGGGCCTCGTCCACCCGGTGCTCGGCACCGAGTACGTTCAGGATGACTTTTCTCTCACCGACGAATACTTCGCCCGGATGGGTCTGCAGGTGCGCTACTTCATGCCGCGCAGCTCCGTCGCACCACTGGCGTTCTACTTCCGCGGCGACTTGCTGAACGACTTCTCCGATCTGCAACTGATCGGCACGATCGCGACGATGGAGACGTTCCAGAAGATCTATCGTCCCGAGGTGTACAACGCACTCACCCCCGCCGGCGAGGTCTACCGTCCCACCCTGGATCATGTCGACTTCGTCCGCACCGAGATCGACTACGACCGTGAGGAGCGCAGCCAGCTGGCCGTCACCCAGGGCCGCTACGCCGAGGAGTACTTCGTGAAGCCCCACCTCCAGACCCTGGAACAGTGGATCGCCGGCGTGGCGGAGCCCGTCGCATGACCGGCGACGGCACCGTCCATCAGGCTCCTCTGCTGCCGGTGACGACGGTCGGCAGCCTCCCCAAGCCCGCCTGGCTCGCCGAGCCCGAGGTGCTCTGGTCGCCGTGGCAGCTGCACGGCGACGTGCTCGCCGATGGCAAACGCGACGCGCTGCGCGCCGTGGTGCACGAGCAGCAACGGCGCGGCGTCGACATCATCACCGATGGCGAGCAGACCCGTCAGCACTTCGTCACGACCTTCATCGAGCACCTCGACGGCGTCGACTTCGACAACCGCGAGACGGTGCGCATCCGCAACCGCTACGACGCCAGCGTGCCGACGGTGGTCGGCGCGGTCGGTCGTCGCGCGTCCGTCTTCGTCGAGGATGCGGCGTTCTTGCGCGGGCAGACCGACCTGCCCATCAAATGGGCTCTGCCAGGACCGATGACGATGATCGACACGTTGGCGGATCGGCACTATGGCAGCCGTGAAAAGCTCGCGTGGGAGTTCGCGACGATCCTCAATGAGGAGGCTCGCGAACTCGAAGCCGCCGGAGTGGACATCATCCAGTTCGACGAGCCGGCGTTCAACGTCTTCTTCGACGAGTTGAAGGACTGGGGAATCGCTGCGCTCGAACGCGCCGCGGAGGGCCTGCGCGTCGAGACCGCGGTGCACATCTGCTACGGGTACGGCATCAAGGCGAACACCGACTGGAAGGCGACACTCGGATCCGAGTGGCGTCAGTACGAGGAGTCCTTCCCTCTTCTGCAGCGCTCGCGCATCGATATCGTCTCGCTGGAGAGCCAGCACTCGAATGTGCCGATCGAGCTCATCGAACTCATCCGCGGCAAGAAGGTCATGCTCGGCGCCCTCGACGTGGCCAGCGCGCACGTCGAGACCCCGGAAGAGGTCGCGGCGGTGCTGCGGCGGGCGTTGCCGTTCGTCGACGCCGACAAGCTGATTCCGAGTTCGAACTGCGGGATGGCCCCGCTGTCACGGGAGGTCGCATTCGGCAAACTGAGCGCACTGTCCGCCGGAGCAGCACTCGTACGCGCCGAGCTGGCAGGCGCGGACTCGTGACGGGCGGCTCGATGCGGTGCCCCCGGCAGGATTCGAACCTGCGACCAACGGATTAGAAGGCCGTCGCTCTTCCACTGAGCTACGGAGGCGCTCTTCCAGCGTACTGTGGTCGCCGGCCCGACGCTGATCGTGACGCGTCGGCGCCGAGGTCGCAGGCCCTCATTAGGATGAACGCATGGTGAATGCCGCGGAGAACGATCGTCTCGTCTGGATCGATTGCGAGATGACCGGTCTCGACCTCGACGTCGACGAACTCGTCGAGATCGCGATCGTGGTCACCGACTTCGAGCTCAACGTCCTCGACCCCGGCTTCCAGGTGGTGATCAAACCCGACGCCTCGGCGCTGGCGAACATGAACGATTTCGTCACGCGTATGCACGAGACCTCCGGGCTCCTCGCCGAGATCCCGGACGGTATCAGCCTGGCCGAGGCGGAGTTCGAAGCTCTCGAGTACATCCAGAGGTTCGCTCCTGAGGGCAAGGCGCCGCTTGCGGGAAACACGATCGGCACCGACCGGATGTTCCTTGCGAAGTACATGCCGCGTGTCGACCGCTGGCTCCATTACCGCAGCGTCGACGTCTCCAGCATCAAAGAGCTGTCTCGGCGCTGGTACCCGCGCGCGTACTTCAACGCGCCGGCGAAGGACGGTGGCCACCGGGCACTGGCCGACATCCTCGAGTCGATTCGTGAGCTGGCGTACTACCGGCAGGCCGTCTTCGTTCCGGAGCCGGGGCCCTCCAGCGACCAGGCACGCGACGCGGCGGCCGCCGTCGTGTCGTCGTATGCCTCCGGTGTGTAATACAATCGTCTGGTTGCCTGGAAGCAGGCGCATGGTGGCTATAGCTCAGTTGGTAGAGCACCGCGTTGTGGTCGCGGGGGTCGCGGGTTCAAGCCCCGTTAGCCACCCCACTTTCTCCCCGATCGGGATGTCGACATGATCGAGATGGACGCCGACGCGTTCGAAGCTCTCGTCTCCGACGAACTCGATCTGCTGCCCGAGCGTATGCTCGTCGGACTCGACAACGTCGTCTTCGTCGTCGAGGACCGGCCCGAGGACGGTTCCCTCGACCTGCTCGGTCTCTACGACGGTCTGGCGTTGACAGAGCGCGACCGTTACGGCACCGGGGAGCTGCCCGACCGGATCATCCTCTACCGTGAGCCGCATCTGCACGCCTGCGGCTCGATCGTGGAGCTCCGGGACGAAGTGCACACCACACTGGTGCACGAGATCGCGCACTTCTACGGGATCGACGACGAGCGCCTGCACGAGTTGGGTTGGGCATGACGATTCCCCTCGAGGATGTCCGCCTGGAGGAGCGCTCGGAGGTGACCGGTCCCTGGCAGACGGTGGTCTGGAACGATTCGGTCAACTTGATGAGCTACGTCGTCCATGTGTTCCGCACCTACTTCGGTTACACCCGCGAGCATGCCGAGCGTCTGATGCTGCTGGTGCACCACGAGGGCCACGCGGTCGTCGCGGAGGGCGCGCGTGAGCAGATGGAGCTCCACGTCCAGGCGATGCACGACTACGGCCTCTGGGCGACCGTCAGGAGGGCCGACACATGACGAGGGTGCGGATGGCGGTGTCCGCGCTGGAAGCCGCGCATCTCACGGACATCGTCCTGCAGTTCACGGATCTGCTCACCGAGGCCATCGACGGAGTCGATGATCCGGGCGTCGCGCGCCTCGTTCCCGACGGCTACCGGGACGCTGCGGAGGATGCCGCGGAGTTTCGTCGTCTGACCCAGGACGACCTCCTCGATCGGCGTCGTGATGATGCGGCGCTGGTGCTGGCGACGCTGCAACGCGATGGCCAGACACGGCGTCCGCAAGACCTGGACCGCGCGGACGCCGAGGCCGAGGTGATCGTCGAACTGGATGCCGGTGCTGTCGCGGCGTGGTTGCGAACGTTGACCGCGGTGCGGCTGGTGATCGCGACACGCCTCGGGATCACCACAGAAGAGGAGCAGGACGACGACCCCCGCTTCGGTGTCTACAACTGGCTGGGCTTCCGCCTCGAAGGCCTGCTCCAGGCGATCGAGGACTGACCGCCCCCAGCCCTCACGGGACGTCGATGACGATCGTTGCGAGCGATTGCGGGCGATGCGCGCGCAGGTGCTCCTCTTCCTGGTCGGCCCAGCGACGCCAGTGCGGACGGTAGGTGTCGCCGTCTCGAGCGAGCGCGCGATCGCGCCGCGCACTCTCGGGCGATTCCACCCACACGCGCACGTGCGCCAGAGGCGCGGTGCTCGGGGTGAGCACCCCTGCTCCCTCGAGGATCAGGGGGACGTCGGCGGGCGTCTCCACCTCGGCCCCCGGACGATCGGCTGCCCAGTCCCACCGTCGCCACACGGCCGCCCTTGCCTCGCTGACGGGGATCAGGATGAACTCCCGCGCCAGAGTTGAACCGGCCGAGAGCCCGTCCCACCCCGGATACAGCTCGTCGAGGCCGATCATGCTGACGGGGCGCCCCCACCGCTCGCGCACCCGTCGCGCGAGGGTCGATTTGCCCGCGCCGGAACGTCCGTCGATCAGGACGATCGGTGTGATCTCCGGCTCCAAGGCCGCAATGGCGGACTCGATGCGGTCGACCCCGCTCGTGAGCGCCGCATCGACCTCGTCAGCGCTTGAGGGCACGGATGATGCGGCTGAGCGTGCGTCCCGCAACCCACACGAAGGGGATCGCCACCGCGACCAGCGACACGAGGTTCGGCTCGAAACGCAGATCGTCGCCCTTGCGGATGTAGGCACCGAGGGGAACCGCGAAGCCGCCGCCGCCCCCGCCGTTGTTGCCGCTCTCATCCTGGCCGGCGCCGAAGCCCGACCACGACAGAGCCACGGGGATGAGGCGGATGCCGTCGACGTCCTGCTGCTCGCCGTAGACGCTGTTGACGCCGAGCGATGCCGACTGCTTGCCGAGTTCGAGTGCGAGATTGGGCATGTTCCCACCGTAGCCGGGAAGCTCACTCGGTGCGAGGGAGCCGCGGATTCGTCGGCAGAGCATTCACATCACGGCGCGGGCCGAGGACGCTCGCCCGGGTGACCGCTCCCCCACCGAAACGCTCACGCGCGTCGTCCAAGGCGGCGTCGACCCGTCGCCACTCGGCATCCTCATCCCAGAGCGGCACGGATCCACCGTCACCGCCGCGCAGCTTCTCTGCGCGCACGCCGATCAGGCGCACCGGCTGGCTCAGCTCCAGCGCGTCGAACAAGCCGATGGCGACGTCGCCGATCCGCTGGCCGACGTCCGACGGCTCTGCCAGCGACAGCGAGCGCGAAAGCGTGGTGAAGTCGGCGTAGCGCAGCTTCAGCGCGACGGTGCCCGCGCGCCAGCCGCCGCCCCGCAGACGCGCCGCCACGCGGTCGGACAACCGGCGAAGCTCGCTGCGAAGAACCGCCGCATCGGCGACGTCGGTGAGGAAGGTCTCCTCATGTCCGATGCTCTTCTCCGTGCGCTGCGTCTGGACCGTCCGAGGGTCGATGCCGTGCGCGAGTTGCCAGATGCGCTCCCCGCCGGCGGGTCCGAGTGCGCGATCCAGGACGGCCCGCGGCGAGGCGAGGATGTCGGAGACGAGCCGGATGCCGCGACCCTCCAGCGTCTCCGCGGCCTTCGGCCCCACCCCCCACAGCGCCGAGACGGGCAGCGCGGCGAGGAAGGCGGCGGTGTCGGGTTCGCTGACGATGAGCAGCCCGTCGGGCTTCGAGCGCGTGGAGGCGATCTTCGCCACATGCTTCGTGGCCGCCACCCCGACGCTGCAGATCAGTCCCGTCTCCGCTTTCACGCGGGCCCGGAGCATCCGGGCGATCTCCCCCGGAGTTCCCCAGAGCCGCCGTGCGCCGGACACGTCGAGGAACGCCTCATCGATCGAGAGCGGCTCCACGAGGGGGGTGATGTCGTGGAGGATCGCCATCACTTGACGTGACAGGCTCGCATACCGCTCGAAGTGCGGAGTGACCACGACGGCCTGCGGACACAACCGGAGAGCCTGTGCGACGCCCATTGCCGACCGCACGCCGAATCGACGAGCCTCGTAGGAGGCGCTGGAGACCACACCGCGTCCCTCCATACCGCCGACGATCAGCGGCTTGCCGGCCAGGGAGGGATCGTGGAGGACCTCGACCGACGCATAGAAGGCGTCCATGTCCACGTGAAGAATCCGCGTGCCGGTGTCGTCGGCACCGGGCGGCGAGACGACCCGCCCCGACCCGTCACCCCGTCCCATGAGTCCATTCTCGGTGACGCCGCCGACATTACGGCGCCACCGAGAAGGCAGCGTGTGCGACTACTGCGCCGCGCGCTCCAGAACGAGCTCGCGGACGCGTGCGGCGTCGGCCTGACCCTTCATCGCTTTCATGACGGCGCCGATGACGGCACCGGCGGCCCGCACCTTGCCGTCGCGGATCTTCTCCAGCACGTCGGGCTGCGCGGCGAGAGCATCGTCGATCGCGGCGATCAGCGCGCCGTCGTCTGAGACGACTGCAAGACCGCGTGCGTCGACGACCTGCTGCGGCGTGCCTTCGCCGGCGATGACGCCCTCGAGCACCTGACGCGCCAGCTTGTCGGTGAGCGTGCCGGCGTCCACGAGCTGCTGCAGCGCGGCCACCGACGCGGGGGTGACGAGCGATGAAGCTTCGACTCCCTGAGCGTTGGCGATGCGAGAGATCTCGCTCATCCACCACTTGCGCGCGGCCGCAGGCGCAGCGCCCGCTACGACGGTCGCGTCCACCTCGGCAAGCAGGCCCGCGTTCACGATTCCCTGGAAATCGATGTCGGCGAAGCCCCACTCGGCCTTCAGACGTCGCCGACGCGCGGCGGGCGGCTCCGGAAGAGCAGCACGCAACGACTCGACCAGCGCGGAGGACGGCGCGACGGGCAGGAGGTCGGGCTCCGGGAAGTAACGGTAGTCGTCGGCATCCGACTTCGGACGCCCCGGAGAGGTCGTGCCGGTGTCTTCGTGCCAGTGCCGCGTCTCCTGCGTGATCGTCCCGCCCGCGGCGAGGATCGCCGCTTGACGCTGAATCTCGTAACGCACGGCGCGTTCGACCGAGCGCATCGAGTTGACGTTCTTCGTCTCGGTGCGCGTGCCGAGCTTCTCCTGCCCGCGTGGGCGCAGGGACACGTTCGCATCGCAGCGGAGGTTTCCGCGTTCCATGCGCGCCTCCGAGATGCCGAGCGAGAGCACCACGTCGCGAATCGCCCGCACGTACGCGGCGGCCAGCGCGGGTGCACGGTGTTCCGCGCCGAAGATCGGCTTCGTCACGATCTCCACGAGCGGGACGCCGGCGCGGTTGTAATCCACGAGCGAGTACTCCGCGCCCTGAATGCGGCCGGTGGAGCCGCCGACGTGCGTGAGCTTGCCGGCATCCTCCTCCATATGCGCCCGCTCGATGGGCACCTCGAAGACCGTCCCGTCGGTCAGTTCCACCTCGATCTGGCCCTCGAAGGCGATGGGCTCGTCGTACTGCGAGATCTGGTAGTTCTTGCCGAGGTCGGGGTAGAAGTAGTTCTTCCGGGCGAAGCGGCTCGACGGGGCGATCTGGCAGCCGAGGGCGAGCCCCAGACTGATCGAGAAACGCACCGCGGTCTCGTTGACCACCGGGAGCGAACCCGGAAGGCCCATATCGACAGGCGCCACGAGCGTGTTGGGGGCAGCATCGTGGTTCGCGGCGTGCGCCGGGTTGCCCGCCGGCGAGAACATCTTCGTCTCGGTGTTGAGTTCGACGTGCACCTCGAAGCCGAGCACCGGCTCGTACAGCTTCAGCGCGTCGTCGAAGTCCATCAGTGCGGCCTTAGCCATCAGCGGTTCCCTCCCAGCAGCGGGGCGCGGTCCAGCAAGGGACCACCCCATGAGTCGACGAGCAGGGCCTCGGCGGCCGCACCCACGCGATACAACCGGGCATCCTGGCGCGCCGGGGCGATGAACTGGATGCCGACGGGCAGCCCGTCCTCCTCTGCCAGACCCGACGGAATCGAGATGCCGGGGACGCCGGCCAGGTTCACCGGAATCGTGGTGACATCGTTGAGGTACATCTGCAGCGGGTCATCGATCTTCTCGCCGAGCTTGAACGCCGTGGTGGGAGCCGACGGCGTCGCGATGACATCGACCTGAGCGAACGCCGCGTCGAAGTCGCGCTGGATGAGCGTACGCACCTTCTGGGCGCTGCCGTAGTAGGCGTCGTAGTATCCGGCCGACAGCGCGTAGGTGCCGAGAATGATGCGACGCTTCACCTCCTCGCCGAAGCCGGCGTCTCGAGTGGCAGCCATGACGTCTTCGACCGTGCCGCCCGGAACGTCGACTCGCAGGCCGAAACGGACGGAGTCGAATTTGGCGAGGTTGCTCGACGCCTCCGCGGGAAGGATCAGGTAATACGCGGCGACGCCGTACTCGAAGTGTGGGGCGCTGACCTCAACGATCTCCGCGCCCTGCGCCTCCAGGAGAGCCAACGCTGCCCGGAAGGACGCCGACACGCCCGCCTGGAAGCCGCTGTCGGGCAGCTCGCGGATGACGCCGATCTTCAGGCCCGCCAGACCGGCGCCGGCGGCGCCTTCGCGTGCGGCCGCCGCAAAGGAGGGCCAGCTGTCGGTCAGCGACGTCGCGTCGTGCGGGTCGTGGCCGCCGATGACGTCGTGCAGGAGCGCCGAGTCGAGCACGGTGCGCGAGACCGGACCGACCTGGTCGAGTGAGGACGCCAGCGCGATGGCGCCGAACCGGCTCACCCCGCCGTAGGTCGGCTTCATGCCGACGGTTCCCGTGACGTGCGCCGGCTGGCGGATCGATCCGCCCGTGTCCGAGCCGAGAGCCAGCGGAGCCTCGAAGGCGGCGACGGCGGCCGCCGATCCGCCCCCGGAGCCTCCGGGGATGCGATCGAGGTCCCACGGGTTGTGGGTGGGACCGTACGCCGAATGCTCCGTCGACGATCCCATGGCGAACTCATCCATGTTCGTCTTCCCCAGAGGCACCAGGCCGGCGGCACGCGAACGCGCGACGACGGTGGCGTCGTAGGGCGAGAGGAAGCCTTCGAGGATCTTGGATCCGCTGGTGGAGGGCATGTCCGTCGTGACGAGCACGTCCTTGATCGCGAGGGGAACTCCCGCGAGCTCGCCCAGGGCTTCACCGGCGGCGCGGCGGCGATCGATGTCGGCGGCAACCTCGAGGGCGTGGTCACTCACGTGCAGGAAGGCGTGCACATCGCCGTCGACGGCGGTGATCCGGTCGAGGTGGGCCTGCGTCGCTTCGACGCTGGACACGTCACCGGAGGCCAGTCGTGCGGCCAGGTCTGCGGCGTTCAGCCGTGTGAGATCGGTCACTGCTCCTCCCCCAGAATCGCCGTGACACGGAAGCGCCCGTCGGCGGCGTCCGGCGCGTTCTGCAGCACCTGCTCCACCGTCAGCATCTGGCCGACGACGTCGGGACGGAAGACGTTCTCGAGCGGGAGGGGATGGCTCGTCGCGGGGACGTCGGGCGTTGCCACCTCGGACACCTTCGCGATGTTGTCGACGATCACCGAGAGCTGCCCCGTCAGGCGCTGCACCTCGTGCTCGTCGAGCTGAATCCGGGCCAGAACGCCGAGATGGCGAACGAGTTCAGGGGTGATTTCAGACACCCGTCGATTCTAGTCGGCCCCCTTCGGCCCGCTTCTCACGGCCGATAGGCTGGCCCGCGTGAGTGCCGCTGCCCCGTACGACCCGCCCCGCCCGTGGATCGCCAGCTACGCCGCCGGAGTCCCCGATGATCTCGAACCGGTCACCGGCTCGCTCCTGGACATCGTCACCGCGTCGGCGCGTGACTACCCGGATGCGCCCGCGCTGCAATTCTTCGGTCGCACGACCTCGTACCGCGACCTCGTCGGGGCGATCGATCGCGTGGCGGCGGGTCTCCGAGAGCGTGGGGTCGGCAAAGGCGACACGGTCGCGATCGTACTGCCCAACTGTCCCCAGCACATCATCGCCTTCTACGCGATTCTGCGCCTCGGCGCCATCGCGGTGGAGCACAATCCGCTCTACACTCCACGGGAGCTGCGCAAGCAGTTCGAAGACCACGGGGCGCGCACGGCCATCGTCTGGAGCAAGGTCGCCGCCACCGTGCAGGCGTTCCCCGCCGATCTCGCCGTCACCACGCTGGTCAGCGTCGACATCACGACCGCCATGCCGCTCTCGCTGCGTCTCGCGCTGCGGCTTCCCGTCGCGAAGGCCCGTCAGTCGCGCGACGCGCTCACCACGCGCGTGTCGCAAGCCGTGCCCTGGGAACACCTGGCACGCAACGAAGCACTGGCGGCATCCTTCCCCGGTCCGGTCACCGACGACGTCGCCATCATCCAGTACACGAGCGGAACGACGGGAACGCCGAAAGGCGCGGTGCTCACCCACCGCAACCTCCTGGCCAACGCGCGGCAGGCTCAAGCGTGGGTCCCGTCGATCCAGCGCGGCAAGGGATGCGTCGTGTACGCGGTGCTGCCGATGTTCCACGCCTACGGGCTGACCCTGTGCCTCACTTTCGCGATGTCGATGGGTGCCCGTCTGGTGCTGTTTCCCCGCTTCGAACCCGCGATGGTCCTCGAAGTGACGAAGAAGCACCCGGCGACGTTCTTGCCGCTGGTGCCGCCGATCGCCGACCGACTGCTCGCCGCGGCGCGCGCCGAGGGCGTCTCCTTGGCCGGCACGGAGGTCGCCATCTCCGGAGCGATGGCGTTGCCGCATGACCTCGTCGTGCCGTTCGAGCAGGCAACGGGTGGCTACCTCGTCGAGGGCTACGGGCTGTCCGAGTGCTCGCCGGTTCTCATGGCGAACCCGGTCGCCGACAATCGCAAGGCGGGAACGGTCGGACTCCCCCTCCCCGGCACCGAGTGTCGCGTGGTCGATCCGGACGATCCCACCGTGGACATGCCCTCCGGTGAGCGGGGCGAGCTGATCGTGCGGGGCCCGCAGGTCTTCCAGGGCTACTACGGCAAGCCGGAAGCCACCGAGGAGGTCTTCGTGGACGGGTGGTTCCGTACCGGCGACATCGTCCAGATCGACGACGAGGGGTTCGTGCGCATCGTGGATCGCATCAAGGAGCTCATCATCACCGGCGGGTTCAATGTGGCGCCCACCGAAGTCGAGAACGCACTGAGGCAGCACCCGCGCGTGGTGGATGCCGCTGTCGTGGGCCTGCCAAGCGAGCATTCGGGCGAAGAGGTCGTCGCCGCCGTGGTGCTCGACGGGTCCGGAGCCGGCGTCGACACGGACTCCATCCGGGACTACGCCCGCAGCATCCTCACGCCCTACAAGGTGCCCCGCCGGATCTTCATCGTCGACGAGCTGCCGAAGTCGCTGATCGGAAAGGTGCTGCGTCGCCAGGTGCGTGAGTCCTTGCTCGAGCTCACGCATCCCGGAGGAGACTGAACCGATCAGCCCGCGTCGGGATCGAGTGCCTCGAGCGCGGCGGGCCCCTGCTCGACGAGGATGCGAAACTGCGCGGCATCGATGATGCGGATGCCGAGTTCCTCCGCCTTCGCGAGTTTCGAGCCCGCGCCCGGGCCTGCGGCGACGAAGTCGGTCTTCTTCGACACGGAAGAGGCTGCTTTCCCGCCGGCGGCGATGATCGCCTCCTGCGCGCCCTCTCGGGTGTAGCCCTCCAGCGTGCCGGTCGCAACGACCGTGACACCCTCGAGCACGCCGCCGGCGGCGACGGCAGCTCCCGGGCCGGGGTGACCTGGAATCTCCAAGACCGCGCCCGCCGCCGCCCAGCGTTCCACGATCTCCTGATGCCAGTCGACGGCGAACCATTCCAGGAGCGAGTCCGCGATGATGCCGCCGACGCCGTCGACGTCGGCGAGAGCGTCGCGCTCGGCCGCGCGGATCGCGTCCAGCGAACCGAACCACTGCGCGAGTGCCCGCGCGGCGACCGGGCCGACGTGGCGGATGTTCAACGCGACCAGAAACCGCCACAGGTCCTTTGTCTTGGCCTTCTCCAGTTCCTCGAGAAGGGTGAGCGCCTGGGCCGACGGCTGGGGACCTGTGAGTCCCTCCTTCTTCTCCGCCGACGTGGGCTGGCGACGGAAGGGTGCGCGGGTGATCGGTTCGCCGCTGTCGTCATCGAGTTTGGCCTCCCCCGTTTCGCTGTCGCGGACGATCACCTCGATCGGGACGAGCTGTTCGAGTGTGAGGTCGAACAGACCGGCCTCGGTGATCAGCGGGGGCACGGCGGGAACCGACGGCTGCGTCAAGGCCGCTGCGGTGACCTCGCCGAGGGCTTCGATGTCGAGGGCGCCACGGGAGCCGATGTGCTCGACGCGTCCCCGCACCTGGGCGGGACAGGCGCGCGTGTTGGGGCAGCGCAGGTCGATGTCGCCGTCTTTCGCGGGTGCCAGCGTCGAGCCGCATTCCGGGCACCGGGTCGGCATGACGAATGCCCGCTCCGTGCCGTCGCGCAGCTCGACCACGGGACCGAGCACCTCGGGAATGACATCGCCGGCTTTGCGCAGCACGACGGTGTCACCGATGAGAACCCCCTTGGACACGACGACGTCCTGGTTGTGAAGCGTCGCCTGCCGGACGACCGAGCCCGCGACGCGGGCGGGGGCCATCACGGCGAAGGGTGTCGCCCGGCCGGTGCGGCCGACCGAGACGACGATGTCCAGCAGCTTCGTGTTGACCTGCTCCGGCGGGTACTTGTACGCGATGGCCCATCGCGGGGCACGACTGGTCGCGCCCAGCTCACCGTGCAACGCCAGCTCATCGACCTTGACCACGACGCCGTCGATCTCGTGCTCGACGTCGTGGCGATGCTCGCCGTAGTACGCGACGAACGCCGCCACGCCGTCGATGTCGTCCGCGGTGCGGAAAGACGTGCTCGTCGGCAGCCCCCACGTCGCGAGCAGGGCGTAGACCTCGCTCTGCGAGGACACGGGCGGCTCCGGCCACGCCCCGATCCCATGGACGAGCAGCCGCAGCGATGCGAGCCGGGCGCGTCCGGCTTCGAGCTCCATGCCGCTTTTCTTGTCGAGTTGCTGGCGAAGGCCGCCGCTGGCCGCGTTTCGCGGGTTCGCGAATGCCGGGAATCGGCGGGCGGCGCTTCGGGTGAGCTTCTCCTCGTCGCCTCCGCGCTCACGACCGTCCGTGATGACACGCTCGCGCAACCGGGCCTGGAGAGCGTTGAGTTCGTCGAAGGCCGCGACGGGGATGTAGACCTCGCCGCGCACCTCCACGATCGGAGGATGCCCTTCACCCGCGAGTCGTGCAGGAATGCCCGCGACCTGGAGCGCATTGACGGTGACGTCCTCGCCCACCCGGCCGTCGCCGCGGGTGGCGGCCGACACGAGAACGCCGTGCTCGTAGCGAAGATTGATGGCCAGGCCGTCGATCTTCAGCTCCAGCAGCCAACGGACGTGTCGTCCCGCGGCAGCCGATGTCTTCGTGCACCAGTCTCGCAGCTCGTCCGCGCTGAAGACGTTGTCGAGGCTGAGCATGCGCTCGGCGTGTTCGACGGGCGCGAACATCGTGCTCTGCGCCGCGCCCACCGACTGCGTCGGCGAATCCTGTCCCTGCACCTCGGGGAAGGCGCGCTCCACTGCTTCGAGCCGCCGCATCCACCCGTCGTAGGTCGCGTCGTCGACGATCTCAGCGTCGCGCCCGTAGTACGCGTCGCGGGCGCCGAGGATGAGGTCGGTCAATCGCTCCGCGTCGAGGCGGGCGTCGTCGAGGTTCGTCGGAAGGGAGACTTCATCATCCGTCACCCGGCCAGTGTAGGTGGGGCGGCCGACATCGCCCTGCCCCTTGCGCGCCGCGCGTGGCCCGGTGCCCGCGGTCGCACGCTGACGGGGGTCGAGCTCAACCCGCGATGGGGACGGCCGAGACCGTGCGGTCGACCGTGAATTGCCCGATCACCCGCGTGCCGTCGTACAGCACCGCGGTCTGACCCGGCGCGACGCCGTCGAAAGGCGTCTCGGGACGCACCGTCACGGTGCCCTCGCGGACCACCGCGGACGCCGGCGCCGGTTCGGCGTGAGCACGGATCTGCACATGGCAGAAGAACTCGGCATCCGCCGGGGCTCGGCCGGCCCAGCTGTGGCGAGAGCCTGAGATCTCCGCCGTGGCCAGCGCCTCCTTCGGACCGACGACGACCGTGTTCGAGACGGGACGGACCTCGAGGACGAATCGCGGCTTGCCATCGGACGCGGGAACGCCCAGCTGCAGACCGCGACGCTGTCCCACCGTGTACGCGTGGGCTCCGCCGTGGCTTCCCACGACAGCGCCGTCGCGGTCGACGATGTCGCCCTGCGCCGTGCCGACCTTTTCGGCAAGCCACCCGCGGGTATCGCCGTCGGGGATGAAGCAGATGTCGTGACTGTCCGGCTTCTGGGCGACCGTCAACCCGCGCTCGGCCGCTTCGGCGCGCACGAGGGCTTTGGACGGCGTCGATCCGAGCGGGAAGTAGGTGTGCGCGAGCTGGGGCGCGGTGAGCACGCCGAGCACGTAGGACTGGTCTTTCGCCTCGTCGCTCGCCCGATGCAGCTCGCATCCCTCGGGCCCGTCGACGAGGATCGCGTAGTGACCGGTGCAGACCGCGTCGAAGCCGAGCTCGAGCGCGCGTTCGAGCAGGGCCGCGAACTTGATCTTCTCGTTGCAACGCATGCACGGGTTCGGCGTGCGGCCCGCGCGGTACTCGGCGATGAAGTCGTCGATCACGTCGTCGCGGAAGCGCTCGGAGAAGTCCCAGACGTAGAAGGGGATGCCGAGCCGGTCGGCCGCACGGCGCGCATCCATCGCGTCTTCGATCGTGCAGCAGCCGCGGCTTCCGGTGCGCAGCGTCCCCCCTGCACGCGAGAGCGCGAGGTGGACCCCGACGACGTCGTGACCGGCGTCGACCGCGCGGGCAGCGGCGACAGCGGAGTCGACGCCGCCGCTCATGGCTGCCAGGATACGCATCGGTCCAGTCTACGAGGGCTGCAGGCCTTCGGCTCCGAGCCGACGCGGCCGGGCGGCACTCGTCGCCCGGGCGTACGCACGTGGGAGGGCCGCGAGCAGCGCATCGACATCGCTGGTGACGGTGGTGCGCCCGAGCGTGAGACGCAGCACCGACCGTGCCACGTCCTGGTCGCGCCCGAGAGCGAGCACGACGTGCGAGGGCTCCGCGACACCGGCTTGGCACGCTGACCCGGTCGAGACCGAGATCCCTTCCTGGTCGAGCAAGAACAGCATCGTCTCCCCCACCGCTCCCGGCAGGTGGACGTGCACGTTGCCGGCGAGGCGGTCTCGAGCATCGCCCAGCAGCTCGGCAGCCGGGATCGCGGCGCGGATGCCGGACCAGAGCCGATCGCCGAGCGCCACCAGTCGCTCGTGCTCGCTGACGCGTTCGGCCTCGGCATCTTCGAGGGCGACAGCCAGCGCCGCGGCGCCGGCGATGTCCTGCGTGCCCGAGCGCAGTCCGCGTTGCTGACCGCCGCCGTGCAGGAGCGCCGCGATGCGGGCGTGACGCGACACGACGACGGCGCCCGTGCCGACGGGCGCTCCGACTTTGTGCCCCGAGACGCTGAGCGCGACGAGACCGACGCCGGGCGCGGCACCTCCGCGCCAGGCGGAGAACGACACCGGCAGGTGGCCCATGGCCGCAACGGCGTCGAGGTGAAGCGGAACGTCGGCGGCGGCGGCGGCGGCCGCCAGCTGAGCGGCATCCTGAACGGTTCCGACCTCGTTGTTGGCGACCAGGGCGGTCGCCAGCGCCGCGGGAGCGGGGGCGGTCAGCGCCGTCCGGAATCCGTCGAGGGGAATGCGGCCGACCGGGTCGAGCGCGACGGCGCGCACGCGCGCGCCCCGCGCGCGCAGCCAGTCGACGGTGTCGATGCTCGCATGATGCTCTCCGTCGGGCAGCAGCACGGCTTCACGGTCGTCGGCGCGGCCCCACCACAGACCCTTCAGCGCCAGGTTGATGCTCTCGGTCCCGCCGGAGGTGAGCACGACCTCGATCGGGTCGCACTCCAGCACCGCGGCGATACGCTCGCGCGAGTGCTCCAGCAGCCGTCGAGCCGCCTGCCCGGCACCGTGTACCGACGACGCATTGCCCGTCAGCGTCGCCGCTGCCAGCCATGCCTCGCGGGCGCTCTCGCGCAGGGGCGTCGACGCCGCATGGTCGAGATAGATCGACATGACGCTCCCGCACTCGTGACGACGCGGACTCACCGCGTCACTACTCTAGAGCGCATGGCCAGCCCGAAGCCGTCCCGTATCGTCGAAGCCCACCCCGCCCCGCCCGCACCGTTCCTCGGGCCTGCCTATGACCGGCTCGGCGTCACCCTCGCCCCCGAGGGCGGCACCCTTCGTGTGTGGTCGGAGGACGCGACAGGGATCGAGCTGGTCGTCTTCGACGCGGACGATCTCGACTGGATCACCGCGAGCATCCCGCTGACCCCCGCGGGCGACGACGTCTGGGAGGTGACGACGCCGCACCTGCGCGTCGGCGCGTGCTACGCGCTTCGCGTCACGGGTCCGGCCGGCCCCGGGCAGACCTTCAACCCCGAGAGCCTGCTCCTCGATCCCTACGCGCGAGGCCTGGTACCGGTGCGTATCGGCCAGTGGCGCGCGAGCGTCGTCGACGACGAGTTCGACTGGAACGGGATCGCGCGTCCGCAGACGCCGATGGACCGGACGGTGATCTACGAAGCCCACGTCAAGGGGCTCACCAAACGGCACCCCGACATCCCGCCGGCGCTGCACGGCACGTACGCGGGACTCGGGCATCCGGCGATGATCGCGCACCTGCGCGGGCTGGGTGTGACCGCGGTCGAACTCCTGCCGATCCACGCGTTCGAAACCGAGCCGCGCCTTCTCAATCAGGGGCTGACGAACTACTGGGGCTACAACACCCTCAACTTCTTCAGCGCGCATGCACCCTACGCGACCGCTGACGCCGTCGCCGCCGGTCCCGACGCGGTGCTGCGCGAGGTCAAGACGATGGTTCGCGATCTCCACGCCGCGGGCATCGAGGTCATCCTCGACGTGGTGTACAACCACACGTCCGAGCTCGGTCTGGGCGGACCGCGATCCAGCTTCCGTGGTATCGACAACCGCGGCTACTACCGGCAGCAGGATGACGGCGCCTACTTCGACGTCACCGGGTGCGGCAACGCCGTCAACACGGCGACGGGCGCCGCCGCGCGTCTCGTGCTGGACTCCCTGAGGTACTGGGCCGGCAACGTGCAGATCGACGGATTCCGCTTCGACCTGGCCGTGACCCTGGGGCGTGGTGGCGACAACGCGTTCGATCCTGAGCACCCGCTGCTTCGGGCGATCGTGGAGGATCCGTCGCTCGCGGGCCTGAAGATGATCGCCGAGCCCTGGGACGTCGGTATGGGCGGCTGGCAGACGGGCAACTTCGGCACGGGCTGGGCCGAGTGGAACGACCGCTACCGCGACCGCGTTCGCAACTTCTGGCTGAGCGACATCGATTACGCCCGCCGCGCCTCGACGTCGCCCGTCGGCATCGGGGGTTTCGCCACCCGGCTCGCCGGCTCGTCGAACACGTTCAGCGCCGAGCGCGGACCGCTCGCGAGCGTCAACTTCGTCACCGCGCACGACGGCTTCACCCTGCGTGACCTCGTCTCCTACGACGTCAAGCACAACCTCGGCAACGGCGAGCAGAACCGCGACGGCGCCGACACGAACCGTTCTTTCAATCATGGTGCCGAAGGGCGCACCGACGACGAGGCGATCCTGGCGACGCGCCGAAAGGCGATGCGCAACCTCATGGGAACGCTGCTGTTGTCGGCCGGTGTGCCGATGATGACCGCGGGCGATGAGTTCGGGCGGACGCAGCGAGGAAACAACAACGCCTACTGCCACGACTCGCCGCTGACCTGGCTCAGCTGGGAGCATGCTCCGTGGCAGGACGACCTGCTGGCTCACGTGCGTCGACTCATCCGGTTGCGCCGCGACAACCCCGCTCTGCGGCCGCGTCGTTTCGCGCGTGACGCTCACGTCGTCCCCAGCGCGTCGGTCATCGACTGGTACGACGAGAACGGCGAGACGATGTCGATCGAGCGGTGGACCGATCCCGCGCACCGGACCCTGCAGTACGACGCGGCATCCACACCGGAAGAGGAGGATCCGAACCGGATCCTGCTGGTCGTGCACGGCACCGAGAGCGCGGTGGACGTGACGCTCCCCACGATCGAGGGCGTGAGCGGCTACGTGTCACTGTGGTCCAGCGTGCCTGACCGTCCCGACACGACCGAGCCGCTGTTCGCGCCGGGCGCCGTGCTCACCCTCCCCGGAACCGCTCTGCATCTGTTCCGGATGCAATGACGCGAACCGGACGCCGAGTGGTGTGCCCATTCGGTGTTCGGCGGTAAGTTCGAGTCGTGGCTTCGACGACGCGCTCCACTTCTTCCGTTCCTCCTCGCGCGACGACGCTGCGCAGCGCTGCACCGATTCCGATACGCCCGGTCACCGCGTGGCGCGGTGTGACCGACACGCGGGCGGGACGGATCCCGATGGCGCTGGCGCACCCGTCCGTTCCGGACGCGCTGTTTCGACCGTCCGCATTCTCCGGCGAGGCGGTTCCGTTCGTCGTCACCGCCTTCCGCGAGGGGCACGACCGGATCGGGGTGCACGTGCGGCTCTTCTCCCCCTCGGGAGAGGAGTCTCTGCACCGGCTGTCTCCGCTCGGTGACGGTTTCGATCGCTGGAGCGTCGACATCGCGCCACTCGAAGAGGGCATCTGGCGGTTTCGCTTCGAGGCCTTCGGCGACGATGTCGCGACGTGGGAGCACGCGGCCGACCTGAAGATCGCGGCGGGGGTCGACACCCCGCTCATGCGCGAGATGGGCGCGAGACTGTTCGCCGATGCGGCGCGGGAAAAGGATCGCCCGGCAGCCGAACGCAAGGCGTTGAGGGCTGCCGCCGGCGCGCTGCGCGACCCGGGGACGAGCGATGACGAGGCGTTGGCCATCGTCCGCGACCCCGCGATCGCCGCGTACTTCGACGCACGTCCCCTGCAGTCGCTCGTCACCGTGGGCCCCGATCTCGAGCTGCTCGTGGAGCGAGAGCGCGCGGGCGTCGGCGCCTGGTACGAGTTCTTCCCTCGGTCCGAGGGCGCGAAGCGATTGACGGACGGATCGATCAAGAGCGGCACCTTCCGCACGGCCACCAAGCGGCTGCCGGCGGTCGCCGCGATGGGCTTCGACGTGCTGTACCTGCCGCCGATTCACCCCATCGGCGAGGTCAACCGCAAGGGACCCAACAACACGCTGACCGCCGCCGCGGGCGATCCCGGCTCGCCGTGGGCCATCGGGTCGGCAGCCGGCGGCCACGACACGGTGCACCCCGACCTGGGCACCCTCGCAGACTTCCGGGCCTTCGTCCGTGCGGCGCGGACCGAGGGACTCGAGGTCGCGCTCGACCTCGCTCTTCAGGCGGCGCCCGATCACCCGTGGGTCGCTGCTCACCCGGAGTGGTTCACCACCTTGCCCGACGGCACGATCGCCTACGCGGAGAATCCCCCGAAGAAGTACCAGGACATCTACCCTATCAACTTCGACAACGATCCTGCGGGCATTCGCGCCGAAGTCCTCCGCATCGTCCGGCACTGGATCGCGCAGGGCGTGAAGATCTTCCGCGTGGACAACCCGCACACGAAGCCGCTGCAGTTCTGGGAATGGCTCATCGCCACGGTGAATGCCGAGCACCCGGACGTGATCTTCCTGGCCGAGGCCTTCACTCGTCCAGCTCCTCTTCAGGCGCTCGCGCAGGCCGGCTTCCAGCAGAGCTACTCGTACTTCACGTGGCGCAACACCAAGGCGGAGTTGGAGGAGTTCCTTCGCTGGGTGTCCCACGACACCGCGGACTTCATGCGGCCCAACCTCTTCGTCAACACGCCTGACATCCTCACCGAGTACCTCCAGTACGGGGGGCGCCCCGCCTACAAGATCCGGGCAGCCCTGGCCGCCACCGCCGGCGCCTCCTACGGCGTGTACGCCGGCTACGAGCTGATCGAGAACGTGGCCCGGCCGGGGTCGGAAGAGAACATCGACAACGAGAAGTACGAGTACAAGCTGCGCGACTGGGATGCCGCGGCATCCCAGGGACTGACCATCGCCCCCTACCTGACGCGCCTCAACGAGATCCGCCGCGCTCACCCGGCGCTGCGACAGCTGCGCGACATCTCGATCCACTGGAGCGACGACGACGCGATCCTCGTCTTCGTCAAGCACCTGCCCGCGGCGCTGAGCGTCGACGGGGTCGACGACACGATCATCGTCGTCGCGAACGTCGACCCGCATTCGACCCGCCAGACCACGGTGCACATCGACTCCACCGTGTTCGGCGTGGCGCGCGGCGCCGACTACGTCGTCGAGGACCTCGTCACGGGCGCGACGTGGACCTGGAACCAGGACAACTTCGTCCGCCTGGACGCGTTCGACGAACCCGTCCACATCCTGCACGTGAAGGAGACCCGATGAGCGACATCTCCGACCAGGTCCTGGACACGGTCGCGACGGGCTCCTACCACGCCCCGCACGACATCCTCGGCCCGCATCGACGCGCCGATGGGTCCTGGGTGATCCGCGCACGTCGGCCGATGGCTTCATCGGTCACGGCCGTAGCGGACGACGGCACCGAGATCCCGCTCGAGCACGTGCGCGCCGGAATCTGGGAGGGCCAGAGCCCCGCGCAGCCCCGCGCGTACGAACTGGTGGCCACCTACGAGGGCGGCGCCGACTACCGCGTCGACGATCCGTACCGTCATCTTCCGACCCTGGGCGACGTCGATCGTTATCTGATCGCCGAAGGTCGCCATGAGCAGCTCTGGCAGGCACTCGGCGCGCACGTGCGTCATTACGACGGCATCAGCGGCGTGTCGTTCGCTGTCTGGGCGCCGAATGCGCGCGCTGTGCGTGTCGTCGGCGACTTCAACGCGTGGGACGGCCAGGGGCACGCGCTGCGCAGCCTCGGCTCCAGCGGTGTCTGGGAGTTGTTCGTGCCCGGGCTCGCGGCCGGCGCGGTCTACAAGTACGAGATCCTCACGCGCCACGGCGGCTGGATTCTCAAGGCCGATCCGATGGCCCAGCGTGCCGAGGTTCCGCCGGCGACCGGATCCGTCGTCACCGAAAGCGCGTACAGCTGGGGCGACGAGGAGTGGATGGCCGCCCGCGCCGGCCGCGATGTCCTGTCCCAGCCGATGTCGACGTACGAGCTCCACCTCGGGTCGTGGCGACCCGGACTCGGCTACCGGGACGCGGCCGAGCCCCTGATCGCCTACCTCACCGAGACCGGATACACCCATGTCGAGTTCCTGCCCCTGGCCGAGCATCCGTTCGGTGGCTCGTGGGGGTATCAGGTCAGCGGCTACTACGCTCCGACGAGCCGCTTCGGCAGTCCCGACGACCTGCGCCACCTGATCGACCGACTGCACCAGGCCGGCTTCGGCGTCATCATGGACTGGGTTCCGGGCCATTTCCCGAAGGATGCGTTCGCGCTCGCCCGTTTCGACGGTGACCCGCTGTACGAGCACCCCGATCCCCGCCGCGGCGAGCACAAGGACTGGGGCACGCTCATCTTCGACTACGGCCGCAATGAGGTGCGCAACTTCCTGGTGGCCAACGCCCTCTACTGGCTGGAGGAGTTCCACGTCGACGGTCTGCGGGTGGATGCCGTGGCCTCGATGCTCTATCTCGACTATTCGCGCGAAGCCGGCGAGTGGGAGCCGAACATCTACGGCGGTCGCGAGAACCTGGAGGCCATCCGGTTCCTTCAGGAGGTCAACGCCACCGCATACAAGCGTTACCCCGGCATCGCCATGATCGCGGAGGAGTCCACCAGCTACCCGGGCGTCACGGCGCCCACGAGCGCCGGAGGCCTCGGCTTCGGTCTCAAGTGGAACATGGGCTGGATGAACGACTCGCTGGAATACATCAAGCGTGACCCCATGTACCGCGGCCATCATGAGGGCGAACTGTCCTTCTCCTTCGTGTACGCCTTCAGCGAACACTTCGTCCTTCCGATCAGCCATGACGAGGTCGTTCACGGGAAGGGGACGCTGTTCACACGGATGCCGGGTGATCACTGGCAGAAGCTCGCCAACACCCGCGCCTTCCTGGCGTACATGTGGGGTCATCCGGGCAAGCAGCTGCTGTTCATGGGCCAGGACTTCGGGCAGCTGTCCGAATGGTCGGAGGGACGAGGACTGGACTGGTGGATGCTCGATCAGCCGCCGCACCGTCAGCTCCTCGACTTCGTGGCTGCGCTCAATCGCGTCTACCGGGAGAACTCACCGTTGTGGGCGCGCGACAGCGACGGCTCCGCCTTCCGGCGCCTCGGGGCCCCCACCTGGAACCCGAACGTCATCGCCTTCGCGCGGGATGACGACCGGGGCAACACCGTGGTCGTCATCTGCAACTTCTCCGGTGTTCCCCTTCACGATTACGCCCTGGACCTGCCCGCCGGCGGAGCGTGGCGGGAACTGCTCAACTCCGATGCGGAATCCTACGGCGGCTCCGGAGTGGGCAACTTCGGGACCGTGCACGCCGATGACAACGGGCGCGCGACGCTCGTTCTGCCGCCGCTCGGCGTGCTCTGGCTCGGCCGCCCGGCGTAGGTGCCGGCGGCCGATGCCGGAACAGTCGGTGTCAGAACAGCAGTGAGCTCAGCTGGCCGCGGGCACGGATGACGCGCGCGTCGCTGTTCCCGATGAGTCCGAAGAGCTCGATGAGGCGATCGCGGACGGCGCCGCGCTCATCGGACGGCAGCGCCGCGAACAAATCGAGCAGGCGCGCGAACGCGTCGTCGACGTGACCGCCGGCGATGTCGAGATCGGCGACGGCGAACTGGGCCTCGATGTCGGTGGGCGCGGATGCCGCGGCATCCCGCGCCTGCTGGAGATCCAGGCCCTGCACGCGCTGCAGGAGACGTACCTGGCCGAGACCGGCCCGAGCCTCCTCGTCGCGCGGGTTCTCCGCGAGCGCCGCCTCATACGCCGAAACGGCGCGCGCGTAGTCACCCGCCTCGATCGCATCGAACGCCTCCTGGTGCCGCGGGGGCAGGACGGGCTCATCGGGTTCAGCCGACTCGGCGCCGTCGACGGGGACGGTGCCTGTGACGCCGTTCTGGGCTGCCAGCTGCAGCAGCTGGGCGAAGACGTCGCGGACCTGCTGCTCCGGCACCGCGCCGGTGAACAGCGGAACGGGCTGCCCCGCAACAAGGGCGACGACCATGGGGATCGACTGCGCGCGGAAGCCCTGGGCGAGCTGAGGGTTCGCATCCACGTCGACCTTGGCGAGCACCACACGTCCGTCGAGCTCGGTCACGACTTTCTCGAGAATCGGGCTCAGCTGCTTGCAGGGGCCACACCACTCGGCCCACAGATCCACCACGACCGGCACGGATCGCGACAGCTCGAGCACCTGACCGAAGCTCTCGTCGGTCGCATCGAAGATCAACGACGGGCCGGGGCCCGCTGAGGGCGCCGTTGCGGAGCCGGCGGGTGCCGACGGGCGCGAACGCAAAGACGACAGGTCGACGGCACCGCGCAGCACGGCGCCCGAGGTGGGATCGCTCACTTAGGGGGCTACTTTCGCGTCGAGGATGGAGGTCGAGTATCCCAGCAGCTGAATGCGCTTGCTGGAACTCTGAGAAGGGACGAAGAAGAAGAGCTGGTCAACGAAGGTCGTCGTGAAACCGGTCGAGGACTGATTCACTCCGGTGAGGGTCTGCACGATTGCGTTGTTGTCGAGCTTGATGACCGCGTCGGTGTTCGTGGGCTTGACCGTGTCGCTCTCATGCACGGTCACCGCGACGATCGCTCCCGAATCCAGCGTGGCGAGCGAGATGGGTTCGTCCGGGCCGGCGGATGCGGCGTACGTCAGCGTCCCGGTCTGCGCCCCGGTCTGATTGAACGCCTGCAGTCGCGTGGCGCGGTTGTCCGCGACCAGCTTGCGGAAGGGGTCGTTCGTCGAGTCGAACTGTGCTGCGAACGCGCTGCTGTCGCCGTTGGTGAGGATGTCGGCGTAGGCCGCGGCCACCTTGTTGGGAGCCAGCGCGAGGAACGGCGAGTCCGGGTCGATGGAGATCGCGCCGACGTAGGAGGGCGCGAGGTTGAGACTGGCCTGCGACACCAGCTCGGCTTCCCTGCTCACCTTGTACGGAGACCAGGGGTCCTCCTGGGTGACGCTCAGAATGACGTCCCCCGTCTCGATGACAGCGAAGAACGTGCGCGGCCACCCGTCGTAGGCCTCGGGGAGAATGATCTTCACCGGCTTGTCCGGCACGGCGTTCAGCGCCGTGTGCGCGGCGACGTCGCGCAACTTGTAGTCGGTCTCTCGAGCCGCCAGTGCCGATCCCGTCAACCGCAGCGCGGCCGCCCCGGGATCCTTCGCGGCGTCTGCCTTCGCCACCTGCTCGGAGATCCGCGTGAGGATGCGCTCGCCTTGCTGCTGCGTCACGGCGGGCTGTCCCTGGTCCTGCGGCACGACGACGCTCTCGGATGCCGTGGGGGTCGGGGTGCCGGCCAGCTGAGGCCATGCGTCCGCGGTGCAGCCGGTGAACAGCAACGCGGCGACGCCGACGGCCGGAGCCGCGAGCAGTGCGCGCTTGCCGCGGGTCAACTGACGACGCGAGGGCGTGGCGCTGATGACGCCCTTGTCGGCCCCCGCGACCGCGACGTCGATGGGCTCGGTCACCGGCATCGGCAGACCCTTGCGGCGCGGGCCGCGCGATCGGCGTGCATGCCGCACGCCGAGGACGTACACGATGATGCCGATCAGCAAGAAGATGCTGCCCAGGACGATGAGAGGACCCGCCCACGGGGTCGTCGCTCCCGTCGGCCAGGTCACGGTGAGGCTGCTCGGCGCCGGCTTCACACCGTCGGTGGCCACGAGCAGGCTCATGTCCGCCGGAAGCTGCAGGGGGGTGATGAGGACGTCATCCTGCTGGAACTCATCCAGCCAGAGATCCGAGCCGACGGGGGTGATCGGCGCGCTGCCGGCGGCCGGCGGGTTCTTCGCCGCGACGGCCGTCGTCGTGGTGGCTCCCCCATCGACGGTCACGTGGGTGTACGAGGACGGCGTCAGCCAGGCTTCGAGGTCGGCCGTGCGCCCGTACGAGGCGAAGATCGTGCCCGCCTCCTGGACACGGAGGGTCTGTGAGCCGGCGTGGCTGTTGAGCACGCTGCCATCGATCAGGATGTACGGCGCGTCGCCGGTGACGGAGATCGTCTCGCTCTCGGTCCGCGGACCCTGCAGCACGGTGCGCTGGGCGATACCGGCGCCGATCATGACCGCAGCCAGCACGAAGGCCGTCACAGCCCAGACGAAACGCACGTAAGACACCTCCCGCGCGCACCGCAGACGGGATCGCGGCGCGCAATCGACGTTCCAGCCTAGCGACATCCTGCTGTGCGTCGCCCGGGAGGACCGTGATACCCCCGACGACCGCCGCGGCCGTGTCGCCCGCGAAAGCGCCGCGCGGTGCGTATTCTGACATCACCATGAAGCTGCAGCATCCGTTCCGCACGGCTCTCGTCGCCACGCTCGGCGTGGGCGTCGGCATCCTGCTCATCACCAGCGTGCAGTCGCTGTCGACGATCCTGCTGTACGTGGGGACGGCCCTGTTCCTCGCGCTCGGGCTCGATCCTCTCGTCAGCTGGCTGGAGCGTCGTCGCCTGCCGCGGTGGGCGGCGCTGCTGATCACCTTCGCGGCAGTGCTGGCGGTGTTCACCGGCATCGTGCTGATCGTCATCCCGGTCCTCGTGGGGCAGATCGCTCAGCTGATCACGCAGGTGCAGCGACTCATCGACAGCGCGGTCAACGGCTCGTGGAACCCCGTCGACGATCTGTCGAAGTGGCTGCACGCCACCTTCCCCGCGCTGGATGTCGACATGGCGTTCAAGTACGTGTCCGACTGGTTCAACAGCCTGGACTTCGCGCAGATCGGAACATCGGCCGGCAACGTGATCCTCGGCATCGGCGCCTCGATCATCTCGCTCATCACCGGGGCGATCATCATCCTGATCCTCACGATCTACTTCACCGCGTCGACGCCGTCGCTGAAGGCGTCGGTCGCACAGCTCGTGCCCGCCTCGAAGCGGGCACGTTTCGTCGACCTCTCAGAGCAGATCACCGCATCCGTGGGTCACTACGTCATGGGGCAGGTCACGCTCGGTGCCATCAACGGTGTCCTCAGCGCCGCCTTCCTCTCGATCATCGGGGCCCCGTTCCCGGCCGTGTTGGCGGTGATCGCGTTCTTCTTCTCGCTGATCCCCCTCGTGGGCACACTCACGGGTTCGGCGATCATCGTGCTCACCTGCCTCATCCCCGGACTCAGCTCGCCGCTGACGGCGATCGTGGCGCTCGTCTGGTACGTGGTGTACATGCAGGTGGAGGCCTACCTCCTCTCGCCGCGCATCATGAACCGCGCGGTGTCGGTGCCCGGCGCCGTCGTGGTGATCGCAGCGCTGGCCGGAGGCGCCCTGCTCGGACTCCTGGGCGCGCTCATCGCGATTCCCGTTGCCGCGAGCATCCTGATCATCTACCGTCAGGTGATCATTCCTCGTCAGAACGAGCGATGAGTCCTACTGCTCGTCCCATTCGGTGGCGAGGGGCAGCGCGTCGGGGTTGACGGCCGCGACGATCTCCGTGAGAACGCGGCGCGTCTGCGTCTCCCCCACCCACAGATGCTTGCCGCCGTCGACGGCGATGACCCGCGCATGGTCGATGGGGGCGAAACGGTCGTGAGCTTCGGCGGGGCGGAGGTAGTCGTCGAACTCGGGGATGAGAGCCACCACCTGCCTGGTCTCTCCCCGCCACGCGGCGACGTCCGCCGCGGTGGCGCGATGCAACGGCGGGGAGAGCAGGATGACGCCGTCGATCGCGTGATCCCGCCCGTACTTCAGAGCCAGTTCGGTACCGAAAGACCATCCCACGAGCCAGGGATGCGGCAGAGCCCGCGCCTCGACGAAAGCGAGCGCCGCGGCAACGTCGAACTCCTCGGCGCGTCCGCCGTCGAAGGCACCCTCGCTCGTGCCGCGGGGCGACGTCGTGCCCCGCGTGTTGAATCGCAGGACGGCGAGGTCGGCGAGGGCCGGCAGGCGTCCGGCGGCTTTCCTCAGGATGTGCGAATCCATGAACCCGCCGGCTGTGGGCAGCGGATGCAGTGTCACGAGCGTGGCGACCGGGTCGCGGTGCGCGGGCAGCGCCAGCTCTCCGACGAGAGTCAGCCCGTCGAGCGTTTCGAGCTCGATCTCCTCGCGCCGCGCGGGCAGAAGTACCGGTCCGCGAATCTCCATCTCATGCCACCTTCCAACAGGCCGTGTGCCAGTGCCGCCGCGCGGCCAGATCCGCGGCGTCGCCCAGGACGCCGTCCGCGCGCCACACCACGACGTGAGCCGTGCGCGGCGCTATAGATCGGCCGCACCCCGGGCAGACGTAGGTCTTCTGCGCCTGGACGGCACTGACCGGTTGCACGGTCCACTCGGCGCCGCGCCGGGACTCGGTACGCTTCCAGCCGCTCAACAGCCGATCGAACGAATCGTCGGCTGGTGAGGGCTGCCGTCGGTTCGCGCGCGGCATGTGCTCAATACCACCCCGTGGACTGTGAGTGCGACCACGCCCCGCACGGGCTGCTGTAACGTCCCCCGATGTAGCCGAGGCCCCAGGCGATCTGCGTTGCAGGATTGGTCTCCCAGTCTGAGCCCGCCGACGCCATCTTGCTTCCCGGAAGCGCCTGCGGGATGCCGTAAGCGCCGCTTCCCGCGTTGTAGGCGCCCACACGCCATCCGGACTCCTTGTTCCACAGGGCGACCAGGCAGGCGAACTCGTCGTCGCCCCAGCCGCGCTGCTGGACCATCCCGTACGCGATGGACTGTGCCGTGCCCGGGTCGGGAGCCACGAACGGGGGCGACCACGACGAGCTCGACGACGACGATCCCTTCGCTGCCGACGGCGTGGGCGTCGGCGTGGGCTTGGGCGTGACGTAGACGCTGTACACGACGCCGTCGCGTCCGAGGCCGACTGTCTGGTCGGATGCCGCGAGGTACGCCTGGGCGTTGGCGATCGTCGACGCGTAGAGAGAAATGGGGGCGACCTCGGCGGCCTGGGCGCGCGGGCTCGTGGCCGTCATCGGTCCGATGTACGCGACGCCGAATCCGAGAACGGCCAGCACGGCGAATCCGCTCATGACGCCGCGTCGGCGCGACCACTTCGCCGTGGGGGCAGGCGGACGCACGCGACGCGGGGAAACCTGATTTCTCCGCGCGGCGCGCGTCTCGGGAACATCGACGCGGGCGGGCGTCGATTCGGCGTCGGCAGTCACAGTCCTCCGATTCTAGCGCGCTGCTCCGAGCCCGCCAGGCTGTCCTGATCAGACGACGGCGAGCATGACCTCGACGGTGGCGTCCAGGACAGCGTCCACCTGCGCCTCGCTGTAGCCCCGCCGCTGCATCCGGAAAGCGACCGAACGCACCTGGTCGACGGTCACCGGTTCGCCGCTCTCGAGGAAGCGTGCGATCTTGTCGGCGACCAGATCGACCTCGTCGACCCGGTAGCCGAAGCGCAGCATTCCGACGCGGCGGAAGCGACGGCCCTTGGGGCGGGTGAGGCGATCCAGCACCTCCTGGGCCAGCTTGCGCGACTGTCCCACCCATGCTCGTGCGCCGCGACGAGACAGTGCCTGTTCGCGTTCGCGGGCGGCGAACGCGTCTTCGATGCGGCTGAGAGCAGCATCGACCGCGACCACCTGGTATCCACGCCGCACGAGCGGAAACGCGGCCGTGCGGACGGCGGCCGCATCGATGTCTGTCGACTGCCCCGACTCGAACGCCGCGCGGGCGCGGGCCAGGAAATCGTCGACGGCATCGGGACGATAGCCGCGGGTGCGGCCGGACGTCAGCGGGAACGGCGGCGCGCTCGTCGCGACGGCGTCGTTCATGAGACCACCAGAGGAGAGAAGAGGAAATAGAGAGCCAGAGCGGCGGCAGCCGAGGGCAGGATCGAGTCCAGCCGATCAAGCACGCCGCCGTGGCCCGGCAGCCATGAACTCATGTCTTTGATGCCCAGATCGCGCTTGATCATCGACTCGCCGAGGTCACCGACGGTCGCACACCCCAAGATGAGCAGCCCGAAGACCACGCCGGCCCACCAGGGGATGCCGAGGACGAACAGTGCCCACAGGACGGAGGCGATGAGAGTCGCCAGGGCTCCCCCGGCGAACCCCTCCCATGTCTTCTTCGGGCTGATCCGCGGCGCCATCGGGTGCGAGCCGAAGGCGAGCCCGGACGCGTAGGCTCCGGTGTCCGTCGCGACCACGGCGATCAGCATGCCGAGTACCCAGTACTCGCCCTGGTCCTGGCGCAGCAGGACCAGCGCGAGACTCGCCAGGAACGGGACGTACAGCGGGAGGAAGCCGGCGATCAGCACATCGCCGAGGACCTCGCCGTATCGACGCCCGTCGCGAGCGACCATCTGCGCGAGCAGCCGCCATACGATCACCGCGGTCACCGCCCCGAAGGTCAGCGCCCAATGCGTCAGGTGACCCGCGAAGAAAGCGGACAGCATGATGACCGCGCCGGCGACGATCTGCGGCCACACATCGACGCGCCGGCCGGCGGTCTGCAGCGCCCGGCTGAACTCGAACACGCCGAGCAGACACACCGGCACCGCGAACACGAGGAAGAGCCACTTGATGAACAGCAACGAGCCCAACACCACGGCTCCGACCGCCAACCCGATGAGGATCGCCATCAGAAGATTGCGACCGGTGCGCGCATTGATGCGGTCGGTGACTTCCTCGAAGTCGGCGCGAGCCCGGTCCATCTGGTGCTCGATCTCGGTGCGCGCGGCGCGGACGTGAGCCTGGAAGCTCGCCGAGCTTGCGGAGCGCGCGCGGTCCCCCCCCGGGTCCGGAGCGCCTCCGAGCCCGGCATCTCCCGGCGAGTCGGTGGTCGGCACGTCCTCAGACCTCGAGAAGCTCGGCTTCTTTGCGCTTGAGCGCCTCGTCGATCTCGTCGACGTGGCTGCGCGTGACGGCGTCCAGCTCCTTCTCGGCACGCACGAGATCGTCTTCGCCGACCTCGCTCTTGAGCGCGTCGAGCTCATCCTTCGCCTTTCGACGGATGCCGCGAAGGTGCACCTTGGCGTCTTCCCCCTTGGTGCGAACGAGCTTCACGTACTCCTTGCGACGCTCGGCCGTCAGTTCCGGCATCGACACACGCACGATGTTGCCGTCGTTGGACGGGTTCGCGCCCAGGTTCGGCATGTCGCGGATCGCCTGCTCGATCGCTTTGAGAGCGGACTTGTCATAGGGCGTGACGACCAGAGTGCGCGCTTCCGGCGTGTTCAGGGATGCCAGCTGGGCGAGCGGGGTCGGGGAACCGTAGTAGTCGACCAGGATCTTCTGGAAGAGCTGGGGGTTCGCACGACCCGTGCGCACGGTCGCGAAGTCATCCTTCGCAGCCTCCACGGCGCGGTCCATGCGGGCGGACGTGTCAGCCAGGATCTCGGCGATCACGGTCACTCCATTCGTTCGGTACGTCAGGGAAAAGTCTAGTGCGCAGCCTTGAGCGGCTCAGACGGTGACGAGCGTGCCGATGGATTCGCCCAGGAGCGCGCGCGTGACGTTGCCCGCGGGTTCCATGCCGAAGACACGCATGTCGATGCCGTTGTCCATGCACAGGCTGAACGCCGTGGAGTCCACGACTTTCAGGCCCCGCTGGAGGGCGTCGCGATACGTGATGGTGTCGATCCGGACGGCATCCGGGTTCGTCTTGGGGTCAGCCGTGTAGACGCCGTCGACGCCGTTCTTGGCGACCAGGACCTCGTCCGCGCCGATCTCGAGAGCGCGCTGCGCGGCGACCGTGTCGGTCGAGAAGTAGGGCAAACCGGCGCCGGCGCCGAAGATGACCACGCGGCCCTTCTCCATGTGCCGCTCGGCGCGACGCGGGATGTAAGGCTCTGCGACCTGAGTCATCGAGATGGCCGACTGCACACGTGTGGCAGCGCCGGCCTGCTCGAGGAAGTCCTGCAGCGCGAGCGCGTTCATCACGGTGCCGAGCATGCCCATGTAGTCGGCGCGCCCGCGGTCCATGCCACGCTGGCTCAGTTCCGCTCCGCGGAAGAAGTTGCCACCGCCCACCACGATGGCGATCTCCACCCGGTCGACCGCCGCGGCGATCTCGCGTGCGATCTGACCGACGACGTCGGGGTTGACACCGAGCTGGCCTCCTCCGAAGGCCTCCCCGGACAGCTTCAGGAGGACGCGACGGCGTCCGGTGTTCTCATCGGTCACGGGGGGTTCCTCTCGTCGAGATGCAGACTACCGAAGGCGGTGCACGGAAAAGGGGTCCGCATTCGGTGAATGCGGACCCCTTGACGCGACTTACGCGCCGACCTTGAAGCGGGCGAAGTCGGTGATCGTGATGCCGGCGTCGCCGGCGACCTTGGCGACGGACAGCTTGTTGTCCTTCGCGTAGTCCTGATCCAGCAGAGCGACCTGCTTGAAGAACGCGTTCACGCGGCCTTCGACGATCTTCGGCAGCGCCGCCTCCGGCTTGCCCTCGTTGCGGGAGATCTCCGTGACGATCTCGCGCTCCTTCTCGACCTCTTCGGCCGGGACGTCCTCGCGCGAGAGGTAGGTCGGGTTGGCGAACGAGATGTGCTGCGCGATCGAGCGCGCGGTCTCGGCGTCGTCACCGGTGTAGGCGAGCACGACGCCGACCTGCGGCGGAAGGTCCTTGCTCGTCTTGTGCAGGTAGATCTCGAACTTGTCACCCGTGATCGTGCGCACGCGACGCAGCTCGACCTTCTCACCGATGATCGCTGCCTCATCGGAGATGAGCTCGGCAACCGTCTTGCCCTCGGCATCCGCGGCCAGCGCGGCCTCGACGGAGTCGGCGCTGACGGCGGCGGCGGCCGCGAGCACCTGGTCGGCGAGAGCGATGAAGCGCTCGTTCTTGGCGACGAAGTCGGTCTCGGTGTTCAGCTCGAGGATGGTGACCTTGCCGTCGTTGAGGGCGGCGGCGACGAGGCCCTCGCTGGTGGAGCGGTCGGCACGCTTCGCGTTGCCCTTCGCGCCCTTGAGGCGGAGGATCTCGACGGCCTTCTCGAGGTCGCCGTCGGCCTCCTCGAGCGCCTTCTTGGTGTCGACCATGCCCGTGCCGAGCTGCTCGCGCAGGGCCTTGATGTCGGCGATGGTGAAGTTTGCCATGGGTGGTGGCTCCTTGCGTGTCGTGAGTTCTCGTGGGATGCCGGTGCGAAGCCGCCCGTCAGGAGCGGCTCCGCACCGGAGAAGTGGTCTTACTCGGCAGCGGTCGCTGCGGCGTCGCCCTCGGCCTTGGCCTCGGCGCCCGCGACATCGGCGGCCGACTCGGTGGCGATGGTCTCGACCTCGGCGACGTCGGTGACGACGGGCGTCTCGAGCAGCTCGCGCTCCCAGTCGGCGAGGGGCTCGGCGTCGGCGGACTCGTCGGTCGGCTGGTGACGCTGGATGAGGCCCTCCGCGGCGGCGTCGGCGATGATGCGCGTGAGCAGGCCCACCGAGCGGATCGCGTCGTCGTTGCCCGGGATCGGGAACTGGAACTCGTCGGGGTCGGCGTTCGTGTCGAGGATGCCGATCACGGGGATGCCGAGCTTCTGCGCCTCGCTGACGGCGAGGTGCTCGCGCTTGGCGTCGACGATCCAGATCGCCGAGGGCGTCTTGGTGAGGTTGCGGATACCGCCGAGCGACTTGTGCAGCTTGTCGAGCTCGCGCTTCTTCAGCAGGAGCTCCTTCTTCGTGAAGCCGCTGTCGGCGGGGTTCTCGAAGTTGAGCTCCTCGAGCTCCTTCATGCGGGCGAGGCGCTTGCTGACCGTCGAGAAGTTGGTCAGGAGGCCACCGAGCCAGCGCTGGTTGACGTATGGCTGGCCGACGCGCGTCGCCTGCTCGGCGATGACTTCCTGCGCCTGCTTCTTGGTGCCGACGAACAGGATGGTGCCGCCGTGCGCGACCGTCTCGCGGACGTACTCGTACGCCTTGTCGATGTACCCCAGCGACTGCTGCAGGTCGATGATGTGGATGCCGGAGCGCTCCGTCAGAATGAAGCGCTTGACCTTCGGGTTCCACCGGCGGGTCTGGTGTCCGAAGTGGACGCCGCTGTCGAGCAGCTGGCGAATGGTGACGACGGCCATGGCCGTTCTCCTTCTCTTTGGGTTGATCGCGTGGGCCGATCGGCCCGAGCGCCTGGTGCCCGGCGCACACCCGCTCACCGCTATCGCGGTGAGACCTCGAGGTGTGGATGCCGCGGAATCCGTCCGGGGACGGGGCCGCTGTGGGCACGCGGAGTCACCCCGACCAGCGGGGTGCTCAGCAAGTGTATCAGCCGCAGCGCCTCCTCCCCCGACGCTCGCTGACGTCGGCCGCCCACAGATGCCCGTCGCGGCCGCCGTGGATGGAAGGCGGCCGCGAGGGTGGAGCGATGAACGCAGATCGACAACGTCGCATGGTGAAACGCGTGCTCCGGGTGGCAGGCACGGTGCTGGCGGTGACCCTCGCCGTCGTCTCCGGTGCATCCGGTGCCGCCGGGGCGGACGGGCATGAGCTGCGTCCGGCGAGTGGGCGCGCCGGCGCGGCGTCTGCGCGGTGGTCGTGGCCGGTCTCGCCGCCGCGCATCACGGTCGCCTACCGAGCGCCCGCTCATGCATACGGCCCCGGACACCGGGGCATCGATCTGGCCAGCGCAGTCGGTGCGGACGTACGGGCTCCCGACGACGGCGTCGTCGCCTTCGCCGGCGTCGTCGTCGATCGACCGCTGATCACGATCGACCACGGCGATGGACTGGTCTCGACGATGGAGCCCGTCAGCGCGATCGTGCCGGTGGGGACGAGTGTGCAACGGGGTGAACAGGTGGGCACCGTGGCGACGGGCGGTCACACGGCGCCCGGCGAGATCCACCTGGGAGCGCGGAGAGACGACGTCTATCTCAATCCGCTGCGGCTGTTGGGCGAGGTGCCGCGGGCCGTACTGCTTCCGTGCTGCGAGCCCGCTCAACAGCCGGGATAGGTGTGGCCGGCGACCCTGGCGGCCTCATCTGGACAGCCGGTGAGCACAGACGCCGCGATGACGGGGGCATCGACAGCGGGCGCGCGGGTCTTCACGAGAGCAGGCCCGCGGCGCACTCACGCGCGAGGATGCGCCTGCCGGTAGGCGGCCGCCAGTCGCTCCGCCGAGACATGTGTGTAGATCTGGGTGGTTCCGAGGCTGGCATGACCGAGCATCTCCTGCACGGTGCGCAGGTCGGCGCCGCCGTCGAGCAGATGAGTGGCCGCGGAGTGGCGCAGCGTGTGAGGACCGACGCTCTGCCCGACCGTCGGGGAGACGACGCGCGAGACGACGTCGTAGGCGGAACGCGCGCCCAGCCGTGCGCCGCGGGCTCCGACGAACAGCGCCGCCGTTCCGGAGCCGCGTCCCACGAGCACGGAACGACCGCGCGCCAGATAGGCGTCGAGAGCGTGAGCGGCAGGAGCGCCGTACGGCACGACACGCTCCTTGCTGCCCTTACCCACGACACGGACCGTGCGGCGCTCGCGATCGATGTCGTCGACATCCGTCCCGCAGAGTTCGGACACGCGAAGAGCGGAGGCGTAGAGAAGTTCGACGAGCGCGGCGTCCCTCAACGCGATGGCATCGCCGCCGTGCGCGCGCGTCTCGGCATCCGTCAGCACGGCGGTCATGGCGGGCGCGGTCGCCACCTTCGGCAAGGAGCGCCCCCGGCGCGGGGCCACCAGTCGCAGCGCAGGGTCGACCTCGAGGCGCGCCGTCTGCCGAGCCCACGCGAAGAAGCCGCGCACGGCTGCTGTGCGCCGCGCGAGTGTCGCCCGTGCGTCGCCGCGTCGTGTCGCGGTCCACAGCCATTCCCGCAGATGCTCCAGATCGACATCCGCCAGATCGCGGTCTCCGATCACCGCGACGAGATCGCGCAGATCCCCCGCGTACGCGCGCACCGTCGCCGCGGACAGCCGCCGTACGTCCGAGAGCTCGCGCGTGTAGGCGTCGGCTGCTTCGGAGAGTCTCACCAGACCAGCATCCCTCGTCTCGAGGGTGCGCGGCGGGCGGCACACCGCAGTGCGTGGCTCGTACCGCGGTTCGCATGGCACCGCTCGTCACCACAGTCGCGCGGGTCGCGGCTCCGACCGGCGTCGCCATCCGTCGCCGCTGCGCTCGACACGTCCATCCAGTTCGAGTAGCGCAAGGATCCCGCTCGCCTCAGCGACGGAGAGGCCCGACAGGCGCGCGACCTCCGTGGTCGCGCGCGCCCGACGACCGCTCAGCGCGTCCAGTACTCGCGTGCGCTCATCGGTACGCCCGCCGTCGCCGGGATCAGGCTCGTCGGCTGTGTCGCCAGAGATCCCCAAGAGCTCCCACGCATCGGCGGCGGAGGTCACACAGACCGCGTCCGCCTCGCGCAGGAGCCGGTGGCAGCCGGCGGATGCGGCGCTGGTCACAGGCCCTGGAACGGCGCCGAGGGCGCGTCCGAGCGCGGCGGCATGGTGAGCGGTGTTCAATGCCCCACTCCGGTGGGCAGCCTCGACGACGATCGTCGCACCCGCCAACGCTGCGATCACCCTGTTGCGCGCGAGGAAGCGCCACTTGGTCGGCGCTGTGCCGCAGGGCACTTCGGCGAGCACCAGCCCCGACGTCGCGATCGCCGCGATCAGGTCATCGTGACCGGCCGGGTAGGGCCGGTCCACTCCGCCGGCCAGCACGGCGACCGTTGTGCCGTCGGCGCGCAACGCGCCGCGGTGTGCCGCTCCGTCGATGCCGTAGGCCGCCCCGGAGACCACGACGACCCCCCTCGCCGCAGAGTCCGCGGCGAGCTCCGTCACGACGTGCGTGCCGTACGCCGTCGCGGCCCGCGCGCCGACGAGCGCCAGCGTGGCAGAACTCGACAGCGCGCGGACGTCGCCCCGAGCCCACAGACAGACGGGTGCGTGCACACCCAGGTCATCGAGCGCGCGCGGCCAGACCTCCTCGCCCGGCACGAGGAGCCGAGCTCCCGCTCGGCGAGCGGCTGCCAGCACACGGTCGACCTCGCCACGGCGGGGCAGCCATCGGGCGCGCGCAGCACGAACATCCTCCTCGGTCACGCCGGCGCCACCGCCGAGGCCCGATGTGGCTTCGCCCACGGCACGCTCCAGCGCCTCGGCGGCACCGTAGTGCGCAATCAGCGCACCGGCCGTCCCGTCGCCCGGCTCGACGAGCGTCGACCAGATCGCTGCGGCGTACGCGGTGCGCGCCTCGTCGTCGGAGACCCCGTCACCGACCAGCCCGCGAAGGGCTGTGCGGGAGACACCGGCGTCAGGCACGAGGCTCATAAGCCCACACCCTTCTTGAGGTACAGCGCCCGTCCGATATCGGCCGCGCGCAACCGATCGTGACCGGCGAGATCAGCGACCGACCAAGCCACTCGCAGCACGCGGTCGTAGCCGCGCAGTGTCAGCGATCCGCGTTGCAGAGCAGCGTCCAGCGGACGGCGGATGTCAGCATCCGGGGCGAGAGGACCGTTGCGCAGCCAGGGACCGGACGCCTGGGCGTTCGTGGCCCACGGAGTGGAACGGAGGCGATGGCGGGCGCGCTCGCGCGCGGCACCGACCTGTTCCCGGACCTGCGCCGACGTCGTGGCCCCGGCCGCCGTCCCCGGCTGCGCGCTCGACACGCGCCGCAGTCCCAGTTCGATGTCGATGCGGTCGCGGAGTGGCCCTGAGAGCTTGCCGAGGTAGCGCCGGATCGCCAGCGAGGGACACGTGCACTCAGCGGCCGGCACCCCGTAGTTGCCGCACGGGCAGGGGTTGGTTGCGAGAACCAGCTGGAACCGCGCCGGAAACACCGCACGGAAGCCGGCCCGGTGGATCTCGATCATGCCGGACTCCAGTGGTTGGCGCAGCGCGTCCAGCGCGTGCGGGGCGAACTCGCCGGCCTCATCGAGAAAGAGGACGCCCCCGCTCGCGCGGGCGATGGCGCCCGGGCGCACGGCGCGACTTCCGCCTCCGATCAACGCCGTCGCGCTCGCGCTGTGATGAGGTGCCTCGAAGGGAGGCGTGCGACACAGTGTGTCGACGGGTTCGCCGGCCAGCGACCGCAGCGACGCGGCCTGCACGGCATCCTCGTCATCGAGGCCGGGAAGGATGCCGGGCAATCTCCGCGCCAGCATCGTCTTGCCGGCTCCGGGCGGGCCGCTCATCAACAGGTGGTGTGCACCCGCGGCGGCCACCGTGAGCGCGTCGACGGCGTCAGCCTGCCCGATGACGTCGACGAGATCGGGAACGTCGGCGTGGCCACGAGCGCCGCCCGCAGCCGGGTGCGGAACGGGTTCGAGTGGCACCTCGTCCATGTCGAGGCCGTGCCAGCGTGCTACGTCGCGGAGGCTGACGGCCCCCAGAACCTCGACTCCTTCGACGAGGGCGGCCTCCTCCCGGTTCGCGAAGGGTACGACCGCCTTGCGGATCCCCATCCGGGCCGCGGCCGCCACCGCCGGCAGCACGCCGGGGACGGGCCGCAGCCGGCCGTCGAGTCCGAGTTCACCGATGTGCGCCGTCTGCGCGAGCGAGTCGCGATCGAGGGCGTGCTCGGTCGCGAGCGCGGCGATCGCGATCGCGACATCGAGGGCGGAGCCCTGTTTGGGAAGATTCGCCGGTGAGAGGTTGACGGTGAGTTTGCGCCGCGGCAGCGGCAGCTCGCTGTTGGCGCAGGCGTTGTGCACCCGTTGATGTGCCTCGCCGATCGCCTTGTCGGCGAGCCCGATGATGACGAAGGCCGGCGTCTGACTCGACAGGTCTGCCTCGACCTCGATGAGATCGCCGTGCAGCCCCGTCAGCACCACCGCCCACGTCCTGCCGACCGTCATCGCACATCCTCGAGGTGCTCGATGCGCGCCGTCGCGGTGTCGCGGCCCGTGACACCGATGATGTCGACGCGGAGGCGGCGACCACGGGCGGCGGCGGGGTGCGCCGCCGCCCACGTCGTGGACAGACGCCACAGACGGGCGCGCTTTTGCGCATCGACGGCCTCGAACGGGTGGCCGTACGCGTCGGAACGTCGAGACTTCACCTCGACGATGACGACCTCCTCGCCGCGCAGGGCGACGATGTCGATCTCTCCGAACGCGCAACGCCAGTTGCGGGCGAGGACCGTGTACCCCGCCTCGCTCAGATACTGCGCCGCTCTCTGCTCCCCCGACCGTCCACGCTCGTCCTTGGCTGCCATGGAAGAGAGCGTGCCCCCGCTTCGACCGCGCATCGTGCCATGTCAGCCAGTCGGTGGACAGGCCCGCTCAACGGTGCGGTGGGGAGGAAGAGTCGACGTGCAGGTGGAGAGGTCAGGAGTCGAGGGCGAGCTCGTCAGGAAGCTGGAAGTCCCTGCGCTGCATCTCCTCGACGTTCACGTCCTTGAACGTGAGCACGCGCACCGACTTCACGAAGCGGTCCGCGCGGTAGATGTCCCACACCCAGACGTCGGTCATCGAGATCTCGAAATAGAAGTCGTGCTCGGTGTCGCGACGCACGACGTTCACGTCGTTCGCGAGGTAGAAGCGTCGCTCCGTCTCGATCACGTAAGCGAACTGCGACACGACATCGCGATACTCCTTGTACAGCGCCAGCTCGAGTTCGCGGTCGTAGTCGTCAAAGCCCTCGTCGTCCATGGTGGTCCCATCCTATGCGGCCGGAGGAGCCGAGCGGATGCCGCCGCATCCGCTCAGAACAGTGTGGGAGCGTCGGCGATGGCCCACGACGCCCGGTGATGGGGGCTCAGACCGTGCGAACGGATCGCGCTGCGGTGCTCGAGGCTGGCGTAGCCCTTGTTGCGCTCCCAGAGATAGACCGGGTGCTCTTCGTGCAGGCGCATCATCAGGTCGTCGCGGGCGACCTTCGCCACGACCGAGGCGGCGGCGGCCGATGCGCAGTCGCGGTCGGCTTTGATGATCGGATGCACGCGCAGACCCGACCCGCCTGAGGCGGTGATGTAGTCGTGATTGCCGTCGAGAATGACGATCGCGTCGTCGGGGACGAAGCCCTGTGCGCGTAGCTCGCCGAGTGCACGCAGGGCCGCCAGGCCCAGCGCCCGCATGATCCCGACCTCGTCGATCTCGGCGGAACTCGCCCAGCCGACCGCGGAGGCGTCGAGCCAGGCGGCGGCTCGTGCGGCGACATCGTGCCGACGATGCGCGGCCACGAGCTTCGAATCGCGCAGCCCCTCCGGAATCCGCCGTCGGGCCGCCGCCGGTCCGAGCGCCGCGGCTCCGACGGCGACGGGGCCCGCGAGCGCACCCCGGCCGACTTCGTCGCACGCGATGACGATCTCGTGTTCGCGCAGCAGGCGCCGCTCGACGGTCAGCCGCGGCGTGACGACACTCATCCGGCGCCGGGGGCCGGCACCCCCGCGAAGACGGCATGGTGCCCGTCGATGGTGCCGAAGCGGTCGAACGGCCACGTGATGAGAAAAGCGCGCCCGACGACGTTGCCCAACGGCACGAACCCCTTGTTGGGCTGATCCATGTTGTAGCGCGAGTCGCGGGAGTGGTCGCGGTTGTCGCCCATCACCCAGAGCGAGTTCTGCGGTACGACGACATCGAACGGTACCGGCTGCGGCGCGCTCTGGCCGGGAGCCAGATTCAGGTAGGGGGTCTCATCGATCGGTGTCCCGTTGACCGTGACCTGACCGATCGCGTTGCAGCAGACGACGTGATCGCCGCCCACGCCGATGATCCGCTTGATGAGGTGCTCATCGCTATCCGAGGCGGTGATGCCGACGAGTGAAAGCAGCCAATCGGCGGCCTGCGCCAGGGGCGGCTGGGCGGGGGTCGCCGGCGCCGGCGGCAGCCATCCGCCGGGATCGCGGAAGACGACGACGTCACCGCGCTGGTACCCCCCGAAACGCGGCGTGAGCTCGTCGACGAGGATCCTGTCCTTGATGAGCAGCGTCTGTTCCATCGAGCCCGACGGAATGTAGAAGGAGCGCACCAGGAAGGTCTTGATGACGAACGAGACGACCACCGCGATCACCACGATCACCAGCACGTCGCGCAGAAGCAGCCAGACGCCGCGGCGTCGGCGCTGACGGGAGGGAAGCACCGTATCCGGGGCCGTTGTGTTGTCCGAGCTCATGCCTGTCTTTCTTCGGTCCCGGCACCCGTCTGTGCCGTCTCTCAAGGGTCGCACATGCCGGCTGTGCGCAGCGCGCATCCGACGGGATGCGCCGTGGCGTGCGGACGACAGATGCCCCGGACCGCAGGGTCCGGGGCATCCGAGGCGAGAGCGCGTCAGCGGTCGCGCTTCTCCTTGATCTTGGCCTTCTTGCCGCGGAGGTTCCGCAGGTAGTAGAGCTTCGCGCGGCGGACGTCGCCACGGGTGACGACCTCGATGTGGTCGATCGTCGGGCTGTGCACCGGGAACGTGCGCTCCACGCCCACCTGGAAGCTGATCTTGCGGACCGTGAAGGTCTCGCGAACGCCGTCTCCCGAGCGGCCGATGACGACGCCCTGGAAGACCTGGATACGGGAACGGTTGCCCTCGGTGATGTTGACGTGCACCTTGACGGTGTCGCCGGGGGCGAAGACGGGGATGTCGCTGCGCAGCGAAGCCGCATCGACGGCGTCGAGAATCTGCATGATCGTCACTTCCTGCGACCGCCACAGGTCGATCGCGAGATGGGGATTGGGAAAGGTATCGTGTGCCCGAGGCATCCGTTGCCGGCGCCGTACTCCCCTGAGGCAGAGCCTGTTCAGGGCACAAACAGCCATTCTGCCATGGATGACGAGCGCATCAAAACCGGCGTCTCACGATCCGGGCGGCGTGTTCTCGCGGATGACGATGATCTCCTCGGGATTCGACCCACCCGTGTGCTCAGGGCGCGCGGGCGGCACGTAGCCCACCCCGCTGGCAGTGCGCAGGATCGAGACGCTCGGCCCCGTCTCGCGCCACAGCTGCCGCAGCGCCGACGACAGTGCGACGACACCGAGGACGATGGTCACGGCCAGCGTGGGCCACCACCACCGACCGTCGAAGATGCCCAGCGCGACGACGAGCACATGCCAGGCTCCGATGAGGCCGGCATCCGTCCACGAGACGGCACGTTCGGCGCGGACGGTTCCGCGGGCGCGCACGAGCAGAGCGAGCACCAGCTGCCAGACGAAGACGATCGGCGCCGACAGCAGAACCCACAGCAGCGCCCAGGGACTGGCGCCGAAGACGATCCAGCCGACGACGAGCCACAACGGCAGCACGAACGCCGCCGGAATCAGCCACCGGAAGAACGTCTGACGCAGCCACATACCTTCGATGCTACGCCGGTCAGACAGAATGGATCCTGACGAAAGGATCACGATGATCGAACTGCGCACTCCCGCCGAGATCGAGGCGATGCGTCCCGCGGGGCGATTCGTCGCAGAGACTCTGGCGACGCTGCGGGACGAGACGAAGGTGGGCACCAATCTGCTGACCATCGATCGCCGTGCGCACGACCTGATCCGGCGGGCAGGCGCTGAATCGTGCTACATCGACTACCACCCCTCGTTCGGCGCGAGCCCCTTCGGAAAGGTGATCTGCACGTCGGTCAACGATGCCGTGCTGCACGGCCTGCCGTACGACTACGCGCTGCGCGACGGCGACCTGGTGACGTTGGACTTCGCCGTCGCCGTCGACGGCTGGGTCGCCGACTCGGCCGTCTCGTTCATCGTCGGGACGCCTCGCGACGAGGACCTCGCCCTCATCGACACGACACAGCGCGCCCTGGATGCCGCGATCGGCGCCGCCACCACGGAGGGGCGGATCGGGGACATCTCGCACGCCATCGCCGAGGTCGCGCACGCCGACGGGTACCAGATCAACACCGACTTCGGCGGCCACGGCGTCGGACGCACGATGCACGGCGACCCGCACGTCCCCAACGACGGCAAGCCGGGTCGCGGCTACCCTCTGCGTCCGGGTCTCGTGCTGGCCCTCGAACCCTGGTTCCTGCAGACCACCGACGAGCTCGTCACCGACCCGGACGGCTGGACGCTGCGCAGCGCCGACGGTTCACGCGGCGCGCACGCCGAGCACACCGTCGCGATCACCGCCGACGGTCCGATCATCCTCACCGATCGTTCGTTCCTCGGCGTCGACTGAGGCCGCCGGTGGCGGCGCGGCCGCCGGTGGGGACGCGGTCAGTCCGGGAGAAGATCCGGCCGTCTCGCGCGGGTGCGCTCGATCTGCTGCTCTCGGCGCCAGTCGGCGACACGGCCGTGATGGCCCGAGAGCAACACGTCCGGAACGTCGTACCCGCGCCACGCCGCGGGCTTCGTGAAGGAGGGGTACTCCAGCAGGCCGTCTTCGTGGGACTCCTCGATGAGGCTCTCGGGATTGCCGACGACGCCGGGAATCAGGCGGCCGACGGCCTCGATCATCGCCATCGCCGCCACCTCGCCGCCGTTGAGGACGTAGTCTCCGATGCTGGTCAGACTGACCTCGCCCAGAGTCGCCGCGTACGAGAACACCCGCTCGTCGATGCCTTCGTAGCGGCCGCATCCGAAGACGAGATGCTCTCCGCTGGCCGCCCAGGAGCGCGCCGCCGCCTGTGTGAAGACCGCACCCGCGGGCGAGGGAAAGACGAACCGAATCGGCTCGGTGGCGTCTGCGGCGATGGCGTCCAGCGCCTGCCCCCAAGGCTCGGGCTTCATCACCATGCCCGCGCCCCCGCCGTACGGTGTGTCGTCGACCGTGCGATGGCGGTCATGCGTGAAGTCCCGCAGGTCGTGGACACGCACGTCGAGGATGCCCGCATCGCGGGCGCGCCCGAGAAGCGAGACCTCCAGGACGTCGAAGAATGCGGGAAAGATCGTGACGACGTCGATCCGCACGTCAGACCTCGGAGTCGGCGGCGGGGGGATCCGCGTCGTCGTCATCCTCATCCGACGTCGACGGCTCACGATCGTCGCCATCGCCGGGCAGCTCCTCGAAGAGTCCGGCGGGCGGGGTGACGGTCACGGTTCCCGCGGCGACATCGACGTCGGGCACGATGGCCGAGACGAAGGGGACGAGGATCTCGGCCTCCGCTTCGTGCGTGCGCACGACGAGGAGATCCTGCGCAGGAAGGTGGTCGACGCGAACGACTCGGCCGACATCGGTGCCATCTCGCAGTACGGTGAGGCCCACCAACTGGTGGTCGTACCAGGCGTCCTCCTCTGCGGAGGGGTTCTCGTCCTGATCGACCCACAGGATCGCGCGCACCATGCTCTCGGCGGCCGTGCGGTCCTCGACATCTTCGAAGAAGACGACCGGGTGGGAGTTCATCCACCGGAACTCGCGCACGGTGACGGTCTTGCCGTGCCACGGCGACGATTCCGGCACCTGAAGCGTGAAGACAGCTCCGGGCACGAAACGGCCGTCGGGATCGTCGGTGTAGAGCTCGAGCTTGAAGGCGCCCTTCAGGCCATGGGCCTTCACGAGACGCCCGACGCGCAGTTGGGTGCGCGCTGGTCCTGCAGCAGCCATCTCAGTCGTCCGCGACATCGACACGCACGCGTGCGCCGTCGGCCAGGGCCGACACGAGCGTCCGCAGGGCCTTGGCCGTGCGTCCGCCGCGCCCGATCACCCGACCTCGATCATCGGGGTGCACGTGCACCTCGAGCACGTCGCCTCGCGGCGACGAAGAGGAACGGATAGTGACATCGTCAGGGTGATCGACGATCCCCTTGACGAGGTGTTCGAGCGCGGCGGAGAGCAACGGACTTACTCTGCGTCGGTCGACTCGGCCTCGGCCGGAGCCTCGACCTCGGCAGCCTCGGCGGCGGGCTCTTCAGCCTTCTTCTCCGCCTTGGGCTTGATGACCGACTTCTTGGCGGCGTCGACCTGGAACTCTTCCTTGGTCGCCGCCGTCTTCACGATGGACACGGCGTCGGCGTCGCCCTTGAAGCGGCCCCAGTCACCGGTGAGCTTGAGCAGCGCGGCGACCTGCTCGGTGGGCTGAGCGCCGACCGAAAGCCAGTACTGCGCACGCTCGGAGTCGACCTCGATGAACGAGGGCTCCTCGGTCGGGTGGTACTTGCCGATCTCCTCGATCACGCGACCGTCGCGCTTGGTGCGCGAGTCGGCGACGACGATGCGGTAGTAGGGGGCGCGGATCTTGCCGAGGCGCTTGAGACGAATCTTGACAGCCACAATTCTCCTGAATGCTGTTGTGAGGTGATGAACGACGCTCGGGCTGTGGGGTGCACACCCGGCGGAGGCTCTAGGGTGGACGTGTTCGCCGGATAGAGGGTCGAGCGGACGGTCCAGCGTCCTATTTTGCCAGATCGTGACGGATGCCGCGAACCATCGCTGTTGGCGTGTCAGACTGTGCCCATGACGGTGCCCTTCGCGACATCCCGCCGTTCCTCTGTCGGCGTCGAATGGGAGCTGATGCTCGCCGACGAGCGCACGGGTGATCTCGTCCCGCGCGCTCCGGAGATCCTTGCAGCCGTCGGCGGCGGAGCCGCCCTCGAGCGTCACACGATCACGGGCGAGCTGCTGACCAACACGATCGAGGTCACCAGTGGTGTCGGCGACACCGTGGCGGCGGTCATCGACGACATCGCCGACGCGATCGCCGAGATCCGTACCGCGACCGACCCGCGCGGCATTGCCCTGCTCTGCGCGGGCAGCCACCCGTTCGCGCAGTGGTACGAGCAGAGTGTCACCGACAAGACCCGATACCACAAGCTCATCGAACGCACGCAGTGGTGGGGGCGAAACATGATGATCTGGGGTATCCACGTCCACGTGGGTGTCGAGGACGTCAACAAGGTCTTCCCGATCATCGGAGCGCTCACCGCGTACCTCCCCCACCTCCAGGCACTGTCGGCGTCGAGTCCGTTCTGGGCTGGTGAGCGCACCGGGTACGCGTCCAATCGCGCGCTCGTGTTCCAGCAGCTTCCCACCGCCGGGCTGCCGTGGCCGCTGACGGAGTGGTCGCAGTACGAGGCGTACCTCGATGACATGGTGCGCACGGGTGTGATGGAGGACGCCACCGAGGTGCGATGGGACATCCGTCCGGCTCCGAAGTGGGGCACGATCGAGGTGCGCGCATGCGACGGCATGTCCACGCTGCCGGAGCTGGCAGCGGTGGCCGCGCTGGTCCAGGTCCTCGTCGAGCACTTCTCGCGCGAGCTGGATGCCGGACGCGAGCTGCCCACGCTGCAGCCGTGGTTCGTCCGGGAGAACAAATGGCGCGCGGCGCGCTACGGCACCCAGGCGCGCGTCATCGTCGACAGGGACGGCACGCAGCGCCCCGTGTCGGAGCACCTGCGCGAGACGATCGATGCCCTGGCCGACGTCGCCGGCGACCTGCACTGCGCTCGCGAGTTCGCCGGCGTCGGGACCATCCTCGACGAGGGCGGCAGCTCGGCGCGTCAGCTGTTGGTCGCCGATGCCGCCGACGGAGATCTTCGCGCCGTGGTCCACCACCTGATCAGAGAATTCCGGGCGGGCCCGACGCTGCACGAACATCTCGCCTCCCGCCTTCTCTGAGGGCGGCCGTCGGGCTCGCGCCGGCGCCGTGATCGGCTCCCGACAAGAGCAGGTCTCGGACAAGGGGCTTTCATATCCCGCCCGACGTAGAGTGACGTGGTGTCCGCCCGCAGGTTCCCCCCGATGATCGCGATTCGCGTTGCCGTCGCCGGCATCGCGGTGGTGACCATGGCGGGATGCAGCGCCTCGGCGCCGGGTCGGAGCGTTCCCGCGTCCCCGGCAGATTCACTGTCGGTGGCCGCGGTCGACGCCGCGACGCCGCCCCCGCGCGCCAGCGGCGGCGTCGTGGTCACGATCGGCGATTCGATCATGGCTGGTCTCGGTCTCGACGCCGACGAATCGTGGCCGGCTCTGGTCGCCCATGACACGGGCGCGGACATCTTGAACCTCGGATGCAGTGGTGCGGGGTTCACGATCACCGGCGACTGCGGCGATGACTATGCCGGTCTCGTTCAGCAGGCGATCGCCCTGCACCCCGCGGTCGTGCTCATCCAGTCCTCGGACAACGACAGCGGCGCCTCGCAGGATGACATCGACGCGTCGACGCGCGCGACGGTCGACGAGTTGCGCGCCGCACTGCCGGACGCGCAGCTGATCGGGATCGCGACGCTGTGGCATTTGGATTGGGATGAGCCCGACGCGATCGGGTGGTCCACCGATGCGCTGCAACGCGCCGTCGCCGACGACGACGGCGTGTTCCTCTCTCTCGGTCAACCTCTGCGAGGCCGACCGGAACTGCTCCAGTGGGACGGCGAACACCCGAACAGCGACGGGCAGATCGTCCTCAGTGACGCCGTGGAGGCAGCGCTGGACGATGCGGGAATCGTCCTGTGAACGCTCAGTTCTTGCCGAACAGCTTCTGAATCTCGGCGAGATCGGCTTCGCTCGGCGGCGTCGCGGCGGCACCGAGTCCGAAGCCCGAGCCCGTCGGGGCGCCCGTGTGGGCGGCGGCGAGTCCCGCGTTCTCGGCGGCACGCTTGGCGGGGTTTCCCGATCGTGAGCCCACCTGCGACTTCTGCTTGCCGCGCTTGCTGGACGCGCCGGGCTTGCCGCCCATCGGACCCATCCCGGGGATGTTGGGCACACCGCCGCGAGCGACGGTCTTCATCATTTTCGCGGCCTGCTCGAAGCGCTGCACGAGCTGATTGACGTCGGTGACGGTCATTCCCGATCCACGCGCGATGCGAAGTCGCCGCGAGCCGTTGAGAACCTTCGGGTTGCGACGCTCGCCGGGGGTCATGGAGCGGATGATCGCTTCGGTGCGATCGATCTCACGGTCGTCGAAGTTCTCGAGCTGCTGCTTCATCTGGCCCATGCCAGGGAGCATGCCGAGCATCTTCTTCATCGAGCCCATCTTCTTCATCTGCTGAAGCTGCTCGAGGAAGTCCTCCAGGGTGAACTGCTCGGTCGCGAGCTTTTCGGCGACCTTGCGTGCCTCCTCCTCGTCGAACGCCTGCTGCGCCTGCTCGATGAGCGTCAGGATGTCGCCGAGGTCGAGGATGCGGCTGGCCATGCGATCGGGATGGAACGCTTCAAGGTCCTCGAGGTTCTCGCCGGTCGATGCGTAGATGATCGGGCGACCCGTCACGGACGCCACCGAGAGTGCCGCGCCACCACGCGCGTCGCCGTCGAGCTTGCTCAGCACCACGCCGGTGAAGTCGACGCCATCCTGGAAGGCCTTGGCCGTGTTGACGGCATCCTGTCCGATCATCGCGTCGATGACGAAGAGTACCTCGTCGGGGTTGGTCGCCGTGCGGATGTCCGCCGCCTGCTTCATAAGCTCGGCATCCACACCGAGCCGGCCGGCGGTGTCGATGATCACCACGTCGTGCTGCTGGCGGCGGGCGGTCTCCACGCCCTCGCGCGCGACGCGCACCGGGTCACCCACGCCGTTGCCCGGTTCGGGTGCGTAGATCGCGGCGCCGGCACGCTGGGCGACGACCTGCAACTGGTTGACGGCGTTCGGACGCTGGAGGTCGGCGGCGACGAGGAGCGGGGTGTGCCCGTCCTTCTCCAGCTGCCGGGCGAGCTTGCCGGCGAAGGTCGTCTTTCCCGAGCCCTGGAGGCCGGCCAACATGATGACCGTGGGCGGGTTCTTGGCGAACTGCAGTCGGCGCTGCTGCCCGCCGAGGATGGCCACCAGCTCCTCGTTCACGATCTGCACGACCTGCTGGGCAGGGTTGAGGGCCCGGTTGACCTCGTCGCCGAGGGCGCGCTCGCGCACCTTCGCCGTGAAGTCCTTGACGACGACCAACGCCACGTCGGCATCCAGCAGGGCGCGCCGGATCTCACGGACGGTCCCGTCGACATCGGCGGGGGTGAGCTTGCCCTTCGTGCGAAGGTTGCGGAAAGTCTCTGTCAGCCGGTCGCTGAGGGTGCCGAAAGTCGCCATGATGCCCCGATTCTACGGGAATCCCCTCAGCCGGCTCTGCGCCGCGGCCTCTGGTCGCCGTCGTGCATCATCGTGACGCGCCGGCGGCCCCGAGCGCGCGGTCGACCAGTCCGCTGAGGGCGGGGCGGGGCGCGTCGGACGCCGCCCAGGCCCAGATGGCGGCGAAGACGGCGGCGGACAGCGCAGCGGCGTGCACGTCGGCCTCGAGGCGCGCCATGCCTGTGGACACCAGGCTGTCGGACACGGCACGGCTGAGGATCCCGGTGCGGATCGCACGCTCGTCGGCGAGCTCGTCCGACAGACCCATCACGGAGCCGTGGATGATGGCCAGCGCGAGGCTGTCGGCTTGGATGTGGACGGCCGCCGCGCGCAGGGCAGCGCTCGGCGCTGCGCCGGCGCGCAGCGCCTCGACCGCGCTGTGGATGGCGTCATCGAGCGCGGCCCACAGAACCGCGGACTTCGACGAGAAGTAGTTGAAGAAGCTCGAGCGGCTCACGCCGGCGCGCTGCGTGATGTCGGCGATCGTCGTCTCGGCGAACCCGCGTTCGAGGAAGAGCTCTGTCGCCGCCTCCGCGATCGTGGAGCGCGACGTGGCGCGCGGGCGGCCGGAGGACATCTGCCCACTGTAGCGTGGCGTATTGTTGGACGCGGTACACAAACCTCGAACTCCCCCGCGAAGGAGCCCACCATGCTCGACGTGCAGACCGTCGGCCTCGCGCCCGACGTCGTCCCTTACACCGATGGATGGGCGCTACAGCGCGAGATCCACGCCGACGTCGTCGCCGGGCAGCGCCCCGACACGCTGCTGCTCCTGGAGCATGAGGCCGTCTTCACCGCGGGTGCGCGCACGGCGCGAAACGAACGGCCCACCGACAGTACGCCGGTCGTCGATGTGGACCGCGGCGGCAAGATCACGTGGCACGGACCCGGCCAGCTCGTCGGCTACCCGATCGTTCGACTCACCGAACCCGTGGACGTCGTCGCCCACGTGCGCCGGCTCGAGCAGATCCTCATCGACGTGCTGGACACGCTGGGCGTCGACGGCTACCGCGTCGAGGGACGCTCCGGCGTCTGGGTGCGCCGCCCGCTCTCCGAGGACAAGATCGCAGCGATCGGCGTCCGCGTCCAGCGCGGCGTCACGATGCATGGCTTCGCCCTCAACTGCGACAACTCGCTTCGTCCTTTCTCCCAGATCGTGCCGTGCGGCATCTCGGATGCCGGGGTGACGACCATCAGCGAGGTGCTGGGTCGCGACGTCTCTCCCGCCGCTGTGCTCGACACGGTCGCCGATGCCTTCCGCGCATCGTTCGCCGCGTCCGGGGAGGTCGCCGCATGAGCGCCTGCGGGGTCACGCCGGGCGGGGCTGATGCCGGTCCCGCGAACGCGCCGGAAGGGCGCAAGCTCCTGCGGCTTGAGGTGCGCAATGCGCAGACACCGATCGAGCGCAAGCCCGAGTGGATTCGCACGAAGGCGAAGATGGGACCCGAGTACCAGGCCTTGCAGTCGCTCGTGAAGGGAGAGGGGCTGCACACGGTCTGCCAGGAAGCGGGATGTCCCAACATCTACGAGTGCTGGGAGGATCGGGAGGCCACCTTCCTGATCGGTGGGTCGCAGTGCACGCGGCGCTGCGACTTCTGCCAGATCGATACCGGCAAGCCGGCCGACTACGACACGGACGAGCCGCGACGCGTCGCCGACAGCGTGCGTCGGATGCAGCTGCGCTACGCCACCGTCACGTGCGTCGCGCGCGACGACCTCCCGGATGGCGGCGCCTGGCTCAATGCCGAGACCATCCGGCAGATCCATGCCGTCAATCCGGGAACCGGCGTCGAACTGCTCGCCACGGACTTCAACGGGGAGCCTCGTCTCCTCGATGAGGTGTTCGCGGCTCGTCCCGAGGTCTTCGCGCACAACGTCGAGACCGTTCCCCGCATCTTCAAGCGCATTCGGCCCGCCTTCCGGTACGAGCGCTCGCTCGACGTGCTCACGCAGGCGCGAGCCGCAGGGCTGATCACGAAGTCGAACCTCATCCTCGGCATGGGCGAGGAGCCGGAGGAGGTCATCCAGGCCCTCCAGGACCTGCACGAGGCCGGCACCGACATCATCACGATCACTCAGTACCTGCGGCCCTCGCCTCGGCACCTTCCGGTTGCGAGGTGGGTGAAGCCGGACGAGTTCGTGGCGTTCAAGCAGGAGGCAGAGCGGATCGGCTTCCTCGGTGTTCTGGCCGGTCCCCTGGTTCGATCGTCCTACCGGGCGGGGCGACTGTGGGCCCAGTCGATGGTCGCCAAGGGGCGGGAGATCCCGGCACACCTGTCGCACCTCGCCGACACCGAGCTCGGCTTCGCGCAAGCGGTGTAAGGCGCGCAGCACCGCGGACGACGGTCAGTCGGCGCTGGTGACCGACTGCACGTCGCCGTCGCTGGTCAGGTTCACCAGCAGCACTTCATCGGTGGCGTCGGGGTCGAGGGCGTACTCGAGGACGGCGAAGGGATCCGTTCCACCGTGCTCGTCGGCGAGGATCGTCATGCTCACGAGCTGCAGCGACCGGATGATGTCGATGTGCGTGTCGCCGGAGATGTCAACGAGGACGTCTTCCAGATCCTCTCCCAGCGCCTCCTGCTGCTGAAGGAGGTACTCGGTGACCTCGCTGGTACGGTCGTCGAGCTCGGCCACCATCGCGTTGCGGGCCTGCAGGTCGATCTGCTCCAGCGCATGGATCAAGGCGGCCGCGACATCGAGTGCGGCAGCGGAGACGTCGTCCTGATCGGGTGCGGTCAGATCGACGGTGACCCGCTGGTCGGCGAAGTCGACGACCTCGGACCAGAAGATGGATCCGTCCGGCCCGGACTCCAACAGCCCGAAGTAGTCGTGCTCGATCGCCATGACCCTATGCAACCATCCTCGGCGTCCGTGCGCGACCCCGCCGCGCCATCAGTCGACGAGCGCGGACGCGAACACGTGCGGGGTGAAGCCGGTGAGGTCACCGATGCCTTCACCCTGGCCGAGGAGCTTGACGGGGATGCCGGTGCGTTCTTGAACGGCGAGAACGAAGCCGCCCTTGGCCGAACCGTCGAGCTTCGTGATCACGAGACCGGTGACGCCGGCGTGCTGGAGGAAGGCCTCGGCCTGCATGACGCCGTTCTGCCCCGTGGTCGCATCGAGAACGAGCAGCACCTCGCTGATGGGCGCCTGCTTCTCGATGACGCGGCGGATCTTCGTGAGCTCGTCCATGAGCCCACCCTTCGTGTGGAGGCGTCCGGCGGTGTCGACGAGGACGATCTCGACACCGTTCTGCTTGGCGTAGTCGATGGTCTGGAAGGCGACCGATGCCGGGTCCTGGCCCTCGTGCTGGGGGCGGACGATCGCAGCTCCCCCCCGCTCTGCCCACGTGGCCAGCTGATCGACGGCCGCAGCGCGAAAGGTGTCGGCGGCGCCGACGACGACGGAACGACCATAGCGCTGGAGGAACTTCGCGAACTTGCCGATCGTGGTCGTCTTGCCGACGCCGTTGACTCCCACGACGAGGACCACCGCAGGGCGCTCGGTGAGCCGGAGCGTCGTGTCGAACTTCGCGAAATGCTCTTCGAGAGTCTCTTTGAGCATCCGCTGGAGGTCACGCGGATCCGTCGTGCGGAACCGCTCGACCTTCTCTCGGAGCTCGTCGATGATCCGCTCGGTGATGTCAGGACCGAAGTCGGCGGTAAGCAGTGCCGTTTCCAGATCGTCCCACGTGTTGTCGTCGATCGTCGGCTTCACAAACATGCCGCGCAGAGCGCGGCCGAGCGACCAGGAGTTCTCCGCCATGACTTCAGCCTACGGGTCGGCGCGCTCCACCCCTCTCGCCGCGACGTACGCCGGCGTTCTGGGGATCACGCGTCGGCGCGTTCGCGGACGCGCTGACCGACCACCGCGGAAACGCCGTCCTGCCGCATCGAGACCCCGTAGAGCGCGTCCGCGATCTCCATCGTGCGCTTCTGATGGGTGATCACAATCAGCTGGCTGGACGCGCGGAGCTTCTCGAACACGCCGAGCAGTCTGCCGAGATTGGCGTCGTCGAGGGCGGCTTCGACCTCGTCGAGGATGTAGAACGGGCTCGGTCGCGCCATGAAGATCGCGGTCAGCAGCGCGACGGCGGCGAGAGAGCGCTCTCCGCCGGACAGCAGCGACAGACGCTCGATCTTCTTGCCGACCGGACGCACCGAGACCTCGATCCCCGTCGTCAGAGGATTGTCCGGGTCGGTCAGGGAGATGCTGCCGGAGCCGCCCGGGAACAGAATCGGGAACACCTCGCCGAAAGCGACGCGCGTGTCTTCGAAGGCCCCGAGGAAGATGGTCTGCATGCGTTCGTCGAGATCCGCGATGATCGTCTGCAGGTCGGAGCGCGTCTGCACGAGATCGGCGAGCTGCTCGGTGAGGAACGCGTGCCGCTGCTCGAGCGCGGCATACTCCTCGAGCGCGAGCGGATTGACGCGCCCGAGCTGGCCGAGCTTGCGCTCGGCATCCTGCAGTCTCTTGCGCTGCGCCGCCCGGTCGTACACCACGCCCTCTTCGCCTTCGTCCGGGGGCAGAGGAACGTCGGGGCCGTATTCCGCAACCAGAATATGTTCGTCGAGGCTCAACTCGGATCGGACGCGGTCCAGCACACTCGTGACGTGCAGGCGTTTCTCGTGCATCTGCAACTCGAGTCCGTGGACGCTTTCGGTGAGTCGCCCGAGCCGCTCGCGCGCGGTCGCCTCCTCGGCGCGCAGTGAGGTCAGTTCGGCGGTCAGCGCGGTGCGTGCCTGCTCGGCGAGCTGAAGCTCCACGCGTGCCTGGGTGACCGAACGATCGACCGAGTCCAGTACCGGCGGCAGCGCATCTGCGACCTCGGCCGCGAGCGCCCGCTGTGCACGACGGATCACGGCGCGACGGGCGGCCTCCGCCGCCGCCGCGCGCTCACGTTCCCGCTGGCGCACGAGCTGATCGACACGTCCCTCTCCGGCGCGCACGCGCTCGCGCAGCGTCTCGACATCCAGACGTGCGCGCATCTCGCGGTCGCGCGCACTCTCCAGAGCGTCGAGCAGACCGTCACGCGCGGAGGCGTCCAGGATGGGACGGGGAGCCTGCTGGGCACCCTCGAAGGCGTCGTTGGCGACGCGTGCTGCTCTCTCGGCATCCGCGACCGCGGACGACGCCTGAGCAAGCCCGGCCTCCAACCGCTCGCACTCCGCGACGGCTGCCTCATGACGCACGGTGGCGCGGTTGACCTGCTCGGTGTGCGCCGCCAGGGCGGCATCGTGTTCGCGCAGGCTCTGAAGCGCATCCTTCGTCCGCGCCCGTGCGTCGTTCCAGGTCGTCTGGGCGTCCGAGAGAGCCTCGCGGAGCGAGTCTGCGACGACCGTGATCTCCGCGAGGCGTTCGGCGGCGGCATCTCGCTCCGCCGCCAACTCCAGCCGCGAGCGTCCGGCCCCGGAGCCGGCGTGGATCGTGTAGGACGTCACCCGCTCGCCCGCACGCGTGACGATCGTCGTCGCGGCATCCGGAACGTCGATGATCCTGCGGCGAACGGCGTGCGCGGAATCGAGGTCGTCGACGATCAGGACACGGGCGAGGATGCCGAGGATGCCGGCCGGTGCAGTCACCACCTCCGCAGCGGCGATCGCTCCCTCGGGGATCGCCGCCGCCGGCGCGCCCGCTTCCACGTCGGCGATCGTGATGTCGAGCCGTCCGAGATCGGCGTCGCGCGCAGCGCGAGCGGCGGCGATACCCGCGTCGATGTCGTCGACGAGCAGGCCCTCCGCGAGCGCACCCAGCGCGGCGGCGATCGCCGCTTCGTATCCCGAGCGCACCTTGAGCGCGTCGCCGACCAGGCCGCGGATGCCGGCGCCTCCGACCGCGATCATCTCGGCCGCGGCGTTGCGGACATCCAGCGCCCGTCCGAGCGCCGCGGTCTGCGCCGTGAGCGATTCGCGTTCGCGTTCGGCGGCGTGAAGCCGCTCACGGATCGCCCCGACCTCGTTCTCGGCGGCGGTGGCGTCGTGCTGCGCACGCTCGTAAGCGGCAGCGTGCTCGGCAGAGGATCCCTCGGTCACCAGTTCGGGATCGACCCCTGCGAGTGCCTCTTCCGCTTCTGCGCGCCGCGCCAGGGCCGCGTCGAGCGCACGCTGCTGGCGTTCGACGCCCGCGCGCACGGCCTCCAGCCGGGATGCTGCGGCATCTGCGGCTCCGCGGAGTTTCGTGATGCGCATGTCGTGCGCGGACACGAGCGCGCTCTGGGCGGCGATGTCGGAGTCGAGCGCGTCGAGTTCGGCACGTGCCCGCATCACGTCGCGCGCGGCCGCCTCCGCGGCATCCTGGGCGCCTCCGAGTCCGGCCGAGATCTCATCGATATCGGCCCGTGCCTCGTCGATCGCGGCCTGGCTGACCGTGGCGACCTCGATCCCGAGCGTGCCGTCGTCTTCGAGCAGAGCGAGACGCTGGCCCGCGAGCGAGAAGAGACCGCGCAGTCGCTCCTGCACGCGTTCCAAACCGAAGGCGACCGCCCGCGCCGCATCCACGGCTTCCGAGCGCTGCTGTGCCTCCAGCGCCTCGATGCGCAGCTTCAGCTGCTCCGACTGATCCTGCAGCACGAGGCGCTCGGCGCTGCGCTCCTGCTCGGTGCGGGCGTGGTCGGCGAGCTGCGCACGCAGACCGACCAGTTCATCAGCGAACAGGCGGGCCTTGGCATCACGCACCACTGCCGCGATCGTCGCCGCCTCGCGAGCGATCTCCGCCTGCTTGCCGAGCGGCTTCAGCTGTCGACGCAGCTCTCCGGCAAGGTCGCTGAGTCGCGTGAGATTCGCCTCCATCGCTTCGAGCTTGCGAAGAGTCTTCTCCTTGCGTCGACGATGCTTCAGAATGCCGGCGGCCTCCTCTACGAAGCCGCGACGGTCCTCGGGGCTCGCTTGCAGCACGCTGTCCAGACGGCCCTGGCCCACGATCACGTGCATCTCGCGCCCGAGCCCGGAGTCGCTCAACAGCTCCTGCACATCGAGCAGGCGGCAGCTTGCACCGTTGATCGCGTACTCACTGGTTCCGTTGCGGAACAGCGTGCGGCTGATCGTGACCTCGCTGTACTCGATCGGCAGCGCCCCGTCGCTGTTGTCGATCGTCAGCTGCACCTCGGCACGGCCGAGCGGGCCACGCGTGGAGGTGCCGGCAAAGATGACGTCCTCCATCTTGCCGCCGCGAAGGGTCTTCACGCCCTGCTCCCCCATGACCCACGCGAGGGCATCGACCACGTTCGACTTGCCGGAACCGTTCGGACCGACGATGCAGGTGACGCCGGGCTCGAGCGCGAAAGTGGTCGGTTGCGCGAACGACTTGAAGCCTTTGAGCGTCAGGCTCTTCAGGTGCATCCGCGGGTCCTCCTGGGTGATCGTCCACCCACGCTAGCGGAACGACACGCGGATCCTCGCTTGACGCGCGTCGAGAACACCCGCTATCGTCACAGATCGCGTCTGAAGTCGAGAAAGGAGGTCCCCGACATGATTCGTATGAACGCCACCGGCCGCATCGCATCCGCGATGCGTTCCTTCTGGTTCCGTGAGCCCGCGGGGGCCGTCTCCTTCGACGCCTTCCGCGGCGCCTGCTGACGCGATCAGAGGAGAACTCCGCCCTCGCCTCGTCGAGGTCCGAGTTCGCTCTCGCACACAGCCTTCCGGCACCCACGTCTTCTCGTCGCGTGTGCCCCCGCCGTAGCCCGGCCTCTCACTCTGCCCGCCGCGCATTCGCGCGCACCCACCGAAAGCACCACGATGCATACCTTCATCGCGTCGGTCCTGCACGCCAACGATCCCGAACGCCGCCGCATCCGTCTCGCCGAGCGCGAGCGCGAGCAGCGCGAGCTCGAATGGCAACGTCGCCGACAGATCCTTCCGTACCTCTGATCCGCCCCGGGCCGGGGCGTCCGACCGCGACGCCCCGGCCGCATCTCAAGGACATCTCATGACCACCGCGATTCCCGGACTCCAGTTCCGCCCCCTCACGATCCCTGCCTCCATGGATGCCGGCGACGCCGCCGACTTCCGCGAGTTCACCCGTGTACGCAACCTCGTCTATCGCGAGATCGCCGGCAACGACGACGACGCGATGACGCCGGAAGAACTGCTGCCGCATTACCAGCCGGATCCGAACGAGATCCGTCGTGCGTGGGCGGTGATCGTCGACGGCGAGTTCGTCGGTCGCGTCGGCGTCGATCTGCCGCTGGAAGACGGATCTCGCACCGCCTTCTGGCTTGTCGAACTGCTCCGCTCGCACCACGGGCGCGGCATCGGATCCGCCGGCTACGCCCTGATCGAGCAGACCGCACGCGAACACGATCGCACGATCCTGCAGTCGTGGGCGCAGCATCCGGATGCCGACGGCGAGCGGATGAGTGCACCCACCGGCTACGGAACGATTCCGCGCGACCATGCGGCGCGCTTCTACCTGCGCCACGGCTACACCCTGGAACAGATCGAGCGTCAGAGCGAGCTGATCCTCGCGGGCGCCGACACGAAGATCGAGCGCCTGCTCACCGAGGCCGTGACGGCATCGGGCGGATACCGCGTCGTCCAATGGCAGGGCGTGACGCCGGTGGCGCACGTCGAGCCTTACGCCTGGATGAAGTCCCGCATGTCGACGGACGCACCAAGCGCCGATCTCGACTTCGACGAGGAGAACTGGGATGCCGAGCGGGTCGCTCGCCACGACGCCAAGTACGTCGAGTCCGGCCGCACCAAACTCGTCACCGCGGCCCAGCATGTCGACAGCGGTCACCTGGTGGCGTTCAACGAGCTCGTCCTCGGCACCGATGCGACCGGTCCGAGTCACCAGGAGGACACCCTGGTGCTTCGCGAGCACCGAGGCCATCGGCTCGGACAGCTCGTCAAGTGCGCGGGCCTGCAGACGTGGCGCCGCGACGTCGCCCCGCAGTCGCCGAAGGTCATCACCTACAACGCGGAGGAGAACCGGCCGATGCTCGACATCAACGAGCGAATCGGCTTCGTGCCCGTCGCCTACAACGGGGCATGGAAGAAGGTGCTGACGTGATCGATGTCACCGTCCGCTCCATCCGGGTACCGCACTCGATCGATGCGCCGGAGATCGTGGACCTCGAGGCGGTGCGGCAATTGCGCAATGCGCACGCCGCTCACGTGCATGGCTCGAGCGCCTATGACCTGACGCTCCCTCAGGTTCTGGCCGCGTGGCAGGATCAGTCGGATCGCCCGGTGATCGGACGTCTCGCGGAGCGCAACGGCCTCATCCTCGGTACGGCGAGCGTCGATCATCTCCCCGATGCGCAGTCTCGGACCGCGGGCGTGATGGTACGTGTGCACGCAGAACACCTCCGTCAGGGCATCGGCACGCGTCTGCTGCGCGAGGCCGAGGCCATCGCTGCCGCGCTGGGCCGCTCGGTGCTGCAGTCCTGGACCGAACACAGGCATTCCGGCGGTGCGGGCCTGCGGGCATCGACCGGATTCGGAACCGTGCCCCGCGATGCGACGGCGATGTTCGCACGGCGACGGGGGTTCCGGTTGGAGCAGGTCTATCGTCAGAGCGCCCTCGACCTCAGGTCCACTGCCTTTCACACGGATGCGCTCTGCGCGCGTGCGCGCACCCACGCCGGCGACGACTATCGCTACCTGTTCTGGCTCTCGCCCACGCCCGCAGCTCTTGCGCCCGCGCTGGCCGACCTCAAGTCGCGAATGGCCACCGACGCCCCCTCGGGCAACGTCGACGTCGAAGACGGAGAGTGGGATGCCGAGCGCATCGCACGCATCGAGGCACACGACGCCGTCGGCGGTGTGCGGCGCCTGATCGGGGCGGTGCGGCATGAGCCGCCAGGAGTGCTCGTCGCGCTGAAGGAGCTGAACGTCTCACCGGCCGATCCGACGATCGCGCACCAGAACGACACGCTCGTACGCGCGGAACATCGCGGTCGACGGCTGGGCACGTGGGTCAAGTGCGCGACCCTCGCGCGCCTGCGCGAGCTCTTTCCGCAGGTGACGCACGTCGAGACCTACAACGCCGAGGAGAATCGACCGATGCTCGTGATCAACGAGGCCATCGGGTTCACGCCGGCGTCCTGTGCCGGCGAGTGACAGAAGAGTCTCAGCTAAGCCGCTGGCAGCGTGGACAGTAGTGGCTGGACCGGTTCATGAACGATGCGCGCACGATGGGACGTCCGCATCGCGGGCAAGGCAAGCCGTCCCTGCCGTAGACGTTGAGCGAATGAGCGAAGTAGCCGGCCTGACCGTTGACATTCACATACTGCGCGTCGAAGCTGGTTCCGCCTTCGGCCAGGGCCTTCAGCAGCACGGCGCGCACCTCGGCGAACAGGCGGGTCACGTCGCGCTCGTTGAGGGCAGCGGCGGGCGACTCGGGGTGGATCCGCGCAGCCCACAGCGCCTCATCCGCGTAGATGTTCCCGACGCCGCTGAGCACGGTCTGATCGAGAAGCACGCGTTTGATCGCGGAACGCTTCGTCCGCACGCGATCCCGGACGGCGGCGTCATCGAAGGCGTCATCGAGCGGGTCTCGCCTGATGTGGGCGACCTGCGAGGGAACGAGCGCCTCGGCGCTCCCCCACCCGCCGGCATGGCCGTCGGCGGTGGGCACCAGTTCGTCGATCGCGAGGGATCCGAAGGTCCGCTGGTCGGAGAAAACCACGGCGAGCTCTCCGTGCTCAGGGTGATCGATATCGATACGCACGCGTTCGTGACGCTCCGCAGGCGCGCCCGGAGCACGCAGCAGCATCTGACCGCTCATCCCGAGGTGGGCGATGATCGCACGACGGGCCGTAGCGGATGCCGGAGCCAACGGCATCCACAGGAACTTCCCGCGCCGCGCCACACTCGCCACCCGTCGACCTACCAGTTCGCGTTCGAACGAGACGGCGTCGCCGTCGTGGCGCGTCAGCGCTCGCGGGTCCCGCGCATCGACCCCGATGATGCGGGCGCCGGCAAGCGCCGGGGCGAGTCCAGCGCGGACGACTTCGACTTCGGGAAGCTCAGGCACGATCGCTGAGAAGGCGCCAGAGCGTCAGCGCCGCAGCCATCTCCGCCTGCTTCTTGCTGGACCCGACGCCCGCCGCAGACGCCTCGCCGACGCTCACCGTCGCGGTGAACACGCGATTGTGATCGGGGCCTTCGGCGGTGATCACGTACGACGGCGGCGCGAGGGTGAGCCGCGCTGCGAGCTCCTGGAGGCTCGTCTTCGGATCCATCGCGGCGCCGTAGCGGTCGGGGTCCGCCATCAGCGGCTCGACGAGGCGCAGCACGAGTGCCGTGGCCGCTTCCGGCCCGGAGGAGAGGAATGTGGCGCCGATGACCGCTTCCATCGTGTCGGCGAGGATCGAGTCCTTGTCGCGCCCGCCGGTCTGATCCTCACCGCGTCCGAGACGCAGGTGCGCGCCCAGGTCGATACCGCGGGCGACCTCGGCGAGAGCGACGGTGGAGACCACGCTCGCCCGGCGCTTGGCCAGGGCACCCTCCTCCAGTTCAGGGTGCGTCACGAACAGGTGCACCGTCACCGCTTGACCGAGGATCGAATCCCCGAGGAACTCCAGTCTCTCGTTGTGCGGGATCCCGCCGTTCTCGTAGGCGAACGAGCGGTGTGTCAGCGCAACCGACAGAAGCTCGGGGTCGATGTCGACCCCGAGCTTGTCGGAGAGCACACGGTGCTCGATCACGGCATCCGCCATCAGATGGCCGCCGCGATCAGATGTCAGCGACCTTGCGGCCCTTGTACTCGAGGAACAGCTCGGTACCCTGCGAGTCGGTCACGACCTTCGCCTGGTGGGGACGGCTGTAGACGACCTTGCCGTTCTCGACGGTCTTGACGAGCGTGGGCGCCTCGGCCTTCCACTGTGCGCGACGCGAACGAGTGTTGGAGCGGGAGACCTTCCGCTTCGGGGGGTTACCTGCCATGGCTAGCTCTTCTCTGTATCGGTGGCGACGCGGCTCGAGGCCTCGTCGTCAGGGTCTGGGGTGAGGGCCTTCAGCGCGGCCCAGCGCTCGTCGATCGGAATCTCCGGCACGGTTCCTGCGGCCAGCCTCTCACCCGTGATGGGGTCGAGCCCCGGGCAGTCCGGCTGGCACACCGGCTGGAACGGAAGCGAGAGGACGATCGCATCCCTGACCGGAGTTTCAAGATCCACGTGGTCGTCTTGAACCTCGAAGTCGATCGCTTCCGTCCCAGGATACCCGAAGAGCTCTTGAAACTCGACTTCGACAGGCCGGGCGATGTCAGTGAGGCATCGGCCACAGACCCCGGAGTACTCGGTGTCGATCTCGGCGGTCACCAGAATGCCCTCGTGGACCGACTCGAGACGAACGCCCAGCTCGATGGGCTCACCCTCGGCAACGGAGACGAGTCCCTCGCCCCATTTCGCCGGCGCGGGGACCTCGATGTCGAACTCGCGCATCTCCCCCGCACGATGCGAGATATCGCGCACCGGGAACACGAACGGACCGCTCACATGCTTTCTGACCACCACGCAATGGTAGCCGCCTCGTGGGCAGCCGAGGCCGTCAGCCCGCCCGTGCTCCCGTGTCGAGGAAGCGGGCGACCGGCCCGGGGACGAACGGTGAGACGTCGCCACCGAGGGCGGCAACCTGACGCACGAGCGAACTCGACACCAGCGCGTGCGCAGGGTCGGGCAGCAGGAACACCGTCTCGATCTCGGCCAGGTGCCGGTTGACGATCGCCATCGGCGTCTCGTAGGCGACGTCGATCTGGGACCGGATGCCCTTGACGAGCACGCCGGCGTCGACGTCCTGGGCATAGTCGACCAGAAGCCCGACGCTCCAGGAGGCGACGACGACATTGCCTTCGACGCCTTCCTCCCCGATCGACTGCTCGAGCAGACTCAGCCGCTGTGCGATCGGCAGCATGGCCTCTTTGCCCGGGTTGTGTACGACGAGCACGTGCAGCTCGTCGTACAGGGCCGCGGCGCGGCGGATGACGTCGAGATGTCCGAGGGTCGGCGGATCGAACGAACCGGGGACCACCGCGATGCGGTTGTTCATGCCGTCAGCCTAGCGGCGTCACTTTCGAGCCCCATCAGCTCTTGGACAGGGCCGCCCGTTCCTGTTGCCCGATGCGCCGCTCGATCGCTGCGACGAGGCCGGGGTGGTCTTCGAGCATCGGGTCGCGGGAGAGCACGTCTGCCGCCGCCGCACGGGCTCGCGCGATCAGATCGGCATCCTGGACGACCCGAAGAAGCCGCAGAGAGGTGCGCGCCCCCGACTGGGTATCTCCGAGCACGTCGCCCTCTCCGCGCAGTTCGAGGTCGATCTCGGCGAGCAGGAAGCCGTCCGTCGTGGACGCGACCGCCTCCACGCGAGACCGGGCCGGCGTCCCTTCCGGCGCCTCCGTGACGAGAAGACACAAGCCGGCGACCGCACCGCGACCCACCCGCCCGCGAAGCTGGTGCAGCTGCGAGACGCCGAACCGATCGGCCTCCATGATGATCATCGTCGAGGCATTGGGCACGTCGACGCCGACTTCCACCACCGTGGTCGCCACGAGGACGTCGATCTGGCCGGCCGCGAACGCCTGCATGACGGCATCCTTCTGCTCCCCCGGCATCTTCCCGTGAAGGATCTCGACGCGCAGGCCGTCGAAGAGGGAGATGCCGTCGAGCATCTGTGAGACCTGGACGACACCCCATCGTGTGCGCGGCTGTTCGCCCTCGGGCGCGCCCACATCGACGGGAACGTCCTCCGCGGCATCCTTCGCCGTGGTACCGACGGCTTCGGCGTCGATGGCGGCACAGACGACGAAGACCTGGTGTCCGGCGGCCACCTCCTCGGCGGCGCGCTCCCACACGCGTCCGAACCAGCCGGGCTTCTCCGCGAGCGGTGCGACATGCGTCGCGATGCCCGCTCTCCCGCTCGGAAGGGTGCGAATGGTGGAAACGTCCAGGTCTCCGAACACGGTCATCGCGACCGTGCGAGGAATGGGTGTCGCGGTGAGCACCAGCACGTGCGGCGCCGTCCCCTTCGCTCGCAGCGTCTCGCGCTGCTCGACGCCGAATCGGTGCTGCTCGTCGACGACGACGAGCCCCAGGTCGGCGAACGTCGTCGACGCGCTCAGCAGGGCATGCGTTCCCACGACGATGCGCGCCTGTCCCGACGCCACCCGCAACGCCGCTTTGCGCCGTTCGGCGGCGGGCAGCTGCCCGGTCAGCAGAGTAGGCATCAGATCCGCAGCGAGCTGCGGTCCCAGCATCCGCGCGATCGAGCGCACGTGCTGCGCCGCGAGCACCTCGGTGGGGGCGATCAGCGCAGACTGCCCACCGGACTGCGCGACCTGCAGCATGGCGCGCAGCGCCACGAGCGTCTTTCCCGAACCGACCTCTCCCTGAACAAGACGGTTCATCGGCCACGGACCTTCCAGATCGGCGGCGATCTGCGCACCGACAGCCTCCTGGTCGGGGGTCCGGGTGAACGGCAGGCGCGAATCGAAGTCGTCCAACAGTGCGCCGCCCGGACGCGAGGTCGCGGCCATCGCCCGCACGGTCTGCCGCTGCTGGAGCAGCGCGGTCTGCAGGATGAACGCCTCGTGCATGCGCAGCGTACGCCGCGCGTCGTCGATCTGCTCGAAGCTCTCAGGCGCGTGGATCCGCCGCAGAGCCGTGGTCGCATCGAGCAGACCCTCATCGGCGCGCAGGGAGTCGGGCAGCGGGTCGGAGACCGGCGCCAACGCAGCCAGCACCGTGGCGACGGCCTTCTGCACCTGCCATGTCGCCACCGTGCTGGTCGCCGGGTAGATGGGAATCGGGGTGTGCTGCTGCGCCTGGGCGTTCAACCTCGCCGCGTCGGCATCGTCGAAGAGCGTGTAATCGGGATGAGCCAGCTGCTGGTGCCCCTGGAACTGGCCGACCTTCCCCGAGAACATCCCCTGACGGCCCACCTGGAGATCGTTGGCGCGCCACGCCTGGTTGAAGAACGTGAGCGTCAGTGCTCCCGCGCCGTCGCTGATCACGACCTCGAGAAGAGAACCGCGCCGTTGACGCATCTGTCGCGACGACACCGAGCGCACTTCCGCGACGATCGTGACCTGCTCGCCCAGCGGCAGCGAGTCGATCGGCGTGAGCTCGCCGCGTCGGGCGTATCGCCGCGGGTAGTGCGTCAGGAGATCGGCCACCGTGCTCATGCCGAATGCCCGATCGAACAGCTTCGCGGTCGCAGCTCCCAGCGCATCGACAAGAGCGGTGTCGAGCGTGATCGCGGGCATGCTCCGAGTCTATTGAGGCCCACCGACGCCGTAGCCGTCCCCGGGCGATCAGACATGCACGGATCATCCAGGAGACACCCGTAGAGTCGGCTCGTGATCCGCCGCACCGTTGCCCGCGTGTTCTGGTCGTGCAGCCGGTGGCGGCTGGCGACGACCCCCGCTCCGGAGCGCCCCACCGTACTCATCGGCGCGCCGCACACGTCCAACTGGGACTTCGTGTTCATGCTCGCCATCTCGTGGCGTCTGGGGATGCGCATCCACTGGCTCGGCAAGGACACGCTCTTCCGCGGCTGGCGACGACCCGTCATGAACGCTCTCGGCGGCATCCCCGTCGACCGTGCCGACGCAGGCCGCGTGGTCGAGGACATCGTCGCCCGCATTCGCGCCGGGGAGGTCTTCGGCCTCGTGGTCACTCCCGACGGCACCCGCGGGCGCAACGCGTTCTGGAAGAACGGCTTCTACCGCATCGCCCGCGAGACCGGCATGCCGCTGACGCTCGGCTACGTCGACCGTACGACGATGACGACCGGGCTCGGGCCGACCCTCGCTCTCACGGGGGACGTGGCCCGCGACATGGACGCGATCCGTGCCTTCTACGCCGACAAGGCGGGCTTTCGACCAGAGCGCCGCACCGAGCCCCGGCTCCGCGACGAGACGGGCGCGGCGGGTCCGTCAGACCACGGTTAGGGTGAACACGTGACGCGCATCATCTCCGGAGCCGCCGGTTCTCTCACGCTCGGTGTCCCGGATGCCGGGACGCGCCCGACCAGCGACCGCGTGCGTGAATCGCTCTTCGGCGCTCTCGACGCGGCCGACATCGTCGACGGAGCCGCCGTGCTGGATCTTTTCGCCGGTTCGGGCGCCCTCGGGCTCGAGGCAGCCAGCCGGGGCGCGGCATCCGTCGATCTCGTCGAGAAGGCGCCGCGCGCCGCGGCCGTCGCCGACCGCAACGCTCGCACCGTCGCGAAGGTGCTCCCGGGCACGCCGATCCGAGTGCACCGCAGCTCCGTCGAGGCGTACCTGCGGGCCACCGCCCGCACGTTTGATCTCGTTTTCATCGATCCGCCGTACGACCTCGCCGACACCGAACTCGCTCGCGTGCTGGAAATGCTCGCGCCGCGACTGGCGCCCGACGCGCTCGTGGTCGTCGAGCGCGCGACCCGCTCCGGCGCCCCCACGCTGCCCGACGCGCTGCAGTACGAGCGCGACAAGAGCTACGGCGACACGACGCTGTGGTGGGTACGCCCGCAGTCCTGAGACGACGGCGATCGCCCGCGCCGTCGCCGCGGTGCGCGGCGCCTCGGCCGCATCAGCCGCGGGCCGCGTCCCAGTCCCGGTGCGGATCCCACCCGCCGACGCCGGCTGACGACGCACCTCCGACGGTGACGTGTGGCGTCGCGTCGGCGATCACGGTGCCGACACGCCGGAAACCCTCCGGCAGGGCGGCTCCGGATGGGAACGTGGCGAGCAGCTCGTGATCCTCCCCGCCTCGAAGCGCCATGTCGTCCAGCTCCGGGCTCAGATCGATCCGCACGCCGGACGCTTCCGCCATACGCGTCGCATCCAGCAGAAGTCCGTCGGACACGTCCATCATCGCGGTCGCGCCCGACCGCGCGGCCAGAGGGCCGAGCGCGAGCGGCGGGCGCGGACGCAGCTGGGCAGCGAGATCGGCGCGCTCACGGTCGGTGAGGACCGACGGATCGACGGCGAGGGGGCGGCCCTCGGCATCCCGGAATCGATCGAACAGCAGGGCGAGCCCCCGTGCTGCCGCGCCGAGCTCACCCGTGACGGCGACGATGTCGCCCGGACGCGCTCCCGAACGCAGCACGGCCGCTTCGCCGTCCAGTGAGCCCAGCACCGTCACCGCGATCGTCAGCGTGTCGGATGCCGCGAGATCCCCACCCTCCACCGCGCATCCCGGCGCGAGTGCGTCGCACGCCGCCCGCAGTCCGCGCGCGAGAGCCTCGACGAACGCGACCGGCGTGTCATCGGGAAGCGTGAGAGCCACCACCAGCGCGGTCGGGCGGGCGCCCATCGCGGCGATGTCGGAGAGGTTGACCGCGGCGGCCTTCCAGCCCAGGTCCTCCCCGCTCGACCACGCGAGCCGGAAATCGGGGCCGTGCACGAGCGTGTCGGTCGAGACCACGACGCGGCCGTCCGGAGCCGCCAGCACCGCGGCATCGTCGCCGGGCCCGACGAGCGCGCGCGACGAGCCGTCGAGGACGGTGAAGATGCGCGACAAGAGCTGCCGCTCCCCCAGGTCGCGGACGGTCGGGGCGATCGGTGTGCTCACCGCTCCACGGTAGCCTGGAGTGATGTCCCGCTCGCGCCTGATCGTCGCCCCTCTGAGCGTGGCAGTGGCGCTCGGCATCGCCCTCGGTACCGCCGGCTGCAGCTCCACCGTCTCGATGACACCGGCGAAGGGAGCCAACGACCCGGCATGTGCGGCGGTGACCTCTCGTCTGCCGGCCACCGTCGACGGCCAGCCGCGCCGATGGACCGACGCCCAGGCCACGGGTGCGTGGGGCAGCCCCGCCAGCGTCCTGCTGACGTGCGGGCTCGACGCGCCGGGACCGTCGACGCTCGTCTGCCAGACCGTCGACGGCATCGACTGGCTGATGGATGATTCCGAGGCGCCGAAGTACCGGTTCACCACGTTCGGCCGTACCCCCGCGGTGCAGGTGTACCTCGACTATGACGTCGTCAGCGGACGCGACGTGCTCAGCGCACTGTCCTCCGCTGTACAGCAGCTGCCCACGGATGGCCGCAGCTGCATCGCCCGCCCGTCCTCCTAAGACGATCCGTGCCGGTCGTCAGCGCACGCGCGCGAGATCGATCAGCTCGCTGATGAGGTCGCGGTAGCTCATTCCCGTCGCGATCCAGCACTTCGGAAACATCGAGATGGGCGTGAACCCCGGCATCGTGTTCACCTCGTTGACGAAGAACTCGGTTCCGGTGAAGAAGAAGTCGACTCGAGCCAGACCCTCGCCGCCCAGCGCCTCGAACGCACGGGCAGCGACGCGCTGCATCTCGGCGAGCTCACCGCCCTGCAGCCGGGCGGGGCAGACGAGCTCGATGCCGGCGGCATCGAGGTACTTCGCCTCGAAGTCGTAGAAGTCCCGTCCCGTGATCACGATCTCACCGGCGACGCTGACACGCGGGGCGTCGCCGTCTCGACCGGCAAGCACGCCGCATTCGACCTCGCGGCCGACGACCGCCTGCTCGACCAGCACCGTGCCGTCTTCCGCGAAGGCGGTCGCCAGAGCGGCATCCAGCTCGCTCCACTCGGACACCTTCGACACGCCGACGCTCGACCCGGCGCGGGCCGGCTTGACGAACGCCGGCAGCCCGAGCGCGCGGATGCGCCGGTGCCACAGGTCGCGGTCACGCGCCAGCGCCGCCTCGGTGACGGTGACCCAGGGAACGACGGGAACGCCGGCAGCCTTCAGAACGCTCTTGGTGGTGTGCTTGTCCATGCCGATCGCCGACATCAGCAGCCCAGCGCCGACGTAGGGCAGATCGAGCAGCTCGAGGAAGCCCTGGATCGTGCCGTCCTCGCCGAAGCGGCCGTGCAGGATCGGGAAGACGACGTCGATGTCGCCGAGCGAGCGGATGCCGTCGGCATCCTGAACGCGCAGCTCACGGGAGCGGATGGAGTCCGGCCACAGGATGCGCGTGCCGTTGTCGACGACTTCCGGCAGACGTTCCGGGTTGAGTGCGAACTTGTCGGGGTCGTCGTCTTCGAGCACGAAAGCGCCGTCGCGCGTGATGCCTACCGGGATGACGTCGAAGCGATCACGGTCGATCGCCCGAAGCACGCCGCCCGCCGTCGCGGAGCTGATCGCGTGCTCGCTGGAACGCCCTCCGAAGAGCACCGCCACTACCGCTTTGTCCATGCTGGGTCCTCTCGCCCGTGGGCTTGTCGTCGTCGGTGGTCAGATGCGGCGCGATGTCGCGAGGATTCATCGTGCCGTCCAGAACCATCTTGACCTGTTCCACGATGGGCATCTGGACGCCGGAGGCGCGGGCCAGCTGCAGCACCGGTGCCACCGAGGCGAGTCCCTCGGCGGTTTGGTTCATCTGCTTCACGACGTCCTGGAAGCTGTAGCCCTGGCCGAGGAGTCGCCCGGCGGTGTTGTTGCGGCTCAGCGGAGACTGACACGTCGCGATCAGGTCGCCGAGACCGGCCAGCCCCTGCAGCGTCTCCGGCTGAGCGCCCTGGGCCACGGCGAAGTCGGTCATCTCCACGAGACCGCGCGTGATGATGGAGGCCTTCGTGTTCTCGCCGTAACCGACGCCGTCGACGATGCCGATCGCGACGGCGATGAGGTTCTTCAGCACACCGCCGAACTCGGTGCCGATCACATCCGTGTTCACGAAAGTCCGGAAGTAGACGTTGCGAGCGCGCCGGGCGACCGCCTCGGCCGTGTCACGGCTGGTGGAGGAGATGACGGCTGCCGTGGGCTGCTCCCGGGCGATCTCGAGCGCAAGGTTCGGGCCGGACGCGACGGCGATGCGGGCCGGGTCGCAGTGCAGCTCCTCGACGATCACCTCGCTCATCCGCCGCCCGCTGCGCTTCTCGACGCCCTTCATCAACGACACGATCGGGGCATCGGTGTCGCGCACCAGGGGGCGCACCGCCTTCAGATTCTGCCGGAGGGCCTGGCTCGAGATCGCGAGGTAGACCTGCGACGCACCCTCCAGCGCCTCCGAGAGGTGCGTCGTCGCCGACATCGTGCGCGGCAGGTTGATGCCGGGCAGGTACTCGCTGTTACGGTGCCCTTCCTGGATCTCCTGGGCGAGCTCCGCGCGGCGAGCCCACATCACCACGTGAGCACCGCCGTCGGCGAGCACCTTGCCGAACGTGGTTCCCCAGCTGCCCGAGCCGATCACCGCGACCCGCGGCAATGCCGACTCGCCCCTACGCGTCAAGGCGGCCCGTCTCGTTCTGCCCGTGCGCAGACGGGTTCCACCGTTCGCTCGGCGGCCGTTCATCGCGCAAGGTGCCCAACAGCGCAGCGATGTCGGCCATCACGGCATCGGTGGCGGCGATGAGGTTCGCAGACCCCGTCGCGCCGGGGCCGGTGAAGGCCGAGAGGTCGGTCGCCGGGCCGAGGGCAAGGCGAACGCGACGGCGCGGCGGCCAGAAGCGGAGCTTGCCGTACCGCGGGAGGATCTGCTGCACGCCCCACGTCGCCGCCGGGATGACGGGAATCGGCTCACCGGCGGCCAGCGCGAGGCGCACCGCGCCGGTCTTGCCGCGCATGGGCCACATGTCGGGGTCACGCGTGAGCGAGCCCTCCGGGTAGACGATGACGCCGCGGCCATGGGTCACCAGATCCTCCGACTGCTGAAGGGTCTGCTTCGCCGCGGCCGACGACGAGGCCCGGGCGACCGGGACCATGCCGGTCGCGCGCAAGGCCGCCCCGAGCACGGGAACGCGGAACAGGCTCTCCTTCGCCATGAACCGCGGTGCGCGGCCCATACGCCACGTGCCCACCGCGATGATCAGCGGATCGAACTCGCTGTAGTGATTCGGGGCCAGCACGTAGGGGCCTTCCGCCGGAAGGTGCTCCGCACCGCTGATCTCGATCTTCGCGAACCAGCCGACCGCCGGCACGATGATGGCCGCGAGCGGCCAGAAGACCGACGGACGCGTCTTCTCCGGAGAGGCCCGGCGCCGCGGCGCCGGGCGCGCCGTGCCCGTCATCCGACGACGTCGAAGTCGGCGCCGAGGATCGTGAGCTTCTCGAGGAACTTCTCATATCCGCGACGAATGATGTCGACGCCCGCCACGCGCGAACGCCCCTGCGCCGCCAACGCCGCGATCACATAGCTGTAGCCGCCGCGGAGGTCCGGAACGACCACATCGGCGCCGTGCAGCGGCGTCGGACCGGTGATCACCGCGGCCTGCTCCAGCGCGCGGCGCGCCACGCGCCGGTCGGGGCTGGCGATGCCCTCGGGGTGCACGACGATGTCGGCACCCATCTTGTTCAGAGCCTGCGTGAAGCCGAGCCGGTTCTCATAGACGGTCTCGTGCACCGTCGAGACGCCCTCGGCCTGCGTCAGGGCCACGATGAGCGGCTGCTGCCAGTCGGTCATGAATCCCGGGTGGACGTCCGTCTCGACGACGACGGGCTTCAGGGATCCCCCGCGGCGGAAGCGGATGCCGTCCTCGTGGATGTCGAAGTCGCCGCCCACCTTGCGGAAGACGTTGAGGAAGGTGAGCATCTCCTGCTGCTTGGCTCCACCGACGAAGATGTCGCCGTCGGTGGCCAGGGCCGCGCACGCCCACGATGCGGCTTCGTTGCGGTCGAAGATGCTCCGGTGGTCGTAGCCGCGAAGGGTGTCGACGCCTTCGATGAAGATGACGCGGTTGGGCTCGTAGGAGATGATCGCGCCCATCTTCTGCAGCACGGCGATCAGATCCATGATCTCGGGCTCGATCGCGGCGTTTCGCAGCTCGGTCGTGCCCTTCGCGCGCACCGCGGTCAGCAGGACCTGCTCGGTGGCGCCCACGCTGGGGTACGGCAGGGCGATGTTCGCGCCTTTGAGTCCGTTCGGCGCGGAAAGCCGGATGCCGCTGGGCAGCTTGTCGATGGTCGCACCGAAGGCGCGCAGAGCGTCGAGGTGGAAGTCGATCGGACGGTCGCCGATGCGACATCCGCCGAGATCCGGAATGAACGCCTGCCCGAGCAGATGCAGCAGCGGGCCGCAGAAGAGGATCGGGATACGGGACGCGCCGGCGTGCGCGTCGATCTCTTCCATGTGCGCGGAGACCGCACCGCGCGGGTCGAGACGCAGGACCCCTTCGCCCTCATCGGTGACGGTGACCCCGTGCACCTCCAGCAGAGAGCGCACGACCTTCACATCGCTGATGTCGGGGACATCGCGCAGCACGCTCTCGGACTCCCCGAGCAGCGCCGCCACCATCGCCTTGGTCGCGAGGTTCTTCGCGCCCTTCACCTCGACGCGCCCCTTCAGCGGCCGTCCTCCGCGGATCTCGAGGACCGAAACCTCGCCTCCGGCGGGTGTCGACGCCGAAGCGCTCAGAAGGGTGTTCATGGATCGGACCTCACAGTGTGTGTCGAGGACGGGGAAGCGAAAGACAGATGATCGGCGCCGGTGAAGGCGCGATCCGTCCTAGCGAACGGGGAGCGTCCGCGGGCGCCACGCCTCGCGGCGCGCCTCGAACTGCGCGATCTTGTCCTCATTGCGCAGAGTCAGCCCGATGTCGTCCAGACCTTCGAGGAGCCTCCACCTAGTGTAATCGTCGATCTCGAACGAGACCCGGAGCTCGCCGATCACCGCCGTGCGCTCGAGAAGGTCGACCGTCATCTCGATCCCCGGCTGCGCCTCGATCTGGGCCCAGATGGCCTCCACGTCGGCCTCGGAGATCACACCGGTGACCAGGCCTTGCTTGCCCGCATTGCCCCGGAAGATGTCGGCGAACTTCGGGCTCAGCACGACCTGGAAGCCGTAGTCGCGCAGGGCCCAGACGGCGTGTTCGCGGCTCGAGCCGGTACCGAAGTCCGGGCCCGCCACGAGGATCGAGGCGCGCGCGAACGCCGGCTGGTTGAGGACGAAATCAGGGTCCTGACGCCAGTTGGCGAACAGTGCGTCTTCGAAGCCCGTCTTGGTGACGCGCTTGAGATAGACGGCGGGGATGATCTGGTCGGTGTCGACCGCGGACCGCGTCAGCGCGGCGGCGATACCGGTGTGCGTCGTGAACTTCTCCATGTCAGGCCTCGACCTTCTCGACGGCGGGCAGATCGGACGGGCTGGCGAGCCGCCCCAGCACCGCCGTCGCGGCGGCCACCAGCGGCGAGACGAGGTGAGTGCGGCCGCCCTTGCCCTGACGTCCTTCGAAGTTGCGGTTGCTCGTGGATGCGCACCGCTCCCCGGGGGCCAACTGGTCGGGGTTCATCCCGAGACACATCGAACAACCCGCGAAACGCCACTCCGCACCGAACGCGGTGAAGACCTTGTCGAGCCCCTCCGCCTCCGCTTCCAGACGTACCCGCGCCGAGCCGGGGACGACCATGACGCGGACGCCGTCGGCCTTGTGGCGGCCCTCGATGACCGAGGCGAAGGCGCGCAGATCTTCGATGCGGCTGTTCGTGCAGGAACCCATGAAGACGGCATCCACCGTCACGTCCTTCAGCGGTGTCCCGGCGGCAAGGTCCATGTACGCGAGGGCGCGCTCGGCGGCCGCGCGCTCATTGGCGTCCGCGAAGGATGCCGGGTCGGGCACGACGTCACTCAGTGAGACGCCCTGGCCGGGGTTGGTGCCCCACGTGACGAAGGGCTCGAGCTCGTTCGCGTCGAGGAAGACCTCGGCGTCGTAGACCGCGCCCTCGTCGCTCGGGAGAGTCCGCCAGTAGGCGACGGCGTCGTCCCAGTCCTGACCCTGCGGAGCGTGCGGCTTGTCCTTGACGTAGGCGAACGTGGTCTCGTCCGGGGCGATCATGCCGGCGCGGGCCCCGGCCTCGATCGACATGTTGCACATCGTCATCCGGCCCTCCATCGACAGCGACCGGATGGCGCTGCCGCGGAACTCGAGCACATAGCCTTGGCCACCGTTCGCGCCGATCTTGGCGATGATGGCGAGGATGATGTCCTTCGCGGTCACTCCCGGCTTCAGCTCTCCCTCGACCGTGATGGCCATCGTCTTGAAGGGCTTCAGCGGCAGCGTCTGCGTCGCCAGAACGTGCTCGACCTCGCTGGTACCGATACCGAAGGCCATGGCGCCGAAAGCACCGTGCGTCGAGGTGTGACTGTCGCCGCAGACGACCGTGATCCCTGGCATGGTCAGACCCAGTTGGGGGCCGACGACGTGGACGATGCCCTGCTCCTTGTCGCCGAGGGAGTGCAGCCGTACGCCGAACTCCTCGGCGTTTCGGCGCAGGGTCTCGATCTGCGTGCGGCTGGTGAGATCGGCGATCGGCTTGTCGATCTCGAGCGTGGGCGTGTTGTGGTCCTCGGTCGCGATCGTCAGGTCGAGCCGGCGCACCGGACGCCCCTCGGCGCGGAGGCCGTCGAACGCCTGCGGGCTGGTCACTTCGTGCACGAGGTGCAGGTCGATGTAGATCAGGTCGGGCTGCCCCTCTTCGCCCTTCACCACGAGGTGGTCGTCCCAGACCTTCTCGGCGAGGGTCCGCGGGCGGTCGGGAATCGTTGTGCTCATGCTGTCTCGTTCTCCAGATAAGGGGATCAAGCCCGCGACGGACTCCGCGACGAGAGAGGGCTCAGAACGAGGTCTCGTCGCGGCGGCTAAGGAGGAGGCGAGCGATCCGCACCGGCTCAGACTACCACCGCGACGATCGGCGCCGGATCGTCACTGCTCGTCGAGCGTGACGTCGCGCCCTTCCCTCCGCGCCGCGATGAGGCTCGCCCCCGTCGCGACGACCATCGAGACGACGATGACGCCGAGCGACATCCACGTCGAGATGTCGGGCGCCCACGCGATGTTCTCGCCGCCGTTGATGAACGGCAGCTCATTCTCGTGCATCGCGTGCGCGATGAGCTTGACACCGATGAAGGCGAGGATGAAGGCGATGCCGTAGTGCAGGTACTTCAGACGGTCGAGAAGGTCGCCGAGCAGGAAGTAGAGCTGGCGCAGGCCCATCAGCGCGAAGATGTTCGCCGTGAAGACGATGAAGGGGCTCTGCGTGATGCCGAAGATCGCCGGGATCGAGTCGAGCGCGAACAGCAGGTCGGTCATGCCGATCGCGACGAACACGATGATCATCGGGGTGAACATGCGCTTGCCGTCGACGAGCGTGCGCACCTTCGGACCGTCGTAGTCCTCGCTGATGTCGATCGTGCGACGCAGCAGCCGCACGACGACGGACTCCTTCTTGATCTCCTCGTCGTGGTCGCCGCCCGGGAACGCCTGCCTCCACGCGGTGTAGATGAGGAAGGCGCCGAAGATGTAGAACACCCAGCTGAACTGCTCGATGATGGCGGCCCCGGCCAGGATGAACAGTCCGCGGAGGACCAGCGCGATGATGATGCCCACCATCAGCACCTTCTGCTGGTAGCGCCGCGGCACGGAGAACTGGCTCATGATGAGCACGAAGACGAAGAGGTTGTCGATCGACAGGCTGTACTCGGTGAGCCAGCCGGCGACGAACTGGCCGGCGTACTCCCCGCCGGCGAACAGCCACATCAGTCCCGCGAAGATCAGCGCGAGAGTGACGTAGAAGACGACCCAGAGGCTCGACTCCTTGGGCGTCGGAATGTGCGGCCTCTGTGCGATGAGGGCGAGATCGGCGACGAGGATCAGCACCAGAACGATCAGCGAACCGATCTCGAACCAGACGGGGAGGTCCATGCAGGCCTTTCGAGGGGATGACGAAACGTCGAAAGTCTCTCCCCCGTCAGCAGTGCTGCGGCGCGCGCCCGGGAACCCGACGTCGGGCCCGTGGTGACGGGCGCGCGAGAACGGGATACTCCCTCTCGCTGCGACCAGGATACCGGCTTCGAGGATGCCGAGTTCTCTGAGACGATTCGCCGCTCGCGGACACTCATCCAGTGAGAGACGATGAGGACACCACGACCGACCACTCCGGCCTGCGCACCGACGCGGAGCTGGTCGCGGCCGCGGCCGCGGGCAGCGACCTCGCCTTCCGTACGCTCTATCGCTCCTACGTGCGCGCCGTCTACGCCGTCGCGCACGCGCTGGTGGGCACGGCGACCGATGCCGAGGACGTCACGCAGGAGACGTTCCTCGTGGCGTGGCGCAAGATCGGCGCTCTGCAGCTGGAGAGCGAATCCCTCCTGCCGTGGCTCGTCACCATCTGCCGCTTCCAGGCCGCGAACCGCGTCCGGCGTCAGAAGCGCGACCGCGAGCACCTGGCGACAGGAGTCGACGAGACCCTTCCGGCGACGATCGATGTCGAGCGTGCGGTCATCGACGCCGACCTCGCCGATCGGATCGCGGCTCAGCTGTCGACGCTCGGCGAACTGGATCAGGAGATCTTCCGCCTGTGCGCGGCCGAGGGCTACGGCTACCGCGAAGCCGCCGACCGACTCGGCGTCAGTCATGGTGCGGTCCGAAACCGCCTCTCCCGCATCCGCAGCTCGCTGCGCACCACCATCACCTCGGAGGGGTCATGACCACGGAAGACAACGCACTGCCCGAGCTCGCCGACGACCGTGTCGAAGTCATTGAGCAGCGACTCTTCGCCCAGATCGCGGAGGAACGCAGCGCCCAGTGGCAGAAGGCGGAGAGGGAGCGTGCGCGCGCCGTGCGCCGCGGACGTCTCTGGATGGGCGGTGCCGCCGCAGCGGCGCTCGTCGCGGTGTCAGCGATCATCGCTCCGTCCGTGCTGCACGGAGTCTCCGGCTCGTCGGGAGCGTCGTCCCTGACGTCCGTCTCGCTGGAGGCTGGCAGCGCGATCGCCACCGCCCCGGACACCCGCGCCGAGGGCATGAGCGGCGCAGACTCCTCAGGCGGCGGGGCAGCCTCCGCTGGTACTGCTGCGGTGAACACCGCGGACCGGCAGATCGCCGTGAGCGCGTCCGCCACCGTGGACGTGCAGAACGCGGCATCCGCGGCGCAGGCGATCGCGACGGCGGCAGCTGATGCGGGCGGATACGTCGAATCTCAGAGCACGGGGACCTCGCCCGGGCAACCGGCCGCTCCGCTGCCCGACATGGGCAAGATGATGCCCGCTCCGGCGAGCGCCTGGATCACGGTTCGGGTCCCCGCCGATGCGCTGTCACAGGTCGTGAAAGGACTGTCCACACTCGGCACCGTCACCGCATCGCAGACCGACCGGCGGGACGTGACGACCGAGACCCTCGATCTTCGAGCTCGTGTCAGCGCGCTGGAGACCTCGGTCGCGCGCCTGACCGACCTCATGAAGCAGTCGAGCTCGACGGCCGATCTCATCGCCGCTGAGTCCGCGCTCTCCGAACGCCAATCGGAGCTCGACTCCCTGCGTCAGCAGTTGACCTGGACCGAGTCGCAGGTCGCGATGTCGACGCTCACGGTCTCGCTCGTGGAGCCGTCCCCCGCCGTGACCGCCGACCCGGCCGGCTTCGGCGATGGCGTCGCGGCCGGGTGGAACAGACTCATCGCCACGCTCAACGCCCTGGTCGTCGCGGTCGGGTTCCTGCTCCCGTGGCTCGGCGTGGGGCTCGTCGTCACAACCGTCGTGGTGCTCGCCGTGCGAGCGCGTCGACGCCGTCACAGCCGACGGAACGCTTCGGCGGAGAGGTGATCGGTTCCACGACGACGGCGGTGACGCACAGAAGCCCGGTCCGTCTGGACCGGGCTTCTGTCGTGGTGACCCCAGCGGGATTCGAACCCGCGTTACCGCCGTGAGAGGGCGGCGTACTAGGCCGCTATACGATGGGGCCGTACCTTTTTCGCTGCGTAAGCAACCGTTCGATTATGCCATGACGATCGACGCCTCACCAAATCGAGACCGGACCGGGCGCCCGGCTTGCCCCGATCGCACGACAGGCGTTGACTGAGCGACATGCGCGTCACCAAACACGAACACGCCTGCCTGCGTCTGGAGCGCGAGGGCAGCCAGCTGATCATCGATCCGGGAACCTTCACGCTTCCGCTGCAGGATCTCGCCGGGACCGTCGGAGTCGTGCTCACCCACGAACACCCCGACCACTGGACGCCCGAGCATCTCCGCCGCATCCGGGAGCACGCGTCCGACGTGCCGATCTACGGCCCCCAGGGCGTCGCAGACGCGGCCGCCGAGTTCGGCCTCACCGTCGTCGCTCCCGGGGACGCCGTGACGGTCGGCCCCTTCTCGCTCCGCTTCTTCGGCGGGCGCCACGCCGTCATCCACGAGTCGATCCCTGTGGTCGACAACGTGGGCGTGCTGGTCGACGAGGAGTTCTACTACCCCGGCGACTCCTACGCCGTCCCCGCGGGCGCGGACGTCCGGCTGCTCGCCGCCCCCGTCGGCGCTCCGTGGCTGAAGGTCGGCGAGGCCATGGACTTCGTCCTCGCCGTGAAGCCGGAGCACTCGTTCGCGACGCACGACATGACGCTGTCCCGCATCGGGCTCGACATGCACCGCGGGCGTCTGCACTGGGCCACCGAACAGGGCGGCGGACGGTTCAGTCCCCTCGATCCGGGCGACGCGATCGATCTCTGACACCCCGAAGACGACGGATGCCGCGACCCCCGGTCACTCCGGGAGTCGCGGCATCCGTGCGTGTGCGCCGATCAGGCCTCGGCGTCGTGGTCGGTCTCGAGGAACGCGACGAGCGTGTCGAGCGCGGCATCCGCGCCCTCGCCCTCGGCCTTGAGCGTGACGACGGTGCCCTGTGTGGCGCCGAGACCCATCAGCGTGAGGATGCTGCCGGCGTTGAGGTCAGGACCGCCCTCGACCGCGATCGTCACGGGGACGCCGGTCTGCTGAACCGCCTGCACGAAGAGCTTCGCGGGGCGCGCGTGCAGTCCCGAGCTGCTGGCGACGGTGGCCTGGCGTTCTGCCATGGGATCCTCCTTGGATCGGTCGTATTCTTCTGTCTTCGAGCCTAGGCGCTGACGGCTTCGGGAGAAACCGCGGCAGCGCCGGAGATACCCTCGTCGACGGCCGACCCGCGGCGCGCGAAGCGCTTGAGGGCGACGACCGAGAACGCGGCGACGACGGTACCGGCCGCGATGGCGACGAGCCACAGCCAGAAGTTGTCGATCGCGAAGAAGACGAAGACGCCGCCGTGGGGAGCCTTGCTCGTGACCGCGAACGCCATCGAGAGGGCACCGGTGACCGCGCCGCCGAGCATCATCGACGGGATGACCCGGAAGATGTCCGCCGCAGCGAACGGGATCGCACCCTCGGAAATGAACGCCGCGCCGAGCAGCCACGCCGCCTTGCCGTTCTCTCGCTCCGGCTCGGTGAAGAGCTTGCGATCGATGACGGTCGAGGCGAGGGCCATCGCGAGCGGCGGCACCATGCCGGCGGCCATGACGGCGGCCATGATCTGCAGGTAGCGCTCGTCACCGGCGATACCCGCGGCCAGGTTGCCCGTCGCGAACGCATAGGCCACCTTGTTCACGGGGCCGCCGAGGTCGAAGCACATCATGAGGCCGAGGATGATGCCGAGGATGATCACACCGGCTCCGGTGAGGCCGGACAGCCAATCGTTGAGCGCCTTGGTCAGCCACGCGATCGGTCCACCGAGGACCAGCAGCATGAGCCCGGAGGCGAAGATCGAACCCAGCAGCGGGATGATCACGACGGGCATCAGGCCACGCAGCCAGCGCGGCACGTCCAGGCCGTTCAGCCAACGTGCGGCGACACCGGCGAGCAGACCGCCGACGATACCGCCGAGGAAGCCGGCGCCCATGAAGCCCGCGACGGCACCCGCCACGAAACCGGGTGCGATACCGGGGCGGTCGGCCATGCCGTACGCGATGTAGCCGGCCAGTGCCGGCACGAGGAAGCCGAACGAGAGCGCACCGATCTTGAACAGCACCGCGCCGAGGTAGACGATCAGCGATGTGTCGCCGAGGTTCCACAGCGTCGACGCACCGAGGATCTTGTCGGCGTCGAACGCGATCGTATAGCCGCCGAGCAGGAAGCCGAGCGCGATGAGCAGACCGCCGCCCGCGACGAACGGGATCATGTAGCTGACACCGGTGAGCAGGGCACGCTTGATGCTCGCGCCGTACGACTCCCCCGCACCGGACGTCGAGGTGGATGCGGCGGCTGCCGACCCGCTGACGCGCGTCGCGTTCGGGTTCTTGGCGGCGGCGATCGCCTCGGCCACCAGCTGCGCCGGAGCCTCGATGCCGCGCTTGACGCTGGCGCGCACGACGGGCTTGCCCGCGAAGCGCTGGGGCTCGCGCACGTCGACGTCGACGGCGAAGATGACGGCATCGGCCGCTTCGATGATCTTCGGGTCGAGAGCCTTGTAGCCGCTGGAGCCCTGTGGCTCGACGATCAGATCGACCCCGTCCTTGCCGCCCTGCGCGGTGAGCGCGTCGGCGGCCATGAAGGTGTGCGCGATGCCGGTGGCACAGGCGGTGACGGCGACGATACGCGCCGGCCGGCCGTCGATGAGATGGGCGCTGTCGGCCGTTGCGGTAGCCGGTGCCGCTGCGGGAGAGCCGGTGCCCGAGACCGCCGAGGTCACGAGGGCGACCACCTCTTCGGGCGTCGCGGCGGCGCGCAGGCCTGCCGTGAAGTCCTCGCGCATGAAGCTGCGCGCGAGCTGCGACAGCACGGCCAGGTGCTCCTCGGCCGCCGTGTCGGGGGCGGCGATGAGGAACACGAGGTCGGCGGGGCCGTCGTCGGCGCCAAAGTCGATGCCGGGCTTCAGCCGCGCGAAGGCGAGCGTCGCCTCGCGCACCGCTGCGCTCTTGGCGTGCGGGATCGCGATGCCGCCCGGAAGGCCGGTCTCGTCGGTCTGCTCGCGCTTCCAGGCGTCTGCGGCCAGGGCCGCGGCGTCCGTCGCGCGCCCCGCCGCCGCGACGCGCGCGGCGAGGGCGTCGATGACGGCCCGCTTGTCGGTGCCGAGCGACTCGTCAAGGCTGACGAGCGCCGGCGTGATGATCTCTGACACGGTGACCTCCAGTGGTCGTTTGGGTTCAGGGTTGTTTTCAGAGGGTGAGGGCCCTCACCGGCACCTCGCCGGGGAGGAGATCTGCGGGGGTCGGCGCCTGGGTTCCCGGAAGCGATGCCGCCGCCGACCCATACCGGATGCCGCTGCGCACACGTTCCGCGGGACTGCCCCCCGCGATGTCCGCGAGCAGGAAGCCCGCCAGCGAGCTGTCGCCGGCGCCTACGGTGCTGCGGACGCGGGTGGGCGGAGGGGTTCCGAACCAGGCACCCTCGGAGTCGACGAGTACGGCGCCGTCGCCGCCGAGAGTGATGAAGGCGGCACCGACGCGGGCCGGCACGAGCTCGCGAGCGACCGCGAGCACGGCCTCGGGCAGCGGTCGGGTCGCGTCGAGAGGAGTCCCGGTCAGCTCGACGAGCTCGTCGTCGTTGGGCTTGATGAGCTCGGGGCGTCCGCGCTCCACCACCGCGCGCAGCGCCGGGCCGGACGTGTCGACCGCGATGCGGGGCGCCGCGGTTCCCGCCGCACGAACGGCGGTGATCACGTCGACGTAGAAGTCGTCCGCGAGGCCCGGCGGCAGCGACCCGGCGAGGACGAGCCAGTCCGCCCCCTCCGACGCCCGGACGGTCGCGTCGATGAGGGTCGCCGCGTCGGCCGCGCCGCGCGTCACTCCCGGAAGGTTGATCTTTGTGGTCACGCCCTCACCGTCGGTGAGCGTCAGGTTGGCCCGGGCGGCACCCGGCAGCGGCACCGCGAGGACCGGCACATGAGCGGATCGCAGCACGGCCGCGAACGGGTCGTCGGCATCCAACGGAAGGACCGCGCGGCTCGCGGCTCCGGAACCGGTGAGCACGCGGGTCACGTTGATGCCCTTGCCCCCGGCATCCTCCCGGACCGCCAGCGCCGATTGCACCTCCCCCACGCGCAGCGCGTCGGACAGGGTCACCGTGCGATCGAGGGACGGATTGGCGGTCAGAGTGACGATCATGCGATCCACACCTCCACATCGGCGTCGCCCAGAGCGGCGACCAGGTCGGCAGGGGGCTCGGCGTCGGTGACGAGAATGTCGAGGTCGGCGAGGCGGCCGAAGGACACGAGGAGCTCGCCGTCGAACTTCTCCGCGTCGGCGAGGACGACGACACGGCGGGCGGAGGCGATGACGGCACGCTTGACGGCAGCCTCGTCGGGGTCGGGCGTGCTGAGGCCGAAGGCGGCGGACAGCCCGTTCGTGCCGATGAAGGCCAGATCGGGACGGAGCCGCGAGATCGCGTCGACCGTCTGGGCACCGACCGCGGCGGCGGTGAGCCCGCGCACCCGGCCGCCGATGGCCGTGAGGTTCAGCGCCGGCGCTCCGGCGAGCAGATGAGCCACCGTCATCGAGTGGGTGACCACCTCGAGCGGGTGCGACGTCGTGGTGCGCTGCGCCAGCAGTCCCGCGAGAGCCGCGGTGGTCGTCCCCGCGTCGATGTACACCGATCCGTCGCCGTGCGTGCCGATGGCATCCAGCGCGCGCGCCGCGATGGCGAGCTTCGCGTCAGTGCGGCGCTGTGTGCGCTCGACGAACGAGGTCTCCGCCGTGCTCACGCGCGTGCGGGCTACGGCTCCGCCGTGCACGCGACGGACGAGTCCCGCCGTCTCGAGCTGGTCCAGGTCGCGGCGCACCGTCTCGGTCGTCACGCCGAAGCGGCGGGCGAGGTCGACGACGACGACCCGTCCCTCAGTGGTGATCAGCTGCTCGATGAGCTGCTGTCGCTCCGTTGCGTACACGGTTCCTCCTTGAATAGCCACACAGTACAACACAAACACAGGTGCATCAACACCCGAAGCCGGATAAAACCACACGGCACGCGGAAGGGCCCCGATCCGAGGATCGGGGCCCTTCCTGTTCCGCGGCGTGCGCGGCAGGATGCCGAGGTTCAGGCCTCGCTCATCACCGTGACCTCCTGCTGACCACGAGCGGCCAGAGCCGCAGCGCGTGCGGCGATGCGGCGCTCCTGCTCGATCTGACCGGCGTCCAGCGTCTCCTGGTCGACGGGGTAGCTGTCCACCTTGTTCACACCGTTGTACTTCGCGATGTAGGTGTCCAGCTCGGGACCCGACTCCCACGAGGTGATGAGGCAGTACCGCGGCTCCGTGCCGTAATGGGCGGCGGCGTGCCACAGTCGCTGCGTGTCGACGATGAGCTGCGCGCCGGCGGGCAGCGCGATCCGCGTCTCTTCGCTCGGATCGGTGCGGTTCTCACGCAGGACGAAGTAGCTCGTGGTGTCATCCGTGAGGTTGAAGAAGCCACGCACCACCCAGCCCGTGCCATCGGGGTTCAGGCGGTTGTTGTCGTCCTGGTGCAGGTTGTAGAGGCAGTCCGCATAGGTGTTCGGCTGCAGCTCGATGATCCGGCAACGACCGACGTTCGCACCCGGCTCCTGCGCACGCGCCGTCAGCGTGGGCGCGATGGCGATCTGCGAGTCGATCCAAACCCCGTCCTTGTCGGTGCGCGGCGGCTTGTGGTTCCAGAAGCCGTTGCACTCGATCTCGCCCTTGGCGGAGGCCAACGGTGCGAAACGGGTGTCGCCCGAGGACTTCCAGTCGACGTACTCGACGTCGAGCCACTCCTTCGGGTCGATCTCCTTGTTGTAGCGGTCGAGGACGACGTAACCGGTCTCCTCGAGAGCCGCGCTCTTGATGTAACCCATGACGGATTCAACCTTTCTGCCGGACAAGCGAAGTCTTTACAGGCCCGACTGAGGCAAGCCTACAGAGCGCCCATGTGAACGCGATTAGACTCGACGGCGGTCATCGAGAGCGAGCGCGGAGGCGACACGGACAGCATGAACAGCGGTACGGAACTCGCCCCCTCGGTCGCGGCGGCACACGTCTCGGCCACCGCTGTCGCAACGATCCACTGGCTCTCGGCATCCGACACGACCATCGTCGTGCCCGTCTACCAGCGTCAGTACCGGTGGGACATCGGCGGTTGCGAGCAGCTGCTGTCCGACGTGCGCGCCGTCGCCGACGCCGGCACCGGGCAGACGCACTTCATCGGCTCGATCCTCTCGACCGCGTCGAGCTCGTCCGAGGACGACGCCCACCTCGTGCTCATCGACGGGCAGCAGCGCATCACGACCCTGATGCTCCTCGTCGCCGCGCTCCACCACACCCTCCGCGATGACGACCCCGCACTCGCGGCCGAGCTCGAACGGGTGCTGGTGCGCGCGGACGACCCCACCCGGACGAAGCTGCGCCCGCATCGCGCCTGGGCGGACGTCTTCGAGAGCGTCGTGCTCGGACGCCGCTCACCCGGCGAGGAGATGCGCGAGTCGCGTTTCGACGACAACTACGCGTTCTTCCGCAGCCAGATCCGCCCCGACGAGGCGGCGCACATCTGGCGCGGCCTGCAGCGACTCGAGCACGTCTCCATCACCCTCGGTCCCGAGGCGAACGCGCAGCAGACCTTCGAGAGCCTGAACTCCACCGGCGAGCCTCTGCGCGATCACGAGCTGATCCACAACTACGTCCTGATGGGGCTCTCGCACGCCGAGCAGGGGGAGATCGAAGACGAGTACTGGGTGCCGATCGAGCATGACACCGGAGAGCAGATCGGCGACTTCTGGCGCCACTACCTCGTGATGCTGACCGGGCGCGAGGTGACGGTGGTCGGTGAGCGTGGCGTCTACGACACGTTCCGTGCCCAGTTCCCCCGCCTGGACGTCGCGACCTTGCGCGACCGGGCCGGTCAGTGGCGCAGATACGCGGGCATCTACCGCATCCTGCTCGACCCCGCGCGCGCGGACGATCCGGTGATCGCACGTCAGCTGACGTATCTGAACACGTTCGGCCGCGGCATCTACCCGCTTGCGCTGCGGCTGCTGCACGAGCACGGCGAGGGCGAGCTCACGGCCGCCGAGCTGCTCGTCTCGCTCGAGCACGTGCAGTCGCTCCTGCTTCGGCGCACCGTCGTCGGTGTCACGACCGACCGACTGGTCGCGCGCCTGTGCCGCGCCGCCGCCGTGTCCCGCGACGCTCTGGTGCACGCGATCGCTCGCATCACGCCGTCGGACGAACGCACGCGCGTCGGCCTTAAGTACACGGCCCTCCCCCACCCGCCCTATGTCCTGAAGCGTCTGGCGGGCGACATCGACCTCCCCGACATGGGACTGGAGCACGTCGTGCCGGCAGCGCCGTCCGACGATTGGTCTCCCGACGGCATCCGACGCTGGGCCGAACTGTCCGACGACGAGCAGAACAGCTTCCGTGCCCTGGCCCCGACGCTCGGCAATCTCACCCTGCTCGAGGAGCAGCTGTTCGAGCGCGCGTTCGACGCGTCGTTCCCGGAGAAGCGCCGGGTGTACGACGAGAGCGCCGTGACGATCACCCGCGCGCTCGCGGCGACCCCGGCATGGAGCACCGCGGCCATCGCCGCCCGCACGCAGGCGCTCACGGACGTCTTCCTCGGCGTGTGGCGGCGGCCGGCGGTCGTGGGCATCGACGACGACAACCTGACGCCGATCCTGGACGCCGTGAAGCGGCGCGGCTGGCCGCGAGGCTGGCAGCGGGAGTTCGACTACGTCGAGTTCCGCGGCGAGCACTGGGAGGTGCCGGACATCCGGTACCTGTTCAACCGGATCTTCAAACGGCTGTGGGCCGATTCGCGCCAGAGCGTCATCGACTTCAGTGCGCGTCGCGGCGGACCGGTCTATCCCGCCAGAGCCTGGAACGGGCAGTGGGACGAGCTCGCAGAGGGCCAGTACCTCTACATGGGCTGGGACTCGAAGTACATGCTCACGGCTGTCCAGGGCGTGCTCGACGAGGCCGGGTGGGCCTCGGAGGTGTTCGTCAAGTACTCCTACATCGGCAACGCGATGAAGTGATCGGAGCGCCCATGCCTCGTCGACCGTCCACGCCTCGCCGATCCCGCGTCGAAGCGGGATCGACCCGGAGGTGGCGCGACGTCCGTCGACAGGTGGATGCGCTCGACATCGCGACCTTCGCCGCCGTCGCGCGCACACGCAGCCCGCTGGTGGACGCGACGATGCCGGCGCTGACGCGCGCCGCCGATCGGTCGGTGCTGTGGATCGCGATCGCGGGTCTGCTCGCGCTGACGGGGCGCCCACGCGCACGGCGCGCCGCGGCGAGGGGGGTGGCCGCCATCGGGATCACGAGCCTCATCGCGAATCAGGTATCCAAGCGCCTGCATCCTAGGCCACGCCCCTCGATCACGCAGGTGCCCGCCCAGGCGGGACTTGGCGAGGATGTCGAGGCCGAGGTAGCGGCGTCCTTCCGGCCCATTCGTCGGTCTGTTCGGCGAGGACCGCGCCGACGAGGCGGATGATCGCGTCGCGGTTGGGGAAGATGCCGACGCTGTCGGTGCGGCGGCGGATCTCTCGGTTGAGGCGTTCGTTGGGGTTGTTGGACCAGATCTGCTGCCAGAGGCCCTCGGGGAACCCGGTGAACGCGAGGATGTCTGCTCGGGCGTTGTCGAGGTGCTCGTGCGCGTCGGGGAGCTTGTCGTCGACGTAGTCCAGCAGCCGGTCGAACTGGGCGTGAACGGCGTCGGCGTCGGGTTGGTCGTAGACGGAGTGGAGCATCGCCTTCACCGCCGGCCACATCGTCTTCGGCGTCACGCTCATCAGGTTCGCGGCGTAGTGGGTTCTGCAGACTCCCACTGTCAACTGGGTGCAGATCTTGGTGTGTTTGCGTGGGCGCGCTGAAGGCGCCGCTCGGCCTCGAGTGTCGGGCGGGGGTGTCGAAAGCGCGCGGTCAGGCGGCGGTGATCAGTGCGGCTGAGCCGTGGCGGGCGGGGTCGTAGGTTTCGTGGTTGGTCCAGCAGCGCCAGAGGATGCGGGTCCAGCGTGCGGCGAGTCCGCGGAGAGCGCGGTGGTAGCGCTGGCCTTTCTGGTCCCGGGCGTCGCGGAACGCGGCGGCCGCCCAGGGTGACATCTTGATGGAGTTGAACGCCCACCACATGGTTGCTTCTCGGAGGCGGCTGTTCGCGGCGTAGCGGAACCTGACCGACCGGGACCTGCCCGACGAGCGGGTGACCGGGGCGAGGCCGGCTTCGGCGAGGAGCACTTCAGGTTGCGGGAACCTTGCGCGGTCTTCACCGATCTCGGCGAGCAGCACCGCAGTGAGCACGGGGCCGATGCCGGGAAAGCTGGCGAAGATCAGGGCGTCCGGGTGCTCCGCGGTGGCTGCGGCGATTGCGTCGTCGTACTCGGCGAGCTGCGTGTTCAAAAGCTGCAGCACCTGGGTGAATGCGAGAGCGGAGAAGCTCTTGCCCGCGACCGTTCCTGGCGAGCCGGAGAGCAGGTTCTGTCTCATCCGGTCCGCGAGGGTCTGCGCGGGGACTCTGCCGGTGTAGTGGTGTCGGGAAAGGAACCCTGCCATCCTGGTGGTCTTCACCCGGGACGCGTTCGCCGGTGTCGGATAGTCCGTTACGAACGACAGCGTGATCTGCCGGTCGACGGACGAGAACAACCGAACGGGTGCGGGGTGGTAGGCCTCGAGGATCATCCGCAACTGACTCTCCGTCGCCTGCTGCGTCTCGAGGAGCCGGTCCCGGTCGCGTGTGAGTGCCCTGATCTCGGCGAGCAGCGGTGACGGGACTGACAGCGGGCGCCAGTGCGCATGGTCGAAGCGGAGCGTGTCGGCGAGTACGAACGCGTCGAACCGGTCGTCCTTGACCGCAGCGACCTTGTAACGCTCCCGCGCCCTCGCGGAGATCCGCGGAGACACGGGGAACACCGCATGCCCGGTCGCTTGAAGGTGCTCGACGAGGAGACCTTCGGAGCGTTCGATCGCGATCGGGACCTGCCGCCCGAAGCCGTTCAGATGCAGGTCGAGTTGGTGGAGCCCGGCGACGTCGTGACTGACACGTGTCTCAAGTAGCCGCTTCCCGTCGGGCGCGACAACGCAGAGCTGGTGGTTCTCACCGCCCCAGTCGATGCCGGCGAATACCGGCCACGCTGGCAAGTTGAGGTCTGGCATGAGCGCTTCTCCTTCGAAGACGAGGCCCGCCTCGTGACGGACCCCTCTGGACGCTCACTCAGGTGCTCCCGCTGTCGGGGCACGACTCCCACTAGCCAGTCGGAATCCGCCACCGCCGGGAGGGACAGGTCTGCCGCTGGACCTCGAAGGTCACGCTGCCAAGGTCCTCTCCCGACGGTGAGGATGAACCAGCGGGACGATCCCGCCACTACCCATCTTGACGAGTGAGCGTTGCCAGACCGCGCCAGGCAGGTTCGCGGCGATCGCTTCGACGAGCCCGGGGTGGGCGTCGGAGGTGACCAGGCGGAAGCCGCCCAGGCCGCGGGCGACGAGGTCGGCGAAGAACGAGTTCCAGGCCGCCCCCGTCTCACTCGTCGCGACACGCAGGCCGAGGACTTCGCGGCGCCCGTCGGCGTTGACGCCGGTCGCGACGAGCACCACGGCGTTGGTGACGCGCCCGCCTTCGCGGACCTTCATGGTGAGCGCGTCGGCGGCGACGAACGTGAATGGGCCGGCATCGCCCAAGGGCCGGTGCCGGAACTGGTCGACGTGCTCATCGAGCTCGGCCGCCATCCGCGAGACCTGGGACTTGGAGAGGGAGTGGATCCCGAGGGTCTTGACGAGCTTGTCCATCCGACGGGTGGAGACCCCGGCGAGGTAGCAGTCCGCAACGACGAACGACGAGCCGGCCATCGCGGGCTACACCACGCTACGGGGCACTACTGCCGCATCATCTTGCCTCCCACGGTCGATGAACCTGCTTACCACGAGACCCGCTTGGTACAGTTCCCAGATGGATGACCCTTCCTCAGTGTCCACCCACGTCCAGCCCGATGTCCGGGTGCGTGGTGCCCGCGAACACAACCTCAAGGACGTCGATCTCACGGTTCCGCGTGACGCGATGGTTGTGTTCACGGGCGTGTCCGGATCCGGGAAGTCCTCCTTGGCTTTCGGCACGTTGTACGCGGAGTCGCAGCGGCGCTACTTGGAGTCAGTTGCCCCGTACGCGCGGCGACTGATCGACCAGGCGGGTGTCCCCGACGTCGACTCCATCACTGGGATGCCGCCCGCAGTCGCCTTGCAGCAGCAGCGCGGAGGGCGCAGCGCGCGCTCCTCTGTAGGCAGCATCACCACGCTGTCGAGTGTGGTTCGGATGCTCTATTCGCGAGCCGGTGAATACAGAGATGGTCAGCCGATGCTCTACGCCGAGGACTTCTCCGCGAACACCGTGCAGGGCGCGTGCCCCGAGTGCCACGGCATCGGCAGAGTGTACGCGGTGACCGAGGAGCGGATGGTGCCCGATCCCTCACTCACCATCCGGGAGCGCGCCATCGCATCGTGGCCGACCGCCTGGCACGGCCACCAGTTGCGGGACGTGCTCGTCGCGCTCGGCTATGACGTCGACGTACCGTGGAGGGATCTGCCGAAGAAGGATCGGGACTGGATCCTCTATACCGACGAGACCCCCTTCGTTCCCGTCCACTCTCGACTCACGCTCGCTGAGGCGCGCCGGGCAATCCGAGCAGGAATCGAACCGAGCTACTCGGGCACCTTCGTCGGCGCGCGGAGGTACGTGCTCGACACTTTCGCGAACACGAAGAGCGCGTCTATGAAGCGCCGCGTAGCCCAGTTTATGAGCGCGGCGGTCTGCCCGGTGTGCCATGGGAAGCGGCTCAAACCCGAAGCACTGACGGTGACGTTCGAAGGACTCGATATCGCGGAATTTTCAGCCTTGCCACTGCGTGAATTGGCTGCGCTCCTCGAGTCCGTCGTCGCCGAGTCTGACCGGGGGGGCGAGACCTCCGGCGCCGTGGTAGACGTCGCGACTGGACGTGAAGCCGTCGAGCAGCGCGTTGCTGCTGGCGGCTCCGCGCGCTCCGCTGCGCCGGATGTCCGTCGCACACCGAATCAGTCTGTCGAGAAGCGCGCCGCGGCAGCCCGCCTGGGCGCAGAATTGCTGGACCGCCTGCGCCCCATCATCGATCTCGGACTCGGTTACCTCTCGCTAGGTCGCACTACGCCGACACTGTCCGGAGGGGAGCTACAACGACTTCGACTCGCCACGCAGCTCACGTCGGAACTGTTCGGTGTTGTCTACGTCCTCGACGAACCGTCAGCCGGTCTCCATCCGCACGACGTCACCGCGCTGCTGGGTATCCTCGACGGGCTGAAGCAGCGCGGCAACAGCCTCTTCGTCGTGGAGCATTCCGTCGACGTCATGCGGCACGCGGACTGGCTGGTCGACATCGGCCCCGGAGCCGGAGAACGCGGCGGGCGCGTGATCTACAGCGGACCCACGGACGGCCTCGCGGAGGTCGACGAGTCGGTGACGCGCGGCTACGTCTTCGGGGGCAGCGGCCTTCCACCGCGCCAGCCCCGCGCCGCCCACGACTGGTTGCAGCTGGAGCACGTCACTCGCAACAACCTGCGGGATGTATCTGTGGCGCTACCGCTCGGAACGCTCACGGCTGTCACTGGCGTGTCAGGGTCGGGGAAGTCCAGCCTTGTCAGTCAAGTCCTGCCCGCCCTCATCGGCGCCAGGCAAGGAGACGCCCCTCGCGTCGAGGAGGAAAGCGCTGACGCCGACGCCCTGCTCCTCACTGACGAGTCCGACGAACTCGGAGGGTCGGTCGAGGGCGATCTCACGACCGTCCGGCGTGTGGTGAGCATCGACCAGAAGCCCATCGGCCGCACGCCCCGCTCCAACGTCGCGACCTACACAGGACTCTTCGATCATGTGCGGCGCCGGTTCGCCGAGACGCCGGAAGCTCGGACACGCGGATACAAGCCCGGCCGGTTCTCCTTCAATGTCGCAGGCGGCCGCTGCCCGACCTGTGAGGGTGAAGGCTCCGTGATGGTCGAGCTGCTCTTCCTGCCCTCGGTCTATACCGTGTGTCCCGACTGCCATGGCACCCGCTATCAATCGAGCACCCTGGAGATCACCTGGCGAGGGCGCAACATCGCGGAAATCCTCGCGATGAGCGTCGAAGAGGCTCACGAGTTCTTCGCCGGCGAGTACGATGTGATGCGCTCCCTCACCTCGCTGGTCGATGTCGGGCTCGGTTATCTGCGCTTGGGACAGCCGGCCACAGAGCTCTCGGGTGGGGAGGCGCAGCGTGTGAAGCTGGCCACCGAACTGCAACGAGCGCAGCGCGGCGACACTCTGTACGTGCTCGATGAGCCGACCTCCGGATTGCACTGTGCCGACGCAGACCGTCTAGTTACCCACCTTCAGACTCTCGTCGATGCGGGCAACACGGTCGTGATGGTGGAACTCGACATGCGAGTGGTCGGCGCAGCCGACTACGTCATCGATCTCGGGCCGGGAGCCGGCGACAACGGCGGCACAGTGGTCGCGTCCGGAACGCCAGCAGAGGTCGCCGCGTCGAGAAACAGCGCTTCAGCACCGTATCTCGCCGCCGCCCTCGCCGAGGCCGCGACGCTAAGGTCAGGGGCATAACCGGCGCTTCGCCGTTGAATGTGGGTATCGGGCGACGCGCCGGTAGCCGGGGCTGCTCGGGAGATGGGTCGAGGTCCCCGAGGATCAGAGGACTTCTACCTCATCTGCTCGAGAGGACCTCAACGATGACCGAGCCTACGACCTGCTGCCTTGCCGATGGCAACTACTGCGACGTGCTGGTCGGCCTGGACGGGCTGCGGGTGATCGCGGTCGAGCGCCGCGGCCGCAATGCGCTGACCGTGACGGTCGAGTCACCGCCGGGACCAGTCGGCTGCCTCGGCTGCGGCGTCCTCGCCATCGGTCAAGGCCGCGCACCGGTGCCGCTAACTCCCTGATCGGGAAATGTATTTTTGGTGCTTTACCGGGAATTTTCGTGGACCTGAGGGGACTCGGCGGGACCGTGGTCGCAGCTGGTAGGCCAGCCTGCGTCGCGGATAAGGGCGTCTGTGCATCCGCGGGCTACCTCGCCGCGGCACTGCAGGCAGCAACCAAAGTCACCCCATCGTGACGAGCGTGCCGCTGTGCGATATGAGGATCGGACAGCGGCACGCTCGACGAGGTCGTGGGTCTCAGGCGGGGAGCTTCGAGGCCAGGACGTCGAGCTTCTCGATCGTCGGCTCGCTGAACAGTTTGCCGGTCTGCTCGCCGAGAGCGGCAGCAACTGCGCCGGACAGGTGCGCGTCGCGGCCGGCGTCATCGGGGAACACGTCGAAGATCCCGAAGGAGGACGGGCCGAGACGGATCGCGAACCACGCGATGGTGGACGGTTCCTCCTCAACGAGTCCTCGCCCGATGCCGAGGAATTCCTGGACCTCGTCTTCCTTGCCGGGCAGGGCCTCCAGCCTGACAAGCAGTCCCTTCGTCACGCTCATGACGTCACCTCGTCCTGGGTTGAATTGCTCGCAAAATTCGCCACGATCGTATCGCAGAACGCAGGCAGGTCATCGGGCGAGCGGCTGGTGATCAGGTTCCCGTCCACCACGACATCCTGGTCGACGACGTCCGCACCGGCGTTGCGCAGGTCGGTGCGGATGCTCGGGAAGGATGTCAAGGTGCGACCTTTGACCACACCCGCCTCGATCAGCGTCCACGGCCCGTGACAGATCGCCGCAACGGGTTTGCCGCTTTCGACGAACTCGCGGACGAAGGAGACCGCGTCGGGATCAATCCGGAGTTGGTCGGGGTTCACCGTGCCGCCCGGGAGAAGCAGGGCGTCATAGTGGGCGACAGAGGCGTCCGCGACCAACCCGTCGACGGTGAACGTGCCTGCTGCATCCAGATCGTTCTCACGGGCCTGAATCTCACCGTCATGGATCGACAGAACCTCGGTCTGTGCACCAGCCTGCTCCAGCGCCTCGCGGGGCTTCTCGAGCTCGACTCGCTCGACCCCGTCGGCAGCGAGGACGGCGACTCTCTTGCCCTGCAGCGTCTCGGCCATATCAGTTTCCCTTCTTCTCAGTCGACATCCCGGGCTTGATGAGAACCTTGGTCCAACCCTTGGACCGGGCGTCGAAGTTCTTGTAGGCGTCGGCAGCCTGGTCCAGCGAGATCTCGTGGGAGACGATCCAGGAAGGGGTCGCCTTGCCGGCCGCGATCAAGTCCCGCAGCTGGCGGTTGTACCGCTTGACCGGGGCCTGACCGGTTCCCATGGTCTGCCCCTTGAACCAATGCGTTCCGAAGTCGATGGCCGCCTTTCCCTGCTTGGCGAGGTCGTCCTTGGCTCCGGGGTCCTGGGGGACGAACACGCCGACGGTGCCGATTCCTCCGGTGAAACGGACCGCGTTGATGAGCATGTTCAGCGTGGCGGCGGTGTCCTCGTTGCCTTGAGGATCGTGGGCCTGGTAACCCACGCATTCGCAGCCACGATCAGCTCCCAGCCCCATCGTCTCGTCGAGGACGGCTTGCACGGGATCGACCTTGGAGTCGTCGATGGCGATCGCGCCGATCTGCTCGGCCAACGCGAGCCGGTCAGGGTGACGATCGACCACCATCACCTTCGCGGCGCCCTTGATCATCGCGGACAGGGCGGCCATGAGCCCGACCGGACCCGCCCCGGCGATGACAACGCTGTCGCCCGGGACCACGCCGGCCATCTCGGTGGCGTGGTAGCCGGTGGGGAAGATGTCGGAGAGCATGACGTAGTCGTTCTCCTTCTCCTCCGCATCCTCGCCCAGGCGCAGCGCGTTGTGGTCACCGAAAGGCACGCGGAGCAGTTCCGCTTGGCCACCGCCGTAGGGACCCATGTCGGCGAACCCGTAGGCCGCACCGGCGAATGATGGTTCGGGCTGGGTGGTGAGGCAGTAGTTGGTCAGGCCGCGTTCGCAGTTCTTACAGAATCCGCACGAGATGTTGAACGGGAGAACAACCCGGTCTCCGACCCTGACCTTCTCCACACCACTACCGACCTCGATGACCTCCCCCATGTTCTCGTGACCGAACGTCCGGCCTACTTCGAAGGACGTCCGCCCCTCGTACATGTGGAGGTCCGAGCCGCAGATGTTCGTCGTCGTCACCCTGACCAGGACATCGGTGGGGCGCTCGATCTTCGCGTCCGGGACGTCCTTCGTGCTGACCTGACGGGGTCCCTCGTACACCACTGCTTTCATGTCCACTCCGATCCGATGCGTTGCTCGATGCTTCTTCGGCAGGGCCTCGACAACGCCGGCCCTCCGCGAGACAGCGAACGCCCCCACGAACCACATGTCAAGGGGCTTCCCGAAGAACCCGATCTGACGAGCGAGCCGCGAACGCTCACCGAAACCAGGTGCTGATCTGCGTTTTCCGCGCACACCTGGAGTCCTGGGCACGTTGCCGGTGGGACTTCCTCTCGATCCCCACGATAATCGCGCGTTGCGAATGGGTGTGGTGGTGGAACAACTCCCGCCTCCACGGCGAGCTCAGCATGCGTACCCTCGTCGAGGTCGAGGACGCGTACTACGCTGACCAAGAATCAGGCCAAGCGGCACCTGCCGGACAAGGCTCCGATAGGAACGAAAGTCAGGCCGATTCACCTTGATGATGTCGGCGATCTCCGCCTGCGTCGTGAAGTTCGGCGGTGCGATGCCGAATATGCCGATGTCCATGCACATCAGGTGCGCCGGCATCCTCCGTGGACACCCGTACGGGACGCCACGAGAGCGTGGAGATCGGGATACCGACTCTGCGCACGGACGCACCGGAGGGTGTCTGGCCCCGGACCCCGTCAGACAGGTCGAGAAGCCCCCAAACGAGGGTGGATTCTGATGCGGAATCCTGCGGAAAATAGCGCTGGGGTACCTGGACTCGAACCAAGAACAACTGAACCAGAATCAGCCGTGTTGCCAATTACACCATACCCCAGGGGGTGACGACCGAAGTCGTACCGAGGGTCTAGCTTAGCCCACGCGCGGACCGAGTCCAAACCAGCCGGACCACGCATTGCCCTGTCGCCGGGCAGATCGGACACTGAGCCGTGTGAAATCCCCGTTGCTCCTGCCCGCCACGGCCATCGCCGTCCTCGTGCTCGCCGGTTGCGCGGTCTCGCCCGCATCGACGCCGTCCGCCACCGAGAACGACGCCGGTCCCACCGCCGAGGCCGGCACACCGGCGGCCGTCGGCGCCGGTCAGTTGTTCGGCTGCACCGACGCGATGATCTCGTTCATGGACGCCAACGGATACCTGAACCCCACTCCCGCCGATCCCGCGCGCTTCGTCTTCCCGGAAGCGGGAAGACCCGGCGTCTCCCCCGCCTGCTACGTCGAGGACGACTACGGCGGAACGAAGCGCAAGGGAGCGATCTTCGTCGGGGACGCGGATGCCGCCGTCGCGCAGATCGGTGCCACGCTGACGGCCGCGGGGTACCAGCAGAGCACCGGCTACGGCGCCTACATCTGGTGGCTCGACGGTGAGGACGCCAGCTCGGCACGGTACGCGGTGGGGGCCGGTCCCCAACAGATCGACGGCCAGAACGTCATCTGGGCGACGTGGGCGTCGGACTGACGGGCGCGATCCGGGCGATTTCATAGGCCGCACAACGACGCCGCTGGTGAAGCGGTCCTACGGTGACCGTTGTGACCGCGCTCCCCGCCTCCGCCGCCTCCGCCTTCTCGCCCGTCCACACCCCCGCGACGACCCGGCGGCGGATGGGCACGCCGTGGCACTGGTCTCTCCTCGTCATGGCAGTCGCGGCCGCGATCCTCACAGCCTGGGGCGTCGGCGGTTCGATGTCCGACTACTACGCATCGATCGCGCTGTCGATGAGCCGCAGCTGGCCGAACTTCCTCTTCGGCTCGTTCGACCCGGCCGGAACGATCACCCTGGACAAGATCCCCGGTTCGTTCTGGATCCCCGCTCTCACCGTGCGCATCTTCGGCTTCTCCCCCGCCGCGGTCATCATTCCCAACGCGCTGGCCGCGGCGATCGCGGCCGTGGTGACCGCGATCACCGCACGGCGATGGGCGGGCATCACCTCGGGCCTCGTCGGCGGGGCGGTCGTCGCCACGACGCCCATCCTGGTCGCGGTCGCGCGCTCCAACCAGCCAGAGACGTTCTTCGTGCTCGCCCTCGCCTTGACGGCGTGGGCAGCGACGCACGCGTTGCGCCGGGCCAGCTTCGGATGGCTGGTACTGGCGGGCGTGTTCATCGCCGCCGGCTTCCAGACCTACATGCTCGAGGCGTGGGCGGTCTGGCCTGCACTCGCCGTCGCCTATCTCTGCACCCGACAGCCGTGGTGGCGCCGGGTCTGGCATGTCGCCGTGTCGGCAGCGCTCAGCCTCGTGCTGTCGTTGGGCTGGATCATCGCGGTCTCGCTCGTTCCGGCATCCGACCGCCCCTATATCGGCAGCACGTTGACGAACAATCCGTGGGAGACGGTGTTCGGCTACAACGGACTCGGCAGGTTCGGCTCCACGACCGCCGACAGCGCGGCCTACCGCTCATTCACTCCGCCGTTCTCGGGAACGCCCTCGGCCGTGCGGCTGCTGAACGGTTCACTGGCCGATCAGATCGGTTGGTTGATCCCGACCGCGATCCTCGCCATCGTGATCCTCGCGGTCCTTCGCTTCCGCCTGCCGTTGCTGGTGTTCGGGGCCGTGTGGTTCGTCACGTTCGCCGGAATGTTCTCGCTCGTGGCCGGAATGCACCAGTTCTACACCGCCTCAATGGCCATCCCGATGGCGCTGCTGACCGGCGCCGCGTTCGCCTGGGCGCGGCGACGCGGCATCCTGTGGGCGCAGATCGCACTCCCGGCTGTCGCGGCCACGACGGCGCTGATCATCAGCCTGAGTGTCGCCTCCGACCGGGGAGCCGCATTCTCACTGCCGATCGCGGTGGCACAGGTTCTCGTCGCCGTCGCCGTGGTGGCAGCCGTCGTGGTGGACCACCGTCGGGCACACCCGCGGCTGCTGACGGCCGTCGTCGCGGCGATCGCCATGCTGCTGACGCCGGCGAGCTGGGCCGTCGTAACGATGTGGTCGCCCAACTCGACCAACCCGACCGCGGCCGGCGTCGCCAGTGTGTCCGGCATCGGCGGGTTCGGAGGGTTCGGACCCGGTACCGGCGGCGGCGCACCGGGAGCAACAGGCCTCGGCGGACCCGGTTCGGGGGCCTCCGGATCCGGGAGCGGTACCTCGGGGCCGCTCGGGGCGGGGCACCCCGGGGACGGGTTCTCGCGGTCCGGCGGACAGACCGGAGCCTCAACCGACGGAGCACGCGAACGTTCCAGCGGGCCGGGCACGGGCACTCGCAACTCCGGCGGTTTCGCCGCTTCGTCCGGCGAGGCGGGCACAGGCGCCGCCGCTACCGTGGCCTGGCTGACGGAGCACCAACAGGGCACCGCGTACCTGGCGGCGACTTTCGGGGCGCAGAGCGCGGCGTCGCTCATCCTGGCCTCGGACGGCGGGTCGTTCCTGCCCATCGGCGGCTTCGACGAGCGTGATCCGGCACCGACGCTCGCGGCATTCCAGACGCTCATCGCCGACGGGAAGCTGCGGTACGTGATCGCCGGCAACGGGGGCTTTGGCGGTGGCGGAGGCCCATCGGGCGGGCTCGGCGGCACCGACAACGCGAGCACCACGGCCGGTCAGATCCGCACGTGGGTCGTGGCGAACTGCACCGAAGTCATTGACGCCCCGATGTCAGGCCTCTACTCCTGCGGCTCCTGATGCGCCGCGGCTCCCGGCTCAGCCGAGGTGCTGAACCAGCGCGCCGAGGCGACGCACCGACTCTGCCTTGCCCAGCAGCTCCATAGACTCGAACAGCGGCGGGGACACGCGTCGTCCGCTGACGGCAACCCGGAGTGGGCCGTAGGCGACTCGCGGCTTCAGCCCCAGACCGTCGATCAACGCCGCCGACAGCGCATCCTGCACCGCCGCAGCGGTGAATCCGTGCTCGGGTACCAGCTCGAGTGCTCCCACGGATGCCACGAGTACCTCTCCCGCATTGGCGGGCAGACCCTTCAGCGCATCGTCTTCGTACACGACATCGTCGCGGAACAGGAAGCCCAGCAGCCCGGGCGCCTCACCGAGCAGCTGCATGCGCTCCTGCACGAGAGGCGCGGCGGCATCCAGTGTCGCCTGCTGCACGGCGGTGGGCGGATTCTCGATCAGACCCGCGGCATGCAGATACGGAACGAGCCGGGCGGCAAAGTCCTCGGCGGCGAGCATTCGGATGTGGTCACCGTTGATCGACTCGGCCTTCTTCTGGTCGAAACGGGCGGGATTGGGGTTCACGTCGACGATGTCGAACGCGGCGACGAATTCCTCCAGAGAGAACACATCCCGATCCGCCGCGATCGACCAGCCCAGGAGCGCGAGGTAGTTCAACAGCCCCTCGTGGATGAAGCCGCGCTCACGATGGAGGAACAGGTCGGCCTGGGGATCGCGCTTGGACAGCTTCTTGTTGCCGGTCTCGCCCAGCACGAGAGGCATGTGCCCGAACCGCGGCATGAAGTCCGTGACGCCGGCCTCGATGAGCGCGCCGTAGAGCGCGAGCTGGCGCGCGGTGGACGGCATGAGGTCCTCGCCGCGGATCACGTGGGTGATGCCCATGAGCGCGTCGTCCACCGGATTGGTGAAGGTGTAGAGCGCCTGGCCACCGGCGCGCACGACGACGAAGTCGGGGAAGGAGCCGGCAGGGAACGTCACCTCGCCGCGGATGAGGTCGACGTACGTCAGGTCCTCATCGGGCACGCGCAGGCGCCACGCGGGCTCGCGGCCCTCGGCGCGGAAAGCGGCCTTCTGGTCTTCGGTGAGGTCACGGTCGAAGTTGTCGTAGCCCAGCTGCTTCGCTCGCCCTGCGGCCTCGTTGCGCGCATCGATCTCCTCCGCCGTCGAGTACGACTCGTAGACGGCACCCGAGGCGATCAGGGTCTCGAGGACGCCCGCGTAGATGTCGCGGCGCTGCGACTGGCGGTACGGCTCGTGCGGGCCGCCCTTCTCGACGCCCTCGTCCCAGACGATCTTCAGCCAGGTGAGCGCGTCGACGAGCTGACGGTAGCTCTCCTCGCTGTCGCGAGCGGCGTCGGTGTCTTCGACGCGGAAGATGAGCTTGCCGCCGGTGTGTCGCGCGTACGCCCAGTTGTAGAGCGCCGTGCGCACCATGCCGACGTGCGGAAGGCCGGTCGGCGACGGGCAGAACCGTACGCGGACGTCGGTTCCGGAAGCGGTGGTGGTACGGGGATGGATCGCGGCAGACATCGCCTCCAGTCTAGGCGGCGGGCGGGCCCAGCGAATCGTCACCCCCGCGTCGCGACGACGAGCGCGCGGCGCGGTCCGGCGATCACGCCGCGGGTCAGGCTGATACGGATTGCACCGCAGCGAGTTCCCGCCCGAGCATCTCGAGCACGCTGCTCACCGACGGCACCCGTTCGGCGTCGCGTGCCGTGACGACGTGGAGTCCGCGCGCCTCGGCCGGCGGCAGCGGCGAGGTCTGCACGCCGGGCAGCAACGGGAAGGACTCGACCGCCATCCGCGGCAGCGTCGCCACGCCCAACCCCTGCGCCACGAGTCCTTCGACCGCGACGGCATTGTCGGTCTCGAACCCGATGCGCGGTTCGAATCCCGCGCGACCGCAGAGCTCCAGCAGATGGCCGCGACAGCGAGGGCAACCGGCGATCCACGTCGCGTCGGCGAGTGCCGCGACGTCCGCCACACCCGCATGGCCTCCGGGCAGCACGAGCAGCAGGTCGTCGCGACCGGCGCTGCGTACGGTGAGCCCCCGGGCGCTCGATCCGTGCGGGTCGTCGCGGTCCCCCGGGTAGCTGAAGGTCAGCGCGATGTCGGCGCGGTCTTCACGAATCGCTTCCACCGCCTCCGGTGGCTCCGCCTCCACATAGGTGAGCGTGAGTCCGGGGTGAGAGGCGGACAGCGTCGCAAGCAACCGTGGAACGAGCACGGGCGAAGCCGAGGGGAAGGCGACAAGGCGGACGACACCGGTGCGCAGCCCCCTCAGCTGTGCCAGTTCTTCGGCGGCGGCGTCGAAGGCGTGCGTCACGGCCGGCGCATGACGGGCGAGCACGCGGCCGGCCTCCGTCAGCCGCACGCCGCGACCGACGCGCTCGATCAGCGCAACCCCCAGCCGGTTCTCCAAACGCCGCAGCTGCTGGCTGATGGCGGGCTGACTGTATCCCAGAGCGGCGGCGGCCGCTGTGATCGAGCCGGTGTCGGCGATCGCGCGCACGGTACGCAGGCTCTGGACGTCCAGTTCCGGGGCGATCTCCTTCACGCACACATCATCGCATGGCATGTTTCTCATGCAATACCTGCCGTAGACGCATACGTCGCGACGCGCGAAGCTGAAACCATGATCACCGCCGTCCACGACCCCCTCGCCTCGGTGCGCGCCGAGTTCGGCTCCGCCGACGGCTACCTGGCCGCGTGCACGGTGGGGCTGCCGATGGACGCGACGCGGCGCGCGGTCGCCGCGGACCTCGCCGGACGCCCCGACATCGCGAGCTACAGTCGCGCGGTGGAGCAGTCGCGAGCACACTTCGCGTCGCTCGTGGGTGTCGCCCCCGAGCGCGTCGCGATCGGCTCCCAGACGTCGGTTCAGGTGGCACTTCTCGCGGCGGCGCTCCCCGCGGGTTCGACGGTCCTGGTACCGGAACACGAGTTCTCCTCGCTCGTCCTGCCCTTCGTGCACGCAGGCCGCGGCATCCGCGTCCGCACCGCTCCGCTGTCGCGCCTGGCCGACGCGATCACCTCCAGTACGACGCTCGTCGCGTTCTCCCTGGTGCAGTCCGCGTGCGGTCACGTCGCCGACGTCGACGCCATCTGCACCGCGGCAGCCGCGGTCGGTGCACGCACGGTATGCGATGCCACGCAGGCCGTGGGCTGGATGCCGGTCGACGCCGGGCGATTCGATGCGCTGCTCTGTCACGCCTACAAGTGGCTGTGCTGCCCGCGCGGCGTCGCCTTCATGTCGGTGAGCGCGGACTACGCGCGCACGCTCGCGCCCGTACAGGCCGGGTGGTATGCCGGCGACGATCCCTGGACGTCGTGCTACGGCGGTGACGCGGATCTCGCCGCCTGCGCGCGACGCTTCGACGTCTCCCCCGCCTGGCAGGCATTCGTCGGCGCCGAGCCCGCGCTGCGGACATTCGCGCAGGCCGACATCGCGGCCGTCCACGCTCACGCCACGGGTCTCGCGTCCCGCCTTCGTCGGGCGCAGGAGCTGGAGCAGCCGGACATCCCGACGGCGATCGTCACCTGGCTCGATCCCGAGGGAGCGGACCTCGCGCGTCTGCAGGCCGCCGGCATCACGGCATCCGGCCGCAACGGGCGCACGCGCGTCGCCTTTCACGTGTTCAACGACGACGACGACGTCGAGCGAGCCGTCACCGCCCTCGGCCGCTGACCCCCGAGCGACGGCGTTCTCTCTCCCCCGCCGCACGGCGTGGACGTGCCGTATTCAGTCTGCGCGCGAGGACCGATCGCCTGCATCCGCGGAATCACGCGGATGCCGAGACCCGCCGCCACCGCCCTGACTGAGTACGGCACGCAAGCGGGACCAGCTGGCACGGGAGTCGGCGCCGGCATCGGCTGGACGCGCTGGGCGTGCGCGCTGCGCTGGGCGTGCGCGGGACGCCGATTCCGCGGAGATGTCGGGATCCGAAGACAGCTCCGTGTCAGATCGTCCTCGGCATCCGCCATCTCCTCGGCATCCGGCATCTCCTCGGCATGCCCCGCGCCGCAAGCCGCCCCAACGACGCCGCAACCGCGGCACCCCGGGCGGGTCAGCCGCGGCGCGCGTACGGCGAGAGCACGGTGACCGCGACGACGAGCACGAGGGCGACGAGCGCGAGTCCGCCGTAGCCGATCTGACTGAGGACGACGCCCGCGAGCACGGCGCCGACAGCGGCACTGAAGGTCATGATCGTGTCGCTGAGCCCCTGCCGTCGCGGCCGCAGGCTCGTCGGAGAGCTCTCGGTGAGCAGAGCTGCGCCCGACACGGTCGCAGCGCTCCACCCCGCTCCCAGCAGGAACAGCGCGACCAGCACCGCCCATTGCGAATCGGGCATGGTCGCCGCCACGATCAGCGACACCGCCAGCAGCGCCTGGCCCAGGAGGATCGTCGCGATACGTCCCCATCGGTCCGCCAGCAGCCCAAACACCGGCGACAAGCCGTACATACCGAACACGTGCAGCGCGATCGTGGTTCCGACCACGAGCGTGACGTGCTCGGGTGCCAGGTGCGCAAGATGGATCGGCGTCATCGCCATCACCGACGCCATCACCACGTGCGATCCCGCCACCGCGAAGATCGCGTAGCGCGCCGCCACCGGCCGATCGAGATCGTCGATGTGCTCCCGCTGCGCATCGCCGCTGCGCGACAGACGCTGTGCCAGCAGCAGCGGATCGGGCCGCAGCGCCGCGAGGTAGAGCGCGAAAGCGATCAGCTGCGCCACGATCGAGAACGCGTAGGAGCCGGTGAGCGGCGGCATACGCAGCGCGGCGCCGACGGCCTCTCCCGGTGTCAGAAGCAGCGGGCCCACCACACCCCCGACGGTCGTCGCCCAGACGACGGTGCCGAGGTCGCGCCCCCGGCGCGCGGCGGGAGCGAGGTCGGTCGCGGCGAAGCGCGACTGCAGATTGCCCGCGTTGCCGGCGCCGATGAGCACCACGCCCACGATCAGCAGCGGGAAGCTGCGCACGGTGGCCGCCGTGATGACGATCCCGATGCCGATCAGCGCGAAGAGGTTGCCGAGCGTCAGCGCCACCCGTCGCCCGCGCCGTGCCGCCATCCGCGCGAGCGGGATGGCGCACAACGATGCTCCGAGCGTCACGGATGCCGTCGCCAGCCCTGACAGCGCCTCCTGGCCCGACAGATCGGCCGCGAGCAGGGCGCCGAGCGAGACCGTTGCGCCGAAGGCGATGCCGCCCAGCACCTGTCCGGCGGCGAGGACGGTGACGGTGCGTCGCTGGATACGCGCGACGGCGACGGGGTCCATCGCCGGCGCCAGGGCGCTCACGCGTTTCGCGCGGTGTTGCGCAGTGTGCCCAGCCCCGTGATCTCGACTTCGACGGTCTGGCCCGCGTCGAACGGCCCGATGCCAGCCGGCGTACCGGTGAGGATCACATCCCCCGGCAGCAGCGTGAACGCGGCCGAGGCGTAGGCGATGATCTCCGGCACCGAGTGCACCATGTCGGAGATCGGGCCATCCTGGCGCACGTCGCCGTCCACCCGCGTCACGATGCGCGCGCCGCCCTCGAGGTCGAACTCCGTCTCGATCGCCGGACCGAGCGGGCAGAACGTGTCGAACCCCTTGGCGCGCGCCCACTGCCCATCCGACTTCTGCAGGTCACGCGCGGTCACGTCGTTGCCGATCGTGTACCCGAACACGTAATCGAGCGCAGCGGATGCCGGGACATTCTTGGCCACACGGCCGATCACGATCGCCAGCTCGCCCTCGAAATCGGTGCGCTCGGACTGCGAAGGTCGCACGATCGCATCTCCCGGTCCGATCACCGCGGTGTTCGGCTTCAGGAACAGCAGCGGCGCGGCCGGGGCCTCGCCGCCCATCTCGGCGGCGTGGTCGCGGTAGTTTTTGCCGACGCACACGATCTTCGAGCGCGGGATGACCGGTGCCAGCAACGCCACCTCACCGAGCGGAACCCGCTCCCCCGTCGTCTCGAAGCCCGCGAACAGCGGGTCGCCGGCGAGGACGACGAGATCGGTCTCGTCGACGATCCCGAAGCGGATCGCGTCATTGTGACTGAAGCGGACGACCCTCACGCGGCGGACTCCGCGTCGCCGGCCGGCTCGTCCAGGCGCACGAGCCACCCGTGCGTGTCCTCGCGGCGCCCGTACTGGATGTCGGTCAGCTCGTCGCGCAGCGACTGCGCGAGCGGTCCGAGGGGCTGCTCGTCGACGAAGTCGCGGCCCTTGAGCACGCCGATCGGCGCGACGACGGCAGCGGTGCCGCAGGCGAAGACCTCGACGATCTCGCCCGAGGCGACGCCCGAGCGCCATTCCTCGATCGACACCGCGCGTCCCTCGACCTTGTGACCGCGGTCGGCCGCCAGCTGCAGGATCGAGTCGCGCGTGATGCCCTCGAGGATGGAGTCGGACTTCGGCGTCACGATCGTCCCGTCCTTGTAGACGAAGACGACGTTCATGCCGCCGAGTTCCTCGACATTGCGATCCTGATCGAGGAACACGACCTGGTCGCAGCCCTGCTCGTAGGCTTCGGCCTGCGGCAGCAGGCTGGCGGCGTAGTTGCCACCGGTCTTGGCGGCACCGGTCCCGCCCTTGCCGGCGCGGGCGTAGTCCTCGCTGAGCCAGATCGACACCGGCTTCGCGCCGCCCTTGAAGTACGCGCCCACCGGGGAGGCGATGACGTAGTACCCGACCTTGTTGGCCGGTCGAACCCCGAGGAACGCCTCCTTCGCGAACATGAACGGGCGCAGATAGAGGCTCTGGTCGGCGCCCGAGGGCACCCAGGCTCCGTCGACGGCGATGAGCGCCTTCAGAGACTCGATGAAGTACTCCACCGGCAACTCGGGCAGCGCGAGACGCCGTGCGCTGCGCTGCAGGCGACGGCCGTTCTGATCGGGTCGGAAGGTCCAGACCGAGCGGTCGGCGTGACGGTAGGCCTTGATGCCCTCGAAGATCTCCTGGCCGTAATGCAACACCGCCGCGGCGGGGTCGAGCGAGAGCGGGCCGTAGGGCTGCACGCGCGGGCGGTGCCATCCGCCGCGCACCGACCAGCAGATGTCGACCATGTGGTCGGTGAAGGTCGTGCCGAAGGCGGGGTCGGCGAGCAGCTGCTCGCGTTCCGCCGGCGCCTTCGCGGCGAGGTTGCGGGTGACCGCGAACTCCAGAGGGGCAAGTCCGGCGTCGGGTTCGTAGATGAGGCTCATGTCGTGTCCTGAGGGTGTGAGCGGTCGGCGTACGTGCGGCGGTTCCAGGCTACGCCTGCACCGCGGCGGCGATGGCGTCGCCGACCTGAGCGGTGGTGCGGGGTGCGGAGCCCCTGTGGGCGATGTCCTCCTCGACGGCGCGGGTGACGCGCGCGGCTTCGTCGGCGAGCCCGAGATGGTCGAGCATGAGGGCGACGGAGAGGATCGCGGCCGTGGGGTCGGCCTTCTGCTGTCCCGCGATGTCCGGCGCCGAGCCGTGCACGGGCTCGAACATCGAGGGGAACGCGCCGTCGGGGTTGATGTTTCCCGAAGCGGCGAGGCCGATGCCTCCGGTGACGGCGCCGGCCAAGTCGGTGAGGATGTCGCCGAAGAGGTTGTCGGTGACGATCACGTCGAAGCGGCCCGGGTTCGTGACCAGATAGATGGTGGCCGCGTCGATGTGCACATAGTCTACGGTCACCTCGGGGTGCTCCGATGCCACGGCATCCACGATCCGCTTCCACATCCCCCCCGCGTGAACGAGGACGTTCGTCTTGTGCACGAGCGTCACCTTCTTGCGTCGGCGCTCCGCCTGGGCTAAGGCGTACCGGACGACGCGTTCGATGCCGAAGGCCGTGTTCACGGAGGTCTCGTTCGCCACCTCGTGCGCCGTTCCGGTACGGATCGAGCCGCCGTTGCCGACGTACGGCCCCTCCGTGCCCTCGCGGACGACGACGAAGTCGATCTCACCCGGATCGGCAAGCGGCCCCGGTGCTCCCGTGTAGAGCTTCGAAGGACGCAGATTGACGTAGTGATCCAGCGAGAACCGCAGCTTCAACAGCAGCCCACGCTCGATGTTCGCGTCCTTCAGACGCGGATCGCCCGGTACGCCCCCGACGGCACCGAGCAGGATCGCGTCGTGTGCGGCGATGGCGGCCAGATCATCGTGCGTGAGCGTGTCTCCCGTCTCGAGGTAGCGCGCCGCCCCGAGGGAGAAGCGCGTCTTGTTGAAGGTGACCTCGGATGCCGCGGTCACGGCATCGAGCACCTTCTCCGCCTCTGCGACGACCTCGGGACCGATGCCGTCACCCGGAATGACGGCCAGCTTGATGACACGCGACATGGAACTCCTCGACACTGCTCGTACTCGGGCATGCGCGGCGCCGTCGGTGTCGACGTCCGTCGGGACGGTCAGTGATCGACGTGGGCGCTGCGGGACCCTTTCAGCGTAGTGGCCGCGATGACCGCGGCGATGGCGACGAGCACGGCTCCGATCACCGCGGTGATGCCGACGCCCGCGTCGAAGGCGTGTGCGGCCGCCGCGCGCAGCCCATCGGCGGTGGCGCCGTCGAGCGAGCCCGCGACCGTCATCGCCCCCGCCAGAGTCTCGCGCGCGGCATCCGCCGCCGCCCCTTCGACCCCCGCCGGAAGCACGATGCCGGTTCGATAGGCCGCCGTCAGGATGCCGCCGAGCACCGCCGTACCCAGGACGGCGCCCAGCTCGTAGGCCGTCTCCGACACGGCGCTGGCCGCTCCGGCCTTGGCGGGGGGCGCACTGGCGAGAATGAGCTCGTTCGACACCGTCTCGGCGGCACCGATGCCGATGCCGAGCAGGACGAAGGCGGCGATCAGCAGGGCCAGGGCGCCGTCGCCGACCGCGCCGGGGACGAGCAGGTAGGCCACGACCGAGAACGTCAGCGCGACCGGCACGACCACGCGCGCCGAGACGCGGCGGGCGATCGGCACGACGAGCAGACCGGCGACGATCATCGCCGCCATGCCGGGAACGAGCGCGAACCCCGCCTCCATCGGCGACAGACCGACGATGAGCTGCAGATGCTGCGCGACGAAGTACAGGAAGCCCACGAGAGAGACGACGCTGAGCAGGTTCACCAGCAGCGCGCCGCTGAAGGTGCCACGGGCGAACAGCCGCATGTCGAGCATCGGCTGCGCGGAAGCGAGCTGACGGCGAACGAACACGACACCGAAGCCGAGTCCGGCCGCCGTCAGCACCACCGGCAGCACCCCGAAGCCGTGCACCGCGACCTCCTTGATCGCGTAGACGATCGGCACCATCGTCAGCATCGACAGGGCGATGCTGACCGGGTCGATGCGGCCCGGTCGCGGATCGCGACTCTCGGGAACCAGCAGCGGCGCAAGGATCAGCAGCGGGACGAGCACCGGAACCGACATGAGGAACACCGATCCCCAGGCGAAGTGCTCGAGCAGGATGCCGCCGACGATCGGTCCCAGGGCCGCTCCGGCGGAGAACATCGACGCCCATACCGCGATCGCCATGCGGCGTTGGTCACGGTCGGTGAAGATGCTGCGCAGCAGAGACAGGGTCGACGGCATCAGCATCGCGCCGAACACGCCCATACCGGCACGTGCGGCGATGAGCCAGGCGGCGCTGGGAGCGAAGGCGGCCAGCACGGACACGGCGGCGAAGCCCGTCGCGCCGATCAGCAGCATCCTTCGACGCCCGAAGCGGTCGCCGAGCGTGCCCATCGTCACCAGGAGCCCCGCGAGCACCAGCGGGTAGGCGTCGATGATCCACAGCTGCTGGGCGCTGGAGGGGTTCAGGCTCAGGGCGATGTCGGGCAGGGCGAAGCTCAGCACCGTGTTGTCCACAGAGACGAGCAGAACCGGCAGCATGAGCACGATCAGTGCGAGCCAGCCGCGCCATCCCACGCGCTTCCCGTTCGACTCGGCCAGGGTGATCTCTTCAGTCAGTGTCATCATTTGTAAACCGTCCAGCCGGTATAGTAACAGACGTGGACACCGAGCGCTCGATACGATCGACACCATGAGTCGCCCTCCCCTGGCCCGCGAGAAGGTGCTCGACGCCTTCGAGGCGATCCTCGTGGAGGAGGGTGAACGCGCGGCGACGATGGATGCCACGGCGCGCGCAGCGGGGGTCTCCAAAGGTGGCCTGCTCTACCACTTCGCCTCGAAGGAGATGCTCGAGGCGGGCCTGATCGAACGCCTCCAGAGCCTCGTCGACGAGGACGTCGCGGCGATGTCGAGCTACCCGGGCGGCCCCATCGCCCACTATCTGCATTCATCCGTCATGTCGAACGACCCGATCGACCGCGTCATCCTCGCCACCTCGCGTCTCGCGCAGGGCGGCAACGGCCACGCCGCCGAGGCATTGCGGGAGGTGCGGGAGAAGTGGGCCGACGCGCTGCGTCCCTACGCCCCCGAGGGCGCGGCGCTCGATCTCGTGATGCTCGTCGGGGACGGCCTCTACTTCAACAATGCGCTCTCGGGCGGATCGATCCCCGGTCCGGTCCCCCGCGGCGACGCGCTCGACGCGCTGGTGGCCCTGGTCGAGCGCGCCGTCCGCTGACCCCCGCATCCTGCCGAGCCGCCACGTTCTCACCGAGCCGCCATGGTTTTGCGCGCTAAACCATAGCGGCTCGGAGGAATCATGGCGGCCCGACGACAGGATGCCGTGGCGCCCCGAAACCCCGCGCCGCGGGATCAGGCCTCGACGATCTCCAGCTGACGGAAGAGGTCGGCGCCGATCGCCTGTCGCGTGTCGTCGAGGATCGCGTCCGGCACGGGCTGGTCGACCGTGAGCACCGAGAGAGCGCGACCCGAGGCGTCGGGCTGAGCGACGAACAGACCGGCGATGTTGATCCCCGCCTCACCGAGCTTCTGCCCGTAGATCGCGACGATGCCCGGGCGGTCCGCATAGCGCATGAGGATGTGGTGCTTGTCGATCGGCACCTCGATCTCGTAGCCGTTGATGCCGACGATCTTCGGGACCATCCGCGTGCCGGCAAGCGTTCCCGCAACCTCGAGCACCGTTCCGTCCGACAGCGTGCCGCGCAGAATCGTGATGTTGCGATAGAGCGGGCTGTCGGCCTCGACGATGAGACGGGTCTCGATGCCGCGCTGCTCGGCGAACAACGGCGCGTTCACGTAGGACACGTTCTCGCTGACGATCTTCGTGAAGATGCCCTTCAGCGCCGCGAGGCGGTAGACGCTGACGTCGTAGGCGGCGAGCTCGCCGCGCACCTCGATGTCCAGGCTCGTGAGGGCGCTGGTCGCAAGGCCGGAGAAGACCTGACCGAGCTGCTCGACGAGAGCGATGCCGGGACGCACGAACGGGTCGATGACTCCTCCGGCGACGTTGACCGCATCGGGCACGAGGTCGCCTTCGAGGGCGAGTTTGACCGATCGGGCGACGGAGATGCCGGCCTTCTCCTGCGCCTCGTCGGTGGAGGCGCCCAGGTGCGGGGTCACCACGACGTTCGGGAGCGACAGCAGCGGGAACGCGGTGCCGTCGGGCTTCGGGGGCTCGCTCGTGAACACGTCGAGTCCGGCGCCGGCGATCTCCCCCGTGGTCAACGCCGTGTAGAGCGCCTCCTCGTCGATGAGTCCACCGCGCGCGACGTTGACGACGTAGGCGGTGGGCTTCATGCGCACGAACTGCGCCGCGCCGATCATGCCGGTCGTCTCGGGCGTCTTGGGCATGTGGATCGTGATGAAGTCACTCTGTGCGAGCAGGTCATCGAGGCTCAGGAGCGTGACGCCGAGCTGCTGGGCGCGGGTCGGCGTGACATACGGGTCGTACGCCACGACGCTCACGCCGAATGCCTGCAGACGAGCGGCGATGAGGGCGCCGATGCGGCCGAGACCGATGATGCCGACGGTCTTCTCGAAGAGCTCTGTGCCCGTGAACGAGCTGCGCCTCCAGGCGCCGGCGGCCAGCGACGCGTGAGCGGCGGGGATGTGACGGGCAAGGCTCAGGATGTGCCCGATCGTCAGCTCGGCCGCCGAGATGATGTTGGAGGTCGGCGCGTTGACGACCATGACCCCCGCGGCCGTGGCGGCCTTGATGTCGACGTTGTCGAGTCCGACGCCGGCACGCGCGACGACCTTGAGTACAGGAGCCGCTGCGATCGCCTCGGCATCCACCTTCGTCGCCGATCGGATCAGGATGGCGTGGGCGTCGGCCAGAGCCGAAAGGAGCGCGGGACGGTCGGTGCCGTCGACCTGACGGACATCGAAGTCCGGCCCCAGGGCATCGATCGTGGCGGGTGAGAGTTCTTCGGCGATGAGGACGACAGGCTTGGACACAGCGGCAGGACCTTTGCGCAGGATCGGAGCGGGTGGAAGGATGCCAGCCTACCGGTCAGACCCCCCTGCCCCCGACCGTATGACGGCCGGGCAAAAGCGTGGGATCAGCCGAGCATCGACGAGCCGGAGGGCCCCACGGTGTACGTCAGGATGTTCAGCCAGAACACCGCCACGACACACAGACCGGTGATGAGGACGAGGGCGAACTCCCACCACGTCCGCCGCCAGCCGACGGCGAAGGCGACGCCGAACGCGATCAGCGGGAAGACGACCGACAGCAGCAGCACGAACCAGCCGTAGGCGTTCAGCGGCTGAGCACCCGATGCGGCCTGCGAGAGGAAGCCGACGGCGTTCCACACGAAGTACGCGTAGAACAGCCCGAACACGACGGAGATGGCGACGATCAGCCAGGTGGGCAGGGCACGCGTGCGGGAGGGCGTGGGGGCGCTCGTGGTCATCGTCCCACCGCCCCGACGAGGATGAAGGGCCACGGTACGAGCAGGGCGAGACCGCCGACCAGCAGCAGCACGCGCACCCAGGCCTTCGCGGCGCGGGTGAGGACGAACACCGTGAGGAACCACACCGGCGCCGCCGCGACGGCGAGCCACAGGGCGGCCGCGTACCCGACCGGGCTGACGAGGAACTCCGCCGTGCCCTGCAGACGCAACCCGCCGATGATCCAGCCGATGGTGAACAGCAGGTAAGCGCCGGCGAGGATGCCGAGGGTCACGAGCATCGCGTTCGACATCTGGGTCGGCGCGTCGGGCATCGTGACGGTGCCGTCCGCGTCGATGTGGCCGACGGTGGTGCTGCCCTTGCCGACGGCCGTGAATCCGTCGGGAAGCGCGGCCAGCTCGGGCGCGGCCGTCGGGGCGGTCACCGGCTCGGCGGCGGGTCGGTGGCCCACCTCGAGAGTCGGGTCATCGTCGCCGTCCCAGCTCAGGGCGTCGTCATCACGTGGCGTGCTCACTCCGAAAGCGTACTGCGGACGGCGGCCGCTGCCGCCGCCACCACGACCGGGTCGGTGACGTCGTGGCCGCCCGCTCCTCCCCCGGGCCCCGAGGGCGCGTCGAGACCGGTGACGGCGCGGGCGGACAGATGCACGGCGTCGACGCCCACGGCGACGATGCGCGCGATGTCGCCGACGCGGATGCCGCCGCCGGCCATGATCTCGATACCGGTGTCCGCCGCGACCAGGAGTCGCAGCATATCCGTGCCGTCGACGGAGCGGGCGGCGCCGCCCGAGGTCAGCACGCGATCGACGCCGATCGCGGCGAGCTCGTCGAAGACGGCGAGCGGTGAGGGGGCCGCGTCGATCGCGCGGTGGAACACGAGCGTGCCGTCGCCGGCGGCATCCCTCCACCTCCGCAGCGCCGCCGCGTCGAGGTGCCCGTCGCGAGTCAGTGCGCCGACGACGACACCCGCCGCCCCGGCGACCCTCACCGCGTGGATGTCGGCGGCGACGAGGGCGATCTCGTCGTCGTCGTAGACGAATCCTCCCGCGCGGGGACGCACGAGGACGTTCACGCGTTCCCCGCCGACAGCGGCGACCGTCATCTCCACCAGCGCGATCGACGGCGTGAGCCCACCGACAGCCAGCGCCTGGCAGAGCTCGAGCCGGTCCGCTCCTGCGTCGATGGCGGCGCGGGCGCCCGCGGCGTCCTGAACGGCGACCTCCAGCGCGACGATCATGCCGTCACGTTAGCAAGCGAAAGGCCCGGCCCCCTTGTGTGGGGGCCGGGCCGGTATGGCTTTCGCAAGCCTGCTCGGCGGGTGTGCCGAGGTCTGGACGAGGTCAGCGCGCGGCGGAGCCCTCGGTGTAGTCGGCGTCCTGCTGCTTCCACGCGAACAGGGCGCGCAGGTCCTTGCCGACGGCCTCGATCGGGTGGGCGGCGGCCTTCGCACGCAGCTCCTGGAACTCGGGAGCTCCGGCATCCTGGTCGCCGATGAAGCGCTCGGCGAAAGCGCCGGACTGGATGTCGGCCAGAACGCCCTGCATGTTCTCCTTGACGCGCGGGTCGATGACACGCGGGCCCGAGACGTAGTCGCCGTACTCAGCGGTGTCGGAAACCGACCAGCGCTGCTTGGCGATTCCGCCCTCCCACATGAGGTCGACGATGAGCTTGAGCTCGTGCAGCACCTCGAAGTACGCGATCTGCGGCTGGTAGCCGGCCTCGGTCAGCGTCTCGAAGCCGTACTGGACGAGCTGGGACACGCCACCGCAGAGCACGGCCTGCTCACCGAACAGGTCGGTCTCGGTCTCTTCGGTGAACGTGGTCTTGATGACGCCGGCGCGCGTGCCGCCGATCGCCTTCGCGTACGACAGCGCGGTCTCCCAGGCGTGGCCAGAGGCGTCGCGCTCGACGGCGATGATGTCCGGGATGCCGCGGCCGGCGACGAACTCGCGACGCACGGTGTGCCCCGGCGCCTTGGGGGCGACGAGGATCACGTCGACACCCTCGGGGGCGTCGATGTAGCCGAAGCGGATGTTGAAGCCGTGGGCGAAGGCCAGGGTCTTGCCGGCCGACAGGTTCGGCAGGATGCTCTCGCTGTAGATGCCGCGCTGGTGCTGGTCGGGCGCGAGGATCATGATCAGGTCGGCCCACGCGGTGGCGTCGGCGACGTTCTTCACCTCGAAGCCGTCCTCCTGGGCCTTCGCGATCGACTTCGAGCCGTCCTTGAGCGCGATGACGACCTCGACGCCCGAGTCGCGGAGGTTCTGCGCGTGCGCGTGTCCCTGCGAGCCGTAGCCGACGATCGCGACCTTCTTGTTCTGGATGACGGACAGGTCGGCGTCGGAGTCGTAGAAGATCTCAGCCATGGTGTGTGTTTCTCCTTGATTTCTTTCCGGTCATTGAGCGGGCGCAGCGAGTCGAGGCGCCCGTGAGGGGGTCAGCCGCGCAGGACGCGTTCGGTGATGGACTTGCCGCCGCGGCCGATGGCCAACAGGCCCGACTGGGCGAGCTCCTTGATGCCGAACGGCTCGAGAGCGCGAAGGATGGCGTCGATCTTGCCGCGATCACCCGTGACCTCGACGACGAGGGCGTCCGTCGCATAGTCGACCACGGACGCACGGAAGAGGTTCACGACCTCGATCACGTTGGAGCGCGTCTGGTTGTCGGCGCGCACCTTGATCAGCATGTGTTCGCGCTGTACGGACGCCGCTGGCTCCAGTTCGACGATCTTGATCACGTTGATCAGCTTGTTCAGCTGCTTGGTCACCTGCTCGAGCGGCAGCTCCTCGACGTCGACGACGACCGTGATGCGCGACAGGCCGGGCACCTCGGTGACGCCCACCGCGAGCGACTCGATGTTGAAGCCGCGGCGAGCGAACAGGCCGGCCACCCGGGTCAGCAGACCCGGTTTGTTCTCGACCAGAAGACTCAGGACATGACGGCTCATCTCAGTCCTCCCCGTCGAAGCTGGGCGCATGATCGCGGGCGTACTGGACGAAGCTGTTGCTCACACCCTGCGGCACCATCGGCCACACCATCGCGTCGGCCGACACGACGAAGTCGATGACGACGGGCCGGTCGTTCGTCTCCAGTGCCAGCGTGATGGCGGCATCCACCTCTTCGATCTTCTCGACGCGGATGCCGAGGCAGCCGTAGGCGTCGGCGAGCTTCACGAAGTCGGGCACGCGTACCGTGCCGTGACCGGTGTTGAGATCGGTGTTGGAGTGACGGCCCGCGAAGAACAGCGTCTGCCACTGGCGCACCATGCCGAGACTCGAGTTGTTGATGATCGCGACCTTGATCGGGATGTCGTTCAGGACGCAGGTGGCCAGTTCCTGATTCGTCATCTGGAAGCAGCCGTCGCCGTCGATGGCCCACACGACACGGTCGGGCTCGGCGACCTTCGCGCCCATGGCGGCCGGCACCGAGTAGCCCATCGTTCCGGCTCCACCGGAGTTGAGCCACGCGTTGGGCCGCTCGTAGCTGATGAACTGCGCGGCCCACATCTGGTGCTGGCCGACGCCCGCCGCGTAGACGGCCTCGGGTCCGGTGAGCTCGCCGATGCGCTTGATGACGTACTGCGGCGCGAGCAGGCCGTCCTCGGGCTCGGCGTAACCCAGCGGGAACTCGGTGACCAGACCGTCGAGGTAGGCCCACCACTCCTCGATGTCGGGCGTGTGGTCGACGCGGGCGCTCTGGAACGCGGCATCCAGGTCGACGAGCACCTCCTTCAGATCCCCCACGATCGGCACGTCGGCCGTGCGGATCTTCGAGATCTCCGCCGGATCGATGTCGACGTGCACGACCTGCGCGTTCGGCGCGAACTCGTCGGCCTTTCCGGTCACGCGGTCGTCGAAGCGGGCACCCAGCGCGACGATGAGATCGGACTCCTGCAGCGCGAGCACCGCCGGGACCGTGCCGTGCATCCCGGGCATGCCGAGGTTCTGCGGGTGCGAGTCGGGGAACGCCCCGCGCGCCATGAGCGTCGTCACGACGGGGGCGCCGGTCGCTTCGGCGAACACGCGCAGCTCCGCCGCCGCACGGGCGCGGATGACGCCGCCACCGACGTACAGCACGGGCTTCTTCGCATGCGCGATCAGCTGCGCCGCCGCCTGGATCTGCTTGCCGTGCGCCTTCGTGACCGGGCGGTAGCCGGGCAGCTCGATCTTCGGGGGCCACACGAACGGTGCCGAGGCCTGCTGCGCATCCTTCGTGATGTCGACCAGGACGGGACCGGGGCGCCCCGTGGAGGCGATCTCGAACGCCGCAGCGATCGCGCCGGGGATCTCCTCGGCGGTCTTGACCAGGAACGAGTGCTTGGTGATCGGCATCGTGATGCCGACGATGTCCGCCTCCTGGAAGGCGTCGGTGCCCATGAGGTGGCTGAACACCTGGCCCGTGATGCAGACGAGGGGCACCGAGTCCATGTAGGCATCGGCGATGGCGGTGACGAGGTTGGTCGCGCCGGGACCGGACGTCGCGATCGCGACGCCGGTGCGTCCGGATGCGGCGGCGTACCCTTCGGCCGCGTGACCGGCGCCCTGCTCGTGGCGGACGAGGATGTGGCGTACCGCCTCATCGTCCATCAGGGGGTCGTAGACCGGCATGATGGCGCCGCCGGGCAGGCCGAAGACGTCCGTGACCCCGAGCATGTCGAGGGATCGGACGACGGCCTGGGCTCCGGTCATCACCGGAGCAGCAGCTCCGCGGGCGGGTGGTCGCGGCACGGCCGCGGTGTCGAGAGACATAGTGGTACCTCGGGTGTCAGATGCGTGTGAGGACGGCTTCCCGCCCTGGGTGTCACGGCCTCAGCCGGTCGTCGCGCCCTCCGCTGCGGAGCGCACGAGTTTCGAGTACTTGGCCAGAACGCCACGGGTGTAGCGCGGTGGAAGCGGCTCCCAGCCGGCACGGCGGGAGTTCAGCTCTGCGTCGTCGACGAGTAGGTCGAGAGTGCGAGCCGCGATATCGACCCGTATCAGATCACCATCGCGCACGAAGGCGATAGGACCTGCGTCCACCGCTTCGGGTGCTATGTGGCCGATGCACAGGCCGGTTGTGCCGCCTGAGAATCTGCCGTCCGTCAACAGTAGTACATCTTTTCCGAGCCCCGCGCCCTTGATGGCCGCCGTGATGGCGAGCATCTCGCGCATGCCGGGGCCGCCCTTCGGCCCCTCGTAGCGGATGACGATCACGCTGCCCGCGGCGATCTCGCCCGCCTCCAGGGCGTCCATCGCCGCGCGCTCCCGCTCGAACACCCGCGCGGGCCCCTCGAACACCGACGCATCGAAGCCCGCGGTCTTGACGACGGCGCCCTCGGGAGCCAGTGAGCCGTGGAGGATCGTGATGCCGCCCGTCGCGTGGATCGGGTCATCGAAGGTGTGGATGACGGTGCCGTCGATCGGGTCGGGATCGAGCTCTGCGAGGTTCTCGGCGAGGGTCTTCCCCGTCACCGTGAGAGCGTCGCCGTGCAGCAGTCCCTCGTCGAGCATGGCCTTCATGATGACGGGGATGCCGCCGTGACGGTCGACGTCGTTCATCACGTACTTACCGAACGGCTTCATATCCGCCACGTGCGGTACCTTGTCACCGATGCGGTTGAAGTCGTGCAGGCTCAGCTCGACATCGGCTTCGCGGGCGATGGCGAGCAGGTGCAGCACGACGTTGGTCGAGCCGCCGAGGGCCATGGCCAGGGCGATGGCGTTCTCGAACGCCTCTTTCGTGAGGATGTCGCGCGTCGTGATGCCCTGGCGCAGCAGGTTCACCACCGCCTCCCCCGAGCGGTGGGCGTAGTAGTCGCGGCGACGGTCCGCCGACGGCGGCGCGGCGGAGCCGGGAAGGCTCAACCCCAGCGCTTCGGCGACGGAGGCCATCGTGTTCGCGGTGTACATGCCGCCGCACGCGCCCTCGCCGGGCGCGATCGCGCACTCGATGCGCTTGAGGTCGGCCTCGCTCATCTTCCCTGCGAGGCACGCGCCGACTGCTTCGAACGAGTCGATGATCGTGACGTCCTTCTCGGTGCCGTCCGACAGCTTCACCCACCCCGGCGCGATGGATCCCGCGTAGAGGAACACGCTCGACAGATCGAGGCGGGCAGAGGCCATGAGCATGCCCGGAATCGACTTGTCGCATCCGGCGAGCAGCACGGTGCCGTCGAGCCGCTCGGCCATGACCACGGTCTCCACCGAGTCGGCGATGACTTCACGGGACACGAGCGAGAAGTGCATGCCCTCGTGACCCATGGAGATGCCGTCCGACACGGAGATCGTGCCGAACTGCAGGGGGTACCCGCCGCCGGCGTGCACGCCCTCCTTCGCGCCCTGCGCGAGCCTGTCCAGGCTCAGGTTGCACGGCGTGATCTCGTTCCAGCTGGACGCGATGCCGATCTGGGGCTTGTCCCAGTCCTCGTCGCCCATGCCGACGGCGCGCAGCATGCCGCGGGAGGTCGTCGCCTCGATGCCGTCCGTGACGACACGACTGCGGGGCTTGATGTCGATGGAGGGATCGCTGTCCGGCATCCTCGAAGTCTATTCCCGCAGGATGTCCCGTTCGCGCGCCAGACGTGTCAACAGCGCCGCCAGTTCGGGGATGCCGGTGACACGAACAGTCGCCGCGGTCTCACCCGGGCCGACCCGCACACCCACGTCACCCGGCTGGAGACTGCGCAAGGCATCCTCATCGGTCACGTCGTCGCCGGCGAACAGCACCGCGTTCGCACCGGTCTGCGCGCGCAGCCGCGCGACCGCGCCGTCCTTGCCCTCGGCGCGGAAGGCGTACTCGAGGATGTCGTGGCCGTCACGACGACGCCAGTCGGAAGCCTCCGCGGCCATGAGCGCCGCGATCTTCTCCTGTACGCCGCGCGCGACGGCGGCATCCGACACGAGGCGCGTGTGCAGCGCGAAGCCGAACTCCTTCGGCTCGACCCAGGCACGGTCGGCGTCGGCGGCGATGGCCTCGGCACGCGCGCGCAGGTCGTCGCGCCGCGTGAGCAGCAGAGGGTCCACGGGAGCAGGCGCCTCCCCCGGAGGCGGCCACTGCTCCGCGCCGTGCGAGCCGGCCAGAAGCAGCGGCGAGTCGTCGTCGTACTCGGCGATCACCCGCAGATCGCGCAGCGTCCGTCCCGAGACCAAGGCGACCGTCGTCCCCGGCGCCTGTGCGAGCGCCTCGACCGCTGCCCGCGCATCCTGGCTCATGCGCGCCGCCATCGGCTCGTCGACCAGGGGCGCGAGAGTGCCGTCGAAATCGAGTGCGACGAGCAACCGCGGAACACGCGCCAGGGCGGAGATGGGCTCCCAGGCGCTCACGCGTCCTGCTTCCGGACGGCGTCGAGGTCGGCCAGGAAGCGTCGTGACCAGTCGGCGACGTCGTGGTCGCGCACGCGCCGGCGCAGGCCCCGCATCCGGCGGGCCTGCTCGGCGGGCTGCATCTCGACCGCCGCCATGATCGCGTCCTTGAGTCCGTCGATGTCGTGGGGGTTGACCTTCACGGCTTGCGAGAGCTCGTCGGCGGCGCCGGTGAACTCGCTGAGCACGAGCACCCCGCGACTGTCGATGCGACTGGCGACATACTCCTTCGCGACGAGGTTCATGCCGTCGCGAAGCGCCGTGACGAGCATCACGTCGGCCGCGAGATACAGGGCGACCATCTCCTCGCGCGGGTACGAGTGATGCAGATACCTGATCGCGGTGTGGCCGACGGTGTCGTGGTCGCCGTTGATGCGTCCCACGGTGAGCTCGATCTCGTCGCGCAGCTGCATGTATGCGGCGACGCGCTCGCGACTGGGGCTCGCGACCTGGACGAGCGTGACGTCCTCGACGTCCAGGCGGCCCTCCTCGAGGAGCTCGCCGTAGGCCTTGAGCCGGTGGCCGATGCCCTTCGTGTAGTCGAGGCGATCGACGCCGAAGATCACGGTCCGCGGGTCGCCGAGGCTCGCACGGATCTCCTTCGCTCGCGCCTGGACCTCGGGGCGCCGGGCGATCTCGTCGTAGAGCTGCGTGTCGATCGAGATCGGGTACGCCTTCGCCACGGCCGTGCGCACGGAACCATCATCCGCGACCACGCGGATCGCGCCCGACTTCGTCTCGAACCCGAACTGGCGCCGTACCGCGTTCGTGAAGTTGCCGGCATCCTGCACCCGCTGGAAGCCGATGACGTCGGCTCCGACCAGACCGGCCAGCACGTGCTTGCGCCACGGCAGCTGCGCGAACAGACCGTATGCCGGGAAGGGAATGTGGCGGAAGTAGCCGATCACCACATCCGGTCGCAGCGCCCGCAGCAGCCGCGGGACGAGCTGCAGCTGATAGTCCTGAACCCAGACGACGGCGCCAGGAGCAGCGACGGATGCCGCGGCGGCGGCGAACCGCTCGTTGACGCGGACATACGCCTCCCACCACTCGCGGTGGTAGGCGGGCGGCGAGATGACGTCGTGATAGAGCGGCCAGATGGTGTCGTTGGAGAAGCCCTCGTAATAGAGCTCGACGTCCTCGTCGGTGAGCGTCACCGGGACGAGCTCCATACCGTCGAGCTCGAACGGCTCGAGCTCCAGCCCCGCGGTCCCGGGCCAGCCGACCCACGCGCCCCCGGTCTGCTGGAGCACCGGCTCGAGCGCGGCGACGAGACCTCCGGGTGAGCGACGCCACCCGCCCTCGACGCTGGGGTCGTGGTCGACGGGCAAACGGTTGGACACGACGATCATGTCGGCTTTTGACTTCGGGTCGCTCACGCGGCTCCTCTCGGCAGGCGTTCTTCCAGGCTAACGTGGTCCCATGCGCAAGTACCTGTTCGGGACCGGGATCATCTCCGCCGTGACCAGCGGCCTCGCACTGCTGCGGGGACTGCGCGGCGATGTGCCGTTCACCTGGCGTCAGGCGCTCGCCTGGTTGAGCTGGGGCATCACGCTCGCACTGTCGATCGGCACGATCGTCGACACGTACCGCGCCTCGCGCGGGCGCGTCGTCTCGACCGACTCCCCCATCAGTGGGAGCGAACAGAAGCTGCTGGCGACGCGCCTTCGGCGCTGAGCACCGAGAGCCACGACGAGATCAGAGCCCGATCTCGTCGTGCACGAAGCCGGTGTCGGTCGCGACCCGGTCGCGCGCCGGCTGACGGGTCGCGCGGACGTCTCGACGGACCGTGCACTGGCGGAGACGTCAATCGAACGCCAGAGTTTCTTCCCCGCGGCGGCGCAGCGGAGAGAACCACGCGATCGCCGCGGCGACGGCGAACACCACGACGGTCGCGGCCAGAGCGCCCCGATCCCCGATAAGGCCGACGGCGACGCCGGCCGACAACGCCCCGACAGCGGCGAGCGTCCGGTTGCCCGCGCGTCGGTCGTGTTGGTACGCCCCAGGAACCGATCGGGGGTGAGCGTCTGCCAGAGGAGCTGCTCCGGCGTGTTCTCGATGCCCATCGCGGCGCCCTGCACGCCGATCGCGACGAACAGAAGAGCCGCGCCGAGCTCCGACGGCGGCGCCACGGCGACCAGGATCCACGCCAGCGGGTAGAGCGAGCGTGCGCCCACGATCGCGCGTCCCGCGCCGATGCGTCCCGTGAGCACGGCGGCGCTCGACGCTCCGATCAGGCTCGAGACTCCGAAGACCGTCAGCAGCAACCCGTACGTGAGCGCGGAGAATCCCAGCTCGCGAAGCGCCAGCAGCGACAGCGCCGTCAACGCCGCGCCGTTGGCGACGAACCAGACGTGAGTCGATACGGTGAGAGGGCCCAGCATCGGATGCCGGTACGTCCACCGCATCCCCTGGCCGATCTCGGTGCCCAGTCGGGCTGGGCGATGCGGCGCCCGCGGCTCCTCGACCCTCACGGTGGCGTTCAGCACGGCCTCGGCGAGGTAGCTCACCGCGTCGATGACGATGGCGAGGGGAGCGCCGACCAGCCCCACGAGGCCGCCGCCGATGCTCGGGCCGAGCGTCTGGGCCGCGGCATCCGTCGGGCCCAGTCTCATGTTGGCGCGAAGCTACCCGTCACGCGGCACGAGACGAGGCAGGAGGGATTGTGCCGCGGCGAAGCCGAACACCGAGAACGACCCGAACAGCAGGAGCGCGACGACCAGCATCCACACCTGGAGGATGCCGCATGCCCAGAGTACGGGTACCGCCCCGAGCGACAGCGCCCGCGCGATGCTGGCCCAGACGAGGATGGGTCGGCGACGCCAGCGATCCGTGTACACACCGGCGATGACGCCGAGCACGGCGTACGGAACGAACTGCGCCGCGTTGACGACACCGACCTCGAGCGGTGTCGCGCCGAGCAGCTGGACCACGAGAACGGGCATCGCGACCGTCGTGATGGCAGTGCCGAACGAGCTCAGCGCAGCCGCCGTCCAGTACCGGGCGAACGCCGCAGACCGTTCGTCGCGCGCTCGGCCCACGCGGTCACCTCCCCGTGCGTCACCCCGACGATAGCCGGGCCGGCCGGCGCGCGGTGTGCGGCGAACCGCCGGCGTCGCGCGTCAGCGCGTGAGCAGGAGCGCCTCGCCCTGGCCTCCCCCGCCGCAGAGGCCGACCGCGGCCGTGCCCGAACCGCGGCGGACGAGCTCGTGCACGGTGTGGACGACGAGCCGCGCGCCGGAGGCGCCGATCGGGTGCCCGAGGGCGATGCCGCCGCCGTGAATGTTCACGACGTCCTCCCCCACACCGAGCTCGCGCTGCGAGCGGGCGACGACGGCGCCGAACGCCTCGTTGATCTCGACGAGATCCAGATCGGATGCCGCGAGCTGCTGCCGCTGCAGGGCCTGCGCGATCGCGCGCGCGGGCTGCGCGTGCAACGAGTTGTCGGGACCGGCGACCTGACCAGCCGCGCCCACCACGGCGAGCACCGGCCATCCGCTCGCGTCGGCGTGCGCGCGTGTGGTCAGCACCACGGCGGCGGCGCCGTCGGAGATCTGCGACGCGTTGCCGGCCGTGATCGACCCGTCGGGCGCGAATGCGGGGCGAAGACCGGCGAGCGTCTCGGCGGTGGTCTCGTCGCGGATGCCCTCATCGGTGGTGATCGTCACCGCGGGACCGCGGCGTTGCGCCACCTCGACGGCGACGATCTCGGCGTCGAAGACCCCGGCATCCCGCGCCGCCGCGGCGCGCTGGTGCGACAGGGTGGCGACGCGGTCCTGCTGCTCGCGCGTGACCTCGAAGCGCGGGTTCAGCCGCTCCGTGGAGGCGCCCATGCTCTCGCGGTCGTACGCGTCGGTCAGACCGTCGTAGGCCATGTGGTCGAGCACCTCGACGGATCCGTAGCTCCAGCCCTCGCGCGAGCCCATGAGCAGGTGCGGCGCACGCGTCATCGACTCCATGCCGCCCGCGACGACGACCCTCGCGTCGCCGGAGGCGATCATCCGCTTGGCGTCGATGATCGCGGTGAGGCCCGACAGGCACACCTTGTTGACGGCGGATGCCGGGACGTCCCAGCCGAGTCCGCCGGCGAGGGCCGCCTGGCGCGCCGGGTTCTGTCCGGAACCGGCCGGCAGCACCTGCCCCATGATCGCGGCATCCACGGCCTCGGCGGCAATGGCGCCCTGCGCGAGCGCGCCGGCGATGGCGAACCCGCCGAGCTGCGCCGCGGTGAAGGAGGCGAGCTGCCCCTTGAGCCGCCCCTGCGGCGTGCGGGCGGCGGCCACGATGACGATGTCGTCGGTGCTCATGCGATCTCCTTGAGTGCGTCGGCGATGATCAGATCGGGTTCGGTGGCGGCGACGACCTCGTCGACGCTCACGCCGGGGGCCGTCTCGATGAGGACGAGGCCGCCGTCCGTGACGTCGATGACGGCCAGGTCGGTGATGATGCGGTCGACCACGCCGCGTCCGGTCAGCGGCAGCGAGCAGGCGTTCACGATCTTGGCCGAGCCGTCGCGGGCGACATGCTCCATCAGGACGATCACCCGCTCCGCACCGTGGACGAGGTCCATGGCGCCGCCCGGACCCTTGACCATCTTCCCGGGGATCATCCAGTTCGCCAGGTCTCCGGAGGCCGACACCTGCATCGCGCCGAGGATGGCCGCGTCGATCTTGCCGCCGCGGATCATGCCGAAACTCAGCGCCGAGTCGAAGAACGCGGCGCCCGGAAGGACGGTGACGGTCTCCTTGCCCGCGTTGATGAGGTCGGGGTCGACGTGCGCCTCGGTCGGGTACGGACCGACGCCGAGGATGCCGTTCTCCGACTGCAGCACGACGGTCACGTCGTCGGGCACGAAGTTCGGCACGAGCGTCGGCAGGCCGATGCCGAGGTTCACGTACGACCCGTCGGCCAGCTCCGCGGCCGCACGTGCAGCCATCTCGTTGCGGGTGCGCGCCATCTCAGGCTCCTTCCGGGATGTCGCGATCGGCGCTGTCGTCGACCGTGACGGTGCGGCGCTCGATGCGCTTCTCGATATCGGTGCCGACCTCCACGATGCGGTGCACGTAGATGCCGGGCAGGTGGATGCCGTCGGGGTCGAGTTCGCCGGGGGCGACGAGCTCCTCGACCTGCGCGATGCAGACCCTCCCCGCCATGGCGGCGAGCGGATTGAAGTTGCGGGCGGCCTTGTGGAAGACGAGGTTGCCGTGGGTGTCGCCCTTCGCGGCGTGCACGAGCGCGAAGTCCGTGACGATCGCCTCCTCGAGCACGTAGTCCCGTTCCTCTCCGGTGACGGCGAAGGTGCGAACGTCCTTCGGCGGCGAGGCCACCGCGATGCCCCCGGCGCCGTCGTACTTGCGCGGCAGTCCGCCCTCCGCGACCTGGGTGCCGACGCCGGTCTGGGTGAAGAAGGCGGCGATCCCCGCGCCGCCGGCCCGGAGCTTTTCGGCGAGTGTGCCCTGCGGTGTCAGCTCCAATTCGAGCTCGCCGGAGAGGAACTGCCGCTCGAACTCCTTGTTCTCGCCGACGTAGGAGGAGGTCATCTTTCGGATGCGCTTCGCGTTCAGCAGCACGCCGAGGCCCCAGTCGTCGACGCCGCAGTTGTTCGAGACGATCGACAGATCGCGCGTGCCCTGAGCCAGCAGCGCCCCGATGAGCGCGATGGGATTTCCCGAGAGGCCGAATCCGCCGACGGCCAGCGAGGCGCCGTCCGGGATGTCGGCCACCGCATCGGCCGCCGACGGGTAGGTCTTGTCGATCACGAATCACTCCTTTGTCACCGCGTATCGCCTCCATCCTCCGCCGTCCCGCACGGCCGCGCACGTCGGCGCTTGCCATGTGGATGCCGCGGCGCGTACTGTCCACATCGTGGAGTCCGCTCGACGAACCATCCCCGGTGCGCAGTCGGTGGCGCGCGCGGCGGCACTCCTGCGGCTCGTCACGTCGGCGGGCGAGCAGGGCCTCTCGGTCGCGGAGATCGCACGCCGCGCTGAGCTGACCCGCCCGACGACGCACCGCCTGCTCACCGCGCTGAGACACGAGGGCCTCGTCGACCAGGACGAGCACTCCGGCGCCTGGATGCCGGGACCGGAGCTCTATCTGATGGGCACGGTCGCGGCATCCCGCTACGACATCACCGCCATCGCGCGCGACATCGTCCGCGCGCTCGCGGTGCGCACCGAGGAGAGCGCGTTCCTGTCGGTGCGCCGTGGCGACGAGACGGTGTGCCTCATCCGCGAGGACGGCGCGTTCCCCATCCGGTCGTTCGTCCTGTCGGAGGGCATCCGCTTCCCGCTGGGCGTCGCGTCGGCGGGGCTCGCCATCCTCGCGTTCCTGCCTTCCCACGATGTGGACGCGTACTTCGAGCGGCACCCCGAGCTCGCCGAGCGTCACGGCACGGCGCACGCCGAGCCGCGCCTGCGCGCGCGTCTCCGCGAGACGCAGGCCCGCGGCTACGCCCTCAACCCGGGGCTCATCGTGGAAGGCAGCTACGGCATCGGGGCGGCCGTGTTCACGCGCGCGGGGCACCCGCAGTGGGCGCTGAGCCTCACGGGTGTCGACTTCCGCTTCTCCCCCGAGCGCATTCCCGACCTCGGACGCACGCTCCTCGCCCACGCGCACCAGCTGACCACCCGCATCGCCGCCGGCGCGCGCTAGCCGCCTCCGCCGCGCCGGCATCCCCGCCGAGAAACCACCTCGACGACGAGAAACCACCGCAGCGGTGATGTGTCGAGACGCCGATGGTTTCTCGGGATGCCGCGGGACGCGGCGGAGCTACGGCGCGTGCGGGACGGAGGCGGCGAGCTGCTCCTCCACCAGCGCGGCCAAGCGGTCGGCACCGGCGTGGGAGAGCACCACCGTGTAGTGGTTGAACTCCGGCCAGGCAACATGCGCGACCGACGGATAGGCCGCCAGCTGGGCGGCGAGGTGGACCGGCGGATACAGCCCGGGGATCTCGTCCTGCAGTCCCCGCGGCACAGTGACGAGGGTGGTCGGCGTCGTGAGCGCGTCGAGCGCGTCGCGCACCGTGTCACGCGTGTTCATGTCGACGGTGTCCTCGACCGTCGTGGCATAGCTCGTCGCCGGTCGGTACGAGCCGTCGGGCTCGCGTTCGAGGTCGTACGCGAGGTAATGCTCGAGCGCCGGCGACCAGTCGTCCGCGAACGCGGGGTGCGCGCGCCAGAACGCCAGATAGTCGTCCACGCCGGCGAAGCGGCGCGAGAGCCGCGCAGCCGTCGGCCCGAGGATCGCCGCGACGAGCTCGTCCGGCGTCAGGTCGGCCGGAGCCGCCAGCGGCAGTCCTCCGTCGACGAGGAGCAGACGCGCAACCAAGTCCGGATGCCGGTGCGCGAACACGACCGACACGAACGCGCCCATGGAGTGCGCCACCACGAGGTCGGGCACGGCGTGCAGCGCCGCGCAGACAGCGGCCAGATCGTCGGCGTGGGCCGCCATGCCCGCCGCTCCCTGCACGCCGTTGCTGCGACCGCGGCCGCGCAGATCCGGCGCGATGATCCTCACGTGCGGCAACGCCTCGGCGAGCATCTCCCACGCGAGGTGCGACGAGGTGACCCCGTGGACGGCGAGGATCGTCGGGGCGCCGGGGTCGGCCTCCCACACACCGACCCGCAGCGAACCGCCGGGGACGGCGACATCGACCGCACGCACCACGCGGGTGCTCATCGCGCCGTCCACCCGCCGTCCATCGTGTAGCTGGCGCCGGTGACCATCCCGGCGTGATCGCTCGCGAGCCATCCGGCGAGCGAGGCGACCTCCGTCGGCTCGATCAGGCGCTTGATGACCGACTCGGTGAGCATGATCTTCTCGACGACCTCGTCCTCGGCGATACCGTGGACGCTCGCCTGGTCGGCGATCTGCTTCTCGACCAGAGGCGTGCGCACATACGCGGGGTTGATGCAGTTGCTGGTCACCCCGTGCGGCCCGCCCTCCAGCGCCGTCACCTTCGACAGCCCCTCCAGGGCGTGTTTGGCCGTCACGTAGGCCGACTTGTACGCGCTTGCGCGCAGACCATGCGCACTGGAGATGTTGATGATGCGGCCCCAACCGCGCTCGTACATCCCGGGCAGCACGGCCCGGATGAGAAGGAAGGGCGATTCGACCATGAGCCGCTGCATGAAACGGAACCGCTCCGGCGAGAACTCCGTGATCGGCGCGACGGTCTGCACGCCCGCGTTGTTGACGAGGATGTCGGCATCCAGCGACAGGTCGTCCAGCGCCTCCGTCGCGGAGAGGTCTACGACCCACGCCTCACCGCCGAGGCGCTGCGCCACCTCGTGTGCGGCGTCGCCGTTGAAGTCGGCGATGACCAGGTGCGCGCCGCGCGCGGCGAACTCCTCGGCGCACGCGAGGCCGATGCCGCTCGCGCCACCGGTCACGACGGCGCGACGCCCGGCGAGATCCTGCTCAGTCATGGTCCTGTCCCCTCTCGCCGCGTGCCGCGAGCGCGTTGCGGATGAAGCGCATCATGCCGTCGATGACCGCGTCGGGGATCGCCGCCGGGGGCTGCCCCTCATCGTCGCGCTCCCACAGCAGGAAGCGCATGCCGATCAGCTCACCGGCGCCCATGAGGGCCCAGGCGGTCACCTCCGGGTCGAGACCGGCGTCGACGTCGCCGGATGCCTGGGCGGCGCGCAGACCGGCCTCGTAGCCTTCGACGATGCGGGTGTAGTGCAGCCGCAGCATCTCGGGCGAGACGAACTCCGCCTCACGCACCACGCGGTACAGGGCCGGGTGCGCGGCCGTGAAGCGGAAGAACCCCTCGAAGCCCGCGCGTTCGGCGTCGATGCGGTTGTCGGTACCCGCCATGGCCTCGGCCATCGCGTGTCGCACACGCCGGTTGAGATCGACGACGAGCTCCTCGAAGATCTGCTGCTTGCTGTCGAAGTAGAGGTAGAAGGTGCCGAGGCCGATGCCGGCGCTCTCGGTGATCTTGACGATCGAGGCCTCGTGGTAGCCAAGCCGCGCGAAGACGTCCTCAGCGGCTTCGAGGAGTTTGCGGCGGGTCGCCTCTCCGCGCTTGGTCAGTGGTTTGCCGGCCGCGGAGAAAGCCGCTTCGGGCTCGAACTGCTCAACTGTGCTCACGAGCACTTCCTCTCACCAGGTCGGCGGCCCGTGCGCGCAGTCGAGAACGGGCCAACTTCTCGATCGTGGACCGTGGAAGCTCGTCCACGAAGGCGACGCGCACGGGGACTTTGAAACCCGCGAGTTCCGCACGCGCGTGGGTCAGCACCTCGTCGGCGCCGAGAGCGGCCCCCTCCGCGCGCACGACGAACGCGACGCCGCGCTCGCCCCACACATCGTCCGGCACGCCGACGACCGCGGCATCCGCGATCGCGGGGTGCAGCAGAAGTGCGCGCTCGACCTCCGCGGGCGCGACGTTCTCACCGCCGGAGATGAAGATGTCCTTGCGCCGGTCGACGATGCGGAACACGCCGTCGCGGTCACGGTGCACGATGTCGCCGGTGCAAAGCCACGGCCCGGCCATCGCCCGCGCCGTCGCCTCCGCATCGTGGAGGTACCCGGCGAAGACGCTCGGACCGCGCACCCACAGCTCGCCGGTCGCCTCACCGCCGAGCTCCAAACCGGAGTCGGGATCGACCACCCGCACGTCCACGTGCAGGTAGGGCCGTCCCACGGCGCCGGGGTGCGCGCGGCTCTCGGATGCCGGCAGGCACAGCACGTTGGGAGCGGCCTCGGTCAGGCCGTAACCCTGGGTGAGCGGCACACCGGCATCGGCCCACCGCGCCGCGAGTGCCGGTGGGATCGTCGCCCCGCCGACGAGCGCCTGGCGCAGCCGTCCGCGCGCGAGCGCGGCGAAGCCGGGGTCGTCGATCAGCAGCCGGTACTGGGTGGGCACCCCCATCATCGCCGTCACAGCCCGCTCGGAGAGCAGCTGCAGCACCCGCCGAGGCTGGAAGGAGCGTTCGAGGACGACCGTCGCGCCGGCCCACCATGCCAGCAGCGGCTGACAGTTCCACGCGGCGACATGGAACTGCGGCAGCACCGCGAGCACGATGTCCTCGGCGGTCAGCTGGGCGACACCGGCCAGCGCGAGGTTGTTCCAGAAGCAGTTCGCGTGGGTGAGGACGACGCCCTTGGGCGCGGCCTCGCTGCCGGAGGTGTAGATGACGAGAAGCGGATCGTCGTCGCGGACGGCCCGGGCGGGCGCGGTATCCCTCCCGTCTCCGCGTCGCGGAACCGCGGCCTCGATACCGGTCGTTCCGAGCAGGGTCGTGGGCGGGGGTGCCTCCAGCCGCGCGAGCGCGTCGTCGGCCACCCCGAGGTACTCGTCCTCGATCGCCACGAGCGCGGGGGCCGCGTGCACGAGCGCCTCGCTCAGTTCGCGTGACGACAGCCGCCACGACAGCGGCACCATCGCGATGCCGGCCTTCGCACACGCGAAGAACACCACGACGTGGTCGATCGAGTTGCCGGTGATCGTCGCGAGCCGGTCGCCCGGGCCGTAGCCCGCGCGCCGGAGGGATGCCGCGAGCTCGCGGGCCCGGGCTTCGAGGTCGCCGTAGCCGATGCGCACACCGCGGTCGTCGATGGCGGTGCGGTCGGGTGTGCCGCCGGCGCGATCGGTGAGCCAGCGGCCGATCGTGTGCGCGCCGTCGAGGTCGCCGTTCACGATCTCCACCTCGTTCGGACGCTCATGCGCGCACCCCCGCGGGCTCCGCGACGGTCTCGTCCGCGTCGTCGATCTGGCGCAGCTGCGAGCGTGTGCGCTCACCTCGACGACGACGCACCGCCGCATCGATCGTGCCGGCGATGCCGCCAGGCAGGAACATCACCACGAGGATGAACAGTACGCCCAGCAGGAACAGCGGCTCCGACAACGGGATGCGCAGCACGTCGGGAAGGTCGCGGATCCACTCCGCGCGCGCCAGCACCGTGAGCCGCTGGTCGAGGATCGTGTACAGCACACCGCCCACGATGGCACCCCACCGGAACCCGACGCCGCCGAGAACCACCATCACGAGCACGGTGATCGTGAGATCGGCGCCGACGGTGCTGGGCTGCGTTCCCGACTGCAGCAGCATGTACGCGATGCCGGCGAGCGAGGCGCAGAGGGCGGCGAGGATGAAGACGAGCAGCTTCGCGGTGTAGGGGCGCAGTCCGAGCACCTGCACGCGCAGCTCGTTCTCACGCACCGCCTGTGCGAGATGTCCGAGCCGCGAGCGGTCCACCCAGAGCACGACGAGGTAGACGACCACCAGCACGCAGAGCGTCACCCAATACAGGTTGCGGGTGTTCGACACGCCCACGAGCCAGGAGGGCACCTGGTCGACGGGCAGCCGCAGTCCCTCCTCACCACCGGTGATGTCCTGATTGCGACGCACCAGCACCGACCCGGCCTGCGCGAATGCCAGTGTCACCATCGCGAAGGGGATGCCGGAAACGCGCATCGAAATGGCGCCCGTGAATGCGGCGATGACGAGCCCACCGACGAGAGCGATGAGAGCACCGGGCCACAGCGGCACCCCGAAGAACTTCAGCGCGAGCCCGAGTCCGTACGCGCCGACACCGAAGTACAAGGCGTGGCCGAAGGACAGCATCCCGGAGGTGCCCAGCAGCAGGTTGTACGAGAGGGCGAGCGCGGCGAAGACCATGCAGAGCGAAAGCAGAGCGAGCGAGCCCGGTGTGTACGTCGCTCCCTGCAGGATGCCGGGGATCGAGATGTTCAGCAGTGGCAACACGGCCATGACGACGACGAGGACGGCACCGACGACGAAGGGAATGAAGGCCCCGGTGCGGCCCGGCACGAGGGTGGGAACCCCGGTGGTGACGGTCATGCTTTCCTCCCCATGAGTCCGGTGGGTCGCACGAGGAGCACGACGGCCAGCAGCACCACCACGATGAAGTCGCCCGTGCCGCTCAGGTAGACGTTCGCGAACTGTTGCAGCACCGCGACGAGCACCGACGCGATCGCGGCGCCCGTGAGCGAGCCGAGGCCGCCGATGACGGTCACGATGAACGCGAAGATGAGCAGCGTCGCGCCCAGATGTGCCGACACGAACGTCGTGTAGTGCATGGCGAGGACTCCGCCGATGCCGGCGGCCGCGCCCCCGATCGCGAACACGAGGGTGAAGCTGCGGCGCACGTCGATGCCGAGGGCGGTCACCATCGCGCGGTTCTCGACGCCGGCCCGGATGATCATCCCGTATCGCGTCTTCTTCAGGAACAGCACGAGGGCGACGAGCACGAGGGCTGCGGCCAGCATCAGAACCCAGTACGTGTTCGGGATGCGCGCCCCGAGGATCTCGGTGGTCTCCTTCAACCACGCAGGACCGGCGATGTTCACGGCATCCGTCCCCCAGATGCCCTCGAACAGCGCGACCGCGGCGAAGGAGAGTCCGACCGTCACGAGAACTTGCTCGATATGACGCTCGTAGAGCGGGCGGATGAGCACCAGTTCGGTGAGCGTCGCGAACACCGCGCCGACGGCGGCACCGACGAGGATCGAGACGACGAACGAGCCCCACGAGGCCGTGCCCAGAGCCTGCGCCACCTGCCATCCGATGAAGGCGCTGAGGGTGAGGAAGGCGCCGTGCGCGAAGTTGAGCACGTGCATCAGGCCGTAGATGAGGCTCAGCCCCGACGCGACGAGGAAGTACAGCGCGCCGAGCCCGACACCGGTGAGGAGGATGAGGACGATGCTGCTCAAGAGTGCACCTCCGCGCTGACGCCGAGCAGGCGCGTGGTCAGGGCGTCGTCGTCGAGGATGTCGCGCGCCTTCCCCGTGTGGACGACGCGCCCACCGGCGATGACGATGGCGTCGTCGGCGAGAGCGCGCACGACGTCGAGATTCTGTTCTACGAGCAGGATGGGCACGATCTTGGCAGCCTCCTGCAGGGCTCGCGCGACGTCGTCGACGATCTTCGGGGCGAGTCCCTTCGTGGGCTCGTCGACCAACAGGATGCGGTTGTCGTTGAGCAGCGCTCGCGCGACCGACACCATCTGCTGCTGTCCACCGGAGAGCGTTCCGGCGAGCTGCGACCGCCGCGCCATCAGGTCGGGGAAGAGCTCGGCGACGAACTCCCGGCGCGGCTTGCTGTCACGCTCGGCGAGGGCGAGGTTCTCGGCGACGGTCAGGCCGGCGAACACCTCGCGGTCCTCCGGGACGTAGCCCACGCCGCGCTGGACGATGCGGTGGGTGGGCAACCCGTCGATGCGCTCGCCCGCGAGCAGGACCTTCCCCTTGCGCGAGATGAGCCCCAGGACGGCGCGCATGGTCGACGTCTTGCCGACCCCGTTGCGGCCGAGCACGGCGGTGATCCCCGCCGCCGGGACCTCGAAGGAGACGTCCTCGACGACCTGCTGACCCGCGATGGATGCCGACAGGTGCGTGACCGTGAGGATCGGTGCGCTCATGCGGCCGACTCCCCCGCCGGCTCCAGGCCGCGGCCGAGGTAGGCGCTCTGCACCACGGGGTTCTCCATGATCCGTGCGGGTGAGTCGAACGCGATGATCGACCCGGAGTACATGACGGCGACCTTCTGGACGAAGCCCATGAGCACGTCGATGTGGTGCTCGACCATCAACACCGTGCACCCGGTCGCGTTTTGCATCTCGCGGATCGTGTCCACGAGTCCCGCGACGTCGCCGGAGGCGACCCCCGCCATCGGCTCGTCGAGCAGCACGATCTTCGCCTCGGTGGCGAGCAGCACGGCGATCTCCAGCTTGCGCTTGTCGCCGTGGGAGATGTCGCCGGCCGCCGTGTCGAGCTTGTGGGTGAGCCCGACCTTCACGAGCTGATCGAAAGCGAGCTCCGTCGCGGCATCCGTTCTGCGAGGAAAGCGCAGCAATGAGAAGTTGCCACCGCGGCCGACCTGGGCCGCCAGGCGCACGTTCTCCAGCACGCTGAGGCGCGGGAACAGGCTGGAGGTCTGAAACGTGCGCCCCAGTCCCGCCCGCGCACGCTGTGCGATGGACGCGCGAGTGATGTCGACACCGTCCATCACGATGCGACCTGCGGTCGGCCGCGCGACGCCCGAGATCACGTTGAACAGCGTGGTCTTTCCTGCGCCGTTCGGCCCGATCACGCCGACGATGCTGCCGGGCGCGACGTCGAGGTCGACGTCTTTCAGGATGGTCGCTCCACCGATCTGCAGGCCGAGGCCTTCGATCAGCAGCGCGGACGGGACGGGGGTGCTCATGCGGATGCGCCTCGTTTCGGGATGCCGTGTCGCGATCTACTTCTTCGCCGGGGCGACCTGATCGGCGGGAACGGTGTCGACGAGCGCGGGTGTGAAGCTGCCACCGTTGGCGACGAGCTTGACCTGATACATGTCCTGGATGAGGGCGTGGTCTCCGGCGCGCACGGTGAGCGCACCCTTCGGGCCCTGGAACGCGTAGCCCTCGAGGCTCTTGACCATCGCCTCGACGTCGCCCTTTCCTTCCTTGACGGCGTGGACGATCATGAGTGCCGCGTTGAAGCCGTCAGGGGTGAACAGGTCGGGCGTTCCGCCGGCCTTGGTGACGGCCGCGACCATCTTGGTGTTCACGTCGTTGTCGGGAGCTCCCGGGAAGTAGTAGTTCAGGAACTTGATCTTCTCGGATGCCGCACCATAGGCACCGAACGTCGCCGAGTCGCCGAGACCGGTGACGACGGGAACGGCGTCCAGCACGCCCTGCTGGCTCATCGACTGCCACATCGCGCCGGACGTGGCACCGGCCCAGGCGACGAAGACGAGGTCGGGCTTCGCGGCGAGCACCTGCTGGGCGAACGGCGTGAACTCGGTGACGTCTTCGGCGACGAGCACACTGTCCACCGTCGCGCCCTTCGCACCGAGGATGGCGGTGACGGCGGCCTCGTTGCCCTTGCCGAAGGCGTTGTTCTGGGCGAAGACCGTCACGGTCTTGCCCGTGAGGTCGCCGAGGAAGGTGCCCGCGGTCGCGACATCCTGCGCGGACTGACGACCGCTGCGGAACGTGTACGCATTCACACCCGTCAGAGCGTCGGCGGCGGCGGGGCCCGAGATGAAGAGGACCTTGTTCTGCCCCGCCTGCTCGGCGACGGCAGCGGCGACACCCGAGGAGGCGCTGCCCGCCAGGATGTTCACCCCCTGACCGATGAGCTCCTTTGCGACGCCGACGGCCGTGTCGGGGTCGCCCGCATCGTCGCGGTAGTCGACGGTGATCTTGGTGCCGTCCACCTCGTTGGAACCGTCCGTGGCGTAGTCGAGACCGGCTTTGAAGCCGTCGAGATACTGCTTGCCGTAGCCGGCGAGCGGACCTGTCTCGCTCGTGACGACGCCGACCGTGACCTCCGCGGGTCCGCCGCCGGCGGTCGCCGCTCCACCCGTCGTCGCGTCCTGCGGCGCGCAGGCCGACAGGGCGAGAGCCGTCGTCGCGACGACGGCCACAAAACTCACGTGGAGCAACTTCTTCGTAACCCGCATGTGCGTGCCTTTCACCGTTGGAAGGAAGACCTGAGAACCGATTCAGGTACTGCAATCATGTTCAGGCGGACGCCCCGTGTCAAACAGCGCGCACCGACGCACGGTCACGATCCGACAACCTCTTTGCATACCTCGGGTATATGCTTGCGGTATGCAACACTCCGACGACATCCTGCGACTGCTCATCGGCGCGCATGCCCTCACACGGGTGGCGGCCCTGGACACCCGCACCGACGCCCCCTCCGCCCAGTGGCGCACGCTCGTGCTCCTCCGCGACAACGGACCGCTGCGCATCGGCGACCTGGCGACGCTCTCGCGGGTCACTCAACCCGCGATGACGCGGCTGGTCGCACAGATGGCGGATGCCGGGCTCTTGGAGCGAACGAGCGACCCCGACGACTCCCGCGCAACGCTCGTCTCGGCCACAGAGGCCGGCATGACCGCCCTCGACGAGTGGCTGGAAGTGCTGAGCTCAGCCCTCGCACCGCGCTTCGCCGACCTGGACGAGGACGAATGGCACACCATCCGCCGCGCCGCGGACATCGTCAACGCGCGTACACGCGTGGCGGAGGTGGCTCGATGAACAACACCCACACGTCCCACAAGGTCACCATCTGGCGCCAGCCCGCTCAGGTCTGGGCCGTCGCCTTCGCGTGCGTCATCGCCTTCATGGGCATCGGTCTGGTCGACCCTATCCTTCCCGCCATCGCCGAGTCGCTGCGCGCCACTCCCGTGGAGACCGAGCTGCTCTTCACGAGCTACCTCGTCGTCACGGGTCTTGCGATGCTCGTGACGAGCTGGATCTCTTCCCGCATCGGCACGAAGGCGACGCTGCTGATCGGCCTCGGCCTCATCGTCGTGTTCGCCCTGCTGTGCGCCGTGTCGGGAAGCGTCGATGCCGTGATCGGCTTCCGCGCCGGGTGGGGCCTGGGCAACGCCCTGTTCATCTCGACCGCACTCGCGACGATCGTTGGGGCGGCCTCGGGTGGCAGCGCGGCGGCGATCATCCTCTACGAGGCGGCCCTCGGATTGGGGATCGCGATCGGGCCGCTGCTGGGCGGCATCCTGGGCGAGCTCAGCTGGCGCGGGCCGTTCTTCGGTGTCGTCGCGCTGATGGCGATCGCCTTCCTCGCGGTGCTCGTGCTGCTGCGCGGCGGCGAGGAGAAGCGGACGCCCGTGAGGCTGTCCGCCCCCTTCCAGGCGCTTCGCCAGCCCGCGTTGGCGGTGCTCGCGATCGCGGCCCTCTTCTACAACATCGGCTTCTTCGTCCTGTTGGCTTTCTCGCCGTTTCCGCTCGGCTTCGGCGCGATGGGGATCGGTCTGACCTTCTTCGGCTGGGGCGTGGCCCTCGCGATCACGAGCGTGTGGATCGCACCGATCCTGCTGCGTCGACTGTCGCGCAGTACGGCGATGCTCATCGTGCTGCCGTTGCTGGCGATCGACCTGTTCGTAGCCGCGGTCGTCGTGGCCTCGGCTGCGGGGCTGGTCGTCTGCATCATCGTCGGCGGACTGCTCCTGGGTCTCATGAACACGATCCTCACCGAGTCGGTGATGGAGGCGACCGACCTGCCACGATCGGTGGCCTCGTCGGCGTACTCCGCTGTCCGCTTCCTCGGCGGGGCTGCCGCTCCCCCGATCGCCGCTGCGCTGTGGCACGCGTTCAACGCTTCGGTGCCGTTCGTGTTCGCCGGCATCTCGGTGCTGATCTCGGCGGCGACGATCCTGATCGGCCGTCGGGCGCTCGCGCGCATCGACGCGCACGATGCGGATGCCGCGGAAGAGGCAGCCGCGGTGCTCGTGGGCGACGCGGCATAGGCCGTCCTCGCCGGAGCTTGAGGGCAGTTCGGGAGGAGATTTCACCCCGGGAGGAGCGCAACGGCGCGTTCATCCTCCGGAGGTGATTTCTCCTCCCGTTCTGCGCGCGGGCAGGGGCGTCAGCGACGACGAAGGCCCGGTCCGCGATCACTCGCGGGCCGGGCCTTGCTGTGGTGCACCCCCTGGGACTCGAACCCAGAACCCACTGATTAAGAGTCAGTTGCTCTGCCGATTGAGCTAGAGGTGCGTTCCGTCGGCCGCTGAATCTCTCGAGAAGATCACTGGCGAACCGAGGGACAACGTTACCATCCCGAACGTCACACCGCGAATCGAGACGACGCGCGCCCCTTATCCTTGAGGGTGTGACCTCCCCCGCCACCGCGTCCGCCTGGAGCACGCCCTTCGACGGCGACCTGACCGAGGATCTCCGGCTCGCGTTGCGTCTTGCCGATGCGGCGGATGCCGTGACGATGGCGCGCTTCGATGCCGCCGATCTCGACGTCCAGGTGAAGGCCGACGCCTCCCACGTCACGGAAGCCGATCTCGCCACCGAGCGTGTGCTCCGCGAGCTGCTGTCGACCGAGCGGGCCGGCGACGGCATCCTGGGTGAGGAGTACGGTACCTCGGGCGACGCGGCCCGGCAGTGGATCATCGACCCGATCGACGGCACGGCCAACTACCTCAAGGGCATTCCGATGTGGACGACCCTCATCGCCCTCGCCATCGACGGCGTGCCCCGCGTCGGGGTGGCCAGCCAGCCGGCCCTCGGGCGACGCTGGTGGGCGGCATCCGGCCAGGGCGCCTGGACCAACACTGCCAACGGCGGCACGCGCCGCCTGGGCGTCTCGGGTGTCGACGCCGTCGCCGAAGCGAGCGTGAGCTTCCAGTCCATCGCGCAGTGGGACGAGGTCGGCCGCGCCGACGATCTGCTGCGCCTCAGCCGCGCAGTCTGGCGCGACCGCGGCTATGGCGACACCTGGCCGTACATGCTCCTCGCTGAGGGGCGACTCGAGTTCGTGGCGGAGTTCGGCGTCAAGGAGTACGACATCGCCGCCCTCGTGCCGATCGTCCACGAAGCCGGTGGAAGGTTCACCGACATCGACGGAGCCGACTCGCTGTCGTCGCGCTCGTCGCTCGCGACCAACGGACGTCTTCATCACGACTTCCTCTCCCTCCTCCGCGCTTCGCCCGCCATCTCCTGATCGGACCCCCGCCGATGACACGTGCACGCTTCGCACCCCTCGCGCTGTCCACCGTCGCCCTCGCAACGGCTCTTCTGCTGAGCGGTTGCACGTCAGCCGCGCCCTCGGCCGGCCCGGCCCCCACCGGCAACGCCGTATCACCCACGCCGACCGAGGCGCTGCCCGGACCGACGCCGGACACCTCGCCGACGACGGGCGGCGCCGTGACCTGCGACAGCATGATCGTCTCCGACACCCTCGCCGAGTTCAAGAGCAAGGGATGGACAGCCAAGCAGACGCCCTTCACGTTCGAAACCCAGCCGCCGAGCGCACCGATCGACGGCGGACTGATCTGCACCTGGGCGAATTACTCGGTCGCATCGGGCAACCTCATCGAGTTCGGCTGGGCACCCGTCAGCACCGCCGACGCCGAGACGGTGGCCGCACAGCTCGAGAAGGAGGGCTGGCGCCGTGAGCCGGCCGATTCGGGCTTCTACATCACGCAGGACCCGTCGCGCGTGATCACCGTGGATGACAAGGGATACGGCATGACGTACCAGTTCGGCGACGGCTGGGTCGCTGTATCGGACACGAAGCAGAACTTGCTGCTCATGCCGGTCACCGCCGGCTGACGCGCCGACCGCTCCTCGGGACCACCCTTCTCAGCGCGTCCACAACCGACGCTCACGAGACCCATCAGCCGACGTCAGTCGCGATTCACGCCCCATTTGCCGCGCGCCCCGCGCACGGCCCGCAGTCTGGGTGATCGCCGCCCCTTCCCCCTCCTACCTGATCGGTGCGGGCGAAGGCGGGCGACATCTCCCTCTCGACTGTAAGGAAAATCGTGATCTCGCACCGCACCCGACGCGGATTCATCGACCGACTCGGCGCGACCACCCTCGTCGCCGCCGCCGTCGTCTGCTCCATCGGCTTCGGCGCCACCTGCGCCAGCGCCGCCGACGCCGCCAGTCAGCCCCGCTGACGGCGAAGGACCACGCCATCACCGACGTCCCCGGCCTCGTCAACGGCCGCGAACTCGGATCGTTCACCGGGCTGGGCAGCCAGGTGGTCAACGCGCCGCGCTTACTGCGCTGCTCGTCGGCAGCATCGGCGCGGCACTGGTGCTGGCCGGAGGCATCCTGCTCGCGCGCCGTCGCACGAAGCGCACGGCGGGCTGACACCCGCAGACGACGAAGGCCCCGGCATCCATCGATCGGATGCCGGGGCCTTCGCCGGTGACAGTGGCGTCGTGGAGCTGGGGGGAATCGAACCCCCGTCCAACGCTGGGATACTGCGTCTTCTCCGGGCGCAGTCTGTGAAGACGTTCTGCTCGGCTCCGACCTTTGTCACAGACACCTAAGTCGACGAGCCCAGCCTGGGAAGAGTCCCGCGTGACGTCCAGGCGCCGTCACGCGGCAAGACCCCTAGATGACGCCAGGGTCCGTGGCGGGGTCACACACGGTCTGACGGACTATCGGGCTCGCTTAGGCAGCGAGGGCGAAGTCAGTGCGCTTGGATTCGGCACTTATAGGTTCGCAGAGATCGTTAACGAGATAACCCTGCATCCTCGGCCCGCTTCTCGCAGATTCACAGACGCTGTCGAAACCGATCAGCCCCGTGTGCGTCACGGCGACGTGCCGTGCGGCGAATGAGCCACTGTCACGCTGTGGAGTTGTCTCTCGGTTGCCGTCGGCACCCGAGCGTTACAGTTTACCCCATGAGCGAGGTCACGATCACCGTCCGCGGCGAGAGCCACGCCCGAGTGCTGCCCGAGCGCGCCGTCGCGCACGTGACGGCATCCGCCGACGGACCCGAGCGCGCCGCCGTCGTCTCGCGGGTCGCCGGCCTCTCGGAGCCGGTCCGCACCCACCTCGCCACGCTCGCAACGGCGGGCACGATCGCGGACTGGGCGAGTCAGCGCATGTCGGTCTGGGCCGACCGGCCGTGGAACACCGAGGGCCGCCAGCTCGACCTCGTCCACCACGCGTCGGTGGAGCTGACCGCGACCTTCACCGACACGGTCGCCCTGTCGGACTGGCTCAATGCGATCGCCGGAACCGACGGGCTGCAGGTGGGAGCGGTCGAGTGGCAGCTCACGCCCGAGACGCGCGCGGGTGTCGCGCGCGACGTCGCCACGGACGCCGTCGCCGTCGCGGTCGAGCGGGCCTCCGCCTATGCCGCGGCGATCGGACGGCGAGAGGTCGTCCCGGTCGAGATCGCCGACCTGGGGCTGCTGAGCGCGGCATCCTCCCCCGGTCCCGCGCCGCGGGTGATGGCGAAGGTCGCCGGCATGGCCGAGTTCGATCGGACCGCCGCCGTCGAGTTCCGGCCCGACGAGATCGTCGTGTCGGCGGGAGTCGAGGCCCGCTTCATCGCACGCTAGGTGTACTTCCTCGGGAGGTTGTGAACGGGTGAGGTAGGCGAAGACCTCCGGGCAGGATGTGGGTTACCACACTCGCATCCTGACCACGGAGGTCTTCGTGTCTCACGCTAACGCGCCTTTGACGCCGGAAGGGCGTCGTCGTCTTGCTGTCCTCGTCGTGGATCGGGGCTGGTCGTTGCGGCGGGCAGCGGAACGGTTCCAGTGCTCGCCCGCGACGGCGAAACGGTGGGTCGACCGGTATCGGGCCGGGCTGCCGTTGACGGACCGCAGCTTCAGGCCGCAGACCTCGCCGAACCGGCTCCCGCGGAAGACGGAGCGGAGGATCGTGTCGTTGCGGTTCACCCCGCCGGTGGGGTCCGCACCGGATCGCGTATCACCTGGGCCTTGCCCGCTCGACGGTCGGCCGGGTGCTGGCCAGGTATGGGATGCCGAAGCTCGTGAACATCGATCAGGCCACCGGGCTGCCAGTCCGCAAGCCGACGCCGAAGCGGTACGAGGTCGCAAGACCGGGCCAGCTGATCCACGTCGACATCAAGAAGCAGGGCCGGATCCCTGATGGCGGCGGCTGGCGCGTCTTCGGCCGCGGATCGGCGCAGGACCGTGCCGCGGGATCCGTCCGTGACAAGGCCGCACGGTCAGGAGCGGCCGGCTCCCGCGGCTACCGGTATCTGCACCACGCCGTCGACGACAACTCGAGAGTCGCGTACTCGGAGATCCTCGACGACGAACGCAAGGAGACCGCGGCAGGGTTCTGGACCCGCGCGAACGCGTTCTTCGCGAGCCTCGGAGTCACGGTCACCGCCGTGATGACAGACAACGGCGCGTGCTACCGGTCACACGCGTTCGCGGACGCGCTCGGCGACGGTGTGAAGCACAAGTGGACAAAGCCGTATCGGCCGCAGACCAACGGGAAGGTCGAACGCTTCAACCGCACCCTCGCCGCCGAATGGGCCTACGCCAAGCCCTACGCCAGCGAAGCAGAGCGAGCCGCGGCCTACGAGACCTGGCTGCATCACTACAATCACCACAGACCCCACACCGGGATCGGAGGCCAGACCCCCTCAGCCCGCGTTCACAACGTCACGGGGAAGTACAGCTAGGTCTCGTCAGTTCGCGCCGCCTGCGGCGCACGGCATCCCTTCGACTCCACAGAACGACACCTCCTCCGCGTCCGGTCACGCTGTCGGCTGCGGGGATCGTGGGCTCTACTCGCCGCGGAGGTTGCGGCTGCGCATCGCCCGCTCGGCCTCGCGCTTGTCTTCGCGCTCGCGGATCGTCTGCCGCTTCTCGTACTCGCGCTTGCCCTTGGCGATCGCGATCTCGACCTTCGCACGCCCGTCGGAGAAGTAGAGCTTCAACGGAACCAACGTGTACCCGCCGGCGCTGACGGCGTGCGACAGCTTGACGATCTCCTCCTTGTGCAGCAGCAGTTTGCGGGTGCGCTTGGAGGCGTGATTGGTCCAGTGCCCCTGCGAGTACTCCGGGATGTGCACGGCATCGAGGTAGGCCTGGCCCCCGTCGATGTAGGCGTATCCGTCCGACAGGTTGGCCCGGCCCTGACGCAGCGACTTCACCTCGGTACCCGTGAGCACGAGGCCCGCTTCGTACGTCTTCTCGATGGTGTAGTCGTGGTGCGCGCGACGGTTGGTCGCGACGACCTTCTCCCCGCGTTCCCTGGGCATGGTTGATCCTCTGTGGTGGATGGCGTTGTTCCGCCGATGGACGACGGGATGCCGCGGACACGGCAGCCCGTCAGTCTATCTCACGCCCGCAGCCACCGGCGGATCGCGAAGCTCGCCGACAGCGCGGCGAGCACCAGGCCGATGACCACGATGACGGGGATGACGATCGCGGCATCCCCCATGTCGATCCAGTCGGTGATGAAGCTCACGCGACCCTTGAGGTACTGGCCGACACCGAAGTGCACGCCCACGACGATCGCGGCGCCCGCCATGAGCGAGCCGATGAACGCGGCGAAAACGCCCTCCAGGATGAACGGCGTCTGGATGAACCGGTTGGAGGCACCGACAAGTCGCATGATGCCGACCTCCCGTCTTCGCGCGTAGGCCGACAGCCGGATGGTGGTCGCGATGAGCAGGACAGCCGCGATGAGCATGAGCACGGCGATGCCCACGGCGATGTACGTCGCTATCGTCAGGGCGGAGAACAGAGGCTCGAGATACTGCAGCTGGTTCTTCACCTCTTCCACCCCGGCCATCCCGTTGAACGCCTCGGTGATGACGTCCGCCTTCTCGGGGTCGATCAGGCCGACGAAGTAGGTGTTGCCCAGCTGCGCAGGGGTCACATAGTCCTTGTACTCGTCGCCGTAGAGCTTCAGCAGGTTCTGGTAGGCCTCGTCGGAGGACTCGAACCGCACGTCGCGCACAACCCCGCTCAGCGCGGAGCTCGACAGTCGTTGCGAGACCTGATCGATCTGCTCCTGCGTCGCGGCGCCGTCGGCACACGTCGTGGCCGTGGAATCCTCGCGGCACATGATCACCGAGACCTGCGCACGCTCGGACCAGTAGTCGCGCATCTTGCCGATCTGCATCTGCATCAGCATCGCGGCACCGACGAACGTCAGCGACACGAACGTCACGAGCACGACGGAGATCACCATCGACGCGTTGCGGCGCAGTCCCGTGAGCGCCTCGCCGAGAATCAGCTGCATCCTCATGAGGTCGGTCCCACTTCGTCGTTCTCGTCGGCTTCGCGGCCGCGGCGGTCGGCGACCCCGAGTTTGCCGAGGTCGATGTCACCCACGCCCAGCTCGCCGAGGTCGACCTCGGGGGCGGCGATGGTGATCGGACGCGTGAGCGGCACCGGCTCCCCGCTCGCCGGAAGAGGCGCGGGACGCTGCATGGCCGGTCGCGGCGACGCGTCCGCCGCCCGGTCGGCAGGCGTCGTGGCTGCAGGCGCGGGAGCGGCCGGGCGTGTGAGGGGCGGGGTCGCCGCGGCATCCGGCGCCGTCGGAGGCGCGGGGACGGGCTCGACGGGAGCTTCCGCGATCTCGCGCTGCAGTTCGAGCACCGCGGTCAGGGCGGCCGTTGCTGCCGCGCCGCGTTCCGTCTGCGGTTGCAGCGAGGGCAGCGATGACGTGTCGCCGTAGCCGCCGTGGCGGTCGTCGCGCACCATCACACCGCCGCGCAGCTCGATGACGCGGCGCTTCATCTGATCGACGAAGCCGGCCTCGTGGGTGGCCATGACCACCGTCGTGCCACCGGCGTTGATGCGGGCGAGCAGCTGCATGATGTCGATGGAGGTCGCCGGGTCGAGGTTTCCGGTGGGCTCGTCGGCGAGCAGGATCTGCGGCCGGTTGACGATCGCCCGCGCGATCGCGACGCGCTGCTGCTCGCCACCCGACAGCTCGTGCGGCAGGCGCTTCTGCTTTCCGTCCAAGCCGACGAGAGCGAGCGCTTCGGGCACGGCCTGCTGGATGAACGCGCGGGATGCGCCGATGACCTGCAGCGTGAAGGCGACGTTCTGGAACACCGTCTTGTTGGGCAGCAGACGGAAGTCCTGGAAGACCGACCCGATGTGCCGACGGAAGTACGGAACCTTGCGTGTCGAGAGGCTCTTGAGGTCGCGACCGAGCACGACGACGCGGCCCTCGCTCGGGCCGTCCTCCCGCAGGATCAGGCGCAGACAGGAGGACTTTCCCGAGCCGGACGCGCCCACGAGGAAGACGAACTCCCCGCGCTGCACCTCGAAGTCGACGTCGCTCAGCGCCGGCTTGCTGGTCCCTCGGTATTTCTTGGTGACGTGCTCGAACCGGATCATGACTCGATGAGCCTACGTCGCCCCCCTGCGGATGCCGGGTGCGACACTCGCCGCGTGTCGACTGCACTCCCGACAGCGTGGCCGGGTGCGCATGCTCGATCGTCGGCATCGGCGAGAGCGCGCACGTCATCGTGCTGCACCCACGCGGCACGAGCCGAACCGGCGGCCTGTCACGCGGATGGTGGACGGATGCCGACGACGTCGTCGCTCCGCTCGACGCGCTTCACGTTCCCTCGGTCTCCGTGCTCGCTCATTCGGCCGGCACGCGGCTCGCGCTGGCGACCGCGACGCGCCACCCGGGCCGCGTCGCGTCCCTGGCGCTGATCACACCGCCGGCGACCTGGCTGTGCGGATCGCCATCCGACGCCGCGGCCATCGGCGCCGCCCGCACCGAGCCCGAGGTGGTTTCCGCGCTCGTCGCGCTGGGCGAGGACACCGCGACCACCGACGCCGACGTCGACGAGCAGTTCCAGCGACAGGCGCCGGCCAACTACGCGAAATGGACGGAGCGTGAGCGCGACCATGCCCGTGTCGGGCGGGTGTCTCTCGCGGCGGCATCCGCGTGGTTCCACGACATTCCAGCCGAGGCGGCCGAGCGCATCCGCTCGGCGCCTCTTCCAACGATGACGGTCATCGCCGGCGACGCCGACCTGCTCACCGGGGTGCAGCCCGTGGCCGACTATGCCGCAGCGATCGGGGCCGAACTCGTCTGGCTCGCCGCGTGCGGCCACTACCCCTGGGTGGAGCAGCCCGCCGCGTTCCGCGACGCGGTCACGACATGGCTGGGCCGCGACTGATCAGTCGTCGTCGTCCTTGCGCTTGCGCCAGCGGATGCCGGCGGCGATGAGGCCGTCGAGGTCGCCGTCGAAGACGACGGCGGGGTTGCCGACCTCGTAGCCGGTGCGGAGATCCTTGACGAGCTGCTGGCCGTAGAGGAAGTAGGAACGCATCTGGTCGCCCCAGCTGGCCGTGATGGTACCGGCGAGCTCCTTCTTCTTCGCGGCCTCCTCTTCGCGCTTGAGCAGCAGCAGACGCGTCTGGAGCACGCGCATGGCCGCAGCGCGGTTCTGGATCTGGCTCTTCTCGTTCTGCATCGAGACGACGAGGCCTGTCGGCAGGTGGGTGATGCGCACCGCGGAGTCGGTCGTGTTGACCGACTGACCGCCCGGGCCCGACGAGCGGAACACGTCGACGCGGATGTCGCTTTCGGGCACCTCGACCTCGACGGCCTCTTCGAGCGCGGGGATGACCTCGACCGCGGCGAACGACGTCTGGCGCTTGTCCGCGCCGCCGAACGGGCTGATGCGCGCCAGTCGATGCGTGCCGGCCTCGACCGACAGGGTGCCGTACGCGTAGGGCGCGTCCACCTCGAACGTGGCGGACTTGATGCCCGCTCCCTCCGCGTAGGAGGTGTCCATGACCTTGACGGAATACTTGTGCCGTTCCGCCCAACGCAGGTACATGCGCAGGAGCATCTCGGCGAAGTCGGTGGCGTCGTCGCCGCCGGCGCCGGAACGGATCGTGACGACCGCGGGGCGGTCGTCGTACTCGCCGTCCAGCAGCGTCTGCACCTCGAGCTGGCCGATGACGTCCTGCAGCGCGGCGATCTCGCGGCGCGCCTCGGCCGCGGTGTCTTCGTCGTCCATCTCGTGCGCCAGCTCGACGAGCACATCGAGGTCGTCGAGGCGCTGCTCGACGTCGGTGACGCGCTTGAGGTCGGCCTGACGATGGCTGAGTGCGCTCGTGACCTTCTGCGCCTTCTCGACGTCGTCCCAGAGGTCGGGGGCACCGGCTTCGTCGGACAGGCGCGCGATCTCCGCACGCAGTCCCTCGACGTCGACCACCGCCTGGATGTCGGAGAAGGTGGAACGCAGGGCCTGGATGTCGGCGGAAGGATCGAAATCAAGCATGACACTCCAGACTAACGTGGATCGGGTGAGCTCCCGCATGCCAGATCCCGCGTCCGCGCCGGGCGTGGGACCGATGCTCTGGCGCCTGGCCCCCATGATCTACGGTCCGACCGTGCTCTTCGCCCTCGGCGAGGGGGCCGTCGTTCCGCTCTTCCCGGTGATCGCGGCGCAGCTGGGCGCCGACGTTCCGACCGCAGCACTCGTGGCCTCGGCCCTCGTCGTCGGGCAGCTCTGCGGCAACATCCCGGCGGGCTGGGCCGTGAGCCGCATCGGCGAGCGGATGACGATGATCGTCGGCGGGGTGCTCGCACTCGGCGGCGTCGCCGGGATGCTGTTCGCACCGAGCCTGCCGGTGCTGGCGGCCGCGGTGTTCCTCATCGGATTCTGCGCGGCCGCGTTCGGTCTGGCACGGCATTCGTTCATGACGACGCGCGTGCCGGTCGCCTACCGGGCGCGGGCGCTGTCGCTGCTGGGCGGCACGTTCCGCCTCGGCATGTTCGTCGGGCCCTTCCTCGCCGCCGCCCTCATTGCGATCTTCGGCGATGAGCACTCGACGGTCTGGTTCTTCGGCGCGTGCCTGCTCGCCACGATCGCACTGCTCGTGTTCGGCGCCGACCCGGAGGATGCCGTACCGGTCCCCCGCGTCACGCGCTCGTCCGGCGACTCGAGGCTCGCTGAAGACACCGGTGAACCTGTCACCGGGTCGATCCCCGTGCCCGAACGCGTGGGCGTCTTCCGCACGATGTGGCGCTTCCGCGGCGTGCTGTCGCGGTTGGGGCTCGCGGCGGCATCCCTCTCGGCGGTGCGATCGGCGCGTCAGGTTGTGCTGCCGCTGTGGGGCGTGTCGATCGGGCTCGACGCGCAGACGATCGCGCTCGTCGTCGGCATCTCCGGCGCGATCGACTTCGCCCTCTTCTACGCGAGCGGCCAGGTGATGGACCGCTTCGGCCGCCTCTGGGCCGCGCTTCCCGCGATGGTGCTGATGGGGTCGGGTTTCCTCGCGCTCGCGTTCACGCACGACCTCTCGCAGGCGGCGATGTGGTTCGCCCTGTTCGCGGCGGTTCTGGGCGTGGGCAATGGTCTTTCCAGCGGCATCTTGCTCACGCTCGGCGCCGATGTCGCACCGCAGGACGACCCGGCGGCCTTCCTCGGGTCGTGGCGGACGCTGACGGATGCCGGGGGCGCGATCGCTCCCCTGCTCGTCTCTGCCGTCGCCGCGGTGGTCTCCCTCTCGGTCGCCACCGGCGTCATCGGCGTGATCGGCCTCGCGGGGGCGGCCGGGTTCATCCGCTGGGTGCCGAGGTTCGTGCCGCGCACGCGGTGAGTGCGCGCCGATCACGGCTGCGGCAGGATGACGGGATGAGCCCCTACACCCGCCCGTCGATCGCACCGCAGGTGTTCGTCGACGCCGACGGGCAGGTCATCGATTACGGAAGGTGCCGCGGGCCGTCAGGGTGCGCCCGCGCGAGCCGGACTGCGCTGGGCTGACGTTCGTGTTCACGGCTTTCCCGGGCCTGCTCCTGCACGCGGGCCTGCTGCACGACTTCCCCTATCCGCTGTGCGGATGCGACGCCTGCGACACGACATGGCAGCGCGAGGCCGACGAGCTGGAGGAGCACGTCTTCGCCGTCGTCAGCGGCAATTACCGCGAGAGCGTCGAACGACGCGACGGAGAAGCGGCGGTGTGGTACCAGGTGCGATACCCGAACGGCTCGTCGGGAGGCTTCTCGAACGCGATCACCGTTCCTGCGGAACGCCTTGCTGCGGCGAAGCCCGTTCTACGGCGGCTGTCATCCGGGTGGCGCGCGTGGCCTCGGCGGACAAGGACGGAGTAGCCCTTATCGCAGCGCCGTGCGGCTGGTCGCGGTGGCCTGCAGCGGCCACCCCTCCGGCACGAACAACGTCAGCACCGGCGGCCGCCAGGTCGTCGCGACGGTCACGCGCGCCGAGACACCATCGGGTGTGGATGCCGCGACCAGCTCGGCCGTCTGGGTGGCCGCGAGCAGCTCCTCGGCCTGATCGTAGACGCCGGCGTCCGTCAACCGTGCAGCCGGACCGGAGGCGTCGACGGTGAGAGTGAAGCCGTCTGCGCCGGCGAGTGCCGCCGCGTCCGCTGCGGCATCCAGGCGCTTCTGCGTGAGGTAGAGACTCGTCGCGTCGACACAGACGAGCACCAGCACGACCGCGATGACGAAATAGCCGAGTGCCAGGATCAGCACGCTGCCGTCGTCGTCATCGTGACGTCGCGACACGAACGCCCTCACGGCTCGACCCAATAGCGGGAGACCTTCTGCACCCCGGTCGCGGTGACCGGCACGCGCGCCGCCTGGTCGAGACCGAGCACCGGCGGGACGAGCGGCAACGGCACCTCTGCCGTCACCGTGACCGAGAGCATCGCGCCGGCCGCGGGGCACGGCCCGGGCGTGGCGCACTGCACCTGAACGTCGAGAGTCGAGCGGTCGATGCCGTATTCGGCGACGATGGCATCGACGACCCGCTGAGTGCGGGCATCGGCTGTCGCTCGGTCGGATGACGAGGCGATCGTGCGGGCGAGTTGCCGTGCAGCTGTTTCGGCTCCCAGCGCCTGGGATTGGATGCTGCCGAGCGCGACGATGAGGTAGACGATGGGCACGAGCAGGATGAGCCCGACGGTGATGAACTCCAGGGATGCCGAGCCGCTGTCGTCTCCGAGCGTCGCGCCCCGAATCGCCCGCGGTGGGTCAGTCGAAAGTCTCACGCGGGGCACGGGCGCTCACCTCCATCCCGGAGGGCACTCCGAGCAGTCCCACCAGCGGGAGCGTCGCCACCACGCGGACCTCCACCTCGGGTCCGCGCGCCGTGTCGGTGTCCGACGCGCTCACCCGCGCGCCGATGCCTTCACCCACAGCCGTCGCGATCAGTTGGGCCGTGCGCGCGGCGCCAGCGTCGGCATCCGTGTCGGCGAGAGCGCCGAAGTAGGCGCCTTCCACCGCCGCGTCGTGGACGACGTTGCGGATGTACACGGCGAGCGCCAGCTGCAGCACGCCGAGGGTCAAGAGAGTCAGAAGCGTTCCGACGAGCACGAACTCGACGGTGCTCGAGCCGCGCTGATCGTGGCGGAGGCTCTCCACGCCGGCTCCCGGAATCAGAGACCGGAGACGCGGCTCAGCGCCTGCTCGAACAGCGCAGCCAACGCGGGGCCGGCGAGAGTCCAGATCGCGACGACGAGTCCGGCCGTCATCAATGTGACGAGCACCCAGCCCGGAACGTCACCCGTCTCATCGTCGACGAACTCGCGCAGTGCGGATCGGTGTGAACTGTCCATGCGTCGAGTCTGATCGGATGAGATTTCGCACGCGGGAGTTATCCACAGCAGCGGGAACGAGACGCGAGGTATCGCGCTACGCGACGACGACTGGCGCGGCTCAGCCTGTCAGCCGACACCGAGGCGCAGCATGACGATGCCGGGGAAGATCGCGAAGAGAACCGACAGGGGCAGAATCAAGAACACGAGCGGCAGAAGCATCAAGATCTCCTTGCGCCCGGCCAGCTCCAGCAGCCCCCGCTTGGCGTCCTCTCGCGCGTCGACGGCCTGCTCCTGCAGAACATGCGCGAGGGGCGCTCCACGGTCCATCGCCGCCACCAGATGCTCGATTGCTCGCGCGAGTGCCGGCACGTCGAGGTTCCTCGACACCGAGAGCAGCGCATCCGGCAGGCTCGAGCCGGTGCCGCTCGCCAGCACGGCCGCGCGGAGCTCACCGGTCAGAACGCCGGAGCTGACCTCGCCCACGCGACGCAGCGCGTCACGCAAACCTTCCCCGGCAGCCAGGCACAGCGAAAGGAACTCCAGCACGGTCGGAAGCTCCTCCTCGACGCGCGCGATCCGCTGGCGCGCCGCTCTCGTCAGGCGGTAGTCGCAGCCGAGAACTCCGGCCGCGGCGAACAGCGGAGGCAGCACGGCGAGCGTCGGCCCGCCACGCCCGAGAAGGGTCAGTGCGACGACGAGAAGTCCACCCGCTCCGAGCCCACCCACAGCCCATCCGAGCTGCCTGGCACGAAAGGTCACGACCTCCTGACGCCACCCCGCCTGACGCAGGCGACGCGCGACACTTCCTCCTCCTCCGAGTGCCACCCAGGAGGAGGCCAGGCGGTCCCGCAGAAGCCGCCACGACGACGTCACCGCCGCGGGCGGGAGCGGAGTGATGCCGAGCGGATCGGCGATGTCGCGCAGATACGGCGCGACGCGACGCGAGAGCGAGACCGCCGCCCACCGCGGAAGCCGGCCGATGGCCAGCACAAGCCCCGCTCCCAGCGCGATACCGAGGACGACGGCGGATGCGGCGAGGCTGACGATGCTCACGCGAACCACCGCCGCGGTTCCGGCAAGCGACCGATGCGAATGGTGAGGCGGTACGCGCCGACTGAGACGACCGCACCGACGAGGATCACCGCGACGCCGGCAGGGCTCGCGTACGCGCTGGCACCCTCGGGGCGAAGTGCCAGCAGGCCGAGAACGATCCACGGCGCCACGACCCCGACGATCGCCGCTCCGCGCACCCAGGACTGTCTCGCCTCGACTTCGGCGCGAAGGGTGGCGTCGGCACGCACGGATGCCGAGAGCGCGCGGAGCACGGCGGTCAGCTCGGTTCCGCCGACCTGCCGCGCCATCCGGAGAGTCTCGATGATGCGGTCGGCCACCGGATCGGCGAGGGCTGCCTTGAGGCGCAGGGCGCTGGAGTCGAAGTGTCCGGACGCCGCCATGTCGAAGTGGAAGCGCTCGAACGCAGCTCGCAGCGGAGGCGGACCACTCGTCGCGAGAGCCGCCACGGCATCCGGAAGCGACACACCCGCACGGGCGGAGGAGATCAAGAGGTCGCACACGTCGGACCACAACGCGCGGCGCGACCTCCGAAGCCGCCGCGCACGCCCGCGGAGCCAGGCGAACGGCGCTGCCGCCCCGGCCAGCGCCGCGACCACCGCCACCGCGCCGAGTCCGGTCACCAGCCAGCTGATGGCGCAGAACAGTGCGCAGAGGACGACGGCGATCAACACCGGACGCATGGTGGAGGCGTGTGCGAAGCCGGCCTCATCGAGCATCCGCGACACACGTCCGTCTCGGCGCGGTGCCTCGCGGCGCTCGTTCGCCGGCCACAGCCAGGGCGACAAGACGAGGAGGATGCCGGCCGCAAGCGCCGCGCCCCAGACGACCGTCATGAGCGGCCCCGTCGGTAGACCACGCGGGTGTCGATGACGCCCTCATGAATGCGTCCGGTCGTCTCGATCACTTCCTCGATGAACCGTTCGCCGCTCGGCCCGCGACGGCAGTGCACGACAAGGTGGACGCCGGTCGCAATTGCAGGCTGGACGAAGGCGGCGTCGATGTTCCGTCCGGCCAGCAACGGCAGAGTGGCGAGCCGCGATAGCGCATCGTCGGCGCTGTTGGCATGGATCGTCGCCGCGCCGGGAACGCCGGTGTGCAGGGCGAGGAGGAGATCGAGCGCCTCCGCGTCACGGACCTCCCCGACGATCAGGCGATCGGGGCGCATGCGCAGCGCCTCCTTCACGAGGCGACGCAGACTGACCGCGCCCGTCCCCTCCAGACTCGGCTGGCGCCCCTGCAGAGCGACGACGTCGGGGGCGGTGACGGCGAGCTCGAAGGTCTCCTCAACCGTGATGATCCTCTGCTCTGGTCGGCAGGCGCCGATGAGGGCCGCCAGCATCGTCGTCTTGCCCGCGTGCGTGGCTCCGGACACCAGGACGTTTCGCCCCTCCACCATGGCGTCGCGCAGCATGTCAGCGACGTGCGCGGGCAGCGATCCTGCGCCGACGAGGTCGTCCAGGCTCCGCCGCGCGGGCAGGAACTTGCGGATGTTGACGGCGAGGTGTGAGCGCGTGATGTCGGGGATGACGACGTGAAGTCGACTTCCGTCCGGAAGAGACGCGTCCACGAACGGTTGGCTGAGATCGACCCGCCGCCCGGTGGCGTGCAGCATCTTCTCGACGAGATCGCGTACCGCTTCATCGCTGATGCTCATCAGAACGCGTTCGCTGCGCCCCGCGCGCGCCGCGAAGACCGCGCCAGGACCATTGATCCAGATCTCCTCGACCTCGGGGTCGTCCAGCAGCGCCTGCAACGGGCCATAGCCCGTCACCCGGGCGAGCACGTCGCGGACAGCGGCGGCCTCGTCGTCGACGAACTCGAGACCCCGAGCGAGGGCGTAGTCGTTGTGACGGCGCACCTCCGACACGGCCACCTGATGGACGCGATCAGGATGCCGGAGCGGGTCGGACTCGTCCTCACGAAGTCGGTCCCGCACCCGTTCGGCGATGGCCTGGACGACGGCCATTGACGCGCGCGCTGACGCGAGCGGCGCGTCAGGCGTGTACGTGGTGGGGCTCACCCCGGCATCCTGGCATCGCGCCTCAGCAGCGGCAGCGATTATCCACAGCCCATCCATCCCATGTGGTCCGACCACTCTTCGTAGACTCACACCGTGCTCACGATTCCCGAGACTCTGCAGGTGCAGGCCGACGCCGCGGTCCACAAGTCCGAGGGAGTGCGCTCCCCCGGCCGCTTCGCCGTCTCCGGCATGCTCGCCGGTGCGTATATCGGCATCGGCGTCGTGCTGATGGTCGCGACCGCCGGGCCGCTCCTGGCCGCCGGAGACGGGCTCGCGAAGCTCGTGTCGGGACTCGTCTTCGGCGTCGCCCTCACGCTCGTCGTCTTCGCCGGCGCCGACCTGCTCACGAGCGCGATGATGATCCTCCCCCAGGGGGCGCTCATGGGCGCGGTGGGCTGGTGGCGTGCGATCGGCACAATGCTCGCGACCTTCGTCGCCAACCTCGTCGGTGCCCTCATCTTCGCCGGGCTGATCGTGGCCTCGGGCGTGCTGCACGCCAACGCTCCCGCCGGCAAGATGCTCGCCGACATGCTCGCCGCCAAGGCGGAAGAAGCACCGCTGCAGCTGTTCGTCCGCGGCATCCTCTGCAACGTCCTCGTGTGCCTCGCGATCTGGATGTGCGCGCGCGTGCGCTCCGACGTGGCCAAGATCCTGCTGATCTTCGCCGCGATCCTCGCCTTCATCAGCTCGGGCTTCGAGCACGTCGTGGCGAACATGACCACCTACGGTATCGGCCTGTTCAGCGGCGACCCCCACTTCACGTGGGGCCTGTTCGCGAACAACATGCTGTGGGTGGGGCTCGGCAACCTCGTCGGCGGCGGCATCGTCGTCGGACTCGGCTACTGGATCGTGGGCGGTCGCCCCCGCGTGGCGGCCCTCACTGCCACCCACGCCCCCGAAACGGCCGACGCCGCCGGATAGACTGACTCCCGCGCGGAAGTGGTGAAATCGGCAGACACGCAGGATTTAGGTTCCTGTGCCTTCGGGCGTGTGGGTTCAAGTCCCACCTTCCGCACAGAAGCATGGACGGAGGGGCGCACCGACGCCCGATCAGAGCGCGGTGTAGCCGTAAAGGTCGCTTTGGCGTTCATTGATCCAGATCGGCTCGCCGCCCTCCGGTCGCGGGATCAGAAGCGTCCGCCCATACGACTCGTCCACGACGTGCGCGTCCACTCCCTCCGCGCGCACCCGCGCGGCCAGCTCGTCCACATCACCCTCGTACTCGAACGACACCTGCGCCGCAGGCACATCGCCGTCGTGCACGGCCGCAAGCCCGGCATCCGCCACGAGCTGCACCCACCGGCCGCTGTCGCTGCGCACCTCGGCGCGCAGTCCCAGACGCTCCAGCACGGATGCTGCGGCATCCACATGCGCACTCACCCAGAGGCCGAGCGCGCGCAAGCCCTGCGTTCCGCGCCGCTCCCCCGGGGCGAGCTCGAGCACCACGAGCTCGAGCTCGCCGGCGATCGCGACGCCCGATGCACCGTTGTCCGCGACGAAGCGCCGGGCCGGATCACCGAAGGCGTTGGCCGCGGCATCCAGGTCGTCGGACTCGAAGCCCAACGCGGCGAGGCCGTCCAGCGGGTCACCCGGCTCCACGCGGTGCAGCGCGACGCGCCCGTCTCCCGCCGCGTAGACCGACCAGTCCGCCTCCTCCACGAGAGCGACCAGCCCCAGCGCCGCGAACAGGCGCCGGTATCCGGCAACGTCGGAGGTGTACTGCACGGGACGACTGACGATCATGAGAGATCTCCCTTCTGACGGGTCGAGGATGGAGTGTCGAGAGAGGCCTGCAGCACCCGCTCGACGAAGCTGCTGAGACTCAGCCCTTCATCGATTGCCCGGTGTTTGACCTGCGTGATGAGCGCACGCGGGAGATAGACGTTGAACTGCGCCTTGTCGGCGCGACCGGCGATGGGGTCGAGGGGCATGACAGCATGCTAGCAATCTAGCTGGGACCGCTCAACGATTCGCGCCTGGATTGATCAGCCGATTCACCGCAATCACTCGGGAACCGCCCCGGTAGACTGACCGCGACCGCTCACCTCTCGGAGCGGGCCCCTCCACCGCCGATCTACCGACGGGAACTCTGTGCACGCTCTCGCCCTCATCCCCTGGCTCGATCCTGCGGCCATCATCCAGAACGCGGGCCCGTGGGCCCTGCTGGTGGTCTGCTTCATCGTCTTCGCCGAGACGGGTCTCCTCGTCGGCTTCCTGCTGCCGGGCGACACCCTGCTCGTCATCTCGGGCCTGCTGTCGCACGCCACCGCGACCACGCCGCACGGCATCTTCGGCATCAGCGTGTGGTGGGTGGCATTGCTCATCGGCCTCGCGGCCTTCATCGGCGGTGAGGTCGGGTACTTCATCGGGCACAAGGGCGGACCCGCCGTCTTCGAGCGCAAGGAATCCGGCTTGTTCAGCCGCAAGAACGTGGAGCGCACCAACGCGTTCTTCGAGCGGTACGGCGGCCTGACCGTCATCCTCGCCCGCTTCGTGCCGATCGTCCGCACCTTCGCCCCGGTGGCCGCCGGCGTCGGTCACATGCCGTGGCGCAAGTACTCGCTGTACAACCTGATCGGCGCCATCCTCTGGGGCTTCGGCCTGACGATGTTCGGGTACCTGATCGGCTTCATCCCGCCGGTGGCCACCTTCGTCGAGCACTACATCGACCTGATCCTTCTCGCGGCTGTTGGCGGCACCGCACTGGTGACCGTCTGGCACTACTTCTCCGAGCGCCGCAAGGTGAAGAACGAGCAGCAGTCCGGTACGCCGGCCGAGACGGTCGAGCCCCTCGAAGACGGCACTCCCGCGGCCTGACTCAGGATGCTTTGGTGGCCCTGCCCTTCTTGGGCGGGGCCACCTCGTCGTTGCCGGCACGCGCCGCGCGACTGCGCTCGACGCTGGCCTTCAGCGCCGCCATCAGGTCGATGACCTCACCCCCGGCATCCCTCTCGCCCTTCTCGCCGAAGGTCTCGGACGTGTCGAGGGCATCGCCCTTCTCCAGCTTGGCGTCGATGAGGGTGCGCAGCTCCTGCTGGTACTCGTCGACGAACTGGTCGGGATCGAAGTCGGCCGAGAAGCTCTCCACGAGGGATGCCGACAGCTCCAGTTCCTTGTCGGAGATCTTCACCGGCTCGTCGAGAGCGGCAAAGGTCGCCTCGCGTACTTCGTCGGCCCACAGCAGCGTCTGCAGGACGAGCACATCGCCGCGCACGCGCAGGGCGGCCAGTCTCGTCTTCTGCCGCAGTGAGAAACGCACGACGGCCGTCCGATCGGTGCGTTCCAGGGTCTTGCGCAGCAGCACGTACGCCTTGGGCGACGACGAGTCGGGCTCGAGATAGTACGGCCGGTCGAGCGTCAGCAGATCGATCTGGTCGCTGGGGACGAACTCGACCACCTCGATCTCGCGGCTGCGCTCCGACGGCAGTGCGGCGAGGTCCTCCGCCGTGAGCACCACGGTGCGCTCGCCATCGTCGTATGCCTTGTCGATGTCGGCGTAGGGCACGACCTCGCCGTCGAGCTCGCAGATGCGCTGATACCGGATACGCCCGCCGTCGGCCGCGTGCACCTGGTGCAGCGGCACGTCGTGGTCCTCGATCGCCGAGTACACCTTCACCGGCACGTTGACGAGGCCGAACGTCAACGCGCCCTTCCAGATCGCTCTCATGGGGCCATCCAACCGGCTCGCGGCGGCCGACGCCAGGGGCTGGACGCTAGCCTGGCGCCATGGCACAGTCAGCGCAGGTGGTCGACGTCGGCGGGCGTCGCCTGCGTCTGACCAACCTCGACAAGGTGCTCTATCCTGCCACCGGCACCACCAAGGCCGAGGTGATCGACTACTACTCGCGCATCGCTCCCGTGATGCTGCCGCACCTGGCCGGCAGGCCGGTGACGCGGCTGCGCTGGCCGGAGGGCACGGGCGAGGCGCCCTTCTTCGCGAAAGACCTCGAAGCCGGCGCGCCCGATTGGATGCCGCGACACCCGATCGACCATTCCGGCGGAGCGAAGGACTACCCTCTGGTCGCCGACGTCGCCGGACTCGTCTACCTCGCGCAGGTCGCGAGCCTCGAACTCCACACGCCGCAGTGGCGCTTCGACCACGGCGGGCGCGGATACCCCGACCGCCTCGTGCTCGACCTCGACCCGGGCCCCGGCGTCGGGCTCGCCGAATGCGCGGAGGTGGCACGACGGGCCCGCGGCATCCTGTCGGACATGGGCATGGAGCCGTCGCCGGTGACGAGCGGATCCAAGGGTATTCACCTGTATGCCTCGCTGGACACGACGCGATCCAGCGACGAGATCTCGGCGTTCGCCCGCGAACTGGCACGCGCCCTGGAAGCGGACGATCCCGATCTCGTCGTCAGCGCGATGAGCAAGGCCGCCCGTCCCGGCAAGGTGTTCGTCGACTGGTCGCAGAACAACGCGGCGAAGACCACCATCGCCCCGTATTCGCTCCGCGGGCGCGCCCAACCGACCGTCGCGGCTCCGCGCACCTGGGCCGAGCTCGACGACCCCGAGTTGCACCATCTCGTCCTGGACGAGGTGCTCGCGCGCGTCGCGGTCGACGGCGACCTGCTCGCCCCCCTCGCCCCCGCCGCCCCCGATCCGCTCGCCGAGTACGTGGCCAAGCGCACCCCCTCCGCAACGCCCGAGCCCTTCCCGCCGAGCCGCCATTCTTCCGTCGAGCCGCCACGTTCTGACGCGCCGAATCATGGCGGCTCGGCGCGAACATGGCGGTTCGTGATTCAGGAGCACCACGCGTCGCGGCTGCATTGGGACCTCAGGCTCGAGCGCGACGGCGTGCTCGTGAGCTGGGCGGTGCCTCGCGGCATCCCCGATTCTCCCGACCGCAACCACCTGGCGGTGATGACCGAACCGCACCCGATCGAGTACCTGACGTTCGCCGGCGAGATTCCCGCCGGCGAGTACGGGGCGGGTGCCATGACCGTGTGGGATTCCGGCACCTTCACCGTGGAGAAATGGCGGGATGACGAGGTCATCGCGACCCTCACCGGTCGTCCCGGCGGACCGCTCGGACGCGTGCGCCTCGCCCTGATCCGCACGTCGGGCGCCGGCGAGAAGTCGCAGTGGCTGCTGCACCGCACGAAGCCGGCGGGGAAGGATGCGGCGACGGGCGCCGTGGCCGCTGCCCGCGCCGGTCAGCGCATGCCGTCTCGCTCGTCTCGCGACAGCGCGGCGCCGATGCTCGCCGTGTCGTCGACACCCGCGCTGGCCACCTCCGCGGCCCGACGCTGGGGCGGCCTCCCGTGGGTCGAGTTCAAGTGGGACGGCATCCGGGCCGTCGCGACATGGGATGGCGAGCGGATGCGGCTGCGTGCACGCAGCGGCGTCGACATCACCGAGCGCTATCCCGAGCTCACCGCCGCAGACCTCGGGCTCGGCGCGCTGCCCGCCGTGTTCGACGGCGAGATCGTCGCGCTCGATGCCGCCGGGCACCCGAGCTTCACGCGACTGCAGTCGCGGATGCATCTCACCGGCGCCCGCGACATCGCCCGCGAAGCCACCGCCACGCCCGTGCACTACTTCGTCTTCGACCTGCTGCGCATCGGCGACGACGACATCGCAGAGCGACCCCTCCGCGAAAGACGAGAACTGCTCGAGTCGGTGACGGCAGACGCCGCATCGCCGCTCGTCGTGCCGCCCGTCACCGATGACATCGCCGACGCGTTGACGGCTGCCGCCGACCTGCGGTTGGAAGGTGTCGTCGTGAAGGATCCGCAGTCGCCATATCGACGCGGCATCCGCTCCGAACGATGGCTCAAGGTCAAGCTGACGGCTACGCAGGAGGTCGTGATCGGCGGCATTCGTCCCGGAAAGGGCGAACGACGCGGCGGCATCGGATCGTTGCTGCTCGGCATCCCGGATGCCGGAGGCCTGCGCTATGTCGGCCGCGTGGGCTCGGGGTTCACCGACCGCGAGCTCGCCCGCCTGGAGAGCCGGCTGCAGCCGCTGCGCACCGACGCCAACCCCTTCGTGGGTGTCCCTGCGGCCGACGCCGCGGACGCTCTCTGGCTACACCCGGAGCTGGTCGGCGAGGTCGAGTTCGCGGAGTTCACTCCGAACGGCACACTCCGTCACGCCCGGTGGCGAGGGCTCCGCACCGACAAGCAGCCGATGGACGTTCGCCGCGAGGAGTAGCCCTCACGCCGGCGCACTAGTCGGCGCAGGCGGGTCCGCGGCGAAGACCCCCACGGCGGTGCCGTCCCACTCAAACTGAAGCACCGTGCCGACGGGGAAGGCTGCCGTCAGTTCTTCCGAGCTGCCGCGGTCGACGTGGACGGACACCGCCGGGTGAAAGGGGCTCGCGCTGCACGCGCTGTTGCCGATCTGGGAGCCTGCGACGTCCGGCACGTCTTGGAGCACGGTGACGCACTCCCCCTCGAACCCGCGGTTCTCGCCGGAGGACACGACGATGAGCAGACCAGCGAAGCTGTAGGTGGTACCCCGGTCGCCGTTGCGCGCCCACGGCAGCACCATCGACACGTCCGCCGTCGGCTGGTCCAGGCTCGCGACCTGACGGGCACCGGTGACCGCCGACACCGGTCGCAGCGACGCCAGTGCGAACACGAGCGCGCCCACGACGATCGCGACGACCACGATCGACGCAGCCCACCCGATGAGCAGCGCACGGCCGATCGGCGGAGGGGTCGGCGACGAGCGATAGTGCTGCCCGGGCCCGTGCGGCTCAGCAACGCCGACAGCGGCCGCGTCCCCGGCGGGCGCAGGCGTCTCCGGCACGGCACTCTCCGGTCGCGGCACCGGCGGTCCGAACAGGCGCTCGGCCTCCGCCATCCGTGCCGACTGCCCGGCGGCAAAACCGCGGCCCTGGCGCTGCTCGAGTTCGCGAAGCCGCGCGAGCGCCGGCGGGTCGTCGGCGATGTCGGGGGTCGGCCCGTACGCGCGTCGGCGCAGCGTCGCGAACTCCTCGCGTGTGGCGGCATCCATGCTCTGCATCGTGACATATCGTCGACGCGATGCGTCGCTGGCAGCCGTTGCGCGTGTCAGACGTGCGCCTCGTGCTCCCGATGACCGGCGGGCTCGAACTGGAAGGTCGAGTGCTCCACGTCGAAGTGTCGGGACAGGCACCCCTGCAGGCGGGACAGCAGCGCGCCCGTTCCCGCCGATCCCCCGGCAAGCAGATCGTCGCTGACGACGACGTGCGCGGTGAAGACCGGAGCGCCACGGGTGAGCTGCCACACGTGCACGTCGTGCACGTCGACGACGCCGTCCTCGCCGAGGATGTGATCGCGGATCTCCGCGACCTCGGTCCCCCGCGGCGCGCGCTCGCCCAGCACCGAGAACACCTCGCGCAGCAGTCCGATCGCGCGTGGCAGGATCATCACCGCGATGAGCAGCGACGCCAGCGCGTCGGCCGGCATCCATCCCGTCGTCCAGATGACGACGGCGGCGACGATCACCAGCGCCGAGCCGATGAGATCTCCGAGCACCTCGATGTACGCGCCGCGCACGTTGATGCTGCGGCGCTGCGCGGCGCTGAGAAGGTACATCGACACGGCGTTGGCGACGAGGCCGACGGCGGCGATGAGCAGCATCAGCGCTCCGGCCACCTCGACCTCCGACGGAGCGAGCAGTCGCTGCACCGCCTCGACGGCGATCCACACCATCAGCGCGATCAGGATCACCGCGTTGACCAGCGCGCCGAACACCTCGGCGCGCTGGTAGCCGTAGGTGTTGCGGTCGTTCGCAGGACGCGCGGCCACGGTCGAGGCGATCAGTGCGACCACGAGTGCGGACGAGTCCGTGAACATGTGCGCCGCGTCGGCCAGCAAAGCGAGCGACCCGGTCAGGAGGGCGCCGACGACCTGCACCAGCATGACGGTTGCGGTGAGACAGAGCGAGATCGTGAGCAGGCGGCGATTGCTCGCGCCACGGATGCCGGTCGGTGCGTGATCGTGCATAGGAACGAGGCTAGGCCGCGCTCAGCCTTCACGCGGCAGCTTTCGCCTAGTCGGGAATGAAAGCGGTTATCGCTCCAGCGTGCTCAGCAGCGGAGCCAGCGCGACGAAGGCGCGAGCCCGGTGCGATGCGGCGTTCTTCTCCGCCGGCGACAGGTCAGCGGCCGATCGCCCGCCCTGGTCGTCGGGCAGGAAGATCGGGTCGTAGCCGAACCCGCCCGTACCCGACGGAGCGGTCGCGAGTCTTCCCGGCCAGACGCCTTCCACCGTTTCCTCACGGAAGACACCGCCTGGCCCCGGAACGACCAGAGCGATGGTCGAGACGAACTGAGCGGTGCGATGCGGGTCGGCGATGTCGGAGAGCTGATCGAGCAACAGCTCCCGGTTGGCCCGCGCGTCCTTGCGGTGCCCGGCCCAGTACGCGGAGAACACACCGGGGGCACCGCCGAGCACGTCCACGCACACGCCGGAGTCGTCCGCGAGCGCCGGCAACCCGGTGTGCGCCGCGGCGGCTCGCGCCTTGATGAGGGCGTTCGCCGCGAAGGTCACGCCGTCCTCGACGGGCTCGGGGCCGTCATAACCGATCACCTCGAGGTCGGGGCGCACGCGCGCGACGATCGCACCGAACTCCTCCACCTTGTGCGGATTGTGGGTCGCCAGCACGATGCGGCGGACGCCGTCGCCCGCCGCGGAGGAGTTCGCAACACCGATCACGACGCGAGCACCTCGATCTGCGCGTCGCGCAGATCGGCGCAACCCGCCACGCCCAGTTCGAGCAGAGCATCGAGTTCGCGCTTGTCGAAGGGCGCACCTTCCGCCGTCCCCTGCACCTCGACGAACAGGCCGTGCCCGGTGACCACGACGTTCATGTCCGTCTCGGCGCGCACGTCTTCGACGTAGGCGAGGTCGAGCATGGGCTCGCCGTCGATGATGCCCACCGACACCGCCGCGACCGAGTCGAGCAGCACCTTGGCGTTCTTGCCGACCAGCCCCTTGGCCCGCCCCCACTCGATCGCGTCGGCGAGGGCGACGTAGGCGCCCGTGATGGCGGCGGTGCGGGTGCCGCCATCGGCCTGCAGCACGTCGCAGTCGATGACGATCGTGTTCTCGCCCAGCGCCTTGGTGTCGACGACGGCGCGCAGCGCGCGCCCGATCAGGCGCGAGATCTCGTGGGTGCGTCCGCCGATCTTGCCCTTGACGGCTTCCCGGTCGTTGCGTGAGTTCGTCGCACGCGGCAGCATCGCGTACTCCGCGGTCACCCACCCCTTGCCCTTGCCGGTGAGCCATCGCGGCACACCGCCGGTGAAGGATGCCGTGCACAGCACCTTCGTGCCGCCGAAGGAGATCAGCGCCGAGCCTTCGGCGTGCGCGGACCAGCCGCGTTCGATGGTGACGGGACGCAGCTGATCGGGGGTGCGGCCGTCGGCGCGGGTGGTGGAATCAGTCATGGGGTCCCCTTCCAGGGGTGCGGGAGGTCGATGGCGCCGGTCTGCACCAGGCGCACGCTGGACACGCCGCGGCCCATCAGCCGATCGGCGAGACGGATGAAGTCGTCGGCGGAGTCGCCGGTCGCTTCGTAGACATGGGTGGCCACGGCATCCGGCCCGGCCAGCAGGTCACGCGAGACGAGCTGGCGGTAGACGTCCTTGGCGGTCTCGGTGTCGCTCGAGACGAGCGAGACGTCCGGCCCCATCACGTAGCTGATGGCGCCCTCCAGGAAGGGGTAGTGCGTGCAGCCGAGCACCAGGGTGTCCACTCCGGCGTGGCGCAGCGGCGCGAGGTACTCCTCGGCGACGGTGAGCACTTCCGCTGACCCGGTCACACCCGCCTCGACGAACTCGACGAACCGCGGGCACGCCTGTGTGAACACCGACAGATCCTCGTTGACGCCGAGCATGTCCTGGTAGACGCCCGAGCCGATCGTGCCGACCGTGCCGATGACGCCCACACGGCGGTTGCGCGTGGTGGAGATCGCCGTCCGCACCGCCGGCCCGATCACCTCGACGACGGGCACGTCGTAGCGCTCCCGCGCGTCGCGCAGCACCGCCGCGGATGCCGTGTTGCAGGCGATCACCAGCATCTTCACGCCCTGATCCAGGAGGGTGTCGAGCACCTCGAGGCTGTAGCGGCGGACATCCGCGATCGGCTTGGGGCCGTAGGGCGAATGCGCGGTGTCGCCGATGTACAGCACCGACTCGCGCGGCAGCAACTGCGAGACCGCGCGCGCCACCGTGAGTCCACCCACACCGGAGTCGAAGATCCCGATCGGTGCGTCATTCACGGTTCTCCACCCTACCCGCCGCTGCACTGACGGCGACGTCACCAGCGCCGTCGCTAGAGTGACGGCATGACCCGCGCCGAGGCCCCGTCGTCCGCCCTCCTCACCGATCGCTACGAGCTGACCATGATCGATGCGGCCCTGCGGGACGGGACAGCGGCCCGCCGCTGCGTGTTCGAGCTGTTCGGACGGCGCCTGCCGGGAGCGCGCCGCTTCGGCGTGGTCGCCGGCACCGGACGGCTGTTGCAGGAGTTGCGGGCGTTCCGGTTCGGGGACGACGAGCTGCGCTACCTCCGCGACAACCGCGTCGTCGGAGCCGAGACCCTGCGCTATCTGGAGAACTACCGTTTCACCGGGAGCATCCGCGGCTACCGCGAAGGCGAGCTGTACTTTCCGGGATCGCCGGTACTCACCGTCGAGGGCTCCTTCGCCGAAGCGGTCGTGCTCGAGACGCTGGCCCTCAGCATCCTCAACCACGACTCCGCGGTGGCCAACGCCGCCGCACGCATGAGCATCGCCGCCGGGGACCGTCCCCTCGCCGAGATGGGCTCCCGCCGCGCCGGAGAGCGTTCCGCCGTCGCGGCCGCGCGCGCCGCTTACATCGCCGGGTTCGGTGCGACGAGCAACCTGCAGGCAGGGCGGGAGTGGGGCATCCCGACGATGGGAACCGCCGCCCACGCGTGGACTCTGCTGCACGACAGCGAAGAGGACGCCTTCCGCAGCCAGATCGCGGCACACGGCACCGACACGACGCTGCTCATCGACACCTACGACATCCGCCGCGGCGTCGAGACCGCGATTCGCGTCGCCGGCACGGGCCTGGGCGGGGTGCGCATCGACTCCGGCGACCTGCCCACCGTCGCCGCGGAGGTGCGCGCGCAGCTGGACGAGCTCGGCGCGACCGGAACGCGCATCACGGTGACGAGCGACCTCGACGAGTTCGCCCTCGCAGCGCTCGCGGCATCCCCTGTCGATGCTTACGGCGTCGGGACGTCGGTGGTGACCGGTTCCGGCGCGCCGACGGCAGGGATGGTCTACAAACTCGTCGCTCGGCAGGATGCCGCGGGTGGTTGGGTCGCAGTGGCCAAGACCTCGACCGACAAGGGGTCCAAGGGCGGCCGCAAGGCCGCGTTCCGCACCCTGTCCCGCGGTACCGCGACGAGCGAGCTCATCGCCGTCTCCGACGGGTTCGAGCAGATGCAGACGACCGCGGATCATCCCGAGGCGCGCGCCCTGCAGGTGGCGCTCGTCGAAGCCGGTGAGCCCGACCCCGCATTCGAGGGGGCCGAGGGCGTCGCTCGCGCGAGGGAGCATCACGCGCTCGTTCGCGAAGAGCTTCCCGTCACAGGGCTCGCACTGAGCCGGTCCGACCCGGCTTTGCCCACGGTCTACATCGACGCGTGAGCGGGACGGGTCAGCTCATGAGCGACTCGTAGATCTCCTTGCACGTGGGGCACACCGGAAACTTCTCCGGGTCGCGACCGGGAGTCCACTTCTTGCCGCACAGCGCGCGTACCGGCTTGCCCGTGAGCGCGGACTCGAGGATCTTGTCCTTCTTCACGTAGTGCGAGAACCGCTCGTGGTCGCCGGGCTCGATGTTCTCCTCGCGCAGAAGCTCTTCGAGCTCGCGATCAAGGGTGGCGACGCCGCCGTCACCGGGTGCGTCGGGGCTGTCGAGGGGGCTCATGGTGACCGATTCTATCGGCGGTAGGGCGCCCCCGGACCGGTTCGTGCACAGAGGGTCACGTCGACTCGGCGAACTCCATCAGACGCTCGCCCGTGCGGTCGAACACGGCCCCGCCTGCGAAGATCCCGATCAAAAGCGCCAGCGCGCCGATCCCCACGCCGCCCCACAGCGCGGTCCACGCCCAGCTCTCGTCCACCGTCAACGCGAGCCAGGCCCACCACAACGCCGGAACGCTGAGGAGCACCGCACCGAACATGACCACCGCCTGCGAGAGTCCGCCGCCCGTGCGCTGCGGCTGCTGAAACGGACTGTCGCCCGGCCGGGAGACGGCGTAGGGGGCGATGACCGAGGTGAGCGAGGACAATCCGAGACCGCCCAGGAAGAGGCTGGCGCACACGCCCGCCATCGCGGGGAGCATCGCCCAACGACCATGCAGGGAGATCGTCACCGGCACCGCTACCGCCAACAGGACCACGCCCACGACCGCGATCGGCACGAGACGTCCGGCCCGGTCGGCCGCACCGCGCACGGCCCCCGCGATGTGCATCCACAAGGCCGTGGAGTCGTAAGCGAGGTCGTTGTGCGGCAGCCATCCCAGGAAGAGCGCGATCAGCGGCGCCGGCAGCAGCACCGCGAACTCGAACGGCACGCCGACCAGCAGGAGCGGGATGATCGTCAGGGCCGCCGCGATCGGCACGATGATGATGTTGACCAGATATCGCGGATCGCGGAACCAGTAGATGATGCTGCGCGCCGCGATGCCGCCGGCAGCCGTGCCGCCGGTCAGATCGAACCAGCCGAGCCCGCGTCGCTGACGTGCGGCCCCCGGGCGCTCCGTCGTCGTCATCAGCCGGTCGACGAGCCAGAACCACAGCGCCGCAAGCACCGCGACCGACAGCACCGCGATCACGGCGGGGGCAGCGGCGCCGCCGCTCAGCGCGCGTTCGGGAAGCGCCCAGGCGGCCCCCAGAGGCGTGAGCGCGAGCAGGTCGACGGCCGCGACGAGGGCGGACGGGACTCCTTGCGTCCACTGCAGGGACGCGAGGAAGACGACGACGGGAACGACGACGACGATCAGGGCGATGAGGAACACGCCCGTCAGCTCTCTCGAGCGGCGATCGCGGACCATGCTCGCCAGGGCGAGGCCGATCTTCGCAAGCAGCAGGCAGGTGAGCACACCCAACACGGCGGAGACGATGGACACCCACACCGGAGCTCCGCGATCGGTCCACAGCGCGCTCAGCGCCACCGCGACGACGATCAGGGCGAGCGCCGGCACGCTGATCGCGCTGGCCAGCAGCGTCACCCCGGCGATCTCGCGGGGCGAGGCTCCGACCACGGCGAATCGTCGCGGGTCGAGCTGGTCGTCCACGCCGCCCACCAGGACTGTCACGAAGAACCCGAGGGTGAGAGCGGATGCCGCGACGATCGTCACCGCGAAAGCCGCATCCTCCGAGGAGGCGTGCAGGCGCCATGCGGCGATGCACACCGCCACCACGACCACCGCGATCACCGCGCCGCCGACCAGGGTGCGCACGGTCTGGCGTCGACCTGCGCGCAGAGCGCCGAGGAGGAGGTCGAGCCTCAGTCGGAGAACGTGTGCAACCACTCGAGGCCCTCCGCATCGCTGATGCCGCCGGACAGCTCGATGAAGCGCTGTTCGAGAGTGAGCTCCCCCCGCACCTCGTCGACGGTCCCCTCGGCGAGCACGCGGCCTCCGACGATCACTGCGAGTCCGGAGCAGACGCGCTCCACGAGCTCCATCCCGTGACTGGAGAGCACCACCGTGCCGCCGTGCGCGACGTAGGCGGACAGGATGTCGAGGACGACGGCGGACGAGACCGGGTCGACCGACTCGAACGGTTCGTCCAACACCAGGACGCGCGGTGAGTGGATCATCGCACCGGCGAGCATGATCTTCTTCGTCATGCCGGCCGAATAGTCCGACACCGGTCGGGACAGGGCATCGGTAAGATCGAACGCCCGTGCCAGCTCGGCCGTGCGGCTCTCCACGACCGCCGACCGCAGCCCTCGCAGCACGCCGTAGTAGTGGAGCAGCTGTCGACCGGTCAGCCGGTCGAAGGTGCGCAGCCGATCGGGGAGGATGCCCATCTTCTGCTTCGCCTGACGCGGCGCGGAGGCCAGGTCGACACCTGCGATGCGAATCTCGCCACTGTCGGGGCGGAGCAGACCCGCGATCATCGACAGCGTCGTCGTCTTGCCCGCCCCGTTGGGCCCCACGATCCCATAGAAGGTACCGGCGGCGATCCGGAGGTCGATCGCGTCGACCGCGACGGTCGCACCGAAGGTCTTCGTCACGCCGCTGAGGCGGACCGCGTCGACCTGCTCGTCCGCGACGGACTCGTCGACGGTGCGTTCGTCGTCCGCCGTCGACGACGCCGTGACGGCGAGGATCTCCGCGAGCGGGGATGCCGCGTCGTCCGGATCGGGCAGAGGCTCCGGGTCCACGAGGGACTCGACGTCAGCCTCGACTTCGGGCGAAACCTCAGGTGCGGCCTGGACGTCGTCCGCACCCACCGGCTCGTCCTCGACGCTCACAGCCGCCTCGGTCACTGCGACAGCATCGCCCTCGTGCTCGACGTCGACTTCGACCTCGACGGCGGGCTCCGGCTGCTCCGTTTGGGGCTCTCGCTCGACGGGCGAAATCTCCACGGCCGTCGTCTCCGCACCGCTCACGGCGGTGGTGTCCCGTGCGGCAGGCCTCGGCGGGAGTTCATCCGGCTCGATCGATGACAGCGGGGCGGCGGCCTCGAATCGTGCGGCCGCCACTGCCGGCGGCACATCCGGCGGCGGCGGTGTCGGTGTCGGTCTCGGTGTCGCCTTCGGCTTACGAGGCCGGGGCGCGCGTTTGGCGGCGGGCGTGGCCGCGGGCCGGCGCGGTCGCGGCGGCGCGACCGGTTCGTCTTCGCGCCCGCCGTCGCGGCGATCGAGCTGAGCTGCCGCCTCGGCGGCGGGCACGACAGGCAGCGGCGGCAGTGCGTGCACGCCGTCGTCGTCGTCCGCGGGGGTCGGATGGGGGGCGCTCACCCGTCAAACCTAGCAAGCCGACCCGACGATCGCCCCGATCGTCCACACACCCGCGTCAACGCTCAGCCGCTCTTCAGCGGCCGTCCATAGGATCGTGCCGTCATGGCCAAGATTCCCCGCATCCACACGCTCCCCGATGACGCGCCGTGGGCCGGCGGCCTGCCCCCGGAGGGGTCCCCCGAGCACCCCCGGACCATTCGCGCACTCGACCGGGTCCTTCAGGTTCAGCGTCCCGCCGTGATCGCACATCTGCGCAGCATCCGCCTGCGTCACCCCGACGCTTCGACCAGCGACATCGTCCGCATGCTCGAACGCCGCTACCTCGCCGCGGTGACCACCGGCGGCGCAGCCGTGGGGGCCACCGCCGTGGTGCCCGGCATCGGCACCGGCATGACCCTCGCGCTGTCCGGCGTCGAGACGGTGGGCTTCCTCGAGGCCACGGCGCTGTTCGCGCAGTCGCTGGCGGAGCTGCACGGCATCCGCGTGGAGAACCCCGACCGCGCACGCGCTCTCGTGCTGACGCTCATGCTCGGCAAGGAGGGCGTCGATCTCGTCGCCCAGCTCGGGCGGCAGATCGCCGGCTCCGGCGCGTCTCGGCCCGCGTACTGGGGTGAGCTCGTCACGAAGTCGCTGCCTCGAGCCGCGGTGGGTCCTCTCGTCGACCGGCTGAAGTCGGCGTTCATCCGTCAGTTCGCCGCCAAGGGCGGCGCATCCGTCATCGGCACGGCTCTCCCCTTCGGTATCGGTGCCGCCGTGGGCGGCACCGGCAATCACCTGCTCGGGCGACGCGTCGTGGTCGGATCCCGGCGCGCTTTCGGAGGAGCGCCGCTGCAGTACCCCGCCGAACTCGAGCCACGGCCGGGCGCGACACGTCTCGAGAGCACCGCGTTCGGCTTCGTCCGGCGCACCGGCAGCACTATCGGCGAGCGCGGGCGATCGGCCGTGACGGCCGTCGCCGGTCTCGTTCCGCGGCGCGGCGCGCGCAAGTCCGGACGGCCCCTCACACCGGATGACGGGGACCGCGAACCCGGGTGATCCCGCGCGGCGAGCGCTCGTCGCAGCCGCATCGCGCACAATGGGCGCATGGGTATCTTCCAGAGTCGGCCCGAGGATCCGTCCGAGTGGGGCGGGCTGCCCGCAGACCCGCGGGAACGGCCGCAGCCGGCAGAAGTGCTGCCGCCGCCGTTCGACGATCTCGGTGTGTTCGGCGCTGCTGGCGTCGCGATCTCGGTTCCGCTCGAGACCTTTCTCACGACGTCATCGCCCTCGACGGAGGCCGACCGCGACGGCAACGATCAGACCGGCGACCTCGACAGCCCGTGACCCCCTGACTAGCCTCGACGCATGCAGACGACGCTGGGGCACCTGGCTGTGTGGATGCCGCAGCAGCGGTGGTACTCGCCGACCGGACGCTCACCCCGCCTGCGGATTCTCGACGAACGCGAGCTGACGACCGGCGACCCGGATGCGGCCGTTCAGGTCCTGATCGTCGCCGACGGCGACGACGAGAACGCCATCGTCTATCAGGTTCCGCTCGTGACCCGTCCCGCCGATGTCACGGAGCCATGGACGATCGCGGTCCACGAGGGTCGTGCGTTGATCGACGGACCGCACGATCAGGCATTCGCCTCGGCGTTGCTCGCCGAACTGGGTCGCAGCGATCTGGACGGTCCGTCGCAGGTGCTGGTCGGCGAGCAGTCGAACACCTCGATCATCTACCGTCCACGCGACGCCGCGCCGACGATCTGCAAGGTGTTCCGCCGCCTGCATCCGGGCATCAACCCGGACATCGAACTCCAGTCCGCCCTCGCAGCCGCCGGCAGCCGCCACGTTCCCCCCGTCGTGGGCCATCTCGACGGCCGCTGGACGATGGCGCCGGGCGGCGGTTCAGAGCGGGGATCGCTGGCATTCGCGCAGGAGTTCCTGCCCGACGTCGAGGACGCCTGGCGGGTGGCGCTGGCCGCGGCGGCCGTCAACACCGACTTCACCGCCGAAGCCGCCTCCCTCGGTCAGGTCACCGCCGCGGTCCATCGAGATCTCGCCCGCCTGTTCCCCACCCCGCGCGCGGACGGGGTCGCCCGGCGCGCCATCAGCGCGGCGTGGCGGCGACGACGTGCCATCGCGGCGGTGGAAGTGCCTGCGCTCGCCGCCCACGCGGCGGCAATCGACCGGATCTACGCCGCCGCCGAGGCCTCCTCCTGGCCCGCCCTGCAGCGAGTGCATGGCGACTACCACCTCGGCCAGGTCCTGCATTCGCCGACGCGGGGCTGGATGCTGCTCGACTTTGAGGGGGAACCGATGCGACCGATCGCCGAGCGACGCGCACCGGATCTCGCCTTGCGCGACATCGCCGGCATGCTGCGCTCGTTCGACTACGTCGCGGGATCGCTGCGACTGCAGCGCGCGCCCCAGCAGCACGACGGCGCTGTCGACGGGGCCGCCGACGCCTGGGCCCGCTCGGCACGTACCGCCTTTCTCGACGGATACTCCGACACCGGAGGCGCGACCGCCCAGATCCTGCTCAACGCGCTCGAACTCGACAAAGCGGTCTACGAGGCCATCTACGAGGCCAGGCATCGGCCCGCCTGGCTCGCGATCCCGCTCTCGGCGATCGAGCGTCTGCTCGCAGACTGACTCCGCTCCGCTCTCGCGCGACGACGAAGGCCACCGTGAGAGGAACTCGCACGGTGGCCTTCGGTGGCGCCCGGCTGCCGCGGGCGGGGAGCGACGCTACTGCTGGAGCTGGCCGAGCGTGACCTCGGCGGAACTCGTCTTTCCTCCGCGGTCGTAGACGATCGTCGCCTTCGATCCCGCGGCGAGCGCCCGCACCTGCGCCGTCAGGTCGGTGGCATCGGTGATCGGCACTCCGTTGAACGACGTCACGACGTCGCCCTTCTTCAGACCCGCCGCAGCAGCGGCACCGCCCGAAGTCACGTCCGCGATGTAGGCTCCGGCGATCGTGGCGCCCTCCTGGGTGGCGGCGTCACGGACACCTGCCCCCAGCAGACCATGCGTGGCGGTGCCGTTCTTGATCAGATCGTCGGTGATGCGCTTGACGATGTCGGACTCGATCGAGAAGCCCACACCGATCGACCCGGACTGACCGCTGGAGCTCGAGCCGCCAGCAGAGGCGATGGCGACATTGATGCCGATCAGCTTGCCCTCGCCGTCGACGAGCGCACCACCGGAGTTGCCGGGGTTGATCGCGGCATCCGTCTGGATCACGGCGATGGAGATGGAGCTCTGCGCGGTCGACCGCTGTTGCCCCTGGCCGAAGTCGAATTGGAACGGCGAGCCGTTGCCGTCACCCTGCTGGGGGGTCTGATCCTGCGAGTCACCCTTCGGCGCGGCCGACGAGGCGATCTGGATCGAGCGGTTGAGAGCGCTGACGATCCCCGTGGTCACCGTGTTCGACAGGCCCAACGGAGCTCCGACGGCGACCGTCGCGTCGCCGACGTTGAGCTTGGACGAGTCGCCGAACTCGATCGGAGTCAGCCCCGATGCATCAGTGAGCTTGATCACCGCGAGGTCGTAGGTCGGGTCGGTGCCGACGATGGTCGCCGCGTACACCTTGCCGTTCGATGCGGTGACCGACAGCTTCGCGTCGGCGGTCTGACCGTCGAGCGTCACGACATGCGTGTTCGTCACGACGTAGCCGTCGGAGGTGAGAACCACCCCGGACCCGGTGCCGCCCGAAGAGCCCGCGGTCGCCGAGATCGTGACCACGCTCGGGACGACCTTCGCGGCGATCGCCGTCGTCTGATTGACCGAGGCCGTGTTGTTCACCGTCACCGTCGAGGGTGCTCCGCTGACCACGGTCTGCGACTGCGGGAAGAACGACGCCCCCGCCGCGGCTCCCCCGATTCCGGCCGCACCGCCGACGAGCGCCGCCGCGACCATGATGCCGACGATCTTGCCCGCACCGAGCTTCGCCGACGGCGCGTGCTCCGTTGCGTTCGTCGCAGCCGGGTAGACGGCCGTGGCCTGAGTGCCGAACGCCGAGGTACCGAAGGCCGGGCTGCCGTACGACGGGGCCGGGTAGGACGCGTGGGGCGCCTGCGGGCGAGGCGTATGAGCCGTCGGCGGGGTCGGGGCCGTGTACGGCGCCTGCGCGGCGTAGCCGGTGCCCGGCTCCGGCACACCGGCGGGCGCGGAGGCCGCGGCGCCTGCCGGCGAATTCTTGGCCGCGTGCGTGGCCGACTGCTCGGGCAGCGGCGGACGCTCCGGCACGGTCTCGCCCTGCTGTGCGGCGTCGATGCCCTGCACGGCGTCATCCTGCGGTTCGCTGTTGGTGGGGATGTTCTCGCTCATGTGTGCTTCCTTCTTCCCAAGACCTGACCAGGATGTCGCGCGATTCTGTGTGTTGCTTATGCCCGCACCTCGCCCAGCCTATGCATGTAGCCTGAGCGCGATGCGAGAGATTCCCGGCGCGTGGCGCCGTACGGCACAGGGTGCGGGATTGCTGTCGGCAGAAGGTGTCGCTGCGCCGACGATCTTCGCGGAGATGAGTGCTCTGGCCGCACGATCGGGGGCGATCAACCTCGGCCAGGGCTTTCCCGATGAGGATGGACCCGCCGCGGTGATCGATGCCGCCCGTGCAGCCATCGCGAACGGCCGCAACCAGTACGCGCCCGGTCGCGGCGTCCCGACGCTGCTGCGGGCGATCGCGGCGCATCAGGAGCGCTTCTACGGGGTGAGTCTTGATCCCGACCGCGAGGTCGTGACGACCGCCGGAGCGACCGAGGCCCTGGCCGCGACGATCCTCGCCTTGATCGACTCGCCCGACGACGAGGTCGTCGTTTTCGAGCCCTACTACGACGCGTACGCCGCCGCCGTGGCGCTGGCCGGCGCGCGACTGGTCACCGTGCCGCTGCACTGGCCCGATTTCCAGCCCGACCTCGACGATCTGGCGGCCGCCGTGACCGACCGCACGCGGATCATCCTGGTGAACGATCCGCATAATCCGACCGGCGCCGTCTTCTCCGCCGATGTCCGGGCGGAGATCGTCCGACTCGCCGAGCACCACGACGCTCTCATCGTGACGGACGAGGTGTACGAGCACCTCGTCTTCGACGGCGCCCATGTTCCGATCGCGACGTATCGGGCCGCCGCCGAACGCACCCTGTCGATCTCCTCCGCGGGCAAGACGTTCTCCACGACGGGATGGAAGATCGGGTGGATCACCGGTCCCGCCGATCTGATCGATGCCGTCCTGGCGGTCAAGCAGTTCCTCACCTACGTGTGTGCGACCCCGTTCCAGGACGCCGTCGCCGTCGGGCTCGGGCTTCCCGACGCGGTGTTCGCCGGCATTGCGGCCACGCTGCGGGCAAAACGCGACCGACTCGCCGAAGGGCTGAACGCCGCCGGGTTCACGGTGTCGACGCCAGCCGGTTCGTACTTCACGGTGGCGGATGCCGCGGCGCTGATGGAACCGGGAATCGACGCGGCCCAGTTCTGCCGCGAGCTGCCGGCACGCGCGGGTGTCGTGGCCATTCCGCTCACGGCCTTCGTCGCTCGTGAACGCCGCCACGACTACGCGACGCTGGTGCGCTTCGCCGCGTGCAAGCGGATGGAGGTCATCGCCGAGGCAAGCTTCCGTCTCGCGCTGATCAGCGCGGCGCGACCGTGAACCGGCGCAACTGCAGAGCCGGGTTGACGCGTCGGACACGGTCGATGGTGCCGGCATCCGCAAAACCGACCGCGACATCCGTCGCCGTTCCGATCCCGGCGATCTCGACGCCCTGAGGGTCCACGACCACCGAAGCGCCCACGCCCAGCGGCGGCGGGTGATCGGCGCCGGCGACATACAGGGTGTTCTCAATGGCACGCGCGTGCAGAAGCGTCCGCCAGTGGCGCTCCTTCAGCGGTCCCCTGACCCAGTCCGCAGCCACCAGGATCACGTGGGCGCCCGCGTCGGCGAGCACGCGCCCCACCTCCGGAAAGCGCAGGTCGTAGCAGGTCATGAGCGCCATCGTCAGACCGCCCACGTCGAAGGTCTCGGGAGCGCTGACAGGTGCCGGTTCGACCCAATCGGACTCTCGCTGTCCGAATGCGTCGTAGAGGTGAAGCTTGCGCGAGACGGCCCGCACTCCCGCAGCGTCCACGGCAACCACCGTGTTTCGCACGCGGTCGGCCGCGCCGCGTTCGACCAGGCCGGCGACCACCACGACACCGCGACGTGCCGCGATCTCCGTCAGCCCTGCGACGAATGCTCCGTCCAGGTCCTCCGCGTTGGCAGCGAGCGTGGGATCGAACGGATCGACGAAGTAGCTCGCGTACTCGGGGAAGAGCACCACCGCGGCGCCACGAGCGGCGGCCTCGCCGCTCAGCTCGTCGATGACGCGGAGGTTGTCGGCTTTGTCCGCCGTGGGCGCGAACTGGGCGACGGCGACACCCACGGCATCCGTTCTCATCGGTGGTGTCCTCTCGGAGGGCGGCCGGGCGTTCGTCCCATCCTCCCCGACCACCGCGTCGGGAGCAATGACCGGCCGTACCCGCCCGTGTACTCCGGCACGCGAAACCCGTGTTAGGCTATTCCTTGTGCCGCGGGGTGGAGCAGCTCGGTAGCTCGCTGGGCTCATAACCCAGAGGTCGCAGGTTCAAATCCTGTCCCCGCAACCAATCGATCGGATGTGTCATCCGGTCAACGAAGAAGGCGTCCCGATCGGGACGCCTTCTTCGTTTCTGAGCCCGACGCGCGACTCAGTCGACCATCGCGTCGTCCATGTCGTCGAGGAAGCGCGCGACGACACGCAGCTCGTCGTCGCTGTAGGCGTTCATCACATCGCGCATCTTCGCCATGCGCGCGCCCAGGTGACGAAAGAAGTCGCTCCGGGCGCGGTCGGTGAGCATCACGATGCGAGCGCGTCGGTCGGCGGGGCGAGGCCGGCGCTCGATATGCCCGCGCTCGGCGAGGCGATCGAGAAGCTTCGTCGTCGAGGCCGTCGAGATCGCGAGGTGTCTCGCGATCTCATGGGGCGACACCCACTCACCCCGCTGCTCTCGCACGATCAGCATGCGCAGCGCCGCCAGATCGGATCCGTTCATGTCCATGTCGCTGCGCAGCACGCCGTGCATGCGGTCCATAGAATCGCTGAACGAGCGCACGGCGACGAGCGCGTCGCGCACGAGCTGGTCGCGGTCTGTCGTCGGGATCCATCGGTCTGTCACGCTGGACACCCCCTCACTCGAAAGGTAGTATCCCTTAAAATCGCTAGCTAAACTAGCAATAAGGAGAAGATCGTGTCCCCGACAGAATACGTGGTCCTGCTCGACGACAACGGGGATGAGATCGGCACGGCACCCAAGGCGAGCGTCCACGGCACCGACACCGCACTCCACCTCGCATTCTCCTGCCACGTGTACAACTCGCGCGGCGAAACCCTGGTCACACGCAGAGCGCTCGACAAGAAGACCTGGGCGGGCGTGTGGAGCAACTCCTTCTGCGGACACCCGCGACCGGCAGAGCCGGTGATCGACGCAGTGCACCGCCGCGCGGAGCAGGAGCTCGGTGTCGCCCTGCGCGACGTGCAGATCGCCCTGCCGCTCTTCCGCTACCGCGCGGTCGATGCGAGCGGCATCGTCGAGCATGAGATCTGCCCGGTCTACACCGCTCTCGTCGACGACGAACCGCGACTGAACCCGCTCGAGGTCGCCGAGGCCCGTTGGGTCGATCCGTCCGATCTCGCCGTCTCGCTGCGGGCGACCCCCTGGGCTTTCAGCCCGTGGCTGGTGCTCCAGGCCGAGCAGCTCGGCGTCTTCGAAGAAGCCAGCGTGCGGAGAGCGTCGTGATCACGCTCCTCGACGACGACGCGCGGCAGAGCATCGACGCCGCCGTCGGCGGCGCGCTCGAGCGCCTCGAACGGCGGGCCGCGCCGCTCGGCGATGGCGCCCGGGCGCTGGCAGCCGCTACCGCCGCGGCCACCGCCGACGGCAAGCGCCTGCGGCCGGCGCTCGTCGTCGCGGCGTACCGCGCGTTCGGCGGGTCGTCCGACGCCGCCGATGCGGCCGTCTGGGACGTCGCCGTCGCCCTCGAGCTGCTGCACACCGCCTTCGTCGTGCACGACGACCTCATCGATCGCGATCTGGAGCGACGCGGCATCCCGAACGTCGCGGGTCGCTTCCGCACTCGTGCGCAAGCCTTCGGAGCGTCGGGCGACCAGGCGGCGACCGTCGGCGACGCCGCGGCCGTGCTCGCCGGCGATCTCCTGCTGTTCGAGGCCAGCCGACTGGTCGCGTGCGCCCCCGTGGATGCTCCGACCCGCGTCGCCCTGCTTCAGATTCTCGACGACGCGATCCTCGTCTCGGCATCCGGCGAGCTCGCCGACGTCGAGCACGCCGCCCGCGCGGACTATCCCGAAACCGACGCGCTGCTCGGCGCCGCCCACGACAAGACGGCCGCGTACTCGTTCGAAGCACCACTGCTGGCCGGAGCGGTGATGGCCGGGGCGACCGATGCCGCCCGCGCGCAGCTCTCGCTCGCCGCGGCCGACCTCGGGCTCGCCTTCCAGCTGGTCGACGACCTCATCGGGACGTTCGGTTCACGTCGCCAGGCCGGCCGCGACCCGGGGGCCGACCTTCGCGAAGCCAAGCGCACTCCTCTCATCGCGCTCGCGCGCGACACCGCCGCCTGGCCGCGGGTCAGCTCGGCTCTCGCCGTCGCGCATACGGGTCCGATCGCCGTGCGGCGCGCACAGCGCGAACTCGAGGCCAGCGGCGCACGCGACGACCTGGTCGCCCTCATTCACGACCGCCTCAGCCGAGCGCGCTCGCGGGCCGCGTCGCCGTCGCTGCCGCCTGCCGCCGTCGCACTGCTGGCCGAAGTCGCGAACACGATCGAGGGGCGCATCCCGTGAGCGGTGGATCCCTGTACGACCGGTGCGCGCAGGATGCGGCCGCGACCGTGATCACGGCCTACTCGACGTCGTTCGCGCTGGCATGCCGCCTGCTCGGCCCGCGCGTGCGCACGCATGTGCGCAGCGTCTACGCACTCGTGCGGGTCGCGGACGAGGTCGTCGACGGCGCGGCCGAGGCGACCGGCCTGCCGGCGCCCACCCAGCGGCTGCTGCTGGACGAGCTCGAAGCCGAGACGCTGGCGGCAGTCGCGCGCGGCTTCAGCACCAACCTCATCGTTCACGCGTTCGCGTTGGCGGCGCGCGAATGCGGGATCGGTCATGATCTCATCCGCCCCTTCTTCGCCTCCATGCGCACCGACCTCACGCGCACGCAGCATGATGACGCCTCGCACGACGCCTACGTGTACGGGTCGGCGGAGGTGATCGGTCTGATGTGCCTGCAGATCTTCGTCAATGCCGGTCGCAGCACGCCGCTGAGCCCCGACCCGACGCTGGTCGAGGGCGCCCGCCGCCTCGGCGCCGCCTTCCAGGACGTCAACTTCCTCCGCGACCGCGCGGACGACGAGAACCGACTGCGCCGCGACTACCTCGGCCTCCAGGACGGACACCGGGACCGGATCACCGTCCTCGACCGCATCGACGCCGACCTGGATGCCGCCGCGCGGGCGATCGCCGACCTGCCCGCCGACTGCCGGCGCGCGGTGACCACCGCACACGGCCTGTTCGCGGAGCTCTCCCGCCGCCTGCGCGATGACGACGAGACCGCGCGCGTCTCCGTGCCCACCCCCGTCAAAGCAACCATCGCGGCCCGTGCCCTCGCCGGCCGCCCCCCGAAACGGAGCACCGCATGAGCCGCACGGCCCTCGTCATCGGCGGAGGCATCTCCGGGCTCGCCACCGCCGCCCTGCTCGCGCGCGACGGCTGGAGAGTCGACCTCCACGAGGCCTCCCCCGAGCTGGGCGGTCGAGCGGGGTCGTGGGAGCGCGACGGCTTCCGCTTCGATACGGGACCGAGCTGGTATCTCATGCCCGAGGTCTTCGATCACTTCTTCCGCCTGTGCGGCACCACAGCGGCCGAGCAGCTCGATCTCGTGCCGCTGACCCCCGCCTATCGCGTCTATCCCGAGCCCGACGGCGCCGCACTCAGCGATCCGATCGACGTGGTGTCCGGTCGCGCGCAGGCGCGGGAGCTCTTCGAGAGCCGCGAGCCGGGCGCCGGAGCACGTCTCGACGAGTACCTCGATTCGGCCCACGATGCGTACGACCTCGCCGTGTCGCGGTTTCTCTACGACACCTACGCCTCCACGAAGGGTCTGCGATCTCCGGCCGTCGCCGGCCAGCTCCCCCGCCTCGCCCCCCTGCTCACCCGCTCGCTCCACGATCACGTCGCACGCCGCTTCTCCGATCCCGTCCTTCGCCAGATCCTGGGCTATCCGGCCGTCTTCCTCGGGTCGTCACCCTTCGACGCACCGAGCCTGTACCACCTCATGAGCCACCTCGATCTGGACGAAGGGGTCCTCTACCCACAGGGCGGCTTCACGGAGGTCATCGCGGCCGTCGCCCGTGTCGCAGAGGCCCAGGGCGCCACGCTGCACACGTCGTCGCCGGTGGCGGAGATCCTCACTCAGCACGCGCACGCGATCGGCATCCGGTTGGCCGACGGCACGGTGCACGAAGCCGACATCGTCGTGTCGTCCGCAGACCTGCACGCGACGGAGACGACGATGCTGCCGGAGTCGCTGCAGACCTACCCGCAACGGTGGTGGCGACGGCGCAACCCCGGACCCGGCGCCCTTCTGCTGCTGCTCGGCGTCGAAGGCGAGCTTCCGCAGCTGGCCCACCACACCCTGCTGTTCGCCCGCGACTGGCAGAAGAACTTCGGCGACGTGTTCGGCCGTGACACGCGGATCCCCGACCCCGCCTCGCTCTACGTGTGCCGCCCGTCGGCGACGGACCCATCGGTCGCCCCGGCGGGCAGCGAGAACCTCTTCGTGCTCGTTCCGATGCCCGCCGATCCGTCACTCGGGCACGGCGGCGTCGACGGGGCAGGAGCGCCGTTGATCGAGGCAGCCGCGGATCGCGTCATCGCGCAGGTCGCGGCATGGACCGGCATCCCGGACCTCGCCGCACGCATCCGGGTGCGGCGCACCATCGCACCGGCCGACTTCGAGGCCGATCTGGGAGCGTGGCGGGGCGGCGCCCTCGGGCTCGCGCACACGCTCGGCCAGAGTGCCGTCTTCCGACCTCGGAACGCGTCACGAAAGGTCGACGGGCTCTTCTATGCCGGCACCTCCGTGCTGCCCGGCATCGGCCTTCCGATGTGCCTGATCTCGGCCGAGCTGGTCGTCAAGAGACTTCGTGGAGACGACGGAGCGGCCCGCCTGCCAGAACCGAGCGGTGTCGGGGCAGGACGGGGCGTCGGCCCCGGCCGAGACGACGCCTGAGATGCCCGGCGCCTATCTGCTCGTCCTCCTGGTGTCGCTGGGCGGGATCATCGCGCTGGATGCACGCTTTCGCCTCGTCCTGTGGCCGGCATCCCAAACGTCCGAGCGCCGCCGCGGGCGCGCGATCGCCGCGGTCCTCATCGCGACGGCGTTCTTCCTGCTCTGGGATGCCGTCGGCATCGCCACCGGCGTGTTCGTCAAGGGTGACAGCCCCTATCTCCTGGGGATCGATCTGGCCCCGCACCTTCCGGTCGAAGAGCCCGTCTTCCTCGCCTTCCTGTGCTATCTGGCCCTCGTGGTGCATGCTGCAGCGATCCGCGCGCTGACGGCACGGGCCCGGCGAGTGCGGAGGATGCCGTGACGTATCCCCTGATCGTCGCGCCGTTCGCCCTCGCCGGGGCGATCGCCTTCGCCGCGACGGCTCGCCGTCCAGGGCTCGGCATGCGACTGACGGCGAGCGTGATCACCGCTGTGGTTCTGGTCGTGCTCACCGTGATCTTCGACAACGCGATGATCGCCGCCGGCCTGTTCACCTATCCCGACGCGCTCATCAGCGGCATCCGTGTGGGCCTGGCCCCCATCGAGGATCTGTCCTATCCGATCGTGGCCGCCTTCGCCGTCCCCGCGGTCGCCGAGCTCCTCCGCCCGCCTCGACGCGACCCCTCCTCCCCCACCGACACCGAGACGGATTCCGCACGATGACCGCGACCGCCACCGCCCGCCAGCTCCTCCTCTCGTCTCGACCCGTCAGCTGGATCAACACGGCCTACCCCTTCGCGGCGGCCACCGTCCTCACGACCGGAAGGATCGATGCGACCCTCATCGTCGGCACCGTCTTCTTCCTGATCCCCTACAACCTGGCGATGTACGGGATCAACGATGTCTTCGACTACGAGTCCGATCTGCGCAACCCCCGCAAGGGTGGCGCCCACGGCGCCGTGCTCGAGCGTCGCCTGCACGCCACCACGCTCTGGGCGGCCGCTCTGTCGTGCCTGCCGTTCGTCGTCTACCTCGTACTGGTCGGCACACCCATCTCCTGGCTGGTGCTCGCGATCAGCCTCTTCTTCGTCGTCTTCTACTCCGCGCCGCCGCTTCGTCTGAAAGAACGTCCCGTCGCGGACTCGGTGACCAGCAGCATCCACTTCTTCTCCCCCGCCGTGTACGGGTTGGTGCTCGCCGGCGCGACGTGGACGTGGCAGCTGAGCGCCGTGATCGTCGCCTTCGCCCTCTGGGGCATCGCCTCACACGCTTTCGGGGCCGTGCAGGACGTCGTGGCGGATCGAGAGGCCGACATCTCGTCCATCGCGACGGTCTTCGGTGCCCGCACCACCGTCCGCCTCGCCATCGCCGGCTACGCCGCCGCGGGCATCGTGATGCTCGGCGCCGCATGGCCGGGCCCACTGGCAGCGGTACTCGCGCTGCCCTACATCGTCACCGTCTGGCCGTACCGCAACGTCGCGGACCAGGATGCCGAGCGTGCCACCCGCGGGTGGGATCGCTTCCTCTGGCTCAATCAGTTCACGGGCTTCGCGGTCACGCTGCTGCTGATCTGGTACGCGCTCGGCCGCTGACCCCTCCGCGAGAATCCTCGCGCCCATGCACACGGGCCGGAGGCGTCACCGCCTCCGGCCCGTGTGCATGCGCGTCCGGATCTCAGCCCTGACCCTCCAGCTGGATGAGCTTCTGCAGCGCCGCCGTCAGCCGCGCGTCGGCTTCGCCGTACTTGGCCCAATCACCCTGCGTCAGGGCGCTCTGCCGGTCCATCATCGCCTGCTGGGCGTCCTTGAGTGCCGCCTGGAACTCAACGCTCGTCCCGGTGCCGCCGCCGGTCGCACCCGAGCCGGAGCCCGAGCCGTCGGTCGGAGCCGGGCTCGGTGTCGCGGACGGGGTGACGTCGCCGTCGCCGGCACTCGCGCCCGAGTCGCCGCCGAACAGCTTGTCGAGCGCATCCTGAAGCGTGCTCTCGAAGGCCACCTGGTTGCCGAAGGCGACCAGCACCTTCTGCAGGGTCGGGAGCTTCGTCGACCCGGAGGACTGCACGAACACCGGCTGGACGTACAGCAGTCCTCCACCGACCGGCAGCGTGAGGAGGTTGCCGTTGATGACCTCCGACTGTCCCTGTTTCAGGATGTTGATGAACGCCGACACGCTCGGATCGGCATCGAACGTGTTCTGCACCTGTCCGGGTCCGGGGACGGGTGTCTCGGCGTTGATCTCCAGCATGCGCAGCTTGCCGTAGTTCGGGTCCTTGACACCCGCCGTGGCTCCGGCATCCGAGTCCACTGACAGGTATCCCATCAGCACGTTGCGCGTGTCGTCACCGCCCGGGATGAACGTCGTGAACATGGAGTAGCTCGCGGCATCCTGTCCCGGCATCTTCATCGTCAGGTAGTACGGCGGCTGCAGCACCGGGTTCTTCTGCGTCGGATCGTTGGGGGTCTTCCAAGCGTTGTCACGCTGGTAGAACGACCCCGCATCGTCCACGTGGTAGGTGCCGAGCATGGCGCGCTGCACCTTGAACAGATCGGTCGGGTAGCGCACGTGGCTCATGAGGTCGGCGCTCATGTCCGACAGCGGCTTCACCGTCGACGGGTAGATCTTCTGCCACGCCTTCAGCAGCGGATCGGTGTCATCCCACGCGTACAGGGTCACCTTGCCGTCATACGCGTCGACGGTGGCCTTGACGGAGTTGCGAATGTAGTTGACGTCGTCGAGGGCCACGCGCGGCGTCGTGTTCGTCGTGTCGCTGATCGCGTCGCGCAGGCTCACGATCGACGAGTACGGGTAGTTCGCGCTCAGCGTGTAACCGTCGACGATCCAGACGATGCGTCCGTCGACGACCGACGGGTACGGGTCGTTGTCGAGCTCGAGGTACGGCGCGACCTTGTTGACGCGGTCGATCGGATCGCGGTCGTAGAGGATCTGCGAGTCCGCGTTGATGCCGTCGGAAAGCAGGATGTCGGTCGACTGGAACTTCAGCGAGTAGATCAGACGGTTGAAGGGGTTGCCGACGTTCGGCCCTCCGTTTCCTTCGAAGGTCGTCTTCGTCTGCGCCGCATCGCCCGTGCCGCGCGGGTAGTCCAGCTCGATGTCGGGGGTGCCCTCCGGGGCGCCCACGATCGAGTACGGTGGCGAGTTCTCGCCGAAGTAGATGCGCGGCTCGTACTTCTCGCTCGTGGTGAGCGCGCCGGTGGTCGGGATGCCGCGCTCGATGAAGACGGGATTGCCGTCGGCCGTGCGCTCATTGCCCTTGGCCGCCACCATCCCGTAGCCGTGCGTGTAGACCAGGGTCGAGTTGTACCACGACGCGGCCTGACCGAGCTGGGCCATGTTCAGCTCACGCACCGACACGACCGTGTCCTGGGACTTGCCGTCGATCTGATAGCGGTCGACATCGAGCGGGTTGGTGAACTGGTAGTACGCGCGGTACTGCTCGATCTGACGCACCGTGGGCGAGATGATCGCGGGGTCCATGATGCGGATCGACGCCGTCGTCTGGGCATCGGAGCGGAGCTGGCCGGGTGCGACGTTCGTGACCGCCTGGAAGTCGTTCTTGGTGAGGCCGTCGATGCCGTAGGCCTTCTTCGTGGCGTCGATGTTGCGCTGGTAGTACGGGCTCTCCAGCGTCTCCTGATTCGGACGCACCTGCAGGTTGGTCACGACCCACGGGTACGCCACGCCGACGACCAGGGCAGAGACGACGAGCAGGCCCACACCGATCAGCGGGAACCGCCACCGCCCGATGATCGCGGTCACGAAGAAGAGGACGGCGACGATCGCGGCCGCGATGGCGATGATCGTCAGGCCGGGGATCACCGCATGGTCATCGACGTAGCTCGCGCCGGTGATGCGATCGCTCTGCTGAGTCAGTGTCTTGTAGCGGTCGAGCCAAATGCTCACACCCTGCACCAGCAGGTAGAGGCCCGCGAGCACCGCAAGCTGGATGCGCGCGGCCTTGGAGATGCGCAGCTCACGCTGCCCGACGCGCACCGATCCGTACAGATAGGCGACGAGTGCCGAGAGCAGCAGCGAGACGAGCAGCACGGCCGACGCGAACCCGAGCACGGAACTGAAGAACGGCAGCGAGAACAGGTAGAAGCCCGTGTCCATCTGGAACTGCGGATCGAGATCGCCGGTGTCGACGCGGTTGAACCACAGCCAGGCCGTTTGCCACTGCGCCGAGGCGGCGAAGCCCGCAAAGAAGCCGAAGAAGACCGGGATGCCCCACATCGCCAGGCGACGCAGCGGCTCCACGACCTCCTGGTAGTGATCGAGCTGAGAGGTCAGACGCGCGTAGACCGGGCGCAGACGGTAGGCGAGCTGGATCGCGATGAAGACGGGCACGGCCATCGCCAGGAAGCCGACGACGAACATGATCACGCGCGCCGTCCACTGCGTCCACAGGACGCTCGAGAACCCGAGCTGGTCGTACCAGAGCCAATCGGCGTAGAGGCTCGCGAAGACGAAGAAGCCCACCACGACGACCGCGATGACCGCGAGCGTGATGGCAATCGCGCGACGGACGGGGTTCGGCGTGGCCTGATTCGGCGCTGAGGTCGTGGTCACACCACCATCCTAGGTGGGGTGATTCTGGCGGGACGCCGACCAACCTTCCAGGATGCCGTGAGCTCAGCGGCAGGTCGGCAGCGCGTCCAGGTCGCCCTTGTCGCGGATCGTCGACAGCACCTGCAGCGAGTCCTTGAGCGTGGCGACCGAGAACACGCGAAGACCGGACGGCACGTGACCGACCACTTCGTCGCAGTTGTCTCTGGGGGCGAGGAAGTACGTCGCTCCGGCGCCGACCGCGCCGTACATCTTCTGGCGGATGCCACCGATCGGCCCGACGGTGCCGGCGGCGTCGATCGTCCCGGTGCCGGCGACCTGTGCGCCGCCGTTGAGGTTCCCATCGCTGAGCGTGTCGATGATCCCCAGGGCGAACATCATGCCGGCGCTGGGCCCGCCGACGTTGTTGAGCTGGAGGGTGACGTCGATCGGGAAGTCGTAGTCGTGCATCGTCGAGATGCCGACGAGCCACGTGCTCTTGCCGTCGACGGTCGCCTGCTTGGGGGTCACCTCGACGTTCTCGCTCGCGCCGGAGCGCTCGATCGCGAGTCGCACGGGAGCGCCCGCACCGGCGTTGATGATGGTGCGCAGTTGATCGGTCTCGGTGATCGCCTGACCGTTCGCGCTGCGGATGACGTCACCCTTCTGCAGGATGCCTTGCGCTGCGGAGTCGTCGGTGAGTGCGTAAACCTCCACCATCGGCTTGACGTCGTAGCCGAGCTGCGTGAGAGCGGCAGCCGTCGCCTCCTTCTGCGAGTCGACCATCATCACCGCGCTCTCCTGGTTGCGCTGCTGCGTCGTCTGCCCCTGCGGGAAGACGTCGTCCAGCGGCAGCACCGCCTTCGCGGGGTCGAACCAGGCGAGGGCGAGCTCGAACCACGACGGGGTGCGTTCGCGATTGCCGACGACCTGCACCGTCAGCAGGTCCAGTGCACCGGAGGTGGGGAAGGTCGGCGCGCCTTTCACGGTGATCAGCGGCACATCGGCGCCCGAGGAGTCCGGGGCCGACCCCAGCGTGTTGAAGACGGGGCCCGGACGCTGAATGACGTAGGTGCTCGGCAGCAGTGTGAGCGTCAGCAACGCCACGAGGGCGACAGCGAGAGCCCAGACTCCGACGCGCAGGGGGCGGGACACCGGACGGCGGCGAGCGGGCACAACGGTCGTGCCCTCGTCGAACAGTGCCACAGCAGATCCTCCCGGCCGATCGTTCGCGATCGGCGTACACGGGACATCCTCCGTGGCGGGCCGAGGCGGCCGTGCGGGGAAGTCCAGCCATTAGCGTAGAACGCGACGGTATCCGCCTGCTGAAAGGCGCCTGATATGGCTGATGAGACTCCCGACCGCCCCGAAGACGACTTCCAAGAACTGCTGCGGAACCTGCTCGGTGGTGGAGGCGCAGGCCTTGACCCCGAACAGCTCGAGAACCTCTCGCGCATGGGCGTGGATCCCGCCATGCTGCAGCAGATGATGGCGCAGATGCAGCACGCCTTCGCCACCGGCAGCGATGACGGCATCGACTGGAGCGCGGCGAAGACGCAGGCTCTGCACCTGGCGAACAAGGACGGGCTCGGTATCACGACGGGCGCTCGCCACGACTTCGATCAGGCCTTCGCCCTCGCAACCCTCTGGCTGAGCGAGGCCACGACGATCTCGGACCTTGCGGCCCCGGCGCAGGCCATGACCCGCGGACAGTGGGTCGAGACGACGCTTCCGGTCTGGCAGGAGCTCGCCGAGCCCGTCGCCGACTCGATCGCGGGGGCGCTGACGGCGGCGATCGACGAGCAGACCCCGGAGGAGATGCGACAGCTCGTCGCCGGAGCGGGCACGTTCATGCGACGCGTGGGCGGTTCGCTGTTCGCCGCTCAGCTCGGCGGCGTCATCGGACGCCTGTCGCAGGAGGTGGTGTCCGGCGGCGATGTCGGCATTCCCGTCATGCCCGACGGCGTCGCGGCGATCCTGCCGCAGAACTTCGCCGACTTCGCCCGCGACCTGGACGTGACCGACGACCAGCTCGCGCTGTATCTCGGAACCCGTGAGCTCGCGCACGCTCGCCTCTTCCGCCACGCCCGATGGCTGCGGCTGCACGTGATCACCCAGGTGACCGAGTTCGCCCGCGGCATCCACGTCGACACCACCGCCCTCGAAGACCTCGCGTCGCGCTTCGACCCGTCCTCACCGGAGGAGCTGCGCTCCGCCCTCGAGTCCGGGGCGCTGCTTCCTCAACGCACGCCCGCGCAGGATGCCGCGCTTGTTCGGCTCGAGAACCTCCTGGCGACCATCGAAGGCTGGGTGGATGTCGTGACCGCCGACGCGACCTCGCGCCTTCCCGCCGCGGCGAAGATCGCCGAGGCCGTGCGTCGCCGGCGAGCCGTGGGCGGTCCCGCCGAGCAGGCGATGGCCTCCCTCGTCGGGTTGGAGCTGCGCCCGCGACGACTGCGCGAAGCGGCGGCGATGTGGCGCGCCGTGACGGATGCCGTGGGCATCGAGGCCCGCGACCGACTCTGGGACTACCCCGACCTCATGCCGGGGGCGAGTGACATCGACGACCCGCAGGCGCTCGTGGCGCGTCTGGTGGCCCACGAGCGCGGCGAGGACCCCGAACGGGACGCCCTCGACGAGGCGCTGGACGCACTGCTGGCCGAAGCGGCCGAGGAGGCGGAGCACGCCACCGGCGACCCCGGCGCGCAAGCCTCCGACGACGACGGTCCGGAGGATCCGCGCCCGGTGTGATCCGACGAGGCCTCCTCCCCCTCACCGGTCTGGACACCCGCACGTGTCGCGGCTGTGGAAAGTCGCGGCACGGGGGCCCGTCTCGCCTCAGAATCGGGACATGCTCCGCTTGGCCGCTTCGTCCCCGCCGCTGTGGCGCACGCCCTCGAGTCTCCAGCTCGGCACGGATCCGGCGATCCGCGTCGACGGCGTGCTCCCTTGGCAGGAGCGCCTCCTCGACGCCCTTGCCGACGGCGTGGCCGATGCGGGACTGGGACCTCTGGCACGCAGCTTCGGGGCCACGGCCGCGGAGGCCGCGGAGTTCACGGGACGAATCGAGCAGGCCCTCATCCGAGAACCACCGACCCCGCGTGCCGTGCGGGTGGAGGTGCCCGAGTCGCTGACGAGCGCCGAGCGTGAAGCGCTGCTGGCAGGGTGGGACGCCGCAGGCCTGGCGCGCGTCTCGATCAGCACCTGGGCCGTCGACGCGCCGCAGCGCGGGGTGCCGGTGATCGTCGTCGCCGACCGGCTCATGGACCCGCGCCGCGCCGCGCGGCTCATGCGCGCCGACGTCACCCACATCCCCATCGAGCTCGCCGGTGACCGCGTGCGCGTCGGACCCGTGGTCATCCCCGGTGCGACGGCGTGCACCGCGTGCGAGCACGCACGCCGCACCGCCGAGGACCCGCAGTGGCCGCTCATCGCCGCCCAGTTACTCGGTCGTGATCCGGTGCGCACGGATCCCGGTCTGCTGATCGAAGCCGGAGTCCTCACCGGCCGGCTCCTGCGCGACGCCCTGGACGCGCCCACGGAGCGCTCCGGGCAGGCACACACGAGCATGTCGGTCGGGCTCAGCCTCGCCCACGTCCGGCGGACGTGGCATGCGCACCGGCCGCACGCACAGTGCCTGTGCCGATCTCCTGAAGGAAGCGGGAGCGCTGACGTGAGCGCGATCCCGACCGTTGCGACCAGCTCATCGAGAGGGTACGCGCAGCCCGCGTGACGCCGACGTACGCGAGTCGTCGTTCCTCGTCGATCTCGTCGAAACCGGTGGCGTAGGAGATCGGCAGGAGTCCTTCCGCGAGGCCGAGGAGATGGACGTGATCCCATTCCAGGCCTTTGGCCGCATGCAGCGTGGCGAGTGTCACGGTGCGCAGAGTGGGCTCATGCTGACCGCGTCCGCGCACCATCAGCTCGTCGGTGAATGCCCGCAAAGTGGTGCCCTCCGGCGCCTGCTCGGCCAGACGCAGGACGGCGGCGCGTGCCTCCCAGGCGTCACGCAGCGCTCCGCCGGCCGGAGGCGGATCATCGGTCAGGCCGACCGAGCGCAGCACGTCGCGCACCGCCGCGACCAGACCGTTCGGGGTGGGCGCGACGGAGGCGCCCCGCAGCAGCGAGACCGCCTGACGCACTTCGGGCAGATCGAAGAACCGCTTGCCGCCGAGAACGGTCGCGGCGATTCCGCGCGCGGCCAGGGCCGAGAGCACGGGCGCCGATTGCGCGTTGGCTCGATACAGCACGGCGATCTCGTTCGGCTCGATGCCCGACGCGAGCTGGGCGGCCACCGCCGTCGCCACACCTTCGGCCTCCGCCTGATCGTCGTCATAGGCGGTGACCGACGGGACGGGGCCGGCTGAACGATCCGAACGCAGCGCGAGGGCGCCCGGTCGGCCGCGCATGAGCGCGTTCGCGACCCCGAGAATCGCCGGGTCGGAGCGATAGTTGCGTTCGAGGCGCACCACGGTGGCCTCCTCGTAGCGGTCCGGGAATCCGAGCAGGTAGCGCGGGTCGGCCCCGGCGAACGAGTAGATGGTCTGGCTCGCGTCGCCGACGACGCAGATATCGCGCCGATCCCCGAGCCAGAGCTCCAGCAGGCGGTGCTGCACGGGCGAGACGTCTTGGAACTCATCGACCGTCAGATGGCGATACTGCTCATGCACCGCGGCTGCGACCCGCGGCTCCGATTCCAGCATCCCGGCGCACGCCAGCAGCACGTCTTCGAAGTCCAGTTGACGCCGCTCGTCCTTGACCTTCTCGTAGCGCCGCTGCAGATCCGCCAGCACCTGCGCATCCAGCGTGTTGCCCAGGCCCTCGGGGTGCGCAGCGGCATCCTGATCAATCGTTCGCATCGCGACCTTCCGCCACTCGATGCGGCTGGCGACGTCGCGCAGAGTGGTGCCGTCCAGACGGAGGCCGAGGCTGTCGGCGGCCTGCCCGAGCACACGCACCTTGTTGTCGATGATCGACGGCGCCGTATCGCGGGCGAGCTGCGGCCAGAAGAAGTTCAGTTGCGCCAGCGCGGTCGCGTGAAACGTGCGCGCCGCGACCCCTTCGACGCCGAGCGCCCGCAGACGCCCGCGCATCTCCCCCGCCGCCTTCGCCGTGAAGGTCACCGCCATCACCCGCGACGGAGAGTAGGCGCCGGTGTCGACCCCGTGGGCGATGCGGTGGGTGATCACGCGTGTCTTGCCGGTGCCGGCTCCCGCGAGCACGCAGACCGGTCCACGCAGCATCGCCGCCGCGACCCGCTGCTCGTCGTCGAGGCCCTCAAGCGCACGTCCGCTCACGCCGGGTCCCCCGCCCAGTCGGCGATCAGCCGGTGCGCGATGGACGTCGTGCCGGGAAGCAGGATGTCGCCGTCGCCGCGCAGCGCCGCACGGATCTCCTCGCGCGAGAACCACCGCACGTCGACGATCTCCTCGCCGTCGGCGCGGGCCGCGGAGATGTCCGCCGCCGTCGCATGGAAGCCGAGCATGAGTGACCGAGGGTAGGGCCAGGACTGAGACCCCCGGTACTGCAGCGCCTCGACGAGCACGCCGGCTTCCTCCTGCACCTCGCGGACGATCGCCGATTCCAGCGACTCCCCCGCCTCGACGAAGCCCGCGAACGTCGAGTAGAGATTGCGATCCGCCCACAGCGCGTTCTTGCCCAGCAGCAGCGACGAGCCGTCCGGAGAGATCACGGCGACGATGACGGCGGGGTCGGTGCGCGGAAAGTGCTCGCGCCCGCACACCGGACAGTGACGCGCCCACCCACCCGCGCGCTCCTCGGTGCGCGCACCGCAGTGGGAGCAGAAGGGCGCCTCGACCAGCCAACGCCCGAGGGCGACCGCCTCGACGAGCAACCCGGCGTCCGTGGCCGACATCTCGCCGCCGATCGCGCGCAACGATCCCCATGCATCGGCGGGATGCGCGGCCACGGGGATGTCCTCGTCGGCGCCGGATGCCGCGAGCAGCACTGCCGCTCCCTCGGCATCCCGCCCGAGGAACGCCCACGACACCCCCTCGCGGATGTGTCCGACGGGTACCGTCAGCAGAGCGCCGTCGCCGTCGAGCGGGGCGCGATCGCCGTGCACCGCGACAACCCGCGTCGACGCCTCGCCCCGCAGACGCGCGAGCAGATCCGGTGCGCTGCGTTCGTCGGCGCAGCGGTCGATACCGCCGCGCGCAAGCGCGGGAGGACGCACGGGAACAGGCGGCTCAGCCGATGGCGACATCCGGGACCTTCCTCGACGGGCGTGGCGCACACGGGGACGGGGCGCGGCACACCTACCCTGGGGGCATGGCACGCTCACCTCTCACTCTAGCCGCGTCGGTCACGTCGGCCCTTCCCCGCGTCGCGGTGGTCGGTGTGGCGCCGCTGACCGAGGGCGTCTCCGGCCGCTACGACAGCGCCATCGCCACGCTCGACGACGGCCGGCGGGTCGTGGTGCGTGTGCCCGTCAACGACCAGGCGGAGCAGGATCTGCTGTCCGAGGCGCGTGCCCTGACGTCGCTGACCGCCGGCGTGCGGGGTGTGCTGCCGTTCGGCGCCCCCGATGTTCTGGGCCAGACGACGGTCGACGGCCGCAGCGCCCTCGTCCAGACGCTGCTGCCGGGCTATCGGGTCGATGCGGCCCACGTGCCCGCGGGCCGGGGCGTCGCCACCGCTCTGGCCGCCGCGATCGCGGCGGTCCACGATCTTCCGGTGACCGTGATCCGTGACGCGGGACTGCCCATGCGGACCTCCGCGCAGGTGCGCGACGAGGCCGAGCGCCTCCTGGATCGGGCGGAAGCGACCGGGCTCCTGCCCTTCGGGCTGCTGCGACGCTGGAGCACCGCCATCGGATCCGATCCGCTGTGGCGCTTCGAGACGACCGTCGTTCTCGGCGGGGTCGACCCGGCATCCTTCGTCTTCGAGGACGATGCTGAGGGCACACCCGCCGTCACCGGTCTTCTGAGCTGGGGCGCACTCGGCGTCGGCGATCCGGCGATCGACGTGCGCTGGACGGCGTCGGCCCCGGCTGCTCAAGCCGACGTGCTCGACGAGTACGCGCACCGTTCGCACCGCGCACCCGACGCCCTCCTCGCCGAGCGCGCCCGGCTGCATGCCGAGTTGGAGTTCGCGAAGTGGCTGGTGCACGGTCACGAAGCCGGGCAGCAGGACGTCGTGCGCGACGCCGTGGCACTGTTGGAGTCGCTCGACGCCAACGTTCGCGACGAACCGGTACGGGCGCGCGACGATGTCACGCTCGATCAGGCGCTTGCGGCGACCCAGCGTGTCCCTGCCGGTGCGGGCGAGGCCGCCGACACCTCGATGCAGACCGACAGCTTCGACCCCGAGACCCTCGCCACCTTCCTCGCCGATGAGAACGCGACGGGGATGGTCGAGACGAGCCGCCTGGACACCGTCGCGATCGAGATGTCGGAGTGGGCGCAGCCGGCGCATCCGTCGACGACGCGGGTTCCGGTGCACACCTCCGACATCCCTGTTCACGATGGCACCGCACCCGCGCCCGCGGCCGGTCAGGGCGAGGCAGCCACGCAGGACGCCCCCGGCGAGCCCGCGGCCGACGACATCGACCGCGACACTGCCGCGCGCAACGCTCTGCGCCGCTGGACCGGCACGGCCTGACACCCGGCGCGCGCCGCCGCGACCTCAATCGCGCAGGATGAGGCCTTCCGCGACGTAGAAGAGCACCACATCGATCTGCTCGCGCGCAATGCCGTGCTTCGCGTGGTACGCCTCGCGATACAGGCGCAGCTGGATCATTCGCTCTTCCCGCTCGGCGGCGGTGCGCGGCGCACGGCCCGTCTTCCAGTCGACGATCTCGATGCGCTCGCCGCGCCGGTAGACGGCGTCGAGCTTGCAGATCACGACGTGCGGTCGACCGTCTCCGAGAGCGTCCTCGATCGTGACGTCGATCTCCGTCTCCACTTCCAACGGCCGCAACGATGCCCACTCGGAGGCCAGAAAACGCTCCTGCAGCTCGGCGAGCTCTGTCGGTGCCGGACCGCCGTCGGAGACGGCCGCGGTATCGGATGCGTCCTCATCCCACAGCGCGTCATCGAGCGAGGTGCCGGCGCCCACGACGCCCGAGCGCTGCTCGACCCACGAGTGGAAAGCAGTCCCGAGCCGCGACTGGCGATAGGGACGCTCGGGCAGCGGACGGCGCAGGGCCGGCGCGTCGCCGAGGAAGTCCTTGAAGCGGGATGCCGGGATGCGCACCGGCGCCGCCGGTCGCGCCTTGCGTTCCCGCTCGGCACGCTCGGCGAGCAGGAGGGCGAGTTCAGTCGTGGGCTCGGCCTGCGCAGCTTGTCGCACCTCCTCGGCTGCGGCGGCGACGGTGCCGCGCCGGGCCCCGAGGGGATCGAGCGGCCACTGCAGGAGGCGGCGGCGACCCTCGAAGGGGTTGTCGCCCGGGTCGACGTCGGGCACGATCGTCCGGCCCAGAGCAGCGGCCATCTCCTCCAGGAAGGCACTCGGGCGACGCGGCGACTTCGTCCCCGACCAGTGCGAAGCGCTCAGAAACAGGTGATCCCGCGCACGGGTCACGGCGACGTACGCGAGCCGACGCTCCTCATCCCGCTGGCGCGCGCGCCCGGCCGCGACGAAGTCGTCCAGAGCACGGGAGAGGTCCTGCTGCGTCGGGGACTGGTCAGCACCCCAGCGAAAGGCGGGGAGCCAGTCGGCATCGCCGCGGAACTCGTACGGAAGAACGCCGAACCCGAGCCATCCGCGTGTGTCTTTGGGCCGGGTCGGCAGCTCATCCTCGACCAGTCGGACGACGGCCACGGCATCCCATTCGAGGCCCTTCGATCCATGGATCGTGAGCAGCTGCACGACATCGTCCTCCGGCGGCTCGGTGCGCGGCGCGAACTCATCGAGACGCTCGGCATGGTCGAGCCAGGCGAGAAGGCTGGGCAGCGACCCGCGCTCGTCGGTCGCCAGAAAGCCGTGCAACTCGTCGACGAAGGCGCGCAACTGGTCACCGGCCACCCGCGCCGGACCGCGTGCCTCGTTCGCGGCCAGCTCGATATCCAGCCGGAGTTCGAGCTCGATCATCCGCACGAGCTCGGGAATCGGCAGTGTCGCGTGCCGACGCAGACTGGCGAAGACGGCCGCCGCCTCGCGCAGGCGTTCTCGTGCCGCCGCGGTGAAGTCGCTCAGCCAGCCGTGGTCGGCGCCGTGACGGAGGAAGAAGTCGAGAGCGTCGACGAGCGAGCCCTGATCATCCCCCGCCGACGTCCGCATCCGCGCGACGATGTCCGGATGCAGCGGCTGGAGGGCGCCGTCGTGACGGCTGATCCGCCGGGACAGCTCACTCAACGCCCGCAGATCTGCCACGCCGATCCCCCAGCGCGGACCGGCGAGCAACCTGATCAGCGACGACCCCGCACGCGGGTCGCTGATGACCCGGAGCGTCGCGACGACATCGACCACCTCCGGCGTGGACAACAGCCCGCCGAGGCCGAGGATACGATGCGGGATGCCGCGCCGGCCCAGGGCATCGGCGAAATGCACCATGTGCTTCTTGCTGCGAAAGAGCACGGCCCCCGTCGTCGCGGCGCCCGCTCGCGCGCGCTCATGCCGTACGCGCGCGAACCAGTCCGCCACCGCATCGGCCTCCGCGTCGATGTCGGTGTCGATGTGGATCTCCACCTCGCCCGAGCCCGCACCCGGACGCGGCCGCAGGCCTTCGACGGCGACCGGAACGCTCTCGGCGAGGGGCGCCAGCACGGCGTCGGCCGCACGCAACACGTCGACACTGTTGCGCCAGCTCGTCATCAAAGCGAAGGTCTCGGCCGCACCGGTGGTGCTGAATGCCGTCGCGAAGTCGCCGAGATTGCCGGCGCTGGCCCCTCGCCAGCCGTAGATGGACTGATGGGGGTCGCCGACCGCCATCACCGCCGCGTCGCGGAAGGCGGAGGCGAGAAGCTGGGTCTGCACGACGGACGTGTCCTGGTATTCGTCCAGCAGCACGACGCGATAGCGATCGCGCAACTCCTCTCCGACGGTCGGATGCGCTTCGACGATCTCGCAGGCGCCCGCGACCTGGTCGGAGAAATCGATCACCCCTCGACGGAGCTTTCGCCGGGCGTACTCCCGTGCAAGATCCGCGAGGACGTCCAGTGCGCCGACGGCCACCTGCGCTTTCGCGATGTCGGCGTACACCGTGACGCGCGCCGACGTCGATGGCCGTTCCAGAACGTCCGAGAAGCGCGCGGGAAAGCGCGCGAGCTGCTCGAGGTCGACGCGGTTGTCAGCAGCGTCACGGGCGATGCGCAGGGCGGCATCGATGATCGAACGCAGCGCCTCTTCGCGTACCTCCAGCCGCGGATCGTCGGACTCGAGCACGACACGTCGCATCAGCAGCCAGGCTGCGGACTCGCTGAGAACGGCGGCTTCGGCGTCGCGGCCGAGTCTGACGGCGTGCTCGCGGACAATGCTGTCGGCGAAGCTGTTGTACGTGGAGACGGTCGGCCGCTCCAGCAGCGCGTCGGCCGACACCTCATCGGGGACCGCGACGGCGCCGGTGGCGACGACGAGTTCATCGAGCACGGCGTACCGCGACGACGACGGTGCACCGCTGCGCTCGAGCTCGCCGAGGATCCCCAGCTGCCCCCGCGCGTGCAGGGCCTCGAGATGGGGAACGAGTCCGCGGCGTTCGAACTCCGCAAGCCGCTGCAGTCGCCGGTGCACGCGCTCGGCGAGTTCGCCGGCGGCCTTGCGGGTGAACGTCAGACCGAGCACCGCATCACGCGGAACGAGGCCGTTCGCCACGAGCCAGACGACCCGCCCCGCCATGGTCTCGGTCTTGCCGCTGCCGGCGCCGGCGACGACGAGCGCGGGCGAGAGAGGCGCGGCGATCACCCGGGCTTGTTCGTCCGTGGGAGGGAACTGGCCGAGGGCGGCCGCGAGGGCGGTCGGAGAGACGGCGCTCATGAGGCGCTCACCGCGTTGATCGTGTGAATCCGACAGAGGCCGCAGGAGTGATCGTCACGACAGTGCTCCTCATACGGGGCCGAGAACTCCGCGCCGCTCATGACGGTCGCCGCCTCACGCACTCGGGCGAGGAACGCGTCGCGGGCGGCATCATCCAGCGGCGGCTGGCGGGGTTCCACGTAGTCCTTCGTGGCCGCGGACGGGCGCAAGACGAGCAGCTTCGCGCCGCCGGGGGTGAGACCGGCAGCCTCGGGGATGGCGCCCGCATCGAGCGCCAGCTGGTAGGCGGCGAGCTGCGGATTGTCGACCACCTTCGCGTCGGTCTGCGGTTCGCGCTTACCCGTCTTCAAGTCGACGATCACCACCTCCCCCGAGGCGGTGCGCTCCACGCGATCGATGTACCCGCTGACGATGGCGCCGTGGCTGCCGACCGGGTCGAGGGCGACCGGAACCTCGAAATGCGGTTCCGAACCGATGACGCTTCCGCCCGCGGACTCGAACCGCCGCAGATACACCGACAGTCGTCGGACGAGTTCGCGTGCCCGTGCGCGCTCCGCACGCTCCCGCCAGGCGGACTCGAACTCCAGTTCACTCCACCGCGCGTCCACGACCGCCCACAGCGCGTCCTCGTCGGAGCCCGTTGCGCGCTCCATCGCCGCGTGCACCAGCGTGCCGAGGCCCGCCACAGCTCCCCCGTCATCGGCCCCCAGGTCGGCGAGCAGCCAGTTGAGCTGGCACTCCTCCACGCTCTGGAGCCGCGACGGCGAGACGCGCACGTCCTCCCGCGTGAGATCGCGCAGCGGTGCCGTGGATGTCACGGGCGCTATGCCGTACCACTCCTCGGGGGCGGCGCCCGGGACGCCGGCCGCAGCAAGCAGCCGCAACTGCTCGGCGGCGGCGCGCTGCGCGGACGGGTCGGCTCGACGCTCCGAGAGCGCGCGCCGGTGCTGCGCCACGAGTCCTCGCAGGGTCAGGGGATGCGCGGCGGAGCGCGCCGCCGGCTGAGCCGGCGGAAGAAGCTCGAAGAGCGGACTCGGCCCCGTATCGTCATCGTCGACCGCGGTCACGACGAGTCGTCGGCGCGCACGGGAGCAGGCGCGGGCGAACAGCCGCAACTCGTCGTGCAGCACGCCGCGTCGCCGATCGAGTGTCTCGGTGGCATCGGGCGCTGCGCCGGCGGCGAGTGCTGCCAGCCGCCAGGTCTGCAACAGGCTCCCCCGCGCGCGGAGGTTCGGCCAGACGCCCTCCTGGACGCCCGCGACCACGACGGTGTCGTACTCGGCGCCGACGGCGCCGGCCGGGGTGAGAATGTCGACGGCATCCGCGGTCGAATCGTCGGCCAGCCGGTCCTCGGCGACGTCGGAATCGAGGATGCCGCGCAGAAACGCCCCGGGTGAGGTGCCGTCCGCTCTCTCACCGTGACGTTTGGCGGCCTGGAAGAGGGCCACAAGCGCATCCAGCTCGCGGCCGGATTGCGCGGCGAGCGGACCGGAGCCCTCCGCGGCGGCGACCCATGCCCGCTCAACGCCCAGACCTTGCCACGCGCTCCACAGAATCTCGTGCGCGGTGGGCGCCTCGGCGCCGCCGGCATGAACGAGGTCCCATTGGGCGTGAACGTCGGCGAGGGTGCGCGCGATCCGTTCGGCGCGGCGTCCCTCTCGCGTGTCGAGCAGCGCGAACGCGACGGGATGCCCCAGTGCGGACACGAGCAGATCGGCGCTGGAGGTGGCCGGCTCGTCGGGGGCCCGCTCGCCCACCGGCGGGCCACCGGCCAACGCCGACAGCCGCAGGGCGGCGCGCAGTCGCCGGATCTCGACCGGGTCCATCCCTCCGGCGCGGAGGGCGTCGACGGCGTCCTCGAGAGTCCAGGCAGCGGGCTCGAGCTCGGCCAGCAGCGCGACGCGCAGCAGATCCGCCACTGCGCGGGCCTGAGCCAGAGGTCGCTGCCCGCGGGTGCGCGTGGGCACCTCTCGGGCGGCGAGCTCGGCTTCGAGCGCCGCAACCTGTCGGCTGTCGTGGGCGATGACGGCGCACGCCGACCAGGGCACCGCGTCGTGGACGTGGCGCTCTCGGAGCAGGCGCGCGATGACGTCGTGCTCTTCCGACGCGGAGCGAGCCGTGACGGCGCGGACGCTGCCGTCTCCACCGTCCTCCGGAGCATCACCGGAGGCGAGAGGGCGCAGGCGGTGCGCGACGACCCCGGCGGCACCGATCCGGGCCGTGACCGCGGCGATCAGACGTCGCTGGGCCTCGGAGCCGCGGTGCATGTGGTCGAGGACATACACGGGCCCGGCGGCTGCCAGGCGCGAGAAGTTCTCCGGGCTGGCCCCGCGGAAGCTTCCCGAACCGACATCCGGATCACCGAAGGCGAGCACCGCCACGCCACGCGCGCGGCAGGCCTCCAGCAGTTCCACACCGCCGAGAGTCAGCTCCTGGGCGTCGTCCACGACGATCGCCCGCAGTCGCTCCAGCGCGGCGAGCCCCGGCGCGCCGGCCGGAAGCGTGCGGACGAGGCCCAGCGCCTCACGGACGAGGCCCGCGGCGTCGCGATGGGCTCCGCGCATGCGGTCGCGCGCATACAGGTACTCCCGCGAGAAGGATGCCGCCGCCGCCCACTCCGCGACGCCGTGTCGCGCCGCAAGATCCGCCAGGTGATCGGCGGAGACTCCGAGCTGCGCGCACTCGGCGAGCAGAGCGCGCAGCTCGCCGCGGAACGTGCGCGTGGAGCGCACGGCCGCCGGCAGCGAGAGCGGCCACCGCACGATCCCGTCGATCTCATCCTCGGCGTCTCCGGCCAGCAGATCGGCGATCACCTGGTCCTCGTCCGGACCGGTCAGCAACTGGGGCACCGGCTCGCCACGATGGACGGCCTCGGCGCGGACGATCTGGTAGCCGAACGCCACGATCGAGCGCGCCAACGCGCCGGGTGTGGCGACGCCGACGGCGAGGGCGAGGCGGTCTCGCAGCGCAGTCGCGGAGGCGCGCGATGGCGTCAGCACGAGCACCTCGTCCGGCAGCAACTCACCGCGGGTGTGGCCCGCGGGCGGCCGGACGAGTGCGCCGACCCGCGCGATCGCGGTCGCGGTCTTACCCGATCCCGGGGCGCCCACCACGACGCCCGACGCGTCGGCGGGAAGGTCGATGACGGCACGCTGAGCGGCATCCCACGTCACACGATCCATGCCTCTCACGCTAGCCGGAGGCGCCGACACGAGCGTTCGCGCACAGCGAGCGGCGCACTGCCCTGCGCGCGATCCCGCACCCGATCCGGTGTCGTAGAGTCGAGGTGCGGCCGGCGTACCGGTCCGCTCCGCACGCCGACGGCGGCGGGGTCATGAACAGAAGTGAGGCAGTCACCGTGGAGATCCGCATCGGCATCGCGAACACCGCTCGGGAGCTCAGCTTCGAGTCGGCCCAGTCGGCGGATGCCGTGACGAGCACGATCCAGAAGGCTCTCGAGGCCTCGGAGTCCTTCGTCACCTTCACCGACGTCAAGGGCAACACCTACATCGTTCCCACGACCGGCATCACGTTCATCGAGGTCGGCACGGAGGAGTCCCGGCGCGTCGGCTTCGTCGCCTGAGCACCGGCATCCCACCGTGGACATCCTGCTCGCGTTCATCTTCGGCGGCGCCTACGGCGGCGTCCTGCACTACCTCATGCCCGGACGCACCTCGCGTGGCAGCGCCGTCGCCCCCGTGCTCGGTGCCGTCCTGGGCGGAGTGGTCTGGATGGCCCTCACCTGGGCCGGTCTGACGACGCTGGACCCGTGGCTGTGGATCCTTTCGATCGCCGTCCCCGCGGTCGTCGTACCCGCGGCCCTCGCCATCCTCACGCGAGTGCGCGCGAACCACGACGCGCGCGAGCGGTTGCGGCTGAAGATCTCCTGAGCTCGCCGGGCCGACGGCGCGGCCCCTCTGTCAGGCGTCGAGCCCCATCGCAGACATGCGACGCGAGTGCGCACCGAGAAGGTCGGTGAACACCGGCTCGACCTTGCGCTCCTCCGCGGCATCCAGGGTCTGAGGACGAAGGGCGGCGCGCGCGATGAGGAGCGTGTCGCCCACGAGGCGACGTCCCCACAGAGCGAGCAGCGATTTCCACTGCTCATCGGCGGCGATCGCGCCCGCGATGATGTCGACGAGGGCTTGCCGGTCGTCGTCGCCGCGCAGGATGTCCGCGACCCGCCGGCCGGTCACGCCGTAGCTGGAAGACAGCGCGAGGTAGAAGTCGTCGAGCATGCCCGCCGTGATGTGCACCGAGAGCATCGTCTCGAGCGAGCGTGCACCGTGCGTCGACCGACGAAATGCGTCGAGGGGCTCACGGAAGGGCAGCATGAGGTCGAGGGGATCGTCGCCGCGTTCGCGGATGAGGGCGAGGATCGCGCGGTGCTTGTGCAGGGCCGCTCCGGCCGCCACCGAGATCGATTCCTTCTGCGTCAGCTCGGGGGTCGGTGCGATCAGCTCGCTGAGCGTCTCGAAGTAGCCGAGCTGCAGGTACGCAGCTTGCCCGAGGAAGGTGTCGATGTCGGGTGCGAGCTCTTCGAAGTCGACGCGCCGGACGTCGCCGAAGTCGCCGCGAGAGCGCACGCGCAGCGTACGTGCGACGGTGCGGTCGCGCTGCCAGGGCCAGGTCACCACGCCCCCAGCCTAGATGCGACCCGCCGCTTCCGAGGTAGTCACGACACCCTCCGGTAGGCTGGTCAGGTCTCGGCGATGGATCGAGACCCCCGCGCCTGCGGATGAGTAGAAGGCGTGGACTTCCTCACCGGCGGCTTCTCACCGCCAGACAGGCACGTATTGTGACGACATTCGCTGAACTCGGAATCGATCCCGACATCGTGGAGGCCCTCGCCTCCAAGGGCATCGTGGACGCCTTCCCCATTCAGGAGCAGACGATTCCTCTGGGGCTGCCGGGCCAGGACATCATCGGTCAGGCCAAGACGGGCACGGGCAAGACCTTCGGTTTCGGCATTCCCGTGGTCCAGCGTCTCGGCCTCGACCCGGCGCCGGGTGTGAAGGCGCTCATCGTCGTTCCGACCCGTGAGCTGGCCGTCCAGGTCTACGAAGACATGGACATGCTCACCCAGAACCGCTCGACGAGCGTGGTCGCCATCTACGGCGGCAAGGCGTACGAGGGTCAGATCGACCAGCTGAAAGCCGGTGCGCAGATCGTCGTCGGCACACCGGGTCGCCTGATCGATCTCAACAACCAGCGCCTGCTCGATCTGAGCGGCGCGGTGGAGGTCGTGCTCGATGAGGCCGACAAGATGCTCGATCTCGGCTTCCTCGCCGACATCGAGAAGATCTTCCAGAAGGTCGCGCCGGTGCGTCACACCCAGCTGTTCTCCGCGACGATGCCCGGCCCGATCGTCGCTCTCGCGCGCCGGTTCATGAGCAACCCGATCCACATCCGGGCGACCGATCCCGACGAGGGTCTGACGCAGGCCAACATCAAGCACCTCGTCTACCGGGCGCATTCGCTCGACAAGGATGAGGTGATCGCCCGCATCCTGCAGGCAGAGGGTCGCGGCAAGACGGTCGTCTTCACCCGCACCAAGCGCGCCGCTCAGAAGCTGGTGGACGAGCTGAACGACCGCGGGTTCAATGCGGGTGCCGTGCACGGCGACATGAGCCAGGAGGCGCGTGAGCGGTCGATGGCCGCGTTCAAGGCCGGCAAGAAGGACGTGCTGATCGCCACCGACGTCGCCGCCCGCGGTATCGATGTGGACGACGTCACCCACGTCATCAACCACACGATCCCGGACGACGAGAAGACCTACCTGCACCGCGCGGGACGCACCGGCCGCGCCGGCAAGACGGGTATCGCCATCACCTTCGTCGACTGGGACGACCTGCACAAGTGGGCCCTGATCAACCGGGCGCTCGAGTTCGGGCAGCCGGAGCCGGTCGAGACGTACTCGTCGAGCCCGCACCTGTACACCGACCTGGACATCCCGGCGGGGACCAAGGGCCGCATCGCGAAGGCGCCCAAGACGGAGGCGGTGCGCACGCAGCGCCCGGCACCCGAGCGGGCGGTGGATGCCGCGGCCGACGGGACCGGTGAGGCCGGCACGCGTCGTCGCCGTCGCCGTCGCTCCGGATCGTCAGCGGTCGGATCGACCTTCGCCGAGGGTGCATCGGCGGGCGCCGATGCCGCCGCATCCACGTCCGACGACGCTTCCCGCTCCGCCGACGGCGCCGGTACGCACGACGGCACCGGCAGCGAGCACCACGACGGCAAGCCCGCCCCCGCGCGTCGCCGTCGGCGCCGCCGCGGCGCGGCTGGCGGCGCGCCGGCCGCTCCCCCCGTCGCCGGCGCCTGACGCCAAGACCCGCGGTGGCCACCGCGCCGGACGCTCACGCCGCACGAACTCCGCAGAATCGCACGTCCTCCGCATCCACATCGGCGATCCGATGCGGAGTTCGTCACCATCTGCGGAGTTCGCGCGTCCCGGCCCGGCGCCGCCACCACAGCCTCTCGAGCAGGCCGGATTGCTGCATCGCGCCGTCAGGCGAAGACGGGCGCGCTGCCCGTCGCCCTCTCGATGATGCGCTGCACCATCTCGTCGGCGGTCGTGAACTCGCCCGGCTGGTTCGGCTTTCCCAACCCGTGATAGTCGCTGGAGCCGGTCACGATGAGATCCCGCTCCGCCACGAGCGTGCGCAGCGCCCCGAGAGCCGGCTCGCGATTCTCCCGATGACCGAGTTCGAATCCCGCGAGCCCGGCGTCGAGCATGCGACCCAGCAGCTGGGCGGGGAGCAGCCCGCCGCGGCCGGCCGGATGAGCGATGATCGGCACACCTCCGGCATCCACGACAGCGGACACCGCGGTCACCGGATCCGGCGCATACAGGTCGACGTAGTAGTCGCTGCCGGGGTGCAGGATGCCGGCGAAGGCCTCCCCCCGATCGCGGACGTAGCCGCGCGCGATGAGCGCGTCGGCCAGGTGCGGCCGCCCCACGGTCGCCCCGACCGTCGTCTGGGCGAGGATGTCGTCCCAGGTGAGGTCGTAGTCACGACCGATCCGCTCGGCCATCGTCTGGGCGCGCGTCAGACGCGAGTGGCGGATCCGGTCGGTCAGCGCACGCAACCCCGCATGCTCCGGTTCGAACAGGTAGGCGAGCACGTGGATGCTGCGCCACTCGTGACGAGCCGACAGCTCCATGCCCGGAATCAACGTCATGCCCAGCGAGGCGGCCGCCTCCGCGGCCTCCGACCAGCCCGACGTGGTGTCGTGGTCGGTCAGGGCGGCGGTGTGCAGACCCACCGCATGCGCCGCGGCCATCACCCGCGCCGGAGGCTCAGTACCGTCCGAATGGTCGGAGTGCAGGTGCAGGTCGCTGGGCCCGCGAAACCGCGGCATCCGCTCCTGAACCGACGACACGACCATCCCCCGAGCGTACCGCCGGCTCGTGCGGGGCTCCCGCCTGCGGCATTCGCGGTCCGGGAACTCCCAGGAGCATTGGCGTAGAGTCCCCCACGTGCTGCGCCTGCCCGGAATCCTCGTGACGGTGGCCGCCGCGATCGCCACCACGGTCGTCACGTGGCCGCAGTTCTTCCGCCTCGAGCAGACCTTCCCGTTCGCACAGATCGTCTCCCTGCGCCCCGTCGTCGTCGTGGTTCTCGGGGTCGTGTTCGTGCTCGGTCTGCTGCTCGCCCTCGTGCGCCCGCTCCGGGCGTTCGCGGGCGCGATCGCGGTCATCGCCCTGCTCGGTGCCCTCGCGAACGGCGGCGTCCTCCTCGTGCGCGGCGTGGAAACCGGAAGCCTGCCGCCGGCGACGGATTCCAGCATCCGCGTGATGACCTGGAACACCGCCGGCGCCGCCACCGATGCCGACCTCATCGCCCGAACCGCTGTGGCGATGAAGGCCGACGTCGTCGCTCTACCGGAGACGACCATCGAGACCGGTGAAGCCGTGGCGATCGCGATGCGCGAGATGGGCGCACCGATGTGGGCGCATCACGAGAACTACGGTGAGCGTCCTGGATATCCGGACTGGGCCGCGAACTCGACGACCCTGCTCATCTCCCCCACCCTCGGCGACTACGCCGTCGTGGCGTCCACCTCCGACGGCGCGACCAACACCTCGGCCGTCCCCAGCGTCGTCGCGATGCCCATCGACGGCAGCGGACCCACGATCGTCGCCGTCCACGCGGTCGCGCCGCGTCAGGACCGCATGTCGGACTGGCGCAGCGACCTGACCTGGATCGCCAATCAGTGCGCGAGCGATGACGTGATCATGGCAGGAGACTTCAACGCCACGGTCGACAACATGGCCCGTCTCGGCGTCGACGGCGGCGACCTGGGCCGATGCACGGATGCCGCGGCACGCACCGGTTCCGGGGCGGTGGGAACGTGGTCCACGTCGCTGCCCCCACTGATCGGCACCCCGATCGATCACATCATGGCGACGGCGAACTGGAAGCCGACCGGATCGGTCGTGCTCGGCTCGCTGGATGGGAGTGGCAGCGACCACCGTCCGCTCGTCGTGCAGTACGAGGCCGAAGGGTAGGCCCCGGGGCCGCCGGCCGCCCTCCGACGAAGGGAGGAGGTGCGAGACTTGTCCCATGAGCACGAGCGAGAGCGACACGATCGCCACGACCGACACCGCCGGCGCACCCGTTGAGAACGCCAACCGCAAGCAGCCGTTCCCGCGCGGCTTCCTCGACGCCATCTCGACCGGCTGGGCCGAACGGCCCGAACTCACACCCTCGCCGCGACCGCAGGTCCCGTACACGGCGGCGCGGCGCGCGGCCGTCTCGGCAGCCTTCCCCGGGCAGCGCCTCGTGCTGCCGGCAGGAACATACAAGCAGCGATCCAACGACACCGACTACCCGTTCCGCGCGCACTCGGCGTTCGCCCACCTCACCGGCTGGGCGAGCGACAGCGTGCCCGACTCGGTCCTCGTCTTCGATCCGCGTGAGAGCGGCGACGGCCACGACGTGACGCTCTACCTGCGCGAGCGCGCCGACCGGACCACGGCCGAGTTCTACAGCGACGCGACCATCGGCGAGTTCTGGATCGGGCCGCGCCCCGCCCTGGCGGGCGTCGCCGGCGAGCTGGGACTGACCACCGCCCCGATCGAAGACTTCGCGGCGGCAGAGAGCGACCTCGTTCTGGACGAGGACCCGGAACTGACGCGCGTCGTCTCCGAGCTGCGGCTCGTCAAAGACGACTACGAGATCGCCCAGCTGCGCCTCGCCGTCGAGGTCACCGCTCGCGGCTTCGACGACATCGTCGCCGATCTCCCGCGGATCATCCAGACCCCGCGCGGCGAGCGTGCGGTGGAGGGCATCTTCCACCATCGCGCCCGTATCGAGGGCAACGGCGAGGGGTACGACACGATCGCGGCATCCGGTCCGCACGCCTGCTACCTGCACTGGACGCGCAACGACGGCGCCGTCCTTCCTGGCGACCTCATTCTCATCGACGCCGGCGCCGAGGTCGACAGCCTCTACACCGCCGATATCACCCGCACGATTCCGGTCAGCGGCACCTTCTCCCCCGTCCAGCGCATGATCTACGAGACCGTTCGGGAGGCGGCCGACGCCGCTTTCGCGGCGGCACGGCCCGGGGTGACGTTCCGTTCGGTTCACGAAGCGGCCATGCGTGTCATCGCGGAGCGCGTGGCCGCGTGGGGCCTGCTGCCGGTCACCGCAGAGGAAGCGCTCGATGCCGACAACGGCGGTCAGCACCGCCGCTACATGGTCCACGGCACGAGTCATCACCTGGGGCTCGACGTGCACGATTGCGCCCAGGCGCGCCGCGAGATGTACTACGACGGGATTCTGGAGCCGGGAATGGTCTTCACGATCGAGCCGGGGCTCTACTTCCAGATCGACGATCTGACCGTTCCGGAAGAGTTCCGCGGTATCGGCGTGCGCATCGAGGACGACATCCTCATGACTGCCGACGGCCCGGTGAACCTGTCTGCGGGCATTCCGCGCACCGCCGACGAGGTCGAGGCCTGGGTCGCGGGGCGTACCGTCACCAGCTGAGGGCGTTCAGAAGCGCTGACGGAGCCACGGGACGATCAGGTCCGCGAGCTCGGCACCGATCTGGTCGGCGGGTCGGCGGCGGCCCTTGACCTCGAAAGAGTGGGTGCCGCCGTCGATCCACACGGTGCTGGCGTCTCGGCATCCGCTGAGGGCCTGATCGTACTGCGCACGGGGCTGGATGAACGGGTCGTTCGTGCCTTCGACGAACAGCTGGGCCACGGTGATCTGCGGAAGGTGGTCGGCGCGGAGCTTCTCCGGTGCGCCGGGCGGATGCAGCGGATAGCCGAGGTACACCAGCGCCGCGGGCGCGATCGCTCCGTCGGCGGCAGCCATCGACGCCATGCGTCCGCCGTAGGACTTGCCCGCCGCGACGAACGGCACACCGTCAACCGCCTGGCGCGCTGCCGCCTCAACGGCGGTCCAGGTCGCGATCGCGTGCGAGGCGGGGCCCGGCATCTTCCGGCCCGCTTGCGCGTACGGGAACGCGAAGCGCATCACGCTCACGCCCTGGCGTGCGCAGGCTGCGGCCAGGCCGAGCAAGAACGGGTGGTCCATTCCGGCCCCCGCGCCGTGAGCGAGCGCCATCACGGCCCACGGGTCGAGCGCCTTGTCCAGCGACGTCGAGACCTCGACGGCGCCTGTCGGCAGCGCGACCTCCATCACCGCTCCGGCGGCGTCGGTCCCTGTTCGCCGCCGTCTCCGACAGCGGCATCGTCCGTCGGAGGGGTCGCCGGTTCGGCCGGAGTGGTCGTGGGCGGTGCCAGGCGTTCGCCGTACTGCGGCGGATCGACGCGCTCACCGTACTGCGGAGGCGTGCTCGTGTCGGGCGTGGGTGCGGGGACCGGCGCCGCGGGTGGGCGGTGCGCGGCGGCAGGCGTCACCGTCTTGCCGACGACTTCGCGGGCGCGGTGGATGCTGCGCGGGAGAACCGTCACCTCGTAGCGGTCGGCCAGCACCTGCGTGATCGACGTGTAGTCGCGCCGGCGGCGGACGATCGAGTAGGTGATGATGCTCATCAGCATGCCCAGTGCGATACCCACCAGCATGACGCCGATGAAGAGCTGGATCGCCGCGTTCGGCGTACCCAGCACGAAGATGGCAGAGAAGAGCAGACCCAGAAGGATGCCGTTCACTGCTCCCGAGCGCGCGGCCGCCGCGTACCCGAGTCGCCCCGTGACGGTCTCCACGGAGCGCAGGCCATGGCCGACGATCGCGATGTCGCGGGCGGGGATATCCGCCTCCACGAGCTGAGACACCGCCTTCTGCGCCGCCGGGTACGTCGCGAAGTCGGCGATCTTCTCGCCGTGTTCCTGGGGTATTCCGCCCAACATGCTCACCCGACCATCTTGGCATGCGCACCCTGTGCATCCGCCGCGGCGCATCGTGCGTGTGGCCCCGGTTCCCCATGGGCGCGGACTACGCTGGTCAGGTGAGTACGCAGAGGGTTTTCGTGGCGCGCCTGGTGGGCTGCACCGTCTTCGACCCCGCGGGCGACCGGCTCGGCAAAGTCCGTGACGTGGTCGTCATCTACCGAAAAGACGACCCGCCGCGTGTGGTGGGCCTGGTCGTCGAGATCCCGGGACGTCGCCACGTCTTCCTGTCGATCGGGCGCGTCACCTCGATCCAGTCCGGCCAGGTCATCACGACCGGACTCATCAACGTTCGACGCTTCCAGCAGCGCGGCGGCGAGGTGCGCGTCATGAGCGAGCTTCTCGGTCGTCGCGTGTACTTCACCGACGCCTCGGGACACGCCGTGATCGAGGACGTCGCGATCGAGCGCAACCGTCTCGGCGAGTGGGACATCGGTCAGCTCTTCCTCCGCAAGCCCAAGACGAGCGCCTCCCCGTTCGCGAAGGGACCGACGACGTTCGCGAGCTGGGGCGATGTGCGCGAACAGGCTGTACCCGGGCAGGCGCAGTCGGCGGAGCAACTGGTGGCGACCTTCTCCGAACTCAAGCCGGCCGACCTCGCCAACACCCTGCTCGACCTGCCCGACGAACGCCTCCTCGAAGTCGCGGAGGAGCTCTCCGACGACCGTCTCGCCGACGCGCTGGAGGAGATGCCCGAAGACGACCAGGTGCATATCCTCGAAGCTCTCGGCGATGAGCGCGCCGCCGACATCCTCGATCAGATGGAGCCCGACGACGCCGCCGACGTTCTGGCGCAGTTGCCGGAGGAGCAGCGTGAAGAGCTCCTCGAGCTGATGGAGCCCGAGGAGGCGGAAGACGTCCGTGCTCTCCTCAAGTACGGCCCCGACACCGCGGGCGGTCTGATGACGAGCGAGCCGATCGTGCTGTCGGCCGATGCGACCGTCGCCGAGGCGCTCGCGCTGATCCGCCGCCACGAGCTGCACCCCGCCCTGGCCGCGGCGGTCTTCGTGACGCTCCCCCCGTACGAGACTCCGACGGGGCGTCTGCTGGGAACCGTGCACTTCCAACGGATGCTGCGATATCCACCGCACGAGCGACTCGGCGCGATCATTGATGACACTCTCGACCCGGTGCCCGTGACGGCATCCGCCGCCGAAGTGGCACGCCTGCTCGCGAGCTACAACCTCGTGTCCCTCCCCGTCGTCGACGCGGCGCACCGACTCGTCGGGGCGGTCAGCGTCGACGACGTCCTGGACTACCTGCTGCCCGAGGACTGGCGCTCTCACGACGGCGACGATGATGCGCTGACCACTCCCGCGACCACCGCGACGCTTCCGAGGAGGCTCTGATGGCGAAGGAGCGCCGCACGTTCTCGCTGGACGCGCCGCGCGGGCGCGCGGGCATGCTGAGCCGCAGCCCGCAACCCTCTCGCGACCGGTTCGGGCGCTTCTCCGAATCCTTCGCCCGCGCCATGGGAACCTCCGGGTTCCTCATCGGCATTACGGTGTTCGTCGCGGTATGGCTCTGGTGGAACACCGCGATGCCGCGCGAGATGCAGTTCGACGCGGCGGAGAACAACTTCACGCTGCTCACCTTGATCCTCTCGCTGCAGGCGTCCTACGCCGCTCCCCTCATCCTTCTCGCCCAGAACCGGCAGGACGATCGCGACCGGGTGCAGATCGAGCAGGATCGTCAGCGCGCAGAGCGCAATCTCGCCGACACCGAGTACCTCGCCCGCGAGGTCGTCGCACTGCGCATGGCGATGACGGACGTCTCCGAGCACGTCGTCACCCGCGACGTGCTGCGCCAGGAGTTGAAGGCTCTGCTCGAGTCATTGGAGGACTCCCGGGACCGTGACCACCGCGGCGAAAAGGCCGACCAGCCGTGACGTCTGCTCTCGCAGGCGCCGGCGACGCCACCGGTGCCGAGGGCGATGCGCGGACGGATGCCGTCCGGCGGGCCGTCGGCGCGGTCATCGACCCGGAGCTTCGCCGTCCGCTCGCCGAACTCGACATGATCCGCAGCGTCGGTGTGAGCGGCGCGCGCGCCCGTGTGGAGATCGCCCTGACGATCGTGGGATGTCCCGCCGCCGACCGCATTGAGCGGGACGTGCGCGCGGCGGCATCCACCGCGCCGGGCATCTCCGATGTCGAAGTCGTCGTCGGGGTGATGTCGCCGCCAGAGCGCCAGGCGCTGACCGCTCGGCTGCGCGGAGGCCGTGCCGCGCGGACCATGCCGTTCGGTCCCGATGCCCTGACGCGCGTCATCGCGGTCACGAGCGGCAAGGGCGGTGTCGGCAAGTCCAGCATCACCGCGAACCTCGCCGTCGCCCTGGCCCAGCGTGGGCTCGCCGTCGGGCTGATCGACGCCGACGTGCACGGCTTCTCGATCCCTGGACTGCTCGGTCTCGTGGATGCCGAGGGCCGCCCACCCGCACCCACCCGCATCGACGACCTCATGCTGCCGCCCGTCGCGTTCGGGGTGAAGGCGATCTCGATCGGGATGTTCCTCCCGCGAGACCAGCCCGTCTCCGCGGCCGTGGCTTGGCGCGGCCCGATGCTGCACCGCACGGTGCAGCAGTTTCTGACCGATGTATTCTTCGGCGACCTCGACGTGCTCCTCATCGACATGCCCCCCGGAACGGGCGACGTGGCGATCTCCGTTGGGCAGCTCCTGCCGCACGCCGACGTGCTCGTCGTCACGACACCGCAGACCGCGGCATCCGACGTCGCCGTGCGCAGCGGGCTCGTGGCGGCGCAGACCGGTCAGCGGGTGATCGGCGTCGTCGAGAACATGGGGGCGATGACGCTTCCCGACGGCAGCACCCTGGATCTATTCGGGGCCGGTGGTGGTGACGCGGTGGCGGCGTCCCTGTCCTCGGCGGATCATGTCGTTCCGCTGCTCGCCTCCGTTCCGCTCAGCGTCGATCTGCGGCGCGGCGGCGACGAGGGAGCTCCGGTGGTCGTTTCACGACCCGAGGATGCCGCCGCACGGGCGATCGCCGCGCTGGCCGAGCGGATCGCGGCGACACCCCGCGGCCTTGCCGGCAGGTCGCTGCCGGTCACGCCGCGCTGACGCTCCGCGCTTAGGTGGCCTCGTCGTCGAACGGGACCACACCGTCCGGATCGAACGTCGACAGCGGCGACGCCGTGGCTGTGGCGGCGATCGCTGTTCCGACCGCTGCGGCACGAACCGTGGGAACCGGCGCGTCATCGAGGAGTGCGTCGCGGATGATGCGACGCGGGTCGTACTGACGCGGGTCGAGGCGACGCCACTCCACGTCGTCGAAATCGTCGCCGAGCTCCTCCTTCACGCGCGTCTTCGCACCACTCAGCCACTCGCGTGCGCGCACCGTGAACTTCGCCAGGGTCTCCGCGTACTGCGGGAGGCGCTCGGGTCCGACCAGGAGGGCGGCCACGATCAGGAGCAGGACGAGCTTGTCCCAGTCGAGGCCGAAGAACATGCCTCCAGGTTACCCGTGCGCCTGTCGGATACGACGCCGACCGCCCCGTACGCTGGGCGGTGGAGGAACAACACATGGCCGATCAGGACGCGATCCGCAGGTATGTCGACGACGTCACCGTCGAACCCGAGGCGATCGAGCGTGCCCGCGCGCATGCGCTCGAACTCGGCGCGGCCCCGATCAGCCCGGCGGTGGGAGCCCAGATCGCGGTGATCGCCGCAGCGACGGCGGCCTTGAACGTCGTGGAGATCGGCACGGGTGCGGGGGTGTCCGGCCTCTGGCTGCTGCACGGCGCACCCCGCGCGACTCTCACCACCATCGACAAGGAGCCCGAGCACCTGGCTGCGGCGCGCACGGCATTCGCCGACGCGAAAGTACTGCCCGCTCGCGCCCGTTTCATCACGGGCCTCGCCAGCGATGTACTGCCCCGGATGAACGAGGCGTCTTACGACATCGTGCTCGTGGATGCCGATCCGGAGAGCGTCATCGACCACGTCGAGCACGGCCTGCGCCTCGTGCGCGCCGGGGGAACCGTGCTCATTCCTCGGGTGCTCGCCGGCGGCGCGATCGCCGACCCCGTGCGACGCGACGCTGTGACGACGGCTTTTCGCACGCTGATCCAGGAGACCCAGTCCTCGCCGGCGGTACTCGGTGCGCTTTCCATCGTGGGCGAGGGCCTCCTGCAGCTGACGACGGTCCCCTCCGAGCTGCGCTGATCCTCCGCGCGGGGGCGGACCATCGGCGCACCCCGGACACGGAAAAGGGTCGGTCCAAAGACCGACCCTTGTCACCGTGGGAGATCGTCAGGCTGCGCCGACCACGTCGCCGAGCACGCCGTGAAGTTCCTTGGCCTCTTCGTCATTGACCGAGACGACGAGTCGTCCGCCGCCCTCGAGGGGGACACGGACGATGATGAGGCGCCCCTCCTTCACGGCCTCCATCGGTCCGTCACCGGTTCGCGGCTTCATGGCTGCCATCGCGGGCTCCTTTTCGTCGTCGGACTACCTGTCAAGTTTATCGGTATGCCGAGACACCGGCCGCACGCGGCGTGCCGGAGGGTCGCGATCAGGGGATCTGGGTGTACGAGTTCCCGATCGCCAGCATCTGGTAGATCCACCACCATTGGCCGATGAGTCCTACCAGGAGCGCCCCCCAGCGCCAGACGGGATGCCGCGGAGCGGCGATGGCTCCGTAGAGCGGCGCGAGAGGCAGGAGCAGGCGGAAGATGCTCGACTGCGGAAAGAACACCACCAGCAGGTACAGCACGTAGCTGGCTGACCAGAGCCGCATCTCGGGCCCGAGGCGCCGCACGTGCGGCTCGAAGGCGATCACCGCGGCGACCGCAACGACGGCCGCCGCAAGTGCGACGTACGCGACGCTCTCGGGGAGCCCCCAGAGGCGGAACCAGAGCGCAGCTCCCTGAACGAACCCGTCGAAGGGCACGAAACCGCCCTCGCCGATCCACCCGCGCCGCCACGACAGCTCGGTTTCCATGTACGCAGCCGGATCGCCCGTCACGGCGCCGGCGATCACCTGCCACGAGAAGCCCACCGCCACCGCGAGAACGCCGAGCGCGACGATGTGCACCACCTGCACGGTCGGCAGCGGGTCGTCGCGCCGGCGCAGCCACCGCACGACACCGTAGGCGCCGAGCAGGAGCGCGAATGCGAGCACGCCGGGTCTCGTGTACCCCATGGCGACGATCAACGGGTACAGCCACACGAACCGGCGCCGCACGAGAAGCCACAGGGCCAGGAACAGCCACAGCAGGAACAGCGACTCCGCATAGCCCATTTGGAACAGCGCCGCCAGAGCGGATGCCGCGAGCAGCGCGACCGCCCACAGCGCCGTGTCCGCCGTGAGCTTCTCACGGAGGAGGTGGAAGAACACGAGGCAGGCCCCGTACCCGGCGACGATGGCGAGGACAACGGCGGCGAGGGGGTAGTTTTCCGCGAACGCGACCGACAGAACCCGCGTGAGCGCCGGATAGACGGGCATGAAGGCCCACGCGTTCTGCGTGACCGCTCCAGTCGCATCGACGGGAAGGTGTGCGGGGTAGCCCGCACTGCCGACGACCCAATACCACTGCGCGTCCCAGCCCATCGACAGGGTTCCGATCGTGGCGTCTGCCCCGAAACGCGACGTCGGGCCGGACAGTTCGGCCGCGATGAGCAGGAACGCCGTGGTGATCAGGCGAGCTGCGGTGTAGACGATGGCGACCGCGACGGCGGGGCGCAGGGCGAGGAGCCGGCCGAGCGATCCGGCACCTCCGAGGGGCGCCGCCTCGGCCGTCAGCGCCCGTTCAGCCATGCCCGCAGGCTCCGCTCGACGCCCTCGATCTGGGCGAACGGCACCCGCTCTTCGTCATGGTGGGCCAAGAGCGGGTCGCCAGGTCCGTAGTTGACTGCGGGCACCCCCAGAGCGGAGAACCGCGCGACGTCCGTCCAGCCGTACTTCGGGCGCGCCTCAGCCCCCACGGCGGCGAGGAACTCCTGTGCGAGCGGTGCGTCCAGTCCCGGGCGTGCGCCCGCCGCGGCATCCACGATCTCGACATCGAACCCGTCCAGCACGCGGCGCACGTGAGCCTCGGCGTCCGCGACGCTGCGGCTGGGCGCGAAGCGGAAGTTGACCTCCACCTCGCACAGGTCGGGGATGACGTTGCCCGCGACGCCGCCCGAGATGCGCACGGCGTTCAGCCCTTCGCGATAGACGAGCCCGTCGACGTCGATCTCGCGCGGGCGATACTCGGCCAGGCGTGCCAGGATCGGCGCCGCTCCGTGGATGGCGTTCTCCCCCATCCACGAGCGCGCACTGTGGGCGCGGACGCCACGGGTGCGGGCGACGGCGCGCAGGGTGCCGTTGCACCCGCCCTCCACCTGCCCGTTGGACGGCTCCCCCAGAATCGCGAAGTCGGCGGCGAACAGGTCGGGGCGCGTGCGCGCCAGACGCGTGAGACCGTTGAGGTCCGAGGCGACCTCCTCGTTGTCGTACCAGAGCCAGGTGATGTCGACCCGGGGATCGACGAGCTCGGCGGCGAGCTTCAACTGCACCGCCGTGCCCCCCTTCATGTCCACGGTCCCGCGACCCCAGAGATAGGGCTCGCCGTCGATCTCGATGTCGCGCGTGGGCAGGTTCGCGTTGATCGGCACCGTGTCGATGTGGCCCGCGATCGCCACGCGCTGCGCGCGCCCGAGGTGGGTGCGCGCGACAATCGTGTCGCCGTCGCGATAGACGTCGAGGTGTTCCAGCGGCGAGATCACAGCGAAGATCGCGTCGGCGAGGGTCGCCTCGTCGCCCGACACGCTCGGAATGTCGCAGATCGCTCGGGTCAGGTCGACGGAGGAGGCGGTGAGGTCGAGCACGGGCATGGGGCGAGTCTATCGAGGGGTTCGGCTTCGATAGCCTGGAGGGCATGAGCGAACAGCGGACGGTATGGGGCATCGGCCTCGCGACGACGAGCGAGAACGGCACGATCCTGGACACCTGGTTCCCGGAGGTCCACACCGGCACCGGCGACGACGCCGACACGGCGTCCGCCACGGCGGCACGGGCCGAGTATGCGGGACCCGACGCGCGTCGCGCGGCGCGTGTCGAGATCGTCACGGTCTCGATCGACCTCGACGCCGCACCGGCGTCCACTCCCGACGCCTATCTCCGTCTGCACGCGCTGTCTCACCGGGTCGTCCGCCCCAACGACGTGAACCTCGACGGCATCTTCGCGCACCTTCCCATCGTCGCGTGGACCACGGCGGGCGCGATGCACCCCGACGACGCCGAACGCCTCCGCCCGGCACTGCAGCGCGCCGGCATCCAGGTGCACAGCCTCGACAAGTTTCCCCGCCTGCTCGACTTCGTGACCCCTCCGGGCGTGCGCATCGCCGACGCCTCGCGGGTGCGGCTGGGCGCCTACCTCTCCCCCGGCACGACGGTCATGCACGAGGGCTTCGTGAACTTCAACGCCGGCACGCTGGGCTCCTCGATGGTCGAAGGGCGCATCTCCCAGGGCGTCGTCATCGGCGACGGCTCGGACATCGGCGGCGGCGCGTCGATCATGGGCACGCTGTCGGGCGGCGGCACGCACCGCGTATCGATCGGCGCCCGCACGCTCCTCGGCGCGAACGCGGGCATCGGCATCTCGCTCGGCGACGACTGCATCGTCGAGGCCGGGCTCTATGTCACCGCCGGATCCAAGATCGTGCTCCCCAACGAACCCCCGCTGCACGATGGATCGCGCCCGATCGTCAAGGGCGCTCAGCTGTCGGGCCAGAACAGCCTGCTCTTCCGCCGCAACTCGCTCACGGGTGCCGTCGAGGCCGTCCGCCGCGAGGGCGTCGGCGTGACGCTGAACGAGGCTCTGCACGCCTGAGGACGCCGGCGGCGGGGACGGATAGCATCTGGTCATGAGCGACCGGATGCCGAAGGCGACGTATGAACGCGAACTGAAACGACTGCAGGCGCAGCTGGTCGACATGCAGGCGTGGGTGCAGAGCACCGGAGCACGCATCGTGGTGATCTTCGAAGGACGCGACGCCGCCGGCAAAGGATCGACGATCAGCCGGGTCTCGCAGTACCTCAATCCTCGGGTCACGCGCGTCGTGGCGCTTCCGACGCCGACCGAGCGTGAGAAGAGCGAGTGGTACTTTCAGCGCTACATCGCCCACCTCCCCGCGGCCGGCGAGATCGTGCTGATGGACCGGTCCTGGTACAACCGCGCCGGTGTCGAGCACGTGATGGGGTACTGCACGAACGCGGAGTACCACCGGTTTCTGCACCAGGTGCCAATCTTCGAGCGGATGCTTGTGGAAGACGGCATCCTGCTGAAGAAGTACTGGTTCAGCGTCTCGGACGTCGAACAGGAAAAGCGATTCCGCTCCCGCAACGACGACCCGATGAGACGCTGGAAGCTCTCCCCCAACGACGTCCTGTCGATCACCAAGTGGGAGGACTACTCGCGCGCGAAGGACACCATGTTCGTGCACACCGACATCCCGGAGTCGCCGTGGTTCGAGGTCGACAACGAGGACAAGCGTCGCGGCCGCATCAACATGATCCATCACCTGCTCTCGCAGATCCCCTACGAGGAGGTCGAGCGCGCGCCGATCGCGATCCCGGCTCGCCCGGCATCCGGCGGATACGAACGCCCTCCGCGCGAGCTGCAGAACTACGTCCCCGATTACGCCGCGACGCTCATCGGCTGATCACGCGCACAGAATCGGAGATCGGCGACAGAATCGGATGCCGCGCCCCGCGCGATCCGATTCTGTTGCGCAGATCCGAAGCCACTGCGACGGCCCGAGAGCCGGACGCGCCGCTCAGTCGCGGATACGCACCGACAGGCACGTGACGCAGCCCTCGAGCTTCTCGAACTCGGTGATGGGCGTCGCAACGACCCGCAGTCCACGCGCCTCGTAGCGGGCCGCGGTCTCGGGAGCATCGGAGGACATCAGCACCTCGTCGGGGCCGAGGACGACGACAGCCGTACCGTGCTCCTCGGGCACGGCTTCGAACGTCGCGAAGGCGGCCGGGTCGTCGACGAGGGGCTCGAAGCCGACCACGGTCCCGTCGGGCAGCGCGGTCACGCCGCTCTTGAGGTGGAGGACCCGTTCGACGGGAACGGCGACGATCTGCCATCCCCGCGGCGCCAGCAGCGCCGTCAGCTGCGCGATGCCGTCGGCGTTGGTGCGCGAAGATGCACCGACGTACACGGTCGAGCCGATCTTCAGGACGTCACCGCCGTCGAGGGTGCCGGGCGCGACGATCTCCGCCGTCTCCAGTCCGGTGGCGGCCACGGCATCGCGCACCGTGGGGGCTTCGCCGCGCCGCGACTCGGCGCCGGCGCGGCAGAGGACGATGAGATCACCGAAGACGACGACGGCATCCTCGACGAACACCCCGTCGGGCTGCTCATCGGCCGGGTCGATCTCGATGACTTCCCATCCGCGCGAGCGGAAGACGTCGACGTACGCCTCCCATTGGCGCTGCGCCAACGCGGGGTCGACCGAGGTCCGCCCGATATGCGTCACCTCGCCGTCGGCGAGGCGCGGAGACGGACGACGAACGAGCAGACGCGACATGGCTCGACCCTAGCGGATCGCCCGGTGCACGCTTCGCACGTGGCGCGCGGATGCCGCGTCGGTCAGACAGCCCCGGGATAGTTGCGTTCGCCCGCGCCCACGTAGAGCTGCTGGGGACGCCCGATCTTCGTCTGCGGGTCGTACTGCATCTCACGCCAGTGGGCCAGCCAGCCGGGCAGGCGCCCGATCGCGAACAGCGGCGTGAACATGCGCGTGGGAAAGCCCATCGCCTTGTAGATGACCCCCGTGTAGAAGTCGACATTGGGGTAGAGGCGACGCTCCTTGAAGTAGTCGTCCTCGAGGGCGACCTGCTCCAGCTCCTGGGCGAGATCCAGCAGCGGATCGTGAACGCCCAGCTCGGCGAGGATCTCGTCGGCGGACTCCTTGACGAGCTTCGCGCGCGGGTCGTAGTTCTTGTAGACGCGGTGACCGAAGCCCATCAGCTTGACCCCGTCCTCCTTGTTCTTCACGCGCTCGACGAAGCGCTGGACGCTTTCGCCGGAGTCCTGAATGCGCGCGAGCATGTCGAGCACGGCTTCGTTCGCGCCACCGTGCAACGGGCCGTAGAGAGCGTTGATGCCCGCGGAGATCGAGGAGAACTGGTTGGCGCCGGTCGATCCGACCAAACGCACCGTCGAGGTCGACGCGTTCTGCTCGTGGTCCTCGTGCAGGATCAGCAGACGCTCGAGCGCCCGGGAGGTCACCGGGTTCACCTGGTACGTCTCCGCGAGGTTGCCGAAGTTCAGCCGCAGGAAGTTGTCGACGAAGCTCAGTGAGTTGTCCGGGTAGAGGAACGCCTGACCGATGCTCTTCTTGTGGGCGTACGCCGCGATGACCGGCAGCTTCGCCAGCAAGCGGATGGTGTTGAGCTCGACGTGCTCGGGATTGTTGGGGTCGGACTGGCCCTCGTAGTAGGTGGACAGCGCCGCCGTCGCCGCCGATAGCACCGACATCGGGTGGGCGGTGTGCGGGAGGGAGGAGAAGAAGCGCTTGAGGTCCTCGTGCAGCAGCGTGTGGTGACGGATCTTGTCGTCCCACTCCCCCAGCTCATCCGCCGTCGGAAGCTCGCCGTACAGCAGCAGCCAGGCGACCTCGAGGTACGTGCTGTTCTTCGCGAGCTGCTCGATCGGGTAGCCGCGATATCGCAGGATGCCCTGGTCGCCGTCGATGAAAGTGATCGCCGACTTGGTCGCCGCGGTGTTCACGAAGCCGTAGTCCAGGCTCGTGTAACCCGTCTGCTTCGTGAAGGTCGAGAAGTCGACACTGGGTGCGCCCGCGGTGCCGGAGAGAATCGGCAGTTCGGCGGTGCGGTCACCGACGGTGACGGTGGCCTTCTGGGGGTGTCCCGCGTCGCTCACGAAGCCTCCTTGCGGTGGGTGGGGTCTTTTACAGCCTACTGGGCGCGCGGTCCAACGCAGATCGCGCGCAAAGGAACGGGCAATTCGTAGGAGGAAACCTACGAGACGGTCACCAGGCGCTCCGCTGCTGCAGCGATCCGCTCATCGGTCGCCGTCAAGGAGAAGCGGACGTGCTCGGGGAAGTGCTGCCCATAGAAGTGTCCCGGCCCGGCCAGGATGCCGAGATCGGCCAGGCGGTCCATGGTCTTCCAGGCATCGACGCCTTCGGTGGCCCAGAGGTAGAGGCCGCCCTCGGAGTTGTCGATGCGAAATCCCGCTTCCACGAGTGCCGGCCGTAGAACCTCACGCCGGGCGCGATAGCGCTCGCGCTGCGCAGCCACGTGTGCATCGTCTGCCAGCGCCGCCGTCATGGCACTCTGCACAGGACCGGGAAGCATGAGACCGAGGTGCTTGCGCGCCGTCAGCAGGCGCGACACCAGATCGCCGTCACCGGCGAGGAACGCGGCACGGTACCCCGCGAGGTTCGACTGCTTGCTGAGCGAGTACACCGACAGCACGTCGCGCCGGTCGTCTCCGACGACGCGAGGATCGAGGATGCTCGGGATCGGCGCGTGGGCCCAGGGCCCGTCCCAGCCGAGTTCCGCGTAGCACTCGTCGCTGACGATCACGGTGCCGAGCTCCCGTGCACGCGCGACGGCGGCACGGAGTTCGTGGACGTCGAGCACCCGCCCGTCGGGGTTTCCCGGCGTGTTCAGCCAGACCAGGCGCGTGCCCACCGGCCACTGCGCGGGATCGTCGGCGGCGAACGGGGTCGCACCCACCAGCTTGGCCCCCACCTCGTAGGTGGGATAGGCGGCCCGCGGGTGCACGACGATGTCTCCGGCGGACAGGTCGAGCAGCAACGGGAGGAGGGCGACGAGTTCCTTCGAACCGACCGTCGGCAGGACCTCGTCGACGCTCAGACCGGGAACCCCGCGACGGCGGTCGTACCACGCGGTGATGGCGCCGCGCAGCGCCGCGGTGCCGACCGTCTGCGGGTAGGCGTGAGCATCCGTCGCGGCACGCAGCGCCTCGGCGACGACATCCGGCGTCGGATCGACGGGAGACCCGATGGACAGATCCACGATGCCCCCCGGGTGCGACAGCGCTCGCGCGGCGAAGGGAGCGACGGCATCCCAGGGATAGTCGTCGAGATCGCGGACGGCCATCAGTGCGACTGCGGAGGAAGCGCGGAGATCACGGGGTGATCCTTGGCGATCACACCGACCTTGGCGGCACCGCCGGGCGAGCCGATGTCCTCGAAGAACTCGACGTTGGCGGTGTAGTAGTCCTGCCATTCGGCCGGCAGGTCGTCCTCGTAGTAGATCGCCTCCACGGGGCAGACCGGCTCACACGCGCCGCAGTCCACGCACTCGTCCGGGTGGATGTAGAGCGAGCGCTCGCCCTCGTAGATGCAGTCGACGGGGCATTCATCGATGCAGGCACGGTCCTTCACATCCACGCAGGGCAACGCGATCACATATGTCACGTGTCGAGTCTAGTTCGTGCTCGCCGGGTCATCGTCGAGCGACGACGCTCCGGAGGCCGACGCCCGAGGCGCCAGGCGCGGCCAGGCCACGACGATGGCCACCATCACCGGAACGGCCAGCGTCCAGATCACTCCGGTCGAGATCTCACCATCGGCGGGAGCGGGCACGACGACCGACCCGCCCGGGCCCCGACCCGAAAGCACCAACGTCGTCAGCATGACACCGAGACCGGTCGCCAACCCCGCCCAGCGGTCGCCGGTCAGCAGTCGTACCGCGAGCAGCAGAGCACCGGTGCCGGCGACGGCCACGATCAGCCCCAGTGGGAGAACCCCCCACTGTGCGGACTGACCGATGGTCCCGGCAGCTCCATAGAGGAGGCCGATCACCGCGGCGACGGCCCAGCTCCCGATCCGTGCGATTCTCACGCCGTGATTCTACGTCGCCCACCCCAGCGCCCGGAGCGCGGCCGCAACGACCGCTGCCGCCACCACGACGACGAGGAAGGGGGCGCGGAGCGTAAGGAGCCCCGCGGCGACGAAGATCGCCGGCACGCGCGCATCGGCGACGATCTGCGGGCCGGCGCCCAGCGTCTGCACGGCGACCAGTGCGGCCAGCAGCGCGACCGTCAGCAGGTCGATCGAGCGTTCCGCGCGAGCCGAGCCGAACCATCGCGCGGGAATCGCGTACCCGAGGGCTTTCAGCGCCAGGCACGCGAGCGACGCCGCCAGCACGGCCGTCCACATCGTCATGATGCGCGGCCCGCGAACGCGTTGGTCCACCCGACGGCGAGGGCGACCACGGCGGCGACCAGCACGGGTACGCCGGGCATGAGGACGGGCGTGAGAACCGTGGCGACGACGGCGGCGGCGACGCCGACTGCAATCGCCTGACGGCGACGCAGACGCGGCCACAGCAGCGCAAGGAAGGCCGCAGCCGCGGCCGCGTCCAGCCCGTAGACACGAGGATCGCCGAAGACGTCGCCGAGCAGCGCACCACCCAGCGTCGAGAGGTTCCATCCGACGTAGATGCCGACGCCCGTGATCCAGAAGCCCGCACGCCGCGCCGCAGGATCGCTGTGGGCCAGCGCCACCGCCGTCGACTCGTCGATCGTGACGTGGGGCGCCACGAGACGGCGCCAGCCGCGCCCGACCACCGGAGCCATGCGCAGCCCGTAGGCGACGTTGCGGACGCCGAGCAACGCGGCGGAGGCGATCGCCGCGGGCGCGGCGGCGATGCCTCCCGCGCCGATGACACCGACGAACGCGAACTGCGATCCCCCCGTGAACATGAGCAGGCTCAGCACGCACGTCTGCCAGACGTCGAGGCCGGACGCCACAGCCAGAGCGCCGAACGAGACACCGTATGCGCTCGTCGCGACGGCGACGCCGACGGCCTCGCGCCGCGCGCGACGCACGGCCTCTCGGGCCTCAGCTGCGGCATCCATGCCCACCATCCTGACAGTTCGTCTGCCCGCGAACGCCTGCGGGCGAGTAGGGTGCCCGTCATGGAGCGGATCTTCGACATGCCCGTCGCCCGCGTCTACCCGCTCTACGTCCAGAAGGTGCAGCGTAAGGGCCGCTCAGCGGACGACGTCGAGGCCGTCACACGATGGCTGACGGGATACAGCGCCCAGGAACTCGCGGATCACTTCGCCGCGCAGACGAACTTCCGTGACTTCTTCGCGGGTGCGCGGCTGCATCCCGGCGCCGCGCAGATCACGGGTGTGATCTGCGGTGTGCGAGTGGAGCAGATCGCAGATCCGTTGATGCAGAAGATCCGCTACCTGGACAAACTCGTCGACGAGGTCGCGCGAGGTCGCCCACTCGAGAAGATTCTGCGGGCATGAGGCTTCCCGCGGCGCTCAGCCGTCCTGGCGCTTCGCCCGGGATGCCGCGCGGCCGCGCTCGGTCGCGTCGAGCACGACCTTGCGGATGCGCACCTTCTCGGGGGTCACCTCGACGCATTCGTCGTCGCGCGCGAACTCGAGCGACTCCTCCAGCGTGAGCACGCGCGGCGGCGTCATCGACTCGAAGGAGTCGGACGTCGACGAGCGCATGTTCGTCAGCTTCTTCTCCTTCGTGATGTTGACGTCCATGTCGTCGGCGCGCGAGTTCTCGCCGATGACCATCCCCTCGTAGACCTCTTCGGTCGGCTGCACGAAGAAGCTCATGCGCTCCTGCAGCGCGATCATGGCGAACGGTGTCACGACACCCTGACGGTCGGCGACGATCGACCCGTTCTGGCGGGTGGTGATCTGCCCCGCCCAGTCGTCGTAGCCGTGCGAGATCGCGTTCGCGATGCCGGTGCCGCGGGTGATGGTCAGGAACTCGCTGCGGAAGCCGATCAGACCGCGCGAGGGGACGACGAACTCCATGCGCACCCAGCCGGTGCCGTGGTTGGTCATAGTGTCCATGCGGCCCTTGCGAGCGGCCATCAGCTGCGTGATGGCACCGAGGTGCTCTTCGGGGGCGTCGATCGTGAGGTGCTCGAACGGCTCCTTGACCTTGCCGTCCTCGCCGCGCTTGGTGACGACCTGCGGCTTGCCGACGGTCAGCTCGAAGCCTTCACGGCGCATGTTCTCGACGAGGATCGCCAGGGCGAGCTCACCGCGACCCTGCACCTCCCAGGCGTCGGGGCGTCCGATGTCGACGACCTTCAGCGAGACGTTGCCGATCAGCTCCCGATCGAGACGGTCCTTGACCATGCGCGCCGTGAGCTTGTGACCCTTCACCTTGCCCATGAGGGGCGAGGTGTTGGTGCCGATCGTCATCGAGATGGCCGGGTCATCGACCGTGATCGCGGGCAGCGGCCGCACGTCTTCGGGGTCGGCGATCGTCTCGCCGATCGTGATGTCCTCGATGCCGGCGATGGCGACGATGTCACCGGGGCCGGCAGATTCGGCCGGGTAGCGCTCGAGAGCACGGGTCTTGAGCAGCTCGGTGATGCGCGCGTTGGTGTGCGAGCCGTCGTGACGCACCCAGGCGACGGTCTGCCCCTTCTTCAGCGTGCCGTTGAAGACACGGAGCAGGGCCAGACGGCCGAGGAACGGCGAGGAATCGAGGTTGGTGACCCAGGCCTGCAGCGGCGCCTCGTCGTCGTAGGCGGGAGCGGGGACGTGCTCGAGGATGGCCTCGAACAGGGGCTCGAGGTCCTCGTTGTCGGGCAGCTCGCCGTTGGCGGGCCGGTTGCGAGACGCGGCGCCGGCGCGACCGGACGCGTAGACCACCGGCACGTCCAGGAGAGCATCGACGTCGAGGTCGGGCACGTCGTCGACGAGGTCGCCGGCCAGACCCAGCAGCAGGTCGTGGGCCTCCTCCTCGACCTCCGCGATCCGGGCGTCGGGACGGTCGGTCTTGTTGACCAGCAGGATCACGGGCAGCTTCGCCTCCAGCGCCTTGCGCAGCACGAAGCGGGTCTGCGGCAACGGACCCTCCGACGCGTCGACCAGCAGCACGACACCGTCGACCATCGACAGGCCGCGCTCGACCTCGCCGCCGAAGTCGGCGTGGCCGGGGGTGTCGATGACGTTGATCGTCACCGGAACCTCGGTGTGGATGCCGTTGTAGGTGATCGCCGTGTTCTTGGCGAGGATCGTGATGCCCTTCTCACGCTCCAGGTCGTTCGAGTCCATGGCGCGCTCTTCGACGTGCGCATGCTCACCGAAGGAACCGGTCTGACGGAGCATCGCGTCCACGAGCGTGGTCTTGCCGTGGTCGACGTGCGCGACGATCGCGACGTTACGGAGATCCGGACGGAGGGCGTGCGCCATGAAATGACCTAACGAGAAAGGGAGACGCTCCGAGCAGAGCGCCTCCCATTCTACAAGCCGGATGCTGCGGCGTCCTCCGCCGCGCCCCGCGCCGCTCGATCAGGCGTGCGCGGCGGCATCCCCCGGTGTCTCATCGGCGTCCACACCGGCGGCGAGATCAGCCAGACGCTTGTCACGGCGCTCACGCTGGATGTCGGGGTCGGGCACCGGCACGGCTGCCAGAAGACGCTTGGTGTAGGCCTGCTGCGGGCGACGCATGATCTGGTCGCGGGTGCCGACCTCGACGAGAGCGCCGTGGCGCATGACCGCGATCCGGTCGGCCAGCTCATCGATGACGGCGAGGTCGTGGCTGATGAACAGGCAGGCGAACCCGCGCTCACGCTGCAGATCCTTCAACAGCTCCAGAACCGTGGCCTGCACGGAGACGTCGAGGGCGCTCGTGGGCTCATCGGCGACCAGGACCTTCGGGTTGAGAGCGAGGGCGCGGGCGATGCCCACGCGCTGCTTCTGCCCACCGGAGAGCTCGTGCGGGTAACGAGATGCATAATCGCGCGGCAGTCGCACGGAGTCCAACAGCGCTCGCACGCGCTTGTCGAGGGGCGCGCCCTTGATCTTCTCGGACAGCTTGATCGGCTCGGCGATCGAATCGCCGATGGTCATCCGAGGGTTCAGCGAGCTCGACGGATCCTGGAAGACGATGCCCACCTCGTGGTGGAGGGCGTGCAGCTGCTCGCGGTTCGCTTTCGAGATATCCATTCCGGCCACGGTCAGGCGTCCGGAGTGGATGGGCAGCAGACCGATCGTGGCGCGACCGATCGTCGTCTTGCCCGAGCCGGACTCGCCGACCAGGCCCAGCACCTCACCCTGGTAGATCTTCAGGTCGATGTGGTCGGCCGCACGGAAAGCCGGCACCCGACCGCGCTTCGGATACTCGATCGCGACGTCGTCGAACGACACCACCACGGGAGTGGACGGGGTGGCAGCATCGGGAGCCTGCAGATCCTCGGTGGTGATGCGCGGCACCGCCGACAGCAGCGCCTTCGTATACGGATGCTGCGGGTCGGCGAAGACGCTCGCGACCGTGCCGGTCTCGACGATGTCGCCCTGACGCATCACGACGATGCGGTCGGCCATGTCGGCGACGACGCCCATGTCGTGCGTAATCAGCAGGATGGCCGAGCCGAGACGGTCCTGGAGCTTTCGCATGAGCTCGAGGATCTCCGCCTGAACGGTCACATCGAGCGCGGTCGTCGGCTCGTCCGCGACCAGCAGCAGCGGGTCGCACGACAGCGACTGCGCGATCATCGCGCGCTGACGCTGGCCGCCGGACAGCTGGTGCGGGTACGAGTCGAAGGCTTTCTGCGGGTCGGGAAGCTCGACCAGCGTCAGAAGCTCGACGGCCCGCGCCTTGGCCTCCGCCGGAGACACGCCGAAGTGCTGGCGCAACGTCTCCACGATCTGGAACCCGACCGTCAGGACCGGGTTCAGCGCCGTCATGGGCTCCTGGAAGATCATCGAGATCTGATTGCCGCGGATCTCCTGCATCTCCCGAGGCTTCATGCCGATGAGCTCGCGGCCAGCCAGCTTCGCACTGCCGCTCACGCGGGAGTTCTTCGGCAGCAGGCCCAGCAGCGACATCGACGAGACGCTCTTTCCCGACCCGGACTCACCCACGATGGCGAGCACTTCGCCGGCGGCGATCGAGTAGGAGACGTGGCGGGCGGCGGGCACCCAGTACCCGTCGACGCCGAAGTCGACGTTGAGGTCGGTGACCTCGAGCACCGGACCGCTGTCCGGCTGGTGCGCCTCGGTGGTGGGCAGCATGCCGCGGGAGGTTCTCATCGGCGGTTTCCTTCTGTTGTGCGTGCGAACGGACTCGTGGTCCGGAATGCGACGATGGGGTAATGACAGATGACGTGCGCCTGTACCGATCGACCACGAACACCGTGATCGCGATCGGCGCATGGGTGGCTGTGACCGCCGGCGCGGCGCTGGTGGTTCTGCTCGGCGCGACCCGGTCGACGCAGCAGCTGTGGGCTCTGGTGCCGCTGGCGCTGATCGCGCTGCTGGTGGGCGAGCTGTTCTGGCGTCCGCGCATCGTCTGGGACGAGCAGTCCATCACGCTCGTGAACCCCTACGCGACCACGACCGTCCCGTGGACGATGGTCGTCGACATCGACACCCGCTTCGCGCTGACCGTGGTGACGCCCTCGCGTCGATATCGATCGTCTGCGGCGCCCGCGGCCGGCGCACTCACCATGCCGCGCGGAGGCCGTGACAGCCTCGGACCCGACCAGAGGGGCGGCGTCCTGCGCAAGTCCGACGCCCTCGGAACCGATTCCGGTGACGCCGCGTACATCATCCGGGGAGCATGGCATCGGCTCGTGGAGAGCGAGGCCATCCCCCTGGGCCGCGCGGGAAGCGACCGCGCCCGCGTGCACGTGCACGTCACCGCCCTCGCGCTGAGCCTGCTGCTGGCCGCGGCGACCGTTCCGGCGCTGCTGAACCTCTGACGGCATCCGGTCTTACTCCGGATCCTGCAGGGTCGGCGTGCCGGTGCGCGGGTTCTGCGCCGCGGCATCCATCAGGCTCGTCGGAGCGGCGACATCGGGCTCGACACCGTCGGCGCGCTCCTTCGTGCGACGACGGGAGAACCGACGGCTGCGCGGGTCGAAGGCCTCGCGGAGGGCATCGCCGAAGATGTTCGCCGACAGTGCCAGCGTGACGATGAGCAGCGCCGGCCACCAGAACAACCACGGCCGCACGGTGAAGGCCGACTGGTTGACACCGATGAGCAGACCCAGCGAGACGTCAGGAGAGCGGATGCCGTAGCCGAGAAGCGAGATCGCCGCCTCGAGCAGGATGGCGCCGGCTGCCAGGAGCGATCCCGACACGATGATCACACCGGTCGCGTTCGGAAGGATGTGCCGGAAGATGATGCGGGCATCGGAGGCGCCGGCCACGCGGGCAGCCTCGACGAACTCCCGTTCGCGCAGCGAGAGGAACTCACCGCGGACGAGACGCGCGATCACCATCCAGCTGAAGAACCCGAGCATGGAGCCCAGGACCCATACGCCGACCGCGCCGGCCCAGTTACCGACGACGGCGGCGATCACGATGGCGGGGATCACGATGAAGACGTCGGTCAGGCGCATGAGCACCGCGTCGACCCAGCCGCGGAAGTAGCCCGCGATCGCGCCCACCGTGACACCCACGATCAGCGCGATGCCCGTGATCAGCACCATGGCCACGAACGAGTTCTGGATGCCGCGCATGGTCATCGCGAAATAGTCGCGCCCGATGCGGTCCTGACCGAAGGGGTGGTCGCCGAGCGAGAACGGGAACAGGCTCAGAGTCGGCTCTCCGCCGTTGACGCTGTTCGACAGGTCGTACCAGTTGTACTTCCACCAGCCGGGAATCGGGCCGAGCCCGACGGCGCTCGTGGCGAAGGCCACGACCGCCAGCAGGACGATGGCGGCGATGAGGCCGACCTTCTGGGAGAGGAAACGGCGCCAGATGATCCGGCTCTGACTGATCGAGCGCTCTTCGACGTCGCCGGGGGTTTCGGAGATGGTGCTGGACATCAGCGCACCCTCACTCTCGGGTCGAGTGCCGCGTACGCGAGATCGGCAAGGAAGTTGAACAGAATGGCCATGAAGGCGATGACGATGAAGTAGCCCATCACCGGGTACAGGTCACCGGGACCCAGCGAGCGCTGGAAGAGCGCACCCATACCGGGGATCGCGAAGATGAACTCCGTGATGATGGCCCCACCGAGCAGCCCGCCGAGGTCGGTCGCGACGAGCGTCGTGATCGGGATCAGCACGTTGCGGAATGCGTGTCGGACGACGACCACCCGCTCGGGCATGCCCTTGGCGCGAGCGGTGCGCACGTAGTCCTGGCTGAGCACCTCGATCATGCCGGCGCGGGCATAACGCGTGTACCCCGCGAACGAGATCGTCAGCAGCGAGATCGTCGGAAGCAGCAGGTGGAAGAAGACGTCCAGACCGACGCGCCACATGTTGTCGGGAGCGTATCCCGGCGTCGAGGAGCCGACGGTCGCGATCGGGCGTCCGTTCATGTCCTCCATGTAGCCGGGGAAGGACTGCATGAAGCGGTCGATGAGGATGATGACGCTGATGATCACGGCGACCAGAACACCGATGCGCATGTTCTGGGCGCGGTCGTCTCCGCCGACGAAGAAGCCGGCCGCGAAGCCGACCGCCAGCGCCACGACGAAGAGGATGCCGATGGTGGCGAACGTGGACACGTCGAACAGACCCTACAGCGCGAAGTAGCTGATGATTCCGGCGACGGCGACGATGCCGGCCGTCAGCAACGCGCGGCGCTGGTGGATGCCGGCGATCAGCACGGTCACACCGAGGGCGGCACCTGCGCTCAGCACGATGACGCCGACCGCGCCGAACCCGGGCGTGAGGAACCAGCCGGTGACGCTCATGTAGATGAGCAGGCCCGTGGTGAGCACGAAGCTCGTGCCCCCGGACGTGAGGCGACGGCGGGTGTCACCGCCGACGACCGCCTGCACGATCAATGCCACCACGATCCCGACGATCACCGCGACGACGATGGGGATGACAGGGTCTTGCAGGAAGTCGTTGAAGCCGATGGCGACGAAGTTCTTGAGAAGCGCGGCGGCCAGGAAGGACGGCAGGGAGTAGAGGAACAGGCTGAGGACGGTGAACGACACGTCGAAGCCGCTGTTCTCACGCAGCGCAGAGAGGATTCCGGTCGAGATGCCGAAGAGGATGGCCAGCAGCAGGGCCGCCGTGACCATCTGGATGGTGGACACCATCGCGATCGGCAGGACGTCGGTGACGGGGGCGCCCTGGAAGGTGGTGCCCAGGTCGCAGGCGTTCGCGAAGGGGATGAGGCACTTGGCGGCGCCGCCGACCCACATCGCCCAGCGAAGCGGAGGCGCGACGTCCAGATTGGCGAGCTGAATTCGCGCTTCGATCAGCTGCTGCTTGTTGGGGTTGTTGGAAGAGCGGAGGTCCTCGAGCGGATCCGTCGACAGCGCGACGAGATTGAACATCACGAAGGATGCCGCGAGGAGGATGAGGATCGACACACCGACCCTACGGAGAATGAAACCGACCAAAGGTCACTCACTTCGACGTGCGACGGGCGGGCGGCATCGGGTTGCGATCGCCTCGCCCATCGGTTGACAGACAGGGGCCAGGGTGGCGCCTTCGGGATCTACCGTAGACGCCACCCTGGCGTGGGTACTACTTGGTGTTGGTGCTCTGCTTGACGGACCACTCCCAGTTGTTCCAGATCGGACCGGTCTGGTTGCCCATGTACTTGACGCCGTCCAGCTTGCTGGAGACGCCGTAGATGCCGGGCGCCTGGAAGAGGGGCAGGCCGTAGCCCTCGGTGAACGCTGTCTTGTCGATGTTCAGGAGGAGCTGCGTCAGCTTGTCCTTGTCAACCGTGGTCTGCGACGCGATCGCGTCGTCGTTGGCAGCGGTGAACTTGTTGTAGTTTCCACCACCGTCGGTCGAGAACAGCTGCGGGATCTGCGCCGTGCCGATGCCCGGGGAGATCCAGCCGAACAGCGACGCGTCGTAGTTGCCAGCCGACAGCAGGGTCGACCACTTGGGGTCGCCACCGTCGACGACCTGGAAGCCGGCCTTGGCCGCGGAGGACTGGATCGCCTGGAACTCGTCCACGCGGTTCGGGTTCTTCGTGTTGTAGAGGATCTTCACGGTCGGCGTCTTGCCGGCGAGGAGCTCCTTGGCCTTCGCGATGTTGTCGTCGAGCTTGGACGGGTCGTACTTGTCCGAGCCGTTCTGGGCGACGGTGGTCGCGTACTCCGACTGGCTCGGGAGCCAGATCTGCGAGTCGAGGACCTTGGCGTCGGGGTTGACCGGCGTCACGATCGCGTCGAGGATCTGCTGACGCGGAACCGTCAGGAGGAAGGCCTCGCGGACGGTCGCGTCCTTGAACACCTCCGAGCCGAAGTTCAGGTCGAGGTGGTCGTAGGAGACCTGGTCACCGGTCATGACCTGAGCACCCGAGACGGCCTCGAGCGACTTCTTCGTGTCGGCGGATGCCTGCGGGTAGACGAGGTCGACCTCGCCGTTCTGCAGAGCCGTGACCTGCGCGGCGGCGTCGCCGATGACACGCATGACGAGCTTGTCGATCTTCGGCGCGAGGTTGCCCTTGTAGTTGGGGTTGTGCTCGAACGTCAGCGACTGACCCGGCGTCCACGCCGAGAGCACCCACGGGCCCGAGGTGACCAGCAGGTCCTTGTCGGTCGGGAACGACGTGATGTCGTAGCCCGTGTTGACGAAGTCCGCAGCCTTCTTCAGGGTGTCGTTCGCGGCGACGGGAGCCTTCGGGTCGCCCTTGGGCAGACCCTGGAGGAGCTTCGTCAGGTCAGCGGCCGAGGAGAGGCCGGCCTTCTTGGCCACGACGTGCGCGGGCTGCGCGATGGGGCTGAAGATCTCCCAGTCCACGTAGGGCTCGGAGTACTTCAGCGTGATCGACGTGTTGTCGTCGCCCACCTCGGGGAAGTCGGTCGAGTTGATGCCCGCCGTCGAACCCGCGATCTGGAAGTACTGCGTGCCACCCGTGACGTTGCCGTCCGCGTCGGTGGTCGCGTCATCGTAGTGGCCCGAGGCGATCGCCCACGCGAGCACCATGTCGTCGGCCGTGATCGGCTCGCCGTCGGACCACTTGAGGTCCTTCTTGAGCGTGTACTTCACGGTCAGCGGGTCGTCCGAGGTCTTCTCGTACGTGCCGAACGACTCGTCCTTGACGAGGTTGAAGCTGTTGTCCGGGTAGAAGAACCCGCCCGTGGTCAGGTAGACGTACTGCCCGTTGGTGTCCAGGTTGCCCTGCGGCGTGTTGCTGTTCAGCGACGTCAGGTCGTTCACGATGGCCATCGTGACGGTGCCACCGGTCGGCGCAGCGTTGGTGGCGTTGCCGCCGCCGCCGGCCGTGCAGCCCGTCAGGGCGAGGGCGCCGGCCGCGGTGACCGCGACAAGTGCTCCCCAGCGTGACTTCTTCAATTTTCCTCCTGGGTAAGGGATGGATGCGCAGGCAGGTGAAACACCCACGGCGCGGATACCGAAACCATAAGTTCTGATCAGCGTCGATCAAAACCGTTAGGGAAAACGTTACAGACCCTTAACTCAGTTCAGGGCCGATATGGCAATCTGACAAGGTGAGCGATTCCGAGGCCGCCGAACTGCCAAGACTGAGGGGCACGCGCGCCCGGTTGTGGTGGGAGATCAGCATTGTGCTCGCTCTGTCGGTCGGGCGCTCGGCGCTGTCCTCGGTGCTCGCGCTCGTCCAGGCGCTGACGCGCGACCAGGCCCTGGCAGACCAGTCGACCTCGCTGAACCCGGGCGCGAACGCCGCCCAGTTCTGGGACGTTCTCAACCAGTTCCTGGCCCAGTTCTTCGCGTTCGCCCCCATCGCACTGGCGATCTACCTGCTGTGGGAGCCCGGGATCTCGGCGTTCCGTCGCATCGGCTTGGATTTCCGGGTTCTCGGGCGGGATCTGGGTGCGGGCGTGCTGCTGGTCGCCGTCATCGGCATCCCGGGTCTCGGCCTCTACGTCGCCGGTCGCGCGCTGGGGATCACCGTGCAGGTCGACGCCGCACCACTCGACTCCTCGTGGTGGACGATTCCGCTCCTGCTGCTGGCAGCCGTGCGTGCCGGCCTGACCGAAGAGGTCATCTTCATCGGCTACCTGTTCGACCGTCTGCGGCGGCTCGGATGGGGGACGTGGACGATCATCCTGTCCACAGCTGCGCTGCGCGGCGCATATCACGCCTACCAAGGGTGGGGACCGATCGCCGGCAACATCGCGATGGGCATCGTTTTCGGGTGGGTCTATCAGCGCTGGGGCCGCGTGATGCCCCTGGTGATCGCGCACACCCTCATCGACGTCATCGCCTTCGTGGGCTATCCCCTGGCCGCCGCCTGGTGGCCCGCCGTCTTCGCCTGACCCACCCCCCTACGCTCCCGCGCCGGCCACCGCCCGGCCCGCACCGACCACCGCCCGGTCTGCGAGACACGCGCCGCGCACCGAGACACGCGCTGCACACCGGTGTTTCGGTGCACGGACCGTGTCTCGCGGGGCGAGCGGGGGTTCCTCCCCACATCGAGAGACGGTGGCGGCTCCCACCGAAAGCGGTGAGCAGCGGAGGCGGCAACTCATCACCGGGTGCAATGGCGACATGCCAACCGCGATCGCTACGCCAGATGTCCGAGAGTGCCCGGTGCCGTTGATCACGCGAGGCGGCGAGCCGCACGTCGATCGCGCGGTGCGGCGCGGGGAACTCGTTCGCGTGATGCGCGGGGTGTACGCCCCGGCGCAACTGTGGCGGGATCTGCCGCCTTGGGATCGCTACCTCGCTCGCGTCCATGCGGCCGTGCGGGTCTACCCCGACGTCGTCTTCGTTCGAGAGTCCGCGGCCGCACTTCGCGGGCTCCCCGTCTTCGGCGAACCGCCGCACGTCCACGCCGTCGCCCTCGGCTCACGAGCGACGCACGCTGTCGGGGAGATCCGGCTGCACGCCGCCGAACGCCCGCCACAGTGCGACGAGGTGAGCGGAGTGCTCGTCGCGACAGGTGCCGAAATTGCGGTGGATGCCGCGCGACTACGGCATCCCGCTGTCGCCCGTGCGACGGCCGATGCCGCACTCCGGGCCGATCCGCACCTCACCACCTGCTGCATGCGGGCGATGAGCGAGACTCACCCGTCCTCGCGAGGTCGCCGTCGCGCACGTGACGTGTTCGACCGCGCGTCGGCGGTTGCCGAGTCACCGCTGGAGTCCGTGAGCGCGACGGTTATCGAGGCGCTCGGTTTTCCTGTGCCGGAGATGCAGCGATGGGTGCGAGGTCCGGAGCCGGGAGAGGACGACCGCGTCGACTTCGCATGGCTGCGCAACGACCATCTCGTGGCGGGAGAGGCCGACGGAGACATCAAGTACAGCGGCGCCTTGGGCGACGCTCGTGTCGCACTCGGCGAACGGCGTGCTCGGGACGCGCGGCTGATGCGACGCGGCGTCCACACGGTCCATCACTGGACGTGGGCCGACGTGATCGCCCCGAGCCAACTCCGCGCGATCCTGTTGTCGGCGGGGCTGCCTCTCGTTCGACAGCCCGATCTCGGGCTGCTGGGTTCGCTCGACCGCGCGCTCCGCGGCCTGCCGTGACCGCACCCGCTCCGTCCGTTCCGTCCGCGAGACACCGCCCCCGCACCGAGACACCGGGTGTGCATCGGTGTCTCGGTGCGGAACGTGTGTCTCGCGGGCCACACGGACCGCGAGACCGCGCGGGCCGCTCGGGGCTAGGCGAAGGCCTCCACGGGCGGACAGGCGCAGACGAGGTTGCGGTCGCCGTAGGCGTTGTCGATCCGACGGACCGGGGGCCAGTACTTCGTGCGCACCAGGCTGTGCACGGGGTAGACGGCGAGTTCGCGCGGATACGGATGCGTCCACTCCCCCGCGATCACCGCCTCCGCCGTATGCGGCGCGTTCACCAGCGGATTGTCATCGGCGGGCCAGGCACCCGACGCCACGGCATCCGCCTCGGCCCGGATGGCGATCATGGCCTCGATGAACCGCTCGAGCTCTCCGCGGTCCTCGGATTCGGTCGGCTCGACCATCAGCGTTCCCGCCACCGGGAACGACATCGTCGGCGCGTGGAAGCCGTAGTCGATCAGCCGCTTCGCGACGTCGTCCACGCTCACACCGGTCGCTTCCTTCAGCGGCCGCAGATCGAGGATGCACTCGTGGGCGACGAGCCCGCCCTCCCCCGCGTACAGCACCGGATAGTGGTCGCGCAGGCGCACGGCGATGTAGTTCGCCGCGAGCACCGCCGCCCCGGTCGCCTCCCGCAGCCCCTCGGCGCCCATCATCCGGATGTAGGCCCACGAGATCGGCAGGATGGATGCCGAGCCATACGGCGCCGCCGAGATCGGTCCGCCGTCGAAGACGAACCCGCCCGCGTGCTCGGCGCGCTGCGCCAGCGGGTGCGACGGCAGGAACGGCGCGAGGTGCGCCTTCGCGGCCACCGGGCCGACGCCCGGCCCGCCGCCGCCGTGCGGGATGGCGAACGTCTTGTGCAGGTTCAGGTGCGAGACGTCTCCGCCCAGGTCGCCGAACCGGGCGAAGCCGACCAGCGCGTTCATGTTGGCACCGTCGACGTACACCTGACCGCCGGCGTCGTGCACGGCGGCGGTGATGTCGACGACGTCCTGCTCGTACACGCCGTGCGTCGAGGGGTACGTGATCATCAGAGCGGCGAGCGCCTCTGCGTGTGGGGCGATCTTGGCGCGCAGGTCGCCGAGGTCGACGTTGCCGGCTTCGTCGCACGCGACGACGACGACCCGCATGCCGGCGAGGACGGCGGATGCCGCATTGGTGCCGTGGGCCGACGAGGGGATGAGGCACACATCGCGCTGCTCGTCACCGCGGGAGTGGTGATAGCCGCGGATCGCGAGCAGTCCCGCCAGCTCGCCCTGCGAACCCGCGTTGGGTTGGAGGGAGACCGCGTCGTACCCGGTGATCTCCGCCAGCCACGACTCCAGCTGCTCGATGAGCACCAGGTACCCCGCGACGTCGTCGGCGGGAGCGAACGGGTGAACGCGGGAGAACTCGGTCCACGACACCGCCGCCATCTCGGTCGCCGCGTTGAGCTTCATCGTGCAGGACCCCAGCGGGATCATGCCGCGATCGAGCGCATAGTCCCGGTCGGCCAGCTGCTTGAGGTAGCGCATCATGGCGGTCTCCGAGTGGTGAGCGTGGAAGACGGGGTGCGTCAGGAACTCGTCCGCGCGCCGCAGCGACTCCGGCAGCGACGCGGCACCGCTTCCGGTGGCCCACCCGAAGGCGCGCTGTGCGCGTCCTCCGAAAACCTGGGCGAGCGCATGGAGCTCGCTGACCGTCGTGGCCTCGTCGACCGAGATGCCGACCGTGTCGCTGTCGCGGAACCACAGCTGGAACCCGCGCTCGCGCGCCGCACCCACGACCTCACCGGCCCGGCCCGGAACCGACACCACGAGCGTGTCGAAGAAGTCCTCGTGCAGCACCTCGTTGCCGGCCTCCACGAGCCAGTCACGCAGCAGGTGCGCCTTGCCGGTGACCTCGTCGGCGATGCGACGCAGTCCGTGCGGACCGTGATAGACGGCGTACATCGAGGCCATGACGGCCAGCAGCACCTGCGCCGTGCAGATGTTGGAGGTCGCCTTCTCGCGACGGATGTGCTGTTCGCGCGTTTGCAGCGAGAGGCGGTAGGCCGGGCGGCCCTCGGCATCCATCGAAACGCCGACCAGCCGTCCCGGCAGCTGGCGCTCGAGACCGGACCTGACGGCCATGTATCCGGCGTGCGGGCCGCCGAAGCCCATCGGCACGCCGAAGCGCTGCGTGGTGCCCACGGCGATGTCGGCGCCGAGAGAGCCCGGCGAGCGCAGCAGCGTCAGCGCCAACAGGTCGGCCGCGACCACGACGAGGCCGCCCTGCGCCTGCACGGCGCCGATCACGGCGGACGGGTCCCACACGCGTCCGGAGGCTCCGGGGTACTGCACGAAGGCGCCGAACGCGCCTGCCGCGTCGAGGGGCACACCATCGGCGGCAAGGTCGGCCTCGACGATCTCGATGCCGAGAGCCGCCGCACGATGAACGAGCAGGGCCTTCGTCTGGGGCAGGGCGTCGGCATCCACGAGGAACACGGGGCTCTGCGCCTTCGAGGCGCGGCGGGCGACGAGCATCCCCTCCACGACGGCGGTCGCCTCGTCGAGCATCGAGGCGTTGGCCGTGGCGAGACCGGTGAGATCGGTGACCATTGTCTGGAAGTTGATGAGGGCCTCGAGCCGACCCTGCGAGATCTCCGGCTGGTAAGGGGTGTAGGCCGTGTACCAGGAGGGGTTCTCGAAGACGTTGCGCGCGATGACGGACGGCGTGAGCGTGTCGTAGTAGCCGAGCCCGATCATGGCGCGCGCCGGGCGGTTCTGCGAGGCGAGCTCGCGCAGTTCTGCGAGCGCCTCGGCCTCGGTGGCGGCGAAAGGGATCGCACTGTCGGCGACGGGTGCGGCATGGATGGATGCCGGGACCGCCCGCTCGACGAGGGCGTTCACACTCTCGTAGCCGAGCACGTGCAGCATCTCCGCCTGGGCGGCGGCGTCCGTGCCGATGTGCCGATCGCGGAAGGGCGCCGTATTCACTCCTCGCCGCCCGTGAGTGCGACGTAGGCAGCTCGATCGAGCAGGGCGTCGACATCGGCGGGATCGACCTGGATCTTCACGAGCCATCCGCCTTCGAACGACCCGCTGTTGACGAGGGACGGGTCGTCCACGACGGCGTCGTTGACGGCGACGATCTCGCCGGACAGCGGCGCGTAGAGCTCACCGACCGACTTCGTGGACTCGATTTCGCCGCACACCGTGTTCGCGGTGACGGTGGAGCCCACCGCGGGCAGGTCGACGTAGACGACGTCGCCGAGCTTGTCCGCGGCGTAGTCGGTGATGCCGACCGTCGCGACATCGCCCTCGAGGGCGACCCACTCGTGTTCTTCGGTGTACTTGAGGGTGGTCAGGTCGGTCATGCGGTCCTCCGGTAGAAAGGCAGAGCGGTCACGGTCGCGGGGATCAGAGTGCCCCGCACGTCGATGAAGAGCGAGGTGCCGGGGTCGGCGAAACTCGGGGGCACGAAGGCCATCGCGATGGGGTGTCCGAGCGTCGGGCTCAGCGCACCGCTCGTGATCTCACCCACTACGTTGCCGTCGGCATCCACCACGGCGTAGCCGGCGCGGCCGGCGCGACGGCCCTCGGCGACGAGACCGACCAGCACGGGCCGGTCGGTGGTGGCCACCGCGACGGCGGCCTTGCCGACGAACTCGTCCTTGTCGGCGGCGACGACGCGCCCGAGCCTCGCCTGGGCGGGCAGGATCGCGGTCGACAGCTCATGGCCGTGCAGCGGCATGCCCGCTTCGAGACGGAGGGTGTCACGCGCGGCGAGTCCCGCGGGGACGAGTCCGAGCGGCTCCCCCGCCGCGAGCAGAGCATCCCAGAGCGCGGGGGCGAGCGCGTTCGACAGCATCAGCTCGAAGCCGTCCTCACCGGTGTATCCGGTGCGGGCGATGAACAGCGGCTGGTCCTGGAAGCGCGCCTGCGACCAGGCGTAGTAGCCGAGGTCGGCGAGCGCGGGCTCGACGTCGGCGATGCCGGCGGTCGCTTCCACGATCTCGCGAGCACGCGGACCCTGCACCGCGATCAGAGAGGTCCGGTCGGAGATGTCCTCGACGACAGCGGGCGTGTGTGCGGACCGGGCAACGAACGCCTCCGCGACGAGCGCGCGGTTGCTGGCGTTCGAGATGACGAGGAACCGGTCGTCGCCCGTGCGGTAGACGATGACGTCGTCGATCACGCCGCCGTTCTCGTCGAGCAGAAGCGAGTACTTCGCTTTGCCGACCGTCATGGTCGAGATCCGCCCGGCGAGCGCGTAGTCGAGGAAGGCCGCGGCCCCCGAACCTGTCACGAGGAACTCCGCCATGTGCGAGATGTCGAACAGTCCGGCGGCCGTTCGCACCGCGTGGTGCTCGGCGAGATCGGACGTGTAGCGCACGGGCATGTTCCAGCCACCGAAGTCGGTGAACGAGGCGCCGAGCGCAGCATGGCGATCGGCGAGTGCGGTGGTGCGGAGGTCTGACATGAGTTCTCCCCGGGACATCGGGCGGGCGGATGCCGGGACCGGCAGCCGGGAACTCCCCCTCTGTCATCGGCCTGAGAGTTTCGCCGGGCCCGCCTGCGCGGAACCGGCTTTCACCGTCGGCGGATCCCCCACTGCGGGATCGCTTTCCAGAGCGGCCGGACGCGAGCGGTACGCGGACCTGAGAGATTGGCGGGGAGGCTTGCTCCTTCGGTGCCCGGATCCTCGAGAAACGCTGGATGCCGGGGCTCTCCCGCACACGTCATGCGGCCTGTCTTCAGTTGCCCTGTCAGCATAGCGCCTGGCTCGACGCACATCAGCGGCTAGCGCGTGCAGCGTCCCGATGCGACGGTCGGCGAGTCGGCCGTGACCCGATCCAGCTCCGGGCGCAGCACGGTCGTCGTGGTCGCATAGCCACGCCCTTCGCCGTCCGCGCCGCGGGCGAAGACCACGCCAACGACGTCGCCGGCGGCATCCAGCAGCGGGCCGCCGGAGTTTCCCGGCTGGACGTCGGCCTGCAAGGCGTAGATCTCCCGCGGATTCACCGACGAGTCGTAGATGTCGGGCACGGGCACCGACGACACGGACAGAATCCCCGCCGACACGTTGGTGAACGGGCCGCCGTGCGGGTATCCCTGCACGGCCGCCTGCGTTCCGGCGGCAGCGGGGTCGGCGATGGTGAGCGGGGTCGCCGGCAGGCCGCCGATCGAGAGCACGGCGAGGTCGTTCACCGGATCGAAGAGGACGATGCGCCCCTCTCCCGCACGACCACCGGGCAGTTCCACGACGGGCGTGTCCACTCCCGCAACGACGTGGGCATTCGTCACGACCAGTCCCGGCGCGGCCACGAAGCCCGATCCCGTCATCGAGACCCCGCACGCGTAGGCGGTGCCACTCACCCGGGCCACGGATGCCGCAGCGTTCTGCAGCGCGGGGTCGTCGAGGCTGATCGGCGGATCGGTGGGTGTGACGAGCGCGCCGATCGCCGCCTCCAGCCGCGGCAGGCCGTCCGAGAGCAGCGCACCACGCGCCTGGGCCAGCGCGTCCTGGACCGGCGGCGGCGTGATCGCCTGCAGCGCACCGACGACGCGCGAGGAGACGACCGCCGACGACACGTAAGGGATGCCCGCGGTCGCAAGCCCCGAGGAGACGAGCACGAGAGCCAACGCGGCGGCCACGGTGGTCAGCACGCCGCCGAGGAAACGCTCGAGTCCGCGCAGTCGCGCGCGGTCGACGCCGCGACGAATGGCCATTCCGATGGCGGCGCCGGCCGCGGTTCCGACGACGACGAGCCCGATCGCGGCGGCGGCGAGCGCAGCGGTGCGCCAGCCTCCGGAGGGGACGACGGCGGACAGCCACGGGGTCACCAGAGGCAGCAGCCAGAGAGCGGCGGCCGCGCCGCCGATCATCCCGATGACGCTGCCGAGGCTGGCGAAGAAGCCGCGCGCCAGACCCGACGCGAGGGCGAGAAGCAGCGCCACGACGGCGATGATGTCGACGATCAGCACGGGGACCTCCGCGCTCACCGTAGCCGCTGCGGCTCCGCGATTCCTGCACGAATGCTGCCGGTCGGGCGCCGACGGGATTTTCGGCGGCGCTGCCGGTTTGCCCTTCGAGTCCGGATGACTCTAAGATCGACGACGAGGTTATGGTCATCATGACAAGAACAAGTTCCCCCACCGATTCGATTCGCGTGGCCGTCTCGACGGTCATCTTCAGCCTGCGCCGCGACGAGTCGGGACGGCTCGCCGTCGTCCTGCCGCTGGTGCGTCGCACGCGCGACCCGCACGACGGTCTCTGGGCGCTTCCGGGTGGCTGGCTCGATGCCGCGGAGAACCTGGAGGCAGCCGCGTCGCGGACCCTCGCCGAGACGACCGGACTGGCTCCGAGCTACCTCGAACAGCTCTACGCGTTCGGCGACGTCGGCCGCGCGCCCGGGCGCGTCGTGTCCATCGTCTACTGGGCACTGCTGCGCGAAGGCGCCCAGCTGCCCGAGGACGCCCACAACGTGAGGTGGTTCGACGCGGCGCACCTGCCGGCCCTCGCGTTCGACCACAACCACATCGTCGACTACGCGCTGTGGCGGCTGCGCAACAAGGTCGGCTACAGCCGGATCGCGCACGGGCTGCTGCCGGAGCTGTTCACCTTGTCGGATCTGCGCGAGGTGTACGAGGCGATCCTCGAACGTGATCTGGACCCCGCCAACTTCCGTCGTCAGGTGGAGAACTCGGCGACGCTGATCCCCACCGACGCGTTTCGCACCGGCAGCCACCGACCCGCACGTCTGTATCGCTACAACCACGATGTGGAGCTCGCCGACCGCGGGCCCCTTCCACCCGACCCGGACCGCGACGGCGGCGCCGCGTCCGCACCATCCGCCCTTCCCGAAGAGGTCACGATATGAGCGCCACCTTCCTCACCCTCCAGCCCCGTCCCGGCGACGAGATCGACCCCAGCGTCGACCACGGCATCCAGGCCATCGTCTCGGGCGCCTCGACGGCCGAGACCTGCAACACCGATCTCGCGGCCGGACCGTGGGACTTCGACGCGCGCCCCGGATACGGACCCGGCTCGTCGATGGGCGACGTCATCCCCACCGGGGCGCCCCGTCAGGGCGAACTTCCCGCGGAGTACCGCGCGGCATCCGAGGACGAGCTGCACGCACGCATCCGCGCGGCCAAGGCTGCCCTCGGCGAGCGCGTCGTCGTGCTCGGCCACTTCTATCAGCGCGAGGAGGTGGTCACGCACGCCGACTACGTCGGAGACTCGTTCCAGCTCGCGAACGCGGCGCTGGAACACCCCGACGCGGACGCCATCGTGTTCTGCGGCGTGCACTTCATGGCCGAGACGGCGGACCTGCTCTCCCGCCCGGAGCAGGCCGTGATCCTCCCCAACCTCGCCGCCGGCTGTTCTATGGCCGATATGGCCTCCATCGACGACGTGGAGGAGTGCTGGGAGCAGCTCGAAGACATCTACGGCGATCTGACGGCCCCCGACGCCGACGGCCTCGTCCCGGTGGTCCCAGTTACGTACATGAACTCCTCGGCGGCGATCAAGGGGTTCGTGGGCCGACACGGCGGCATCGTCTGCACGTCCTCGAACGCGCGCACCGTGCTCGAATGGGCGTTCGCACGGGGGCGTCGCGTCCTGTTCTTCCCCGATCAGCACCTCGGACGCAACACGGCGAAGGCGATGGGCGTGCCCCTGGCGCAGATGCCCATGTGGAACCCCCGCAAGCCTCTCGGCGGCTCGAGCGCCGACGAGCTGGACGGCGCCCGGGTGATCCTCTGGCACGGGTTCTGCTCGGTGCACCGCCGTTTCACCGTCGACCAGATCGACAAGGCCCGCGCCGAGCACCCCGACGTGCGCGTGATCGTCCACCCGGAGTGCCCCATGGCCGTCGTCGACGCGGCCGACGAGGCGGGATCGACCGACTACATCCGCAAGGCCATCGCCGCCGCCTCCGAACCAACGACTTTCGCGATCGGCACCGAGATCAACCTCGTGCAGCGTCTCGCGGCGCAGTTCCCCCAGCACGAGATCTTCTGCCTCGACCCGGTGGTGTGCCCCTGCTCCACGATGTACCGCATCCACCCCGGCTACCTCGCCTGGGTGCTCGAGCGCCTCGTCGCCGGCGACGTCGTGAACCGCATCACGGTGCCCGCCGACGTCGCCGACCCCGCACGCGTCGCCCTCGAGCGGATGCTGGCGGCCAAGCCGTGAGCGTCGACGTGCCCGACGTCGTCGTGGTCGGCTCGGGGATCGCGGGGCTCACCGCGGCGCTGCACGCCGCGGCATCCGGATGCCGGGTGACCCTCGTCACGAAGGACGTGCTCGAACACGCCAACACGCGCTACGCCCAAGGCGGCATCGCCGGCGTCATGTTCGACGACGACAGCGTCGCCGCACACGAGCACGACACGCTCGTCGCGGGCGCGGGGCTCAGCGACCCCGCCGCCGTCCGCGTCCTGGTGAGCGAAGGGCCCGAGCGCATCCGTGAACTCATCGAGCTCGGCGTCGCGTTCGACCGCGGCAGCGATGGCGCTCTCGTGAAGGGACTGGAGGCCGCACACTCCTACCCGCGGGTGCTCCACGCAGGGGGCGACGCGACCGGGAGCGTGATCGAGAAGGCGCTCGTTGCACGCGTGCGCGCCAGCGGGGCCCGCGTCATCGAGCACGCGTTCCTCGTCGATCTGATCCTCGACAGCGACGCTCGCGCGTGCGGCGTCGACCTCCTGGTCGGTGACACGCGGCGCGATCGGATCCCGGCGGATGCCGTCGTGCTGGCGACCGGGGGTGTCGGTCAGCTCTACGCGCACACCACCAACCCCGCCGTCGCCACCGGCGACGGCATCGCCGCGGCCGTACGCGCCGGCGCGAATGTGTGCGACCTGGAGTTCGTGCAGTTTCACCCCACCGTCCTGTCGGTCGACGGCGCCGAGCCCTTCCTCGTCTCGGAGGCCGTCCGCGGCGAAGGTGCGGTCTTGCGCGACCAGGAGGGGCGGCGCTTCATGCTCGACATCCACCCCGATGCCGAGCTCGCGCCCCGCGATGTGGTCGCCCGCGCGATCGCCGCGGTGATGGACGAGCAGGGCGGCGAGCCGGTGCTCCTCGACGCGACCGGCCTGGGCCTCGAAGCCGCCGGTACGGGCTCGGCGCGCAAGAAGGCGGCTGCCTTCCTGCGACGCCGCTTCCCGACGATCGACGCCGCCGTGCGCGAACGCGGGCTGGACTGGTCGCAGGAGGCGATTCCGGTGACGCCGGCCGCGCACTACCTCATGGGCGGCGTGGCCACCGACCTGTACGGACGCACGAGCGTCCCGCGACTGTATGCGGTGGGCGAAGTCGCCCGCACCGGCGTGCACGGCGCGAACCGACTCGCCTCCAACTCGCTGCTGGAGGGCGCCGTGTTCGGCGCCCGTGCCGGTGACGCGATCGTGGGCGACACCGACTCCGCAACCTGGCCGGTCGTCGGCGGTTCCCGTGCGACGACGGCCGTCGTCGGCGATCCGAGCACGGCCGATGCGACGCCGTGGCACCGAACGGCGCTGCAGATGCTGATGTGGGAGCACGCCGGACTCGTGCGCGATGCGGCGGGGCTCCGCCACGCCGCGTCCGTGATCGACGGCTGGCGGGCCGCGCAGCACCCGCCGCACCGGGAGGCCGATTTCGAGGACGCCAACCTGCTGCTCGTCGCGGCCTGCCTGGTGGATGCCGCGCTCGCGCGGACAGCCTCGGTGGGAGCGCACGCGCGCCGCGACGACATGCACACCGGCTCACCGTCCGTCCCGGCTCTGCCCGAGCTCCAGGCGTCGGCATGCTGACTCCACGCCAGATCGAGCGCGTGGTCATCGCCGCCCTCGAGGAGGACGCGCCGTGGGGCGACGTCACCAGCGAGTATCTGATCCCGGCGGATGCCGCCGCCACGGCCGACCTGGTCGCGCGCGAGCCCGGTGTCTTCAGCGGCGGCGACGTGTTCGCGGCAGCGTTCACCCTCACCGACGCGGACATCACCGTCGACCTGGCCGTTTCCGATGGCGCCGCTTTCGGAGCGGGTGATGTGCTCGCGACCGTCAGCGGGCCGGCACGAGGCGTGCTGACAGCTGAACGGGTGGGCCTCAACCTCGTGCAGCGCATGAGCGGCATCGCCACGCTCACCGCCCGCTACGTCGACGCGGTCGCAGGCAGCGGCGCGCGCATCGCGGACACGCGCAAGACCACTCCGGGATTGCGGGCACTGGAACGTCACGCCGTCCGCAGCGGCGGCGGCCACAACCACCGCTATTCGCTGTCGGACGCAGTGATGGCCAAGGACAACCATCTCGCGGTGCTGACCGCCGACGGCGGTGATCTGACGGGCGCGCTGCGCCGTGCGCTGGCGGCGCTCCCCCACACGACGCATGTCGAGGTGGAGGTCGATCGACTGGAGCAGATCGAACCCGTCCTCGCCGCCGGCGACGGCACCGCGCGTGTCGGCACGATCATGCTCGACAACTTCACCCTCGACGACCTCCGCGCGGGCGTCGCGCTCGTCGCCGGACGCGCCACCATCGAGGCGTCGGGCGGAGTGAGTCTGCGCACCGTGACCGACATCGCCGCCACCGGTGTCGACGTGATCTCGGTGGGCGCCCTGACGCACTCCGCACGCGCGCTCGACCTCGGCCTGGACGCGCGCGTGTCGGGCGCCGACGTCGGAGCCTGACCGGAGGAGCCGTGTTCTATCTCGATCACGCTGCCACCACGCCGGTGCGTCCGGAAGTGCGGGAGGCGATGCTGCCCTTCCTCGGCGAGCGTTTCGGCAACCCGTCCAGCCACCACACCGTCGGTGAGGCCGCGGCATCCGTCCTCTCGGATGCGCGGCGGCGCGTCGCCGCCGTGTTCGGCATGCGCCCCGCCGACATCGTCTTCACCTCGGGTGGCACCGAAGCGGACAACCTGGCGGTGAAGGGCATCACGATCGGCACGGCGCTGCTTCGCGGCCGCGGACGAAGCGCTCCGATGCACGTGATCACCACGCCGATCGAGCATGAAGCCGTCCTCGCCTCCTGCGGGTACCTGGATCGTGTGCACGGGGCGAGCATCACCCGGCTGCCCGTGGACGCGACGGGCCTCGTCGCGCCCGCGGACATCGCCGCGGCGCTTCGCCCCGAGACCGCGCTCGTGTCGATCGGCTACGCGAACAACGAGGTCGGCACGGTTCAGGATCTGGGCGCGATCGCCGCGGTGACGCGCGCGGCCGGCGTCGCGCTGCACGTCGACGCCGTACAGGCGGCGGGCTGGCTGCCGCTGGCCGACACCGGAGCCGATGCGATGTCGGTCGCCGGACACAAGATCGGAGCTCCCCCGGGCATCGGCGTGCTCGCGATCCGAGGCCGCGTGCCTCTGGAACCGTTGCTCCACGGCGGCGGCCAGGAGCGCGAGCGGCGCAGCGGCACCGAGAACGTCGCCGGCGCGGTCGCGATCGCAACCGCCCTGGAGATCGCGGAGCGCGAGCGCCTCGCCGCAGCGGCACGCGTCGGCGCGCTGCGCGACCGCTTCACCGCCCGCGTGCTGGCCCTCGTCCCCTCCTCTCAGCTCACCGGTCACCCCGTGCGTCGCCTGCCCTCCTTGGCCAGTTTCACCTTCGCGGGAACCAGCGGCGAGTCGGTGCTGCTCGAGCTCGAACGCCGTGGCGTCGTCTCCTCCAGCGGCTCCGCGTGCGCCGCCGGAAGGGACGAGCCGTCCCATGTGCTGCTCGCGCTGGGCATCACCCCGGAGCTCGCCCAGACCGCCGTGCGCTTCAGTTTCGGCCATGACTTCGGGGCCGGCGACGAGGAGCGGGCCGCAGCGCTGCTCGATGCCGCCGCGGACGCGGTCGCCGCATCGGTGACGGCGGTACGATCGGGGCCGTGAGCACACCCGTCGTCACCGTCATCGTCCCCGGACGCGACGTCGCCGCCTACGCGCACGAGGCCGTCGACTCCCTCCGCACCCAAACGCTCACGAGCTGGCGCGCCATCTTGGTCGACGACGGATCCCTCGACGCGACCGGGGAGGTCTTTGCGGCGGCGGCGGCATCCGACGATCGTTTCCATGTCGTCAGCCATCCCGTCGCGCGCGGTCTGTCGGCCGCCCGCAACACCGGGCTGGAGCTCGTCGAGACACCGTTCGTCGGATTCCTGGATGCCGACGACGTGCTCACCCCGCGCGCACTGGAACGCTTCGTCGACACGCTCACGCGCTCTGGCAGCGACGTCGTCGTGGGCGCCTACGTGCGGCTGCGCGCCGATGAGGCCGGCACCTACCGTCCCGGCCCCGTGCAACCGTGGGTTCGCGCCGCCACCGATCCGCCGCGGCTCGCGACGACGCTGGCCGCGCATCCCGAGGTCTCCGGCAACGTCGTGGCCTGGTCGAAGCTCAGCCGGGTGGAGCTCTGGCGGCGGGCGGGGCTGCGCTTTCCCGAGGGCAAGCTCTACGAGGATCAGCTGGTCGCGCAGCGTCTCTACACCGCCGCGCGCGCCATCGACGTCATCCCCGACGTCGTCGTGCACTGGCGAGAGCGCGCCGATGGTTCCTCCATCACGCAGAACAAGAATCTGCTCCCTGTGCTCGAGGACTACCTCGACGCCCTCAGCGGCGGTATCGCCGTGCTCGACGGCGCCGGCCAGCGCGCCGCCGTCCGCGCCCGCATCCGTCTCATTCTGGAGATGGACGTCCCTCCGCTCGTTCGCATCGCGCAAGACAGCCCCGACGACGCCTACCGACGCACGCTCGGCACGTTCATCCGCGTGCTCCATGATCGCGCGGATGCCGAGTCCATCGAACTCGACCACGCCGCGGCCCGGTTGCGCAGCGCGGCTGAACTGTGGTGAGACGAGCCGGAGATATCCTGAGCGGATGACCGATTCCGACGCCGCTCACCTCCCCGACCGCCCCACGGGTCCCGATCTCGCCGCGATCCGTGCCGAGATCGACGAGCTCGCAGCCCTCTCCACGGAGGAGCTCATCGACCCGAAGCCGAAGGCGATCGCCGAGAACGAGCCGATCCCGTACCCCACGGACGCGATCGGGTCCGAAGGCGGGAACAAACCGGCCTGAGCTCTTTCAGGCCTGTTCCCGCGCCTGCGCCTCCAGGCCCTCGATCGTCGCAGCCGCCATCTGCTCGAGGGCCAGCTCCGCATAGAGTCCGCCCTGGGCGAGGAGTTCGGAATGGGTTCCCGACTCCACGATGCGCCCCGCTTCGACGACATGGATGACATCGGCACCGACGACGGTGGACAGCCGGTGTGCGATGGAGATGGTCGTGCGCCCCCGCGCCACATTGTCCAGCGCTTCCTGCACGACCCGTTCCGAGACGGTGTCCAAAGCCGACGTGGCCTCGTCCAGCAGCAGCACCGGTGGATCCTTCAGCAGTACGCGCGCGATCGCGATCCGCTGCTTCTCGCCGCCCGAGAGCCGATAGCCGCGCTCGCCGACGACCGTGTCATAGCCGTGCTCGAAGTTCGCGATCGCGTGGTGGATGTTCGCCGCCGTGCACGCCGCCACGAGCTCCTCGTCGCTGGCATCGGGCTTCGCGTAGCGGAGGTTGTCGGCGATGGTGGCGTGGAACAGGTAGGTCTCCTGTGACACGATGCCGACGTTCTCCACGATCGAGTCCTGGGTGAGTCCCCGCACATCCCGCCCGGCGAAGACGACGGCGCCCTCGGACGCTTCGTACAGACGCGGAGCAAGGTAGACGATGGTGGTCTTGCCCGCGCCGGACGGCCCCACGAAAGCGATGTGCTGGCCGGGCTCGGCGACGAAGGACACTCCGTCGAGAGTCGGGCGGGTGTCGCCCGCGGCATCCGGATAGCGGAAGACGACGTCGCGGAACTCGACCCGTCCGATCGGCCCGGGGGCGCGCGCGACGTCGATCGCGTCGGGAGCGTCGACGATGGCCGGCGTCAAGTCGAGGTACTCGAAGATGCGCGCGAACAGGGCCCGGGAGGTCTGCAGATCCAGCGCCACACGCATCAGCCCCATGAGCGGTTGGAGCAGGCGCGCCTGCACCGTGGTGAAGGCGACGACGGCGCCGGCCGTGATCGCGCCGGTTCCGCCCGCGATGAGATAGCCCGACACCAGATAGATGACCGCCGGCACCGACGCCATGATGACCTGCACGACAGCGAAGAAGCCCTGGCCGCTCATGGCTCGTCGCACCTGCAGACGCACCTGGTTGAGGTTCTCGGCGCGGTAGCGCTCTGACTCCGCTCGCTGGCGGTTGAAAGCCTTGGACAGGAGGATGCCGCTCACCGACAGCGTCTCCTGGGTGATGCTGGTCAACTCGCTGAGCGACTCCTGCGTCTGCCCCGCGATACGGGCCCGCACCTGCCCCACCCGCCTCTGCACGAGCACGAGCGCGGGCATCATGACCACGGCGATGACGGTCAGCCGCCAGTCGATGAGGATCATGGCGACGAGCGCCGAGATCACCGTGACCGTGTTTCCCAGGATGCTGGTGACCGTATTGGTCAGGACGTCCGAGACGCCGCCGACGTCGTTCTGCAGCCGCGACTGGATGACCCCGGTCTTCGTGCGGGTGAAAAAGCCCAGCTCCATCGCCTGCAGGTGATCGAACAGGCGGACCCGCAGGTCTCCCGTGACACGATTCCCGACCGTCGAGGTGAGCCAGGTCTGCGTGACGCCGAGCACGGCGGAGAACAGGAACAGTCCGATCATCGTGAGCACCAAGCGCAGCAGAAGCGCGAGATCCGGCGGCGCGCCGTCTGTGGGAAACAGCGCGTCGTCGAAGATCCGCTGCACGATGAGGGGCGGCACGACGCCGATCGCCGCGCCGACGACGACCATCACCGCGGTCACGAGGATGCGCAGGCGGTAGGGGCGGAACAGGCCCATGACCCGAGCACCCAGGTTCGGAATCGCCGGGGCCTGTGCGTTCAGTCGCCGTTGCGCGCCTTCGTCCACGCCGCGGAATGCCGCCGCACGACCACCCGGCCCCATTCCCCCCATGCCCATACTCACCGGGTCACTCTAACCCCGTGCCGGAGGGGGCGGCGGCTCAGCCGAGGCCGGCGACGAGATTGATCACCGATGCCAGGATGACGGCCCCGAACAGGTAGGCCAACAGCGTCTGCGCGACGATGATGCGCCGGATCTCATTCGCGGACACATTCGTGTCGGACACCTGGTAGGTCATCCCCAGGCCGACCGAGAAGTAGCCGAAGTCGGAGTACGTCGGCGCATCGTCCTGATTGAAGTCGATGCCACCCGCCATCCCCGCGGCGACGCGTCCGTAGTAGACGCGCGCATAGCGCAGCATGTAGTCGACCTGGATGAGCGCCCACGAGCTCACCACGGCCGCGATCGCCACCCCCGCGACGAGGAACGCGCGGGCCTGCCCGCTGCTCCTACTCCCGATCAGCACCGCGACCACGCCGCCGAGGCTTGCGACGCTGCCCGCGAGTGCGATCAGGCGCGCGACCGGCCGGCCCGGGTCGACGCTCGTCGTGTGCGAGCGCGTCTGCTCGGCATCCATCGGCCAGACCACGCTCAGCAGCCACACCACGTTGATCGCGGCCACGACGGCCCAGCCGGCGAGAAGACCGACGGAGAGCCCGGCACCGACCGACGCGACGACGGCGACCACGACCCCGACGGAGAGGGAGAGGGGGCCGCGGACGGCCACCCGCGACGGATGACGACGAGAGCTCATGCCTCGATGCTCCCACCGCGACCGGGAATGCCGTGTCCGACCCTCCCGTTACAGTGGACAGTCGCCCCGCACGCCGGGAACGCGTCCCGACGACACCCAGGAGCCCGATGACCTCGCCCGACACCGCCACCGCGCCTGATGCGCCCGCTCAGGTCGGAGCCAAGGAGAACCGCGTCATCTGGTTGCTGCTGGCCGCCGCCTTCGTGGCGATCCTGAACGAGACGACGATGGGCGTCGCGATCCCGCACCTGATCGGCGACCTCGGCATCACCGCGGTCGCCGCACAGTGGCTCACCACCGCGTTCATGCTGACGATGGCGGTCGTGATCCCCACCACCGGCTTCCTGCTGCGGCGGTTCACGACGCGGGCGATGTTCGCGACGGCGATGGGTCTGTTCTCCGCGGGCACGCTGATCGCGCTGATCGCCCCGGGCTTCGAAGTACTCGTCGCGGCCCGTGTCGTCCAGGCGTCGGGGACGGCCATCATGATGCCGCTGCTCATGACGACGCTCATGACTGTCGTCCCCCCGCACCTGCGCGGGCGGATGATGGGTCGTGTCAGCGTGGTGATCTCGCTGGCCCCCGCCATCGGACCGACGATGGCGGGCATCGTGCTCGACAATCTGACGTGGCGGTGGATCTTCGCGATCGTCCTTCCGATCGCGCTGGTGGCCCTGGTCGTGGGGGTGCGCTGGATCCACAATCTGGGAGACAGCACGCACACGCCGATCGACATCCTCTCCGTGCTCCTGTCCGCCGTCGGGTTCGGCGGGGTGGTCTTCGGGCTCAGCCAGATCGGTGGCCACGGGACGGATGTCGCCGCCGCGGAGGCGGCGACCACGACTCTCGTCGTCGCGCTGGGCATCGGACTCGTCGCCCTCGGCCTGTTCGCCTGGCGTCAGCTGATGCTCCAGAAGCGCGATGAGGCGCTCCTGGATCTGCGGATCTTCCGCTCGGGCAACTTCTCCCTTTCGGTCGCGCATTTCGCGGTGATGTCGCTGGCATTCTTCGGGACGCTGACCGCTCTCCCGCTGTACCTGCAGAACACGCTGGGGCTGTCGGCGAGTGCGTCCGGTCTCGTCGTCCTGCCGGGCGCACTTGCGATGGGTCTTCTCGGCCCGGTCATCGGGCGCATCTACGATCGCTGGGGCACCCGCGTGCTTCTGCTTCCCGGCACCATCGTCGTGCTGACGATCCTGTGGAGCTTCACGCTCCTCACCGAATCGACCCCCGTGTGGATCCTCGTCGTCACCCAGACGCTGTTGTCGATCGGACTGGCGATGTCGTTCACACCCTTGTTCACGGCATCCTTGGGCTCGCTGGAGCCGCGGTTCTACTCCTACGGCAGCGCGATGGTCTCGACCATCCAGCAGGTCGCCGGTGCGGCCGGGATCGCCCTGCTGATCTCTGTGATGTCGTCTGCGGCTGCGGCGGCGGCGCGGAGCGGAGTGGCCGAGGCGCCCGCCGGAGCTGCAGGTGCCCGAGCGGCGTTCCTGCTCGCGGCGATTATCGGCACGCCCCTGTTGATCAGTGCTTTCCTCATCAGAAAGCCGGATGACGTACCGGACGGGCCACCCGCGCACTGAGCGAGCTGACGCGCGGCGACCCTGCGCGAATCGGACGGCAGAGCTCGGGACGTTCAGCCGATACTGCAGGACCCGCCACCGCAGCACGATGCGGATGCGTCGACGCTCGCGTCCACGAGCGGAAGAAGCGTGATGGCACCCTGAGCGCTCGAAGCGTCGTCGTCGACAGCGACCTGGGGCTGGTGAGAGGTGGTCATCCGTCGATCATACGTCGCTGTCGCGACGAGCGGCCTCGAGGACGGCGAACTGACCGCACCCTGGCAGGCGGTGACGGATACCGCGTCACGGCGGTGATGATCTCCCCCGCCGACCACGCCGCGTTCACGGGAAAGCTCGTCGAGGAGATCGGCGATGGGCAGCACGACGGCCCGACCGCCTGAGCGGGACGGCTCTCAGTCCCAGTCGAGGTAGTCCTCGATGAACCACGACGTCTCGCCGGGGTGGGTCAGGGGAAAGAAGTGGCCGGCGCCGTCGACCGCTTTCACGCTGACCAGCCCCGGCGCGGCCTCACGCAGCAACTCTCCGCCCTCGACCGGCGTGACGCGGTCCGCGGATCCCTGGACGACGAGCACGGGCGTGGCATCCGCGACGGGCTGCCAGGCCGCGCCGTCCGTCGCCGCGAGCGCATCCGCCTGCATCTGACGCACATCGGTCTGCGGCGAGAACGAGTCCCCGAACACGGCGCGTACCTCCGCGTCGAAATCCTCACCGTACGGAGCGTCACGCGTGACACCCAGCAGCAGCACCCCGCTCACTCGTTCGTGATGGTCGATCGCGACGGTCCGCGCGACAGCGCCGCCGAATCCGTGCCCGCCGATCCATGCCTCCGAGATGCCCAGGTGCTCCAGGACGTCGACCACGTCCTGGGCGAGCTCGTGCAACGTCTGCGCGTGGGAGCGTCGCGCGGCGATGCGCACCACCCGGAAGTCCTCTTCGACGAGGATGCTCGCCAGAGCGCCGAAGTAGGCGAAGTCCAGCCCCGCCTCAGGCAGCAGGACGATGGCGGGGCCGGTGCCCTCATCGAGGTAGCTGATGTCGCGAACGTCGGCATCGAAGATCTGTCGAAGGTTCTCGGTCACGATCCTCCATCCTAGGCGGCGGCGAGTATGCACGGAGCATCTCCGTCCCCGCGAGGATGCCTAAGCTGGAACGGTGACGTATCCCACGGCACGGTGGTGCCGCAACCGGCGAGGGAGCGCCCTGTGCACGCGAGCGTCCGGGCATGCGGGACTGCACAACCGCGTCGGCACGTCGCAGATGTGGTCGGACGTCGACGCCGACCCGCCGACGTGCCCGGCCTCCGGTACCGAGGCCATCAGCGCGCCACGCCTGGCAGACGACTCCCCCGCCGCCGGTTTTCCCGATGGGCGGGCGCGGTGCCTCGGGTGCGATGCCTTCGTGCCGTTGGTCGACGGCCGCCTGGGCTCCCATGACCGATTTCGCGGCACCGAGGATGTCGCCGAGTCCGCCGCTCGCGCCGAGTGGTTCAACACCTTCGGCTGGGAGTGAGGCGGGCACCGCGTCTCAGACGCCGAGCTTCTTTGCCGCCTTGTCGACGACTTTCCGCGAGCGTGCACGGGCCTTCTCGGCGCGGTCAGTGAGAACAGAAGTTCACGGGCGGTGGAAGGGATCCGCGTACAGCCGCTCTGGCACGCGGAACCCGTAGATGGCGCGCCCGGTGGCCCAGATGGCTGCGGCGCCCGCGCGTACGAGATCGATCGGACGGGACCCTTCCGACACGACGTGGATGTCGGCGCCGTCGATCCGCACGGCCGCATCACGGACGGAGGTCACCTCTCCCTGGACGACCGTCTCCGGGTACTCCTCGTGCAACTCCCGCAGATCGCCGAGGATGAAGGTGGGCCGCGCCGTCGGCGGAGCGGCGAGCACGTGCTTGGGTCGGTCGATCCCGGTCAGTACCAGCACCGAGGCGAGGCCGGCTGCCTGAGCGCCGGCGATGTCGGTGTCGAGCCGGTCGCCGATGAAGAGCGCCCTGTGCGCACCGAAGCGGTCGACCGCCTCATCGAAGATCGGACGCTCGGGCTTGCCGGCGACGACGGCAAGCCGGCCGACGGCCGTGTGCACGGCGGAAACGAGCGTGCCGTTGCCCGGCGCGATCCCACGTGCCTGTGGGATCGTCCAATCCGTGTTCGTCGCGATCCATGGGATGCCCCCGGAATCCTCCGGTGTGGCCAGGGCGTATGCAGCCTCGGCGAGCTGCTCCCACCCCACCTGGGGTGCGAACCCCTGGACGACGGCAGCGGGCGCGTCGTCGGCGCTGCGGGTCACGACATAGCCCGCCTTCTCGATCTCGAACACGAGTCCGTCTCCCCCGACGACGAGGATCGTCGAACCCGGAGCTACGCGCCCACGTAGCAACCGCATCGCAGCCTGCGGACTGGTCACCACGTCTTCGGCACGTGTCGATGTCAGTCCGAGAGCGCGGAGGTGCTCCGCCACGACGGCATCCCGGCGCGACGCGTTGTTGGTGATGTACCCCAGACGTCGCGAGGCGGCGGCGGCATTCAGACTGTCGACGGCATACGGGAGGGCGCCCGGACCGGCGTAGACGACCCCGTCGAGGTCTGCGAGCACCACATCGACACCGTCGAGCGGAGTCGGCGCCGTGCGCTTCGAGAACAGCGCCATCAGTCGGTCACCTCCTCCACCGGAGAGGAGGCTTCGTCGATCTCGTCGATCTCGTCGACCTCGATCACCTCGAGATCCGCATCGACGGCGCCGATAGCCTCCGCGGCCACCTCGGCGCGTCGCTGCCACTGCTGGGCCTCGTCGAGGCGCCCGAGCTCTTCGAGCACCGCGGCGCGGGCGGCGAACAGACCCGGACTCCACGAGAAGGCCCGATCGGGATCCAGCTCCGGGATGTCCAATTCGCTGAGTGCGCGTTCAGTCTCGCCGAGATCGAGCCGCGCGCCCGACATGGCGATCGCCAGCTCGACCCGGACGTCCGTCGTCAACGTGGAGCGATCCACCGCGCGCCCCACCTCGAGGGCGCGATCGGGCCGGCCGACCCCGCGCTCACTGTCGACGAGGAGAGCGATCTGGTCGTCACGGCCGGAGATGCGGCGATATGTGCGCAGTTCGCGCACGGCGAGAGCGAAGTCGCCCAGCGCGTACGCGGTGATCGCCACAGTCTCCCGCACGATGGCGATACGGCCGGCGCTACGGGACGCGGCGAGGGCGTGCGCGTGTGCGCGCTCGGGGTCATCGTCGATGAGGCGCGCCGCCATGGCCAGATGACGGGCGACCTGTTCGGCGTTCTCCTTCGACAGCGTCTTGAGCTCATTGCGCGCGGACGCCGGCAGGTCCTGGGGTGTGACATCGTCGGGCAGCTGCGGCCCCGTGGGGCCCGTGCGACGCTCCGAGCCCTGCGGCGGCCGGGAACTGCGACCGGGCACACGGGAGGTTCGATCGCCACCGCGCTGTGCGTAAGACTTGCGCTCGCCATCGCGCTGTGCGTAAGGCTTACGCTCACCGTCGCGCTTCACGTACGGCTTACGCTCGCCGTCGCGAGGAGCGAACGACTTCCGCTCGCCATCGCGCTTCACGTAGGGCCTACGCTCACCATCGCGAGGAGCGTACGGCTTGCGCTCACCATCGCGAGGCGAATACGGCTTACGCTCACCGTCACGCTTCACGTACGGCTTACGCTCACCGTCACGCTTCACGTACGGCTTACGCTCACCGTCACGCTTGACGTACGGCTTACGCTCACCATCGCGCGGACGCTGGCCGTCGCGAGGGCCAGCGCCCGATCGTGCCGACGAGGTTCCATCGGAAGACCTCCGGCGGCGCTCGGGTGTCGCATCCGGGTTCTCGGGATCGCGCTCCTGTGCCATCGAAGGAGTTCCTTTCAGTCGTGTTAACGGGAAATGGCCACCCAGCGTTGGGTGGCCATTTCCTGAAAAGAAGTCCGGCGGTGTCCTACTCTCCCACAGGGTCCCCCCTGCAGTACCATCGGCGCTGTGAGGCTTAGCTTCCGGGTTCGGAATGTGACCGGGCGTTTCCCTCACGCTATGGCCGCCGAAACACTATTGATGTTTCATCAAGCACACAACGATCAAAAATGATGTTTGTGTGTGTTCTCGACCGTACATCGAGAACCACTCAGTGGACGCAAGCACCAAAACGGTGTGTTATCAAGTCATCGGCTTATTAGTACCGGTCAGCTTCACGTGTTGCCACGCTTCCACATCCGGCCTATCAACCCAGTAGTCTGGCTGGGAGCCTCTCACCCGAAGGTATGGAAATCTCATCTTGAGGCCGGCTTCCCGCTTAGATGCTTTCAGCGGTTATCCATCCCGAACGTAGCTAACCAGCGGTGCTCCTGGCGGAACAACTGGCACACCAGAGGTTCGTCCAACCCGGTCCTCTCGTACTAGGGTCAGATCCTCTCAAATTTCCTACGCGCGCAGCGGATAGGGACCGAACTGTCTCACGACGTTCTAAACCCAGCTCGCGTACCGCTTTAATGGGCGAACAGCCCAACCCTTGGGACCTACTCCAGCCCCAGGATGCGACGAGCCGACATCGAGGTGCCAAACCATGCCGTCGATATGGACTCTTGGGCAAGATCAGCCTGTTATCCCCGAGGTACCTTTTATCCGTTGAGCGACAGCGCTTCCACAAGCCACTGCCGGATCACTAGTCCCGACTTTCGTCCCTGCTCGACCTGTCAGTCTCACAGTCAAGCTCCCTTGTGCACTTACACTCGCCACCTGATTGCCAACCAGGTTGAGGGAACCTTTGGGCGCCTCCGTTACTTTTTGGGAGGCAACCGCCCCAGTTAAACTACCCACCAGGCACTGTCCCTGAACCGGATCACGGTTCGAAGTTAGATATCCAGAGTGACCAGAGTGGTATTTCAACAACGACTCCACGGTAACTAGCGTCACCGCTTCACAGTCTCCCACCTATCCTACACAAGCCACACCGAACACCAATACCAAGCTGTAGTAAAGGTCACGGGGTCTTTCCGTCCTGCTGCGCGTAACGAGCATCTTTACTCGTAGTGCAATTTCGCCGAGTTCGCGGTTGAGACAGTTGGGAAGTCGTTACGCCATTCGTGCAGGTCGGAACTTACCCGACAAGGAATTTCGCTACCTTAGGATGGTTATAGTTACCACCGCCGTTTACTGGGGCTTAAATTCTCAGCTTCGCCTTGCGGCTAACCGGTCCTCTTAACCTTCCAGCACCGGGCAGGCGTCAGTCCGTATACATCGTCTTGCGACTTGGCACGGACCTGTGTTTTTAATAAACAGTCGCTACCCACTAGTCTCTGCGGCCACCACACCCTTTTTGAGGCAAGCTCATATAAGCGGATGGCCCCCCTTCTCCCGAAGTTACGGGGGCATTTTGCCGAGTTCCTTAACCACGATTCTCTCGATCTCCTTGGTATTCTCTACCTGACCACCTGAGTCGGTTTGGGGTACGGGCAGCTAGAACCTCGCGTCGATGCTTTTCTTGGCAGCATAGGATCACCCACTTTTTATCCGCATCGTGTCTCAGCCGTAACGAGTCACGGATTTGCCTATGACTCGGCCTACGCACTTGCACCAGGACAACCATCGCCTGGCTTGGGCTACCTTCCTGCGTCACACCTGTTAATACGCTAACCGCACCAGCATGGGGTCGTGCGCTAGCCCTGAAGCTCTCACCCCGAAGGGATCGATACGACAGGATTCGGGCACTTAGCACCACTGGATTAGCTTGGGCGGTTCTTCGCCGGTACGGGAATATCAACCCGTTGTCCATCGACTACGCCTGTCGGCCTCGCCTTAGGTCCCGACTTACCCAGGGAAGATTAGCTTGACCCTGGAACCCTTGGTCTTTCGGAGGACGTGTTTCTCACACGTCTTTCGCTACTCATGCCTGCATTCTCACTCGTGTAGCCTCCACGGCTGGTTCACACCGCCGCTTCGCTGGCCACACGACGCTCTCCTACCCATCAACACGGCTGGACCACGAAGGCCTACCAAAAATGTCAATGCCACAACTTCGGTGGCGTGCTTGAGCCCCGTTACATTGTCGGCGCGGAATCACTTGACCAGTGAGCTATTACGCACTCTTTCAAGGGTGGCTGCTTCTAAGCCAACCTCCTGGTTGTCAAGGCAACTCCACATCCTTTCCCACTTAGCACGCGCTTTGGGACCTTAGTTGGTGGTCTGGGTTGTTTCCCTCTCGACTATGAAGCTTATCCCCCACAGTCTCACTGCTGCGCTCTCACTTACCGGCATTCGGAGTTTGGCTGACGTCAGTAACCTTGTAGGGCCCATCGGCCATCCAGTAGCTCTACCTCCGGCAAGAAACACGCAACGCTGCACCTAAATGCATTTCGGAGAGAACCAGCTATCACGAAGTTTGATTGGCCTTTCACCCCTATCCACAGCTCATCCCCTCAGTTTTCAACCTAAGTGGGTTCGGCCCTCCACGACGTCTTACCGTCGCTTCAGCCTGGCCATGGATAGATCACTTCGCTTCGGGTCTAGGACACGCGACTGAATCGCCCTATTCAGACTCGCTTTCGCTACGGCTACCCCACACGGGTTAACCTCGCCACGTATCGCTAACTCGCAGGCTCATTCTTCAAAAGGCACGCTGTCACCCCTACTAAGGAGGCTCCAACGGTTTGTAAGCAAACGGTTTCAGGTACTATTTCACTCCCCTCCCGGGGTACTTTTCACCTTTCCCTCACGGTACTTGTCCGCTATCGGTCATCTGGGAGTATTTAGGCTTATCAGATGGTCCTGACAGATTCACACGGGATTTCTCGGGCCCCGTGCTACTTGGGATACTCTTCGCGCCAAGAGAAGCATTTCGACTACGGGGTTGGCACCCTCTATGACCCGCCTTTCAATGCGGTTCGTCTATACCTTCTTGTAACGCCGACACATCGGCAGACATGTCTGAAAAGTCCCACAACCCCCAACGTGCAACGCCTGCCGGCTATCACACACGCTAGGTTTAGCCTGTTCCGGTTTCGCTCGCCACTACTAACGGAATCGCGGTTGCTTTCTCTTCCTGTGGGTACTGAGATGTTTCACTTCCCCACGTTCCCTCTACCCGCCCTATATATTCAGGCGGGAGTCACCAGGTACGCACGCGCCCTGGCGGGGTTTCCCCATTCGGACACCCTCGGATCAAAACTTGCTTATCAGTTCCCCGAGGCTTATCGCAGATTGCTACGTCCTTCTTCGGCTCCAGATGCCAAGGCATCCACCGTTTGCTCTTAAAGACTTGAAATCACATGAGTTCGAATCGTCAATCAAAATTGACTAATGATCTTTAAGATCATCTTCACGAGATGAAAAATCATCTCGAAGATGCTCGCGTCCACTGTGTAGTTCTCAAAGTACGGGCGGTACCCTCCCCGCACCAGCACCAGCCGGCAACAGAAAGAGTCCTGAGGTTCGTCTGCTCCCCATCCGAAGATGAAAGCGCATCCGGTCCCTCAGGACCCAACAGCGTGCATGTGCCGACGCAATCACCCCCAGCTTTCCCAACCCGAAGGCCGTACTCACCAGAAACTCAATCCCCGACACCCCATCAAATGTTCCACCCATGAGCTCCCTGCAGAGACATTCGCTCTGATCAGGGCTCTGTCACTCCGAAGAGCGCAGTGCTCCTTAGAAAGGAGGTGATCCAGCCGCACCTTCCGGTACGGCTACCTTGTTACGACTTAGTCCTAATTACCGATCCCACCTTCGACGGCTCCCTCCACAAGGGTTGGGCCACCGGCTTCAGGTGTTACCGACTTTCATGACTTGACGGGCGGTGTGTACAAGACCCGGGAACGTATTCACCGCAGCGTTGCTGATCTGCGATTACTAGCGACTCCGACTTCATGAGGTCGAGTTGCAGACCTCAATCCGAACTGGGACCGGCTTTTTGGGATTCGCTCCACCTCACGGTATTGCAGCCCTTTGTACCGGCCATTGTAGCATGCGTGAAGCCCAAGACATAAGGGGCATGATGATTTGACGTCATCCCCACCTTCCTCCGAGTTGACCCCGGCAGTATCCCATGAGTTCCCACCATTACGTGCTGGCAACATAGAACGAGGGTTGCGCTCGTTGCGGGACTTAACCCAACATCTCACGACACGAGCTGACGACAACCATGCACCACCTGTTTACGAGTGTCCAAAGAGTTCTACATTTCTGCAGCGTTCTCGTATATGTCAAGCCTTGGTAAGGTTCTTCGCGTTGCATCGAATTAATCCGCATGCTCCGCCGCTTGTGCGGGTCCCCGTCAATTCCTTTGAGTTTTAGCCTTGCGGCCGTACTCCCCAGGCGGGGAACTTAATGCGTTAGCTGCGTCACGGAATCCGTGGAATGGACCCCACAACTAGTTCCCAACGTTTACGGGGTGGACTACCAGGGTATCTAAGCCTGTTTGCTCCCCACCCTTTCGCTCCTCAGCGTCAGTTACGGCCCAGAGATCTGCCTTCGCCATCGGTGTTCCTCCTGATATCTGCGCATTCCACCGCTACACCAGGAATTCCAATCTCCCCTACCGCACTCTAGTCTGCCCGTACCCACTGCAGACCCGAAGTTGAGCCTCGGGATTTCACAGCAGACGCGACAAACCGCCTACGAGCTCTTTACGCCCAATAATTCCGGATAACGCTTGCGCCCTACGTATTACCGCGGCTGCTGGCACGTAGTTAGCCGGCGCTTTTTCTGCAGGTACCGTCACTTTCGCTTCTTCCCTGCTAAAAGAGGTTTACAACCCGAAGGCCGTCATCCCTCACGCGGCGTTGCTGCATCAGGCTTGCGCCCATTGTGCAATATTCCCCACTGCTGCCTCCCGTAGGAGTCTGGGCCGTGTCTCAGTCCCAGTGTGGCCGGTCACCCTCTCAGGCCGGCTACCCGTCGACGCCTTGGTGAGCCATTACCTCACCAACAAGCTGATAGGCCGCGAGCTCATCCCTGACCAAAAAATCTTTCCAACCGTTGAAGATGCCTCCACGGTTCGTATCCAGTATTAGACGCCGTTTCCAGCGCTTATCCCAGAGTCAGGGGCAGATTGCTCACGTGTTACTCACCCGTTCGCCACTGATCCACCCAGCAAGCTGGGCTTCACCGTTCGACTTGCATGTGTTAAGCACGCCGCCAGCGTTCATCCTGAGCCAGGATCAAACTCTCCAAAAAGAAAAAATGCATACACCATCGGGAAAACGACAATGCAGCGAGTTCGAAACTGACCAAAAGGATGCCATCACTGACAATCCATAATGCCGACACCAAAGTGCCGGACTTGATCCAAAGGAATCTCACCCCACCAAAAGGCAGGGACGAGGTAATTTGGCATTTGACAAGTGCACGCTGTTGAGTTCTCAAGGATCGGACGCTCCCGCAGCTCAGCCTTCCAGCCTCGCCCGCAGGGCAACTTCACAATCTTATCCATCTCGCGCAGCTTGTCAAGTCGGCGCTTCGGGATCTCAGATCCACAGTGGCGACCGACGACGTCCTCCGCGAGAGGATTCCCATCCTAGACCAGAAGCCTTCTTCTCTCTACCGAGAGGTTCGGGACGGGATTACGTTCTCCACTTGAGGGGGCAAGACCTTCCGGCCCTTCGCTCTTCCCTGTGGGGCGAACAAGTAATAACTTACGCGCCACGACACCATCGAGCAAATCACACCCGCGTCCCGGGCGTGTCGCGCTGCCAGGCTACCTGACCACCTCCTTCCTTCCGGCGAGATACTGCCTCCATGCGCATGCTCCCCGATGCAGGCCCACGGTGCCCTCTGTGCGGCGACCGCCTCGGTTTCGAGATTCTGGACGACGAGCGATTCCTCGTCGCATGGTCGTGTGTGATCTGCGGCGCCATCCGCACGACGGAACCGCCGTAGCTCCGAGTCCTAGATGTACTTCCCCGGGAGGTTGTGAACGGGTGAGGTAGGCGAAGACCTCCGGGCAGGATGTGGGTTACCACACTCGCATCCTGACCACGGAGGTCTTCGTGTCTCACGCTAACGCGCCTTTGACGCCGGTAGGGCGTCGTCGTCTTGCTGTCCTCGTCGTGGATCGGGGCTGGTCGTTGCGGCGGGCAGCGGAACGGTTCCAGTGCTCGCCCGCGACGGCGAAACGGTGGGTCGACCGGTATCGGGCCGGGCTGCCGTTGACGGACCGCAGCTTCAGGCCGCAGACCTCGCCGAACCGGCTCCCGCGGAAGACGGAACGGAGGATCGTGTCGTTGCGGTTCACCCGCCGGTGGGGTCCGCACCGGATCGCGTATCACCTGGGCCTTGCCCGCTCGACGGTCGGCCGGGTGCTGGCCAGGTATGGGATGCCGAAGCTCGTGAACATCGATCAGGCCACCGGGCTGCCAGTCCGCAAGCCGACGCCGAAGCGGTACGAGGTCGCAAGACCGGGCCAGCTGATCCACGTCGACATCAAGAAGCAAGGCCGGATCCCTGATGGCGGCGGCTGGCGCGCCTTCGCCGCCCACGGGCTGGAGCAGCATCAGGACGATCATCGCGATGAGGATGGCCGTCGTGCTCGCGCGCTCGGCATCCGACCCTCCGGCAGCGAACGCCGCCTCACGCGACACGGACGGCACCGTCACCGTGAACGTGTAGAACGCCGCCGTGCCACCCGACGTCATCAGCACGACCCACAACAACGGTCGCCAGCCGTCACGAAACAGATCCGCGAGCCCCGCCGCCGCAGGACGCGTTCGCTCGCTCGGCATCCGTCGGGCGAGAACCAACGTCATGACTCCCGCGAGCGCACCCAGCCCGAACGCGACCCGCCACCCCCACGCCGAAATCTTCGGGAGGACCCGCCGAGGAGCGCCCAGGTCACTCCCGCGCGCGGCTGACCGACATCGGGCGCCGGTGCGGCGGAGTTCATGCGCTCACGACCGGCAGCGGCGGTGTCGTCGCAGTTGATCCGTCCCGGGTCAGACGTTGAAGCGGAACTCCACGACGTCGCCGTCCTGCATGACGTAGTCCTTGCCCTCCAGGCGCGCCTTGCCCTTCGCGCGCGCTTCGGCGACAGACCCGAGCGCGACGAGGTCGTCGAACGAGATCACCTCGGCCTTGATGAAGCCCTTCTCGAAATCGGTGTGGATCACCCCGGCGGCCTGCGGCGCCTTCCACCCCTTGCCGATCGTCCACGCCCGCGCTTCCTTCGGACCCGCCGTCAAGTACGTCTGCAGCCCGAGCGTGTCGAAACCGATGCGCGCCAGCTGGTCGAGGCCCGACTCGTCCTGCCCGGTGGAGGCAAGCAGCTCCGCCGCCTCGTCGGGGTCGAGATCGATCAGCTCCGACTCGATCTTCGCGTCGAGGAACACCGCCTTCGCCGGCGCGACGAGCGCGGCCAGCTCGGCCTTGCGGGCGGCATCCGTCAACACCGCCTCATCGACGTTGAAGACGAAGATGAACGGCTTCGCGGTGAGCAGGCCCAGCTCCTTGATAGGGGCGAGGTCGATCCCGGATGCCGAGAGCAGCACGCCGCGCTGCAGTGCGTCACGCGCCGCGACGGCGGCTTCGAGAACGGCCGGGTCGAGCTTCTTGCCGCGCACTTCCTTCTCGTAGCGGACGATCGCCTTCTCGAGCGTCTCGAGGTCGGCGAGCTGGAGCTCGGCGTTGATGGTCTCCATGTCGGATGCCGGGTCGACCTTGCCGTCCACGTGCACCACGTCGGAGTCCGCGAAGCCGCGCACCACCTGTGCGATGGCATCGGCTTCACGAATGTTCGCCAGGAACTTGTTTCCCAAGCCCTCGCCCTCGCTCGCGCCGCGCACGATGCCCGCGATGTCGACGAACGAGACGGCGGCCGGAAGGGTGCGCTCGCTGCCGAAGACCTCAGCGAGCTTGTCCAGCCGCGGATCGGGAAGGTTCACTACTCCGACGTTCGGCTCGATCGTCGCGAACGGATAGTTCGCAGCGAGCACCTGGTTCTTCGTCAGTGCGTTGAACAGAGTCGACTTGCCGACATTGGGAAGACCCACGATTCCGATGGTAAGAGCCACGGGGGTCAAGTCTACGGGGCTGAGCACACCCTCCTCTCCCGCGCCGCCCTGGTTCGTCACCACATCAGACTCCCGAGTAAAGTAAGGGTTACCTATCTTCAAAAGAGAGTGCCGTTATGCCTGTGACTGTCCCTCGCCGCCTCGCGGCGGCATCCGTTCTCGTCATCGCCGCGCTGGGTCTGTCCGCCTGCGCGGGTTCCACCGCGCCCGGCGCGTCCTCCTCCACGGATTCGTCCAGCCTCAGCGGCACGTCGATCACCGTCTACAACGCGCAGCACGAAGAACTCACCCAAGCGTGGGCGGACGCCTTCACGAAGAAGACCGGCATCGAGGTGGTTCTGCGTAACGGCAGCGACTCCGAGCTCGGAAACCAGATCGTTCAGGAGGGGTCCGCCTCACCGGCCGACGTCTTCCTCACCGAGAACTCCCCCGCCATGTCCCTCGTCGAGAACGCGGGGCTGCTCGCCCCGGTCGACGCCGCGACGCTGGCAAACGTCCCCACGCAGTACCGCCCCGCCAGTGGCGATTGGACAGGGATCGCAGCACGGTCGACGGTGATGGTCTACAACCCGTCACTCATCTCCTCAGACCAGCTGCCGACATCGATCATGGACTTGCAGAAGCCGGAGTGGAAGGGACGGTGGGCGGCGTCGCCCACCGGAGCGGACTTCCAGGCGATCGTCTCCGCCATCCTGCAGGAGAAGGGCGAGGACGCGACGACCGCGTGGCTCACCGCCATGAAAGAGAACGCCTCTGCGTACAAGGGCAACAGCACCGTCATGAAGGCCGTCAACGCCGGCGAGATCCCGCTCGGCGTGATCTACCACTATTACTGGTTCATCGATCAGTCCAAGACGAAGGAGAACAGCGCCAACACGAAACTGGCCTACTTCGGCCCCCAGGACCCGGGGGCGTTCGTCAGCGTTTCGGGCGGAGGAGTGCTCGCCTCGAGCAAGGACGCCGCCGCCGCGCAGCAGTTCCTCGCCTTCATCACCGGCCCGGACGGACAGCAGGTTCTCCGCGACGGCACGAGCTTCGAGTATGCGATCGGCAGCGACGTCGCCTCCAACCCGGCTATGCCGCCGCTGAGCTCTCTGCAGCCGCCGGCGATCGACCCCTCGACGCTGAACAGCAAGAAGGTCACCGACCTCATGACGGCCGCGGGGCTGATCTGAGCCTCGCCACCGCCGACCGCCCTGCGGTCAGCCCACCCGTGCAGCGGCACCGCGTGCTCACCACGCCGGTGCCGCTGCTGGCGCTCGCCGTCATCGCGGCGGCGCTGCTGCTCGTCCCCGTCGGCTTCGTCGTGTGGGTCGCCATCTCGGAGGGCTGGTCGCAGCTGAGCACCCAGGTGTTCCGCCCCCGGGTCGGCGAGCTGCTCGCCAACACCCTCGGTCTGCTCGTTCTCGCCGCGCCGCTGTGCGTCGCGGTGGGCGTCGGCGCGGCCTGGGCCGTGGAACGCACGGCCCTGCCCGGCCGGAAGATCTGGGCGATCGCGCTCGCCTCCCCGTTGGCGATGCCCGCCTTCGTCGGCGGATACGGCTGGATCTCCGCCGTGCCCTCTCTTCAGGGACTCGGCGGTGGAGTGCTGATCGCGGTCGGCGCCTACTATCCGCTCGTCTACCTCCCGGCCCTGGCCACGCTGCGACGCCTCGATCCGGCGCTCGAGGAGTCGGCCCGCTCGCTCGGACTCAGTCCGCTCGCAACCTTCTGGCGGGTCGTCCTCCCCCAACTGCGCGTGGCGATCCTCGGCGGCGGACTCGTCGTCGCGCTCCACCTGCTCGCCGAGTACGGCGCCTTCGCGCTGCTGCGCTTCGACACCTTCACCACGGCGATCGTCAGCCAGTTCCAGTCCAGCTTCGCCGGCCCCGCAGCCAACGCGCTCGGCGTCGTCCTCGCGGCCCTCTGCCTCGTGCTGCTCGTCGGTGAAGCGAGCGCTCGCGGTCGGCTGCGGTACGCGCGGATCGGACGCGGCGCCGCGCGGCCCGCCGTCCCCTACCGGCTGGGTCGGGCGGCGATCCCCGTCACGGCGGCGCTCAGCGGCATCCTGATCCTCGCCGTCGGCATTCCCGGCGCGAGCCTGCTGCGGTGGGCGCTGCGCCCCGAGGGCTGGCAGAGCATCCATCTGCTGCCGGCACTCACCCAGACCCTTCTGCTGTCGGGCGGCGGAGCGCTCGCCGCGACCGTCGTCGCCCTCCCCTGCGCCTGGTTGAGCGTGCGGCACCCCAGCCGCCTCGCCCGCGGCATCGAGGGCGCGATGTACCTGGCCAGCAGCCTGCCGACGATCATCGTCGCGCTCGCGCTGGTCACGGTGACTCTTCGCGTCGTGCCCGGGCTGTACCAGACTCCCGCAACCGTCATCGCGGCCTACGTCATCGTGTTCCTCCCCCGTGCACTGGTGAGCCTCCGCAGCGGCTTGGCGCAGGTGCCCCCGCGCCTCGAGGAAGCAGCGCAGACCCTCGGCCGCACGCGGTTCGCGGCGACGGTCGAGGTGACGGCGCCGCTGATGGCATCGTCGTTCGGTGCGGCGTTGGCCCTCGTGGGCCTCGGCTGCGCGAACGAGCTGACGGCGACCCTCCTGCTGGCACCCAGCGGAACGCGCACCCTCGCCACCCAGTTCTGGTCGGAGACCTCGAACGCCGACTTCGTCGCCGGTGCCCCGTATGCGATCATGCTCATCGTGCTGTCGGTCCCGAGCGTCGCCCTCCTTCTCGCCGATGCCCGACGGCGGAGCGATCGATGACCTCGTTGACGGTCACGGATGCCGGTGTGCGCCTCGGTGGGGATCTCGTACTCGCCGGCGTGCACCTGTCCGTCCCCGACGGGGAGAGACTCGCGATCGTGGGCCCGTCGGGAAGCGGCAAGTCCACACTGCTGCGCGCGATCGCCGGGTTCGAGCGCATCGCGGCCGGCGAGATCCGTCTGGGCGACGAGGTCGCCGCCACGGCGACACGCCACCTGTCCCCGCATCGGCGACGGATCGGCTACGTCGCGCAGGACGGCGCTCTCTTCCCGCACCTCACCGCACGACGCAACATCGCCTTCGGGCTCCGGGGCTCAGCGAGCGGCGAGCGCGCCGGTGCGGTCGCGGCCGCCGCAGCGCTCGCCGGCATCGAGCCCGAGCTCCTCGAGCGCTATCCCCACGAGATCTCCGGGGGTCAGCAGCAGCGCGTCTCTCTCGCTCGCGCTCTCGCCCCGCACCCGCGCGTGCTTCTGCTCGACGAGCCCTTCAGCGCGCTCGACACCGAACTGCGCGCGCAGGTGCGCACACAGGTCGTCGATGCGCTGACGCGGGCGCAGGTCACGAGCGTCCTCGTGACCCACGACCCCGAAGAGGCACTCGCCTTCGGGCACTCCGTCGCCGTCCTCGACGACGGACGGCTGCAGCAGGCCGGTGTGTGCGCGGACGTGTTCTCGCGTCCTGTCTCCGCATCCGTGGCGCGTCTGCTCGGCGACACGGTCCTGCTTGCGGGCGCGAAGACCGCGACCGGTGGGTTCCGCTGCCCGCTCGGCACGCTCACCGTGGATGCCGACTTCTCCGACGGCGCCTCGACGAGCGTCGCCATGGTGCGCCCGACACAGCTCAGGCTGACGACGGATGCCGGGGCGGCGCCTGCCCGTGTGATCGCCATCGCGGTCGTGGGCGCGACGGCCACCGCCACGATCGCCTGTGCCGACGGCACCACGGTCGGCGTGCCGCTGCGCGCCGTCGGGTCGCCGCTGCCCGCCGTCGGCGACCACGTCCGGATCACCGTCGACGGCGGCACCGTCGTCTACGCGGCTTGACACCTCGGCGCGGCGTCCGCCCGCTCATCGGCGGATGCTGCGGAACGCCTCGGTGCGATACGGCAGGTCGACGATCTCGACCCCGTCCTCACCCCGGTGACACGACGCGGCGAAGAGCTCCTCGACCTCGGCGAGGATGCGGTCCCGCTCCGAGGGCGTGGCGGTGATGACGTAACTGCGCGAGCGCACCATGGCCGCGAGCTCTGACCGCGTCAGTCGTCGCGACCATCGCCAGCTCTCATGCTCGAGCGCGCCGAACGGTGCGGCGACGGCCGGCCCCGCGCCGGACAGAAGCTCTTCAGCGTGACTGCCCTTCATGATGACCCAACACGACGGCGTCGACGCTCTCATCGCGAAGCTTCATGCGTTCGGCGGAGTCGATCAGCGTCTCCACGGCCGGAAGGGCCTCTCTCAGGGCGGCGAGCATCGCGGCATCCGGTTCCACGGCGATCACGTCGGAACCCGCATCGAGCAGCGCGGCGGTGAGCTTTCCGGTACCCGCCCCGACATCCGCGACACGCGGATGTTGACCGGCCGGAGCCAGTAACCACTCCACGGCCGCCGCTGGGTACGACGGCCGGCCCGCCTGGTACTCCCACGCCGCCGAACCGAAGCTGACAGCCATCTCGTCGCGTGTCGCCATGGGCCGACCCTACGCCTGCAACCTGTTGCAACCTCGACGTTCCTACCGTCGAGACATCTGGCGGAACGGCTCCGCCGAGAGGAAGTGATGTCAATGACGACTCTGACCGACACCCCTGATGCCGCCGCGACCGAGGCGATCGCCACGACCATGCGCGCCGCGGTGGTCACCGCGCCCGGCGAGCCGCTGATCGTCTCCGACGTGCCGGTCCCGCGCCCTGGTCCCGGCCAGGCACTCGTGCGCGTGATCACCAGCGGCGTCTGCCACACCGACCTTCACGCGGCGCGCGGCGATTGGCCGGTCGCCCCGAAGGCCGATCTCATCCCCGGACACGAAGGCTACGGCGAGGTCGTCGCGCTCGGTCCCGGCGTGACGACGCTCACCGTCGGCCAGAAGGTCGGCAATGCCTGGCTGTGGTCGGCGTGCGGAACGTGCGAGTACTGCCGCACCGGATGGGAGACGCTGTGCCCCGCGCAGCACAACGGCGGATACTCGGTGGACGGGAGCTTCGGCGAGTTCATGCTCGTCGATGAGAAGTACGCCGCGCGGATCCCCGACGGCGCCGACCCGGTCGAGGTCGCCCCGATCCTCTGCGCCGGGGTCACGGTGTACAAGGGGCTGAAGATGACCGGCGTGCGACCGGGCGAGTGGGTGACCATCTCGGGCATCGGCGGGCTCGGCCACATCGCGGTGCAATACGCGCGGGCGATGGGCATGCGGGTTGCCGCCGTGGATGTCGACGACGCCAAGCTGGAACTCGCTCGCCGCCACGGCGCGGAGGTCACGGTCAACGCCGCGCAGGCCGATCCCGGCGCCGCCATCTCGGAGCACACGGGAGGAACGCACGGCGTCCTCGTCACCGCGGTGCATCCCAAAGCCTTCGACCAGGCGCTCAGCGTCGTGCGGCGGGGAGCCACCATCGTCTTCAACGGCCTGCCGCCCGGGACCTTCGACGCCGACATCTTCGACATCGTCCTGCGCGCGATCACGATCCGCGGATCGATCGTCGGCACGCGCCAGGACATGATCGAAGCGCTCGACTTCTATGCCCGCGGTCAGATCCACCCCACCGTGCACGTGGAGAGCCTCGAGGACGTCAACGACATCTTCGAGCGGATGGAGAAGGGCCAGATCGACGGTCGGATCGTCATGCGCTACTGACCCGGGCACGACGGCCGGCGGGGAGCGAACGCAGCAGGTTCGCTCCCCGCCGTGCGCCGGGGTCCGCAGTGCGCTCCCCCGGCGCGCCTGCCGATGCCACGTGGCCTCGACGCGCACAGTTGAGTGGTGGCCCTCGACTTCACCGCGATCGACTTCGAAACCGCGAACTCGTCGAGCGCCTCGGCGTGCGCGGTCGGTCTCACTCGTGTGCGCGATGGTCGTGTCGTGGAGACGGCGGGCTGGCTCATCAAACCCCCGGCCGGTCACGACCGCTTCTTCGAGCTGAACATCGGCATCCACGGCATCCGCCCGGAGGACGTCGTGGATGCTCCGACGTGGATCGACCAGCTTTCGGCCCTCGACCGGTTCGTGGGCGACGACGTCGTCGTGGCCCACAACGCCGGATTCGACATGAGCGTCCTGCGGCGCGCGTGCGAGGCGACGGATGCCGCGTGCGCGTCGTACCGCTACCTGTGCAGTCTCCAGGTCGCCCGCAAGACCTACGACCTCGCCTCGTATCGACTGCCGTCGGTGGCCGCTGCCGCGGGATTCCTCGACTTCGCCCACCACGACGCCGCGTCCGATGCGCTCGCCTGCGCGCACATCATGATCGACGCCGCGGCGCGCGCCGGTGCGCACGACGTCGTCGAACTCGCCATGCTGCTCGGTGTGCGCGTCCCGCGGCTCGCCGGCAGCGACCGGCTCGCGCCCGTCGCCCCGGCGGTCGGCTGAACGGCCGCACACCGCACCGCGCGGCGCCCACGGATGTCGGTGGCGTGCGCCACCCTGGAGGCATGGACGCCTTCAGCCTCATCGTCGTCGGAGCGCTGTGCCTGGTCGTCGGCACCGCCGGCGGCTGGACCACCGGGGTCTCGCGCGCCGCGGAGCGCACGGCACGCGAGACCGCAGACCTGTCGGCGCGCCTGGCGGCGGCGGAGACGTCGGCTCGCGCGCTCGGCGCGCAGCTGGAGCATGAGCGTACGCTCACTCGCGACCTCGGAGCCCAGGCCCGCGCCGATCTCAGCGCTCAGCAGGAACGTGAACGACGTGACCAGCTCGTCCTTCGAGCGCTCGCGCCGGTGCAGGAGTCCCTCCAGCTGATGCAGCAGAAGGTGACCGACCTCGAACGCGATCGCCAGAGTCAGTACGGCTCCCTCGCCGAGCAGCTGCGCGCGGCCCGCGCCAGCGATGAGGCGCTCCGGGCGACCACCGAGTCCCTCGCGGGGGCCCTGCGTTCCAACGCCACACGCGGCGTCTGGGGTGAGACGCAGTTGCGGCGCGTGGTCGAATCAGCGGGGCTGACCCGCTACGTCGACTTCGATCTGCAAGCGTCGGTGACTTCCCACGCCGGTGACGGTAGACCCGACATGATCGTTCGCCTGCCGGGCGGCATGTCGCTGGCGGTCGACGCCAAGGTGCCTCTCGATGCCTACATCGAAGCCTCGGCGATTGCGATCACCGCGACCGGCGAGGAGGCCACCCGTCGTGCGGGTCTGCTCCAACGTCATGTGCGGGCCGTCCGCGCCCATGTCGACGCCCTCGCCAAGAAGTCGTACTGGTCGGGACTGGATTCGAGCCCCGAGTTCGTCGTGTGCTTCCTGCCGAACGAGGCGTTGCTCGCGACCGCACTCGAGGAGGATCCGACGCTGCTCGATCACGCGTTCCGCCAGCGTGTGGCGCTCGCCTCTCCCGTGAACCTGTGGGCCGTCCTGAAGACGGTGGCCTACACCTGGACCCAGCAGGAGGTCTCCACGGAGGCCCGCCGCCTCTTCGAGCTGGGAACCGAGCTGTATCAGCGGCTGGGGGGACTCGCCGGGCACGCCGAGGATCTCCGCCGCGCCATCGAGCGCACGGTCGACACCTATAACCGCTTCACCGGATCCCTCGAGTCGCGTGTGCTCGTGACGGCGCGGAAGTTTCCCGGGATCGACGAGACGAAGCTGGATGCCGCGGCTGCTCCCGCGTCGATCGAGAAGACACCGCGAAAGCTCGTCGCCCCGGAACTGATGGTGGACTCGGCCGACGCCGACGCCGACGCCGATGCCGACGCAACTGCAACGGGCATCTCAGCCGATCTCGGCTCGCTCAGGGACCGGCTGTGAGCGGAGGCGCGCTCAGGCGGGAAACAGGTTGAGCAGCCCCACAACTGACAGGGAGACCGCGACGAACGCGCCGATCATCCACCACGCACTGACCTGGTGACCCTCCGGCATCCGGCGACGCAACAGCACGTCGGGTCGGCGTGCGGGGTCCACGGGAACGCTCACCTGACCCGTTCTGGGACTGCTGGATGCTGCGGACATGTGACCCCCGGACTGCGTGGAAACGTCTGTGTCGCCGGTGACACCGTTGCCCATTGTGCCAGAGGTACGGTTGTCGCGTGCCCCATACCGGGCGCGCCGCGCCGATGATATGGTCCGCGCTCAGAGCCACTTCGACGTGAGATGCTCCGAAGAGATGCGCCGCAGCGTGCCCGAAGCCCCCCGCAGAACGACGCTCTCCGTGTAGACGAAGTCGCCGTCGCGGCGAACACCGGCGACCAGTTCACCGTTCGTGACGCCCGTGGCCACGAAGATGGTGTTGCGGCCTGTGACCAGTTCGTCGGCCTCGTACACGTAGCCGTCGACTTTCAGACCTGCATCGATCCCGCGCTGCTTCTCGTCGTCGTCGCGCGGCCAGAGACGTCCTTGGATGTGGCCTCCGAGCGCCTTGATCGCGCACGTGGTCGCGACACCTTCGGGGCTGCCTCCGATGCCGATGCACATGTCGGTACGGGCGTTGTGCCGTGCCGCGTTGATTCCACCGGCGACGTCACCGTCGCTCATCAGCCGCGTTCCGGCGCCGGCGTCGCGGATCTCCTCGATCAGTCGGGCGTGGCGGGGACGGTTCAGCACAGAGACCACGAGCTCGTCGACGGGCTTGCCCAGTGCCTTCGCCAGAAGACGGATGTTCTCGCCGACGGGCAGGCGGATGTCCACGACACCGACGCCGGCCGGACCCGTGACGATCTTGTCCATGTAGAACACACTCGACGCGTCGAGCATGGAGCCGCGATCGGAGACCGCGAGAACCGAAAGCGCGTTGTTGCGTCCCTCGGCGGTCAGCGATGTTCCGTCGATCGGATCGACGGCGACGTCGCACTGGGGTCCGCGACCCGTTCCCACGTGTTCACCGTTGAAGAGCATGGGAGCGTTGTCCTTCTCGCCCTCCCCGATGACGATGACTCCGTCGAAGTTCACCGTGGTGAGAAACGCCCGCATGGCGTCGACGGCCGCGCCGTCGGCCTTCTCCTTCTGGCCCCGTCCGATGAACGGTACGGAGCGAATGGCCGCCGCCTCCGTCGCGCGCACCAACTCCATCGCCAGGTTCCGGTCGGGGTGCAAAGGGCTCATGTCCGCGGTCAGGCTCACCATGACGTCAGCCTAGGCGGCCGCACCCCGCGGGTGCGGCGTTTTCAGCCAATGCCTGAGGAAGGAACTGCACTTCTTATCACTGCGGCAAGCTCGACCCGGCGCTTTTGCCCGGCGGGGGCCTCACCGACGTCGCTGGTGCTTCGATAGGCTGTGCCAGGAATCCCCGCAGAACTGAGGAGCAGAAATGCCTGTCGCCACCCCTGAGCAATACGCCGAGATGCTGGACCGCGCGAAGGCCGGTGGCTACGCGTTCCCCGCGATCAACGCCGCCAGCTCGCAGTCGATCAACGCGATCCTGCAGGGTCTGACCGAAGCCGGATCCGACGGCATCATCCAGGTGACCACCGGCGGAGCCGACTATTTCGCGGGCCACACCGTGAAGGGTCGCGCCACCGGTGCGCTCGCGTTCGCGAAGTTCGCGACCGAGGTCGCCAAGAACTACCCGATCACGGTGGCGCTGCACACCGACCACTGCCCCAAGCCCGCCCTCGAGGACTTCGTGCTCCCGCTGATCGCGGCATCCGAGGAGGAGGTCCGCGCCGGCCGCAACCCCATCTTCCAGTCGCACATGTGGGACGGGTCGGCTGTTGCGCTCGACGAGAACATCGCCATCGCGAAGGAGTTGCTGCCTCGCATGAAGAACATCAACGCGATTCTCGAGGTCGAGATCGGCGTGGTCGGCGGCGAAGAGGACGGCGTCAAGCACGAGGGCTCCAACGAGGCGCTCTACACGACCACCGCCGACGTGTCTCGATTCGTCGAGGCGCTCGGCCTCGGCGAGAACGGCCGCTATATCGCCGCTCTGACGTTCGGCAATGTGCACGGCGTCTACAAGCCCGGCAACGTGAAGCTGCGCCCCGAGCTGCTCGGCGAGATCCAGGCGGGCATCGCGGAGCGCTTCGGCACCGACGCGAAGCCCCTCGACCTGGTCTTCCACGGTGGCAGCGGCTCGACTCCGGAGGAGATCGCGACCGCCGTGGCCAACGGTGTCGTCAAGATGAACATCGACACCGACACGCAGTACGCCTTCACCCGTTCGGTCGCCGGCTTCATGTTCAGCAACTACGACGGCGTGTTGAAGGTCGACGGCGAGGTGGGCAACAAGAAGGCCTACGACCCGCGTGCCTGGGGCAAGGTGGCCGAGACGGGCATGGCCGCTCGCGTCGTCGAGGCGACACAGCAGCTTGGTTCGGCTGGTCACTCCATCAGCCTCTGATCCGCATCGAAGCGCCCCCGGAGCTCACGTCTCCGGGGGCGTTTCTCGTCGGTATCCGTTGCCGCGATGTGCGGTGCCGCGCCGCGCTGAAGGCGGGTGCGGTCGCTGCGATCAGGCAGGGTCGACGTACGCGTCGAGCAGTCCCGGAGCACCGTCGGGCACGTGGATCACCCGGATGGGATCGCCCGCGCGGACGGAGCCCGTACGCACGACGCGCAGGTACGGACCGAGCCGCCGTTCTGCCGAGAACCGCCGCACCCAGCCGCGTTCCGCCGACCGGTCGACGGTGCGCACCCAGCGGGCGAAGGTCTGGCACGGTGTCCGCGGCATCGTCACCTCGACGACGGCCGTCTCCCCGATCCGCCACTGCTCGCCGATACGGGCACGATTGACGTCGAGCCCCTCGACACGGAGGTTCTCGCCGAACCATCCGGGCGGGAGAGGCGCCCGCAGCTGCGTCTCCCAGAACTCGGCGTCCTCCTGCGCGTACGCATACAGAGCCTTGTCCAGGCCACCATGGTGCTTCCGATTCGCCTGCACATCGGCATACGCGCCGTAGCGTCCGAGGCGTACCGCCCCGTCGACCGCGGCCTTATCGATCGCTGTCACACCGAGTGATCCGGCGTCAGGGCGCAGCGCCCGTACGACGCAGACGGCGAGAAGGCGCCCCGTGTCGCTCATCGGGCGAAGTGGGTGACGATCGCAGGGTCTCCGAGCAGCGGCACCGTCAGGCACACCGTGGCGAGGATGAAGGTCACGATCGCTCCGGCGAGAGGAATCCACCACGACAGCCGCCGCGCGCGCAGCGAGACCCACGACAGCAACGCGGTGAGCATCCACCCGCCGATGAAGACGAAGGCGCCGATACGACCCCACAGCTCGCCCTGCGCCGTGTTGGTGAAGGTCGCGTCGATGCCGGCCACCTGCATCCAGGTCTGTGCGAACCCGGAGAAGTCCCACAGCTGCGGCACCGCGCTGACGACGGTCACGAGACCGTACACGAGCAGGGCAAACGTGATGATGCGGTCCGCGGCGCGCGTCGGGCGCGCGGCAGCCGTCGTGGCGGGCGCGGTGGGCGGGTGCGCGCGGCTCGGCACCGTGTGCGGCAGCGCCGGATGCGGCGAGACGGAAGCCGTCTCGGGCTGCTGGATGCGCGCCCGCTGCTCCTCCGGGCTCGCATACTCGCCGTACTGCGGACGGGGGCGCGGCGTCTGCGCGTGTGCGGACGATCCGGTCGGGTCGCTCATCCGCGCGACCGCCCACCCAGTGCACGGTCGTCCCGGCGCCCGCTCGCATCCTGGCGGAGCTCCTTGGGAAGCGAGAACATCAGATCCTCCTCGGCCGTGCGCACCTGCTCGACGTCGGCGTAGCCGGCGCCGGCGAGGTCGGCGAGAACTTCCTGCACGAGCACCTCGGGCACCGAGGCGCCGCTGGTGACGCCCACCGTCTCGACGCCGTCGAGCCAGTCCTGCTGGATCTCGTGGGCGTAGTCGACGCGGTAGGCCGCCTTCGCCCCGTACTCCAGCGCCACCTCGACGAGTCGGACCGAGTTGGAGGAGTTCGCCGAACCGACGACGATGACGAGGTCGGCGTCCTTGGCGACCTTCTTGATGGCGACCTGGCGGTTCTGCGTGGCGTAGCAGATGTCGTCCGACGGCGGATCCTGCAGTTCGGGGAATCGCTCGCGCAGGCGGCGGACCGTCTCCATGGTCTCGTCGACCGACAGCGTCGTCTGCGACAGCCAGACGACCTTCGCCGGATCCTTGACGACGACGCGGTCGGCTTCCTCGGGCGAGTTGACGACGGTGACGTGGTCGGGGGCCTCTCCTGCCGTTCCCTCGACCTCTTCATGGCCGTCGTGGCCGATGAGCAGGATCTCGAAGTCGTCGCGGGCGAAGCGCACCGCCTCGCGGTGCACCTTCGTCACGAGGGGACAGGTGGCGTCGATGGCCTGAAGGCCCCGATCGGATGCCGCGTTCACGACAGCGGGCGAGACGCCGTGCGCGCTGAAGACGACGTGGGCGCCTTCGGGCACCTCGTCGACCTCCTCGACGAAGACGGCCCCCTTCGCCTCGAGCTCGGTGACGACGTGGATGTTGTGCACGATCTGCTTGCGCACGTAGACGGGCGCGCCGTAGCGCTCCAGCGCCTTCTCGACCGCGATCACTGCGCGGTCGACGCCGGCGCAGTACCCTCGCGGCGAGGCGAGGAGCACCCGCTTGCGTCCGGGGACCGGGTTATCCTGAAGCCGTCCGCGCGGGCCTGGAACATGGGGCGTCGGAAGACGGATGGCTGTGCTGCTCACCCCTTGATTCTAGGGAGAGCGGGCTGAGTGAGGGCCGCATGCGCGCGGCGGAAAGGTATCGATGGCATCGTTCGCGTCCGCTCCCGGGCACGTCCCTCCCCCCGATGCGGTCGCACCGCGAGAGTCGCGCGCGGACGCACCGACGTCGGTCTCGCGTCTGAACGAGACCATCCGCGGGTTCGTCTCGACGTGGGGATCCGTCTGGGTCGAGGGTGAGATCACCGCATGGAACCTTCGCGGCGGACACGTCTTCGGGCGTTTGAAGGACGCGAACGGCGACGCGATGCTCTCGTTCCGTCTGTGGTCATCCACCCTGCAGCGCCTGCCCGACGACCTCAAGGTCGGCGACCTCGTGGTGGCGTGCGTGAAGAGCGACTTCTTCGTGAAGACCGGGGACTTCACCTTCACCGTCTCCGCGATGCGCCACACGGGCCTCGGCGATCAGCTCGAGCGGCTCGAGAAGCTCCGCGGGCAGCTCCGGGCGGAGGGGCTGTTCGACCCCGCCCGCAAGAAGCGCCTCCCCTTCCTCCCGCAGCTCGTCGGCCTCATCACCGGTGAGCGCAGCGACGCCGAGAAGGATGTTCACCGCAACGCCGAACTGCGCTGGCCGGGCGTCCGCTTCCGCACGATCCATGCCGCCGTCCAGGGCGAGCGCTGCGTTCCCGAAACGATCGCGGCGCTCACGGCGCTCGACGCCGACCCGGAGGTCGACGTGATCATCATCGCCCGCGGCGGCGGCGATCCGCAGACCCTGCTCGGCTTCAGCGATGAACGCCTGGTGCGTGCGGTGGCCGCGGCATCCACGCCGGTCGTCTCCGCGATCGGCCACGAGAACGACCATCCCCTGCTCGACGACGTCGCGGACGTACGGGCGTCGACACCGACGGATGCCGCCAAGCGCGTCGTCCCCGACGTCTCGGAGCAACGGGCGCTCGTGAACCAGCTGCGCTCGCGTGCGCGCACGCGCCTCACACAAAGGGTCGGTCACGACATCGCCCAGCTCGAGCAGCTGCGCTCGCGTCCTGTGCTGCGGACGCCCGAGTCTCTGCTCACGCCCCGCACCCACGAGCTCTGGACCCTCGTCTCGCGCGGCCGCGACATCGTGCACCGACGGATGGATGCCGCGGAACGCACGACGGCGCAGCTGCGCGCGTCGCTGCGCGCCCTCTCCCCCGGCGCGACACTCGAACGCGGCTATGCCATCGCCCATCTGGATGCCGGGGTCATCGTCCGCGACGCTCGTCAGGTACCGGCCGGCACCGCGGTGACGGTCACCGTCGCCGACGGCTCGTTCACCGCCCGATCGGAGGGCCCGCTCGCAGAAGACGTCGGCGGGGCGCCCTAGAATGGACGCCATGACCAGCGACACGGCCACCGACGTCGCCGATCTGTCGTTCGAGCAGGCCCGGGACGAACTCGTCCGCGTCGTGGCCGAACTCGAGCAGGGTGCCCCGACCCTCGAGCAGTCGCTCGCCCTCTGGACCCGGGGCGAGGCTCTCGCTGCGCGGTGCGAGGAGTGGCTGCTCGGCGCGAAGCGGCTTCTCGATGCCGCCCGTCCCGCGGACGCGGAGTCGTAATGGCATCGGGTCCTCGCATCGTCGCGGAGCTCGGCCGACCCGAGACGCCCGCGGAGACCGCCGATCGCAAGGCGGCCGCCTCGCGGGCGTACCGTCAGAGCAAGACCTTCCGCAACCTGGTGGCGGCTCTCCTGGTCATCATGGCCGTCGTCGCCGTCGTCTACTTCGGGGTGCCGCGCGGTTCACTGCCCGACCCTGAGGAGGCGGACGTGGCCGCGGCAGCGCAGAGCGCGTCGGCAGCCATCGGACACCCCCTGCTGGTTCCTGTCGTCCCCGAGAACTGGCGCGCCAACTCGGCGCGACTGGAGGGCTCGATGTGGCGCGTCGTGTATGCACCGCCGAGCGGCTACGTGCGCGTGGCACAGGGCGTCGACGCCGACGCCGGATGGGCGACGAAGGTGCTGGGCGGGTTCGCGCCCTCCGGCAGCGTCACCATCGACGGGATCGCCTGGGACGAGTACACGATCCCTGCCGCCGCCCGCACCGACACGGTCTCGTACGCCATCTCGACGACGGCCGGCTCCGACACGGTGCTGATCTACGGGGCGACTGACGCCGCAACGGCCGCCGTCGCGGCGTCGGGCGTCACCGATCAGATTCTGACCATGCGCGAGGAGAAGAGATGAACGCAACCGCCCGCCCGACCCCTTCGCTCGTCTGGGAGGAGATGCTCGAGGGCAACGCCCGTTTCGTCGCGGGCGCGCCGCGGCATCCGCGACAGGACGTCGAACGGCGCAACGAGCTCGCCGCCGCCCAGACCCCGCGCGCCGCGCTGTTCGGCTGCGCGGACTCCCGCCTGGCGGCGGAGATCATCTTCGACCAGGGACTCGGCGATCTGTTCGTCGTCCGCAACGCCGGCCAGGTCGCCTCCGACTCCGCCGTGGCCAGCCTGGAGTACGCGGTGGCGGCGCTGGATGTCTCGCTCATCATCGTGCTCGCGCACGACGCGTGCGGCGCCGTGCGCGCCGCGATCGACTCCACCGCGCTCGGCTCTCCCGAACTCCCCCCGCACATCTGGCGCCTGATCGCCCGCATCGTGCCGGCGGCACGCACCGTGCTCCGCGATGCCGGCGGCGAGGTCGACCCGCGGGAGCTGGACGCCGAAGACGTCGGACGGGAGCACCTCAAGAACACGGTCGACGACCTGCTCTCCTCGTCGCGGCTCATCGCCGACGCCGTCGCCGAGGGCCGACTGGGCATCGTGGGCGCGAACTACCGGCTGAGCGAGGGCACGGCGGTGCCGCACGTCGCCGTAGGCCTCCAGACGGCCTGAGCCGGGCTCCCGGCCGACACCACAACCGAAGACGCACAGGAAACGAGGACGTGACCGCAATGACCGAGACCACCGAGTACCGCATCGAACACGACACGATGGGCGAGGTGCGCGTGCCGAAGGACGCTCTCTACGCCGCACAGACCCAGCGCGCCGTGGAGAACTTCCCGATCTCGGGCACCGGGCTGGAGTCGACGCAGATCGCCGCGCTTGCGCGCATCAAGAAGGCCGCGGCGCTGGCCAACAAGGAACTCGGAACCCTTGATGGCGCGATCGCCGATGCGATCGCGGCTGCCGCCGACGACGTCATCACCGGTCGATACGACGCCCACTTCCCCGTGGACACATACCAGACGGGATCGGGCACCTCGTCGAACATGAACATGAACGAGGTACTCGCCTCACTCGCGACGCAGAAGCTCGGCGCGCCGGTGCATCCGAACGATCACGTCAATGCATCGCAGTCGTCCAACGACGTCTTCCCGACCTCCGTCCACATCGCCGTCACACAGGCGCTCATCGATGACCTCATCCCCGCCCTCGACCACCTCGCTGTCGCCCTGGAGGCGAAGGCGCTCCTGTGGAAGGACGCCGTGAAGTCGGGCCGCACGCACCTCATGGACGCGACTCCCGTGACCCTCGGACAGGAGTTCGGGGGGTATGCGCGCCAGATCCGCCTCGGCATCGAGCGGGTGCGTGCCGTGCTTCCCCGCGTGGGCGAGGTGCCGTTGGGCGGCACGGCCGTCGGCACCGGCATCAACACACCACTCGGCTTCCCGCAGAAGGTCATCGCGCTCCTGGCCGAAGAGACCGAACTTCCCATCACCGAAGCGCACGACCACTTCGAGGCGCAGGCCAACCGCGACGGCCTGGTCGAGGCATCCGGCGCCCTGCGCACGATCGCGGTCTCGCTGACGAAGATCAACAACGACCTGCGATGGATGGGATCGGGCCCCAACACCGGCCTCGGCGAGTTGCACATCCCCGACCTGCAGCCCGGGTCCTCGATCATGCCCGGCAAGGTGAACCCGGTCGTCCCCGAGGCGACCCTCATGGTGTGCGCGCGCGTGATCGGCAACGACGCGACGGTGGCCTGGGCGGGCGCATCCGGCTCGTTCGAGCTGAACGTCGCGATCCCGGTCATGGGCACGGCCCTGCTGGAGTCGATCCGCCTGCTGTCGAACGCGATGCGCGTGCTGGCCGACAAGACGGTCGACGGTCTGGAAGCGAACCTCGAGCGCGCCGCCGCCTTCGCCGGGATGTCGCCGTCGATCGTGACCCCGCTCAACAAGCTCATCGGCTACGAAGCGGCGGCGAAGATCGCCAAGCACGCCGTCGCCAAGGGCATCACGGTGCGCGAGGCTGTGATCGACCTCGGCTACGTCGAAAGAGGAGAGCTGACCGAGGAGCAACTCGACACGAAGCTCGACCTTCTGTCGATGACGCACCCCGGCTGATCGCTTGCTCCCCCTGTCGGGTTCATAATCAGAGGGTGAATCGCGCCGTCCGCCCTCCCCGTGCGGCAAGGCGCGCACGCGGGCTCGGCGTCGTCCTGGCCGTGGTCGCGGCGGGATTCGGACTGACGGCGGTCGCGCTGCTCTCGGTCCACGCCGCGACCGGCGCGCCGACCACCTGGGTCTCGGTCGTCGTCTTCGCCGCTGCAGCGGCTCTGACACTCGCGGTGACGGCACTGGTCGGCTGGCTGCTCCTGGACGAGAGCCGCCAGACGCCAGAGCCGCCTGACGGCCTCGAGAGCCCCGATGCTCTCTTCGACGCCCAGCGCCGGCTCCTGGACGACGTGCGACACGAGTTGAAGACGCCGATCACGATCGTGCGCGGACACCTGGAGCTCATGGATGCCGCCGACCCCTCCGACGTCGCGGCGACGCGTGTGCTCGGCATCGCCGAACTCGATCGCATGACGCGCTTGATCGGCGACATCGACCTGCTGGCCGCCGTCGAAAGCGACAGCTTCACGATGGGAGATGTCGATCTGGACGCGCTGACCCGACGCGTCGCGGAGCTGGTCGCCGTCATCGCGGACCACGACTGGGGGGTCGAGCAACGCGCAGCAGGGATCATCCACGGCGACCGTGATCGCCTCCTGCAGGCGTGGCTGCAACTGGCCGACAACGCGGCGAAGTACACCCCCGCCGGCTCGGCGATCGAGATCGGCAGCGCCGTGCATCCCTCCGGAGCTCAGCTGTGGGTGCGCGATCACGGCCCGGGAATCGCGCCCGCCGTCCGCCACCGCATCTTCCGTCGCTTCGACCGCGGCACGGGCAAGCGGTCGGTCGGCGGATCGGGCCTCGGCCTCGCCATCGTCGACGCGATCGCGAAGGCCCACGGCGGTCACTGCACCGTGGCCGACACGCCGGGTGGCGGTGCCACCTTCACCATCGAGATCCCCATCGGCACGCAGGCGACGCTGCCCACACCGGTGCGTGCGGGGGATGTCGTCCAACAACGGGAGGCCTCCGGATGACTCGCATCCTCATCGTCGACGACGAGCCGCATATCGTGTCGATGGTCACGCGCGCCCTGTCGGCCGAAGGGTATGAGACGACCGCCTGCGAGGACGGCGCCGCCGGACTCGAACGCGCGTCGCGAGGCGACATCGACCTCGTGATCCTCGACGTCGGGCTGCCGGGCATGGACGGATTCGAGGTTCTCCGGCGCCTGCGCGGCGACGGGCAGTCCCTCCCGGTCATCATGCTGACGGCTCGCAGTTCGGCCCGCGACGCGGTGGACGGTCTGGATGCCGGGGCCAGCGACTACGTTCCGAAGCCGTTCTCTCTCGCGGAGCTGATGGCGCGCGTGCGCTCGCGTCTTCGGGAGCGCACGGGTGCCATCACGATGGTCCTCTCCCGCGGGGATGTGACGCTCGACTTGCTGGCGCGCCGCTGCACGGTGGCCGGTCACGACGTCGACCTCTCCGCGCGCGAGTTCGCACTCGCTGAGCAGTTCCTGCGGCACGCCGGTGAGGTTCTCACGCGTGAGACGCTGCTCAGCCGCATTTGGGGCCTCGACTTCGATCCGGGCTCGAACGTCGTGGACGTCTACGTGCGGTATCTGCGGGCAAAGCTCGGCGCCGACCACATCGCGACTGTCCGCGGCGAGGGCTACCGCTGGGAGTAGACCTCGCCGCGGACGGCGCGGGTACGGGCGGGCCGCGTCAGCTCAGCTCGCCCTGCTCCAGCAGATCGGTGACGAGCGCGGCGATGGCGGAACGCTCGGATCTCACGAGTGTCACGTGACCGAAGAGGCTGTGCCCCTTCAGCGTCTCGATCACTGAGGCGATGCCGTCGTGGCGGCCGACGCGGAGGTTGTCACGCTGGCCGACATCGTGGGTCAGCACGACGCGCGAGTTCTGTCCGATCCGACTGAGTACCGTGAGCAGCACGTTGCGTTCGAGCGACTGCGCCTCATCGACGATCACGAAAGCGTCGTGCAGAGAACGTCCGCGGATGTGCGTCAGCGGCAGCACCTCGAGCATCCCCCGCGCGACGACTTCCTCGAGGACGTTTCCGGAGACCACCGAGCCGAGGGTGTCGAAGACCGCCTGCCCCCACGGGTTCATCTTCTCAGACTGGTCGCCCGGCAGGTAGCCGAGCTCCTGGCCGCCGACGGCGAAGAGCGGGCGGAAGACGATGATCTTCTTCTGCTGCTGGCGCTCGAGGACGGCATCCAAGCCGGCGCAGAGGGCGAGGGCCGACTTCCCCGTTCCCGCACGTCCGCCGAGAGAGACGATCCCGACCTCGGGATCCATGAGCAGGTCGATCGCGATGCGCTGCTCGGCGCTGCGGCCGTGCAGCCCGAACACGTCCCGGTCGCCGCGGACGAGACGGAATGCGCCGTCTCCCGTGACCCGGCCGAGAGCCGACCCCCGCTCGGAGTGGATCACGAGTCCCGTGTTCACCGGGAAGCCGCGCACCTCGTCGCTGGTCGCGACCTCCGCCTCGTAGAGGTCACTCATGTCGTCGCCGGAGATCGCGATGTCGGCGATGCCCGTCCACCCGCTGTCGACGGCCTGCTCCGCGAGATACTCCTCGGCGTGGATGCCGAGGGAGGCGGCCTTGACGCGCATCGGGAGGTCCTTGGAGACGACCGTGACCTGCTGACCGTCGGCAGCGAGGTGCATGGCGACGGAGAGGATCCGCGTGTCGTTGTCGCCGAGGCGCATGCCGGCGGGCAGAACGGAGGAATCGGTGTTGGTCAGCTCGACACGCAGCGTTCCCCCCTCCCCGACCGGGACGGCGAAGTCCAGTCGACCGTGCTCGACACGCAGCTCGTCGAGGTGGCGCAGAGCCTGCCGGGCGAAGTAGCCGATCTCCGGGTCGTGCCGCTTGCCTTCGAGCTCCGTGATCACCACCACGGGGACGACGACGGAATGCTCCGCGAACCGGAAGAACGCGCGCGGATCGCTCAGGAGCACGGAGGTGTCGAGGACGTAGGTCCGCAGATCGGTGTCCGCGGCCCCCTCGACGCTCTCATCGATCCGGCGTTGCTGCAGTGAAGCCCGTGTGGTCACAACTCACTCCCGCCCCGGGTGGAGCACCCGGCAGTTTCGAGTCGACCGTGGCCACGAGTCGTGTGGAGGCCGACCCGACCGGGCGCCTTGCCCGATGTGATGACCGTACGGCCGGCGATGCAGGCGCGCCAGCCGCGACACGCCGCCGGTCGATGACGGGGACGTTAACGTGTGATGTCGTCGGCGGACGCAGCCTCGGCGGCCTCCGCGGGGGGTGCGACGACCTCGAGCGAGATCGGCGCGTCATCCGCAGAACCGGGCTCGGACAGCGCGAGCGCCGCGGGAGCGGGGTCGATGATGACGCGGCTGGCGGCGACCTCGGCCAGCGCGTCGCCGAGCAGGACGAAGCTGTCGGCGCCCGTTCCCACGTGCGGCGCGACCCGGATCGTGGTGCCGCGGGCGGTGACGGTGACGCCCTGATTGGCGAGAGCTGCGGCCAGCGGCGCCGCCTCGTGAGGTGCAGGCTGCAGCGCCACGATGCCCGCGTGCCGGTCGCGCGGGGTGAGGACGGGGACCCCGTAGCGATCGGCGAGCTCCATCACGGCCCGTGCGCGTGCGCGCAGCTCGGCGGCGATGGCGGGAATGCCCGCGTCGACCACTTCGCGCAACGCCGCCGCGAGGCGACCGGCAGCGAGGTGGTCGGCCGGGGCGACCTGGTATGCGGCCGCTGTCGGCAGCGGCGCCGGCACACCCACGCTGGTCGTGTCGCCCTGCATGCCGGAAATCCCTGACAGCACCGGCTCGATCCGTTCGCGCGCCCGATCGGAGAACCTCGCGAAGCCGGTGCCCCGGCCGGCCCGAAGCCACTTGTATCCGTTGCCGCAGACGACATCGGCCGCATCCCAGTCGGCGTCGACGACGCCGAAGCCCTGAACGGCATCGACGATCAGCAGGCGGTCGCCGATCCGCTCACGAATCTCGCGCACGTCGGCGACAGCGCCCGTGCGGAAATCGACCAGGCTGACGGCGACGGCGGTGACATCGTCATCGAGCGCCTCCGCCACGGCATCCGCCGTGACGATCCCGGCGACGGGCTCGATCTCGCGAACCGAGAGCACACCGCGAGCGTCCTGCGCGCGGCGTGCCGTCACCCGCAGGGCGGGAAACTCCTGAGCCGAGACGATGACCGTGCCACGAAGCCCCTGCATCGCGTGCTGCAGTCCGTGGGTCGTCGACGGCTGCAACACGACCTCGTCGACGGCGCATCCGAGAACCTGTGCGACCAGCCCGCGCGCCTCGTCGGATCTCTCCGACACCAGATCGATGCCCGAACGGCGCCCGCTGCCGAGAAGCTCCGCGTCGGCCAGGGTCTCGGCTCGAACCGCCGGCGAGAGCGGTCCGAATGCCGCCCAGTCCAGATACCCCGCTGCGCTGTCGAAGGTATCGAGGTAGGGCTGCAGGTCGTTCACGTCGCCCATTGTCCCACGCCGAGTCGTTCGGGGACGGATCGCGTGGCCCCCGTCAGCTGCCGTAGCGGCGATCGCGCGTGGCGTAGTCGCGGATCGCGCGGAGGAAGTCGACCTCGCGCAGATCCGGCCCGAGCGCTTCGACGAAGTAGAACTCGGAATGCGCCGACTGCCAGAGCAGGAAGTCGCTGAGACGCTGCTCGCCGGAGGTACGGATCACCAGATCGGGATCGGCCTGCCCTCCGGTGTACAGATGCTCGCCGATCTGCTCCGGGGTGAGGCTGGCGGCGAGCTCTTCGAGCGAGCCGCCGCGCTCGTCGTGCTGCGCGATGATGCTGCGAACGGCGTCGACGATCTCGCTTCGTCCGCCGTAGCCGACCGCGAGGTTCACGTGCAGGCCCGTGTTTCCGGCGGTCCGCTCCTCCGCCGTCCGTAACACGCGGGCCAGGTCCGGTGGCAGCATCTCCGCACGACCCACGTGCTGCACGCGCCAGCCGGGCTCGAGCGAGAGTTCGTCGGCGAGCTCGGCGATGATCTCGATGAGATCGGCGAGCTCCTGCGAGTCGCGCTTGGTGAGGTTGTCGGTGGACAGCAGGTAGAGCGACACCACACGGATGCCGAGATCGTCGCACCAGCGCAGGAACTCGTGCATCTTCGCGGCTCCGGCACGGTGTCCGTGCGCGACCGTCGTGAAGCCGGCCTGACGCGCCCAGCGACGATTGCCGTCGATCATCATCGCGACGTGGTGGGGAACGGTGTCGGGGGTCAACTCGCGACGCAGGCGCGAACTGTAGAGGCGATAGAGGAATCCACGCCCCTCGCCCGAACCGGTGGGTGTCACGTTCCTACGCTATCGCGCGAGCCCCGGCCCCGACCGTACACAGGATAAGTGCGGAAGACGGCATGAGGCTGCGCGTAGGCTCGGTGCCGTGACCCGACACGCATCCGCCGAGGGCGCCGACATGCCCCAGCTCCCGCTTCTCGAAGCCGGCTCCGTCCGTGCACAAGTCGAGCTGAAGCCCACGTGGCGTGGCTGGATCCACGCCGGAACATTCCCGGTCGCCGTGGCCGCCGGGGTCCTGCTCATCGTCTTCGCTCAGGGTGCGGCCGCGAAGTGGGCAGCGGTCGTCTTCATGGTGACCTCGCTCCTCCTGTTCGGCAACTCCGCGCTGTATCACCGGTTCACCTGGGGGCCGACGACCAAGGCGGTGCTCAAGCGCATCGACCACGCCAACATCCTGCTGCTGATCGCGGGCACCTACACGCCGATCGCCGTGCTGGCGCTGACGCCCGACAAGGGCACCCTCCTGCTCGTGCTGGTCTGGTCGGGCGCGATCCTCGGCATCCTGTTCCGCGTCTTCTGGATCAACGCCCCGCGGTGGCTCTACGTGGCGCTCTACCTTCTGCTGGGGTGGGCAGCGGTGATGTACATCGTCGACCTGCTGCAGGCGAACCTCGCGATGATGGTCCTCGTCATCGTCGGCGGGTTGCTATACACCGGCGGAGCGATCGTCTACGCGCTGAAGAAGCCGAACCCGTGGCCGGGCCACTTCGGGTTCCACGAGATCTTCCACGTGTGCACCGTGCTGGCTTTCCTCTGCCATTGGACGGCGTGTTTGCTGATCGCGCTGCACCCGCTCGTGCCCTCTCTGGGCGCCGCGGGCTGAGCCGGCGCGTACCGGTCGGACCCACGGCGCACCGGCGTCAGCGTGAGGCGGGGTCGATGTCCTGGTCGTCGGTGTCGCTCGCCTCGACGGCCGCCGCCGCCTGAGCGTCGGCGCGGGCCTCGGCATCCGCTGCCGTCTTCGCGTCGAGTTCCTCCGCGATCTCTGCGCGGTAGCCGGCACGACGGATGCGCCGCAGCATGTCGATGAGGAGGAAGATCACGGCGATGGCGACCACCGCGATGCCGACGAAGCCCACGAATCCCGGAGTGACGGCGTCAGGGTTAACCGTCATGGTGGGAGTCGGAATCGCCGGGTCGGCGATCGCCGACAGCGCGATCGTCAGTGCGTGCATCGTTCCTCTGTTCCGCGCGGAGCGCCTAGCCTGGAAGTCCAGCCTAGAACCTCGGGAAGTGTCATGACCGCGATGCGCACACAGCAGGAGCTCGACGACCGCTACGGCCGAGCACGCAGCGCGGGGCGCCGTCGCTGGACCTGGATCCTCGGGGGCGCGGTCGTTCTCGCCCTCATCGGCTACTTCGGATGGAACACCTACACGCAGGCGGCTCAGTCCGTGGACATCGACGTCACCGGATTCGATCTCAGCGATGCTCCGCACAGCGTGACGGTCGATTTCCAGCTCACGCTGGCGCGCGGAAGCGCCGTCAGCTGCGTGGTCGAGGCCCAGGACGAGGAGCACGGCATCGTCGGGTGGAAGGTCGTCTCCTACCCGGCCGACGACGCCCACAGCCGCACGTTCAGCGAGCGGGTGGCGACCACCGCCGCTGCGACGACCGGTTTGGTCCCCTCGTGCTGGATCCCGTAGGCTGATTCGACACATGCGCCCTGGCAGCTGCCGGGGCGTTTGGCATAGTGTCGGCGGCCGGTGCCGCACACGCGCATCGACCGCCCCCATCGACAAGGAGACGACGTGGCCGAGAACACGGAGACCTTCCTCACCCAGGACGCCTACGACCGGCTCGCCGCCGAGCTCGAGCACCTGTCGACGACGGGTCGCGAAGAGATCGCCAAGCGCATCGAGGCCGCCCGCGAAGAAGGCGACCTCAAGGAGAACGGCGGCTACCACGCCGCCAAGGACGAACAGGGCAAGCAGGAAGCACGCATCCGCACCCTGCAGGCGCTGCTGAAGGACGCCGTGGTCGGCGAGGCCCCGGAGTCCGACGGCACCGTGAAGGGCGGCACCGTGGTGACGGCGATCGTCGCCGGCGGCGAAGAGGTGTTCCTGCTCGGCAGCCGCGAGATCGCGGCGGGCTCCGAGCTCGACGTCTACAGCGAGGCCTCCCCGCTGGGCGCTGCGATCCTGGGCCTGGCGGAGGGCGAGAAGACCTCGTACACCGCGCCGAACGGTCGCGAGATATCGGTGGAGATCGTCAAGGTCGAAACCTACAACGGCCAGTAGCGGCGGGCCCCGCGTCAGTCCTGCGCGACGCGGGGGCGGAAGCCTGCCTCCTCCAGAACGCCGATGACGTGGGCGCGGTGTTCTTCGCCGCGAGTCTCGACGCTGAGCTGCAGGATGACCTCGCTGATCTGCAGACCCTGGCCGTGGCGCGTGTGGAGCGCCTCGATCACGTTCGCTCCGGCTATGGCGAGCAGTTCCGACACGCGCGCGAGCTGGCCCGGCCGGTCGGGCAGCGGGATCTGCAGGGTCATGTAGCGACCGGATGCCGCCAGTCCGTGCGCCACGACGCGTTGCAGCAGCAGCGGGTCGATGTTGCCTCCGGAGAGGATGACGGCAGTGGGACCGCTCGCCGTGATCTTGCCGGCGAGGATCGCAGCGACGCCGACGGCGCCAGCGGGCTCGACGACCTGCTTCGCGCGCTCCAGCAGCACCAGCAGCGCCCGGGCGATGTCGTCGTCGCTCACGGTGACGACCTCGTCGACGAGTTCACTGATCACCTCGAAGGGTGCATCTCCGGGACGCGCGACGGCGATGCCGTCGGCGATGGTCGGCGTCGTGGCAACCGTCAGCGGTACGCCGGCGGCGAGGGAGGACGGGTACGCGGCGGAGTTCTCGGCCTGCACGCCGATGATCCGAACGCGTCTGCCCTCGAGGGCTGCCCGCGCCTTCACCGCGGCGGCGACCCCGGCGATCAGTCCGCCGCCACCGATCCCGACGACGACGGTCTCGAGCTCGGGCACGCCGTCCCACAGTTCCAGACCCATCGTCCCCTGGCCGACGATGATGTCGCGGTGATCGTAGGGGTGGATCATCACGGCGCCGGTGCGTTCGGCGAACTCCGCCGCGAGCCGCAGCGGCGTCTCGACGGTCGCCCCTTCCAGCACGACCTCGGCGCCGTAGCCGCGGGTCGCGAGGAGCTTGGGGACCGGCACGCCCAGCGGCATGAAGATCGTGGCGGGGATGCCGAGCTTCTGCGCGGCCGAGGCGACGCCCTGGGCGTGGTTGCCGGCAGAGGCGGCCACCACGCCGCGTGCACGCTCTTGTGCGCTCAGACGCGACAGTCGGTAGGTCGCCCCTCGGATCTTGAACGAGCCCGTGCGCTGCAGGTTCTCGAGCTTCAGGTAGACGGGCGCACCGAGCACCTCCGTGAGGTGGTCGGAGACGTCGAACGGCGTCTTCACGATGACGTCGCGCAGGACGGCGGCGGCGTCCTCGAACTCCGCCAGGGTCGGGAGGGTCACGCGGGCTTCTTCCTACTGCGGGGAACGGTGCTCCAGATGAGATCGGCCCGATCGGGTGGGGCCAGGGGATCGTTCGCGCGGCGTCCGAGGTAGACGGCGACGACGTTGATGAACGCCGCCAGCGGGACGGCGAAGAGTGCACCGGGGATGCCGGCGATCATGGCACCGCCGGCGACGACGAGTACGACGGCCAGCGGGTGGACCTTGACGGCCGAGCCCATCAGCAGCGGCTGCAGCACATGTCCCTCGAGCTGTTGGACGCCCAGGACGACGACCAGCATCCACAGCGCGATCCAGGGCCCGTTGTAGACGAGGGCGAGGAACACCGCCAGCGCACCGGTGACGATGGCGCCGACGAAGGGCACGAACGCGCCGAGGAAGACGAGCACGCCGATCGGGATGGCGAGCGGAACACCGAGGAGGAAGGCGCCGAGCGCGATGCCGGTGGCGTCGATCGTCGCAACGAGCAACTGCGTGCGCGCATACGTGACGACGGTGCGCCAGCCGGCGCGGCCGGCACCGTCGACCTCGCTGCGCGCGCGTCGCGGGAACAGGCGCACGACCCAGCTCCAGATGCCACCGCCGTCGGCGAGGGTGCACAGCAGGATGAACAGCGTGAGCACCGCGCCGGTGGCGACGTGGCCGACGGTGGAACCGACCGCCAGAGCCCCCGACCAGAGCACCTCCGCCTGCTGCTGCAGGTAGCCGCCCGCCTGGACGAGGAGATCGTCGATCTGCTGCGCCGTGAGGTGGAGCGGCCCGTCGATGAGGTACTGACGGAACTGGCCGATCGCTTCGGTGGTGCGCACCTGCACGCTCGACCACTCACGGGTGATCTGCCAGATCGCCAGCCACAGCAGCCCTCCGATCACCGCAACCGTGCCGAGCACCGACAGGACGATCGCCAGCCACCGCGGTACCCCGTGCGCCAGCATCCAGGTGAAGGCCGGCCACAGCAGCGCGGTGACGAGGATCGCCACCATCAGCGGGATCACCAGGAGCTTCAGCTGGATGACGAGCCAGATCAGGATGCCGGCCGCGATGGCGATGACCACGAACCGCCACGCATACGCCGTCGCGACTCTGAGGCCCCGAGGAAGCCCGCGGTCGATGTCGGAGGCGACCGTGCGCTCGCGCAGAGTGTCGAGGAACGACCCGCGCGGCGCGGCGCCGTGTCTGTCGTCGGTGCCGCTCATCCCGCCAGTCTAGAACTCAGAACCGTCCGCCCATTTCCTGCAGACGGGCGATGCGATCCGGGATCGGTGGATGCGTGGCGAACAGGCGCTCCATCGCACCGGGTCGAAGCGGGTCGCTGATCCAGAGGTGAGCCATCGACGTGTTCGCCTTGGCGAGCGGTCGGCCGTACTCCCCCAGCTTGGCAAGAGCAGATGCCAGGCCGTCGGGGTCGCGGGTGGTGAGAGCACTGGTCGCATCGGCGAGGTATTCGCGCTGGCGCGAGATGGCTGCCTGGACGACCGCGGCCATCAGCGGCGCCACGATCGCGGCGACCAGGCCGAAGATGAGGAAGAAGAGCTGGGACTGGCTGTTTCCGCCGCGCCGGCCGCCCCCGAAGAAGGCCATCCGCAAGAGGATGTCCGCCACGAGCCCCACGGCGACCACGAGACCGAACACCACGAGCGTGACGCGGATGTCGTAGTTGCGGATGTGCCCGAGCTCATGCCCGAGCACCCCCTCGAGTTCACGATCCGTCATGATCTCGAACAGGCCCGTCGTCACCGTGATCGCCGCGCGCTCTGGCGTGCGTCCGGTCGCGAAGGCGTTGGGCGCGGCATCCTCGACGACATAGAGCCGCGGCATGGGGGTGCCCGTCGTCAGACACAGGTTCTCGACGATCCGGTAATAGCGCGGAGCCTCCTCGCGCGTCACCTCCTGCGCACCCGACAGCGCGAGGGCTTCGCGGTCGGCGACGAAATACTGCACGGTCGCGTAGCCCGTGGCCCCCAGGAGCACGAACGCCGAGATCCACCAGTTGTTGCCCGCGAGCCATCCCGCCGCCAGGCCGATCAGTCCGAGGACGATGATGAAGCCGGCCAGGATCAGCCAGGTGTTGCGCTTGTTGCGGGCGATCGCGGAGTACATGCCGCCCGCCCGATCAGAACTGGATGCGCGGCGGCTCGGCGATGGCGGCGCCGTCGACGACCTCGAAGAACTCCCGCTCGTGGAAGCCGAGGTTGCGCGCGAACATGTTGTTCGGGAACACCTTGATCTTCGTGTTCAGCTCGCGCACGCCGCCGTTGTAGAAGCGACGGGACGCCTGGATCTTGTCCTCGGTGTCGACGATCGACTGCTGCAGCTGGAGGAAGTTCTGACTCGCCTGCAGCTGCGGATACGCCTCGGCGACCGCGAACAGCGACTTCAGCGCCTGCTGCATGTGGCCTTCGGCCACGCCGGCTTCGGCGGGTGAGCCGGCGGTGAGCGTCTCCGCGCGGGCGCGGGTGACGTTCTCGAAGACCGCCTTCTCGTGCGCCGCGTACCCCTTGACCGTCTCGATGAGATTGGGCAGCAGATCAGCGCGCCTCTTCAGCTGCACGGTGATGTCGCTCCACGCCTCGTCGACGCGCACACCGAGCGCGACCAACGAGTTGTAGGTCGCCCAGAGATAGATTCCGGCGATCACCACCAGAGCGACGACGATCAGGACCGGGATCAGCCATTCCATACGACTCCCATCGACTGAGGATCATCCTATCGGCGCGAGGGGCCACGTCATCCGCCGCGGCCAGCACTCCCAGCGGTTCCCCATCTGCACAGGTGCGAGACAGACCCTCACGCGCCGAGGACGCGGTCGAGATAGGCGTTGCGGAACATGCGCGTCGGATCGAGGCGGTCACGCAGCGCCAGGAAGTCGTCGAAGCGCGGATACCGCTCGCGCAGAGCCGCCGCATCGAGCGTGTGCAGCTTTCCCCAGTGCGGCCGGCCGGCGTGGGCGCGCATGATCTCCTCGACGGCGGCGAAATAGGCACGGTGGTCGGCGCGCCAGTATCGATGCACGGCGATGTAGCCGCTGTCACGCGCGTAGGCCGTCGAGAGCCACCGGTCGTCCGCGGGCGCCACCCGCACCTCGATCGGGAACTCGATGCGCCACCCCGACGCGTCCACGAGGTCGCGCACCTCACGAAACGCCGACGCCAGCTCGTCCAGCGGCACGGCGTACTCCATCTCACGGAAGCGCACGCTGCGCTGCGTGGTGAACACGCGATGCGACGCATCGGAGAACCGCCGATCCCCCCACACCCGGGCGGACAGCCAGTTGATCGCCGGCACGAGCGGCGGGGCGAGCCGACCGGCGCTGCACACCAGTTGGTGCACGCCGTTGCCCACGATCCGCTCATCGAGCATGCGCGACAGGGGCGACAGCGGGGCCGTCGGCGCATCTGTCGGCATCCGGGTGTTCGTCTTCGTCAGGGCGACAGTGGTGTGCGGAAACCAGTAGAACTCGAAGTGGTCGACGCCGCGGACGCGCGCATCGAGGTCGTCCACGACGGCGTCGAGAGGTTCGGGCTGTTCCTGTGCGCCGAGCGCGAACGCCGGCACGCATTGGAGCGTCACGTCGACGAGGATGCCGAGGGCGCCCAGACCGAGCGCGACGGCAGGCAGCAGTTCGGGCTCGTTCTCGTCGCCGACGGTGAGCAGCTCTCCATCCGCCGTGACGAGCGTGGCACCCACGACCTGGGTCGCCAGTCCCCCGTGACCGAGACCGGTGCCATGGGTGCCGGTCGAGAGCGCTCCGGCGATGGTTTGACGATCGATGTCGCCGAGGTTCGCCATCGCGAGACGGTGGGGCGCGAGCAGCGCCGGAATGCGGTGCAGTCGCGTGCCGGCCAGCAGGCGCACACGCCCGCGCTCGCGATCGACGGCGATCACGCCGCTCAGCTCGCTCAGATCCAGCAGGGTTCCCGGCGCCGCCGCGATCCCGGTGAAGCTGTGTCCGGCGCCGACAGCCTTCAGCGCGCGCCCGCGAGCGCCGGCCGAGCGCGCGGAACGGCGCACCGCCTCGATCGTCGTGGGGTACTCCACCAGCTGCGGGCGCACGCTCTCGGTGCGCGCCCAGTTCTGCCATGTGCCGCCGGGCCGTGTCACAGGAAGCTCTTCCCTTCGCCGCGGTAGGTGGCGGCTTCGCCGACGAGGCTCTCGCCGAGGGTGAGCTGGTAGCGGTCGACGCGCTCGGACAGCTCACCGCTCTTCGCGTGGCGGAACCAGACCCTGTCGCCCACGCGAAGGCGGCGCGCCGACTCGCCCTGCAGGGGCGTCTGCACCTCCCCGGCGCCCTCCCGCGCGAGGGTCTTGAGCCCGGTCGGCCACACCGGGCGGGGCTGGCGAGAGGCGACGGGCGGGCCCGACGCGATCCATCCGCCTCCCAGGACGACGGCGATGTCCTCGAGCGGCTTGCGCACGACCTCGAGCGCGAAGGCTGCGGCGGGCGCCGGCATGAAAGCGCGGTAGCCGTCGAACAGGTGACCGGCGAGCAGCCCGCTGCCGGCCGTCGTCTCGGTGACGGCCGGGTCGGCTGCCGTGTACTCCAATGAGCCGGTGCCGCCGCCGTTGACGAACTCCAGGTGCGTGATCTCACGCAGCCCCGCCACGATCGCTCCCCGCCGGGCGACGAGCTCGTCCCGTGATTGGTGCTGCATCCAGCGGATGACACCGTCGCCGGAACCGGTGTGGTCGGGTTGTCCGGCGATCTGTGCCTCGTACATCATCAGGCCGACCAGCTCGAAACCGGGACGGGCGACGATGGAGCGCGCAAGCCGCACGACTTCCGCCGGTTCGTGCACAGGCGAGCGACGCACGCCGATGTGGCCCAGCACGGGTGCCCGCCACGATGCGTCCGCATCGATCGCGACACGGATGCGTGCGCGAGAGGCGGGAGCGGCGACGGCATCCACCGCATCCAGCTGGGCGGGATCGTCGACCATCAGCGTGATCCGGTGCGCGAGATCGTCGTCGCCGACGAGCTGCTCCAACGCCGCGCGGTCCACGCTCGGGTATCCGAGCACGATGTCGTCATGCTCGCGCGCGAGCCAGAGCGCCTCAGGAAGCGTGAAGGCGAGGATGCCGCGGTAACCCCCGATCGCGAGGGTGGCGTCCAGGACCTCACGGACGCGGATCGACTTGCTGGCCACGCGGATCGGCACACCCGCGGAGCGGACCACGAGATCCATCGCGTTGAACCGGAGCGCATCGAGGTCGATGGCGGCCACGGGTCCGGCCACTGCCGAGACCGCGGCCGATCGTGCCGTCCAGAACGCCGCCGGCTCATCCCAGCCCGGGCCGGTGGCAGGGGGAAGGCTCAGGAGGTCCAGGCTCATCGGTTCGGGCTCTTTCGCTCGTGAGGGCACCAGCCTAGATGACACGGGGTGTCATCCGCAGTGGAACTCGAGGGATCTTTCGGCCGGCTGACGCGCATCGGCGGGAGTACCCCCGGACGGACTCGAACCGACACTGAAGCGATTTTAAGTCGCCTGCCTCTGCCATTGGGCTACGGGGGCCCGCTACCAGGGTAGCGACGCCACACGCACGAAACCCCCACACCGCCGGGGCGGGTGGGGGTTCATGACGCGCGAACCGCGGTTCAGCTGGCGGCGGTGGCCTTCTCCTCGACCTTGGGCTCGGCCGCACCGGTCTTCTCGGCAGCGACCGACTTCGGGTCGATCGCCGGTGCCGCCGGGGCAGCAGCCGGCGCCGCCGGGCGCGGACGCGAGGCGAACTCCTCGAACACGTAGCGCGGGTTCTGGACGGTCTGCAGCGACACGTTGTCGCGGCGGAGCCAGAAGTTGTGCCACCAGTCGCCGATCACGCGCCACTTGCGCTCCCACGAGGGCATGGCCAGACCGTGGTAGCCGCGGTGCGCGCACCACGCGATGAAGCCCTTGAGCGCAATGTTTCGCGACTGGAAGACACCGTTGTACAGTCCCAGGCCGGCGACGGCACCGAGGTTGTGATGGATGTACTCGCGGGGCAGCTCGTCGCGGAGGACGGCCACCAGGTTCTTCGCGAGCAGCTTGGCCTGACGGACGGCGTGCTGCGCGTTGGGCACGCAATAGCCGCCGACGCCCTTGCCCGTGAGGTCCGGGACGGCGGATACGTCACCGGCCGCCCACGCGCCCTCGACGACCTCGTCCGCCGTTCCGACACGCAGGTCGGCACGGGTGCGGATGCGGCCGCGTTCCTCCACCGGCAGGTCGCTGCCCCGCACGACGGTGGGGTTGGCCATGACGCCGGCGGTCCAGATGATGAGATCGGTCGGGATGACCTCGCCGGTCGAGAGCTCGACGTTGCCGTCCACGGCGCCGGTGACCTGGGTGTCGAGGTGCACGTTGGCGCCCCGCTTGGCGAGGTCCTTGAGCACCCACTCGCTCGTCTTCAGCGACACCTCGGGCATGATGCGCCCCATCGCTTCGACGAGGTGGAAGTGGGTGTCCTCGAAGCGCAGCTGCGGGTAGTCCTTCAGCAGCGAAGAGGCGAGAGCGCGGGTCTCCGCGAACACCTCGATGCCCGCGAAGCCACCGCCGACGACCACGACGGTCAGAAGGCGGTCGCGTTCGGGACCGGCGGGGAGGTTGGCCGCACGGTCGAAGTTTGTGAGGATGCGGTCGCGGACGGCGACGGCCTCCTCGATCGTCTTCAGGCCGATCGCGTTCTCGGCGATGCCGAGGATCGGGAAGGTGCGCGAGACAGCACCGGCGGTCACCACGATCTGGTCGTAGCTCTCCTGCCACGCGTCGCCCACGGCCGGCGTGATGGTGGCCGTGCGGGTGGCGTGGTCGATGCCGGTGACCTTGGCGGTGACGACACGCGTCTTCTTCAGGTGCCGACGCAGGCCCACGACGACGTGACGAGCTTCGATCTCACCGGCCGCGACCTCGGGCAGGAAGGGCTGATACGTCATGTACGGCAGCGGGTCGACGATCGTGACCTCGGCCTCACCCTTGCGCAGGTGCTTCTCGAGCTTCCACGCCGTGTAGAAGCCGGCGTAACCGCCACCGACGATGAGGATCTTGGGCACGGCACGCGCAGCCGTGCTGGTCTCTGTGTGAGTCACAGGTGGAAGCACTCCTTGAATCAACGGCTCGGAGTACGAGGTGCGCGCTCCGATCTGATGCGCCGGGCAGCAGCAGTGACACCGAGCGCGACCAGTATAGCCGTCAGGGTCACCCCCACGAGCGGCACGGTTCCGTAGAGGAGGGTCTCGACGCTGGGCAGCAGCGGAGAACGCCGGTCGAGCGTCTCGGCCGCCGGCAGCTGTTCGATGGTGACGGGCGAGGAGGTCGGGGTGGGCTGGGGACCGGCGTCGGCGCGACGGTACAGCCGGATCCAGTCGGACAGACTTCCCATCGGGTTGCTGTCGACGCTTGCGACCGACGCGCTCACCGCGGCGTTCGCATCGATGAGCCCGTAGCCGTACTTCTCGTCGGGCACCTTGGTCGCCGCGGCGGCGGGCCGCGCCGTCTTGATGATGCGGTTGATGACGTTGTCGGCGTCCAGGTCGGGGTGAGCCGAACGCACGAGCGCCGCGATGCCGGCCACGATGGGCGCGGCCCCGCTGGTCCCGTCCCAGACGACGAGCTGCCCGTCGGCGGAGACACCGAGCAGCTGCTCGCTCGGCGCGGAAATGCCGATGGTGATGCCCTGCGTCGAAGCCTGTTCGCTGGCAGTGCCGGCACGGTTGACACCGCCGACGGTCAGCACCCCGGGGATGGTCGCCGGCGCGCCCACCTCTTCGGTACCGCTGCCCTTGTTTCCGGCGGCCACCACGACCACGACGTCGTGCTCGAACGCGTATTGGAAGGCATCGTCCCAGGACGGGTCCCAGGTCAGGGTGTTCGTCGTGAACGAGAGGTTGATGATGTCGGCGCCGTGATCGACGGCCCACTTCATCGCATCGGCGACCTGCTGCACGAACGGCACCGAGGATGCCGCGCCGAATCCGATCGACAGCGAGAGCAGATTCGCCTCGGGGGCGACGCCGATCATCCCAGTGTCGGCACCGGTTCCGCGGGCGGCCGCCAACGAGGCCACCCAGCTGCCGTGGTTGGCATCGACAGCCCCGACCGGGGTGCGCCCGTCCGACGACCCCGCTCCGGAGAAGTCCGCTCCCCCGACGACCGCACCGGAGAACTCCACCGGAGAACGCCCGATGCCCGTATCGATGACCGCGATCGTCACCCCCTTGCCGCGGGTGGTCTGCCACGCCTGCCGGATGCCGTACTCGTCGAGCCAGTACTCCGCCGCGCGGGCGGGATCGCCCGTTCCCGGCGGAGGTGCCGTCGCGGCGAGGGCCGACGGCCCGGCGGGAGCCGTCGGGGCAGGGTCGCCAGCGGCGACGGCGACCGCGGGAATGCTCGCCGCACCCGCCGCCAGCTGCCCGCCCAGCGCGATCAGCACGGCCGCGACGACGGCGACGACACGCCGCCGCCGAGCGCTCACACCGCGCTCCGCGGGTGGGCGCACGTGCAGCGCTCGGGCGACCACTCGGCGCGCGCGAGCGCGAGGTCGCCGATCGGGTTCACGCCGGCTCCGGCGGCCAACGCGTGCCCCGCCAGGGCATGCAGACACTTCACCCGCGTCGGCATCCCGCCCGCGGAGATGCCGGCGATCTCCGGCACGTCGCCGTAGACCGCTCGATCGGACAGGTACGCCTCGTGCGCCGCCAGATACGCGGCGGCGACGTCCTCATCGTCGGCGAGCAGGGCGGCCAGCTCGGGCATCACCTGGTTCGCCTCCAATGCCGACATCGCGGCCGTCGCCCCGGGATGGGTGAGGTAGTAGAACGTGGGAAACGGTGTGCCGTCGGGAAGCCGCGGTTCTGTGGCGACAACCGTCGGGTTGCCGCAGGCGCAACGCGCGGCGATGCCGACGACGCCACGCATCGGACGCCCCAACTGGGACCGCATGGCCTCGAGGTCGGCGGCGGAAGCGGGGCTGAGAGGGGGATGCGGCACCCGTCAAGGGTACCGGGGCGCGCTGACCGACCGCTGGATCAGCCGGCGGGCGCGGCCGGGGGCACCGCCGCCGTCTGAGCCAGACCTGCCCCGGCGACCGAGCGCACCAGCTGCGCCATCCAGTCGGTGCGGGTCTCCTGCACCTGAGCGCTCACGGCGGCCTGCGTCGGGGGCATCGCGGTGGCGGGCAGATCGTTGTCGACGAGATAGACGACCTCGCCCGGTCGTACGTAATACAGTCGCTCCCGCGCCTGGGAGGTCACGTACGCAGGGTCGTTCCAACGGTCCTTCTGCTGCTGAAGGGTCGCCACATCCGCTTCGCTCACCTGAACCGAGTGCGCCAGCGCCGCGATCTGCTGACGCTGGCCGAGATACGTGCCGACGGTGGGCACCAGCGTGAAGACGGCCAACACGACCAGGCCCAGCATGATCGCGGTGAAGGCCGAGAAGCGGATGCCGCCGGCCCAGGCGCGCACGTCCACACGGCCCGACCCCCGGCGTCCGCCCGACGTGCGGGACGCGGAAGAGGGAGCCGGCGCAGTGCGCACGGCTCCCTCTCTCGTCATGGGACCAGCCTACGTGGCACGCGGACGTGCGACGGGAGGCGCCCCGAATCGCTCAGCGAATCTCCAGCACCCTCAGGCCTTGAAGCGCGGGAACGCGCCGCGACCGGCGAAGACCGCGGCGTCGCCGAGTTCCTCCTCGATGCGCAGCAGCTGGTTGTACTTCGCGACGCGCTCGCTGCGGGCGGGCGCGCCGGTCTTGATCTGACCCGCGTTGACCGCGACGGCCAGGTCGGCGATGGTCGTGTCCTCGGTCTCACCGGAGCGGTGCGACAGCATCGAGCGGTAGCCGTTCTGGGTGGCCAGCGAGATCGCGTCGAGCGTCTCGGACAGCGTGCCGATCTGGTTGACCTTCACGAGCAGAGCGTTCGCGACACCGAGGTCGATGCCCTTCTGCAGGCGCACCGGGTTGGTCACGAACAGGTCGTCACCGACGAGCTGGACCTTCGAGCCGATGGCATCGGTGAGGTGCTTCCAGGCCTCCCAGTCGTCCTCGGCGAGGGCGTCCTCGATCGTGACGACCGGGTAGTTGGCGACGAGGTCGGCGAAGTAGTCGGTCAGCTTCTCGGCCGACCAGGCCTTGCCCTCGACCGTGTACACGCCGTCCTTGTAGAACTCGGTCGCGGCGACATCCAGACCGACGGCGACGTCCTTGCCGGGCGTGAAGCCGGCCTTCTCGATCGCCTTGATGAGGAAGTCGAGGCCCTCGCGGTTGCTGGGCAGGTCGGGCGCGAAGCCGCCCTCGTCGCCGAGGCCGGTGTTGTAGCCGGCGGCCTTCAGCTCGCCCTTGAGGACGTGGTAGACCTCGGTGCCCCAGCGGAGGGACTCGCCGTAGGTCTCCGCACCGATGGGCGCGAGGAAGTACTCCTGGAAGTCGATGCCGTTGTCCGCGTGCTCGCCGCCGTTGATGACGTTGAACAGCGGCACGGGCAGGACGTGCGCGTTCGGTCCGCCGAGGTAGCGGAACAGCGGCAGGTCGGCGCTGTCGGCCGCCGCCTTGGCCACCGCGAGCGAGACGCCGAGGATGGCGTTGGCGCCCGTGCGCGACTTGTTCTCCGTGCCGTCGGTGGCGATGAGGATCTCGTCGATGACGCGCTGCTCGCTCGCCTCGACGCCCTCGATGGCCGGGCCGAGCTCATCGATGACGGCGGTGACCGCCTTCAGGACGCCCTTCCCGCCGTACCGGTTCTTGTCGCCGTCGCGCAGCTCGTACGCCTCGAAGGCGCCGGTGGACGCGCCGGAGGGGACGGCCGCGCGCTGGACGATGCCATCGTCGAGCAGCACCTCCACTTCGACGGTCGGGTTGCCACGCGAATCCAGGATCTCGCGTGCGCCTACAGCCTCGATCAGTGCCACAGGGGACTCCTTGCTTGTGGAGGATAAATCTCGGAGCGTCACGGGTGTGTTCCCGCTCCGCGTTTGAGTCTAGTGACCCGGGTACCGCCGCCATACGTCGGGCACCGGATCAAACGACCAGCGCGAGCGCGATCCCGTCCCAGCCCTTCGCGTCGAGCGTCTGCAGCGCCGTCGCCGTGAAGCGCGGATCGTCTCGAAGCATCTCCAACCCTGCACGCACGCCGCGCACCTGAGGGTTCTCGTCCTCGGCATCCGCCACTCGGCCGCCCCGGACCACGTTGTCGATGACGACGAGAGTGCCGGGCCGGCCCAGTCGCGCCGCCCAGTCCAGGTACACCGTGTTGGATTCCTTGTCGGCGTCGATGAACACGAGATCGAACGGGGCCTCCTCCGCCAGGGTGGGCAGCACCTCCGCACCGCGTCCGATGCGGATCTCGACGCGCTCCCCCACTCCCGCACGGTCGATGCTCGCGCGCGCCACGTCGGCGTGGCGCGGCTCCGCCTCGATCGTCACGACACGGCCCTCGTCGGGGATGCCGCGGGCCAGCCAGATGGTCGAATACCCGCCCAGCGTCCCGATCTCGAGCACGCGGCGGGCGCCGCTGACCCGGGCGAGCAGCCACAGGAGCTTGCCGCCGGTGGGCGCCACCTCGATGGCGGGCATGCCGGCCGCGCGCTGGTCGGCGACGGCAGCGTCGAGCATGGCATCCGCGCCGATCAGCGCATCGACGAGATAGCGGTCGACCGCGTGGGCCGCAGCGAGGGAGAGGTCCGTCATGCACCCAGCAAACCCGCTCGGCGCGGAGGGGTCAACGGCGGGTTCATCGCTCGCGCTCGGTGCGTTCGCGCTCGGCCGACAGCAGCGCCGCACCCGTCTCGGCGTCGTCGACGGTCACGGTGAAGACCTTGCCACCGGTGCGGTGGACGCGGATCCCCGCTCCGGCACGCAGCACGACGCCGAAGCCTCCGCCCGGCGCCCAACGCAGACCCCAGCCGCCGTACTCCCCCATCGGGCTGACCTCGACGACTTCGACCCGCTCGATCTCGGCGACGGGAACGTGGAACCGAGGGAAGCCCGTCGCGGAGGTCACGGTCAGCCCCGTCTCGTCGACACGGACGTGGAAGACCGCGGTCGCAGCGATGACGGCGGCCATCACGGCGATGAGGAGGGCGAGGATCGTCGCGACCGTCGCGCCGGCGCGGACCGTGAGGGTGATCACGGCGACAACGACCAGCAGAGCCCACGCCGCACACAGCACGACCACTCCCGCCCGCGCGAGGTGGACGCTGCGCAACCACACCGCCCGCTCCCCGTCGGTCAAGGGCGGATCCATCGTCGCGATGCTCCCCGTCGCCGGCAGACGCTCATCGGGCTGGACCAGCCAGCCGGCGACACCGACGCCGATCGCGATGAGACCGGCCAGGACGAGCCACGGCAGCAGGGACGGCCCGGCAGCGGCATCGGCCAGCCCGCGCTGGATCAGCACCGACGACGTCATCAGCACGCCCGCGCCGGCCGACATCGCCGCCGCGAGGGCGCCCATCAGCCGATAGGTCGGGCCGCGATCGCCCCGGCGCAGCCCGTTCACAGCGGATGCCGCGATCAGCAGGGGCACACCGAGACCCACCAGCACGGTCGCCAACACCGTCACCCACGGCGCGCCGAACCCGTCGGGCGCGCCGTCCGCGCCCCAGTGGATCGCGATCGGGTCGGGCAGCGCATCGCGGGCGCCGAGCTGCAGCAGCACGGCGCCCGCGATGACGACGACCGGGACCGCGACGGCGACGAGGACGAAGCGGGAGACGGCGCGCGGTCGTGGCGTGGTCATGGTGACTCCTCGGGGTCGGACGTGTGGTGGATCAGGGCGGCGAGTGCCTGCCGGGACAGCCCGCGCTCGCGGGCGCGGGCGACGATGTCGGCGATGTCGGGCTGCAGCTCAGCCAGACGGTCCGCCGCCGCCGTCACGACGGCTCCGCGACCACGATGCATCGAGACGAGCCCCTCGTCCCGCAGCTGCTGATAGGCGTGGAGCACCGTGTGCAGGTTGATGCCGAGGGCCGACGCCACCTCGCGGGCCGAGGGCAGGCGATCACCGGGGCGGAGGCGACGTGCGACGGCATCCGCCCGGACGGATGCCGCGATCTGTGCGAACAGCGGCACGTCGCTCGTCGCGTCGGTGCGGATCAGCATATCGGCCTCCCGACAACAATTCTATGACAAATAGAACAGTTTGCGTAGGGAAGAATCGCGACGGCCCCCCGACTACCCCCGAGCGCGCACGCCCTGGGCGAGCGCCGCGACGATCTCCGGGAGCAGCGCATCCGCCGTGCGCCGGTAGCCGAGTGCGCTGGGGTGGAAGCGATCGACGCTGAACATGTCGTCGGGGTTCTCGATGAACATCGCACCGACAGCCCGGCGAAGTGAGACGACGCGGGCTCCGGCCCGGCGGGCCGCAACGGCCTGCGCGTGGGCGAGCTGTCGCGAGGCCTGAGCCCCCAGCGCCCGCAGGGGCTGGGGCACGGGTCGCAACGCCCCCAGATCGGGACAGGTGCCGACGACGACGGACGCACCTGCGTCGCCCAGGCGCCGCACGGCCGCCTCGAGATCACCCGCCGCCTGCGAGACCGGCGTGCGATGCGTCACGTCGTTGCCTCCGACGATGATGACCGCGGCATCCGCCCGATAGTCCGGGGGAAGGCGATCGAGCTGGTCCGCGAGATCCTTCGACTCGGCACCCACCACCGCGACGGTGCGAAGGCGCACCGGCCGATGCAGGAAGTCGGCGAGGCCCTTGGACAGCCGCGCCCCCAGGACGTCTTTGGGCCGCTGCGCGCCGAGGCCGGCCGCGATCGAGTCACCCAGAACCAGCAGCTCGAGCGGCGCGCCGGCGAGCTTCGGCCGCCACACGCGGTCGGCCTCCACCGCGCTCTCGCCGAGCGGCTTGCCGATGCGCAGCCGCGCGAGGGCGGCCTGACGCGTCAGCACGCTCCGCGCGGCGAACGCACCGGCCACGACCGCGCCGGCGAGCGCCGCGCTCGTCGCCACGCGCGGGCGGAGAGCACGCCGACGGTGCGAACGCGATGCCACGGACAGATCACACTCCCCCCGGGTGAACGACACGCTCCCGTCGGGTGGACGGAAGGTGACGGGCCGTGCCCTGCCACGGACGCCGGGCTCAGCGATGCCCGCGCCCGGCCGCTGCCGTGAGGACGAGCGCGACCGCGAGAACGCTGCAGGCGAGGACGGCGTCCAGCACGAAGCCCGCCACCACCTCCTCGCGCCCGCTCCACCCGGTCGCCGTCGTGACGGCCCCGATCGCGATGACGCCGGGCGAGAGCGCGAGCTGCTGGACGGTGCTGAACATGCCGCCCGACAGACCCGCCGCCTCGACGGGGACCTCCCGAACCACCGCCTGGGCCAGCGGCGAGAACACGAGCGCCTGCCCCGCGCCGAGCAGCACGAGCGCAGGCTGGGCCCACCGGATCAGCGACGGCCCCCACGCGATGAACGAAACGAGGAGGAACCCGACGAGGGCGATCAGTTGCAGCGCCACGCCCCAGACGAGAGTGCGCACGCCGAGCCGGCGTTGGATCGGCACGAGCGAGAGAGATACGACCGCGAACACGACCGCGAACGGCAGCAGGAGCAGCCCCGCCGTCAGGGAGTCGTACCCGAGGCCGGCGGACAGCGAGTGGTCTGGTTCCGCCCGCAGGATGCGGCGACGGCGCGCCGACTCGACGTGCTCGCCCGCTACGCCGCCGAGGAGCCGGTGCTGTCCGGATCGACCCCCGCGCCGTCTCAGCCGAGCGGCTTGATCTCCAGCGCCTCCCGCGCTTGACCCGCCGCCACCGTCGCGAAGGACGAATACCCGTCGGCGGCAGCACGCTCCAGCAGCGCCTTCAGGTTCTTCGTGCGCTGCTCCACACGCACCCGCGCCCCCTCGGCGACCAGTGCGGCCTTGAGCGCGAGGAGCTCACCCACCGGCACGTCGCGCTCGTGCACGAGGACGATGGTCGACATGCCCGCGTCGTCGGCATCCTCCAGGAGGTCGACGATGCGCTCGAAGCCGAGGGAGAACCCGACCGCCGGCACCTGCTGGCCCAGGAAGCGTCCGATCATCCCGTCGTAGCGACCGCCCCCGCCGAGCGAGTACGTGACGCTCGGGTGGGCGAGCTCGAAGATGGTGCCGGTGTAGTACCCCATCCCGCGCACGAGGAACGGATCGAACACGAGCGGCGCGCCCTGCGCGTCGTCCGCAGAGACCGCGCGGGCCGCCGACACCGCCGCGCCGATCACCACGAGGTCGGCCACGATGTCGGCGGGCGCCCCCTCGGGCAGCGCCTTCAGGATGTGCCCCTCCCCGTACGGACGGTACTCACGCGTCCGCGGTCGACGCAGGAAGGCGTCGAAGGCGTCGACGGCGTTCGGCGTGGCACCCCGCTCACGAAGCTCGGCGGCGACGCCCTCGGCACCGATCTTGTCCAGCTTGTCGATGGTGATGAGTACGCCGGCACGCTCCTCCGCGGCGAAACCGAAGCTGCCGAGCATCCAGTCGAGCACGCGGCGGTCGTTGATGCGGATGCTGCCGCCGACCAGGCCAAGCGCATCGAGCGCATCGAGGCTCGCAACCAGAAGCTCCGCCTCGGCGCGGCCCGTCGCGTCACCGATGATGTCGATGTCGCACTGCACGAACTGGCGATAGCGGCCCTTCTGCGGCCGTTCGGCACGCCACACCGGCGCCATCTGGATGGCCCGGAAGACCGACGGCAGCTCGGCGCGGTGCGTCGCATAGAAGCGCGCCAGGGGCACGGTCAGGTCGTAACGCAGGCCGAGGTCGCTGAGTGCGGCCGCGTCGTCGGCTGCGGCGCGGATCGCGTCGGCATCCAGTCCCCGCTTGAGGACGTTGAAAGCGAGCTTCTCATTGTCGCCGCCGATGCCCGCGTGGAGCCGGTCGTAGTCCTCCATCACCGGGGTCTCGATCTCATCGAACCCGTGCGCGCGGTAGCGCTCACGGATGACGGCGAGCACGCGCTCGCGACGGGTCTTGTCGGCGGGGAGGAAGTCGCGCATTCCGCGCGGCGGGTTCACGGATGCCACGCGATCATTCTTCCAGGTCGTCGGATGCCGACGAGGCCTCGACGGCCCTCACCTCGTCCTCCAGGCCTCGGATCCTGACCCGAAGCGCCCGCTCGGCATCCCACCCACGCTCCTGCGCGAGCGACACGAGCCCGAGCAGCGCCTCCCCCAGCTCCTCCTCGCTCTGGGCGCCCACGGGCCCCCGGTCCTGCCCACCGGGCGTGCGAGACGACGACAACGGGAGCGCGGCGGCGCGGCCCAGCAGCTTCTGCGCCAGCGCGAGGGAGGGCATGTGGGCCGAGACCCCGTCGAGCACGGATCGCCGGTCGCGCTTTTCGGCGGACTTCGCGGCATTCCAGTGGACGAGCACCTCTTCGGGAGTGGTGGCGACGGCATCCCCGAACACGTGCGGATGCCGCCGGATCATCTTGTCGGCAAGCGCGTCGGCGACGTCGTCGATGTCGAACGGATCCTCCGTCGCGTCCGCGGCCACCGTGGCGTGGAACAGCACTTGCCAGAGCAGATCGCCGAGCTCTTCGCGAAGGTCCGCGCGCGTTCCCGCCTCGACCGCGTCGATCAGTTCGGCCGACTCTTCCACGAGGTACGGCACGAGATCCTCATGCGTGATGCGCGCCGACCAGACACATCGCTCCCGTACCGCCGCCATGACGTCGGCGGCGCGTCGGAGGGCGTCGGTGCGGGGGGCGATCGGCGCAGGATCGATCGGACTCAGACGGTCGCCGTGTTCCGGCGTCGATGATGCCATGCCCGCCACGATACGAGGATCCCGGCGATCACGAGCGAGATCGCCGATCCGGCGAGCACGCCGAGAGTGGCCTGATCGCGGATGTCGGGAGCCCCGGAGAACGCCAGCTCGCTGAGCAGCAGCGACACGGTGAAGCCGATACCGCCGAGGGCGCCCGCCGCGACGAGGTCGCCGCCGGCGAGCCGGTCGGTCTTCGGAACCCGCAGGAGGTGCTGCGCCAGGGCACCCGCCACGGCGATGCCGATGATCTTGCCGACGGGCAGGGCGACCAGAACGCCCCAGAAGGCCGGCGAGAGCTCTCCGGCAGACACAGCGGGAATCGCGACGAGGGCTGCGCACAGCGCGAACAGCGGCAGCACGATCGCGTTGACCCACGGTTCGATGGCGTGACGAGCCCGCAAGGCGGGCTGCTGGGCCATCGTCAGCCCGAGGACGACCCCGGCGATGGTCGCATGCACGCCCGACTCGTGCACCGCGTACCAGGTGCCGATCGCGCTCGCGACGAGACCGACGACGGCGACAGGACGGGCACGGGTGTCGAGGAGCCGGCTGCAGGCGGCGAAAACGACGACGAACACCAGCGCGAGCAGCATCATGGCGAAGTCGACGTCGGCCGTGAACAGCACCGCGATGAAGACGATCCCGACGATGTCGTCCAAGATGGCCAGCGCAAGGAGGAAGATACGCACTCCGGAGGGCAGACCTCGACCGAAGACGGCGAGCACTCCCAGCGCGAAGGCGATGTCGGTGGCTGTGGGAATGGGCCATCCGGCGCTGGTCGCCTCCCCGCCGGCGATCAGAACATACAGCACCACGGGCACGATCACGCCGCCGGCCGCGGCGATGGCGGGCAGCACGGCGCGTCGCGGGGAGGCCAGCTGACCGCTCGTCAGCTCGAACTGCAGTTCGACCGCGGCGACGAAGAAGAAGACGGCGAGCAGGCCGTCGGAGATCCAGTGGCGCACGGACAGATCGATGACACCCGGAATGCCGATGTGCGCGTCGTCGGCGACGGCGAAGGCGATCGGCGCAGCCGCGCTATTGGCCAGCACCAGGCCGATCGAGGCGGCGACGAGAAGCAGAACGGCGGGAAAGCGGGCAGATCGCAACAAGGACACGGTCACTCCGGAGGGTCGACGAACGGGACTTGCCGACCAGGCTTCCCGGCACACCGTCCGACGACGCGCAGAGCATACGGAGCCGTCGCGTCGCAGTCGGGGTGTCATAAAACGTCGTCACCCCGCCCTGTCAGCCTACCCCGTGACAAATGTGAAACACCGTGCCATTACCGTGGTCTCATGCGCGAACTCACCCGAACCGAAGCGATCGACCTCGTCGGCCGCGATGAGGCCGAGAACGAACTGCCGGAGCGCCTCCGTGCCGACGTGCGGATGCTCGGCGCTCTGCTCGGTCGTGTCCTGCGCGAAAGCGGCTCCCCAGGGCTCTACGACGACGTGGAGCGACTGCGCCTGGCCACCATCGCCGCGTACGGCGATGAGTCAGCGGAGGCCTTCGAGCGGGCGGCGCAGATCGCCGAGTCCTTCTCCGTGGAGCGCGCCGACGAGGTCGCCCGTGCGTTCACGGTCTACTTCCATCTCGTCAACCTCGCCGAGGAGCACCAGCGTGTGCGTGTCCTGCGCGAGCGCGACGGGCGCCCTGAGCGAGAGGACGCGGCCGACTCGGTGGCCGCGGCCTTCGTGCGCCTGGCGGCGGAGGTCGGCGACGACACCGCCCTCGCCCGTCTGCAGGCGATGCGCTTTCACCCCGTGTTCACGGCGCATCCCACCGAGGCGCGCCGTCGCGCGGTGTCCACCAGCATCCGACGTCTGGTGACTCTGCTCACCGAGCGCGATGCCTCGCTCGACGGCGGCGCGGACGAGCGGCGTGCGGAGCGGCGCATGCTGGAGGAGATCGACACGCTCTGGCGCACGGCGCCGCTGCGGGCGGAGAAGCCGACGCCGGTCGACGAGGTGCGTGCCATCATGGCGGTCTTCGACGAGACTCTCTACACGGCCGTCCCTCACGTCTACCGGCGCGTCGACGATGCGCTGCAGGGACCCGCTGCCGGCGGCCGGGCACCCGTCATCCGTCCCTTCGTCCGCCTCGGCACGTGGGTGGGCGGCGACCGCGACGGCAACCCGTTCGTGACCGCGGCCGTCACGAAGAAGGCCGCGTCGATCGGTGCGGAGCATATCCTGCTGGGCCTGGAGCGCTCCGCCGTGCGGATCGCCAAGACGCTCACGCTGTCCGAGGACACGACCCCGCCCACCGCGGAGCTGCTCGGCCTGCTGCAGCGTCTGGCGGACGCCGACGAGGACGGTGCCGCGGATGCCGCCAAGCGCGCCAAGGTCGAGCCGCACAAGCGCACGATGCTGCTGATCGCCCGCCGGATCACCGCCACGCGCAAGCGCGACGCCGATCTCGCGTATCGCGACCCCGACGCGCTGCTGGCCGATCTGCGCACCGTCCAGCAGTCCCTCGTCGATGCGGGTGCCCCGCGCCAGGCGTACGGACACCTCCAGCAGCTGCTGTGGCAGGTGGAGACGTTCGGCTTCCACCTCGCCGAACTCGAGGTGCGCCAGCACTCCGCCGTCCACGCCAAGGTGCTCGCCGAAGCTGCCAGCGGTGAGCCGCTGAGCACGCAGGCGGAGGAGGTCCTCGAGGTCTTCCGCACGATCGCGCAGATCCAGAACCGCTACGGACCGCGCGCCGCCGGCCGCTACATCGTCTCGTTCACGCAGTCCGCCGCCGACCTCGCCGCCGTGCACGAGCTCGCGCGCCTGGCGGTCGGGCCCGGGGGCACCGTTCCGGTCCTCGACGTGATTCCGCTGTTCGAGACCTTCGCCGATCTGCAGGCCGCGCCCGGCATCATGGCCGAGATCGTCCATCACCCGCAGTTCGCCGCACGGCTGGAAGCCACCGACCGGCGCCTCGAGGTCATGCTCGGCTACTCGGACTCCTCGAAGGACGTCGGCCCCGTCGCCGCCAACCTCGCGCTCTACGAGGCACAGGCGAAGATCGCCGCGTGGGCCAAGGAGTCCGGCATCCACCTCACCCTCTTCCACGGACGCGGCGGCGCGCTCGGTCGCGGCGGCGGACCGGCCAACTCGGCCATCCTGGCGCAGCCTCCGCACTCGGTCGACGGACGATTCAAGCTCACCGAACAGGGCGAGGTGATCTTCGCGCGCTACGGCGACCCCAACATCGCGATGCGTCACATCGACCAGGTCGCCGCCGCCGTCCTGCTCGCTTCCGCTCCGTCGATCGAAAAGCGCAACAGCGCCGCCGCCGAGCGCTACGCCGAGGTCGCGGCGACGATGGATGCCGCTTCGCGTGCGCGGTTCTTCTCGCTGGTCAAGGCCGATGGATTCGCGTCGTGGTTCGCGACCGTGACGCCGATGGAGGAGATCGGTCTGCTGGCGCTGGGCTCACGTCCCGCTCGACGCGGCCTGTCGGTCGAGTCCCTCGAAGACCTTCGCGCCATCCCCTGGGTCTTCGCATGGTCGCAGGCCCGCATCAACCTGGCCGGCTGGTTCGGCCTGGGCTCCGCGCTGGAGGCCGTCGGAGATGTCGACCTGCTGCGTCGGGCGTACGCCGAGTGGCCGCTGTTTCGCACCGTCATCGACAACGTCGGCATGAGCCTCGCGAAGGCCGACGGTCGCATCGCGCGCCGCTACCTCGACCTCGGTGACCGCGCGGATCTGGCCGACCTCGTCGTGGAGGAGCTGCAGCTCACCGGCGACTGGGTCGTCCGCATCGTCGGGGGTGACGAGCTCCTGTCGAACAAGCCCGTCCTGCAGCGCGCCGTCAAGATGCGCAGCCCGTACGTCGATGCGCTCTCGCTGCTCCAGCTGCGTGCCCTGCGGACGCTCCGCACGGGCGAGCACGACGAGGCCGACCTGCCGCAGTGGCAACGTCTGCTGCTGCTGAGCGTCTCCGGCGTCTCTGCCGGACTGCAGAACACGGGGTGATCGCGCCCCGATGACGATCGCCGCGGGGGCTCAGTCCACGCGGCGGTCGTCTGCGTGGCGCGCGAGCGCCGCGCCGTAGCGCTCGGTGAGCTGGACCATGAGATCGGGCGTCTCCCGATCCAGACCGAAGACGAACCCCGGGAAGTCCAGCTCCTTCTGCAACGCCCAGATCTCCTCGTGACGATCGGGCGACAGCATCTGAGCGGGATCGCCCACGGCGACCCATCCGATCGGCACCACGGCATCCGGCGGCACGACCGTGCGCAGGTGCACGATCGCACCGATGCGCACCTCGGCGCGATCGCCGATGCGGGCGCCGTTGAAGACGCGGACCCCGGTGGCGAGGAAAACCTCGTCGCCCACCGTCGCACCCGAGATGCTCGCGGTGGGCCCGACGAGGACGTGCGAGCCGATGTGCACGCGATGAGCGGCGCTCGCCCGGATCAGGGCGTTCTCCATCACGATGACGTGCGGCCCGAGCGTGATCGGCCCACCCTCGGCCGTCAGCACCGCGCCGTGCAGGATCTGGCATCCGGCACCGATCTCGACATCCCCCGAGATCACCGCGGTCGGCGCGATCACCACGTCGGGATGGATACGGGGGCGCACCCCGAGGTGTTCGAACTGCATGATCGTCCTCCCGCCCTCACCCTAGGACGCGCGAGGGGCGACGTCGAGGCCCGGCGCACCGCCGTTAGGGTGTTACAGGCCGCGCCGACCGTGTCCGCGGCCGGAGAGTTCCGCTGTGTCAGATTCCGTCGTCGCCCGGTCCGCGCCCGCACCCGCGACCGTCTCGACCCTCACCCTGTCGACGTTCGTCATCGGCTCGATGGTGGGCGCGGGTGTCTTCTCGCTGCCCGGCACGTTCTCGGCGCAGACCGGCGTCGTCGGCTCCCTCGTCGCGTGGGCCGTGGCGGGCACGGGGATGTTCATGCTGGCGCTCGTCTTCCAGCGCCTCGCCGCCCGGCGCCCCGAGCTGGATGCCGGGGTCTACTCCTACGCGCGCGCCGGTTTCGGGCGCTATCTGGGGTTCCTCTCCGCGTTCGGCTACTGGGCGAGCGCGTGCGCGGGCAATGTCTTCTACTGGGTGTTCATCATGTCGACGGTGGGCGCGGTCGTTCCCGCCGTCGCCGGGGGCGACACGCCCGTAGCCGTCGCGGTCTCGTCGGCCGGCCTCTGGGTGTTCTTCCTCCTCGTGCGCCGCGGCACGCGCGAGGCCGCCGCCGTGAACCGCATCGTGAGCGTCGCCAAGGTGCTGCCGATCGTCGCGTTCGTCTTCCTCTGCCTGTTCGCGTTCGACCCCGCCGTCTTCGCGGCGAACATCTCCGGCCCCGCCGACCTGCCGCTGTACGACCAGGTGCGCGGGACCCTCCTCGTGACGGTGTTCGCCTTCATCGGGGTGGAGGGCGCCAGCGCCTACTCCCGGCATGCCCGCCGTCGGCGCGATGTGGGACGGGCGACGGTGCTGGGATTCGTCAGCGTCCTGGCGATCTTCCTGTCGGTCACGATCGTGTCGTTCGGAATCCTGCCGCGCGAGCGCATCGCGGCGCTGGCGCAGCCCTCCATGGCCGGGGTGCTGGCCGAGGTCGTCGGGCCGTGGGGAGCCGGGTTCGTCGGTGTCTCCCTGATCGTCGCGGTGCTCGGGGCGTACCTCTCCTGGACGCTGATGGCCGCGGAGGTCCTGCTCGTCGCCGCACGCGACGGCGACCTGCCCCCGGTGTTCGCCCGCACCAACGACCGAGACGTCCCCGTCGGCGCGCTCACGATGTCCACCTTGCTCGTGCAGGTGCTCCTGATCGTGGTGCTCTTCTCGACGAACGCGTTCAACGTCGCCCTCAGCCTGACGAGTGCGTTCGCGCTCATCCCCTACGTGCTGACGGCGGGCTACGGCCTGCGCGTCGCGCTCGCCGATGCCCGGTCGGCGCCGTCGCTGCGCGTCGCCGGCGCGGTCGTGGTCGCCGTCTGCGCCACGGGGTACACGATCTTCCTCCTGGCGGCGGCGGGCGGCCAGTACCTGCTGCTCGCGACGCTCGTGCTCGTCCCCGGGAGCCTGCTGTTCGCCCTCGCCCGACGTCGGAACGACGAGCGCGTGTTCACCCCCTGGGAGGGGGTCGTCTTCGCCGTCGCGGGCGCGGCGGCGATCGCTGCCGCCGTGCTGCTGGCGCTCGGGACGATCACCGTCTGAGCGCGGGCCACCGGCGGAGGGCCCGAGAGCGCGCTCACGCGTCGACGGCCTCCGCGACCGGGAGCGGGTAGAGCTGGTCGATGAGCTGAGCGACCCAGGCGATGAGATCGCCGTCGCCGAGCGGCTCCCCCGCCGCCGTCGGCAGCGGAACGATCATCGCCTCGCCGCCCGCCAGCACCTTCGACTTCGGATAGAGCCGCTGCAGCCGCACGCGCAGAGAATCGGATGCCGGTCCCGGCACGACCCGCAGGTTCGGCCCCATCGCGACGACGTCGCTGAGGCCCGCGACGGCGGCGCGACGGCGCAGGCGCGCGATGGCGACGAGCCCGTCGACTTCGCGCGGCGGCGTGCCGTAGCGGTCGGTGAGCTCCTCGATCAGGAGGTCGATCGGGTCGGTCGAGGACCCGGCATCCCCGCCGCGCGTGCGCGCATCGGGCGAGGCCGCTGCGGAGAGCTTCTGGTACGCCTCCAGACGCAACCGCTCACTGTCGATGTAGCTCTCGGGCAGACGCGCGTCGATCGGCAGCTCCAGGCGCAGCTCGGTCGGCCCGTCCACCTCGTCGCCGCGGAACGTCGCGACCGCTTCGCCGATCATGCGCAGGTAGAGGTCGAAGCCGACGCCGGCGATGTGGCCGGCCTGCTCGGCGCCCAGGAGATTGCCGGCACCGCGCAGCTCGAGGTCCTTGAGGGCAACCTGCATGCCGCTGCCGAGGTCGTTGTTGACGGCGATGGTCTCCAGGCGATCGGCCGCGGTCTCCGACAGCGGCTTCATCTCGTCGTAGAGGAAGTACGCGTACGCACGCTCCCGGCCCCGGCCGACGCGCCCGCGCAGCTGGTGGAGCTGGCTGAGGCCGTACTTGTCGGCGCGGTCGATGATGATCGTGTTGGCGTTGGAGATGTCCAGGCCGGTCTCGATGATGGTCGTCGAGACGAGCACGTCGAAACGCCGTTCCCAGAACCCGTCCACGACCTCTTCGAGTGCGTGCTCGCCCATCTGACCGTGGGCGACGGCGATCCGCGCCTCGGGTACCAGTTCGGCGAGCTGGGCGGCGACGCGTTGAATCGACTGCACGCGATTGTGGACGTAGAAGATCTGCCCCTCGCGCAACAGCTCCCGGCGGATCGCCGCGGCGATCTGCTTGTCGCTGCGGGGCCCGACGTAGGAGAGGATCGGATGCCGGTCCTCGGGCGGCGTCTGCAGCGTCGACATCTCGCGGATGCCGGTGACGGCCATCTCGAGCGTGCGCGGGATGGGGGTCGCGCTCATCGCGAGGATGTCGACGTTCGTCTTCAGCTTCTTCAGCGCATCCTTGTGCTCGACGCCGAACCGCTGCTCCTCGTCGATGATCATGAGCCCGAGGTCTTTGAAGGCGACCTTCTCGGTGAGGATGCGGTGGGTGCCGATGACCATGTCGACGCTGCCCTCGAGGAGCCCTGCGACGATCTCTCGTGCCTCCTTGTCGGACTGGAACCGCGAGAGCGGACGCACCTTCACGGGAAAGCCCGCGAACCGCTCGGTGAACGTGTCGAGGTGCTGTTTGACGAGCAGTGTCGTGGGGACCAGCATCGCGACCTGCTTGCCGTCCTGGATCGCCTTGAACGCGGCCCGCACGGCGACCTCGGTCTTACCGAAGCCGACGTCCCCCGACAGAAGGCGGTCCATCGGGATCGGCCGCTCCATGTCGGCCTTGATCTCCTCGATCGTCTGCAGCTGGTCGGGCGTCTCTGCGAACGGGAACGCCTCCTCCAGCTCGCGCTGCCAGGGCGTGTCGGGACCGAAGGCGTACCCCTTGGCGGCCATGCGCGCCGAATACAGCTTGACGAGCTCCACGGCGATGTCGCGGACGGCCTTGCGCGCCCTGCCCTTGGCCGCCGCCCAGTCGCTGCCGCCCATCTTCGACAGCGTGGGCGCCTCGCCGCCGACGTACTTGCTCAGCAGATCGAGCTGGTCGGTGGGGACGAAGAGCTTGTCGCCGGGGTGCCCGCGCTTGGAGGGCGCGTACTCGAGCACGAGGTACTCGCGTGTGGTCTTGACCGCGTTGCGGCCGCCGCTGGAGACCTCGCGCTGCACCAGCTCGACGAAGCGGCCGATGCCGTGGGTGGCGTGCACGACGATGTCGCCCGCCTTCAGCTGCAGCGGGTCGACGACGTTGCGGCGACGGGAGGCGAGCTTCTTCACGACCCGGCTGTCGGCGCCGATCGTGCGGCCGTAGAACTCCGCCTCGGTGAGCACGGCCAGTCGCGCCTCGGGCTGCTCGAAGCCGCTCTCCAACGCTCCGACGACCGTGACGGCGACGCCCGCTTCCGGAGCATCGTGGAGCCCGTCGACGCTGCGCGCGGCGATGCCCCGCTCGGTGAGCACGTCGCGGGCGCGATCGACCAGTCCCACACCCGAGGCCGCGACCACGACACGCCACCCCTCGGCGAGCAGCCGTGCGACGTGCGCGGTCGCGCCGTCGACGTTGCCCTGGAAGGACGGCACCGCCGAGCCGGGAACACGGACGACATCGCTGCGGAGTGCCGAGGCGAGACCGGCGAGGTCGGCCGCGGCATCCGCCTCACCCGAATCGAAGCCGCTGAACGTCCACCACACGCCGGAGCGGGCCGATGTCGCGGCCTGCAACTCCGGCAGGGTCAGGAAGTCGCCGGAGCCCAGGTCGACGGGGGTGTCGGCGCCGGCGACGGCGGCGCTCCACGCGGCCTCCAGGAACTCCCGGTTGGTCTCCCCGAGCGTCATGGCGCGGCCGACGGCGCGCTCCGGATCGACGAGAGCGACCGCGGCGCCGGTGGGCAGGTAGTCGATGAGCGGCACCACGGCGTCGGCGAGCACGGGCAGGAGGGATTCCATTCCCTCCACGGGGATCCCCTCGCTCATCTTCTCCAGCATGCTTCGCAGACCGGGGAAGCGCTCGCGCAGCGCCGCCGCGCGCTCCCGGACCTCGGGCGTCAACAGCAGCTCGCGGCTGGGCAGGAGGGTGATGTCTGTCATCTCTCCGGGCAGAGAGCGCTGGTCGGCGACGGAGAACGCGCGGATCTGATCGATCTCGTCGCCGAAGAACTCGACCCGATACGGATGGTCGGCCGCCGGCGGGAAGACGTCGAGGATGCCGCCGCGAACGGCGAACTCGCCGCGGCGGGATACCATGTCGACCCGGTGGTAGGCCAGATCCACGAGGCGGCGCGTGACGCCATCGAGGTCGTATCCGCGTCCGCCCACCGACAGTGCGATGACACCCGCGTCGGTGAGTCCGGCCGCGAGGGGCTGAAGGGCGCTGCGCACGGAGGCGGTCACGACAAGCGGGCGTCGTCCGTCCCAGCTCGCGACGGCACGCAGCAGAGCCAGGCGGCGTCCGACCGTCTCGGGCGAGGGGCTCAGCCGCTCGTGCGGAAGCGTCTCCCAGGCCGGAAAGTGCAGCACCTCGGCATCCGGGATGACGTCGGACAACGCCGCCCCGAGCGCCTCCGCCCGGCGCCCCGTGGGAGCCACGGCCAACAGCACGCCCGGCAGACCCGCCGCGCGCCGACGATCCAGCAGCGCGGCCAGCAGCGGCGCGTCCAGCCCCGGAATCATCGAGAAATCGGCGTCTGACAGCGCCGACTCGACCGAATCGCGGACCACGTCCGCCTGAAGGAGGGCGCGAACGATCCCGGAAACTGTCACCGAACGAGTCTACGGCGCCCCACCGACACGCGCTTCGCCCGCCGGCCCCGCGTGAGGGGTGCGCCACGATGTGGCTCCTGCTCTCACCGGGGTTGTCCCTAGGATGAGCAGGTGAGCGAGAACCCGCAGCACGCCCCCGTACCGCCCGCCGTGACGCGAGCTCCGGGACCCGGCGGACCCGCATGGCCGACCGGCGGCTACGTCCAGTCCGTGCCGGGTGCTCCCCCGGTCTACCTGCCGCCATCGGTGACGCCGCCCGCGCCGACCACCTCGAAGGCTCTCGGTACGATCGCGGTGATCGTCGCGATCTGCGCCGTCGCGTTCTCCTCGGTGCTCAGCGCCACCACGAGCTTCGCCGCCGCGTCGGGAGCCGTCGCCCACGCAGGTCTGACATCGACCAGGCCGCTGGAGCATCTCTCCGACGATCAGACCCTCGCCCTGCTGAGTCCCGTGCGCGGGCTCGTGCTGTGGGCCGAGATCGGATTCTGGAGCGGAACCGTCCTCGGCATCTGGGCTCTGATCCAGGGGATCGTCGCCATCGCGAGCCGGCGGGGACGCGGGCAGGGCATCGGCGCCGTGATCGTCGCGGCGGCGGGCCCCATCGTCTATGCCGTCGCGGTCATGCTCGCCGTCCTTGCCGGCGTCGTCGCCGCGATCCCCACCTACTCCTGACGCTCCCCGACCACCGAACACCTCCCGACGAAGCCGCTCGCAGGCTCAGGCGCGCGGCGCGTGATGTTTCTGCTGGGCGGCGAGCAGTCCTTCCCCGACGAGCAGCTCGACCGCGTCGGCAGCCTCCGACACCAGCACCGGCAACGCGGCCCGCTCGGCCGAAGAGAACGGATCGAGCACCCAGTCCGCCGGATCCTGGCGTCCCGGAGGACGACCGATACCGACCCGCACGCGCGGGAAGTCGGGGGTACCCAGTGCTTTGGCGACATCGCGGATGCCGTTGTGGCCGCCATGTCCACCGCCGGTCTTGAGCTTGACGGTGTCGAACGGGATGTCGAGCTCGTCGTGGACGAGCACGACGCGGTCGGCGGGAACGTCATAGAAGCGCGCAAGCTGCGAAACCGGCCCGCCCGACACGTTCATGTACGAATTGGGGGTGGCGAGCACGAGCTTCGCCCCGCCCGGACGCAGCCAGCTCTCCGCGACGCGCGCGTTCGCCTTGTGCGCACGCAGCGTCTCGCCCCGCCGAGAGGCGAGCTCGGCGATCACCATCTGCCCCACGTTGTGACGGGTGCTCTCGTAGCGGACGCCGGGGTTTCCCAGCCCCACCACCAGCCATGTCTCGGCCATGCTCATGTCCTCACCGGTCGATCCACGACGAAGCCCGCCCCACCAGTATCGGCGGCGACGGGCTTCGTTCATGATGCGTCGATTACTCGGCAGCCTCTTCCGACTGCTCCTCGGCGACGGCCTCGTCGGCCGCCTCGATCTCGTCGACCTCGGCGATCGTCGCCGCCGGCACCGAGATCGCCACGATGAGCGTCTCGGCGTCGGTGACCAGCGCGGCGCCGCGCGGGAGCTTCAGGTCGGCCGCGGTGATGTGCGTGCCGTCCTCGAGGCCCTCGACGTCGACCTCGACGTTCTCGGGGATGTGCGTGGCCTCGACCTCGAGCGACACGGTCGCGTTGTCGAGGTTGGCGATGGTGCCCGCGAAGGGCTCGCCGACGACGACGACGGGAACGTCGACCTGGACCTTCTCACCCTTCTTCACGACGAGGAGGTCGATGTGCTCGATGATCTGGCGCACCGGGTCCTTCTGGACGTCCTTCACGAGGGTGAGCTGCTGCGCACCGGAGATCTCGAGCTCGAGGACGGCGTTGGCACGACGCACGAGCAGCGCGACCTGGTGGCCGGGCAGCGCGACGTGCACCGGGTCGGTGCCGTGGCCGTAGATGACGGCGGGGATCTTGCCTGCGGCGCGCAGACGGCGGGCGAAGCCCTTGCCGAAGTTCTCGCGAACCTCGGCGATGACCTTGGTGTCGGTCTCGGTCGACATGATGATTCTCCTTGCGGGCTTCTCGCCCTGGTCTGGGTCTGGGTCTCGACTCGAACGTGGTCACGTGAGGAGAGCCCGCCCGGACTGTCCGTCCGCGCCGCGTGGGCCCGCATCACCGCGTCGATCACGGATGCCGATACGCGAACACACGGCATCCCTCGCCGAGGGAGGACTCCACTCTACCAGCGACGCCGCTACGATGGAGACGGTGCCCGCACGGGTGCCCTCGCGCGGCCGAGGCCGCGCCCACCCGTCTCTCACTCCGGAGGAACCCATGGACTACGGCTGGATGTCGCACGCACTCCTGTGGATCATCGGACTGATGTCGGTGGGAGCGACCGTCGCCGTCGTCGGCGCCCTCTTCACGCTCGGGCGCTCGGGCTACCGCAAGGACTGATCCCGTCGCCCGCATCCGCGAGTGTCGTGGTTGTCAGCAGATCGGCGACCCGATCGACGACGATCTGCAGATCGGCCCCCGCGGCCACGCGGAATCCCGCCTCGTCCTGCGTGAGCGGCTCGCCGACACTCTCGCGGCCGACCAGCTCGACGAACACGACGTCGCGCACGCGCGCACGGACGGCATCACGCGCCGCGCGCGTGAGCGGTCCCGTGGTCACCACGACGGCCGCCGCCTCCGCGAGAACGAGGCGCAGCGCGTCCAACCAGATCTCGGCATCGGACGCTGCGGGCGTCGTCTCAGCGCGGCGGCGACGCCGGCGGGCGGGCGGGCGCAACTCGTCGCCGTCGATGTAGCGGGCGCGCAGTCGCGCGGCGAGCGCCGCTCCGGTGAGCTCGACCGCGGCATCCGACGACCCCATCAACACGACCCGCGCCATCTTCACCTCCGCTGCCGCGGGGACCGGCCACTGCGCCCCGCGATGCGAGCGTACCCCTCCTTCTCGTCGCCGCCCGTCTGCTTATCGGCGCTCGGCCTGATCCAGAGCGGCGCGCGCGCGGGCGGCGACCTCGATGATGCCCCCGATGTTCTCGACGGCGACCCCGTCCTCGTCGGCACCGAGATGCTCGAGCGTCGCCAACTGCGACTCCAAGAGGGCGACCGGCATGAAATGCTGGCGCGAGCGCATCCGGCGGTCGAGCTCTTCGCGCGACACGACGAGCTCGACGAAGCGGACATCGGGCGCGGCCTCGCGGATGCGATCGCGATAGCGACGGGCGAGAGCGGAACAGGCCATGACCAGCCCCGGTGAAGACGCCAGGCGCCGTCCGACGACGTCGAGCCAGGGCCGTCGGTCGTCATCGTCCAGCGGCACGCCCGACTCCATCTTGGCGACGTTCTGCACGGGGTGCAGGTCGTCGGCATCCACGAAGTCGACGCCGAAGTCGACGGCGAGCGCGGCCCCGACGGCGGTCTTGCCCGAGCCACTCGGGCCCATCACGACGATGCGCGGCGCACGGGAGGGCATGCTCACCGCCCCGCCTCTCGCGCGGACGCCATGGCCACGATCACCTTGGCACTGGATGCCGAGTCACGAGCGGTCTCGAACGCCGTGACGGCGTCGGCGGGCGCGAACTCGTGGGTGATGACGCTCTCCACCGCGGGCTGCGCGTCCAGGAGAGCGATCGCCTCCTCCATCTCGTCGAGGAAGCGGAAGGCGCCGGTGAGCGTCGCCTCCTTGGCGACCAAGGGGGCGAGGTTGATCGGACGGGGCTCGTTCGGCAGCATGCCGACCTGCACGACGACGCCGCGCCGACGCACCGCGGCCACGGCGGTGCTGACGGCGGCCGCCGCGCCCGAGCACTCCAGCACCACGTCGTAGGCCTCGCCGGGCACCTCATCGCTTCCCGCGCGCCACGTGCGATCGGCGCCGAGCGCAGCCGCGCGCTCCAACGCCTCGGGCAGCAGATCGCTGACGTCGACGACCGCAGCGCCGCGGGCCTGCGCGGCGACGACGGCGAGAAGCCCGATCGGACCGGCGCCGCACACCAGCACCCGCGCGCCGTCGATACTCCCGGAGCGACCGACGCCATGCAGGGCCACGGCCAGCGGCTCCGCCAGCGTCGCACGCCGCACCGACAGGGAGTCGGGCAGTACCCGCACCATCGCCGCGTCGACGACGAGGCGATCTGCCATCGCCCCCTGCGTATGCGGTGTCGTCGAGGCGCTCCCGAGGTACGAACCCCCGGGCCACAGGTGCGGCGCCTCGGCGATGGCGGGCACGCAGCTCCCGAAGCGCGCCGGGTGCACCGTGACGGGCGTGCCCGGCGCCCAGGTGCCGGAGGGATCGTCGTCGATCCAGCCGGCGAGTTCGTGCCCCGGGATGAGAGGCTCGGTGACCACGAACGCCCCGTTCGCGCCGTCGAAGTAGTAGTGCAGGTCAGAGCCGCAGATGCCGACGTAGCCGACTCGCAGGCGCACCTGTCCGGGGGCGCACGGCGGCACGTCGACCTGTCCGACCGCCACGTCCTGGCGCCCTCTGATCACGACCGCATCCATGGTTGCTCCTCTCGATCACACGACCGCGGTCATGCCGCCGTCGACGAACAGGTTCTGTCCGCTCACGAAGTCGCTCGCCGCCGAGGCGAGGAAGGTCAGGGGGCCGCGCAGCTCCCCGACCCGCCCCCACCGACCAGCCGGGGTGCGCTGGGCGACCCAGGCGGTGAAGTCCTCGTCGGCGACGAGGGCAGCGTTCATCTCGGTGGCGAAGTAGCCGGGCGAGAGCGTGTTGACCTGGATGCCGTGGCGCGCCAGATCGGCAGCCATGCCCCGCGACAGCTGCGCGATGCCGCCCTTGCTCGCCGAGTAGGGGGCGATCGTCTGCCGCGCGAGCGCGGACTGCACCGACGCGATGTTGATGATCTTCCCCGAGCGGCGTGCGATCATCCCCGGCACGACGAAGCGCGACACGTAGAACGCGCTGGACAGGTTGGTGGCGATCACCTGGTCCCAGTCCGCGACCGAGAACTCGGCGAACGGCGCTCGACGCTGGATGCCGGCGTTGTTGACGAGGATGTCGGGAACGCCCACGCGCGCGACGAGCTCGGCGATCGCGGCCTCGACGGCCGCGGCATCCGTCACATCGAAGACGACGGTCTCGACGCGCGCGCTCGTCCGATCGGCCAGCAGGGCGGCGCTGTCGGCGACACCCTCCCGGCTGCGCCCATGGACGATCACGCGCGCGCCCGCATCGACCAGGCCCGCCGCCAGGCTCTGTCCGAGCCCCCGCGAAGATCCGGTGACGAGGGCGGTACGCCCGCTGAGGTCGAACAGATCAGACAAGGGACACCGCCCCGAAGATGATGAGCACGAAGGCGAAGCCGACGACCGACTCGAGGGCCTGCTGAACCGTCCACGTCTTCAGCGTGGTCTTCACGTCCATGCCCATGAGGCGACCGACCAGCCAGAAGCCGGAGTCGTTGACATGCCCGGCGAACACGGAGCCGGCGGCGGTGGCGAGAACGACGCACGCCACCTGCAGGGGGCTGAAGCCGGCTGCGAGCACCGCGGGCGAGACCAAGCCCGCCGCCGTGACCAGGGCCACCGTGGCCGAGCCCTGTGCGACGCGCAGGACGACCGCGATGAGGTAGGCGGCGAAGATCACCGGAATGCCGATCGAGGACAGCGAGTCCGAGAGCGCCGAGCCGATGCCCGACGCCCGCAGCACGCCGCCGAACATGCCACCGGCGCCCGTGATGAGCACGACGGAGCAGATCGGCCCGAGGGCGGAGTCGACGATCTTCTCCAGCGCCGTGCCGTGCACGCCGCGTCGGGTGCCCAGCACGAACAGGGCGACGAGCACGGAGATGAGCAGGGCGATCTGACTGGTGCCGATCAGGCGCAGCGCCTGCACCCAGACGAGCGCGCCGTCCACGGCCCCGGCGGACACGAGCGCGGACATGCCCGTGTTGAGCAGGATCAGCACGAGCGGGATCGCGAGCACCCCGATGACGGTGCCGGCCTTGGGCGGGTTGGTGGGCTCGACGTCGCGGCCGCCGAAGAGGTCGACGATCGCAAGCGGGATGCGCTTGTCGGTGAACGTCGCCCACAGGTAGCCGGTGAGGTACCACGTCGGCAGCGCGACGACGATACCGATGAGGAGGACGAGCCCGAGATTGGCCCCGTACGTCTCGCTGGCCGTGATGGGCCCGGGGTGCGGCGGCACGAAGACGTGCATGACCGAGAACGCGGCGGCGGCACTGATGCCGTACAGGAGCATGTGCTTGCCGCCGATGCGTCGTCCGACGGCGAAGATCACCGGGAGCATCACGATGAGTCCCGCGTCGAAGAACATCGGGAATCCCATGATGAGCGAGGCCACACCGAGTGCGAATGCGGCCCGCTTCTCACCGAAGACGGACACCATCTTCTCCGCGAGCACGCGTGCACCGCCGGAGGTCTCCACCAGAGCTCCCAGCATCGCGCCCAATCCGACCAGCAGGGCGACGGCGCCGACAGTGCCGCTGAAGCTGTCGATGAGGACTTTGCCGACTCCGTCGATCGGAATGCCAGTCGCCAGCGCCGTGAGGAGCGAAACGAGCACGAGCACGAGGAACGCGTGCATGCGCGCCCAGATGATGAGGATGAGGATGAGCGCGATGGCGCCTGCTGCGATGAGCAGCAGCGGGACGGCGCCGAGCGTCTGCGTCCAATCTTGCATGGGGGCTTCTCCGATGAATCGTCCATGCGCCGGGGTCGTTCCCGGCAGCGGGACCACCGTTTCACAAAAGTACTACTTATCGCAAGCGAATAGTCGTACTTTTCTCGCGCGTACCCCGCGGGAGGCGCCGCCTCCCGGTAGCGTGTCCCATGACAGAAGGACGCCGATGCCCACCACCGCCCCGACCGCGTCGCACGCGCACATCGTCGAGACCCTCGGCCGCCGGATCGCCGGCGGCACGCTCGCCCCCGGGTCGGGGATGACCGTCGCCGATCTCGAGGAGGAGTTCTCCGCCTCTCGCACCGTCGTCCGCGAAGCGGTGCGCGTGCTCGAAGCCCACGGCCTGCTGCGTTCCCGGCGCCGTGTGGGACTCGTGGTGCGACCGCGCGAGGAATGGGACAGTCTCGACGCCACCGTCATCGAGTGGACTCTGGACGGCCCCCGGCGCAACGACGTCCTCCGGGAGCTGACCGAGCTGCGCGCCGCCGTGGAGCCGATCGCCGCCCGTCTCGCGGCCGAGCGCGCCGACGACACCGAACGCGAGCTGCTCCTCGCGCATGCGACCCGCCTCAACGAGCTCGGCGCGCAGGGGTTCGGCGACACCGAGGAGTATCTCGAAGCCGACATCGCCTACCACTCGCTTCTCCTGCGCGCCGGCGGCAATCCGCTGTTCGGCAAGCTCAGCGAACCGATCGCCGAGATCCTGCGGGGCCGAGCGGTGCGCGGCCTCACGCCGAGCCTGCCGCGGGTGGGCACGCTGGAGGCCCACGTGGCCACCGCGCAGGCGATCGTGGAGCGCGACGGCGCGGGCGCCGAGGCCTCGGCACGCGAGCACCTGACGCTCGTGTCCGGCGAAGTCGCCCACCTCTGAGGCGCGGGCAGCATCATCAGGATGTGGGCGTGGTCAGCCTCACATCACCGACGATCACGTCGACGCGGTGACCCGGCTCGATCGGAGCGGCGCTGAACGGCGCTCCGGTCATGACGACGTCGCCCGGGCCGAGCGTCGTCCACGACGCGACGTAGGCCAGACACTCGCGAATGGAGACGGGAAGGGCCCCGGCATCCGTCTGCGCCACGACCGCACCGTCGATCTCGAGGCGCAGGGCGACGTGGTCGATGTCGGCCCGCGTATCGATCCACGGCCCGAGCGGCGTGTAGCCGACCCCCGACTTCGATTCGAAGTTGCGGACGTCGATCGCCGCTCGATCGGGACTGGAGAGATCGTTGACCGCGGTCACGCCGCGCACGAACCGGTCGGCCGTCGCCGCCGTCAGAGCCGTGCAGTCGCGACCGATCACGACGGCGATCTCCCCCTCGGCCACGCTCCGGCCGGCATCGCGGCGCAACCGCACGCAGCGCCCCGACGGGACGATCGTGCGCGGGCTCTTCAACCAGGCTTGAACGGGAGTCGGATGACGCGGCCCGTTCTGTGCGATGCCGATGAGCACGACAGGCGCCACCGGGGCGATCAGCTCGGCGTCGGGACGCGGGCCGGCGATGTCGTGCCCACCACACGCGATGTCGTCGCCGTCATCGGGCAACGAGACCGGCACCGGCCCGTCGGGGCTCCACCGCACGTCCACAGCCATCCCGTCGACGAGCGCCCGCCCGATCAGCACGACAGCGCTCCGCCTTCGTCGGCGCGCATCACCAGCGCACCGTCCGGATGGTCACCGTGGTCGACGACACGCCCTCGCCGGCCTCGTCGCGCGACACCTTCACCGCGTCGTCGGTGCGTGTGAGGTCGCGCCGGAGGGTCTCGGGCACGAGGAACGTCGAGGCCGTCGTGATCAGGGCGAGGGTCGCCATGTAGATACCCAGCAGCACCCAGTTGCCGCCGCTCACCGCGATCAGATACGCGCCCAGCACACCGGCAAGCCCGCCGGCGAGCACCGCCGACAGCTCGCGGGCCATGGCGACCCCGAGGTAGCGGTGCCGGTTGCCGAACATCTCCGGCAGCAGGGCGCACTGCGGACCGAGCATGACGTTGACTCCGAATCCGATGCCGATCGCGATGACCGCGATCGCGATCGCGTGGTTGCCGAGCGTCAGCAGCCACCACGCGGGGAACGAGTACACCAGCAGGAACAGCGCGCCCATCCGGTAGACCGTGCGACGCCCCCAGCGATCCGACAGAGCACCCGACAGGGGCACCGTGAAGATTCCCAGCAGCGAGCCGAGGGTGACGCCCCACGTGAGCAGGCTCTTGTCGGCGCCGGATCCGGCAACGGCGACGAAGAAGGTCAGCGCGAGCGTGTTCAGCATGTAAGAGCCGCCGTTCTCGGCCATGCGCAGACCGATGCCGACGATGACACCCGGCAGTCCATGACCGAAAATCTCGCGGACCGGTCGATCACTGATCTGCTCGTGCTTCTCGAGTTCCACGAACGTCGGCGTCTCGCGCAGGCGCATGCGGATGAACAGCGCGACCAGGATGAGGGCGAACGAGCACAGGAACGGCACGCGCCAGCCCCACGAGAGCAGCTGATCCTCCGGCAGGAGCGTGATCAGGCTGAAGACCACCGCGGCCAGGAGCGTGCCCGCCTGGATGCCGATGAAGGGCAGCGCGGAGAAGAAGCCGCGCCGCCGCACGGGGGCGTACTCCGCCATCAACACGGTGGCACCGGCCTGCTCGGCTCCGGCGCCGAAGCCCTGCAGCAGGCGCATGAGCACCAGCAGCGCCGGTGCCCACAGTCCGATCTGCGCGTACGTGGGCAGCAGTCCGATCGCGGTGGAGGCGCCGCCCATGAGCAGGATGGTGATGACGAGCACCCACTTGCGCCCGAGACGGTCACCGAGCACCCCGAAGAACAGGCCGCCGAAGGGACGGGCCACGAATCCGACGCCGAACGTGGCGAAGGCGGCGACCGTCGCCATGGCCGGATCGTCCTGGGAGAAGAACAGCACGTTGAAGATGAGCGCCGTGGACAGTCCGTACAGCGCGAAATCGAAGTACTCCAAAGCACTGCCGATGCTGGAGGCGAGGGTTGCCCGACGCAGGTTCGCCGCGTATTCGGGGTCGTCCGAGGTGGTGTCCACCGGGGGTCGAAGGTCTGTCACTGCCATCTCCTTTGATCGGCACGGCACGGCCGCGTGTGCGATCACAGTATCAACCCAGTGGACGATGTTCAATATGTTGGATTCACGCGCCGGTGGGGTGAGGGTCCGACGCACGCGGTTGCGGCGCTCAGTCGCGGCGGGCGGCCGCGCTGAAGGGATTCGTGAGCTGTCGCGCGGCCTCGTTGAGTGCCGCCGCCACGGCCGCGATCCGCCGCTGGTCGGCTTCGGCCGCGGGCAGCCCCACGCCCAGGGCCAGCTGCGGATCGCCGGGCGCCCAGCCCTCCAACGGCACGGCCACCCCGACGATTCCGGGCAGCGACTCCTCGGCATCCAGAGCCCAGCCGCGCTCGCGCACGTCGGCGAGACGCTGCAGCAGCCCCGCGAGATCGCGCGCCGCCGCATCGGCGACCGACGGAAAGACGGCGTCGGCGCCCACGAGTTCGGTCACCTCGGCATCCGAGAGCGTGGACAGCATCGCCCGCCCCGTCGCACTCAACGCCGCCGGAAGGCGGGAGCCGAGCGGCGTGCCGATGCGCACCGCACGCGACCCCTCGTGCCGGGCGATGTAGAGCGCATCGGCCCCGTCGAGGATCGCGACCTGCACGAGCTCGCCCGCGAGGATCGGCGACGCATCGCACACGCCGTAGAACTCGCGCACCTGGTTGAACTGCGCGGCGAAGGCTCCCCCGAGCTCTGCCGTCCGCAGGCCGAGGCGATACCCCTGCGCACCCCGCTCGATCATGCGAGCCGCCTCCAGCGCCAGGCACAGGTTCGCGGTCGAGGACTTGGCCAGACCCAGCGCCGCCGCGATCTCGGTCAGCGTGAGCGGCCGCCTCGCCTCCGCGAGGAGTTCGAGCAGCCGGATGCCGCGAGTGACGGCGGGAGCGGGGTCGCGTGTAGCACGGTCGTCGAGGTCGTCGGTCATGATCCTCCTTCACGACGCACGCCGCCGTGCGCCGATGTCAGTAGAACTCGACCGTATCGACAACAGCGTGCAACGCGGCGCCATCGAGCAGTCGCGTCGCGTCGGCGGCGAACCGCCGCGCGATCCGCTCTTCCTCCCGACTGTCCAGGGCCGCCGTGTGCGGACTCACCAGGACGCGGGGATGCGACCACAGCGGCGAGTCCTGCGCGAGCGGCTCCACCTCGAAGACATCCAGCGCGGCGAAGGAGACGGTGCCGTCGTCGAGAGCCCGCAGCAGTGCCGCCTCGTCGATGACGCTGCCGCGTCCGACGCTGGCGAGGATCAGGCCCGGACGCGCCCTCGACAGGAGGGCGGCGTCGATGAGATGGTGGGTCTGCGTCGTGCCCGGCAGCGTCACCACGACGGCATCCACCTGAGAGATCGCCGACGCGAGCTCCTCGAGAGGCACGAGGCGGTCCACGGCCTCGACCGGTTCCCCCGAACGCGTCGTGCCCCACACCGTCGCGCCGAGAGCGGCGAAGCGCCGCGCACAGGCCGACCCGATGCCGCCGAGCCCGACGATCAGCACGGTCATCTCGTCGAGCTGGCGCATCTGCCATCGCAGGGGCCACGTGCGCGAGTCCTGGTCGGCGCGCAGACGCGGCAGGTCCTTTGCACCGGCGAGCACGCCGAACACCGCGAACTCGGCGAGCGCTCCCCCGTGGACGCCGGCGGTGGTCGAGAAGACGATGCGCCGCAGCGCCTCGGGCGCAAGCGCCGCTTCCCGCACCTGCGCGCCGCCTCCGGCTGCCGTGGTCATGACCCACCGCAGCCGCGGATTGGCCGCGACCGTGCGTGCGAGCGCCGCCGGGTCGACATCCGGAATGCCGAAGAGGGCGTCTGCCGAGTCGACGAGGTCGTCGAAGCGGCGCTGCTCGGCGGGCGTGCGCCGGAACGCGGGGTCGCCCGACCAGTCGGCCGGGCCACGCATCGGGGGAACGAGGTCGGGCTCGCGGACCATCTCGACGCGCGGTTCGAGCTGCTCGATCAGCCGACAGAGCTCCTCCCGCAGCGGTACGGCGGCGACGGCGCGCAGTGTGCGGACGGCGTGATCCGACATTCGTTTCCCTTCATCGGGTGGACGTGGTCGGCGGCCACTCTATCGCAGGTTCATTTTACTGAACACTGTCCATCCTGTTGGACTTTGTTTACAGTGTCGTCATGACATCGCCTCTTGCGGCCGAGGACGTCCGCCTCGGAATGATCGGCACCGGCGCCATGGGCACGCCGATGGCTCACCATCTCATCCGCGCCCGCGGGCGTCTCGCGATCTGGTCGCGGATGCCGCGGCCCGATCTCGTCGAGCTCGGCGCGAGTCCCGTGGACACCCCCGGCGAACTGGCTGCGCACAGCGACGCCGTGCTCGTCATGCTCCCCGACCTCCCCGACCTCGAGAGGATCCTCGACGGCGATGACGGCCTGCTCGCCGGCGCCGAGGACCTGCTCCTGCTGATCGGGTCGACCTCGTCACCCACGGGCGTGCGCGCGATGGCCGAACGACTCGGCCGGCAGAGCAGCGGTCGCGTGCGGGTCGTGGACTGCCCGGTTTCGGGGGGCGTCGACGGGGCGAGCGCGGGCACGCTGTCGATCATGCTTGGCGGAGCGGATGCCGACGCCGCGCTGGCCGCGCAAATCCTCTCCCCCTGCGGCACTGCCGTCCACCTCGGCCCGCTCGGTGCCGGAGAGGTGGCGAAGGCCTGCAATCAGCTCGTCGTGGCCGCGACCATCGTCGCCCTCGGGGAGGCCACCGAACTGGCCGCACGCTCGGGCTCGACCTCGACGCGCTGTGGTCGCTGCTGGCGGGCGGCTATGCGGGCTCGAACCTGCTGTCCAGCCGGAAGGACCGCCTCGTCGCCGGTGACGACAGCCCGTCGGGAGCCGCCGCCTACATGGTGAAGGATCTGGGCTTCGCCGCCGACGTCGCGGCATCCACACACACCACGACCGCCCTGCTGCCCGCGTTGCGCGCGGTCTTCGACGAGATCCTCACTGCGGGTCTCGGCGACCGTGACATCTCGGTCACACGGCGACTGACGGCGCGGCGTCATCCGACGCCCGCCACACCCGGGGCGGACTACGCTGAGAACGGAATCCCCGACCGACCCTGAGGAGTTCGACGTGCCCGAACAGACCGCTGCCGAGACCACAACGCCCGTGTCGCCCACGGCCAACATCGGAGTCGTCGGACTCGCGGTGATGGGCTCGAACCTGGCCCGCAATCTGGCGTCGCGCGAGGGCAACACCGTCGCGGTGTACAACCGTTCGCGCTCGAAGACCGACGAGCTCGTCGCGGAGCACCCCGAGGCCGGCTTCGTCCCCGCCTTCTCCTACGAGGAGTTCGCCGCCAGCCTGCAGAAGCCGCGCACGGCACTCATCATGGTCAAGGCCGGCGGCCCCACCGACGCCGTCATCGATGAGCTCATGAAGGTCTTCGAGCCCGGCGACATCATCATCGACGGCGGAAACGCGCTGTTCACCGACACCATCCGTCGCGAGAAGGCCGTGCGAGAGCGCGGCTTCAATTTCGTGGGCATGGGTGTCTCCGGCGGTGAGGAGGGCGCGCTCCTCGGCCCGTCGCTCATGCCCGGCGGCCCCGACGAGGCCTGGGTCACGCTCGGTCCCATCCTGCGCTCGATCGCGGCGGTCGCCGAAGGCGAGCCCTGCGTCACCCACATCGGACACGACGGTGCCGGCCACTTCGTGAAGATGGTGCACAACGGCATCGAGTACGCCGACATGCAGCTGATCGCGGAGGCTTACGACCTCATCCGTCGCGCCACGGGCGCGTCGCCCGCCGAGATCGCCGATGTCTTCGCCGAGTGGAACACGGGCGAGCTGGAGAGCTATCTGATCGAGATCACCGCCGAGGTGCTGCGCCAGGTCGACGCCGAGACCGGCACGCCGCTGGTCGATGTCATCCTCGACCAGGCCGGCGCGAAGGGCACCGGAGGGTGGACCGTGCAGACCGCGATCGACCTGGGAGTTCCCGTCTCGGGCATCGCCGAGGCCGTTTTCGCCCGATCGCTGTCGAGCCACCCCGAACAGCGTTCCATCTCCGGCGCACTGCCGGGTCCCGACGACTCGACCGGCGAGCACCTCACCGGCGCCGACGCGGACGCCTTCATCGAGCAGGTGCGGCTGGCCCTCTACGCGTCGAAGATCGTCGCGTACTCGCAGGGATTCGACGAGATCCGCGCCGGCGCCGCGCACTACGACTGGTCGATCGACCTCGGCGCGGTCAGCAAGATCTGGCGCGCCGGCTGCATCATCCGCGCCCAGTTCCTCAACCGGATCGCCGACGCTTACGAAGCCGAGCCGGACCTTGCCGTTCTGCTGACGGCGCCGTACTTCGTCGACGCGCTGACGCGCGCACAGGACGCGTGGCGCAACATCGTCGCGCTGGCTGCCGCCGCCGGCATCCCCGCTCCCGCCTTCTCGTCGTCGCTGGCGTACTACGACGGACTGCGCGCGCGGCGCCTGCCCGCCGCCCTGATCCAGGGCCAGCGCGACTTCTTCGGTGCGCACACCTACAAGCGCATCGACAAGGACGGCACCTTCCACACGCTGTGGTCGGGCGACCGCACCGAGGTCGAGGCCGAAGACACCCACTGACCGCCGGCGGCGCGGCTGAGCAGGGGCGTTTCGGCGCGCTCTGCTCAGCCGCGAGTCGAAAGGCCTAGATCCAGTCCTTCTTCTTGAAGACCAGATACAGCCCCGTGCTGACAGCCGCCATGAGCGCGATGGCGAAGGGGTACCCCCACGGCCATGACAGTTCGGGCATGTCGTGGAAGTTCATGCCGTAGATGCCGGCAACGAGCGTCGGCGCGAAGCCGATGGCGGCCCAGGACGAGATCTTCTTGACCTGATCGTTCTGCTCGATGCTCGTGCGCGTCATCTCGCTCATCTGGTCGTTGCGTCGCTGGTCGACGATCGTCGCGTCGATCGTCAGCGCATTGTCGAGGGTTTCGCGAAACGCCGCCACTCGCGCATCGATGTAGCGGGCACGATCGGCGATCTCCCGGTATCCGGGGGCCTCGCCACTCGGCATCCGTGTACTCACGTAGTGCTCCAGGCGGTCCATCATCGCCGGCAGCGGAGCCGTCGCATGGCGCAGATCGATGACTTCGCGCTGCGGCGCGAAGATGCGACGGGAGACGCCCTCGTCTTCGGCGAAGAGCTGCTCCTCGATCTCGTCGATGTCGTGCTCGATCTCGTCCATGACGGACCGGTACCCGCGCGTGACGTACTCGAACGTTCCCCAGAGCACGCCCAGGGGCCCTCGAGCCGCGATGTCGGGATGCTCGTCGAGCAGCGCCCGGAGCCGATCGATGTCGACCGCGCCGCCGCCGGAGATGACGACGAAGAAGTCGGGGCCGACGAAGAGGTCGACTTCGCGGCACTGCACCGTCTCGGTCGGCTCGTCGTACTGGGAGGGCTGGACGACGACGAACAGGTGATCGCCGAAGCGCTCGAGCTTCGACCGCTGATGAGTGCGCAGCGCCGTCGCGACGCCGAGCCGTTCCAGCTGCAGCACGTCGGCGAGCGCACTCACCTCGTCAGCACTCGGGGCACTCAGGCCGACCCAGAGCATCCCGCCCCGGCGTCGCGCCTCGGCGAGCGCATCGGCCGGAGCGGCGTCGGTGGGGTGAGCGATGCCGCCGTCGTAGACGACGCACTGGGGTTGAGCCATGACAGCAACCCTAGGCCCGCCGGGCGGCCCCGCTCCTCATCGCTCTCATGCCGTGATGTCGGTGACGGTGCCCTTATCGAGCCGCAGCCGGCGACGGGCGCGGCGCGCGACGGCCGAGTCGTGGGTGACGACGACGAGGGTCAGCCCCTCGGCGGAGAGACGTTCGAGCACCACGAGGATCTCGTCGCGCATCGACTCATCCAGATTCCCCGTCGGCTCATCCGCCAGCAGCACGCGCGGGCGCTGGGCGATGGCCCGCGCGATCGCCACCCGCTGCTGCTGCCCGCCGGAGAGCTCCCCCGGACGGTGGCTGCCGCGATCGGAGAGGCCGACGTGCGCGAGGGCCTCCTCGACACGGGTGTGACGGTCGGCACTGTCCAGACGCAGCGGTTCCAACCCCATGGCGACGTTCTCCGCCGCGGTGAGCGTGGGAATGAGCTTGAAGGCCTGGAACACGAAGCCGATCTCGTGCGCGCGCACCTTCTGCAGGTCCGTCGCGGATGCCGCCGCGAGGTCGGTGTCGCCGAGTAGCACCGTTCCGCTGGTCGGGACGTCGAGCGCACCGAGCATCTGAAGCAGGGTCGACTTGCCCCCACCCGTGGGACCCTGGATCGTCGCGAACTCTCCTGCCTCGATCTGCAGGTCGACCCCCGTCAAGGCCTTCACCTCCCTGCCCTTCTGACGGTAGGTCTTCGTCACGGACGTCAAGCGATAGGCCGCTCCCGCCGCGGTCGGCGCAGGGGTAGCGATGGTGTCATCGATCACGGTCATGTCGGTCATTCCTTCGAGATGGTGGATGTCGGTGGGGGGCCGGGGCGCTCACGAGACCGCCCGTAATGCTTCCGCGGGACTGAGACGGGCGGCACGCCAGCCACCGAACACGCCGGCGATCAGACCGCCGAGGACGGCGAGCACGAGAGCGAGCCCGACGATCCAGAGCGACAGCGGCGCGTGCAGGGCGATCTCGGTTGTCGTCTGCGCCAGCTGACCGCCGAACCCGCTTCCCCCGCCGCGACCCCCCCCCCGCCCGGACCTCGGCCGGCGGTCGCGCCCGCCGAGGCCGACACCGTGGGGGCGATGATGTTGATGATCAGCGCGCCGATGAGGCCGAGCGCCACGCCGATGACACCGCCGATGAGGGCCTGGACCACGGACTCCCCCGCCACCTGGCCGACCACACGCGCGTTGGACCACCCGATGGCCTTCAGCGTGCCCAGCTCACGGGTGCGTCGGGAGATACCCGAGATCGTGAACAGAACCGCGAGAGCGACGGCCACCACGAGGACGATGATCGACAGCCACGTGCCCAGGTTCGTGATCAGCGAGCTCGCGCTGGCGAGCGAACCCGAGACGGTCGAGGCAAGGTCCGACTGCGAGCTGACGGTCGCCGTGGGGAGGGCGGCCGTGAGCGCGGACTGGATCGCGGCGATGCGATCGCTCGAGCCGGCCTGCACGTACACCGTGGAGACGACGTCGCCCGCGCCGGAGAGCTTCTGTGCGACATCGAGCGGAATGTAGACGTTGGCGGCGGTGTCGGCGGACGAGGACGCGGACGCGACGATCCCGACGATCTGGAACGGCGTCCCCGCCACATCGATGGTGCCGCCCACGGCGAGAGAGGCACTGGCCGCGTAGGTCGCGTCGACCACGGCGACATCCGTACCCGCGTCAGAAGAGGTGAGCGCGCGTCCGCCGCTGACGGTGGCAGCCGTCAACGTCCCCGCGGCGGTGGCGCCGGGGTCGACGCCGAGCACGCTGAAGGAATCCACGCCGAAGGAGTCCCCTGGAATCCCCCGCCACCGCCCTCGCCGCCCTGACCGCGACTGCCCTCGCCCGCTTGCGGCGCGGTCTGCGCGCCGCCCTCAGCGGTGCCGGACTGGCGCTGCGTCGCGCACGCCCGCGGACAGCGCGTTGACCATGATGACCAGCGCGACCGCGACGGCCAGGCCGATCGCCACGATCGTGGTCTGCTTCTTGCGGTCGGACAGCTCACGGCGCAGATACGTCCAATACCGCGATCGAAGGGCGACTGAGGACGTGGCTATGAGCCACTCGGCAGAGCCTGCCGCAATCCACAGCGGGCTCATAGCGCGGCGCATAGGTTCTTCACAGCACCGACAGCACAATGGAGCCATGACCGCTCTCGCCGCCTCCCCTGTCCTGCACCGCCCAGACGGGTCGGCCCTTCGCGTCCTCGTCGTCGACGACGAGCAGATGCTCACGGACCTGCTCTCGATGGCGCTGCGCATGGAGGGCTGGGAGGTCCGCACGGCGGGGTCGGGATTCGACGCGCTCGCGCAGGCGCGCGAGTTCGATCCCGACGCCATGGTGCTCGACATCATGATGCCCGACCTCGACGGCATGTCGGTGCTGCAGCGACTGCGTCACGCCGGCAACGATGTGCCGGTGCTTTTCCTCACGGCGAAGGATGCCGTCGCAGACCGCGTCGCGGGCCTCACCGCCGGCGGCGACGACTACGTCACCAAACCGTTCAGCCTGGAAGAGGTCGTCGCGCGTCTGCGCGGTCTGATGCGCCGCGCCGGCACCGCGACAGCGGGCGGCGCCGACCCCGTCCTGCGCGTCGGTGAGCTGACGCTGAACGAGGACTCCCATGAGGTCATGCGCGGCGACACCGAGATCGAGCTGACGCCGACGGAGTTCGAGCTGTTGCGCTTCCTCATGCGCAACCAGCGTCGCGTCGTGTCGAAGGCCCAGATCCTGGACCGCGTCTGGAACTACGACTTCGGCGGACGCTCGTCGGTCGTGGAGCTGTATATCTCCTACCTGCGGAAGAAGATCGACGCGGGCCGTGACCCGCTCATCCACACGGTGCGCGGCGTGGGCTACATGATCAAAGCTCCGCAGTGAGCGCAGCGCCTGCGCCGAAGAAGGTCCGACGGCGACCGCAATGGAGCCTGCAGACGCGACTGATCGCGGCCGTCGTCGGCATGGTCACGCTGATTCTGGCGATGATCGGCGTCGCCACCAGCGCGCTTCTCGGCAACATCCTGTCCGGCCAGCTCGACACACAGGTGCGCGATGCGGCAGCCAGTGTCAGCGCGCAACTGCTCTCGCAGAAGGTGGACTTTGGCACCGTGCAGTCCGCGTACACCGTGCTGCAGGAGGCGCGCGTGCGAACTCCCGGAGTGCTGCTGATCGTGAGGTCGGCGAGCGGCTTCGACGGGGCGTACCTCGACGGCAACAGCGTGAAGTCGCTGACGGACGCACAGGTACTCGAGATCGCCAACGCATTCGGCTCCGGTCCCTCCGCGACGGGGACGGTGGACGACATCGGCACCTACCGGCTGTTCACCACCGGCGCCGGTCCCTACGCGATCGCGGTCGGGCTGCCGGTGTCGACCGTGAACACGACCATTGCGCAGATCCTGACGACCGTCGCCCTCGTCACCACCGGAGGGCTGCTGCTGCTGGCGGCCGTCATCGCCGTGGTGATCCGCTATTCCCTTCGGCCGCTTCGGGCCGTCGCCGCCACGGCGACACGCGTCGCTGCGCAGCCGCTGGACTCGGGCGACGTCACCATCTCCGAGCGCGTCCCGGCATCCGAAGCCGATGCGAGCGATGAGATCGGGCGTGTCGGTGCCGCACTGAACACTCTGCTCGACCACATCGACGTGTCACTGGCCGCCCGGCAACGCAACGAGGAACGCATGCGCTCGTTCGTGGCCGACGCCAGCCACGAGCTGCGCACTCCCCTGGCGGCGATCCGCGGCTACTCCGAGCTTTCCCTGCGGTCGCTGCGGACCGTGAACGCCGCCGGCGACGCGGCCACACCGGCCCAGGTCGCGATCAGCGCCGAGCAGTCGGAGCAGAGCCTGGAGCGCATCCAGTCCGCCTCCCTGCGGATGACGGCGCTCGTCGAAGACCTGCTGCTGCTGGCTCGACTCGACGAGGGCAAGGAACTCGTGTACGGCGCCGTCGACCTCACGCGAGTGGTCGTCGACAGTGTCGCCGACGCACAGGTCGCCGGCTCAGGACACGAATGGCAGCTGGATGCCGCCGAAGAACCGGTCGTCGTCGCCGGAGATGCGATGCGTCTGCATCAGGTCGTGGCGAACCTGCTCACCAACGCCCGCGTGCACACGCCGGCAGGAACGACGGTCACCGCGAGCGTCGCCGTCGAGGAGGGCGACGCCGTCGTGCGCGTCACCGACAACGGTCCCGGCATTGATCCGGTGGTCGCCGGCGAGCTGTTCGAGAGGTTTGCGCGCGGCGACGCCTCCCGCGCACGCCAGACCGGAGGTACCGGCCTGGGCCTGTCGATCGCGAAGGCGATCGTCACCGCGCACCACGGCACAATCTCCGTCAACAGCGAACCGGGACACACCGAGTTCGAGGTACGACTGCCGGCGCGCCCGGCGGCCCCGCACGCGGCCGACGCGCCGGCCTGACCCGGGCTGCGCGCGACCGGGGCCGAGACCGCCCCGACGACCGGGCGCACGCGGCCCCCGCACCAGGCGTGCGGTGCCGATCAGTAACCCGAGAAGGCGTCCGTCGTGAGTGTCCGAGCCTTCTCGAGGGCGGGGGCGAGATCCGCGATGAGACGCGGCGGACCCGACACGTAGGCATGCCGCGAGGCGAGATCGGGCACCATCTGCAGCAGTCCCGCGGCATCCAGACGGACGCCCTGCGCCCACGTCCAGTGCCCGGGAAGCGTGTCGGGTTCGGTGCGAGTGAAGACGATCACCGGAATGCGGGCGTGTTCGAGCTCGTCGCGAAACGCGAGCTCTTCGGCATCCGCGGCGACGTAGACGAACACCACGTCACGCTGCTCCCCCGACAGGCGCAGGTGGCGCAGCTGCGAGACGAAGGGCGTGACGCCGATGCCGGCGGCGACCATGAGCACCGGCGCCGACGCGCGCGCCGGCAGGACGAAGTCGCCCCACACGCCGGTCACCGCGAGCTGCTGGCCCGGCTCGACGAGCGCGAGCGCCTTCTTGTAGCTGGACTGCGATCCTTCGCGCAGCGCGATGCGCACCTCCGGCAGCTCCTCCGGCGCCGAGACGATGCTGAACTCCCGCCGCGTGCCGCGCGCATCGGGGCGAGGGTGCGGCACCTCGAGCTCGAGATACTGCCCCGCGACGAAACGGAAGCGCCGTTCCGCCCGGAACGACAGCTCGCGCACGGTGGGCGTGAGGACGACACGTTCCTGGAAGGTGAGGCGCACCGCCGTACGTAGGGCGAAGACGAAGGCGATGAGGTTGCCGACCAGCAGCGCGCGCTCCTGACCGAGACTGACGTCGCCGACGTCGACGGGCCAGCCGGCGAGGACGCCGACCACCGCCGCGACCACGAACTGCTGCCACCGGCGCGGGGGCAGCGTCAGCGGCTCGGAGAGCATGAAAGCGCCGAGGAACAGGAACGGCGACGACCAGAGGATGTTCCAGAACACCGTCCCCGCATCGAGTGCGAGCCCCGCCTGCTGGTACTGCAGCGTGGTGCGCACGAAGGCGACCGCCACCGCGACGACGAGGAAGAGCGCGCTGATGCGCACCTTCTCGGTGCGAACGAGCACGACGAGGCCGAGCAGGATGACGGGTCCGGCGAGGAAGGGGGAACCCACCCACCATGCGGACGAGCCCAGGTCCGGCAGCGACAGGCTCAACATCGTGAGCACCGTCGCGCCGACCGCAGCGGGATTGAAGATGTGGCGTCCCTGCCAGACCAGCAGGTACTTGGATGCCGAGGCCACCAGTCCCGCGACGGCGATGCCCACGAGCGCCGCCGGCTCCACCGTAGGGCGCAGGACGAACAGCAGGATCAGCACGGTGACGAGCGACGACTCCCACCGCCAGTCCTTGCCGAGCACGCGGTGTGCGATCGCATCGGTCGCGGCACAGGCCAACGCGAGCACGAGGAGGGTAACCAGCAGCTCCCACGGCGAGGGCCCGACCGCTCCCGCGAAGGACAGCACGAGAGCGATCGCGGCCAGGACGGCGAGCGCGAGAACGACCAGGCGGTACATCGATACGCGACCGAGCACCGCCAGGGTGCGACTCCATGCCGCGGTGAGTGAGCTCGTCACAGGAACAACTCTGCCTTACTGTCGGGCGACCACTCCACGCGGCCGTCGGTGGTCATACGCACCCACGCCGCGGCGTGAGCGTCGGCGAACGCGGGTCCGCCGTCGAAGAAGAGCGCGGTGGCGGCGGCATCGGCGGTCATGGCGTCGGCAGCGACCGCCCACGTCGCGGCGATCGTGCGCACCGGCTCTCCGGTGCGCGCGTCCAGCACGTGATGCAGTCCCCCGCCGTCCGCGGCCGGCCAGGCGCGGCGCTGGATCGCGGACGCGCAGAGCGCGGCATCCGTCACCCGCCACACCCCGATCGCGCGCGTCGGGTCGAAGGGGTGCTCGAGTGCGATCGTCTCGCTGCCGCGCAGAGCGATGTCGCCGCCGGCGTCGACCGTCACCGCACCCTCTACGTGCGCCGCGACGCGACGCAGCACGCGGTCGGCGAGGCGCCCTTTGCCGAGCGCTCCGACATCGATCGTCGCCGGCGTGCGCAGGGTGAGCCGATCGCCGCCCCATGTCAGCAGCTGCGACCATCCCGCCGGAGCGGCTTGCGCGCCGTGGTCCACGAGCCCGTACTGGGCGTCGTAGCCACGGCGCGCGAGCGCGTCGCCGATGAGCGGGTTGACGGCTTCGGCCGTGGCCTCGCTCAGCGCGAGGAACAGATCCAGCATCGGCGCCGCATCGACGGGCGCCGGGATGGGTCCTGCCGCCGTCGCGAGCGCGGCGATCTCGGCATCGGGCCGAAATCGCGACCACGCGCGGTCGAACGCGTCGATCAGAACACCGACCTCGGAGCGCACCGTGGCGGACAACTCCACGGCCGTGTCGATGCGCCAGCGCGTGCCGATCGCCTCGAACTCCCAGCGGAAAGCGGGGGGCGTGGACGAGTCGGGCGCGGTCACGCCTTCGCTTCGGTCTTGATCTCTTCGATCGCCTTGTTGAATCCACCGCTGGTCAGCGACGAACCGGCGACGCGCGACACCGAGATGTCCTCGATCTTCTTGCCGACGACCTCGGAGCTGATTCCGCCGATGAACTGGCTCTGATACTGCTTCGACTCGCTATTGGTCGGATTTCCGCTGACCTGCACGTCGGTGATGACGTCGTCGGCGAGCGTCACGGTCACCGAGATCGTCTCGACCGATTCGGGAGTCGAGTAGGAGCCTTGGGCGGAGTAGGTGCCGTCCTTGTACGCGGCGGTGGAGGCGGCGGACCCGGCGCTGCTGGTGGCCGATGCCGAGGCGGCGGCGGACGGGGTCGCTCCCTCCGCGGGGGCGGTGGTGGGCGAGGCGGTGCTCGTGGTCGTCGCGGAGCAGCCCGCGAGAGCGATCATTCCGAACACCGAGGCGGCGGCGGCGCCGGCGCGGACGGAACGGGGTACAGCGGTGGTGCGGATCATGATGGTCCTCCTTCTGTCGTGCCCTGCCGCTTCAGATGCGCGGGGGCACATCGCGGTGGCGCTTTCCACGCTAGCGGCGCGCTCGGACGAGACCCCTGCGTTTTCCTATGCATTCGCATTGAGAACCGGGCGCCTGCGCAGCGCCTTGAACACCTCTACCGCGAGGAACACGGCGCTTCGGCTCAGGCAGAAGGTTGGGCCCGATGACAGCATGTCGGGCTCGCGCGTCGTCCGCCGTCAGGCCGTCCTCTCCGACGCGAAGCAGGCGGCGAACCTCCGCGACGTCAGCGGCGTGCGGGGCGGCAACGGTGAGGTCGACGTCGGCAGCAGCGTGGGCGCTCATACCGCGATCCGAGGAGGCGCACTTCGCCGCCGCGGGTGCGATCGCCAGGATGACGTCCGGCGACGCTCACGCCGCCGCGACCGGGGGCGGCGGGCTCAGGCGGCGCCGTCGAACATGCTCGTGACCGAGCCGTCCTCGAAGACCTCTTTGATCGCGCGCGCGAGCAGCGGAGCGATGGGCAGAATCGTCAGCCCCGGGAAGCGCTTCTCGTCCGCAAGGGGAATCGTGTCGGTCACGACGACTTCGTCGATCGCGGCATCCTGCAGGCGCTCGGTCGCCGGAGCGCTGAACACCGCGTGCGTGGCCGCCACGATGACCCGTTCGGCCCCGTTGGCCTTCAGCGCCTGCGCCGCCTTGACGATGGTGCCGCCGGTGTCGATCATGTCGTCGACGAGCAGGCAGACGCGACCCTCGACGTGTCCCACGATCTCGTTGACGGTCACCTGGTTGGCGACGTTCGGGTCGCGGCGTTTGTGGATGATCGCGAGAGGCGCTCCGAGCGAGTCGGACCACTGGTCGGCCACGCGCACGCGCCCGGTGTCGGGCGAGACGACGGTGAGGTTGGCACGGTCGTCGGTCGAAAGGCTGTTCTGGAAGTACTCGAGCAGCACGGGCTTGGCGAACAGGTGATCGACCGGTCCATCGAAGAACCCCTGGATCTGAGCGGCGTGCAGGTCCACGCTCATCACGCGGTCGGCACCCGCCGTCTTCAGCAGATCGGCGACGAGACGCGCGCTGATCGGCTCGCGACCGCGACCCTTCTTGTCCTGACGCGAGTAGGGGTAATACGGCGCGACGACGGTGATCCGCTTCGCGGAGGCGCGCTTGGCGGCATCCAGCATGATCAGCAGCTCCATGAGCCACTCGTTCACCGGGGGGCCGAAGGACTGGATGATGAAGGCATCGCAGCCGCGGATCGACACCTCGAAGCGGGTCAGGATCTCGCCGGAGGCGAACGTACGATGCTCGGTCGGTACCAGCTCGGTGCCGAGCGCCTGGGCGACGTCATGCGACAGGGTCGGATGCGAGCTGCCGCTGGCGACGACCAAACGCTTCTTGGTCTTGGCGACGAGTCCGGGGGCGATCCCGCGCTCGACGTCCAGGTCAACCGTGTGCTTCTTGCGCGCCATGGTCCGCTTCCTGTGCAGTGCGGGAACGTGCGGCAGCCGCGGCCGCGGCCGTTCCCGGTCGGTGGTTCTCGACCCACCCCTCGACGTTGCGCTGGGGGGCAACGCTCAAGGCGAGAGCTCCGGGCGGGACGTCCTTCCGGATCACCGCACCGGCACCGGTCTTGGCGCCATCTCCGATCCTAACGGGCGCGACGAAGACGTTGTGCGAGCCGGAGTGCACCTCGTCGCCGATCTCGGTGCGATGCTTGGCGATGTCGTCGTAGTTCGCGGTGATCGCGCCGGCGCCGAGGTTGACGCCGCGTCCGATCGTCGTGTCGCCGATGTAGGACAGGTGGGGAACCTTGCTGCCTGCGCCGATGGTGGAGTTCTTCGTCTCCACGAACGTTCCGATCTTGCCTCCATCGGCCAGCACGGTACCCGGCCGCAGATAGGCGAACGGTCCGACCGAGGCGCCCGCCCCGATGACGGCGAGCGTCGCATCAGTGCGGCGGACGACGGCGTTCTCGCCCACCTCGCAGTCCTCCAGCGTCGTGTCGGGTCCGATCGTGGCGCCGGCAGCCACGGCAGTGGCGCGCAGGATGTGGGTGTTGGGCAACACCGTCACGTCGGGCGCGAGGGTCGCGGTGACATCGATCCAGGTCGTCGCCGGATCCTGAATCGTGACGCCGTCGAGTTGCCACCGGCGCACGGTGCGCGCGTTGAGCAGGCGCCCGGCCTCGGCGAGCTGCGCGCGATCGTTGACGCCGAGCGTCAGCGAGACGTCGGAGACGACGGATGCCGTGACGGCGAGCCCCGCGGTGCGGGCCAGGCCCACGACGTCGGTCAGATACTTCTCGCCCTGCGCGTTCTGGGTGCCCACACGCGCCAGCTGCGAACGCAACATTTCCGCCTGGAAGACGTAGACGCCCGCGTTGATCTCGGTGATCGCCGCTTCCGCGGCCGTGGCGTCCTTCTGCTCGACGATGCGCTCCACGCCGCCGTTGGTGGCGCGCACGACACGGCCGTAGCCGGTCGCGTCGTCGAGCACGGCCGACAGCAGTGTGATCGCAGCCCGGGACGAGCGGTGGTCTCGGATGAGGGCGCTCAGCGTCTCGGCATCGAGCAGGGGGACGTCACCGGAAAGCACCAGCACGTCGCCGGCGAAATCGGGGACGGCGTCCAGGGCGACTTCGACGGCGCGACCCGTGCCCGGGATCTCGTCCTGGTCGACCACGACGACCTCGGGCGAGATACCGGTCACCGCATCGGCGACGAGATCCCTTTCGTGCCGGACGACGACGAGAACGTGGGCGGGCGACAGGTCGCGGGCCGTGTCGAGAACGTGCCCGACGAGGGGGCGGCCCCCGATGCGGTGCAGCACCTTCGGCAGCGACGAGCGCATGCGCGTACCCTGCCCCGCGGCGAGGATCACGACGGCGAGGGACGCATCCAACCTGTTCTCTGTCATGCTCCGCCGCCAGGATTCGAACCTGAACCTCACAGCTCCAAAGGCTGTCGTGCTGCCGTTACACCACGGCGGACCGCACCCCACGAGACGGCGGGTGTGCCGCTCCAGTCTGCCAGTCCCGACCCCGGATGACCGCATCGCCGTGCTCAGGCGAGCATGAGGAAGAGCTTCTCCAGCTCGTCGGCGGTGACGCCGTCTTCCGCGGCTGCACCCTCCGGATCGGACAGACACTCCCGCAGCGCCGTGGACACGATGGCGAAGCCGGCGCGGTCCAGCGCGCTGGAGACGGCAGCCAACTGCGTCACGACGTCGCGACAGGGCTTTCCCTCCTCAACGGCGGCGATGACCGCATCGAGCTGGCCCCGCGCACGGCGCAGACGGTTGGCGATCTTGCGCTGCGCGGCGCCGTCGTGCGCCGTCGCCGCGTCGGATGCGGACACGTTCGTCGTCACCGCCCGAACACGCGGGCGAGGAAGCCGCCGCCGGCTGCCTGCTCGTGGCCGGGGCAGCGCTGGGATGCCGGCACGTTCTTCATCACCTGGTCGACGTGCTGGCCGCAGCCGGCCCACGTCGTCTTGCCGCAGGTTCGGCAGGTCACTGCTGAGCACATGGGAGTTCTCCTGTTCGTTGTTCGTCGGTCGTGCCAGAGAGGGGAAGAGTCCGCGCGCCTCAGACGCGTGTGCGGTCGGAGACGAGCACGGCATCCGCGTGCTCACCGAGAACGGCGCGCAGCGTCAGCATGCCGCCGGACAGGGACGCCGAGTCGAACCCGGCCTGCGCGAGGACGCGGTGCGCGATCGCGGAGCGTACGCCCGACTGGCACATGACGCGCACGGGTCGCCCGGCGGCGGCGGCACGCACCTCGTCGAGCCGGCCGCGCAACGCGGTGTGCGGGATGGCGAGCGCCCCGGGCAGATGCCCGGTGGACAGTTCCGCGGGGGTGCGCACGTCGAGGATCAGCGCGGTCTCGGCGACCGCGTCGACGTCCTGCGCGTACCAGAGGCGGAGGGCCCCGCTCCGGACGTTCTCGCCGACCATCCCGACCATGTTGACGGGATCCTTCGCGGAGCCGTACGGCGGTGCGTAGGCCAGGTCGAGGTCGATCAGCTCATCCACCGCCCAGCCCGCACGGATGGCCGTCGCGAGCACGTCGATCCTCTTGTCGACCCCGTCGGCGCCGACGGCCTGCGCTCCCAGCAGCAGGCCGTCACTCCGACGGATGTGGACGACCAGATGGATCTGCGAGGCGCCGGGAAAGTAGCCGGCGTGCTGGCCCGGATGAAGGTGCAGCGTGTCCGCGTCGATCCCGGCGGCGGCGAGCGCGGCGCGGTTCGCGCCGGTCATCGCCACCGTCTGCGCACCGACACGGACGATCGCCGTCCCGACGGGGCGCGGAAGCGGACGAGCGTGCTCCGGACGGAGAATCGCGTCGGCGACGAGCCGTCCGGCGCGGTTGGCGGGTCCGGCGAGCGCGACGGGACGCACGGCCCCGGTGACGGCGTCGACGGATGCCGTCGCATCACCGACCGCGTAGACGTCGGGCAGCGAGGTACGTCCGTGCTCGTCGATGATCATCGCCCCACGCACGCATGCGACGCCCGCGGTCTCGAAGACCGCCGTGTCGGGACGAACACCCACCGAGAGCACGACGATATCGGCGTCCAGGCGGGTGCCGTCGTCGAGGACGACGACGTCGCCGTCCTCACCGGATTCGACCGCGGTGGCCGCGGTGCCGGCGCGCACCTCGATGCCGAGCGTCCGCAGTTCCGCGGTCACGAGGGCGGCCAGCTCGTCCTCGAGCGGGGGCAGCACGTGCGGCGCGAACTCGACGACGGTGGTGTGCAGCCCACGCTGGGCGAGCGCTTCGGCGGCCTCGATGCCGATGAAGCCCGCCCCGAGCACGACGGCACGGCGCGCACCGGCCTGGACGCGATCACGCAACGCGACCGCGTCCTCGACGCTGCGCAGCGTCCGCACCCGCGGCGAGTCCAGTCCGGTGATGGGCGGCGTCGCCGCGGCGGCGCCCGGAGCCAGCACGAGGGCGTCGTAGTGCAGGGTGTCGACACCGTCTGCGCTCATCACGGTCACGGTCTTGGCCGCGGCATCCACCGCCGTCACCTCGTGACCGGGGCGCACGTCGAGCGCGAGAGACGCTTTCAGCGAGGCCGGGGTCTGCACGAGCAGAGCGGACTCATCGGCGATCTCTCCGCCGACGTAGTAGGGCAGGCCGCAGTTCGCGAACGAGACGTGCGCGCCCCGCTCGAGGACGATGATCTCGGCCGCCTCATCGAGCCTGCGCGCACGCGCGGCACAGCTCATGCCTCCGGCCACTCCCCCGACGATCACGATGCGCATCTGTTCTCCTTCTCGAACGCGTATTCACACGATACCCCTGGGGGTATTTTGACGCAACTCCGAGCGCCGCCGCGACGATAATGGAGGCATGTCCACCGAGCACGACGAAGTCGACCGCATCGTCGGCGCGTGGGGCGCCCAGCGACCGGATCTCGACTTCTCGCCGCTGGAGGTGCTCTCGCGGGTGGATCGCCTGTCGCGTCATCTCGACCGGGCGCGACGCGAGGCGTTTCGTCGCAGCGACCTCGAACCCTGGGAGTGGGACGTGCTGTCGGCACTGCGACGGGCCGGCGAGCCCTACCAGCTCAGTCCCAAGCAGCTGCTGCAGCAGACGCTGGTCTCCAGCGGCACGATGACGAACCGCATCGATCGCCTCGTCGGACGCCGCCTGGTGCGCCGCGAGGCCGATCCCGGTGACGGACGCAGCGTTCTGGTGACGATCACCGACGAGGGCAAGACCCGCGTGGATGCCGCGATCACACGCCTCGTCGACGCCGAAGCCCTGCTGCTCAGCGTGCTGTCACGCTCCGATCGCGAGCGACTCGCGGGCCTGCTGCGAAAGCTGTCGCTGGGCTTCGACTCCTGACAGCCGGCTCAGCCGATGAGCTCGGAGAGCTCGAACCAGCGCTCCTCCAGCGCAGCGATCTCGGCCTCGATCTCGCCGATCGCGCGCATCTTCTCGCCCAGCCCCGCGTAGTCGGACTGGTCGTGGTCGGCGAGGGCGGTGCGCGCGGCATCCGCCTGCGCGGTGAGCTTCTGGATGCGCCGCTCCGCCGCGGCGAGCTCCTTCTGCGCGGCGCGGAGGTCGGCGCCGGCCAGCGCCGGAGCAGTGTCGCCCTCCGAGCCGGCCACGACGGGCGCAGCCGGCTGGTCGCGCTGAACGGCGCGGAGCCTCAGGTATTCGTCGATGCCTCCCGGCAAGTGCCGTAGCCGTCCGCCCATGACCGCGTACTGCTGGTCCGTGACGCGCTCGAGGAAGTAGCGATCGTGGGAGACGACCAGCAGCGTTCCGGCCCACGAGTCGAGGAGGTCCTCGATGGCAGCGAGCATGTCGGTGTCGAGGTCGTTGGTCGGCTCGTCGAGGATCAGCACGTTGGGCTGATCGAGCAGGATCAGCAGCAGCTGCAGGCGACGCTGCTGGCCACCGGACAGATCCTTCACGGGCGTCGACAGCTGCGCCGAGCTGAAGCCCATGCGCTCCAGCAGCTGGCCCGGCGTGAGCTCGGATGCCTTGGAGCCCGTTCCGATGGTGTAGCTCGTGCGCAGCCCCGAGATGACCACGCGCACCGGATCGTCCAGGTATTGGTCGAGCTCGTCCATCCGCTGCGTGAGCGTCGCGACCTTCACGGTCTTTCCGCGCTTGACCCGACCGTGGGTGGGCTCGACCGTGCCGGCGATGAGACCGAGGAGCGTGGACTTGCCGGCGCCGTTGACGCCGAGGATGCCGGTGCGCTCCCCCGGCGCGATGCGCCACTCGACGTCCTGCAGCACCAGTCGATCGCCGTAAGTCACGCCGGCGTCGAGCAGGTCGACGACGTCCTTGCCCAACCGGGACACGGCGAGCGACTGCAACTGCACCTTGTCGCGGATCTCGGGGACGTCAGCGATGAGTTCATTGGCCGCCTCGATGCGGAACCGCGGCTTGCTGGTGCGCGCCGGCGCGCCGCGGCGCAGCCACGCGAGCTCTTTGCGTGCGAGGTTCTGTCGACGCTGCTCGATCACGGCCGACTGGCGGTCGCGCTCGACGCGCTGCAGCACGTAGGCCGCGTAGCCGCCCTCGAACGGCTCGACGATGCGGTCGTGCACCTCCCACGTCTTGGTGCAGACCTCATCCAGGAACCATCGATCGTGGGTGACGACCAGGAGCGCACCCTGGGATGCCGACCAGCGCCGCGTGAGGTGCGCGGCGAGCCAGGCCACCGCTTCGACATCGAGGTGGTTCGTGGGCTCGTCGAGCGCCAGCACGTCCCAGTCTCCGACGAGCAGCTGCGCGAGCGCGACCCGTCGCCGCTGCCCTCCGGAGAGTCCGGCGACCGGGCCGTCCCAGTCCAGATCCCCCACGAGACCCGCGATCACGTCGCGCACACCCGCGTCACCCGCCCAGTCGTGCTCGGCGCGGTCGCCGACGACGCTCTGCGCGATGGTCAACGTGTCATCGAGCGTGTCGCCCTGGTCGAGCACGCCCACGCGCACGCCGCCGCGCACCGTCACGCGCCCGGCATCCGGCGTGAGGCGGCCGGCCAGCATGGCCATGAGGGATGACTTGCCGTCGCCGTTACGACCGACGATGCCGATGCGGTCGCCCTCGTCGACGCCGAGCGAGACGCGGTCGAACACGACCTTCGTGGGGAATTCCAGGTGGAGGCCTTCAGCCCCGAGCAGATGCGCCATATCGGTTCCAGGCTACGCGAGCGGGCGGACGGCCGATGGCCCCGTTCCCAGCATGGCCGGAGAGATGACATGAACACGTCGCCGCGATCTTCGCCGACTTCGAGATGCCCAACCTGAAGAACATCGATCCGAGCGACGAGGCCGCCATGCAGAAGCTGCAGGAGGCTCAGGCCAAGGCCGAGGAGATCTCCACGAAGGGCCAGGAATCCTCGACGAAGCTGACCGCCGAGGCCAAGACTCTGCAGGAGGTCTGCGGCAGCTGAGACCTCTCACCAGTCGGGGCCCGGATCCGACACCGGTCCGGGCCCCGCGTGGATCCAGGGCTCAGTACCAGAAGCTCAGACGCGGCGGCACCGTCGAGGCGAACAGCCGCGCCAGGCGCGACGGATCGTCGGCGACGAGCCTGCCGGCCCGCGCCAGCGTGACCGGCGAGACTCCGCCCAGCAGGATGGCCGACAGCTCGACCACCCCGAGCGTCGCCGTGGGCACTCCCACCGGCGGCTCATCGACGATGTCGACCCCGGCGAGGCCCTCGGCATCCACCGTCAGCACGAACGTGCCGGCGGCGATGCCGAGCGGGTCGGCGACCCGCAGCGTCACGGCATCGGCGACGTCGTAGGTGCGCGCCGACAGGGCGGCCGGTACATCGAGGATCCGCGTGTAGTGGTGGTCGCGCACGGTAACGGTCGCGGCCCGCTGGTCGGCGATCATCCACCACAGCGGCTCGTCGAGCGACAGTTCGCCGGCGCGCACCGTGGCGATGAGGTCCATCGTCAGCAGGAAGCGCCACAGCCCCGCGTACGCCTCGTCGGTCGCCGCGACCAGCAGCAGGACATCGACGGTGGACGCCACGAAGTCGTGCTCGTTCTCCGTGACCTTGTACAGGGCGACGCCGTCGACGTCTCCCGTTGCGGAGCGGTACTGGACTGCCCGCAGCTCCTCGGCCTTCTCGACGTCGGGTCGGGTGCCGAAGAAGCGGTCCCAGTGCCCGCCGGGCATGTCGATCTCGCCCGGCGTCTGCGCGCGCACGCGCTCGTGCAGCGCCGCGGCGATCTCGCGCCCCTGCGCGCGCGTGACGAAGTCGATGCGTCCCGGCGCATCGGGGCCCACCCACCGCGCCCGACGGGCGTCGATCGTCCACTGCGCGGCGAGCGCAGCGGGCGCGAAGCCGAAGCGGCCGTAGATCGTCGACTCGCTCACGGTGAGGATCGCGACGGGAAGCCCGCGCTCCACGGCGGTGCGCAGCTCCCCCGTCATCACGGAGCGCAGGATGCCGCGGCGGCGATGGGTGGGGGCGACGGTCACCGAGCTGATCGCGCAGGCCGGAACGGTCCCGCCGGGAAGGGTCAGCTCCGCCGCCCACGAGGCGAAGGTCGCCACCGGCACGTCCGGCTGGGGAGCGGTCCCATCGAACACGCCGATCTTGCGCCGGTACGCCGTGTGCGCGAAGAACGCGTCGCGCTGCACGTCGGTGCGCTCACCGCCCAGGAAGCCGCGGGAGACGGCCTCCAACCAGGCGTCGGTCTCGGTGCGCAGCGCATCGTCGACGCGCCGCACGATGAGCCCGCGGCCGGCGAGGTCGTCCGTCATGGTGCGGTCCAGCGACGCATCGTGGTGAGGGTGGCGATCGGACATGCGGTCTCCGTTCGTGAGGACGGTCTTCGGTCGATGTCTGCCCGGTGCGGCAGAGGTGCAGAAGTTAGGAGGTGATGACGCGCGCACCGGGGACGGGTCCGTGCACGTGCAGCACCCGCGAACCCGGTGCCGCCGAAGCGGCGAGTTCGGACGCCAGCGCCGACGCCCCGCGCTCATCGGCGGCGAGGAAGGCGACGGTCGGCCCGGACCCCGAGACGAGCCCTGCCAGCGCACCCGCGCGGTGACCTGCGCGCAGCGTCTCGGCCAGCGACGGCCGCAGCGAGAGGGCGGCGTCCTGCAGGTCGTTGCGGACGGCCGCGGCGAGTGCGGCGGGATCGCCCGCACGCAGCGCCTGCATCACGACGGGGTCGGCGGCGGGGACACCGTGGGCCGGCGCGATGTCGGGCAGCTCTCTCAACCGGTCCAGTTCCCGGTACACCGCGGGGGTCGCCAGTCCGTCCTCACTCGTCACGAGCACCCAGTCGAAGCGGCCCCGTGCCAGCGCCGGAGCGAGCTCGTCGCCGCGCCCCGTGCCGATGGCCGTCCCCCCGAGCACCGCGAACGGCACGTCCGCGCCCAGGGGCGCCGCGAGTTCTTGCAGTTCGAGGGTCGTGAGAGCTCCGCCGAGCAGCTCGTTGACGGCCACGAGAGCCGCCGCGGCATCCGCCGAGCCTCCGCCCATGCCACCGGCGACGGGTACGCCCTTGTGAATGTCGAGGTGGATGCCGCCGCGCCACCCCAGCCGCTCCGCGACGCGCCGCGCGGCGCGCACGGCGAGGTTGGACTCGTCGAGGGGTACACCCGACACGTCCAGATCGCCGGTCACCGTGAGCGTGAAGTCGTCCGCGACCCGCGCCCACACGTCTTCGTACGCGGACACCGCCTGATACACCGAGGCCACGTCGTGGTAGCCGTCGGGCTGGACGTCACCGACGTCGAAGGCGATGTTGATCTTGCCGGGCGCACGCACGTGCACCCGGCGACCGGCCGCCGCAGCGGTCGTCACGAAGCGTCCGCCCACACCTCGCCGATACCGGCGGAGATGACGTCGATGCGCTCGAGCTCTTCCGCGTCGAAGGCGGGACCGTCCACGGCCGCGAGGTTCTCATCGAGCTGCTGCGGGCGCGAAGCGCCGATGAGCGCCGAGGCCACCACGCCGTCGCGCAGCACCCACTGCAGCGCGAGCTGCGCGAGGCTCTGTCCGCGCTCACGGGCGATCACGTTCAGCGCGCGCAGGCCCTCCAGCGCCGTATCGGTCAGACGGCGCCCGGGCAGCGACGAGCGCTCCTGCGACCGGGCCGAGGTGCCGTCGCCGAGATAGCGATCGGTGAGCAGGCCCTGCGCGAGCGGCACGAAGGCGATCGCCCCCATCCCCTCCTCCCGGAGCACGCCGGTCAGGCCGTCTTCGATCCATCGCCCGAGGATCGAGTAGGACGGCTGATGGATGATCAGCGGTGTGCCGAGCTCACGCGCCACCGCGGCCGCCTTCGCCGTCTGCTCGGGCTCGTACGACGAGATGCCGACGTAGAGCGCCTTGCCCTGACGCACGAGGGTGTCCAGCGCCGCGACCGTCTCCTCGATCGGCGTCACCGGATCGAAGCGGTGCGAGTAGAAGATGTCGACGTAGTCGAGCGACATGCGCGTCAGCGACTGCTCGGCGCTGGCGAGCAGGTACTTGCGCGATCCCCATTGGCCGTAGGGCCCGTCCCACATGTCGTACCCGGCCTTGGACGAGATGATCAGCTCGTCCCGGTAGGGCCGGAAGTCCTCTCGCATCATGCGCCCGAAGTTCGTCTCGGCGCTGCCGTAGGGCGGACCGTAGTTGTTCGCGAGATCGAAATGGGTGATGCCGCGGTCGAAGGCGTGGCGCAGCAGCGCGCGCTGGTTGTCGAAGGGGACGTTGTCGCCGAAGTTCCACCACAGCCCTAGCGAGATCGCCGGCAGATACAGCCCGCTCGAGCCCACCTGACGAAACGCGGAGGCGGAGTAGCGGTCGGATGCCGCGGCGTACGGACGGTGCAGGTCGCCGCCGCGCGAGGCGGGGAAACGCTCGGAGGTGTCGGTCACCCGTCCAGGCTATCGACCGCGACCGCTCACCGGGCCTGTCGCTCCCGAAACGCGCGGGAAACGCCGGCAACGTACGCTGAGGCTCTCCGACGATGAAGGGCGGTCCGCGTAATGGCAGCACTGGAGGCACTCTCGCCGCACCCGCATCCCTGGTCGAGCCTGCTGGCCCGCGACGACCTGCGCTGGGTGGACGGCATCCTCCACGTCGTCCACGACGACCTCACGCCCGAGATGGCGCGCATCGCGGACATCGGACTGGTCGCCGACGCCCTGGTCGCCGCCGGCATCGATCCGCTGCTCGCCCAAGACGACCACGGCGCCGTGGTGATCGTGGTCGATGCCGCGGAGGGACGCGCGGCCCTGCGCGCCCTCGCCGCCACCGGAGCGCAGGAGCCGCTGTACGCGAAGACGCCGGGCGGTCCCGCCCGCCTCGCCGTCGATCTGCCCCTCCCCGACGCCGACGCCGTGTGGGCTCTGCGGCTGTTTCGCCCGCGGATCACGCAGAGCGGATCACTGCGCTACGGCAGCGCGCAGGGGGTGCGTCTGGAGACGTGGCGGACAGCCGGCGAGCTTGTCCACACACCACGACCCAACGCGCTCACGCGGCGGGTCTTCCCGGCATCCGACCTCGTTCCCACGACGGTCTGGCGCTATGGCAGGTCGTGGCGCACCGTGGTGGGCATGTTCGACGCACGCCCCCACCAGGTCAGCGTCGACATCGACATGGTCTTCTCCTGGGTCGACGGATCGGCCAGCGAGTTCCAGCGACAGCGCGCCGCGCAGCAGGAGGAGTACGTCGTCGGCAAGGGCGACGACGGGCCCGCCCGCTACCGTCACGTCGACGAGCTGCGGTATGCGCTGCGCAGCGTCCACATGTACGCACCCTGGGTGCGACGCATCTTCATCGCCACCGACTCGCCGCATCCCGCCTGGCTGGCGGAGCACCCGCGGGTGACGGTCGTGCGCAGCGAGGAGTTCTTCGCCGACCCGTCCGTGCTCCCCACGCACAACTCCCACGCCGTCGAGGCGCAACTGCACCGCATCGACGGGCTGGCCGAGCAGTTCCTCTACTCGAACGACGACATGTTCTTCGGCCGCCCCGTGACGGCCGAGATGTTCTTCACCGCGGGCGGTCTCACCAAGTTCGTCGAGTGCGACGTCCGCATCGGGGCCGGTCCCACGCGCACGGAACGATCCGGCCACGACAACGCGCTGCGCGTCAATCGAGAGCTCCTGCGGGAGCGCTTCGGGCGGGTGATCCTGCGCGACCTCGAGCACTGCGCGGCCCCGATGCGGCGAAGCGTGGCCGCGGAGGTGGAGCGCGAGTTCGCCGACGACATCGCGCGCACGGCGGCATCCCGCTTCCGCAGCGCGACCGACGTCTCGGTGACCAACAGCCTCTATCACTACTACGCGCTGATGACCGGACGCGCGATCGCGACGAACGAGCCGCGCGTGCAGTACGTGCAGACCACGATGGCCTCGTCACTCAAGAAGATGCGCCGTTTGGAGCAGCGCCGCGACGCCGACATGTTCTGCCTGAACGACGGCGGCGAGACGGAGGTGCCGGAGGAGCTGCGCGTGCGGATGCTCCGCGAGACGCTCGAGCGGATGTTCCCGGTGCGTGCCCCGTGGGAGACGCCGGTCAGTGCAGCACGGACACCGGGCGTGTCGGCGGCGCCGACGGCCGCTGCACGCCGACGCCGGTGATCCCCGCGTCCGCGAGGAGTCGCTGAGCCGCCTCGGGGTCGGTGTACTCCATGACGCGCGATACGTCGACCGGGACCACGGAGTGGACGACGGTGTCGTCGTACACGTGGACGAGGTTGTAGGACTGCGCGCCGTCCTGCGGACGGGTGCCGCCGACCGGCACGGTGAGATCCTGTGCGTAGCAGGTCGAAGAGGCGACCGAGACGGGGATGCCGGCAAACGTCGCGAACGTCGAGTAGTGGAGATGCCCGGCGATGATCGCGCGGACGTCGGTGCCGCGCACCACACGGGCGAGCCGGGCTTGGTCGCGCAGCTCCACGCTCGCCGCGAGCGCGAGCACGCTCGGCACGGGCGGGTGATGCATGGCGAGGATCGTGCCCAGCGGCGCGGGAGTGGCGAGCACCGCGGCGAGCCAGGCCAGCTGCGCGTCGCTGATCTCGCCGTAATGATGCCCCGGCACGGAGGTGTCCAGCGTGACGATGCGCAGGCCGTCGAACTCGTCGACGCGATCGACGGGGCGAAGGTCCGCATCCTCGTCGCCCCACAGCTCGCTGCGGAACGCGGCGCGATCGTCGTGGTTTCCCATCACCCACACCACCGGCGCCTCGAGGCGTGCGGCCACGGGTTCCACCATCGCGCGCAGCATCGCATAGGCGGCACGTTCGCCGAGGTCGACGAGGTCACCCGTCACCACGATCGCGTCGGGACGCACGCCCGACGCTTCGATTCCGGCCAACGCACGAGCGAGGTGTTCCTCCCCCGAGACGCGGTCCCAGATGCGCGAGCCGGCGGCGCGCAGATGGGTGTCGCTGAGATGGAGCAGGACCCGTTCGGGAGCAGGATGCTCGGCCATACGCATGGGCGCAATGTTACAAGCATGTTTCGTGACGGCGTGGTGAACATTGCGCGTCGTGTCGCCGATCGATCGACGGCGGGCCCGCGGCGACGACGCCGGCGTGCCTTCCGATGCCTACCGGGGAGCGCGGGCGATGGCGACGAAGTCCGCGATCGTGAGCTGCTCACCGCGCGCCGTCGGGTCGACACCCGCCGACTCCAACACCGCCGAGGCCGCGCTCGATGAGCCACCGAGTATCGGCGCCAGCGCCTGCCGCAGCATCTTGCGGCGCTGCTGGAACGCGGCATCCACCACCTGGAACGTCGCGCGACGCAGAGCCTCGTCGCCGCGCGGCTCGGGGTCACGACGGAACCCGACGAGCACGCTGTCGACGTTGGGCACCGGCCAGAAGACCTGCCGAGAGACGGTGCCGGCCAGCCGCCACGGGCCGTACCAAGCGGCCTTGACGCTGGGCGCCCCGTAGACCTTGGATCCCGGCGGAGCGGCGAGCCGCTCCCCCACCTCCGCCTGCACCATCACGACACCGCGCTCAAGGCCCGGAAAGGTCTCCATGAAGTGGAGCAGCACCGGCACGCTGACGTTGTACGGCAGGTTGGCGACGAGCACGTTCGGATCGCCCGGAAGCGCGGTGACGCGAAGGGCGTCGGCATCCACGACCGTCAGCGCAACGTCGGCGACGCCGTGCGACGCGGCCGTGGCCGGCAGACGCTCGGCGAGGCGATGATCGATCTCGACGGCGGTGACCGCAGCGCCGGTCTCGAGGATCGCGAGCGTGAGCGACCCCAGCCCGGGACCCACCTCGACGACCCGGTCGGCGGCCGTCACCTCCGCGACGTGCACGATCTTTCGCACGGTGTTGGCATCGACGACGAAGTTCTGACCGAGCTTCTTCGTCGGTGTCACGTCGAGGTCGGCGGCGAGCGCGCGGATCTCGGCGGCTCCGAGCAGGGTCACGGGCATGCGCTCCAGCCTATCCGGCGGAGCCTGCACCACGATCGGCAGTGCGCTCGTCGCCTAGGGGACCCAGTAGCCGACGGCACACAGCAGACGCGTCTCGTCGTCGGCATCCGCGGGCGGTGCGATGGCGGGAGGGAACACGCCCCACTGGCGCCACTCGTCCGCGAACGCCACGACGTGTTCCTCGAGACCGGCGATCAGCTCGGGTGACAGATGGAACGGGATGCCGAGATGCTTCGCGATCTGCCACGCCTGGAATGCCCGGTACGTGGCCAGGTGCGCGAGCCCTTCGGCGGCCGGGTAGTCGCCGTAGCTGAACCGGAACGTGTCGGCGTAGCCGCCGGCGCGGACGGCGGCGGTCGCGGCATCGTTGCGCGCGTCGTAGGCGCCGATCGGATCATCGCCCAGCAGATCGACGCCGCGCAGGTCGTCGCCGTCGACCGCCGCGCGTCCGCGCAGGACGTCGGGAACCCACGCCTCGTCGTACGTGTGCGCCTGCAGGATGTCGCGGACCGTGGGGTTCGCCATGGAGGTCCACTCGGCAGGTGCTGACCGGGTGAGATCGGCCGGATCGATCCGGTCGATGACGTCGCGCAGGGCCGCGTCGGAACGCAGAAACAGCTCGTCGGTGTTCATGCGCCGACGCTAGCCCGGGCCACCGACATCGCTGCGCGCACGACGCCGGCATCCACCTGGCGCGCGCACCGGGAACGCGCCCGGCGTTCTCGGCGCACGCGCCAACCGAAGCGCGCAATCAGGCGGAAGCCGCGGCGCGGGCGGCCGCGGGCAGGGCGTCGACGATCTGCGCCACCGCGGCATCGTCGTGCGCGGCGGTGAGGAACCACGCCTCGAACGCCGACGGCGGCAGCGAGACGCCGGCGTCCAGCATCGCGTGGAAGAACCGGCCGTAGGCGACGGTGTCCTGCTGCTGCGCCGTCGCGTAGTCCGGCACCCCGCCGACGACTTCGGCGCCGAAGAAGACGCTGAACAGGCTTCCCGCCCGCTGCAGCACGTGGGGCACCCCGGCCGCCGTCAGCGCCGCCGTCGCCGCGTCGGCGACCGCGTCGGCCGCCGCTGCCAGCCGGGCGTACGCGGAGGCATCGGCCAGACGAAGCGTCGCCAGGCCCGCGGCGACCGCGACGGGGTTTCCGCTCAGCGTGCCGGCCTGGTACACCGGCCCCAGCGGGGCGAGCATGTCCATGACGTCGGCGCGGCCGCCGACCGCGGCGACCGGCAGTCCACCGCCGATGACCTTTCCGAAGGTGACGAGGTCGGGGACGACGGTCTCCCCCGCGTCCGCGAGCACCTGGGCGTAGCCGCCCGGGGCGGCGCGGAACCCGGTGAGCACCTCGTCGCTGATCAGCAGGGCGCCCTCGCGGCGGCAGAGCTCGGCGACGAACGTGGAGAACCCGGATGCCGGGGCGACAACGCCCATGTTCGCCGCCGCAGCCTCGGTGATCACGGCGGCGATCCGACCGGAGTGCGCGGCGAAGACCTCCTCCAGCGCGGCACGGTCGTTGTACGGGACGACCAACGTCTGCGCCGCGACGGCCTCCGGCACGCCGGCAGAGCCCGGCAGTGCGAAGGTCGCCAGCCCCGACCCGGCGGCGGCCAGCAGACCGTCGGAGTGACCGTGATAGTGGCCCGCGAACTTGATGAGAAGGTCCCGTCCGGTGGCGCCGCGCGCCAGGCGGATGGCGCTCATGGTCGCCTCGGTGCCCGTGGACACCAGCCGCGCCTTCTGCACGGCCGGCACCCGTCGCACGATCTCCTCGACGAGCTCCGCCTCGGCCGGGGTCGGCGCTCCGAACGACAGTCCGCGCGCGGCGGCGGCCTGGACGGCGGCGACGACCTCCGGATGGGCGTGGCCGAGCAGCGCCGGGCCCCAGCTGGCGACGAGGTCGACGTAGCGGCGCCCCTCGGCATCCGTCACGTACGCGCCCGCGGCCTCGACGAGGAAGCGCGGCGTGCCGCCGACGGAGCCGTACGCGCGCACGGGCGAATCCACGCCACCGGGGATGACCGCGCGGGCACGGGTGAACAGGGCGTCGTTGGTGTCGGTCATGCGAGTGCGCGTCCCTCTCGGAGCCAGCCGGCGACCTCGATCGCCCAATACGTCAGAATCGCCTCGGCGCCGGCGCGGCGGATGCCGAGGATGCTCTCCCCGATCGCACGCTCACGGTCGATGACACCGGCGGCGGCGGCGTGCTCGATCATCGCGTACTCCCCCGACACCTGGTAGGCCCAGACCGGCACGGACGACACGGCGGCGACCTCGGCGAGCACATCGAGATACGGGCCCGCGGGCTTGACCATGACGATGTCGGCGCCCTCGTCGATGTCGGCGAGGGCCTCCTGCACGCCCTCGCGGCCGTTGGCGGCGTCGAGCTGGTAGGTGCGACGGTCGCCGGTGAGGGTCGACTCGACGGCGTCGCGGAACGGACCGTAGAACGCGGAGGCGTACTTGGCGGAGTACGCGAGGATCACGACGTCGCTGCGGCCCGCGGCATCCAGCGCCGCACGGCACGCGGCGACCTGGCCGTCCATCATGCCCGACAGGCCGAGGATGTCGGCGCCGGCCTCGGCCTGGGCGAGCGCCATCCGCGCGTACACCTCGAGGGTCGCGTCGTTGTCGACCGATCCGTCGGCGGCGAGCACGCCGCAGTGGCCGTGGTCGGTGAACTCGTCGAGGCAGAGGTCGGCCTGCACCGTGAGGCGCCCGGCCGCCGCGCGCGCCGCGACGGCGATCGCCCGGTTGAGGATGCCGTCGGGGTCGGTCGCGCCGCTGCCGACGGCATCGCGCACGGCGGGAACGCCGAAGAGCATGATGCCGCCGATGCCGGCCTCGGCCGCCTCGTCGACGACGGCCGCGAGCTGGGCGAGGGGGTATTGGTGAACCCCGGGCATGCTCGCAATCGGCTGCGCCTCGGCGATGTCCTCCTTCACGAACACCGGCAGGACGAGCCGGCGCGGGCTCAGGTCGGTCTCGGCGAGGAGGCGTCGCAGGGCCGGGCTCTGGCGCAGGCGGCGCAGGCGGCGGACGGGGAACGCTGTCATCGGGTGACCTCCTGGAGTCGGGGAAGGGTGTCGAGCTCGGCGATGAGGGCGTCGATGCTCTGTGTACGCGCGGTGTGGCCGACGACGAAGCCGAGGCGCTCCGCGTCGCGGGTGGTGCCCGGACCGATCGAGGCGACGAGGGTGGATGCCGGCAGCGCTCCGACCTGTCGGCGCAGCTCGCGTCCGACGCTCAGCGAGGTCAGCAGCACGATCGCGAAGCGGCCGGCGGCGAGATCTGCAGCCACGTCGGCGGCGAGATCAATGCCGACCGTGCGGTAGCCGATGCAGACGTCGACGGCGAAGCCGCGCAGCTCCAGCTCATCGCTGACGACAGCTCCGGCGAGATCGGAGCGCACCACGAGGCAGCGCCCGGTCGAGCTCGCGCTGTGCGCTGCGCACCACTGCGCGATCATCGCGTGGGCCGACGAGCGCCCCAGCGGGATGAAGTCGACGTTCGCCCCCAGCTCGGTGACGGCGCGCGCCGTGGCCTGACCGACCGCCGCGACCCGCAACGACATCGGCAACGCGCGTCCGCTCGCCGACAGGAACAGCGCGAGCTGCTCGACGCTGGCGGCGCTGGTGACGAACAGCCACTCGTAGTCACCGTCGGCGAGCCGGCCGAAGGCGGCGTCGCGCGCGGCCGTGTCGCGGGGCGGGGCGGTGCGGATCAGGGGCGCGATCACCGGTTCGGCACCGCGACGCGTCAGCTCACCCGCGACGTGCTCGCCCCACGCGCCGCCGCGCGGCACGAGCACCCGCGCGCCGGCGAGTGCGGTCACCGCGGGTCTCCCGCGGGTCGCGGACCGAGCTCGGCGAGCTCGGCGGCCCCGGCATCCATCAGCGCGGTGACGACGATACCGGCCTGCGCTGCGCGCCCGGCCGCCGTCGCCAGTTCGGCGGGGTCGGCGGAGTGCGCGACCCGGACTATGCGGGCGCCGTCGAGGGCGTAGACCTCCGCGATCAGCGTGACGGCGTCCGGCGCACGCCGGGCCGAGATGCCGACCGGCGCGGCGCACCCGGCCTCCAGCAGCCGCAGCACGGCGCGCTCCCAGAGCGCGGTGATCTCGGCATCCGCGTCGGTGATCGCGGCGATCTGCGCGGCGACCGGGGAATCCGTGCGCACCTCGACCGCGAGCGCGCCCTGGCCGGCGGAGGTGGGCCAGCCGTCGGCGTCGAAGCGGTCGGTGATCCGGTCGCTGCGTCCGATCCGGGTCAGCCCCGCCTCGGCCAGCACGATGGCGTCATACTCCCCCTCGTCGACCTTGCGCAGTCGGGTATCGACGTTGCCGCGGATGCCGCGCGCCCGCAGATCGGGGCGGCGCCGCAGCAGCTGGGCGACCCGCCGGGGTGATCCGCTGCCGACCACGGCTCCGTGCGGCAGCGCCTCGAGCGTGAGGCCTCCGCGCGCGCACAGCACATCCGCCACAGGGGCCCGCGGCGGAACCGCACCGATCGCGAGGCCCGCGACGTCGGCCGTGGGAAGGTCCTTCATCGAGTGCACCACGAGGTCGCACTCGTCGCGCAGCAACGCCTCACGCAGCGCCGCGACGAACACGCCGGTACCACCCAGCTGCGCGAGGGGTCCGGTGAGCACGTCGCCCGCCGTCGTGATCGGCACCAGCTCCACCTCGCGGCCGGTCGCCGCCCGCAGGGCGTCGGCGACGTGGCCGGACTGCGTGGTGGCCAGCAGACTCGCTCGGGTTCCGAGTCGCAGCGGCGCGGGTGCGGCGGCGTCGGTCACCGTCACGGCGCGATCCCCGCGAGTGCCGGCTGGAAGCCGAGTCGCTTGTTCTCGCAGCATCCGGGACGGCACACGTCGTACCAGGGTCCGAGGTCCGTCTCGTGCGGTCGGTCGGCCGCGGCGGCGCCGTTCAGCCGCTCGACCATGAGGTCGACCAGGCCCGAGACGTACGCCGGATGCGTCCCCGGAGTGGGCGTGCGGATCGCCGTGAGCCCCAGCTCGTCGGCCGTCTCCATCGCCTCGGTGTCGAGGTCCCAGAGCACCTCCATGTGGTCGCTGACGAAGCCGAGCGGCACGATGAGCACGGCCTTGCGACCGCGAGCGGGCAGCTCGGCCATCGCGTCGTTGATGTCGGGCTCGAGCCACGGCACCTGCGGCGGGCCCGAACGGCTCTGGAAGACGAGCTGCCAGGCACACGACGAGCCCAGCCGCGACATGATCGTCTCGGCGACGGCCGTGTGCTGCGCGACGTAGGCGCCGCCGGCGCCGAATCCGCGCTCGGGCGGGCCGGAACGGTCGGCGTCACTGTTGGGGATCGAGTGGGTAGAGAAGAGGATCTCGATCTCGTCGTCGGCGAAGCCCTGGGCATGGAGGGCCTCGAGTCCCTCGGCGACGCCCTCCGCGAAGGGGGTCACGAAGCCCGGGTGGTCGAAGAACTGGCGCACCTTGTCGATCTCGACGGCACCGCTCAGGCCGGTGGCCTCGACGGCGTCGGCGAGATCTTCGCGGTACTGGCGGCACGACGAGTACGAGCTGTACGCGCTGGTCGCGATCGCGAGCAGGCGGCGGTGGCCGGCGTCATGGGCGTCCTGCAGGGCGTCGGCGATGTAGGGCGTCCAGTTGCGGTTTCCCCAGTACACCGGCAGCTCCAGGCCGCGCGCCGCGAGCTCGGCATCCAGCGCCGCCTTCAGCTCACGGTTGTGCTGGTTGATCGGCGACACCCCGCCGAAGTGACGGTAGTGATGGGCGACCTCTTCGAGGCGCTCGTCCGGGATGCCGCGGCCCGCCGTGACGTTGCGCAGGAACGGGATCACGTCGTCCTGACCCTCGGGGCCGCCGAAGCCGAGCAGCAGCACGCCGTCGTAGGCGACGGGGACGGTGACGTGCGGATCGCCGGCGCACGTCGCCGCCGTGGCGGCCGGCACGCGGCATCCGTCGCCGCACACGGGAGCGGCGCTCGCGCGCGGAGGCTTGGGACGGAACTCGGCGGCCCGGCGAGCGATGTTCTCGGCCATCAGCTCAGCACCTCCGCCAGCTCGTCGAGCTCGAGCCGGCGGCCCGTGTAGAAGGGCACCTCTTCGCGCACGTGGCGCCGGGCGTCCGTGGCGCGCAGATCGCGCATCATGTCGACGAGGTGGATGGGATCGTCGCTCTCCAGCGGCAGGAGCCATTCGTAGTCGCTGAGGCCGAAGGTCGAGACGGTGTTGGCGACGACGTCCGTGAAGCGCGCACCCTTGCGGCCGTGCTCGGCGAGCATGCCGGCGCGCTCCTGCTCGGGCAGCAGGTACCACTCGTAGCTGCGCACGAACGGGTACAGGCACAGCCAGCCGCGGGCGCTCTCGCCGCGAAGGTACCCGGGGACGTGACGCTTGTTGAACTCGGCCTCGCGGTGCACCCCCATCGCGGTCCAGACGGCCGTGTACGCCTGCAGCACGCCGGTGCGGCGCAGTGCCCGCAGCGCCTTCTGGAGCACGGCGGGGTCGTCGAACTCACCCGGCGTCGTGTGCAGCCAGATCATGAGATCGGCTTCGCCGCGCATGCCGGTGACGTCGTACAGGCCGCGCACGCTGACGCCGCCGGCCGTGACCGCGTCGACGGCGGCGGACAGCTCGGCGATCGCCGCGGCGTCGGGCGCCACCCGCGGACGGGGGCCGGCCAGGACGGCGAAGAGGGTGTATCCGAGCGGGATCTGTTCGGTCATGCGGTGCTCCTAGGAAACCGGGTGGGTGTGGAGGGAGGACGACGGGAGGGATGCCGCGAGCGCGCGGTCGAGACGGGCGGCGAGGTCGCGGGCGTGCGGGATGACGGAGGCGAGGCCGGTACCGGCGGCGGCGGCCCCGGCCAGGTGGATGCCCGCGGGCAGGTCGTCGGGCGCGGCGGCGCCGACGACGGCATCCGTCCACTCCTGCACGACCAGGTCGACGACATCGGCCGCGGCCACGTCGACGCCGGTGAGGATCGAGACCTCGCGGGCGACCTCGTCGGCCGTGGCCAGCGTACCGGCGGCGGCGTCGCGAGCGGAGAGCCGCACGAGGTGGATGCCGTCAGGCGTCGCGGCGCGCGCCCAGTCCCACTTGGCGGTGATGTGCGTGAGGGCCTTGGCCGCCGTCGGCAGCGCGGCGTCGACGATCACGCCCGAGCCGACGGGTTCGGCGGCGAGGGCGGGGTGGGCGATGGCCGCCGCGACGAGGCGGACCGCCGCCGGGGCGCGCGTCGAAACGCCCGCACCCGCCAGAAGGCGCGCCGCCTCCGCGGGGCCCGTCGCGATCACGACCTGACGCGCCGACAGGGATCCGCTCGTCGTCTCGACGGTGACCGTCTCGACATCCGAGCGCACAGCACGCACCGCGACCCCGGTGCGGATCTTCGCACCGTGGGCCTCCGCGGCCTCAGCGAGCGCCGTCGGAAGGCGCCACATGCCCCCTGCGATGCCGCCGACGGCGGCGCCGGCGCGCTGCCCGGTCGCGATCGCGTCCGCGGCCTCGAGAAGCGAGCCGCGGGAAACGAACTCGCGCCACAGACCGGGGTGCAGCTGCGACAAGCGGGCCTCGGCGGCGGGTCGCGAGTAGACGCTCCGGCAGAGCGTGTCGACGAGCCGATCGGCGACGCGGACACCGAGACGTTCGGCGACCAGGTCGTAGAGCGACGGCTCCGCGTCGGCGATGATGGGCACCCGTCGCTCATCGCGCGCGCGGGCGGCGCCGTCGGCGCCGATGATCGCGACGACGTCGTCGGCACCGGGATCGGCGGGGATGCCGAGAACGGTCCGCCGCGGCAGGCGAGCGCGGCACACGCCGTCGTCCGTGGCGACGGCGAGCCAGGCGCCCTGGGGGCGCGGCGCGACCAGCTCGAGCGGGAGCCCGGCATCCGCGACGAGAGCGGCCACCGCATCGGTACGCGTCGCGAACGACTCCGCCCCGAGATCGATGTCCACCCCCGCGAGCGTGCCGCGGCGCAGCAGCCCGCCGACCTCTTCCGCCGCGTCGACCACGACCACGTCACGTCCGGCACGCGCCAGCTCGTGTGCCACGACGAGCCCGCCCATACCGGCGCCGACGACGACGACATCGGCGCCGGTCGCGGCTGCCGGCGCGCCCGTGCGAGAGGTGGTCACCGCGCGGACTCCGCGGGTGCGCGCCAGTCGTGAACGGTGCGCACCAGATCGGTGAGCACGGTGGGGTCGGTGTTCATCGGCACACCGTGGCCAAGGTTGAAGACATGTGCTCGCGCCGCCAGCCCCGAGGCGAGGGCGGCGTGGGCCGCCCGCCGACGCACATCCTCGGGGGCGAACAGCAGCGCGGGATCGAGGTTGCCCTGCACCGTGAGATCGCGGCCGATGCGGGTCACGGCGTCATCGAGGTCGACGCGATAGTCGACGCCGATCGCATCGACGCCGATCGACGCCATGTCGGCGAGGATCTCGCCGGTGCCGACACCGAAGTGGATCAGGGGCACATCGAGACCTTCGCCGCGCAGCGCGCGAACGGGCTCCAGGGCGGCCGCGGATGCCGGCAGCACGGCGCGCCGGTAGTCGGCGGGAGCGAGCGCTCCGGCCCACGAGTCGAACAGCTGCGCGGCGCTCGCGCCGGCACGCACCTGCAGGGCGAGGAAGCGCCCGGTCACCTCCGCGAGCCAGGCCGTGAGGTCGGCCCAGGCCGCGGGGTCGGAGTGGATGAGGCTGCGGGCGCCGAGGTGGTCTTTCGACGGGCCGCCTTCCACGAGATAGGCGGCGAGGGTGAACGGGGCGCCGGCGAAACCGATGAGCGGCAGCGGCTCGCCGCGCTGCTCGCCCTCCTCCGCCAGCATGGCGACCGTGCGCTGGACGGCCTCGACGACCGCCTCGCCGCGCTCCTCCACGAGTGCCGGATCGATCCGCACGAGCGCGGCGATCTCGCCGGCGGTGCGCACGGGGTTGCGGAAGACCGGGCCGCGGCCGGCGGCGATCTCGACCTCCACCCCGACGAGGTGGAGCGGAACGATGATGTCGCTGAAGAACACCGCGGCATCCACTCCGTGCCGGCGCACCGGCTGCATCGTGATCTCGCTGGCCAGCTCCGGGCTCAGACAGGAGTCGAGCATCGTCCCGGTGGCACGCAGCGCCCGGTACTCGGGAAGCGAGCGCCCGGCCTGCCGCATGAACCAGACGGGGGTGATCTCCGGACGATCGCCGCGGAGGGCGCGGACCAGCCGTGAGGCGGAGGTGCCGTGCGCGGTCAGGGGATGAGCGGCGGCGGTGGCAGAGGCGATGATGATGCTCCCGTGGGACGGACTCGAGTGGGCGTTAATCGTTATACTAACCTCGTTCCCTTCCGTTCGACTCACGACTGGACCCGCGTGCTCGTCTGCCTCTCCGCCCATCAGCGCACCACGCCTCTCGAAGCGCTGGAGCGGCTATCGGTGGTCGGGGACACCGTCGCAACCGACCTGACGGCGGCGCACGAGAGCATTCGCGGAGCCGTGGTCCTGGCCACCTGCAATCGCTTCGAGGCCTATTTCGATCTGGCCGACAATCCCGACGACGCCTCGCCCCTGCCGGCGATGGATGCCGCGATGGAGCGCCTCGCAGAGCTGTCGGCGCTGCCCTTCCGCGACGTCCGCGAGACCGTCGAGTTCGCGCACGGCAACCACGTGGCGCGCCATCTGTTCTCGGTCGCGTCGGGGCTCGATTCCGTCGCCGTCGGCGAGGACGAGATCGCCGGGCAGGTGCGGCGCGCGCTCGATGCCGCACGCCGGGAAGGCGTGACCACCGCTCCCCTCGAGCACCTGTTCCAGCGCGCCACGGAGACGTCCCGCGCGGTCAAGAACTCGACAAAGCTCGGCGAGTCGGGGCGCTCCCTGGTCCGCCTTGCGGTCGAGCTCGCCGGCTCGCGCCTCGGGTCGTGGGAGGAGGCGCGGGTCCTCCTCGTCGGCACCGGGCGCTACGCCGCGGCATCCCTGGCGGCGCTGCGCGACGTCGGCGCCGTCGACATCCGCGTGCACTCGCGATCGGGGCGCGACCGCTTCGCGAAGCGCGAGCACCTGACGACCGTTTCGGCCGACGCGTTCGCCGCCGAGGCCGCCCGCGCGGACGTCATCGTCACCTGCACGACGACCACCGACACCTTCGCCCTCGATCTCGAGAGCCACGGTGCGGCCCGTGCTGCGGTGTCGACGCCGCAGCTGATCATCGACCTCGGGATGCCGCGCAACGTGGATCCGGGGCTGCGCTCGCTCCCCGACATCGAACTGCTCGACCTCGACACCATCCGCGTCCACGCGCCGATCGACGAGTTCGCGACCATCGGCGAGGCCCGCCTCATCGTGCAGACCGCCGCGCAGCGTCATGCGATGGCGCGCCGCGTGCACGAGGTGGCCCCCGCGGTCGTCCAGATGCGCGCGCATGTGCACGCCGTGCTCGACCGCGAGATCGAACGCGCACGTTCCCGCGGCGCGGGAGCCGAGACCGAAGCCGCTCTCCGCCACTTCTCCGGTGCGCTGCTGCACGGTCTGATCTCGCAGGGCCACACCCTCGCCGCCGCAGGTTCGGGTTCGCAGTGGACGAGTGCGGTGGACATCGTCTTTCCGCCCGCCGACGGCGACGAGGACGGCGACCGCGGATGACGCGCGTCACGCTCCGCGACGTCGCCGCGCGGGCGGGAGTGTCGACGGCGGCGATCAGCCAAGCCCTGAACGGTCGCGGCAACCTCAGCGCGGAGACGCGCGAGCGCATCAAGGCGGTCGCTGCTGAGCTCGGCTACGCCCCGAACAAGCATGCGAGCGCACTGCGCAGCGGCCGCACGATGTCGATCGGCTTCGTGATGGCGGCCAACTCGCTGCAGGACGGTCGGCGGGCGCTGCAGCGGGCACGCCAGCTCGACGCGCTGGTGCAGGCCGGAGCCGAGCGCGGATTCACCGTGACCGTGCTGCCCGACAGCCGTCCCGACCTGCTGGCGGGCGCCCAGATCGACGCGCTCTACTTTCCGGATCCGGCCGACGATCGCACGATCCTGCGCGACGCGGTGGCCGCCGGCATCCCCGTCGCGGCGAACGACCTCACCGTCCCCGGCGGCGTGCTGACGATCCGCACCGGTTACGCCGCGGCGGTCCGGGCCGGACTCGCGCACCTCGCGGAGGCCGGAGCGCAGCGCATCGGCTTCCTCGTCGACGAGAGCGAGGTGCCGCGCGACCAGCTCGGCGAGAGCGCCTACCTCGCCTGGAGCGCCGTGAACGGCCGCACGCCGCTCGTGGCGCGGCTGGATGCCGGGCGCCGACGGCTCGTGCCCGCCCTGCACGAACTGCTGGACACCGACGTCGACGCCGTCTTCGCCTACTGCGAGGAAGGGCCCGAGATCTATCTGCATCTCGAGCAGATCGACACCGTCATGCCGCGCGATCTGCAACTGCTGGTGCTGTGCACGATCGACTGCGAGATGAACGCCCGCCTGGGAATCACCCACCTGTGCCTGCATCCGGAGAAGGCGCCCGAGGGGATGTTCGCCGCGCTCGACGCCGGCGATCCCCCGCGCGCGATCGAGCTGCCCTACGAGCTGGTACGCGGCTCGACCACCCGCTGAGCCCACCCGCCCCGCCCCCCCTGCTCGCCCCGCGCCGCCTACGATGGCGTGGTGCCCGTCGCCGACCGTCCCCGTTCCGTCGGCGAGATCATCGCTCCCCGCCGCCTCGGGCGTGACTTCCGCTGGTTGCTGAGCTCGTCCTGGACGAGCAACCTCGGCGACGGGATCGCCCTGTCGGCATCCCCGTTGCTCATCGCCTCGCTCACGAGTTCGCCGATCCTCGTAGCCGGCGGTGCCATGATGCAGTACCTGCCATGGCTGCTCTTCGGCCTGTTCGCGGGGTCTGTAGCCGACCATCACGACCGCCGCCGGCTCGTCATCGTCGCGAACGCCCTGCGCGCCCTCGTCGTCGCCGGCCTGGTCGTGTTCCTCGTGACCGGCGCCGTGAGCGTGTGGATCGTGCTGGTGGCCGCGTTCCTGTACGGAACGGCGGAGGTGTTCGCCGACACGGCCGGCAGCACGCTGCTGCCCATGCTCGTGCGTCCCGCGGATCTCGGTCTCGGCAACGCCAGACTTCAGGCCGGCTATCTGGTGGCGAACCAACTCGCCGGTCCACCGCTGGGCGCGTTCCTGTTCGCGGTGGGATCGTTCTGGCCGTTCGTCACCCAGATCATCTGCGTGACACTGGCCATCGTGCTCATCGCACGCATCGCCCGCACGCCGGTCCCGGATCGCGACGTGGCGGATGCCGAGCGGCCGGCGCAGCCGATCCGCGAGGGTCTGCGGTGGCTGCGGGCGAACCCGCCCGTGCGCACGCTGGTCATGATCATCCTGGTCTTCAACATCACGTGGGCGGCACCCTGGGGCATTCTCGTGCTGTACGCCACCGACCATCTCGGCATGGGTCCGGTCGGCTACGGAGCGCTGACGACGGCATCGGCTCTGGGTGGGCTCGTCGGTGTCCGGATCTTCGGCGCGCTCGAGAGGCGCGTCTCGTTCGCGACGCTCATGCGGGTGTGTCTGACGCTCGAAGTGATCATGCACCTCGCCTTCGCGCTGACGACGGTGCCCGCGATCGCGTTCGTGATCATGTTCGGCTTCGGCGTGTACGCGTTCGTCTGGGCGACGATCTCGACCACCGTCCGCCAGCGCCTCGTACCGTTGACGCTGCAGGGCCGCATCGCGTCGGTGAACATGGTCGGCGTCTTCGCGGGGCTCGTCATCGGTCAGGCCCTCGGCGGCGTGATCGCTCAGACCTGGGGCCTCACGGCGCCCTGGTGGTTCGCGTTCGGCGGATCGGCGTTGACGCTCCTCCTCGTCTGGCGCTCGATCTCATCGATCGCCGCGGCACGGCCCGTGCTCGACGACGCGCAGCTTCCTGAGGAGAACGCACCTTCCTGAGGACGAGTTCCGGCCCAGGAATCCTCGAGATCCGTCATCTCGTCAGCATCCGACGCGTCAGCATCCGACGCGTCAGCATCCGACGCCTCAGCGGGTGCGGTGGATCCGCCGCTCCTCGATGCGCTGCACGAGGTCGCGACCGAGCTCGTCGAGGCGGTCCGCCCAGGGGCCTGCCATCTCGCGGCGCGCCGCACGGCGGAAGAGCTCCTCGACACTCACCCATTCGCTCTCGCACACCTCGAGCGGATCGAGGTCGAGATCGTCGTCGTCAGCGATCCGGGCGGCGTAGAGATCGAAGAGGGCGGATTCCTCGACGACCCTCCCGACGAGAACGAGATCCTCGGGCGCGACCCGCAGACCGGTCTCCTCGGCGAGCTCACGCGACGCGGCTTCGACGCTCGTCTCACCTGCGAGGGCGCTGCCGGCCGGAAGCTCCCACGCGAGCGGCCAGTCCTTCGTCTCCGCACGGCGCGTCATGAGCACCGACCCGTCGCTGAGCTCGACGCACACGGATGCCACGACGTGGAAGGCTCCCGCGGGCACCGGGTCGGCACGACGATGAGTGATCCCGAGCGGCGCGCCGCTCTCGTCGGTGAGATCCCAGAGCTCTTCGCCCGACACGGTCAGTCCTCGAAGGCGCCGTAGACGGCGAGGGTGTTGGATGCCACCTGCGCGCACAGCTCGTCGAGCGGCATCCGCAGCTCCTCGGCCATGAAGCGCACCGTCACCGGAACCAGGTACGGCGCATTCGGCCGACCGCGAAGCGGCGTCGGGGTGAGGAACGGTGCGTCGGTCTCGACGAGGATCCGCTCGCGCGGCGTCACCGCCAGCGCGTCGCGCAGGTTCTGCGCGTTCTTGAACGTGATGTTGCCCGCGAAGCTCAGCCAATAGCCGCGGTCGGCGGCGATGCGCGCCATGTCGGCGTCGCCGGAGAAGCAGTGGAACACCGTGCGCTCGGGAGCCCCGACCCGATCGAGGGTTTCCAGAACGGGGTCGTGGGCGTCGCGGTCGTGGATCTGCATCGCGATGCCGTGCTTCTTCGCCAACGCGATGTGCGCCTCGAAGCTCTCGAACTGCGCTGGACGGCCCGTCTCGTCGGTGCGGAAGAAGTCCAACCCCGTCTCACCGATCGCCCGCACGCGCGGCTGCGCGGCGAGTTCGTCGATCACGGCGATGGCCTCGCCGAGCATGCCCTGCTCGGCATACGCGGGTGCTTCGTTGGGATGTATCGCCACCGCCGCGAGGACGCGCGGGTGGGATGCCGCGGCCCACGCCGACCACCGGCTCGACGCGATGTCGCCGCCCGCCTGGACGGCACCGATGACGTTCACCTCTGCGGCCCGACGCATCTGCTCGTCGAGCGGGAGACCCTCGCCGTCCTCGATCTCGAGATGCGTGTGATTGTCGTAGACGGCGACCGGCAGCGGCTCGGGCGCCGGCGGATATGACACGTCGCGTGAGCTCTTCTCGCGCACGCGGACGTACGTCGACGGATCAACGGCGTCGCTCACCGGCATCCCCTCTCCTCTTCGATCCGGCGCGCTGTTCCCCCCGCGCCTCCGTGTCCCACTCTCTGTCGAATAGAGCACTTGCGCACAGCACCTTTGGGGACATGCCGCCCCGCAAGTGGGACACGATGGAGGGGACGGGTGGGACGGGTCAGGGCTGCTCGATCCGCGGGAACAGCGGCTCGAGGCCGTTGACGCTGGTGCCGGGCACAAGGACTCCCCAGCTCCCGGCTTCGCGGAGCGGCTGATCCTGCAGGCGACCCGGGTGCCCGAGCGCGATCCAGAGCTTCTCGGTCGCCTCCGGCATGAACGGCGACAGCAGCACCGCGAGCGCACGCAGACCCTCCGCCGCCGTGTAGAGCACCGTCGCAAGACGGGCACGCTGAGCGTCGTCCTTCGCCAGCGCCCACGGGGCGTTCTCGGTGATGTAGCCGTTCAGCGCATCCACGATCGTCCAGATCGCCGCGATGGCCTCGTCCGGACGGAAGCGCTCCATCGCCGCATCGGCCGCCGTCGCGGCATCCGCCACGATCCTCTGGATGCCGAGATCGCCCTCCGTGTACGCGGCGGGCGGCGGCACGATGCCCTCGAAGTACTTCTCGATCATCGCCGTCGTCCGCGACGCGAGGTTGCCGAATCCGTTTGCGAGCTCCGCCTGGTAGCGCGCCGAGAGGTCCTCCCACGAGAACGAACCGTCCTGGCCGAACGCGATCGCCGACAGGAAGTAGAAGCGGTAGGCGTCCGAACCGAACACAGCGGTGATCTCGGTCGGGGCGATGCCGGTGAGCTTCGACTTCGACATCTTCTCACCGCCGACCAACAGCCAGCCGTGCGCGAAGACACCGCGGGGCACGTCGAGACCGGCAGCCATCAGCATCGCGGGCCAGATCACCGCGTGGAAGCGGAGGATGTCCTTGCCCACGACGTGGAAGGCCGGCCACCGTCGCTCGAACTGCACGGGATCGGTGCCGTAGCCCACCGCGGTCGCATAGTTCAGCAGTGCATCCACCCATACGTAGATCACGTGTGACGGGTCCCACGGCACGGTGATGCCCCAGTCGAACGCCGAGCGCGAGATCGACAGATCCTTCAGCCCCGAACGCACGAACGAGACGACCTCGTTGCGCGCCGACTCCGGGCGCACGAAGTCGGGCTCGGTCTTGTAGAGCTCGAGCAGGCGGTCCTGGAACTCGCTGAGCTTGAAGAAGTAGTTCTTCTCCTGCAGCAGCTCCAGCGGCTTCGAGTGGATCGCGCAGACCTTGAGCCCCTCGAACGCACCGGTGCCGTCGACGATCTCGGCTTCGGGTTTGAACTCCTCACAGCCCACGCAGTACAGAGCCTCGTACTCGCCGGCGTAGATGTAGCCGCGGTCGTAGAGCGCCTTCACGAATTGCTGCACGCGCTCCTCGTGGCGCGGCTGCGTCGTGCGGATGAAGTCGTCGTTGGCGACGTCGAGGGTCGTCAGCAGCGGGAACCACGACTCGGTGACGAGCTTGTCGACCCACTCCTGCGGGGTCACACCGTTCGCGGCCGCAGCGCGGAGCATCTTCTGTCCGTGCTCGTCGGTACCCGTGAGCATCCACGTGTCATCGCCCGCCTGGCGGTGCCAGCGCGCGAGCGTGTCGACGGCGACCGTCGTGTACCCGTGCCCGATGTGCGGCAGATCGCTCGGGTAGTAGATCGGCGTCGTGATGTAGAAGGACTGACCAGATGTCACCCGACGAGTCTAGTTCGGGCCGGGCCGCCGGCTCCCGCGTGTGACGACGAGCCGTCGGTGCGTCGGCGAGGTTCTCAGGCGCTTTCGCGAACGACGAGCGTGGTGGGCAGCACGACGGCATCCGGATGGCCGCCGGCGATCGCCTCCAGCACCATCTCGACCATCGTGGCGCTGATCTGGGCCCAGGGCTGGCGGATGGTGGTCAGCGGCGGCGTGTGCGCCTCGGCGAGCCCCGAGTCGTCGAAACCGGCGAGCGCGACGTCCTGAGGAATGCGTCGCCCCTGCGCAGCGAGCGTCTGAGCGGCACCGACGGCGAGCAGGTCGCTTGCCGCGAACACCGCATCGACGTCGGGCGCGCGCGCGAGAAGTCGAGCCATCGCCTCCGCGCCCGCCTCACGGGTGAACGGCACCGCTTCGACGAGGTCCTCGTCGAAGCGGTCGCCGAGTTCGTCGCGAAAGCCGTCGAGGCGGAAACGGCCGCTGGGGGTGTCGAGCGGTCCGGTGATCAGCGCGATGCGGCGGTGCCCGCCATCCATGAGGTGCCGCGTCATCGTGCGTGCCGAGCCCACCTCGTCGATGGCGACGTGCGCAACGGTGCGCCCTTGCCACAGCGGGATGCCGGAGCACACGGTCGGCACGCCCGCGTTCACCAACGAGCCGAGCAGATCATCGGATTCGTGAGAGGAGACGAGCAGGACGCCGTCGACGTGGCCGGCGCGCACATATCGGGCCGCGTTGGCCTGTTCGCGCTCGGTGTCGGCGATCAGGAGCACGAGGGTCATCCCACGCTCGGAGACCGCATCGGTCGCCCCTCGCAGCAGGAGCGCCATGTTCGGATCCGACAGCAGGACGTGCTGGGACTCGGTGAGAAGGAAGGCGAGCGAGCCGGTCTTTCCGGTCGCGAGGCTGCGCGCAGCCTGATTGGTCGTGTAGCCCGTCGAGACGATCGCGGCATCGACGGCGGCGCGGGCTTCGGGCGACACCCAGTGCCCTCCGTTGAGCACGCGCGAGACCGTTCCGTACGAGACGCCGGCCGCGGCGGCGACGTCGCGGATGGTCGGCTTCTTCGGCACATCGCTGGGTGTCACGAGAGCCGACTCTACCGGTGTCTACAACGAACACGGCCACAACCGCACCCTTCACTGTAATCGATCACAGTCCGGGGACTGTAACCGGTCACAGTTACATAACGAACCCGTGATCGCGCACTTTTCGACCGCACAATGGAGGGGTTCGCACCCGGTGCGACATCACGACAGGGCGGCGGAGCAGCCGAGCTACGGCCCATCTCCCCCTGTGATCTCAGAGAGAGGCACACCGATGAAGGTGAAGAAGAAGGGCGCCGTCGCCCTCGGACTGCTCGTGGCGTCCGGCATCCTGGCGCTCGCCGGCTGCTCCGGCAGCACGACCGCACAACCGACGACCAGCGGCGACGCACAGGCCGCCACCAGCGGCGAGCTGACCGTGTGGGTCGACGCCGACCGTGCTCGAGCGCTCGAGGATGTGGCGAAGAAGTTCGAGCAGGAGAAGGGCGTCAAGGTCAACCTCGTCGTCAAGGACTACGGCAAGATCCGCGACGAGTTCACCGCACAGGTGCCTACGGGCAAGGGACCCGACATCACGATCGGCGGGCACGACTGGATCGGCGCGTTCGTCAAGGACGGAATCGTGGCGCCGGTCGAACTGGGCGACAAGGCGGCCGACTTCGAGAAGGTCGCCATCGAGGCGGTCACCTACGACGGCAAGACCTACGGCCTTCCGTACGCCATCGAGAACATCGCCGTGCTGCGCAACACCGCGCTGGCCGACTCCACCCCGGCCACCTACGACGACATGATCGCGAAGGGCCGCGCCGCCGGCACGGAGTACCCGTTCGTCGTGGGCCTGGACCCGCAGGCGTCCGACCCGTACCACCTGTACCCGTTCCAGACCTCCTTCGGTACCTCGGTCTTCGGGCGCAATGCCGATGGCTCGTACGACGCGAGCAAGCTGTCGATCGGCGACGAGGGCGGACAGAAGTTCGCCGCGTGGCTCACCGCGCAGGGAGACACCGGCACCAAGGTGCTGAACCTCAACCTCTCCGGCGACCTGGCCAAGGAAGCCTTCAACGCCGGCAAGTCGCCGTACTTCCTCACCGGCCCGTGGAACGTCGCCGACGCCCAGAAGGCCGGCATCGACGTCGCGGTCGACGCGATTCCGACGGCGGGCGGCGGTGACGCACAGCCCTTCGCCGGCGTGCAGACGTTCTTCGTGAGCGCCAAGAGCGCCAACGCGCTGATCGCGAACGAGTTCCTCGTGAACTACATCGCCACCGCCGACGTGCAGACGGCTCTCTTCAAGGCCGGCGGGCGTCCCCCGGCACTGACCGCCGCGTTCGACGCTGCCAAGTCCGACCCGATCGTCGCCGGCTTCGCCGAGGTCGGCGCGAACGCGGTGCCGATGCCGTCCATCCCGCAGATGGGCTCGGTGTGGGACGACTGGGGCAAGACGGAGGCCGCCCTGATCAAGGGCGGCGGCGACCCTGCCGCGCAGTGGACCCAGATGGCCGACTCGATCGCCGCCAAGCTCGGTTGACCCCGTGCGGAGGGGTGGGCTCACGCTCACCCCTCCGCACCCCGATCCCCCCACGTTCCGACAGGAGTCGAAGATGACTGGCCCCACGATCGCCGCGCCGCCTACGCGCGCGCCCGAAGACCGCGCCGCGGCACGGCGCCGCCGACGCGCCGAGGCCTGGGCCGAAGCCGCAGGCGCCGGGTGGAAGGTCTGGCTGGTCAAGATCGTGTGCCTGGGCATCATCGACGCGATGGCCGTCTATGCGATCCTCGTCCTGCTGACCAAGGACAGCGTCGTCATCGCAGCGGTCGTTGCCCTCGGCATCCTCGCGATCAACGTCGTCTACCTGAAGCCGGGCCTTCTGCCTGCCAAGTACCTGACGCCGGGCCTGGTCTTCCTCTTCGTCTTCCAGATCTTCGTGGTGCTGTACTGCATCTACATCGCGTTCACGAACTACGGCTCGGGACACGTGTCGACGAAGGACGACGCCGTCAACGCGCTGCTCATCCAGAACCAGCAGCGCGTCGAGGACTCGGCCGCCTATCCCATGTCGGTCCTCGAGAAGGACGGCGCCCTCTTCTTCCTCGTGACCACTCCCGACGGCACCGCCGAGATCGGCAGCGCCGACCAGCCGCTCGAGGCGGCGTCGGATGCCGAGTTCACGGGCGGCCGCGCGGCGACGCTTCCCGGGTACACCACGTTGAACTTCGCTCAGCTCGTGGCCAACCAGGCGACGATCTCGTCGATGGCGGTGCCCTTCTCCACCGATCCCAACGACGGCACGCTCCAAACCCGCGACGGCTCGACGGCCTACCAGTACGTCTCCACGCTCGTGTGGGATGCCGCCGCAGGCACCATGACGAACACGCAGACGGGCGTCGTCTACACGGACAACGGCAACGGCTCGTTCGCCTCCGCCGACGGGCAGACCCTCGCCACGGGATGGCAGGTCTGGGTCGGCGTCGACAACTTCGTCCGGGCGTTTTCCACCGAGTCGATCCGTGGGCCCTTCCTCGCCGTGCTCGTCTGGACGTTCGTGTTCGCCATCCTGTCGGTGGCGACCACCTTCGCCCTCGGCCTGTTCCTCGCGATCGTCTTCAACGATCCGCGGATGAAGAGCAAGAAGTACTACCGGGTCATCATGATCCTCCCGTACGCCTTCCCCGCGTTCCTGTCGGCGCTGGTCTGGCAGGGAATGTTCAACCAGGACTTCGGCTTCATCAACCAGTCCATCCTCGGAGGGGCGTCGATCCCCTGGCTGCAGGATCCCCTGCTGGCGAAGGTGTCGATTCTCGTCGTGAACCTCTGGCTCGGCTTCCCCTACATGTTCCTCGTCACGACGGGTGCCATCCAGGCGATCCCCGACGACATCCAGGAAGCGGGGCGTGTCGACGGCGCCGGTGTATGGCAGATCTTCCGCCACATCAAGTTCCCGCTGCTGCTGGTGTCGGTGGCGCCGCTGCTGATCTCCTCGTTCGCGTTCAACTTCAACAACTTCAATCTGATCTACATGCTCACCGGCGGCGGCCCGCGCTTCGCCGACGCGTCGATCAACGTCGGCGCGAGCGACATTCTGATCTCGATGGTCTACAAGGTGGCCTTCGTGGGAGCCGAACGCGACTACGGCCTGGCCAGCGCGTTCTCGATCATCATCTTCGTGCTGGTGGCGGTCATCTCCTACCTCAGCTTCCGCCAGACCAAGGTGCTCGAGGAGCTGAACTGACATGACCACTGCTGAGACCCTCCCCGTCACCGGCACGGCAGCGACCCCGCCGAGCCCAACCGTCGCCCACGAGACGCGTCGCCGGTTCGGCCGGTGGTTCCGCGAGACCGGCTGGCGCCACCTCGTCGGCCTCGCGATGCTCGTCTTCTCGGCGTTCCCGCTCGTCTACGTGCTCTCGGCCTCGCTCAACCCGGGCGGGACGCTGCTGACGGCCAACAGCCTGTTCGCCACGGTCGACATCGGTAGTTACATCGCCCTGTTCCAAGACCCGCTGCGCCCGTACGGCAACTGGTTCGTCAATTCGGTGTTCATCGGGCTGACGACGTCGTTCTTCACCGTCGTGCTCTGCGCGCTCGCCGCCTACGCCTTCTCGCGCATGCGCTTCACCGGCCGCCGTTTCGGACTGCTGACGCTGCTGCTCGTGCAGATGTTCCCTCAGCTGCTCGCCGTGGTGGCCATCTTCCTGCTGATGTCGGCGATCGGCGACATCTTCCCGGCACTGGGTCTGAACTCCCAGATCGGGTTGATCATGGTCTATCTCGGCGGCGCGCTGGGCGTGAACACGTTCCTCATGTACGGCTTCTTCAACACCGTGCCGGCCTCGATCGACGAGGCGGCGAAGATCGACGGCGCCGGGCACGCTCGCATCTTCTTCACCATCATCCTGCGCCTGGTCGCCCCCGTGCTGGCTGTGATCGGCCTGTTGTCGTTCATCGGCACCATGAACGACTTCCTCATCGCGTCCGTCGTCCTCGTCGATCCCGACAAGCAGACGCTGGCGGTGGGGCTGTACCAGTTCGTCTCGCAGGAGACGGCGCGCAACTGGAGCGTGTTCGCTGCCGGCGCCGTGCTCGCGGCGATCCTGCCGATGGCACTGTTCCTGGGCCTCCAGCGCTTCATCGTCGGCGGCCTCACGGCCGGCTCGGTCAAGTAGCGCACGACCCGACCCGCGCCGCACACCACACAATCAGAGGGCTCTGCCACGGATGTCCGTGCAACCACGTCGCACCAGTGCCGACGTGTTGTCGGCGTTCCACGGAGGTTCTCATGATCGATCCCACCTGCCCGCACCACGACGGCTCGCCGTTGTACGTCTCGCACCCCGATCCGGCTCTCGGCGACGAGGTGACCGTCCGCCTCCGCGTGCCCCGCGCCTACGGCGGAGTCGACCGGGTCGTGGTGCGCAGCAACCCCGACCACGAGCCGGCGTGGGTGGAGGCCGAGTGCGACGGCGAACGGGACGGGTGGCAATGGTGGTCGGCGCGGATCGTCGTCGCCAACCCGCGCCACGGCTACCGCTTCCATCTCGTCCGCAGCGACGCAACGGTACAGATCCTCAACCAGGGCGGGCTCAGCGACGTCGACGTCCTCGACGCGCAGGATTTCGCCCTCGTCGCCGGCAACCCGCCGCCGCCGTGGATGGCCGACACCGTGCTGTACCAGATCTTCCCCGATCGTTTCGCGCGATCGGATGCCGCAGCCGACCGCCCGCTTCCGCAGTGGGCGATCCCCGCAGCCTGGGATGACCCGCTGGATCCCTCCCACCCGGGTCGCAGCCGGCAGCTCTACGGCGGAGACCTCGACGGCGTCGTGGACCGGCTGGACCACCTCGTCGATCTGGGTGTGAACGCGCTGTACCACACGCCGATCTTCCCCGCGGAGTCGAATCACCGATACGACGCCGCCAGCTTCGATCACGTCGACGAACTCCTCGGCGGCGACGACGCCTACCGACGTCTCATCGAGGCAGCGCACGCGCGCGGCATCCGCGTGATCGGCGATCTCACCACCAACCATTCCGGCGTCGCCCATGAGTGGTTCCGCAACGCGTACGGTCGGCCCGACGCGGCGGAAGCCGACTTCTACTACTTCCACGATGCGGCCCACACCACCTACGAGACGTGGCTGGATGCGGCGACGCTGCCGAAGTTCGACTGGAACAGCGCCGAACTGCGGCGCCGGTTCATCGAGGGACCCGACTCCGTCGTCGCCCGCTGGCTCGCGCAGCCGTACGGGATCGACGGGTGGCGCATCGACGTCGCCAACATGACCGGTCGACTCGGCGCCGAAGACCTCAACGCCGTCGTGCGCCAAACGGTGCGCCGGACGATGATCGAGGTCTCGCCCGACACGCTCCTGCTCGCCGAGTCGACGAACGATGCCGCCAGCGACCTGCAGGGAGATGCCTGGCACGGCGGCATGACCTACCCGGCGTTCACGCGCGGCGTGTGGTCGTGGCTCGCGGAGGCCCGACGCATCCCTCACCGCGGCTTCGACGGCCGCGTCAGCGATGAGATGTGGTTCTTCGGATTGCCCACCGGGATGCCGCGGTACACCGCGCAGCAGTTCGTGCGCCAGCTCCGGCTCTTCACCAGCCAGATTCCGTGGCGTGTGCAGCGCGGGACGATGTCGGCCCTCGACACCCACGACACCGCCCGGTTCGCCACCTACGCCGCGGCGGAGATGATCCCGCTCGCCGTCGGTCTGTCGATGACGCTGCCCGGCATCCCCGTCGTCTACGCCGGCGACGAGTTCGGACTCGAGGCCGTGGACGGTGAGATGAGCCGCACCCCACTCCCCTGGGAGCGCATCGGCGAACCCGAGATCGCCGCCCGCATCGGCCTCTACCGTGAGCTCATCGGCCTTCGTCGCGCGCACGCGGCGCTCTCGACGGGCGGCCTGCGCTGGTTGCACGCGGACGACGATGCGCTCGTGTTCATCCGCGAGAACGCGGACGAGGCGGTGCTGGTCCTCGCCGCTCGTACCGACGTCGAGATCCGTCTCGACATGGCCCTGGTCGGCGCGGCGACGGCCAGGGCCGCGCGCTATGCGGCAGGGACGGTCGAACTCGTCGCGGATGACGGCGCGGTGCGCCTGCACGGCAGAGGAGCGAGCTTCGCCGTCTGGACGCTGCCGGGCGTCACCGCTCCGCCCGCGCGTGCGGAGCGGTCCGTCGCAACGCCGGAGGCCTTCGCGCAGTTGGGCGGTCCCGCCGTCTGAGCGGGCATCACCGCGAGGCGAGCACCGCCTGGTAGAGGTCGCGGCTGGACAAGCCGGTCGCTGCCGCGACCTCGGCAGCGGCGTCCTTCAAACGGACGCCGTCGGCCACGAGGGCCTGCACCTGCGAGACAGCGTCCTCGGCCGACACGTCGCGAGCCGGCGCTCCGCCGACGACGACGACGATCTCGCCGCGGACCCCCTCGCGGGCCCAGTCGGCGAGGGCTGCCAGACCGTCGCGGACGACCTCCTCGTGCAGCTTGGTGAGTTCCCGGCAGACGGCGGCGGGCCGATCGGCACCGAAGGCGGCGGCCATGGCGTGCAGCGTCTCGGCCAGACGCGACGGCGCCTCGAAGAAGACCATCGTGCGCGGCTCGCTCGACAGCAGAGCGAGAGCGCGTGCACGCTCTCCGGCTTTGCGTGGCAGGAATCCCTCGAAGGTGAAGCGATCGGTGGGCAACCCGGCCACGGCGAGCGCCGTGACCACGGCGCTCGGTCCCGGCAGTGCCGTGACCGCGACGCCCTGTGCGACGGCCTCGGCGACGAGGCCGTACCCCGGATCGCTCACGGTCGGCATCCCCGCATCGCTCAGAACGAGCAGGTCCTCCTCACGCGCACGGGCGACGAGCTCGGCCGCACGCTGCTTCTCGTTGTGGTCGTGAAGGGCGACCAGCCGCGGACGATTGGCGATGCCCAACCCCTGCAGCAGCCGTTGCGTCGTGCGGGTGTCCTCGGCGGCGATGACGCTCGCCTGCTCGAGCGCGGCGACGAGCCGCGCCGACGCGTCGCCCAGATTGCCGATGGGAGTCGCACCGAGGATGATCACCGCTTCAGCTTAGGCTGGTGGCCGTGTCGACCACCGCCGAGCCGATCCCACCGCTGCTGCCACCCGTGCGCCGGTCTGCGTACGACCGTTGGCGCGAGCGCGTCGCGGACGATCCACGACTCCAGCGGTTGTACGGATGGCTCGCTCCGCTGGCGGTGACGCTGCTCGCCGGCATCCTTCGCTTCTGGAACCTCGGGCATCCGCACGTGCTGGTCTTCGACGAGACCTACTACGTGAAGGACGCGTGGAGCCAGTGGAATCTCGGCTATGCGGCGACCTGGCCCGACGGCGCCGATGCACGATTCGCGGCGGGCGAGACGAACATCTTCACGAGCGATCCGAGTTTCGTCGTCCATCCCCCGCTCGGCAAGTATCTCATCGGCTTCGGCATGTGGCTGTTCGGACCCGACAGCTCCTTCGGCTGGCGAGCCATGACCGCACTGTTCGGCACAGCCCTCGTGCTGCTGCTCTTCCTCGTCGCGAAGACGCTGACGAACTCGACGGTGTTCGCGACCGTCGCCTCCTTCCTCCTCGCGATCGACGGCCTCGGCATCGTCATGAGCCGGGTCGCGCTGCTCGACGTGTTCCTGGCGTTCTTCATCGTGCTGGCGTTCTGGTTCGCCCTTCTCGATCGTCGACGCCACCTCGACCGCCTCGCCGCCGCGATCGTCGCACGCGGGGTGGATGACGGGCCTCCCGCATGGGGCGCCGTGCTCTGGAACCGTCCGTGGATCATCGCCGCAGGGGCCGCCGCCGGCGCGGCGACAGCGGTGAAGTGGTCGGGGGTCTGGGTCCTCGCGGCCATCGGGCTCTACCTCGTCGTCACCGATGCACTCGAACGTCGACGACTCGGCGTCACCTTCTGGCCGATGGATGCCGTGCGGCAGGGGCTCGCCTCGTTCGTGCTGCTGGTGCCGGTCGCCTTCGTCGTGTACCTCGGCTCCTGGAGTGGATGGCTCTTCAGTGACGGCGGCTACGACCGCAAGGTCGCCGAGATCAGCCCCGCCACGGGGTTCTTCTCCTGGGTGCCGCTTCCCCTGCAGAGTCTGTGGAAGTACCACGAGACCATCTACGCCTCGATGGCGGGCATGACCTCCCCGCACAGCTACTCCAGCGCGGCGTGGGCGTGGCCGTTCCTCTGGCGTCCGACGTCGATGTACGCGTTCTCCAGCCTCGACGGCAAGAACGGCTGCAGCGACGACAACGGCTGCCTGCAGGTGCTGTACAGCATGCCGAATCCGCTGCTGTGGTACGGCTCGGTCATCGCCGCGCTGTACCTCGTGTACCGCTTCGCCGTCGCTCGCGACTGGCGCTACGCCGTGGTGCTGGTCGGCATCGCGGCCACGTGGCTTCCCTGGTTGATGTATCCCGAGCGCACGGTGTTCCAGTTCTACACGATCGTGATCTGGCCGTTCCTGCTGCTGGCGCTCACCTTCGCGCTGCGGGAGGTCGCTGGCGCGGCCCACGCCCCGCACGAGCGCCGCACGGCCGGACAGCGGGTCGTGATCGTGTTCCTCGTCGCGGCGGTGGTCTTGTCGGCTTTCTGGTGTCCGCTGTGGTCGGCGACGCAGGTCCCCTACGACTTCTACCGTCTGCACAACTGGATGCAGGGCTGGGTCTGACACACGACGGCACCGTCACCGGAACGGTGCGGGACCGCTCCGGTGACGGTCGGGTCAGTTGACCTCGTCGGGGTGCGCGGAGACACGACCCCCGCGCTCGAGCGCGGTGATCGCCGACTGCTCGTCGTCGCTCAGCTCGAAGTCGAACAGGTCGAGGTTCTCGCGGATGCGCTCGGGGTTGTTCGACTTCGGGAAGATGATGTGGCCCTGCTGGATGTGCCAGCGGAGCACCACCTGCGCGGGCGTCTTGCCGTGGGCCGCCGCCGCGGCGGCTACGGGCGCCTCGTCGAAGAGCGGGTACTTGCCCTGTCCGAGCGGCCCCCACGCCTCGATCAGGATGCCGTGCTCCTTCGCGAACGAGGCGACGTCCGGCTGCTGGTAGGCCGGGTGCAGTTCGATCTGGTCGACCGCGGGCGTGACACCCGTGGCCGCGATGATCTCGGACAGGTGCGACGGCAGGTGGTTGGAGACGCCGATGCTGCGGGCCTTACCGGCCTCGCGGATCTGCACCATCTTCTCCCACGCGTTCACGTAGTTGCCGTTGGCCGGCGCGGGCCAGTGCACGAGGTACAGGTCGACGGCGTCCAGGCCCAGCTTCTGCAGGCTCTCGTCGATGGCGGCGAACGGCTCATCGCCAGCCTGACGATCGTTCCAGAGCTTCGTGGTGATGAAGAGCTCGTCGCGGGCGATGCCGCTGGCGGCGATCGCACGTCCGACGCCGTCCTCGTTGCCGTAGATCGCGGCGGTGTCGATGTGCCGGTAACCGGCCCCGAGGGCGTCGCTGACGATGCGCTCGGTCTGCGCGGGATCGACTTTGAAGACGCCGAAGCCGAGCTGCGGGATGGTGTGTCCGTCGTTGAGGGTGAGGAGGGGAATGCTCATCCGTCCAGCGTAGGCGTCCGCGCCGACGCCGAGGGTGGATGCCGCGGCATCCACCGCATGGGTTGTTCTCCCCATCGCGACCCGTCTGCGCCCTCCCGTAGGGTCTGACGGAGGGAGGCGGACACATGAGCGACCTGAAGATCGATGTCGGCGAGGTGCTGGCGAGCGCGTCCAGCGCCGAGCGGATCGCGGGAGACTTCTCGGCGGCCGAGCGCATCGCCGACGAGACGGCCGGCTACACGGGGCACGACGGCTTGGCCGGCAAAGTGCGCGACTTCGGCGACAAGTGGGACATCGCCCGCGGAAAGCTGGAGGACAACCTGACGTTCATCGCGGACTACCTCCGCGCCGTCGTCGACACGTTCGAGGACCTCGACACCAACCTCGCCTCAGCCCTCCAGCAGTCGGCGGCGGGCGATCAGACCGCCGCGACCAACCTGAACGACGAGATCGGCAAGAGCACCGCGCCCGCCGCCCCGGCAGCGCCCGCGCCGACGCCGAGCCCGTCACCGGGACCCTCGCCGACTCCGCCCGCAGGAGGTGACCGATGACTCTTCCCGGCAACCCGGAGGCGCTCGCGGCGCGCGCCGCGACGTACGTGTCGTCGGCGAGCCGCATCGAGCGCGCCGCCGACGATCTGCGCAACCTCGCCTACGCCAGCACCGCGCGTTCGCTGGACGCGATCCGCGAGCGCAGTGGCCAGGTCGCCGGCGACCTTTCGGCCGCCTATGGCCGCTACGCGGGCACGGCGAACGCTCTGGTCGAGTACGCCGCGGCCCTGCGCGAGGCGCACCGCAAGGCGGACGAGGCCGACGCCAGCGAGGCCTACGCTGAGCGGCACGCCGGTAACGCCGACACCCAGGTGGCCGCATACGACAGACAGGTCCGCGCCCTCGAGCAGTCGGCGGCCCCCGCCGGCAACATCGAGGCGGCGGAACGCCAGTTGGCCGATGCGCGCGCGGCCGCCCGTCGGTACGACAACGCGGCCACCGCCGCGCGAGAGGCCCACGAGCAGGCCCGACGCGACATGGAAGCCGCCGCACAGCGCGCGATGTCGCTCATCGACAGCGCGATCGACGCCACCAACGAGGGGTGGCTCGACACGGTCGGCAACTTCTTCGAGGGTCTCGGATCGTTCTTCGCCGACCTCGGAAAGTGGATCGGCGACGTCCTCCAAGATCTGTGGAAAGAGCTCGAGCGGCTCGTCGCGACCGTTCTGGCGTTGGTGGGAACCGTCCTCATCCTCGCGCTGGTCTATGCGCTGCTGTCGATGATCCCGTTCATCGGTCCGTTCATCGGCGCTGGTGGTGGGCCTGCTCGCGGGATTCCTTCTCACGAGCATCCTCTCGGACGTCCTCAAGCCGACCCCGCAGGTGAACGAATACGACCGCACACGGAGGGAGAAGCGCGATTCGCAGGGCGAGCCCACCGATCTCGCACACGCCCTCAAGGACGCGGGCTACGTCGATTCCCTCGGTCACTACACCGAGGACAGCGCCGATGAGACTGTGATCAAGGTCACGAAGGTGGTCGACGCCGACGGCGTCGTGCGCTGGCGTGTCGCTCTGCCGAGCACGCAGGAGTGGCTCTCTCGTTTCAACGGCGACCAGGGCGCGGTCAACGATCTCGACAGCAATCTCGCTCTCATGCTCACGCCGTCCCTGCGATCGCAGTACGAGCGCGCGGTCCTGCAGGCGATGCAGCAGGCCGGGGTCGGCCCGGACGACCCGGTGATGCTGGTCGGCTTCAGCCAGGGCGGGATCATGGCAGGCCACCTCGCCGCCTACAACTCGGACTACAACTGGGACGCGGTCGTGGTTGCCGGCGCGCCGATCGACAGCATGCCCATCCCGTCCTCGACGACCGTCGTCTCGGTGCAGCACGTCGGCGACCCCGTGCCACGCCTCGATTCGGTGATCTCCCTGGGCACCGACGGATACGCGCAGCAGCGGCCCAACTGGACGACGATCAACACCCCCTCGCCTCTGGCGTCCCAGGGAGTCGGCGGCATCCACAACGCCGCCGCCTACAACTCGACGCTTCAGAACCAGATCGACCGGGTGCCCCGCGGCACACAGGACGACCTCGACGCGTACTTCATCGGCGACGGCAGCACGTACGGTTATGACACCACCTACTACTCCTGGCAGGAGAAATGATGCCCGGATCGAACCGCGTCGCCGTCGCAGCCGCGACGGCGGTGCTCGCGATGGCGGCGCTCACCGCGTGCACGGCCGGAAACGCTGCGCCCGCCGCATCCAGCGCATCTCAGGAAGGAACCGACGTGGACCTGCAGAGCGTCTATGCCGCCATCTCGGCGGCCGACCCGGGGGCCGAAGACCCCCTGGGCACCGTGAGCACCTCCGGTATGGCGAAGACCCTGTCGGTGAGCGTGCTCGTCGCCGCCGATGAACCGATGACCACCGATCGTCTCGTCGCGATCCTGGTCGCGATCCGCGATACGACGCCCGCGAGCATCGAGACCGTGACCGTGATCGCCCGCGACGTCGCCGACGAGGAGAAGATCGTCGACCTCTCCACCGCTGTCGCGGGCCTGCCCGACGACGTGACGGCGCTGCACGACGGCGGTGTCACGCTCAGTCGCGTCGACCTCGAGAAGCTGTGAGCGACGACGCCGTCCCGGAGCTCGTGTTCCGCCTCGTCGGCACGTGGTGGCCCGTCGCGCTGGACGACGACGAGGAGGCGCGCGCCTCGGCGGCCGACGTCGCCCGTGGCACCCTGGGCACCGCCGACCAGCACGCCACGGCCCGCCGGAAGATGCGCGACGACCTCGTCGAGGCCGCACGGGCCGCGCGCGAGGCGCACGGGCGGTTGCTGCTGCTGCAGACGGAGCTCGGCCCCGGGGAGCCGATGTCCGCGATGCTGACACTCTTCGACGACGACCGGTTCCGGATGAGCCCCGCCATCGGCACGAACCCCGAGCGCGTGCTCGCCGTGCTCGACGAGGCCCTGCCGACGATCGCTCCCGAGATGTCGGCCACGGCGGTGCGGCGTCCGTTCGCGGATGGCGAGGTGGTCCGCGCGCATCGGATCGACGAGTCGGTCGAGGTCGAGAACGGCGAGGCTTTCACGCAGCGCCGCCTCGTCGCCCACTACTGGTACCCCGTCCCGGACTCGAAGAAGCTCGCTCTCGTGGTGCTCTCGAGCCCGCTCGGCGACATTCCGAACGTGCTGCTGACCTATTTCGACGCGATCGTGGAAGTGTCGGGGTTCCGCCCGAGCGCCTGATCGTCCCGAGCGCAATACGATGGAGGGCTATGCCTTCCCCCACGCCCGTGATCTCCTACCCGCCGGAGCTGCCCGTCAGCGCCGCGCGGGACGAGATCGCGCGCGCGATCCGGGATCATCAGGTCGTGATCGTGGCCGGCGCGACCGGGTCGGGCAAGACCACGCAGCTGCCGAAGATCTGCCTCGAGCTCGGGCGCACGAAGATCGCGCACACCCAGCCGCGACGCATCGCCGCGCGCACCATCGCGGAGCGCATCGCCGAGGAGCTGCAGGTGCCCCTCGGCGGTGCCGTCGGCTACAAGGTGCGTTTCACCGATCAGGTGTCGGAGGACACCCGGATCGCGCTCGTGACCGACGGCATCCTCCTCAACGAGATCCACCGCGACCGCCTGCTGCGCCGCTATGACACGATCATCATCGACGAGGCCCACGAGCGGTCGCTGAACATCGACTTCCTCCTCGGCTACCTCGCACGCATCCTGCCCGAGCGTCCCGATCTGAAGCTCGTCATCACCTCGGCGACGATCGATCCTGAGAGCTTCGCGAGACACTTCGCGGATGCCGGGGGCACACCCGCGCCGATCGTCGAGGTGTCCGGCCGCACCTACCCGGTCGAGATTCGCTACCGCCCGGGTGCGGCCGACTCCGACAGCCCGCGCGACGGCGACCGTGACGAGGTCGACACGCTGACGGCCGCTCTGCGGGAGCTCGACCGCGAAGCGAACGGCGATGTCCTCGTCTTCCTCCCCGGCGAGGCGGAGATCCGCGACGCGATGGATGCCGTCCGCGGCATGTACGCGAAGGATGCGCGCCCCACGGAGGTCCTCCCCCTCTACGGTCGGCTCTCCGCCGCCGAACAGCACCGCGTGTTCGAGCCGTCGGCCGTCGCCGGCGTGCGTCGGCGCGTGATCCTGGCGACCAACGTTGCCGAGACGAGTCTCACGGTTCCCGGCATCCGCTACGTGATCGATGCGGGTACGGCCCGCATCTCCCGCTACAGTGCACGCTCGAAGGTGCAGCGTCTGCCGATCGAGGCGGTGTCGCAGGCGTCGGCCCAGCAGCGTTCCGGACGAGCCGGGCGCACCTCGAACGGCATCGCGATCCGCCTCTACAGCGAGGACGACTTCCTCGCACGCCCGGAATACACCGAGCCCGAGATCCTCCGTACCTCCCTCGCGTCCGTCATCCTGCAGATGCTCGCACTCGGATTCGGCGACATCGAGGACTTCCCCTTCCTCACGAAGCCGGACAGCCGCGGAGTCAAAGCCGCATTCGACCTGCTGACCGAGCTGCGCGCCGTCTCGCCGTCACGGCGGCTGACCTCCCTCGGCCGCGAGATCGCACGGCTGCCGATCGACCCCCGCTTCGCGCGGATGCTCATCGAGGCGCGCCGTCTGGAGGTGCTCCCCGACGTGCTCGCGATCGTCGCCGGGCTGTCGATCCAGGACGTCCGCGAACGCCCGTCGGCCGAAGACCCCGCGGCGAGAGAGCAGGCCGACCGCCTCCACGCGCGCTTCGCCGATCCGACGAGCGACTTCCTCGCCCTCCTCAACCTCTGGAACCACCTGCAGGAACAGCAGCGCGACCTCGGCTCCAGCGCCTTCCGACGCCTGTGCCGCAGCGAGTTCCTCAACTATGTGCGGGTGCGCGAATGGGCCGACGTGCACCGGCAGCTGCGCCAGCTGATGGGCGCGAAGACCGGTTCGACCTCCGACGGCGCGGCGGCCGACCCCGCGCGCGTGCACCGGGCGATCCTGTCGGGTCTGCTCTCGCACATCGGCATCCTCGACACCCGCTCGCTGACACCGGCGAAGAACGGCGCGGCGAAGGGCGGCGGAAACGACCGTCGCAAGCAGATCGCGACCTACCGCGGAGCGCGGGGCGCGAATTTCGCCATCTTCCCCGGATCGGGTCTGCGCAAGGCGAGCCCCGATGCGGTCATGGCGGCCGAGCTGGTCGAGACCTCGCGGCTGTTCGCCCGCACCGTGGCGGCGATCGATCCCGCGTGGGCCGAGGAGCTCGCCGGCGATCTCGCCCACCGTCAGCTCAGCGACCCGCACTGGTCGAAGGATGCCGGTGCCGCCGTCGCCGCCGAGAAGGTCACGCTCTTCGGGGTGGAGATCATCCCGCGCCGGCGCGTGCAGCTGGCCCGCATCGACCGTCCGCTCGCGCGGGAGCTGTTCATCCGGCACGCGCTCGTCGACGGCGACTGGAACAGCCAGCACCTCGACAAGCGCCTGACCGCATTCGAACGCCGCAACCTGGAGCTGCGGCGCCACCTGGAGAAGGTGGAGGAGCGCGAACGCCGCCGCGACATCCTCGTCGGCGACGAGGCCGTCTTCACGTTCTACGACGCGCGCGTGCCGCACGACGTGTTCGATGTGCGCTCGTTCGAGACGTGGTGGCGCGGGGCCTCGCCGCGCTCACCGCGCCTTCTCGACATGACCGAGGCCGACCTCCGCGATGACGCGTCGGGGGCGGATGAGCGCGCCTTCCCCGGTCGTTGGCAGCAGGGCGACCAGGTGCTCTCGCTCGCGTATCGTTTCGAACCCGGAAATCCGGAGGACGGCGTCAGCGTGGTCGTGCCGCTTCCGCTGCTGGCGGCGCTGCGCCCCGACGGTTTCGACTGGCAGGTGCCGGGATTGCGGGCGGAGCTGATGACGGCACTGTTGAAAGCGCTGCCGAAGGCGATCCGCCGGCACGTGGTGCCGGCCGCGGACTGGGCGGCGAAGCTCGGCGAGGACGTGGCGTCGGCCGGTCCTGAGCACCACGACGGATTGCCGCCCCAGACGCTGCGCAGCGCGCTGGCCGCCCGCATCCAGCGCGTGGCGAACCAGCCCGTGACGGCCGACGACTTCGACCTCGAGCGGGTGCCCGCGCACCTGCTGATGACGTTCCGGGCCGTCGATCACCGGGGACGCACCGTCGGCACCTCCCGCGACCTCGCCGACCTGCAGAGCCGCCTCGCCGGCCGCGCCCGCGAGCAGGTCGCCCGCACCCTCACGCGCGAGCAGCAACCCGCCGGGCGCGTCGCCCGCGCCTCGGGGATCTCGGAGTCCGGCATGCCGTCGGGCGGCGGGGCGGCGACGGCATCCGCCAGCGCGGCGCCGCAGATCGTCGAGCGCAGCGGCATTCTGACGTGGGACCTCGGCACACTCCCCGAGGTCGTCGACACGAAGGTCGCCGGCGGCGTCGTGCGGGGCTACCCCGCGCTCGTGGACGAGAAGGATGCCGTGGCGCTGCGCATCGAGTCCACGCCCGAACGGGCCGCACGCCTCACGCACGCGGGGGTTCGTCGCCTGCTGCTGCTCGCCGTGCCCTCGCCGAGCGCCTACGTGCTCGAGCATCTGACCGCTGCGGAGAAGCTCTCTCTCGCGGCGTCGCCGTACCCGTCCGCGAAGGCGCTCATCGAGGATGCGCGCGTCGCCGTCGCGGACGCGGTGATGGCGCGCGTCGCCCCGGGCGGCGTCCGCACACCCGAGCAGTTCGCCGTCGTCCGCGACGCGCTGTCGTCGGCCGTGGTCGACGAGCTGTTCCAGGCGGTCTCGCTGACGGCACGCATCCTGACGCTGCAGCGCGACGTCGAGCGTGCCGTGAAGTCGCAGAACGCGATGACGCTGCTGGCTGCGCTCGGCGACGTGAAAGCGCAGCTCAGCGGGCTCATCTACCCCGGATTCATCGCGCGCACCGGCCTCGATCGGCTGCGTCATCTTCCCCGCTACCTGCAGGGCGCCCTGGAGCGGGTGCGTGCACTCGCCGACAATCCGGGCCGGGATCGCCAGCGTCTGACCGAGTTCGAACGCGCGGCGGCGCTCTACGCGGAGGCCGGCGGTGCGCTCCCCCTTGCCGCCGATGCGCCGCCCGCGGTCGCGCACGCACGCTGGCTGCTCGAGGAGTACCGCGTGAGCCTGTTCGCCCAGGCGCTCGGCACCGCCGAGCCCGTCTCGCTCCCCCGCATCACGAAGGCGCTCTCCGCCTGACCCCACCCGCCGTGCGCGTCCCGATCTCCGCGGAGCGTGTCCCCATTCCCGCGGAGCGTGTCCCGATTCCTGCTGGGTGAGAGCGCTCCCAACAGCACAGAGTGGGACATGCAGCGGGAGAGGGGCGGGCGCAGAAAGCGTCAGCTGGCTCGGATGAGGGCGAGATAGAAGCGGATGCCGTTCAGCCACGACTCGACGCGGATGCGCTCGTTGTGCGCGTGCAGCGCGTCGCGCTCACCGCGCGTCAGGTGGAAGGGCGTGAACCGATAGACGTGCGCGCTGATCGCGGTGAACCAGCGGCTGTCGCTCGCCCCGAGCTGGATGTACGGCGTCGTCACGATGTCGGTGCCGAGGGCGTCGTGGACGGCGGTCGCGATGCGCCGCCACGGCTCGCCGCGCCAGGACGAGACCGGCGAGGGGTCGGACCCGTGGCGCACCTCGATCTCGACGGCGGGGTCTGCCACGATGCGGCGGATCCGCGCCGTCGCCGAGGCGACGGTGTCGCCGGTCAGCAGGCGGATGTTGATCGAGGCACCCGCCGTGGTCGCGAGCACGTTCTCGCCCGGGGCGCCCGACAGCTCGGTCGCGACGGCCGTCGTCCGCACCATCGCGTTCAGTTCGGGCCCGAGGCGCGCGAACACCCGCGCGACCAGCGGGGCGAGCGCTCCGAGATTCGCGAAGACGGTGCGCAGCGGCTGTGCGGCGTGCAGGGCGAGCGTCGCGAACAGAGCGCGCACGGGCGGGGCGATGCGAGCGGGGAACGGATGCCGCTGCACGCGATCGATCGCACGGGCGAGCCGCGCCGTCGCGGGGAAGGCGGGCGGCGTGGACGCGTGCCCTCCGCTCCCGCGCGCGGTCAGCCGCAGCGTCAGCACGCCGCGCTCGGCGACCCCGACCATCGCGGTCGACACCGCGACCCCCGGCACCGCACCGTCCACGACCGCGCCGCCTTCATCGAGCACCAGACGCGGCGTGACCCCGCGTTCGCGCAGCAGCGCCACGATCGCGCGCGCGCCTCCGCCCGCCGTCTCCTCGTTGTGGCCGAAGGAGAGATAGACGTCGTGGGTGGGCGCGTAGCCCTCCGCGGCGAGTTCCTCCACCGCCTCCATGATCGCCACGAGCGCGCCCTTGTCGTCGATGGCGCCGCGCGCGTGGATCTCGGCATCGACACCTTCACCGACCACCTCGGCCCCGAACGGCGGGTGGTCCCATTCCTCTTCGACGACGGGGACGACGTCCATGTGGGCCATGAGTACGAGCGGATCCGCCGCGCCGCCGCTGCCGGCCCAGTGGAACAGCAGGGAGTAGCCGTCGACGACCTCACGCTCGAGAGCGGCGTGCGCTGCCGGATACAAGCGCGCCAACGTGTCGATGAAGCGCGTGAACGCCTCCGCATCCACGAGGCGCTCATCGGCGTGCGAGACGGTCGGAATCTGCAGCAGCTCACGGAATCGGGCGATCGACGCCTCGGTGTCGGCACTCACGGCTCGAGCCTACGCGCGCGCGGCTAGGCTCGTCGCATGACCGACAACGCCCCCGGCACGACCGTGCCGACCGCGCCCATCCGCTGGGGAATCCTCGCCACGGGCGGCATCGCCCATGCGTTCACAAAGGACCTGCGGACGGCGGGTCTCACCGTCACCGCGGTCGGATCGCGCCGTCCGGAGTCGGCGCGCGCGTTCGCCGCCGACCATGACATCCCCCACGCGCACGGGTCGTACGAGGAGCTCGTCGCCGACCCCGACGTCGACATCGTCTACGTCGCCTCGCCGCACAGCCACCACCGGGAGCACGCGATCCTCGCGCTCGAGGCCGGCAAGCACGTTCTCATCGAGAAGGCCGTGACGCTGGATGCCGATGAGGCCATCGCGATCCGTGACATCGCCGCCGGGCGCGGACTGCTGGCGATGGAGGCGATGTGGACGCGGTATCTGCCGCACATGGTCCGCATTCGTGAGCTCATCGCCGACGGCACGCTGGGCGAGGTGCGCGCCGTCATCGCCGACCACACGCAGTCGCTTCCCACCGACCCGGCGCATCGATTGAACGCGCTCGAACTCGGCGGGGGCGCCCTCCTGGATCTCGGCATCTATCCCGTCTCCTTCGCGTGGGACGTGCTCGGGCCGATGACCGAGATCCGTGCCGTGGGCCGCCTCGGCGACACCGGAGCCGACACCGAGGTCGCGATCGCCGCCGTCCACGCGGGCGGCGCGGTCTCGTCGATCGCGACCAGCTCGCGCGCCGCCGGCCCGAACACGGCCCACGTGGTCGGCACGAAGGCGCGGATCGACATCGATCGCGTCTGGTACGAGCCCACCTCCTTCCGGGTCACCGCGACCGACGGCACCGTGATCGAGGAGTACCGCTCTGAGGTGGATGGCCGCGGCATGCAGTTCCAGGCCCTCGCCGCCGAGCGGTTGCTGCGGGAGGGGCGCACCGACAGCGACCTGCTGCCGTTCGCGGAGTCGATCGCGATCATGCACGCGCTCGACGACGTGCGAGGCCAGCTCGGCGTGGCCTACCCGAAGGTGCGCTGACATGGTCGAACTGCAGGGCAACCGCGTCGCCGTCTACCTCGACTTCGACAACATCGTCATGAGTTGGTACGACCGCGTGCACGGGCGCAACTCCTACGCCGCCGACCGCCAGAAGATCATCGCCGACCCCGATGCCCCCGAGATCGCACAGCGTCTGAAGGATGCCACGATCGATGTCGGGGCGATCATCGACTACGCGGCCTCCTTCGGAACCCTCGTGCTCACGCGCGCCTATGCCGACTGGTCGTCGCCGGTCAACGCGCTCTACCGTTCGCAGCTGGTGGCCCGCGCCGTCGACCTCGTGCAGCTGTTCCCCGCGGCGGCGTACGCGAAGAACGGCGCCGACATCCGCCTGGCGGTCGACACCGTCGAGGACATGTTCCGCCTGCCCGACCTCACCCACGTCGTGATCGTCGCCGGAGACAGCGACTACGTCCCGCTCGCGCAGCGCTGCAAGCGTCTCGGACGCGTCGTGGTGGGTGTCGGCGTGGCCGGTTCGACGGCCAAGTCGCTCGCAGCGGCGTGCGACCAGTTCGACTCCTACGACTCGCTGCCCGGAGTGGTGCTGCCCGCGTCGGCTGCGACCCAGAAGAAGGCGGATGCCGCCGCCACCTCGGCCCCCTCTTCGTCGCGCCGGCGCAAGAAGACCGAAGACCCGACGGCTGAGCTTCTCGGGCGTGCGCTGCGTCTGGAGCAGGAGCGCACCGACGACGAGTGGGTGCACCTGTCGGCGGTGAAGAACCTGCTCAAGCGCATGGATCCGTCCTTCAGCGAGAAGGCGCTGGGGCACCGGTCCTTCTCCGACTTCGTGAAGGCCTACCCCGGCGTCGCCGACATCGACGAGACGACGAACATCGTGCGGGTGCGTCCCCACTCCGGCGACGACGGCACGGCCGACGGGAGCTGATGCCGTCGGCCGTGCCGTGATCCCTCTCAGGCGGCGAGCGGGATCACCCCGACGAGCACGCCGACGGCGAGCATCGCCAGCGAGACGAGCGCGGCCCGCCACAGCACCTTCTTGTGGTGATCTCCGAGGTTGACGTTCGCCAGCGACACCAGAAGCAGGATCGCCGGGACGAGCGGGCTCTGCAGATGCACGGGCTGCCCGGTGATGGAGGCGCGCGCCATCTCCACGGGTGCGATGCCGAAGTGCGAGGCGCTTTCGGCCAGCACCGGCAGGATGCCGAAGTAGAACGCGTCGTTGGACATGAAGAACGTGAACGGGATCGACAGCACGCCCGTGATGACCGCGAGGAAGGGTCCCATTTCGGCGGGGATCACTGCCGTGATCCACGAGGCCATCGCCGTCACCATCCCGGTGCCGTTGAGCACGCCGACCAGCACACCGGCGGCGAGGACCATCGACACGACGCCGACGATCGAGGGGGCGTGCGCGACGATCTCGTCCGCCTGGCTCTTGAGCTTCGGGAAGTTGACGATCAGTGCGATCGCCGCACCGACCATGAACACGAACGCCAGCGGGAACAGGTCCAGCACCAGCAGCACCATGACGGCGACGGTCAGCGCGAGGTTGAACCAGATCAGACGCGGACGCAGTGTGGGCCGGTTCGGGTCGAGCATGGTGTCGGCCATGGCCGTGTCGGCGGCATCCACAAGCGCGGTGGCTGCGACCGCATCGCGCGCACCCCGGACGGTGACGATGTTGCCGGTGCGCAGCGTCGCGGCGGCACCGGGCTTCGGCTCGGCGCCGCGGAAGAGGCGAGGCGCGCCGAAGATCCCGTCGCCGCGGGTCGACTCGATGCGCGTGGTGTCGATCGAGCCGGCGAGGCGGCGACGCTCGCCGAGGCCGAGGAACCAGGCGAAGGCCAACGAGATCACGAGACCGGTCGCGAGCGAGGGGAGCATGGGTACGAAGATGTCCGTCGGCTGCAGCGACAGGGCGGATGCCGCGCGCACGGTGGGACCGCCCCACGGCACGATGTTGAGCGTGCCGTTCATGAGTCCCGCGACACAGGTGAGGACGACCGGGCTCATGCCCAGACGCAGGTAGATCGGCAGCATCGCGGAGGTCGTGATGATGAACGTCGTCGATCCGTCGCCGTCCAGCGACACCGCCCCGGCCAGCAGCGCGGTGCCCAGCACCACCTTGGCGGGATCGTCGCCGAGCACGCGGGTGATCAGACGGATGAGGGGGTCGAACAGACCGACGTCGATCATGATCCCGAAGTACATGATCGCGAACATGAGCAGGGCCGCCGTCGGCGCCATGGACTTGATCGCGTCCATGATCATGTCCCCCAGGCCGAAGCCGGCGCCGGCGAACAGGCCGAAGATCGTCGGCACCACGATCAGGGCGACCATGGGGGTCAGTCGGCGCGTCATGATCAGCGCCATGAACGTCAGCACCATCGTGAACCCGAGGACGACCAGCACACCGTCCGACGGCGTGAACGCCAGGTCGTAGCCCTCGTCGGCCGCGGCCGCGAGTGACGTGAGAACAGGGGGCATCTCGACTCCTTCGTCTGCGGCCGACGCGCCTCGTCGACCGGATTCCGCGACTCTAGGGATGCCACCGCGCCCGCGCGCGGTATCTCTCATTGCACGGACTTCTGCGCGCAACGCGAGTTCAGCGCATTATGCTCACCAGATGAGGTTCGCGACGCGGGTGATGCTCGTGCAGCTGGCGACGGTCGCCGTCGTCGTCGCCGCCTGCGTGCTCGTCTTCGTGCTGCTCGGCATCCAGCAGCTGCGGGCCGCGGCCGAGACGTCGGCCCTGAACATCGCCCGCACCGTCGCCGTCGATCCGCAGGTACGCGCGGCGGTGGCCGAGATCAGCGCCGATCCCGGAACACCCCGCGGCGCGGACCTGAGGGACGCTCCGCTGCAGGATCTGGCCGCCGACGTCACCGCGCGCACCGGCACCCTGTTCGTCGTGATCACCGATGACCACGGCATCCGACTGGCCCACCCGGACCCCGCCCTCCTCGGCCAGCCGGTCAGCACCGACTTCCGCGAGGTGCTCGCCGGCAACGAGGTCGTCACGTGGCAGCAGGGCACGCTCGGCGTCTCGGCACGCGCGAAGGTGCCGATCTGGCCTCCGGGAGCGGAGGGCGTCCGCCCGGCGAACGTCTCCCCGGTCGGCGAGGTGAGCGTGGGGTTCGAACCGGCCAGCGTGTTCGATGATCTGCCGGCGCTGCTCGGCGGAGTCGCCGCGGCCGCCGGTGCCGGCGTGATGCTCGCGGCGGTCGCCGGGATCATGCTGCGACGGCGATGGGAACGGCTCACGTTGGGTCTGCAGCCGGAAGAGCTCGTCGCTCTCGTGCAGAATCAGGCCGCCGTCCTCGACGGGGTCGGCGACGGGGTCGTGGCCCTCGACGACGACGGCGTCGTGCGCCTCTGCAATGAAGCAGCGCGGCGGATGCTGGGGCTCGAGGAGCCCACGGGGGCGACGTTGGAGCAGCTGGGCATCGCCCCCGCGATCCTCGCAGCGGCCCGTGACGGCACGGCGAGCGAGGGTGTGGTCGTGGGTGAGCGGGTGCTCTACGCCGATGCGCAGCCGGTGCGCCGCGGCGGGCGCGACCTCGGCACCGTGCTGATCGTCCGCGACCGCACCGACGTCGCCGCGCTCAGCGAGCGACTCGACACGGTGCGGGCCATGACCGGCGCGCTGCGGGTTCAGCGTCACGAGTTCGCCAACCGCCTGCACGTCGCCGTCGGCATGCTCGACGCCGACCGCCCGGGCGAGGCGCGGGAGTTCCTGGGCGAGCAGCTGCATCGCGGACCGGTCGACTACCCCGTCGAGAACATCGACCGTATCGGCGACAGCCTCCTGCATGCCCTCATCGGCGCCCATGGCCTCGAGGCAGGCGAGCGCGGCGTACGCGTATCCGTCGACCCGGACTCGCTGCTGCTGGCACCGCTGATCGAGGTGGAGGATGTGGCCGCCGTGCTCGGCAACCTCGTCGACAACGCGGTGCGCGCTGCCGTCGAGGGCGCCCCGCCGCGCCATGTGCAGATCGGGTGCTTCGGCGACGGGCACGATCTGGTCCTCACCGTCGCCGACTCCGGCGCGGGGGTGGCCGCCGACATCGATCTCTTCTCACGCGGCCGTCGCGACGCTGCCGACATCGACCGGGTGCACGGGCTCGGCGTGGGCCTGCCGTTGTCCCGCGAGCTCGCGCGCCGCCGCGGCGGCGAGGTGTGGCTCATCGCGGCCGGAGGAACCGCACCGCACACGGGTGCCGTGTTCGGCGCCCGGCTGCACGGCGTTCTCGGCGACGTCCCCGCCGAGGACTCCCCCGAATCCGGCCCTGCACCTGACGTGTTCGCCGACCGAAGGGATCCCACCTCATGACGACACCTCTGCGCGTCCTCGTCGTCGACGACGACTTCCGCGTCGCAGGGCTGCATCGCGAGATCGTGGCGGAGAGATCCGCCTACCGCGCACTCGAGCCCGCGCGCACGCTCGCCGACGCGACCGCCGCCGTCCGCTCCGAGCACCCTGACCTTCTGCTCGTCGACGCGTATCTGCCGGACGGCGACGGGATCGCCTTCGTGCGCGAGACCCCGATCGACGCCTTCGTACTCTCGGCCGCGACCGACGCGGCGACCGTGCGCCGCGCCCTGCGCGCCGGCGCCCTCGGCTACCTCGTCAAGCCGTTCGAGCGGCGCACGCTCGTCGACGTCCTCGATCGCTACGCCCGCTTCCGCAACGTGCTCGACGAACAGCGCACGGTGTCTCAGGACGAGATCGATCGGGCCCTCGGCATCCTCCACGCGGCAAGCGACACGTCCTCCGTATCGCGATCGGCGACGGAGCAGGTGATCCTCGGGGCCCTCGGCGACGACGAGTCCTCGGCATCGGAGATCGCCGATCGCGCCGGCGTCTCTCGCGCCACCGCGCAGCGTCACCTCGCGGCGTTGGCGACCCGCGGCATCGTGGAGGTGCGGCTGCGCTACGGCACCACTGGCCGCCCGGAGCACCGGTACGCGCGGCGACGCACGTAGGCAAGCCCGCGCACAGGGGGCCGGTGCACGAGCGCACACGCGCTGTGCAGCATTCAACCTTGTACCTGAATCGCTTTTCAGGTAGCGTCCACGGCGCGGCATCCCCCGCCGCACCGCGCTCTACAAGGAGGTATCAGCGCATGGTTTCAGCGACCGCATCGCATGGCACACCCCCGCAGTCCGGTCTTCGCCGGGTCGTCAGCGCCTCGATGGCCGGAACGATCGTGGAGTGGTACGAGTTCTTCCTCTATGCCACGGCGGCCACGCTCGTGTTCAACCTGATCATGTTCCCGCCGTCCGACGACCCCTACGCCGGCATCATCGCGGCGTTCGTCACCTATGCGGTCGGCTTCATCGCCCGCCCGCTGGGCGGCATCGTGTTCGGCCACTTCGGTGACAAGTACGGACGCAAGAAGCTCCTGCAGCTGGCCATCATCCTCGTCGGTGTGGCGACGTTCCTCATGGGCTGCCTGCCGACCTTCCAGCAGGTCGGCTACTGGGCGCCGGCACTGCTGGTGCTGCTGCGCTTCGCCCAGGGCTTCGCTGTCGGCGGTGAATGGGGCGGCGGCGTCCTGCTGGTCGCCGAGCACTCCCCCGACAAGACACGCGGATTCTGGGCGTCATTCCCCCAGGCGGCCGTGCCGATCGGCAACCTCGTCGCGACCGTCGTGCTGCTCGTGCTCAGCCGCACCCTATCCGCGGAGGCGTTCCTCGCCTGGGGCTGGCGGGTCGGGTTCTGGCTGTCGGTGGTGATCGTGGCGATCGGCTACTACATACGCACCAAGATCAGCGATGCGCCGATCTTCCTCGAAGCGCAGAAAGAGGCGGAGGAGCAGAAGCACGACCGTTACGGCGTTTTTGAGGTCGTCCGCCGCTATCCGCGCGGCGTGCTCACCGCGATGGGTCTGCGCTTCGCGGAGAACATCATGTACTACCTCGTGGTCACCTTCTCGATCACGTACCTGAAGATCGCCCTCGATGTGAACACGGCCGAGATCCTCGGCATGCTGGTGATCGCCCACATCGTCCACATGATCGTCATCCCGCTGGTCGGTGCCCTCGCCGACCGCATCGGGCGCAAGCCCGTCTACGCGATCGGCACGGTCGGCGCGGCAGCGTGGGGCTTCATCGCCTTCCCGATGTTCAACACGAAGGAGCCGGCGATCATCATCCTGGCGATCTGCCTGGGCCTGGTGATCCACTCCTTCATGTACGCCCCTCAGCCGGCGATCATGTCGGAGATGTTCCCGACCCGCATGCGGTATTCCGGCGTCTCGCTCGGCTACCAGGTGACGTCCATCGTCGCCGGCTCGCTCGCGCCGATCATCGCGACGGCCCTGCTGTCGGCCTCGGGCAGCTACATCCCCGTCGCACTGTATCTGGCGCTCGCCGCCGCGATCACGCTCATCGCGGTGGTCTCGATGCGCGAGACCAAGGGCAGCTCCCTGCACGAGCTCGACCGCGTGGATCGCGAGCGCCTGGTCACCGAGACGGGAACCGTGCGGGTGCAGGCCCCGCGCTGAGCGCTTGGTGCGCAGATGCGGGGGTGGATGCCGCGGCATCCGCCCCCGCTCGCCTCAGTCTCGGGTCGCGAGCAGCGCCCAGGCGACCAGCAGCGGCTGGAAGAGCAAGCGCGTCAGACGAGCGGCATCGCTGTCCAGACCGAAGGCCGGACGCCGATCCACGGCCTGCGCGATGTTGCCGGGGAAGATCGCGATGAAGAACGCGGCGAGAAGGGCGCCGACACGCCTGCGCTCCTTCGGCAGCACGACCAGAGCGGCTCCGAGCATGATCTCCACCGCGCCGGAGGCGACCACGACGGCGTCCTTGTCGATCGGCAGGACATCGGTGACGACGTCGGGGACCTGCGCCTGGAACTCCTTTCTGGCCCAGAACAGGTGGGACAGACCGGCGAACATCATGCCGGCGGCCAGCAGCCATCGCGCGAACGTCTTCATCAGGCCAGTATCCTCCGCCTCGATAGGCTGGAGGCATGAGCGACGGAGCACCACGAGCGATCCGGCGCCTGCCCGACGGCACCGTCAAGCAGATCGGCCCTCTCACCGACACGCGGGTCTGGACGGTTCCGGGCCGCGCGAACCGTCCCCTCACGGAACCCCGCGAGGATGTGCACCGCCTCGGACCCGGTGAGGATCGACGACTCTGCGCGTTCTGCGTCGATCGCTACCTCGAGACCACGCCCGAGAAGGCGCGACTGGTGGGCCCGCGTTTCGAGGAGGAGCGCCGGGTACCCGCGCACGCGCTGAACGACTCCGTCGCCGAGTTCCGCCGCTTCGGCAACCTGTTCGAGATCGTGTCCGCCGAGTACTGGCGCGAGAACCACGGCTACCGCCAGCCGGCGCAGATCGTGCAGTGGGCCGAGGAGTACCTGTCCGATCCCGTCGGACGCGTGCACATGGAAAAGCTCGCCGAGATTCGCGCACGCGCAGCCGGTACCGAAACCAGCCTCGAGGAAGCGGCACTGGACCTGCTCGGCGGATCCCACGACGTCGTCGTCGCCCGGCGTCACGTCGTCGAGGGCGCGACCACGGATGCCGAGCTGGCATCGTCGGGAACGCTGAGCCCCGACGAGCATGCAGCCTACGTCGCCTTCACCGTGCAGGCGCTGGCGGAGATCCAGGCGGCGCAGCCGCACGCCGGGTACGTCAGCGTCTTCCAGAACTGGCTGCGGCCGGCGGGCGCCTCCTTCGAGCACCTCCACAAGCAGCTCGTCGCGATCGACGACCACGGCCCGCAGGTCGATCACGAGCTGCGCCTGCTCTCGCACGACCGCGGCCTGTATCAGCACGAGATCGCCGATCTGGCCGTGTCCGAAGGACTCGTCGTCGCAGCGACGGACGGCGCCGTCGCTTTCGCCGGCGTCGGTCACCGTTACCCGGCGTTCGAGATCTTCTCGACGTCGGCCGCGAACCTGCCCCAGGAGCACACGGATGCCGAGCGGCGCGCCGTCTCCGACCTGCTGCACGCGCTGCACGCCGCGACGGGCGTGCACGTGCCGACCAACGAGGAGTGGCACTACCGGCCGCCCGGCGCGCCGTGGCCCATGCCCTGGCGGGTGGTGCTCAAGTGGCGCATCTCCACTCCCGCCGGCTTCGAGGGCGGCACGAAGATCTACGTCAACACGATCGATCCGTGGGAGCTGCGCCGGCGCACCGTCGCCGGACTGCAGGAGCTGCGCGAGGCGGGACGGCTGGCCGACGGCATCCGCATCGGCGATGAGTGCACACCGGCAGATGCCGTCCTGCGTTACGCGGAGGGTTCGTGAGCCTGCCGTTCGAGATGCTTCGACGCGCACCCGACGTCGAAGGCGAGGGGCTCGGTGCGGTGGATGCCGCCGACCGCCTGATCCTCGACGAGTCGGCCGCTCTGCGCGCCGGAGCCGGGGCCGGTCAGATCGCCGTCATCGGTGACGCGTACGGAGCCCTCGCCCTCGGTGCGGCTCACGACGGCGCCGCCGGGGTGCGCGCGCACCAGGACGCCCTCCTGGGCGAACGGGCACTGCACGCCAACGCCGCCGCGCTGGGGCTGGCCGAGCAGGTCTCCTCCGGCCCGCTGAACGCGGCTCTCGTCACCGGCGCGCGCGTCGTGCTGATGCGCCTGCCGCGCTCGTTGGACGCCCTGCGCGATATCGCCGGACTGATCGCGGCGCATGCGGCATCCGACGTCGTCGTGGTGGCCGGGGGTCGCATCAAGCACATGAGCGTCGCGATGAACGAGGTGCTGCGCGCGTTCTTCACCACGGTCGATGTGACTCACGCCCGCCAGAAGTCTCGAGTGCTGATCGCCCGGGACCCGCACGACGGCCGCGACCCGATGCCCGCGGCGTCGCGCGTCGACGAGCTGGAGCTGCGCGCCTTCGGCGGGGCCTTCGCGGGCGCACGCCTGGACATCGGCACCCGGGCACTGCTGGCGGCACTCGACGCCGCGCCGCACGCTCCCGGCGGCGGCAGCAGCGAGGACCCCTGGATCGATCTCGCCTGCGGCACCGGCATCGTGGGCGCCTGGCTCGCGCGGCGGCATCCGTTCGCGTATGTATACGCCAGCGATCAGTCGGCCGCGGCGGTCGCGTCGGCGAAGGCGACCGTGGCCGCGAACGCACTGGGCGATCGCGTGCACGTCGCGCGCGCCGATGGGCTGGAGGAGCGCCCGGATGCGAGCGCGTCGTTCATCGCCCTGAATCCCCCGTTCCATTCCGGTGCCGCGCTGACCACCACGATCGCGGAGCGTCTGTTCGCCGACGCCGCACGGGTGCTCGCGCCCGGCGGCGAGCTGTGGTGCGTGTGGAACTCACCACTGCGGTACCGCGGCACGCTCGAGCGCGTCGTGGGGCCGACGCGTCAGGTCTCCCGCGATCCGAAGTTCACGGTGACCGTGTCGACGACGCGGTGAGCCGGCGCCGCCGCACCTCGCGCCGTGCGCTCAGACGATGCCGGCGCGGATGCCGTCGAGAGAGTCGGCGACCTTCGGCAGGCGCTGGGCGAGCGCACCGTCGAGCTCGAAGAGGCGCTCGCGGGCATCCTGCAGCACGCGCGCACCCTTGGGGGTGACGTGGAGGTCGCTGGCGGCGCCGGCATGGGCGGTGGCGTCCTGCACGAGACCGTCGTCGACGAGCGTGCGCACGGCGGTGTGGGCGGACTGCACGGTGATGTGGGAGCGGCGGGCCAGCTCGGAGAACGAGATGCCGGGCTCGGCGTAGATGTGACCGAGGAGACCGAACTTGCGGGTGCTGATGCCGAGGTCTTTGAGGATCGTCGCCAGCTGCTCCTCCCACATCGCCGAGACGGCGAGCAGCGCGATGACCGGGCTGAAGCGGGGACCGTCCTGAGTCATGCGGTCCATGCTATCCATGCGCTGTGCGCACAGCGGGTCGCCGTCCCGTGACTTTTCCCGGTCGGTCGCCGCGGGAGCCGTCTTGCCCCGCGCACTCAGCCCTTGGCGCCGCCCGGAGGGCCGAGGATCAGCAGCACGGCGAAGACACCGACGACGGCGACGAGGATGCCGACGAACAGCAGCCACGGGCGGCGCAGGAACCAGGCAAGCGGCCCGTCGTACCAGCGCGCATCCGCTGCATCGGCGTCGGCCTCCACGCGCCACGCGCCCGCGAGCAACCCGCGGCGGTGCACCCAGAGCTCGACCGGAATGGTGGCGTAGGGCACGATCGCCGAGATCAGGGCGACGACCGTCGGCCCCGCCGGCCACCGATTGTTGAGGGCCACCAGCACGACCGCGGCGCCATAGGAGAGGAACACGAAGCCGTGGATGCCGCCGCCGATCGTGACCGCGGGCGCCCACCCGGTCGTCGCCCGGACGATGAGCCCCGCGATGAGCAGCGTCCACGACACCGCCTCGGCGAACGCGAGGGTGCGAAACAGTGACAGTGGAGTGCGGAGCATTCCTTCAACATAACTGAAGGAAATCCCTCGGCCTGGGCGCGTCCTGTGAGAGGACCATCCCCGGACGACCGATTCCGTAGGGTGAGGGCCATGACCCGTGCACTTCCGGTGGCGCTCGCCGCTCTCACGACGACGGCGATACTGGGGGCGTGCGCGCCGCTGGTACCGGTGTGTCCCGCCATCGGCTTCGTCAACCCCGGCCCCGTCACGATCGAGGTCGCCCCCGCCCTGACCGTCGGTGACCTCGCAGCCTGTTTCGGCGGCGGTTGCATCCCGGCGGCCCTCCCCCTCGACGGCGACGGCCGCGGAGAGCTGCCGCTGGACCCGCCGTACGTCGGCGACACGAGCATCGTCAGCATCGAGCCCGGCACGACGGTGCGCGTGGTGATCACCGATCGCTCAGGTGTCGTCACACGGGATCTGCAGGTCGAGATCCCCTACACATCCGAGGGCGGCTCCTGCCCGGGACCGGTGACCTTCGGGCCCGTCGTGATCTCCTGACCGGCTCGCGCGAGCATGATGCTCAGGGGGGTGCGGAGACGATGACGCCCCCGGACCGGCTCATCGAGCACAGTCCGGGGGCGTCGCGGCATCCGTCTGACGACGTCGGTCAGATCAGAAGTCCCAGTCGTCGTCCTCGGTCGCGACGGCCTTGCCGATGACGTACGACGAGCCCGACCCGCTGAAGAAGTCGTGGTTCTCGTCGGCGTTCGGCGACAGGGCCGACAGGATCGCCGGGTTCACGTTGGTCAGCTGCGACGGGAACATCGCCTCGTAGCCGAGGTTCATCAGCGCCTTGTTGGCGTTGTAGTGCAAGAACTTCTTGACGTCCTCGGTCAGCCCGATGCCGTCGTAGAGGTCCTGCGTGTACTGCACCTCGTTGTCGTACAGCTCGTAGAGCAGCGAGAACGTGTAGTCCTTGATCTCGTCGCGCTCGGGCTGCGTGAGCTTCTCGAGACCCTTCTGGAACTTGTAGCCGATGTAGTAGCCGTGCACGGCCTCGTCGCGGATGATGAGGCGGATGATGTCGGCCGTGTTCGTGAGCTTGGCCTTGCTCGACCAGTACAGCGGCAGGTAGAAGCCCGAGTAGAACAGGAACGACTCCAGCAGGGTCGAGGCGACCTTGCGCTTGAGGGGCTCGTCGCCACGGTAATAGTCCATGACGATGTGGGCCTTCTTCTGAAGGTTCGGGTTCTCCACCGACCACCGGAACGCGTCGTCGATCTCAGGCGTGGAGCACAGCGTCGAGAAGATCGACGAGTAGCTCTTCGCGTGAACCGACTCCATGAACGCGATGTTCGTGTACACGGCTTCTTCGTGCGGCGTGATCGCGTCGGGGATGAGCGACACCGCCCCCACGGTGCCCTGGATGGTGTCCAGGAGCGTGAGTCCGGTGAACACCCGCATCGTGGTGGTCTGCTCGTCGGGGGTGAGCGTCGCCCACGACTGGATGTCGTTGGACAGCGGCACCTTCTCGGGCAGCCAGAAGTTGTTCACGAGGCGGTTCCACACCTCGAGGTCCTTGTCGTCCTGGATGCGGTTCCAGTTGATCGCCTGGACGTGGTCGATGAGCTTGAGCGGCTCGGACGGGGTCATGTCGTCATTCCTTCGAACGGTCGTGGAGCGAGCGTCACAGCATGCAGGAGACGCACTCGGACAGGTTCGTGCCCTCGAGCGCCATCTGACGAAGACGGATGTAGTAGATCGTCTTGATGCCCTTGCGCCATGCGTAGATCTGCGCCTTGTTGATGTCGCGGGTGGTGGCGGTGTCCTTGAAGAACAGCGTCAGCGACAGGCCCTGGTCGACGTGCTGGGTGGCGGCCGCGTAGGTGTCGATGACCTTCTCGTAGCCGATCTCGTACGCGTCCTGGTAGTACTCCAGGTTGTCGTTCGTCATGAACGGCGCCGGGTAGTAGACGCGGCCGATCTTGCCTTCCTTGCGGATCTCGATCTTCGACGCGATCGGGTGGATCGAGCTCGTCGAGTTGTTGATGTACGAGATCGATCCGGTCGGGGGCACCGCCTGCAGGTTCTGGTTGTAGATGCCGTGCGCCTGGATCGACGCCTTCAGCTCGCGCCAGTCGTCCTGGGTGGGGATGTGGATGCCGGCGAACAGCTCGGCCACGCGATCCGTCTGCGGCACCCACTCCCGCTCGAGGTACTTGTCGAAGAACTCCCCCGACGCGTAGGTCGAGTCGGCGAAGCCGTCGAAGGCCATGCCGCGCTCGATCGCGATGCGGTTGGAGGCACGCAGTGCGTGGAACAGCACCGTGTAGAAGTAGATGTTCGTGAAGTCGATGCCCTCTTCCGAGCCGTAGTGCACGTGCTCACGCGCGAGGTACCCGTGGAGGTTCATCTGGCCGAGGCCGATCGCGTGCGAGCGGTCGTTGCCGTCTTCGATCGAGCGCACCGAGGCGATGTGGCTCTGGTCACTGACCGCGGTGAGAGCGCGGATCGAGGTCTCGACCGTGCCGGCGATGTCCTTGCCGTCCATCGCCAGCGCGATGTTCATCGAGCCCAGGTTGCAGGAGATGTCCTTGCCGATCTCGGCGTACGAGAGGTCTTCGTTGTACGTCGTCGGGGTGTTCACCTGCAGGATTTCGCTGCAGAGGTTGGACATGTTGATCCGGCCCTTGATCGGGTTGGCCTTGTTCACCGTGTCCTCGAACATGATGTACGGGTAGCCCGACTCGAACTGGATCTCGGCGAGGGTCTGGAAGAACTCGCGCGCGTTGATCTTGGTCTTCTTGATACGCGCGTCGTCGACCATCTCGCGGTACTTCTCGGTGACGGAGATGTCACCGAAGGGCACGCCGTAGACCTTCTCGACGTCGTACGGCGAGAACAGGTACATGTCCTCGCCGTTGCGGGCGAGTTCGAACGTGATGTCGGGGATCACGACGCCGAGCGAGAGCGTCTTGATGCGGATCTTCTCGTCGGCGTTCTCGCGCTTCGTGTCGAGGAAGCGCAGGATGTCGGGGTGGTGCGCCGACAGGTAGACGGCGCCGGCGCCCTGGCGCGCGCCGAGCTGGTTGGCGTAGCTGAAGCTGTCTTCGAGCAGCTTCATGACGGGGATGATGCCGCTGGACTGGTTCTCGATCTGCTTGATCGGAGCGCCGGCCTCACGGATGTTGCTGAGCAGGAGCGCGACGCCGCCACCGCGCTTGGACAGCTGCAGGGCCGAGTTGATGCCGCGGGCGATCGACTCCATGTTGTCTTCGATGCGCAGCAGGAAGCAGCTGACGAGCTCGCCGCGCTGCGCCTTGCCGGTGTTGAGGAAGGTCGGGGTGGCCGGCTGGAAGCGGCCCGAGATGATCTCGTCGACGAGCTTCTCGGCGAGCTGCTGATCGCCGTCGGCGAGGCCCAGGGCCGTCATGACGACGCGGTCCTCGAAGCGCTCGAGGTAGCGCTTGCCGTCGAAGGTCTTCAGCGTGTAGCTCGTGTAGTACTTGAAGGCGCCGAGGAAGGTTTCGAAGCGGAACTTCGCGCCGTAGGCGCGGTCGTTGAGGCGCTGGATGAACTCGAACGGGTACTTCTCCAGCACCGCGCCCTCGTAGTACTCCTTCTCGACCAGGTAGTCGAGGCGCTCCTTGAGGGAGTGGAAGAACACCGTGTTCTGGTTGACGTGCTGGAGGAAGTACTCCCGTGCGGCACGCTTGTCGGCGTCGAACTGGATCTTGCCGTCCTCGCCGTACAGGTTGAGCATCGCGTTGAGGGCGTGGTAGTCCATTCCCTCGAAGCGTGCATCGGTCTTGAAGGTCGCCGGGCTCACTGCAGCTTCCACCATCGTTCCAATCCGTCGCTCACACGGGCGACGTCGTCGGGCGTGCCGAAAAGTTCGAGCCGGTACAAGTGCGGCACGGTGCACTTGCGGCTGATGATGTCACCGGCGCGACAGAACGACTCGCCGAAATTGGTGTTTCCCGCGGAGATCACTCCGCGGATGAGGTGACGATGGCGCTCGTCGTTGAGGAACCGGATCACCTGTTTGGGAACGGCGCCCTTCTCCTCGCCGCGCCCCTGGCCGCCTCCGTAGGTCGGTGTCACGAGCACGAAGGGCTCGTCGACCTCAAGAGGTGCGTCGCCAGGGGCGAGCGGGATGCGGACGGCCGGCAGACCGAGCTTCTCGATGAATCGCGCCGTGTTGCCCGACACGCTCGAGAAGTAGACGAGCAGCGGGGCGCTCGTCAGTGTCGGCATGTCAGGCCAGACGGCTCGCGAGCTCGTCGATCTTGTCGGGACGGAAGCCCGACCAGTGGTCTTCGTCGGTGACGACGACCGGAGCCTGCAGGTACCCGAGCGACTTCACGTGCTCGAGCGCCGCCGGGTCCTCCGAGAGGTCGAGCACTTCGTAGTCGATACCCTTCGAGTCCAGTGCGCGGTAGGTCGCATTGCACTGCACGCACGAGGGCTTGGTGTAGACGGTGATTGCCATGTCGTTCCTTCTCTCCCCTTGGTCTGCGCGGATCGATCCCGTTGGGATTCCGCCCTCTTCTCACCTGTGATCCCGGCCGTGCCCCCGCCGGGAGTCCAATACTACATATGGGTACGGACGTTGGATAGCACCACAAGGGCTAGTAGTTACATCCGTGTAGTTTTGCACCGCTCTCCCCATGTACAACACAGCTTTTCCACCGTTTCATCCACAGGATGCCGCGAATCGCGAAGCCTGGAAAAAGCCTGAATCGCGCGGATTTCGATCGCCCTCGCGACGGCCATCCACAGCCCGGACGCTACGGGGGGCTTCCGACATCCATCCGCCTGTGGAATCTCGACTGCGGCGTGTCGCGGCATCCCTCCGGCGTGTCGCGGTGTCGGCGCCGACGGGTACCGTGGAGGTGTGGCGGGATACCGGGAACTGTTGCGCACGCAGGGCGTGGCGCGCATCATCGCGGCACAGCTGACCGCGCGCTTTCCGAACGGGATGACGAGCCTGGCGATTCTGCTCCACGTCGAGCAGATGACGGGCTCCTACGCCTCTGCCGGGCTGGTGCTGGCGGCGGCATCCGTGGGTCAGGCGACGGCCGGCCCCGTCACCAGCCGGTGGATGGGCCGCTGGGGCATGCGGCGCGTCCTCACACTGACGACCGCCGTGTGCGCGGCGGCGCTGCTCGCCCTCGCCCTGATCCCCCTCGGGGTCGCCGGATACATGGTGTTCGGACTCATCGCGGGCCTGTCCACCCCTCCCGTGCAGTCGGCCGTGCGCACGATCTACCCCAAGCTCGTCAACGCACGGCAGTTGACGGCGCTGTTCTCCCTCGACGCGAGCCTGCAGGAGATCATCTGGATCCTCGCGCCGGTCATCATCACCCTCGTCGCCACCCAGATCGGCACGGTGCCGGCGCTGCTGCTGATCGTCTCGATCCTCGTCGCCGGCGGGGCCTGGTTCATCCTCTCCCCCGAAGTCGGGCGCGTGCGCATCCCGCGCAGCCGCCGCGCGTTCGGCAAGGTGCTGGGAAAGCCCGTGGTCCTCCTCGCCACGGTGATCGGCTTCCTCCTCATCGGCGCGTGCGCGGCGGTCGAGGCCGCTGTGGTCGCGACCTTCGGCCACGGCGGCTTGGAGGCCGGTCTCGTCCTGGCGGTCTTCTCCGTCGGCAGTCTCGCCGGAGGCCTCGCGTTCGGACATGTCCCCATGGGGCCGTGGGCCATGGCGCGACGCATGAGCGTTGTCGCCGTCGGTCTCGTCGCCTCCGTCTTCGTCGTCGGCGACATCGGAGCGTCCACCCCGTGGTGGGTCGGCGCCTGCCTCGTCGTCGCGGGCGTCGGCATCGCCCCGGCGCTGGCCGTCATGTTCGCGATGACCTCGGCATCCGTGAAGTTCAGCGAGACCGCCGAAGCGTACGGCTGGATCGGCACGGGACAGCTCATCGGCGCGGCCCTCGGCTCGGCCGTCGCCGGCTTCCTCATCGACAGCACCGGGCCCGCCGGCGCATACGCCGCCGCGGCCGGATTCGCGATCGTGGGCGCGCTGGTCTCGACGCTCTCCGCGCGGGGCTTCCCCGACCTGCGCGGACGCGACGCGAGCCCGATCCCCGACACCGAACCCGTCCCCGTCATCACCTGACATCCTCATCGCCCACGGACAGCGCGCGACCGTAGGCTGACGACATGACTGCCGCTGTGACCCTGCCCCGGCTCTCGTGGGGCGACGTGCGCGCCCGACGTCGCGCACTGCTCGTGCACGGACTCGGATCGACCGGTGCCCTCATGTGGCGCTACGGCGTGGCCCTGGCGGATGCCGGGTGGCTCGCGACGGCCGTCGACCTGCGCGGCCACGGCGCCGCGCCACGCACGCTGGACTACAGCATCGACGCGTACGCGGCCGACGTGGGCCAGACGCGCACCGACGACGGCGGGCCCTGGGACCTCGTCATCGGGCACTCGCTCGGCGGCGCCGCGGTCACCGTGGCGAGCGCCGCCGACCCCGACTGGACCCGTCGAGTGGTGCTCATCGACCCCGCGATCCGTCTCGCGGACCGCGACCGCGAGAACGTCCGCGTCGGGCAGGAGCAGTCCTTCGCCGACCCGTCGATCGACGCGGTGCGGGCGGAGCACGCCAGCTGGCATCCGCTCGACGTCGAGCTGAAGGCCCGCGCCGCGCAGCAGGCGAGCCGCTGGGCGGTCGAGCAGACCAGCCTGCAGAACACGCCGTGGGACGTGCGTGCGGCCGCAGCGAGGCTCTCGGTGCCGACGCACGTGATCGCGGCGGACCCGGAGGTGTTCTCGATCTTCCAGGGCGAGGTGGCCGCCGAGGTGCTCCGCAACCCGCTCATCACGATGTCGGTGGTGACCGGGGCCGGGCACTCCCCGCACCGCGATCTCCCGGAGGACACGATGCGCCATCTCCTCGACACCCTCGGCTGACGCCGCGGCATCCGTATCGCGGCGTCGTCAGGAGATGCGGCGCAGCACGTGCAGCACCGCGAGGGCGTACGCGTCTTCGGGCTGGGGATGCTCGAACGCGTGCGTTTCGCCGGCGAACTCGATCTCGACGCGGTGGGTGTCGGCGAGCCGTTCCAGTCGGCGGAACGCGCCGCGCAGCAGCTCCCGCAGCTGATCCTCTCGCGGCAGCCAGAGCGCATCGGTCTGGGCGACCGCGTCCAGCGCCCACTCGGTCGTGCCGTTGAAGGCGAGGATCGCCCCGGTCGCGTACTGCCGCGGCTCGATCGTCATCTCGCTCACGGTGAAGACATCCGCTTCGAACTCCGGCTCGTCGAGCTGAAATCGGTCCCCGGATGCCGGGCGCCACAGCAGACCGGCATCGCGCAGGGCGAGGGCCAACTCGGTGGAGATCATGCTTCCATCCTGCCGCGTCGGCGGCACCACGGGACCGGCGGCGACCCTGAGGCAGGTGACGAGGGGCAGGATGGAGGGGTGACCGATTTCGATGCGACCGCATACCTGCCGGACGACCTGCTCGAGCGCATCCGCTCGCGTGCCGCCGCCGTGGATGCCGAGAACCGCTTCCCCACGGAGGATCTCGCGGAACTGACGGCGGCCGGATACCTCTCGATCCTCGTCCCCACCGCGTTGGGCGGCGCAGGTCTCGGGCTCGCGGAGGCCGCGGTGCTGCAGCAGCGGCTCGCGGGCGCCGCGCCGGCGACGGCATTGGCGATCAACATGCACCTCGTGTGGACGGGAGTCGCGAAGGTGATGTCCGATCACGGCATCGATGACCTGCGGTTCGTGCAGACCGGCGCGGTCGCCGGCGAGGTCTTCGCGTTCGGCATCAGCGAGGCAGGAAACGATCTGGTTCTCTTCGGCAGCGACACGCAGGCGGTCCCCGCCGCCGACGGCTCGTACTCCTTCACGGGGACCAAGATCTTCACCTCGCTCGGGCCGGTGTGGACGCAGCTGGGTCTGCACGGACTCGACACGACCGACCCCGCGGATCCGAAGGTGGTCTACGCGTTCGTGCAACGTACCGACGCCGTCGAGACCCGTGACGACTGGGACACCATCGGCATGCGCGGTACGCAATCGCGCACGACGGTACTCAACGGCGCCGTGGCCCCCGCCGACCGTGTCGTTCGCCGCGTCGCGCCCGGCCCCAACCCCGATCCGATCGTCTTCGGCATCTTCAGCGTGTTCGAGGTGCTCCTGGCATCCGTCTACACCGGCGTCGCGCGCCGCGCGCTCGACCTGGCGGTCGCGGCGGCGAAGACGCGGACGTCGAAGAAGACCGGGCGCCCGTACAGCGACGACCCCGACATCCGCTGGCGCATCGCGGAAATGGCGCTCGCCTACGACGGCCTGCTCCCCCAGGTCGCGGCGATCGCGCACGACGTGGACGCCCTCGTCGATCACGGCGGGCAGTGGTTCCCCCGGCTGTCGGGTCTGAAGCACCGCGCGGTCGTGGCCGCCAAGCAGATCGTCGACGACGCGATGCTCGTCGCCGGAGGCTCGTCGTACTTCCAGCGCAACGAGCTCAGCCGCCTCTACCGCGACGTGCTCGCCGGCATGTTCCACCCGTCCGACCCCGAATCGGCGCACGCCACCGTCGCCGCCGCGTGGCTCGGCCCCGTCAGCTCCTGAGCTGCCCTCGGCATCCGGCTGCGGCATCCACCCCGGGCATCCGCCCTGTTCAGAACCGAACTGCAAGGGTTGCCGCGCGACACGCCGCCCGGATCCCGCCGCACCCGGCGTGTCGCGGCGACGGCCTTGCGATTCGGCCGGACCAGAGGGATGCCGCGGTCAGCGCGTCTCGAGGTCGTACGCCTTGAGGAGTTCGGCGACGGCGAGCTCGCGCTGATCGCCGCCCTCGGCGAACATGTGCGCGACGTGCGTGCGCAGATGATTATCGATCAGCAGCTTGTCCAGTGACGCGAGCGCCCGCTGGATCGCACGGGACTGGGCGATGATGTCCATGCAGTAGTCCTCGTTCTCGATCATCTTGGCGAGCCCGCGCACCTGCCCCTCGAGGATGCGGGTGCGATGCAGGGCGCGCTTCTGGATGTCTTCGATCACGCGGCCAGGATACGCCGCATGCGAGACTACGGGCATGGCGCGCACCCCCACCGAACTGCTCAGCCCGGCCGACCAGGAACGTCGCCGCGCGTTGCGTGTGATGAAGGGCGTCGCCCTCGGCGCACTGATCCTGATGGCGGTCGTGTTCGTCGTGGCGTTCATCCTGCAGGAGCGCTTCCCGTGGCTGCAGTACGTCCGCGCCGCGGCGGAGGGCGGCATGGTCGGCGCCCTGGCCGACTGGTTCGCGGTGACCGCGCTGTTTCGTCACCCCCTCGGCATCCCCATCCCGCACACCGCGATCATCCCGCACCGCAAGGACGAGATCGGGCGCACCCTGGGCGAGTTCGTCGAGACGAACTTCCTCGAGGCGGGCGTCGTCCGCGCGAAGCTCGAGTCGACGCCCATCGCCCGGACGGCCGGTGCCTGGCTGCGCGATCCCGCGCACGCCGAGACCGTCGCGGCGGAGGCCTCGACGGTGGCCTCCGGCATCCTGCGCGCCCTCAGCGACGACGAGGTGCAGGATCTGATCAGCGACCTCGCGCGTGAGCACCTGCTCAGCCCGCATTGGGGACCGACCGTCGGCGCGTGGCTCGGTCGGGTCGTGCAGGCCGACGCGCACCGTGGCGCGGTCGATCTGGGCGTGGACAGCATCGCGACGTGGTTGCATGCCAACCACGCCGCCTTCAGCGGTCTGGTCTCCCGACGACTGCCCTCGTGGGTGCCGTCGGTCGCGATGCGCCTCGTCGATGACACCGTGTACAACGAGGCCGTGAAGTTCGTCGCCGCGATCCAGGACGACCCCGACCACCCCGCGCGGCGCGCCGTCGACGGCTACCTCGCGCGCCTCGCCGACAACCTGCAGAGCGATCCGACGACGATCGCGCGACTCGAAGAGGCCAAGTCGGCCGTCTTCGACAGCCCGCGCGTGCGCGAGCTGGCCGCCGAGGCGTGGAACACGGCCAAGGTGGGCCTCCTCACCGCCCTGGCAGATCCCGCCAGCGGGCTGCGCCTACGCGTGAGCGCAGCGCTGGTCGAGATCGGCGAGCGCCTGTCGACGGATGCCGCGCTCCAGCACCGTGTGGATGATCGCATCGCGGGGGCCGCGGTGTTCGTCGTGGATCGGTACCGCCACGACATCGCCTCGATCATCACCGACACCGTGGAGAAGTGGGATCCCGCCGAGACCACCGAGAAGATCGAGCTGATGGTCGGACGCGACCTGCAGTACATCCGCCTCAACGGCACGATCGTGGGCGCCCTGGCCGGACTCGTCATCTTCGCCGTCGCGCACGCGCTGCTGGGCTGAGCACACGTGTTCGGGGGACGGTTGGGGACGGCCGGTGAACGCACGCGCGCCTCTGGCTGGCCGCGACCCGGCGCAGTAGCCTGACGGACATGGGCGAACCGGCGGACGAGCTGCTGTTCACCTACGGCACGCTCCAGTATGCCGAGGTGCAGCTGGACACCTTCGGGCGCCTGATCGCGGGCGAGCCCGACGTGCTGCCCGGCTACACCATCGACTACGTCGAGATCGAGGACCAGCGCGTCGTCGACCTGTCGGGCGCCTCTGTGCATCCGGTGCTGCGCGAGACCGGCAGCCCGCTGGACAAAGTGGTCGGCCGCGTTCTGCACCTCACGGCCGATGAAGTGGATGCCGCCGACGAGTACGAAGTGTCGCTGTACCGCCGCGTGCGGGTGACGCTGGGAAGCGGGCGCACCGCCTGGGTGTACGTCGGCTGATGACGGCTGCCCTGTCCCACGACCCGCTCTGGCCGCGCGCCGGCGACTGGCCCGCGCTCGAGGAGGCGTCGGCGGCCGAGCGCCTCGACGCCGTGCTGCTGGGGCTGCCGGCCTCTCACACATCGCTCTCACCCACCGGCGCCGACGCGACGCCCGGCGCGGTCCGTGAGGCGCTGCGCCGGTACAGCCCGACCCTCCTGGGGCCGCCACCCGTCGATCTCGCCGCCGCCCTCCGCTTGGCCGACGCGGGCGATGTCGCCGAGCCCGACGGCTCCGAGGGCGAGGCGCGCGTGCGCGGCCGCACCGCCGAGCTGACGGCGCGCACCGCGCTGCTGATCGCGCTCGGCGGCGACAATTCCGTCACGTACGCGACGGCCCAGGGCGCCGGTGCCGCCGGTCTCATCACGCTGGACGCGCACTTCGACCTGCGCGACGGCGTCTCCAACGGCTCCCCCGTGCGTCGCCTCGTCGACGACGGCCTCGACCCGACGCGCATCGTGCAGATCGGCATCGCCGACTTCGCCGATTCCGCGGCGTACGCCCAGCGCGCCGCCGACCTCGGCATCCGTGTCGTCACCCTCGACGAGCTTCGTCGGCGCGGCGCGCACGACGTGATCGCCGAGGCGCGCGAGGTGGCCGGGCGCGGGGATGGCGGCATCCATCTCGACATCGACGTGGACGTCTGCGATCGTGCGGTGGCACCCGGCTGCCCGGCGTCGGTTCCCGGTGGCCTGCAGGCGTGGGAGCTGCGGACGCTCGTGCGCGGCGTGGCCGCCGACGCCGGCGTGCGCAGCGCGGATATCGTCGAAGTGGATGCCGCGGCCGACGCGGCCGACGGGCGCACCGTGCGCCTGACCGCGCTGTGTGTGCTGGAGCTGCTGGCCGGCCTGCACCGACGAAAGGTCACTGTATGACGACGCTCGTGCTCGTCCGCCACGCCAAGAGCGACTGGGGCGATCCCGGTCTCGACGATCACGACCGCCCGCTCAACGAGCGGGGCCTGCGCGACGCACCCGTGCTCGCGGAGCGGCTGGCCGGCACCGGCATCCGGCTCGCGGCCATCCTGTCGTCGACCGCGCTGCGCGCCCGCACGACGGCCTCCTTCTTCGCCTCCGCGTTCGGCCTCGACACGGAGCTGGACGGCGACCTGTACGGCGCCGCGGCGGCCACGCTCCTGCGGGCGGCAGCCGGCCGTGGCGTCCCGGCCGTCATGGTCGTCGCGCACGACCCGGGGATGACCGCGCTCGCGGAGCGGCTCTCCGGCGGCGGGATCGGTCATATGCCGACCTGTGCCGTCGCGACGTTCGTGTGGTCCACCGACGACTGGGATGTCGCGACGGCGACGGATCCGCAGGAGTGGAGCTTCGACCGCCCCTGACGCCGTGCGGCACGGGGCGTTTCGACTCGCGGCGCCGAGTCGAAACGCCTACGCGATCAGCTCCCCGCCGCGGTAGACGGCGCGCACCAGCGGCACCCCCGGGCGGTACGCGAGGTGCGTCCGCGTCGGCGCATCGAGCAGCACCAGGTCGGCCCGCGTGCCGAGGGTGAGGGAGCCCACATCGCTGCGGCGCAGGGCCCCGCCGTAGACGACGAGGTCTTCGGGGTGTTCGGCGACCTCGGGGTCGAGGTTGTTCATCAGCATCCGCTTCGCGGCTTCGGCGCCTCAGCTCTTGGCCGTCCGCTCGCCCCCACGCGGGGCGCGGACGGGGCCGCGGCTCGACGCCGCCCGGTTCACAACTCCGGAGTTCTGGGCGTCAACGGGTGATGTCATCGTGATCTCCTTCGATCAGGGACGGTTGTCCGGAGTTGTGAACGCAGCGTCGGCGACCGCGCCGGACAGCACGAGCGCGGTGGCGGCTTCGAGGTCGGGGCTGACGAACCGGTCGGGCCCGGGCCCTGCGATGCCCGCGGCGCGCACCGCGGCCCGCACCGCGCCGGTGGCGGGCCCCGGCTGCAACGGCGCCCGCAGGTCGAGGGCTCGGCACCCGGTGACGAGTTCGATCGCGAGCACCCGGGCGAGTCCGTCGACGGCGCGGCGGAGCTTGCGTGCGGCGGCCCACCCCATCGACACGTGATCTTCCTGCATCGCCGACGAGGGGATGGAGTCGACGGATGCCGGGACCGCCAGCCGCTTGAGCTCCGAGACGATCCCCGCGGCCGCGTACTGCGCGATCATGAGCCCCGAATCGACGCCGACCTCGTCGGCGAGGAACGGCGGCAGACCATGGCTGCGGGTGCGATCGAGCGCCCGGTCGGTGCGACGTTCGGCGATCGAGGCGAGGTCGGCGACGGCGATCGCGAGGAAGTCGAGCACGTACGCGACGGGGGCGCCGTGGAAGTTGCCGTTGGATTCGACGCGGCCGTCGCCGGTGACGACCGGGTTGTCGACGGCGGAGGCCAGCTCCCGCTCGGCGATGGTGCGGGCGTGAGCGACGGTGTCGCGCGCGGCGCCGTGCACCTGCGGCGAGCAGCGCAGCGAGTACGCGTCCTGCACGCGCGTGCAGACCGCCGGGTCGCGGTGACTCGCAACCAGCGGCGAGTCGGCGAGCAGGGCGCGCAGGTTCGCCGCCGACGCCGCCTGTCCGCTCTGCGGGCGCAGCGCCATCAGGTCGGCGGCGAACACCGCGTCGGTGCCGAGCTGACTCTCGATCGAGAGGGCGGCGGTGATGTCGGCGACGGTGAGCAGATTGTCGAGGTCGCAGAGGGCGAGAGTGAGCATGCCGAGCATGCCGTCGGTGCCGTTGATGAGGGCGAGCCCCTCCTTCTCCTCCAGCACGAGGGGCGCGATGCCGGCGTCGGCGAGGGCGTTGGATGCCGCCACGAGCGCGCCCGTGCGATCGCGCACCTCCCCTTCGCCGAGGGCCGCCAGCGCGAGGTGCGAAAGAGGGGCGAGATCGCCGGAGCATCCGAGCGAGCCGTACTCCCGCACGATCGGGGTGATGCCGGCGTTGAGCATCGCGGCGTAGGTCTCGACGACGACCGGGCGCACGCCCGTGTGTCCGGTCGCGAGAGTCTGCAGGCGCAGCAGGTGCAGGGCGCGCACGACTTCGCGTTCCACCTCCGCCCCGGTGCCGGCCGCGTGGGAGCGGATGAGGCTCGCCTGCAGCTGACGGCGTCGCTCCGGCGCGATGAAGGTCGTCGCCAGCGCGCCGAAGCCGGTCGAGATGCCGTAGTGCGGCTCCGGGTCGTCGGCCAGGCGCTCGATGAGCTCCCGCGCCGCGCCGATCCGCGTCCAGGCGTCGGCGGCGATCTCGACCGCGGCGCCGTGGCGGGCCACGGCGACGACCTCAGCGGGTGTCAGTGGGCGCGCGCCGACGAGGACGTGATCGGCAAGGGTCGAAGCGGCGACGGTGGTCATGTCCCGATTCCATCCCGGTTCTGCCCCCGCGGCCACACGAGCGTGGCATTCTGTGTCTGTGATCCCAGACAACACCGGCGATGCGGGTTCGTCGCCGGCCCCCGCGCAAGTCCCCGCCACAGATCAGACGCTGCGGATCCTCTCCTACCTCGCACGCCAGCGCGGACCGGTCGCCGCGCGGACGATCTCCGACAGTCTCGGCATCCCCCGCTCCAGCGTCTACCACCTGCTGGCGGCGATGGCGGCGCACGGATTCGTGGTGCATCTGCCCGACGATCGGCGCTGGGGGCTGGGGACGGCCGCGTTCGAGCTGGCCGGCGGCTACGCCCGCCAGCAGCCTCTCGCTCGTCTCGGCCGGCCGCTCGTGGCGGGCCTGTCGGACCGTGTCGGCGAGAGTGCGCATCTGGCGGTCATGACCGGCCGCGACGTCCTCTACATCGTCGAGGAGCGCGCGCCGCGCCGCCCTGCGCTCGTCACGGACGTGGGTGTGCGGCTGCCGGCTCACCTCACGGCGACGGGACGAGCGATGCTCGCCGCTCTGCCGCGCGAGCAGGTGCGCGCGCTCTACCCGGATGCCGCGGCCTTCGCCGACCGCACGGGTCGCGGATCGCGGCGCCCCGCCGAGCTTCGCGAGCTGCTCGTGCGCACGCGTGCCGACGGCTTCGCGAGCGAGGACGGGGAGGTGACGCTGGAGTTCCGCTCGGTCGCCGTGGCGGTGCGGGACCATGCCGGCTGGCCGGTCGCGGCGATCGCCCTCACCTGGCCGGCGGGGTCGGCGCTGCGGAAGGACGCGCTCGTCGCCGACATCCGCGCGGCCGCCGACGAACTGCGTCGGCGGCTGTACGGCTGAGGCCGCGCCCGGCCGCGCTCAGTCCACGGCGCTCACGGTGCCGCCGGTGAGGCGGACGAGCTCGTCGAAGGTGAGCGGGAAGACGGTGTGCGGTGTGCCGCCGGCCGCCCAGATCTCGTCGAATGCCGCGAGCGCCTCGTCCACCACCGTGGTCAGCGGGGCGGGGTGGCCGGTGGGCGCCACGCCGCCGATCGCCTGGCCGGTCGCGGCGCGCACCTCATCCGGCGAGGCCCGCACGATGCTGCGCCGGCCGAGGCGCTGGGCGAGAGCCGCCGTGTCCACGCGGTGCGCCCCGCTCGTCATCACGAGCAACGGCTCGCCGTCGGACATGAAGACGAGACTGTTCGCGATGGCCCCGACCTCGACGCCGAGCGCGGCAGCGGCGAGCGCCGCCGTCGATGCGGCATCCGGAAGCGTGATGATCTCCCCCGACACTCCGGCGGAGCGAAGGGCCTCGTGGACGATGCGACTGCGCGGCGACAGGTTCTCGGTCATGTCGCCAGCCTAGGGCGGACCGTCCCGCGAACGTCGCCGACATCGTCCAGGCAAGGCAATCCAGCCTTACTGGCGGACCCGCGGTACGAGGAGAATACTGGGGGCATGCGCCGCATCGTCGCCGCCCTCGGGCGGTATCCCGTGATCACCGCGACCGTCATCGTGGGCATCGTCGCCGCTGCACTGGTCGGCGCGGGGCAGGGCGGGTGGGCGACCGCGATCACCACCGCCTACGTCTCGGCGATCGTCGTCTGGACGATCATCGGCATGGTCCGCGACGTGATGCGTGGTCATGTCGGACTCGACGTGCTCGCCGTCGTCGCGATGGTCGCGACCCTCGCTGTCGGCGAGACGATCGCGGCGCTGATCATCGTGCTCATGCTCTCCGGCGGCGAGGCGCTCGAAGACTACGCGGGCCGTCGCGCGACGCGCGAGCTGACGGCGCTGCTGGATCGCGCACCGCAGATCGCGCACGTGCGCCGTCCGGGCGCCGGTGACGAGACCCGGGACCTTCCCGCCGACGAGGTCGCCGTCGGCGACGAGCTTCTCGTGCGGCCGGCCGAGGTCGTTCCGGTGGACGGCACCCTCCTGTCGGAGGAGGCGAGCTTCGACGAGTCGTCGCTGACCGGCGAGAGCATGCCGGTCACGCGTACCGCCGGCCAGACCGTGCTCTCGGGTGCCGTCAACGGATCGCGGGCGATCCGCGTGCGCGCTCTCCGGCGCAGCGCCGACAGCCAGTATCAGCAGATCATCGCCCTCGTGCGTGCCGCGCAGGAATCGCGCGCTCCGATGGTGCGCCTGGCCGACCGATTCGCGATCCCCTTCACGGCGGTCTCGCTCGCCATCGCCGGAGCGGCCTGGGGACTGTCGGGCGACTCCGTCCGGTTCGCGGAGGTCCTCGTGCTGGCCACACCCTGCCCGCTGCTGATCGCGGCACCGGTCGCCTTCCTCGGCGGCATCTCGCGCGCGGCGAAGGCCGGCATCATCGTCAAGGGAGGCGCCGTCATCGAGCAGCTGGCACGCGCGCGCTCCGCCGCCTTCGACAAGACCGGAACCCTGACCCAGGGCCGGCCCGTGCTGGTCGATGTGCGCCCCGCACCCGGGATCGATCCCGAACGGCTGCTGACGTGGGCGGCGTCGGCCGAGCAGTACTCCGCCCATGTGCTGGCCGACGGCATCCGCCACGCCGCGTCTGCGCGCGGCATCGTGGTGGAGCCGGCCGACGACGCGCACGAGGAAGCGACCAACGGGGTGACCGCCGTGATCGGCGGACGGCGCGTGGTGGTCGGAAAGCCGGCCTACGTCGCGTCGCTCGCACCCGACACCACGCTCACCGCGCTGGATGCGGGTCAGGCGGCCGCGTACGTGGCCGTCGACGGCCGCTTCGCCGGAGCCCTCGTCCTCGCCGACGGCGTACGGCCCGAGTCGCGTGCCGTCGTGCGCTGGTTGCGCGGACACGGCGTGGAACGCGTCACGATGCTCACCGGCGACGCCCGGCCCACCGCCGACGCCGTGGCGGGGTCGGTGGGGGTCGACGAGGTGCACGCCGACCTGCTGCCCGCCGAGAAGGTGCATCTGGCCGCGATGATGACGCCGCGCCCCGTGCTCATGGTCGGCGACGGCGTCAACGATGCGCCGGTGCTCGCCGCCGCCGACATCGGCATCGCGATGGGCGCACGGGGAGCCACCGCCGCCGGCGACGCGGCGGACGCCGTCGTGCTGAAGGATTCGCTGACGAAGGTGGCCGAGGCGGTCGCGATCGGTCGCGACACACTGCGCGTGGCCTACGTCGCCATCTGGATCGGCATCGCCCTCTGCGTCGCGGCTATGCTGCTCGCGACGACCGGGCTGGTGCCCGCCGTCCTCGGTGCGCTCGGACAGGAAGTGATCGATCTGGCGACCATCCTGTACGCGCTGCGCGCACTGCGCGGGCGTCGGTTCGATCTCTCCGACCCCGGCACCGACGTCGCACACACGGCCGCACCCCCGCGATCGGTGCCCGTGGAGGCACAATAGGGGTGGATGCCGCAACGCCGCGGCATCCACCGAGCACCGCCCACAAGGCCCGCCGAAAGAGGATGCGATGACGCACACCCTGCCCCTGCCCGATTTCTCCCACGAGCGCGTGGAGGTGACGACGGGCCCGCGCAGCGGACTGCTCATCACCGTCGCCCTGCACTCCTCGACGCTCGGGCCCGCCCTCGGCGGCGCCCGAATGTGGACCTACCCGCACTGGAGCGACGCCGTCGGCGACGCCCTGCGGCTGTCGGCGGCGATGACGCTCAAGAACGCCGCGGCCGGGCTGGACGCCGGCGGCGGCAAATCCGTGATCTGTCTGCCGCCGGGAACGACGCTCGATGCCGATCGCCGGCGTGCGGCGTACCTCGACCTCGGCGACGCCGTCGACCGTTTCGGCGGCGGGGTCGGTTCAACTGGCGAGAGCCGATTCCTTGGCGAGTCGGCGTAGCGCGGACAGGGGGGCGTCTCCGAGAACGACGCCGGCGGTCACCGCCTCCGCCCGCGATTCCTCGTCGTCAATGGCGAGAATCACGTCGCCGTCGGGCTCCGATGCTGGGGCTGAGTTCACTGGCAGATTCCGGCGTATGGCTGCGTGAAAGTGGTCGTGGTTCAGGGGAGCGGGACAGCGATCTTGTACTCGGAGTTCGGCCGGAAGCCAGTGCGGCCTGGTGATGTGGTAGTGCTGCTCCGAACACGCTTTGCAGGTCGGAGCACCGGCATCAGGGTGACGACGGTGCGGGGCGCCGCCACCGGCCGACGATCCACAGCGTGGGCGGTGCTAACGGGCGCTGACGGCATGCCCCGCCGTCGCTCACGGCGTGGGCTCAGGTCCGGTGTCCGGTGATGGTGCTGAAGCTTCAGTGGGTGTGCTGCTTGGCCGGCGGGTTTCTCGGTGACGCCAGTTCGCTGGGATGGCGGCTTCGAGGACATCGTCGATAGTGATGACGCCAAGGATGTGGTCGCGGTCGTCGACGACGGGCATGGTGAGGAGGTTGAAGTCGGCCATGCGTCGGGTGATGTCGATGAGGTCCTCGTCGGGTCGGGCGCGGACGGGATCTGGTTCGGCCGCGTCAGAGAGAGCGAGCGCGGGGTCAGTTTGGAGGGCTTGGACCAGGCTGAGGGCGCCAACGAGTTGGCCGTCCTGGTTGGTGCTGTAGAGGGTGGTGAGCGCCTCAGGGTGCTGCGTGGAGAGGGCGCGGAGCCGCTCGAGGGTGTGGGCGATGGTGTCGTGTTCGTCGGCGGCGAGGTACTCGACGCCCATGAGCCCGCCTGCGGTGAGGCTGTTGTAGCCGAGCAGCGTGGTCACCTTGGTCCGCTGTGGGTCAGGCAGGAGGTCCAGGACCAGCTGGCGTTTGTGCTGAGGGAGGACCATGAGCGCGTCGGCTGCGTCGTCGGCTCGCATTCGGGCCAAGAGCTTGGCGACCTGCTCATCAGGCCGCGTCCGCAGTAGCGCCACTTGCTGGTCGTCGTCGAGTTCGCCAAAGACGTCGGCTTCGAGCTCGGGATCGGTGTGGACGTGGGCGAGCAGCACGTCTTGTTCGTCTCCGGAGGCGTCCTCGATGAGGTCGGCGATCTGGGCTGGCCTGAGACGGTGGAGCCGACCGAACGGTGAGCGGACGAAGACCAGGTCCTGCCCGGTGATGAGGGTTTCGAAGGAGCGCCAGTCGCGGATGGGGTGATGCTCCGGGTTGCCGCCGAGGTGAATCAGGCGACGCTTGTGCACGTCCAAGCCCCGGACGATCCAGCTACCGTCGGCGGTGTGTGCCAGCTGTGCGTCGTAGGCGCGGACTAGGGCCGCACGGTCGATGTCGATGAGTCGATGCCCGAGGATGTCGGCGAGGAGCAACACTTCCCCATGGCGTCGTTCAAAGGGACGCAGATCTAGCTCGGCGCTACGCAGCTCGACGCGGTGTGCGTCGATGTCGGCAATGCGGGCGAGGGGGACAAAGACGGTAGTCGACCCGACCCTGGCGGCGAAGCCGACCAGGATGGGGTAATCGTCACCACGCAGTGTGACGATGGCGTCGGCGATCCGGCCGACGCGCTGTCCCTTTGCATCGAGAACGGCGTGCTTGAGCAAATGGGACAACAGGACGGGTGAACCGCCCCCTGGGTTGGTCGTGGTGGTCATGGTCGGCTCCTTACTGGGTCTGGCGTGATTCGAGAGAGGAACGATCTAGGGCAGCGGGTGGTCGGGTCGAGAGGCTCATCCACCGAGGGCGATCTGGATGACGCGCACGATGACCAGGGCCATCGCGATCAGCAGGTAGCCGCGAAGCACGCTGAGCCCAACCCGGCGTGTCAGGGACAGCTCCGGACGGCGCAGCAACGCCAGCGGGGGCATCCGCCAACTCGATCGCTGGGAGCGATCAATGATGGGTTGCGGCGAGGGGTGTGCCCGGCGGTAGGCGAACATGATCACCGCGGCGACAATGCAGAGGGCGCTGCCCCCGCCGAGAATGATCAGGATCGTGGTCGAGTCGATCGAGGGGAACAGCACGGAGGCGGTCAGCACGATGGAGAGCATCACGAGAACGGCGATGACGACCGAGGTGAACAGGTTGACCCAGCGTCCATTGACCCAAGGGCCGAGGACTTCGCGGTCGTTGCAGAGCAGAAGCAGGAAAACGGTCGCCGAGGGCAGTAGAACCCCCGCCAGCGTCTGCACCCCTTCGGTGAGCAGGCCCAGCGGAGTACCCGGGATGAGCACGAGTGCGGCCGAGCCGATCAGCAGTGCGATGAACACCGCGTAGAAGCCCTTGGCCTCCCAGGGCTTGCGGTGCAGAGAGTGCTTCATGCCGAGCACGTCCCCGACCGCGTACGAGGTCGACAGGCCCACCGCGGCCGCACCGATGGTCGAGGCGTCAATCAACGCGATGGCGAACAGCACCCCCGCAGCCTTGCCGATGTAGGTCTCCAGGCCGGTGGCGACGCCAGCCGCGTCGGTGAAATTGCCTGCCTCGGGGCTTCCGGCAAATGCGGCAGCGGTGAAGGCCATCATCGCGGACGCGCCGATGATGACGATCGCGATACCGATCCACAGATCGACCTTCTCGTACTTCATGAAGCGTGGCGTGATGCGCTTGTCGATCACATACGACTGCTGGAAGAACAGCTGCCACGGCGCGACTGTGGTGCCCACGATGGCGATGATCAGTAGCATGACCGTCGACAGCTCCGCGCCCGGCGGCATTCCCGGTACGACGAAGTTGGTTCCGATGCTCGCCCAGTCCGGGTGCGACATGAAGAAGATCGGGACCAGCAGCAGTGAGCCGACGACCAGAATCATGCAGAATCGCTCGAAGCGCCGCAGTGACCCGGTGCTGGCCGCGGCGATCACGACCAGTGCCGCGACGATCACGCCAGGCACCTTCGGGATCCCGAGATAGGCCAGCCCCAGGCTGATACCGACGAACTCGGTGACGATGGTCAGGGCGTTCAGCAAGAACAGGTCGATGACGCTGAACGCGCCCCAGAACTTTCCGAACCGCTCCAAGATGAGCCGCGCGTGCCCGACTCCGGTGACCGCGCCCAGGCGCAGCACCATCTCCTGGTTGACGTAGATCACCGGGATCAGGAGCAGCAACGTCCACAGCAGGCTCGTCCCGTAGTTCTGACCGGCCTGGGTATAGGTGCCGAACGCGCCCGCGTCGTTGTCACCAACCATCACGATCAGACCTGGCCCGACGATTGCCAGCAGCGTGCGCAGCTTCCTGGAGAACCGCGTGCGGGGAGCGTCGTCTCCGACCGCGATGGTGCCGAATGCGCCTTGGATGTCTCCGACGTGCGCGGAATCGAGAACCGCAAGCTGCGTGGGCGCTGCGCCCTCACTGGGCGTGGTGTTGTTGGTCATGGCTAACCACCTCCTCCGAAGAGACTTCGGGGTAAGAGGGACAGAAATGGATCCGCGCGCTCCGCGCAGACCTGACAAAGAGAAGTGAGGGCAAGACGGCACCGCGGCACCCGCTTGGGGCTCACTAAGGGGGCTCTCGGACCACGGTGACGCCGTACGTCGACCAATGACCCGGATCAGGAGGGCAGTCACGCCCCCGGGGGTTCCGGCACTGCCTCAGACGACAGTGCGTCGGAGGGTGAACCGGCTGGGACTATGAGCGTCCGAACTCATCGCCAGTCACCTCCTCACGACCGCGGGCAACCCCGCACAGCTGCTCACTCTAGATACATTCAACGACTTGCGCAAGTGGGCTAGCACGAACCCGGCGCCCTGGCGACACAGGTCGGGAGTTCGGCGCGTCGCCCCGACGCGCCCGCGAGCGAAGCAGACTCTGTAGACCGGGCCGTGACGCGGTTGAATGGTGGGTGAACGACGCGACTGAGTGGAAGTGGGCACGCACGATGACCAAGGCAACCTCCCGACCGTCCGCACCGTCGAGACAGGCGAAGGCTCCCCCAGTTGAACAGGGTGAGCAGATCACCCTCGCCCAATTGGACGCCGCGGCCGCGACCTTCGACATGCTCTCTGTTCCGGGACGGCTGCATCTGGTCTGGCTGCTGTCCAGCGGCGAGTACGACGTCACCACTCTCGCCAAACTGACCAACGCCAATGCGCCGGCCGCCAGCCAACAACTGGCCAAACTGCGCGCCGCCGGTATCGTGAGCGCTGTCCGCGACGGACGGCGGCAGCTCTATCGCGTCGATGACCCGCACATCATCGCCGTGATCAGGCAGATGTTCAGCCACATCGCTCCCGATGGAACGCTCGCCCCCGACGGCTCACCCGACGAACAGCACTCCGCTCGCCGGCCTCGGTTCGGGCAGACATTGTCCTGAGCGGGGGTGCCGCTAGGGTCGTATGTGGGATCCGTGACCTCTCACGGTGCGCTTCGCCGGTCGCCGCTGCGCTGACCCGTGATACGTCGGGCCAGGGCGGCGACAGTCAGCAACAACGCCACAGAGGCTCCGGCGCTTACCAGGCCGATGGCAGCGTTGTGTTGGAGAAGGCTTGCCACACCGGCGGCGAGATTGACCCCGACCGCGACCTCAATGAGCACGACCCACTTGAACAGTCGCCGCCTGCGCCGCGCCCGCTCACGACGCACCTGGACCGCACCGACGACGCCCAACAACTCCTCGAGCCCGCACTCACTTCGCGGGCCCGGTTCATCGGGATGCGATTCCCGTGCGTACCGGGTCATCAGTTCCACCTGGATAAGGGCCACGACAGACTGCGGGATCCCCGTGACGGCTGCGACTCTCCTCAGATCCTCCCCTCGCTGCAGCATCGATGCCGCAACCAAGAGAAGGGGACGCTCCTCCCAGCCACTCCCACCCGGCGGCGAGCATGCCTGCGATCCGGCGACCGACCGGTCAAGGCCAGCCTGTGCTTGTGAGTCAGGCTGACTGGGGTGGGGCTTCGGAGGGGACGAAGGGCGAGGATGACCCGTCTCGTGCGGACGCGACCACCACATCGCGGCTCCCTTCTGGTTTCGAGACACCAACCGTGCCCACCGCACTGCAATGCAGTGCGACAACCACATCGGCACACTGCGACCCTAAGCGTTAATCAATCACTTGCGCAAGCGTCTGAGTATCTGCTGGCGGTGTCCACCGGGAAGCCGTCGAAGTTCGGCTGCTCGCTTCCCCCGTCGCCGGTGCCTGGCAAACGGATCCGCGACGGGCAGCGTTCATCACGGTATGTGGCGGTCGCGGGGTCAAGTCCCGGGTAGTGGTGTAGCGCGGTGTCCTTCGTGTTGATGGGTTAGGCGCTGAGGGCGAGGACGGGGTCGGCGGTCACCTCCGGTTCGGTGTCGGGAACGAGGGTGAGCCGGCAGCGGGCGAGGAGATCGAGGCCGAGGTAGCGGCGGCCTTCGGCCCATTCGTCGGTCTGCTCGGCGAGGACGGCGCCGACGAGGCGGACGATCGCGTCACGGTTCGGGAAGATCCCGACGCTGTCGGTGCGGCGGCGGATCTCTTTGTTGAGGCGTTCGGCGGGGTTGTTCGACCAGATCTGCATCCAAACGTCCTTGGGGAACGCGGTGAACGCGAGGATGTCTTCTCGTGCCTTCTCGAGGTGCTCGGCGACGGCGGGGAGCTTCTCGGCGACGTAGTCGATGAGGCGGTCGAACTGGGCGTTCACGGCGTCCGCGTCGGGCTGGTCGTAGACCGAGTGGAGCATCGCCTTCACCGCCGGCCACATGCTCTTCGGCGTGACGGACATGAGGTTCGCGGCGTAGTGGGTGCGGCAGACTCCCACTGTCAACTGGGTGCAGATCTTGGTGTGTTTGCGTGGGCGCGCTGAAGGCGCCGCTCGGCCTCGAGTGTCGGGCGGGGGTGTCGAAAGCGCGCGGTCAGGCGGCGGTGATCAGTGCGGCTGAGCCGTGGCGGGCGGGGTCGTAGGTTTCGTGGTTGGTCCAGCAGCGCCAGAGGATGCGGGTCCAGCGTGCGGCGAGTCCGCGGAGAGCGCGGTGGTAGCGCTGGCCTTTCTGGTCCCGGGCGTCGCGGAACGCGGCGGCCGCCCAGGGTGACATCTTGATGGAGTTGAACGCCCACCACATGGTTGCTTCTCGGAGGCGGCTGTTCGCGGCGTAGCGGAACCTGACCGACCGGGACCTGCCCGACGAGCGGGTGACCGGGGCGAGGCCGGCTTCGGCGAGGAGCACTTCAGGTTGCGGGAACCTTGCGCGGTCTTCACCGATCTCGGCGAGCAGCACCGCAGTGAGCACGGGGCCGATGCCGGGAAAGCTGGCGAAGATCAGGGCGTCCGGGTGCTCCGCGGTGGCTGCGGCGATTGCGTCGTCGTACTCGGCGAGCTGCGTGTTCAAAAGCTGCAGCACCTGGGTGAATGCGAGAGCGGAGAAGCTCTTGCCCGCGACCGTTCCTGGCGAGCCGGAGAGCAGGTTCTGTCTCATCCGGTCCGCGAGGGTCTGCGCGGGGACTCTGCCGGTGTAGTGGTGTCGGGAAAGGAACCCTGCCATCCTGGTGGTCTTCACCCGGGACGCGTTCGCCGGTGTCGGATAGTCCGTTACGAACGACAGCGTGATCTGCCGGTCGACGGACGAGAACAACCGAACGGGTGCGGGGTGGTAGGCCTCGAGGATCATCCGCAACTGACTCTCCGTCGCCTGCTGCGTCTCGAGGAGCCGGTCCCGGTCGCGTGTGAGTGCCCTGATCTCGGCGAGCAGCGGTGACGGGACTGACAGCGGGCGCCAGTGCGCATGGTCGAAGCGGAGCGTGTCGGCGAGTACGAACGCGTCGAACCGGTCGTCCTTGACCGCAGCGACCTTGTAACGCTCCCGCGCCCTCGCGGAGATCCGCGGAGACACGGGGAACACCGCATGCCCGGTCGCTTGAAGGTGCTCGACGAGGAGACCTTCGGAGCGTTCGATCGCGATCGGGACCTGCCGCCCGAAGCCGTTCAGATGCAGGTCGAGTTGGTGGAGCCCGGCGACGTCGTGACTGACACGTGTCTCAAGTAGCCGCTTCCCGTCGGGCGCGACAACGCAGAGCTGGTGGTTCTCACCGCCCCAGTCGATGCCGGCGAATACCGGCCACGCTGGCAAGTTGAGGTCTGGCATGAGCGCTTCTCCTTCGAAGACGAGGCCCGCCTCGTGACGGACCCCTCTGGACGCTCACTCAGGTGCTCCCGCTGTCGGGGCACGACTCCCACTAGCCAGTCGGAATCCGCCACCGCCGGGAGGGACAGGTCTGCCGCTGGACCTCGAAGGTCACGCTGCCAAGGTCCTCTCCCGACGGTGAGGATGAACCAGCGGGACGATCCCGCCACTACCCATCTTGACGAGTGATCGCTGCCAGCTCGCGCCAGGCAGGTTCGCGGCGATCGCTTCGACCAGTCCGGCGTGCGCGTCGGAGGTGACCAGGCGGACGCCTGTCAGGCCGCGGGCGACGAGGTCGGCGAAGAACGTGTTCCAGGCAGCTCCGGTCTCGGACGTGGCGACCCGCATGCCCAGGACCTCGCGGTGCCCGTCGCCGTTGACGCCGGTGGCGAGCATGACGACCGCGTTGATGACTCGGCCGCCCTCTCGGACTTTCATCGTCAGCGCGTCGGCGGCGACGAACGTGAACGGGCCGGCGTCACCCAGGGGCCGGTGCCGGAACTGGTCGACGTGCTCGTCGAGGTCCGCGGCCATGCGGGACACTTGCGACTTCGATAGCGAGTGGATCCCGAGCTGCTTGACGAGCTTGTCCATGCGGCGTGTGGAGACGCCGGCGAGGTAGCAGTCGGCGACGACGGTGATCATCGCGGACTCGGCGCGTTTGCGGCGCTCGAGGAGCCAGTCCGGGAAGTACGTCCCCGCCCGGAGCTTCGGGATTGCAACGTCGATCGTGCCGACGCGGGTGTCGAGGTCGCGGTGCCGGTACCCGTTGCGCTGGGTCGTGCGACCGGGGCTGGGCTTGCCCCATTCGGCGCCGACGACGGCGTCGGCGTGCTCGGACAGCAGCGCGTTGATCATGGTCTGCAGCAGGCTGCGCATCAGATCCGGCGATGCGTCGGTCAGGGCTTCAGCGAGCACGCTCGCAGGGTCGACAATATGAGGTGCGGTCATCGTGAAGATGCCTTTCGAGTGGGTTGTAGGAGATTCCTCGAAGGATCACACGGTGACCGCGCCCACGTCTAAGACGGGGCCGACAGCCACCGCGCGCTACACCACGTTAAGGGGCACTACTTCGCGGACACGCGGGTACCTCATTCACCGACAAGCCCGCACACAGCGGCTGCCACCACATCTGGGCGAGCGCGCGATGCCCACACTCACTCAGCTGGAGGTTGCTACGAGAACTGACCACACACGTCGCCCCTCCGAGCCCTCGGTCTCATCACGCGCGGGCCTGATCCAGGCATCCGGCCGGCTCGCAGGTCATTCAGCTGCGTGCTCGATGGCATGATGGCGAGGCGCGTCGTCGAGCGCGTGTTCGGCCTGGAACACGGCCTCGGTGACCAGGTGTGTGGCATGTTCGTCGGCCAGAGTGTAGAACATCGTTGTGCCGTGACGGCGCGCCTCCACTAGCTTGCCCAACCGCATCTTTGCCAGATGCTGCGAGACCGCGGCCGGCGACTTGTCGACGATGTCGGCGATGTGATTCACCGACAGCTCCCCCATTCGCAGGGCGAGGATGATACGTATCCGCGTCGGGTCGGACAGCATTCGGAAGATCTCCGAAGCGATCTCCAAGTAGTGCCCCTTAACGTGGTGTAGTTCGCGGTGGCCGGTCTCGTCGTAGACGTGGGCGCGGTCACCGTGTAGTCCCTTCGAGGAATCTCCTACAACCCACTCGAAAGGCATCTTCACGATGACCGCACCTCATATTGTCGACCCTGCTGGCCTGCTTGGCGAAGCCCTCGCGGACGCGTCTCCGGATCTGATGCGCAGCCTGCTGCAGACGATGATCAACGCGCTGCTGTCCGCTGATGCGGACGCCGTAGTCGGCGCGGAATGGGGCCAACGCTCCATTGATCGTGTCGCGCAACGCAACGGCTACCGGCACCGCAACCTGGATACCAGGGTCGGCACGATCGACGTTCAGATCCCGAAGCTACGGCAAGGGACGTACTTCCCGGAATGGCTGCTGGAACGCCGCAAACGGGCCGAGACCGCGCTGATCACGGTCGTCGCGGACTGCTACCTCGCAGGGGTCTCTACCCGCCGGATGGACAAGCTGGTGAAGACCCTCGGCATCCACTCGCTGTCGAAGTCGCAGGTCTCCCGGATGGCCGCGGACCTCGACGAACACGTCGAGCAGTTCCGGCATCGCCCGCTGGTCCTGGTGCAGTGGCTCGCCCCACTCGCCTCCGAGGCCCCGGAGTTCATCATCGCAGTGATGTTCGCACTGCGCGGGATGGGCGCTGCCGCGATCGGCACGTTGATCGCTTCCAAGGTCAACCAGTGGAGCCTGCTGGTGGGTTCACTGCCGGTGGCGCACTGGTTCGGGGGCGGGACGACCGCGCTTCCCCTGGATGGACGGCAGGTCGAGGAGTTCGTGCTGACCGCCACCCAGACGTTGCTCGGTGTGGCGATCATCATCGCGCTGCGTTTCCACTGGTGGTCGACCCTCGGGCTGGCCGCACTGTTCGCCGTGCAGTTCTTCGTCACCGACACGACCGGCCGCTACGTGCTCAGCATCATCCAGACCATCCTTGCCGTCGGATTCCTCATCGCCCACCGCCGTGACATCCTGCCGACGCTGGCGGCACCATTCCGCCGAAGTCGCCCGGAGTCCGGTCGGCCGGTCAAGGCCGGTGCGGGAGGCACGTCATAGAATGGACGCGATGCCGAGCCCCACGGTCACCCGAGTGGTCGAGGACTACGTCACCCTGGTCTGGAAGGCGGTCGAGTGGCCGGGCGGGACACCAACCACCACCGACCTCGCCGAGCAGCTCGGTGTGACCCCCTCGACAGTTTCGGCGAACCTGAAAAAGCTCGCCCGGGATGGGTTCCTGGAATACGAACCCTACGGGTCCATCGCGCTGACCGAGGCGGGCCGTCAGATCGCCGTGAGGATGGTCCGGCGGCACCGGATCGTGGAGACCTACCTCGTCGAGAGGCTCGGTGTTCCGTGGGACCAGGTGCACGACGAGGCCGACCAGCTTGAACACGTCATCTCCGACGCTCTCCTCGAGCGTATGGACGCCGCTCTCGGACACCCCCGGGTGGACCCGCATGGGGACCCGATACCGGATACGGACGGCAACACGGTGGCACCCGACAGTGAGACTCTCGCCGAGACCCCGCCGGGCGCAGTCGTCCGAGTCGTGCGGGTGTCCGACCGGCACCCGCATGTACTCCGTTACCTGGAGCAGCACGCGATCGCCGTGGGGAGCGTGCTGCACGTCGTCGACGTGAATGTGCCGGCGGGTGCCGTCTGGGTCGAGGCCGACGGCACCTCGGTGGAAGTCGCCCTACAGGCCGCAAGAGCGGTACGGGTCGTCAGGGGCGAAGAAGACCGCCAAGCCTGACCAGAACCTGCCTCTGTCCGCGTCGGGTCAGGCCTCAGGGTGGTTTCCCTGAAAGGAGCCTGACCCGGTTTCCCGGACGGTTCTTGTGTGTTGATCATGCCGCGATTTCTGCGGCGGTGTGAAGGGCTTCGTAGTCGGCGGGGCTGAGATCGCCGAGGCTGGTGTGTCGGCGGCGAGGGTTGTAGAAGCCCTCGATCCACTCGAACATGGCCGACGCGAGCTGCGTCCTGGTGCCCCAGGTGGTGCGGTCGAGGAGCTCGCGTTGCATCGTCGACCAGAACGACTCGATGAGCGCATTGTCGACGGACGACGCGACCCTGCCCATCGATCCGAGGAGTCCGGCTTGGCGGAGCCGGTGCCCGAAGAGCCACGAGGTGTATTGCGCTCCGCGGTCCGCGTGAACCACCGTGCCGGGTTCGGGGCGGCGTCGCCACCTGGCCATCTCGAGGGCGTCGACGACGATCTCCGCGGTGATGCGATCCGAGATCGACCAGCCGACGATGCGCCGTGAGTAGGCGTCGATGACGGCTGCGCAGTAGACCCATCCGTCTCTGGCGCGGTGTTGCGTGATGTCGCAGAACCAGAGTCGGTTCGGCGCATCAGCCCGGAACTGCCGCTTCACGAGGTCCTCGTGGGTGGCGGTGTCCGGCTTCCAGCCGCGCCGCTTGCGACGGTGTGAGACTCCGACGAGGCCGTCCAGCCGCATCAGCCTCGCGACGCGTTTGCGGGCGACGTGGACGCCGAGCCCGAGCCGCAGCTCGGCGAGCACCCGCGGCGCGCCGTAGGTCTCTCTGGAGTCGGCGTGAATGCGTCGGATCGTTGTTATCAGTTCCGCGTCCGCGATCGTGCGAGCCGATGGCGGCCGGTTCGCCCAGTCGTAGTAGCCGGAGGTCGAGACCTTCAGGAACCGGCAGGCCACCGCGACGGGGATCCCGTCGGCGGCGAGCTCCTGGACCAGCCGGAACCCTATTTTGGGAGCACGTTCTCCCTGGCGAAGTACGCCGAAGCGCGCTTGAGGATCTCGTTCTCCATCTCCAGCACCCGCAACCGGCGCCGCAGATCGACGAGTTCCTTGTGCTCCTCGGTCGTCAGACCCGGCTTGCGGCCGGAATCGACCGCATCACGATTCATCCAGTTCCGAAGACAGGACTCGCTGATCCCGAGATCACGCGCGGTCTGGCCGACAGGATTGCCCTGGGCAACCAGGTCCAGGGCTCGACGCCGGAACTCCGGCGGGTGGGCAGCAGGCATCTCACGGACTCCTTCCGAGACGATCATCGCCTCAACGTTGGTGTCCGGAAAAGCGGGTCAGGCTCGGAAACGCCTGCCATACGGGGCGCCGACGGGCCCTGCAGAGGGCGCGACCTGTGTGCAATGCACCGCGCAGGAAATGTGTGGAACTCCCAACTCTGAAGTGTGCGTAGACACACCCGGGGCGCGCCGTTCAGAGTGGAGTCAGCGAAGGGGAGTAGCTCCCGGGCGCCCTGTGTGGGGTGCGCGTGCGGAGGTGTCGACATACTGGCGGTCACGATGGCCACCCGGCACCCCGGTCCTGGTGATGTGTGCGGGATGAGCGAGACCTTCGGCCCAGGTGGCCGAACTCTCCCCACGAGTCCTCGGTCCTGACTTGACCGGAGGACGTGACATGCCCGCAGCACTCGTTCGTCGGTTGCTTGTGTGCCTGGCTGTGGCATCGCCCGCGGTGGTGTTCCGCGTGTTCGGGCTGCACCCGCACCCCGTGTTGGGCCTACTGATGTTCGGTGGCGCGGTCGTGGCGGCAAGTTTCATGCTTGCGTGGGCCGCCGAGGGCGCGCAGAAGGACATTTCGGGGCCACTGGCAATCGCCATCCTCGCGCTGATCGCCGTGCTGCCAGAGTATGCAGTCGACCTGTTCTACGCGTTCCGGTCAGGGTTTGACGCCAGCTACGAACCGTACGCAGCAGCGAACATGACCGGATCGAACCGGCTTCTGCTCGGCCTTGGGTGGCCTCTGGTCGTGCTCATCGGTATCTGGGTCGCCAACCGGGGGCTGAGTCGCCGCGACCGGGGATACCGGACATCACTGCTGCTGCCGACCGAGTCACGCCGGGATGTCGGCTTCCTGGCGGTGCTGGCCGTCGCGGCCTTCCTGATCCCGATCCTCGGCCGCATCCCCCTGTGGTTCGGGATCATCCTGATCGTCGCGTTCGGCTTCCACCTGTGGCGGGCGAGCCAGTCCCACGTTGAGGAGGACGAGACCTTCGTCGGCACAGCCCAGCTGATCGCCGACATGCCGCAGCGGGCCCGCCGGGTCACGTTCACCGCGATGTTCATCCTTGCAGCAGCCATCATCCTTGCCTGCGCCGAACCTTTCGCCACTGCCCTCGTCGACGCCGGCTCGACCCTGGGCATCGACAGCTACTTCCTGGTGCAGTGGCTCGCGCCGCTCGCCTCCGAGGCCCCGGAGTTCATCGTCGCCGTGCTCTTCGCACTCCGCGGCCATGGTGCAGCCGCCATCGGCACGCTCATCGCCTCCAAGATCAACCAGTGGAGCCTGCTGGTGGGGTCCCTCCCCGTCGCGCACCTTCTCGGCGGTGGCGGCGCCGGCCTACCGCTGGACGCCCGCCAGGTTGAAGAATTCGTCCTCACCGGCACCCAGACTCTGATGGGCGTTGCCATCATCATCGGTCTGCGCTTCCACCGGTCAATGGCGATCGCGCTGGCGGCGATCTTCGCCGTGCAGTTCTTCGTCACGGACACGACAGGGCGCTATGTGCTCTCCGCGGTCCAACTCGCGATCGCACTTGTCGCGTTCGTTGCCCACCGTGAGGACATTCCCCCCACCCTCGCCGCGCCGTTCCGACGCAGTGGCACCGGTGCGAGCCGGGTACCCACAACGACGAATCGGGTGACGAGGAACTCAGACCATCGACCCGAACCGGAAGGAAAGAACAGATGAACAACAAGGACCGCCGCGGGGGCCTGTCCCGACTTCTCGGGATGGCCGCCAAAGCCGTGGAACAAGCGACCGGTGAACAGGAACACCGCAAACCGCATCAGGCCGACAACCGCAACGGTGGATGGCAGGACATGCTACGCAAGGCCGCCGCGACGGTGGGGGGAACGTCCACGGACAGTACCGCCCCCGGCGGTGCGTCCCACCGCCCCCAGGCATCGGCCGCTCCTGCTGCATCTGGCCAGGCACTGTCCGACGCCGATCGCGCCGCGATCGCCCGCTACGACTACCTCCTCCAGACCGCCGACCCACACCAGATCGAACGCATCCACCAGGACGCGTTCGAACGGCTGAGTCCCGCGCAGCGGGCCGAGGTTCACGCGCGCATGCGCGCCGAACTCCCTGCCCAAGAGCGTCCTACCGGCAGTGACGCGTCGGCCCTGGCACGGGCAGGCACTCGTGCCGAGGCGATGAATCCAGGCTTCTTGCGGGGCCTGCTCGGCCGCACGGGCCGGCGAAGCGGACAGGGCACAATCCTCGGGGCAGGTGTCGGCGCTGCCGGTGGGGTGCTCGCGGCGGTCGCCGGAGGCGCCGTGCTGAGTACCGTCGCCGGGCCTCTGCTAGAACAGGCCGCGTCCTTCGGTGTCGACTTCGAGGCGCTGGCCGGGCAGGTGGACCTCGAGGCGATGACCGGGACAGTCGGCGATGCCATCGGCGGGGCCGGTGAGACCCTCTCCGGCCTCGGCGAGCAAGCCGGCGGCATCAGCGAGCAGCTCTCCAACCCCGACCTGCCGAACCTAGGCGACATTTTCGGCCAGTAACCCCAGCAAACACCACCTTTCCCACTCCTGCTGCCGTGCCGTTCCATGCGCGGCAGCACCACTTATGTCTGCCCAACCGGGCGGACGCTATCGCGAGGAGAATCCCATGAGCATCCAACTGCCACACAAGGGACAGAACAAGAACCGGTCGCGCCGTTCCGATCTGGAGGGGCAGGCGATCCGGTTCACCGTCGGCCTGTACCTGTTCATCTGCACCGCCCTACTCGCCGTGCACTACGTCGCCCCGCTCATGCCAACCGCGGGTAGCTGTCAAAGCTCGTCGTCGTCTCCGTTCAACCCCTGCCCCTAGATGTATTGACCTCGACCGTTGTTGATTCGGTCGATGGGGGTCTTGCCTCCGATGCCGAGATGGCGCCTGTCTAGGTTGTAGTGGCTGATCCAGGTGCGCAACCCGGCAGCGCGGTCGTCGTTGGATGTCCAAGGGCGGGCGTAGGCCCACTCGGCGGCGAGGGTTCGGTTCAGGCGTTCGACCTTCCGGTTTGTCCAGGGGCAGTGGGGGCGGATGAATGAATCGGCCTGACTTTCGTTCCTATCGGGAGCCTTGTCCGGCAGGTGCCGGTTGGGCTGATTCCTGGTCAGCGTAATACGCCTGTTCGACCTCGGCGGGTGTTCGCATGTCGAGCTCGCCGTGGAGGCGGGAGTTGTTCCACCACCACACCCATTCGAGGGTCGCGAGCTCAACCTGCTCGACGGTGCGCCAGGGCCCGCGCTGGCGGATCAGCTCGGTCTTGTAGAGGTTGTTGATCGCCTCGGCCAGGGCGTTGATGCTCCTATAGTTGTCAACTCCTGATTTCGCCGGTTCTCGGGTCGGTCTTGACGAGGTGGTAGACCTCGCGGATCACGTAGCGTTTCAGGCATCGGATGATGTCGCGCTTGCTCTTGCCCTCGGCGGTGCGTCGGGCAACGTAAGCGATCGTGGGCTCGTGGAATCTCATCCTGACGATCACAGTCCGGTAGATGGCGGCGTTGAGTTGACGGTGTCCGCCGTGGTTGATGCGATGCTTGCCGCTGGTCATCCCTGATCCGGTCGGGATGGGGCTGATGCCGGCGAGTTTTGCGAATGCGGCCTCGCTGTGTATGCGTTCGGGGTTGTCGCCGGCGACGATGAGGATCTCCGCGGCGGTGTCGACGCCGATGCCGAACTCGTCGAGCAGGTGCGGGGCGCGTTGGAGCACGAGCTGCTCGATCTGCGCTTCGAGATCCTTGATCTCATCGTTGAGCGCGATCCATCGTTTCGCGATCGAGCGGAGAGCGTGACGGTTCGCGTCCTCCGGGGTCTCCAGTCCGCGGGGTCGGAGCGCGGCGCAGTGCCGCGCGACCATCTTCTGCGTCTTCTTGGCGGTCTCGCGTCGGAGGTCTTCGGTGGCGTGGACGAGCATCGCTTTGAGGGTGATCATCGCTCCGGTGCGGTCTTTCACCGCGGTGTCATGCGCGACTTTCAGCTGTCGAATCATCTCCACGACCCCGTCCGCGGTCTTCGGGATCGCGGTCGCGAATCCGGCGAGCACGGCCCGGGCGGCGTTTTCCGCGTCAAGGGTGTCGGACTTCCCGTTGAGTCGGCGCAGCCGCCGATCGGGGCGGGCGACCTCGATGACTTTGTGTCCGTGGCGGCGGACGAACGAGGTCAGCGCGGCCCCGTAGGAGCCGGTTCCCTCGATGCCGAACGCGATGACGTTCCCGAAGCTCGCAGCCCATTCCAGCAATTGCTTGAACCCGGCCGTATCGGTCGTGATCGTCAAGGTCGCGAGGATCCCGCCGACCGAGTCCGTCACCGCGGCGACGTGGATGTGTTTGTGCGTATCGACGCCGATCACGACGTGTCCGGAACGGACGGTCTCGAGTTCGGTCATGTGTGCTGTCTCCTTCACCGGTTAGCGTGGTCATCACGCTGTCGCCGGCGGGTGGACAGGACTGTCATGGGGACGCGTTGTCGAGACTGCTCCAGGCTCCTATCAGGTCACGCCCGATCCGGCGGCAGCGGTTACTGCGCGCCCGGCCGGAGGCTCGACAGATCAACGCCAAGGCACCCTACGGGCCAATCAAACGCAAGGGTCAGAGCGCTCCGGCCAGGACTACCCCATCCTCGCGAGATCGGGCAGAAACAGACTGACAGTCATAGGAGTCGCCGACCGTTCCTGTTGAGGGGACGGCGCCGAGTTCGACAATGCGGTCGGTGTAGACCATTGCCATGTAGTGACCGGGCTCAACCAGTCGATGCAACACCGGCTTGTTGGAGCAACAATAGCTGCTCGTTGAAGGCCTCAGCGGGAGTCATCCATCCGAGCGACTTCCGAGGGCGCGTGTTCAGCGCGAATGCGACGGCTTCGATGTCTTCGGCGCTCCAGCGGGACAGGTCGGTGCCCTTCGGGAAGTACTGACGCAGCAGCCCGTTGGTGTTCTCGTTCGTACCGCGCTGCCAGGGCGACTGCGGATCGGCGAAGAACACCGGGATGCCGGTTTCGACGCGGAACTGCGCGTGAGCGGACATCTCCTTGCCGCGGTCCCAGGTCAACGAGCGCGCCAGCTGCGCCGGCAGCGCCGACATCGTGTTGGCGAGAGCATTCTTCATCGTGATCGCGCCATAGCCGGCCAACGCCGGCCCGTTCTTCGGCGTCTCCTTGTGCCGATAGCCCTCTTCCCGCGGGAGATGGACGAGCAGCGTGTAACGGGTCTTGCGCTCGACGACCGTGCCGACCGCCGAGCGCTCCAACCCGATCAGCAGATCGCCTTCCCAGTGCCCGGGGACGGCGCGATCGTCGGCTTCCGCCGGTCGCTCGCTGATCAGCGTCTCCGGCGTGACATGCGCCCAGGTCTTGCGCCGCGACCGCTCTCGGGGGACGCGTAGCGCCCTGCCCGTGCGGAGGTTCCAGACGAGTTCGCGCTTGAGCGCGCCGCGGCCCTCGATGTAGAGCGACTGGTAGATCGCCTCTGGGCTGATGCGCATGGACTCATCATCCGGGAAGTCGATCTTCAACCGGTGTGAGATCTGCTCCGGACTCCAAGCCCAGGACCAGGCCCTGTCCTTCCGATGCGGCTTGCCTCTCCCGGTGAACCGCGGCGGCTGGGGGCCGGTGACGATCGTGCCATCGGGGCGGGTGATCTTCCCCGACAGGCGCTCCTCGACATACGCGCGCAGCCGCGGGTTCGCGACGAGTTTCGCGACCTTGGGTCGCTTCGCGGTCATGTCTGCTTTCCACTGCGCGACCGACGCCCGATACTCCAGCTTCCCGCCCCGCGTGGCCGCGTTCCGCCGCAGCTCACGAGAGATCGTCCCGGCATCGCGGCCCATGGCGCGAGCGATCTCGCGAACGCCCTTGCCCTTCTCCTTGAGAATCGCGATCTCCTCGCGCTCAGCGAACGAGAGGTAGCGGCCCGATGACTGCTGGGCGATGTCGAATGGCGCCATGCCGCCAGCGTGTCGGAACCATCTTGCGCCGACCGCGGGCGCCACGCCGACAACCCCCGCGGCTTCCTCAGCGAGCAGCCCTTTCGCGATCTCGCCCCAGAACGCCGCCTCGACGGGTTTCTGAAACTTCGGATGCCCCGGCGAGCGGAGCTTCGGACGAACAGCCCTGTCCGCGGCCTGCTGACGACGAACCATCGAACACCTCCTGATAGAGGTGTTGCGACGACCAGTTGAATTCACCGTTCGAGCCGTGGTCCGAGTGATGCGTGAGCCCGGTGAGATCGTCACCGGCATCCCAGGCGGCCATGTTCAACGCGTGCATCGGCAGGATCTCTGCCTTCAGTGTGGCGGCGACGTTCCAGCCGACGATGCGGCGGGAGTAGACGTCGGTGACGAACGCGACGTAGGCGAACCCGGACCAGGTGGCGACGTAGGTGACGTCGCAGACCCAGAGCCGTCGCGGCGCTGGTGCGGTGAAGCGACGGTTCACGAGATCGCTCGGCAGCACTGTGGTCGTGTCGGAGCGGGTCGTGAACACGCGCTTCGACTTTCGGACGCCGCGAACCCCGGCGAGGCGCATGAGGCGTTCGGTCTGGTCCCGGCCGATGTCCCAGCCTTGCCGTCGCATGAGGGCGTGCATCTTCCGTCGCCCGTAGACGCCGTAGTTCTCCGCATGCAGCCGGGCGATCTCGGGCACGAGCAGATCATCCTGCAGCTGCCGCGCGGACGGCGCGCGGCCCACCGCGGCGCGATAGCCGCGTGAGGTGAAGAATCCTCTCACTGCCGGTCGCAGGACCTGGCAGATGAGCTCGACCCCGAAACGATCCCGGTGTTCGTTGACGAACCGGATCATCTCGTCGAGGGGTGGCCTGGCTCCTTCGCGAAAAAGATGCTCGCAGCCCTGAGGATCTCGTTCGCCTTCCGCAACTCCGAGACCTCCTTCTGCAGCCGCTTGATCTCCGCCGCCGCATCCGTCGTCAACCCGGGCTTCACGCCCGCGTCGACCTCGTAGCGGCGCTGCCAGAGGCGCAGTGTCTCCGGGCTCATCCCGAGCAGCCCGGCGACGTGACGGAGCGCGCTCATCATGTTCGGGTGCGACGGTCGCGTCTCCGCGAGCATCCGCAACGCCCGCTCACGCATCTCCGGCGAGTACTTCCTGTTCATCGAGTTCCATCCTTGCTTGAAGAACGGAACGAAAGTCAGGCCGATTCAGTCTGCCCGCGAGCGTGATCCCTCCCATGTGGCACAAGCACTGGGAGCTGGTCTGGGAGCTGAGCGCCCTGCACCTGCACTGGCTATGCGCCTACGACCCGCAGCAATCCGGGAGCGCACCGCTGGGCTGGCACCGGGACTTCGCCGACGCACGGCAACGGCTGCGCGATTGGGTGGCGGCCAGCGGCACTCGGCTCGACCGGGACCGGCCAACGCGCCAGACCGTCTGGCCGGGTGAGGACCCCGCTGCACCGATCGAGGATGTGGAGATCGTCAATCGGGACCAGGACTTCGTGGACTTCGTGATCGCAGACGTCAATCGACGCCAGCAGGCCGAAGACGACTTCCTCGCGACCCTCAACGTCGATCCGCGGACCGGCGAAGTCATCTAGGCACATCCTGAGTGGGGCCGAGACCGGCGTGGTCTCGGCCCCATCCGCGTCCGGGGCTACGCCAGAGCGCCACACCGAGCCTTCCCCATGTCGGAGCTGAGGCGTAGGCTGAATGCAGGCGACAGGAATCAACTAGGCCATCCGCCTCACGGCCGGTGGCATGACGAGCCCGAGATCAGCTCAGGTAAGTCCTCCCAACACATTGGCGTCGCCGCCAGTGGAGGACTGAGCCATGTTCCGGCTGATCTTGCCCGCAACCGCCAAGGCCCACGGGCTTCTCGCCTACGCTCCGAGCAACCTCTTGCTCGACTACATCCGTACCCGCCGCGAGCCGAAGTGGGCGATGTGGGCGATGCTCATCGCCGTCCCGTACTTCGCGGTCGCCTACTGGTGCACCACGATGATCGACAACGGCGGGCCCGGCTGGCTCCACCTCGTCGTCCTCATCTGCATCTGGAACGCCCTCAAGTTCCTCATCATGGGGCCGGTCAGCCTGGCCTGGATCACGAGGGACCACGTACGGGCGCGGCAGCAGGCGGGTGCCGACGCCGATGTTCTCGCGGCTCGGGCGGGTGCACCTGCCGCCCATGAGGCACTACCGGGTGACGAGCACCGGCCGACGGATCGCGGCCGAGTCGCGGACACGCTCCACCCCTGACACCAAGCAACTGATCGCGCTTGTGCTGCATGTCGCTGACGAACTCCACGCTCAGGAACTCGACGACCGGCAGCGTCGGATCGGTGATCGACAAGCGACTGAGAACAGAGCACCCGCCGCCTCGTCGGCGGGTGCAGACGGAGGTAGTAGTCATGACACTCACGATGCCCATGCAGGAGACGGAACTTGCACCCCCGCTGACGGCGGTGACGTATCAGCGGGTCTCAACCAAGGAGCAGGCGTCCAAGGGCGGTCGTGACGAAGGCTTCTCGATCCCAGCGCAACGCCAGGCGAACGCCCGCAAGGCCGAAGACCTCGGGGCTCGGATCGTCGCCGAGTTCGTTGACGCCGGAGAGTCCGCCCGGTCAGCCGATCGACCCGACCTGCAACGGATGCTGGAGTACATCGCCACGCACCAGGTCACCTACTGCATCGTGCACAAGGTCGATCGCCTCGCGCGGAACCGCTTGGACGACGTGGAGATTCACCGCCGCCTGGTCGAGGCAGGCGTCACGCTGGTTTCGGCGACGGAGAACATCGACGAGACACCCTCGGGGATGCTCCTTCACGGCATCATGTCCTCGATCGCGGAGTTCTACTCCAAGAACCTCGCCACTGAGGTCACCAAGGGGTTGACGCAGAAGTTCGAGACCGGCGACACTCCCATGCGCGCGCCGATCGGCTACCTCAACGTCCGCAAGCGTGACGAACAGGGCCGCGAGTACCGCACCGTCGAGATCGACCCCGAACGCGCACCGCTGGTGCGGTGGGTGTTCGAGCAGTACGCAAGCGGCCACCGCACAGTCGTCGACCTGCTCACCGAGGTCACCGCACGAGGACTCACGACTGTGCCGACACCCAAACGTCCCTCTGGCCCAATGGCGCGTTCAGGGTTCTTCAAGCTCCTCCGAAACCCGTACTACATCGGCATCGTCCGCTACAAAGGCGCAGAGCAGGCCGGTGCCCACGAGCCACTGATCGACATCGACACCTGGCAGCAGGTCCAGACCCTCCTCAACTCCCGCAAGATCGCCTCCGAGCGGCGACGCAGCCACGACCACTACCTCAAAGGCACCCTCTACTGCGGGGCATGCGGATCGCGGATGCAGCTCGACTTTCCGGCCAACAAGCAGGGTGTCCGGTACGCCTACTACGTCTGCTCCGGTCGTGCCTCCAAGCGGAAGAACTGCACCCGCCGCGCGGTGCCGGTCGGCATCGCCGAACAGCTTGTCGCGGACTGCTACCGCGACATCGCCATCACCGAAGAGCAGTACGCGGCACTCGCCGTGCAGGTCGAGGCTGCGTTCGATGAACGCCTCGCCTCCCGCTCACAAGAGCTGGCAGAGCTGACGGCGAGCCGTAAGCGGCTGCAAGACGAGAGTGACAAGCTGCTCGCTGCACACTTCGCCGACGCGATCGACCTGGGGACTCTCAAACGCCACCAGGATCGCATCCGCGCCGGCCTCGCTGACATCGACCGACGCCTCGCCAGCGAGCACGACTACCACGAAGGATCACGCAAGCAACTCAGCACCGCGCTGAGCCTGCTGGTCGACTGCGCCACGCTCTACGCCCGAACCAACGAGCACGGCAAGCGGCTGGCGAACCAAGCCCTGACCAACGGCATCGAGATCAGTGAAGACGAAAGGGCGACGATCCGGCTCTCTGAGCCCTTCGCCGCCCTCGTACCCGAGCCTGCATCGACCGATGTCAGGTGTTCTAGTACGTCTTCAATTGTGGACCTAAGGAGATTCGAACTCCTGACCTCCTCGATGCGAACGAGGCGCGCTACCAACTGCGCCATAGGCCCTTACGTCCTCAACATTATCACGCGTCTCGGGCCCCGCTTGCACCGGCAGGATGGAGGCATGAGCCCCACCCCTGCTGACATCGATGTCGTTCGCAACGTCCGGCTGTGGTCGCACCCGAGCGACGCGGTCGATCTCCGTATCGCCGGCGGGATGATCGGCGCGGTCACGCCGACGTCCGACGACACCGCCGGGAACGTCGTCAATGGACGCGGACTGCTCGCCATGCCCGGTCTCGTCAACGCGCACGCGCACATCGACAAGTCGTGGTGGGGACTGCCATGGCAGTCCTACGGCGGTGAGGGGACGACCGAGGGCCGCATCCGTCACGAGCGGGCCCACCGCGACGAGATCGGGATGCCGTCGACAGAGATCACCGGCAACGTCCTCGAGCAGCTCGTGAGCCACGGCACCACCGCGATCCGCACGCACGTCGACGTCGATCTGGGGCTCGAGCTGCGCGGCATCGAGGCCGTGCGTGAGGCCGTCGCCGCCTACGACGGTGCGCTGGCCGTCGAGATCGTGGCCTTCCCGCAAGACGGTGTGCTGCGCCGCCCCGGCGTGCTCGCCCTCCTCGACCGCGCCGCGCGCGAAGGCGTCGAGCACATCGGCGGGCTCGACCCCGCCACGATCGATCGCGATCCTGTCGGGCAGATCGACGCCCTGCTCGCGCTGTCGGCCGACCATGGCGTCGGCGTCGACATCCACCTCCACGACCCCGCCGAACTGGGGGCTTTTTAGATCGAGCTCATCCTCGAGCGCGTCGAGCGGTTGGGGCTGCACGGCCGCGTCAACGTGGCACACGGCTTCGCGGTCGCTCAGCTCGACGGCATCCGACGCCGCGACCTCCTCGCGCAGATGGCCGCCCTCGGCGTCACGATGACCACCGTCGCGCCGCTCCGACTCCCCCAGCTCCCGTTGCACGAGCTCGATGCGGCCGGTGTCGCCTTCGGGTTCGGCACCGACGGCATCCGTGACCTGTGGAGCCCCTACGGCACGGGAGACCTCCTCGGCATCGCCTGGCAGTACGCCCGCGCGTCGAGCATCGTGCGCGACGAGGATCTCCTCCGTGTCGTCGAGATCGCGGCAGGCGGCTCCGCCCGCTTCGCCGGCTTGGCGACGAATCGACTGCAGGCAGGAGACCGCGCCGACATCGTGCTCGTGGATGCCGAGAACGCCATGGATGCCCTCGTTCGCACGCCGCGACGCGAGGTCGTCATCGGCCGCGGACACCTCCTGGTCGGCTGAGCCGACCGGTCGGTGTCACCAGCCGGTGCTACTGGCCGGAGGCGCGACGTTCCAGCAGGCGGCGCACATGGGCCTCGATGGCGGCGTCGCCCGCAGCGGCACCGCCGGCGAGCTCGTCGTCTCGGGCCGCGGGCCGCGGCTGCAGCGTGACGGGACGCCGACGCTCGGCACGCGCGCGCATCGCTTCCTCGACGGCGCCGCGACGCAGCGCTTCGCGCGCGTCGGCCTCGTCGAGCACGGCGGCGGCACGCGAGCCGGCCGACGCGGTGAGCGGCCGGGGAAGCTCGCGCGGCACCCACGAGGTGCGCTCGACATCCAGGGCCACGTCCTGCACGTCGGGCGCGACGCGCTCGATCGGCGCAACGACCTCACGAACGACCGCACGACGCTGGACGCGCGACATCCGCTGCAGCAGCAGGGCGCATCCCACGAACAGCGCTCCCGCGAGCCAGAGCAACAGCTGCGCGCCGGTCGCAGCCAGCTGTACCCCACCCCACGCGCCAAGCGCGAGGGCGGCGACGGCGATGAGGGTCACGACAAGACGCGCGCGGCGACGGGCCTGGGCGCGACGGATCTCGGGTCGCGCCCGCTCGCGAGCCGCCGCACGCGCGGCAGCCTCGCGGGCGCCCGCGGCCTCGGCGCGCGCCTGCAGTTTGGTGACTTCGAGTTCGGCGCGTACGCGGGCGAGCTCGGCCTGCTCGCGCTCGGTCTGGGCCTGACGGGCCAGTCGCTGCTGGGCCATCGCCGTGCGCGCGTTGAGCTCGAGCCGCACTTCCTGCGGGGTCTCACTGGTCTCGGCGAGTACACGCAGCGCCTGATTCAACCGCACCGCGTTGCGCTCGGCGGCATTGAACTGGTGTCGGCCGTGCCACGACGGCAGAAGGTAGATCATCCACAGCGCCACGGCGACGAGGACGACCACGCCGCCGCCGAGAACCTGTCCACCCATGTCCCCCACGGTAGGGCCGAGGCGACGCGATCGGGCGACATCGGACCGCGTGTCTGACCTTCATGTCGAACCTGAAGGTTCCGCGGCCTCCTGCCGCGCTGCGACGGGTCAGCCGGCGGGGCGGTCGGTGAGCGGCACGGTCGCCGCGCTCTCGGGCGCGCGACCCTGCAGCCACCGCTGCAACACGCCTTCGGGTACCTCCTCGCGCACCAGCGCGAACGCATAGTGGTCGCGCCAATCGCCCGCGATGTGGATGAATCGCCGCCGCAGTCCCTCGTAACGGAAGCCCAGCTTCTCGACGACCCGCAGACTCGCCCGATTCTCCGGACGGATGCAGATCTCCATGCGGTGCAGCCCCAGCTCGCGGAAGCACACGTCGGTGGCCAGTGCGACCGCCGTCGGCGTGATGCCGCGGCCGGCGAAGCGCTCGCTCACCCAGTAGCCGATCGTCGCCGACGACAGCGACCCGCGGGCGATCCCCCAGACGTTCAGCTGTCCGGCGAGCTCGCCGTCGTACTCCATCACGAAAGGCACGCCGCCGCCGTCGCGGTACTGCTGCAGCAGGCGACGGATGCCGAGGCGCATATCGAACGAGACGGGCCCGTCGGGGCTCGTCGCCTCCCAGGGCCGCAGCCACGAGCGGTTGCTCATCAACTCCGACTGCAACACGCGCGCGTCTCACTGCTTGATGAGTCGGATCGCGATCGGACCGTGCTCACGGGGAGCCGTCAGTTCCATCGGCACCCCTCATGTCCGCCGCTCAGGATCAGCGTCAGAGCTTCTCCGCAAAGTCCTTCAACCACGGTCGCAGCTCCGGACCGAGATCGTCGCGGTCGGCGGCCAGCTGCACGATGGCCTTGATGTAGTCCACCCTATCGCCGGTGTCGTAGCGGCGACCGCGGAACACGACGCCCAACACGCCGTCGGTGACGGCCAGCTCCTGCAGCGCATCGGTCAGCTGGATCTCGCCCCCCTTGCCCGGCTCGGTGCGCTCGAGGATGTCGAAGACGCCGGGGGTGAGGACGTACCGCCCGATGACGGCGTAGTTGGAGGGGGCGTCCTCCTTCTTCGGCTTCTCGACGAGCCCCGTGACGCGGACGACATCGGGATCGTCGGTCGACTCGACGGCGGCGGCGCCGTACAGGTGGATCTGGTCGGGGTCGACCTCCATGAGCGCGATGACCGTGAGGCCGGATGCCGCGTTCACCGCCAGCATCTTCGAGAGCAGCTCGTCGCGCTCGTCGATCAGGTCGTCACCGAGCATGACCGCGAAGGTCGCGTCGCCGACGTGGTGACGGGCGCGCAGCACGGCGTGCCCGAGGCCCTTCGGCTCACCCTGGCGGACGAAGTGGATGTCGGCGAGCTCGGTCGAGCGCTGAACGCTGAGGAGCTTGTCGTGGGCACCCTTGGTGAGCAGGTTCGACTCGAGCTCGGGCACCGAGTCGAAGTGGTTCGAAATGTTGTTCTTGTTGCGCCCCAGGATGATCAGCACGTCATCGATGCCCGCCGCGACCGCTTCTTCGACGACGTACTGGATCGCCGGCTTGTCGACGACGGGGAGCATCTCCTTCGGCATCGCCTTGGTGGCGGGAAGGAACCTCGTGCCGAGACCCGCAGCGGGGATGACGGCCTTGATCGCAGGAGCTGACATGACCCACACCTTACCGGCGCGCGCCGCCACACCCGTAACGGTCTCGGCCGTGCATGTCGGTGCGCCGCCTACAATCGGACCATGACCGACGGCATCGACGACGCGAAGCGGGCGCTGCGCGCCGACCTGCGCGAGCGCCGTCAGCAGCGCTCCGAGGCGATGCGCACCGCCGACGCCGCCGGCGTCAAGGCGCAGCTCGACGCGCTGATCGCCCGCACCGGCGCGCGCTCGATCTCCTGCTTCCTGTCGGCTCCGACCGAGCCGGGCACCCACGAGTTCGTGGCCGACGCCGTCGAGCGCGGCATCCGCGTGCTGCTGCCCATCACCCGCGCCGACGGCCTTCTCGACTGGGTCGTCGCCGAGCCCGGCGCCGATATCGCCGAGGGCCTGTTCGGCATGCCCGAACCGGTCGGCGAGGTGCTGAGCCCGCTGGCCGTCAACGACGTCGATCTGCTGGTGATCCCCGCCGCCGCCGTCGATCGCACCGGTATGCGCCTCGGCTGGGGGCGGGGCTACTTCGACAAGACCCTCGGTTCGATGCAGCACTGCCCGCCCGTCTACGCCGTCGTCTTCGACACCGAACTGCTGGACGAGGTCCCCCGCGACCTCCACGACCAGCCGGTCACCGGTGTCGTCACCCCCACCCGCACCGTCGACCTCGCGTCGCCGCGACGCTGAGCCCCTTCCCGGAGGACACCATGCCCACCTACGCCTATGCCTGCACGCAGTGCGGACACCGCTTCGATGCCGTGCAGTCGTTCTCGGATGCCGCGTTGACGCAGTGTCCCGAATGCGGCGGCGCTTTGCGCAAGCAGTACGGAACCGTCGGCGTGACCTTCAACGGTTCCGGCTTCTACCGCACCGACTCGCGTTCGTCCACCTCCGGCGCGGCCGCTGGCGCCGGCGCATCGACTTCGACATCATCGAAGTCCGAGGCGAAGTCCTCGGCCGCTTCGTCGGGGTCGTGACCGGCGCACGCCGGAGAATCGGAGGAACCATGATCAAGGGCTTCAAAGACTTCATCATGCGCGGCAACGTCATCGACCTCGCGGTCGCTGTCGTGATCGGTGCCGCATTCACCGCCGTCGTGAACGCGATCGTGGCGTCCATCATCACCCCGCTCATCGAGGTGTTCTGGAAGCCGGGCGACAACGGTGTTCCCGGCATCCCGGTTCCCGCGGTCTGGGGCGGAACGGTCACCTTCCCGATCGGCGACCTGGTCAGCGCGCTCATCAGCTTCCTCGCGGTGGCGATCGTGGTCTACTTCGTGTTCGTGTTCCCGATGAACGCGTGGAAGGAGCGTCAGGCCGCCAAGGCCGGCGTCCCCGAAGACAAAGCGGAGAAGCTGCCGACCGAGCAGGAACTGCTCATCCAGATCCGCGACCTGCTGGAGAAGAACTCCACCGCGCGCTGAGCGCGTTTTGCGTCGTCGCTCTTCCGGTCGTTGAGCGAGCGCAGCGAGTCGAAACGCCCCTAGTAGTGCGGCGGCACGTCCCGCCGCAGGCGCTCATCGTTCGGCCCCGATGCCCCGTCCCCGGTGAGGGGCGGGGCATCGTCGCGGATGACGGGGACCTCGGGCGCGGGGTCGGTGCCCGGCGCCGGAGTCAGTCGCGCGCGGCGCGATCCGCGCACGCGCTCGACGCGCTGACGGCTCTCGTCTTCCACGGGGATCAGCGTAGATCGAGCGGTTCGGTCACGGTCTCGGCGCGCGGCGTCTCGGGCGAGGCGCCGAGGATGGCCGCGATCCGTCCCGCGACCCCGGCCGGGTCGCTGTACAGGTCGAAGGCGTGCACGCGCACGTAGTGCCATCCGAGACGGCGCAGCACCTGGGGGCGCAGTCGCAGGCTCTCACGCAGGGTCTCCCCCATGCTGTCGGCGTCGCTCTCCACGACGACCGCCTTGCCACGGTGCTGCGCGACCAGGGGAAGGATGCCCCGGTAGTTGACGTCCACGGCGATGCCGAGCGCGCGCAGGTGACCGGCGAGCGCCAGCGTGAGCGGATCGGCGAGGTCTTCGAGCCGGGACTCGCGGGCCCGCGCGGCGATGCCGCCGAGGATCGACATCAGCGTCGCGGCACCGGACTCCAGACGTCCCTCATCGAAGGCAGAAGGGCGGATCGAGGAGACGATGACCATCGAACGGCGCGCGCGTGTCATACCGACCGTCAGCAGGCGCTCTCCGTCGGGGCCCGACAGATCGCCGAAGTCGCTCAGCACCCGGCCGTGCTTGGTCAATCCGAATCCGAGCGAGAAGACGACCCGGTCGCGGCTCTCCGCCACCGATTCTTCGAGTCCGAGCACCGCGAACGGCTCGGCCGTGTCGCGGCCGACGAACTCGGCGACGTCGGATCGGCCCGCGAAGGCGGCGGCGACGGCGGCGCGCACGCGCTCGGCGTGCCGCACGGATGCCGTGACGACCATGAGGGTCTCGGTGGGACGGTTGACCGCGTGCTCGACCACGAGAGTGACGACGCGGGCGACCTCGGCATCCGGACTCTCGACGGCGCCGGTGATCGGATCGGGTGCGCCGGTGCCGCCTTCGACGTAGTCGACGCTGAGGCTCCCGCGCCCGAGGTACGAGCCCGCCCAGGGGTAGGAGACGAGTCGACCTTCGTAGAACGCGCCGTTGACGAGCTCGGCGAGGTCCTCACCGCCCGCGCGATAGCTGCGGGTCAGCGTCTCGACCGGAACGAGTTCGGTGAGCCGCTCGAACACGCTGACCTCGTCGAACGGCACATCGGGCTCGTCCTCCGCGCTCGCGTGCCCGGCACCGACGCGGAACGCGGTGGGACGCTGCGTCACCGGGTCGCCGAAGACGACCACCTGGCGGGCGCGTCGCAGTGCCGGCGCCGCCTCGGCGAGGCACAGCGCCGCGGCATCCGCGACGATGACCACGTCGAACAGCGGCGACTCGGGAATCGAGGGCACTTCATAGGGCGACGCGAGCCACACGGGGGCCAGCGTGCGCACGAGCTTCGGCGCGGCCTCGACCAGCTCCGTCGCAGACGCTCCGCCGCTGCGCAGCAGCTGCTTCAGGGTCGCAGCTTCGCCGGCCTCGTCGACGACGGCGATCTTCCACGTCGTCGCCAGTTCCGCGGCCAGCAGCGGACCCGCCGAGGCCGCGTGCGCCTCATCGACCAGTCGGTAATCGCGTTCGAGCCGGTCGACGACCGATGTGTTCGCGCCCAGCAGCGCCCGGTCCGAGCGCAGCATCGCTTCGAGAGCGGACTGCCACCACGCGAACTCGAACTCGGCGGCGACGTGCTCTTCGGGGACGTGGCGGACCGACAGCTCGGTGAGCAGCTCTTCCAGTCCCATGTCGGCGAGCTCGCCGCGCAGGGTGGCGCGCTCGACCAGGTTGTCGAAGACGTCGGAGGTCGCCGCCAAGCCCGCGAGCGTGCGCAGCAGGTAGGGGATCGGCAACGACGCGAGCGGTTCGGTGCGCCCCAGTGCCCGGTCGAGGGCCCCCAGGTCGGAGGCCACACGCTGCCACGCCGTGGCGACATCGTCCAGACCCAGGGGGATCTCGGGCATGACGCCCGGATCCACCAGCTGCTGCCACTGCGCGCGCTGCTGCTGCACGCGCACCAGCGACTCGTGCATGTCGGTGATGTGCATGCCCGGGCGCACGTACTCGCGCGACAGGTTCTTCAGGCGCCGGCGCTGGGGCGATGTCATCGCGGGAGCGTCGCGGCGCGGCGCGTGCGCCTGGATGAGCTCCGCCAGCGGGCGCTCGAAGACAGTCGTGCTGAAGCGATCGAGCGATGCCCGGATGCCCTGCAGCAGCTGCACGTAGGCGCCGAGTTCGGCCAGCGTCGAGAACGGACGCATGCGCGTCTGCGCGATGAGTTCGTACCCGCGCTCGAGCATGGCGGGCACCTCTGTGCGGTGCAGCCGTCCGGCGAGCGCGTGGGTGTCGCGGGCCTCCTGCGTGGAGGCGAAGGCGACGCCGTACCACGGCGAATCGTCGGGGCCGAAGCGGAACTCGCCGAGACGGGCGGCGGTCGCCAGCGCCTGCGCGGCCTCGGCACGGCGGGTGCCGAGCGACTGCAGGGTGGCAATGTCGAATCGGGTCGTCGCCGACGGCTGCGGCGTCATCGATGCGATCGTGGCCAGGGTGCGCAATGCCTCGAGCGGGGAGACCTCGACGCGCGGATGCCGCTGGGTGAGCGAGTCGCGATAATCGCGCAGCACGGTGCGCAGGCGCACGAGCGCATCGTCGACGTCGGCCACCTTAGGCTGTTCCGCCTTCTCGTTGCGCGTGATCGCGCGGATGAGGTCGCGGTGGAGATGACGCGGCGAGACGGCCAGGCCCGGCAGTCCGATACCGGCGAGGCGGTGGCGGACGCCCTCGAGGGTCGAGCGCCGCGCGCTGACCACGAGCACGCGCTTGCCGGCGCGCACGAGCTCGCCGACCGCGTTGATCACCGTCTGCGTGCCGCCGGTGCCGGGCAGCGTGTGCACGGCGAGCGACTGTCCGGCGGCGATGCGCGCGAGCACGGCCTCCTGCTCGGCATCCGCATCGAGCAGGAGCCGGTCGGCGGCGGGCGGTCGCTCATCGGAGCTGACGGGCGGGGCGGGCGCGCGGACGATCGACAGATCCTCGCGGTCGGACTCGTGGCCGGCGAGGGCGTTCAGGATCGGGTGATCGAGGCTCTCGGCGTCGCGACTCATCGGCGACGACGCGTCGGCGAACGTCGACACGACCAGGCGCGGCTGCACGGTGAAGGTGTCGACGTGCGCGGTGAGCGCGCGCAGGTGGTCGATGACCGGCTGCGGTTTGAAGACGCCACCGTCGTAGGCGAGTTCGGCGAGCGCGCGCCCGTCGATCACGAGACCGAAGTGCGTGCGCGCGGCGACGACGAGCTCGGGGTTGATCGTGAAGGTGCCGTGCAGCTTGAGATCGAAGTCGGAGTGGTGGCGGCGGATGGCGAGCGGGCGCAGCAGCACCGGGGCGGCGTAGGTGACGCCGCCGATGCGCCAGCCGGCGATGCCGACCGCCAGGTGCACCGTGTCGATGCCACGGGTCGTGCGCATCTCGACGTCCTTGGCGGCGATGCGCTCGGCCGCCAGGCGGGCCGTGCGCAGGGCGACCTCGTCACGGAAGAGGTTGGACAGCAGCGTGGAGCGCCCGGTGATGAACTGGGGCAGGCTGCCGGGATGGGCTTTCGTGATGTCGATGCCCGCATCGCCGGCGTCGGTGTAGTGCAGCAGGGTGGACCGGCCACCGAGCCACGCCGACTCCTCGCGCAGGCGCGCACGCTCACCGGCGGCGACGTGGGTCACGACGACCCCCGGCTCAGACAGGTCGAGGTCCGCCGGGCTCACCGCATGACCGTGGTCGGCGTCGTCCACGCCTCGCACGGCGCCATCGTCTGCTCTCCACACACTCGACACCCTAAAGTCCCGATCACGGCGTTCCCGGTTAGCGCGGCGGGTTTTCGCGGTATTGGGGCTGATGTGACAGGTGGGGCGGCACCGTGGATCCTCCTCCCCAACCGGCGCGGAGGCTCTGCGCCTCCACAGACCGCGACCGCGCGACGATGATGTCGACCGTCGCGAGCATCATGGAGTCATGACCTCGACTGCCGCATACTCGGTGCACCCGACACCGATCGGCGAGGCCCTCATCGTCGTCGCCGATGGGGGCCTCGTCGCCCTGGACGTGCTGGATGTGTCGCTGACGGCGGCCGACCGCCGCCTCGAAGCGATCAGCGCCCGCCGCCAGGGCATCGTGGTGCCGGATGCCGCGGCCACCGCCGAGGTGGCCGCGCAGCTGGACGAGTACTTCGCGGGCACGCGGCGACGTTTCACGCTCGATCTCGACCTGCACGGGGTCGACGGTTTCGCACGCCGGGCACTGGAGGCGATGGACGAGATCCCGTATGGCGAGACGAGCTCGTACGGCGAATTGGCGATTCTCGCCGGCTCACCGGGCGCGCACCGCGCGGCGGGATCGGCATGTGCCCGCACGCCCATCTCGATCGTGATTCCGGCGCACCGTGTCGTCCGTGCCGACGGATCCATCGGTGAGTACGGCGGTCACCCCGAACGCAAACGGTTCCTCCTCGATCTCGAAGCGCGCGTCGTACGCGACGGCACCGCTGGATCCGCCGCCGTGTAGGCCGGTCGCGGCACGGGGCTCCCGCGGCGCGACGCGGGAGCCCCGTGCCGAGCTCGGGTGGATCGCTGGCGGACCCCGCGACGACGCCCGGTGATATCCTCGAGCGCACGGGTGACGCGGCCGTCACCCTCGAGGTCAGGGAGGCGAGATGGCGACGCCGACCCCGCTCTCCGACAGCGATCTGCTGGCGTACGCCGTCGAAGATCTGGCCACCCGCACGGGCCTTCCCGTCGCCTTCGGCGGGTTCGAGCGGGCAGACGCGGTCGAGGTCACCTCGGTCGTCGGAAACCGCACCCCGCACCTGTCCGGACTCGTCGTGCACGCCAGCCGCGGTCTCGGCGGGCGGGCGCTCGTGGAGCGGCGCCCGCGACTCGCGCTCGACTACCGGTCTTCGCGCAACATCACCCACGACTACGATCGCGCGATCCTCGGCGAGGGGATCTCGACGCTGTTCGCTGTTCCCGTCCTCGTCGCCGGGCGCGCACGCGGCGTGCTCTACTGCGGTTCGTGGTCGCCGTCCCCCTTCGGAGAGTCCACCGCACGCATGGCGCTCCAGATCGCCAGCGATCTGGCGACGGAGCTTCGCGTCAGAGAAGAAGTGCAGCGGCGACTCACCCTCGCTCCGGCATCCACCTCGGGCGTCGACCCCGTGCTGCGCGAGCACCTGCGCGACACGTACGCGCAGTTGCGCCGCATCGCCGCCGATGTGCCCGACGCCGCCATCCGGCGCCGCCTCGCCGAGATCGAGCAGCGTCTCGCCGACCTGACCCGCGAAGACGGTGCGGCCACGGAGACGCTCGACGTGAAGCTGTCGCCGCGTGAGATCGATGTGCTCGCGTGTGCGGCGCTGGGCCAGACCAATGCCGAGATCGCGGTCGCGCTCGGATTGCGAGAGGGCACCGTCAAGTCGTATCTGCAGTCGGCGATGGCCAAACTCGACACGGGAACGCGTCACGCCGCGGTGACACGGGCGCGACGCGCGGGACTGCTCCCCTGATCAGCCGTCAGTATCAGTAGGCTCTGCCTATGGCCCGCAAAATCGTTCACCAGCTCGTCGACGACCTGGACGGCACCGTTCTCGAAGTCGGTGACGGTGAGACCGTCCTGTTCTCGTTGGACGGCACCGCGTACGAAATCGACCTCACCACCGACAACGCCGCCGCGCTCCGCGATGTGCTCGCGCCGTATGTCTCCGCCGCGCGCAGCGTCTCGTCGCGCTCCGCCGCACCGCGCCGTGCCGGCACCCGCGGCCAACGCCGCTCCCAGCAGCGCGACTACGGCCCGATCCGCGAGTGGGCCGCCAAGAACGGTTTCACGGTGTCCGAGCGCGGGCGCGTTCCGGCATCCGTTCTCGAGGCTTACGACGCCGCTCACTGACGACTGCAGGGAGCGACACCGGTGCTCGTCGGGGCAACGACGGGACACGCGGCGCGAGCGCTAGGGTGATGTCGTGGCCTCGGACTGGACCCGTCGCGTGCTCGTTGTCGAAGACCAGGCCGCCCTGCGCATGCTCGTGTGCGAGCTGCTGCAGCGTCACGGGTTCGAGACGGCCGCCGCGGCCGACGCGGCGACGGCCACCCAGCTGTTCACCGAGTTCGACCCCGACGCGCTGCTGACCGATATCGACCTCGGCAGCCGACCCTCCGGCGCGGAACTGGCGGCCATGCTGTCCGAGCTCGCCCCGCATCTGGCGATCGTGTTCCTCAGCAGCTATCCACGGGCCGCGGCCGGCGCGACGGCGATGGGCATCGCCCATGCGGTCTTCGTCTCCAAGCAGGATCTCGACTCGGCCGACGCGCTCGTGTCGGCGTTGGAGCAGGCGCTGTCGACGCGGCGGGTGCCGGCGGCGACGGCTCTGCCTGCACCCGATGCCCGCGACGGCCTCGGCGCGCTCACCCGCCATCAGCTCGAGATCCTCGCGATGGTCGCTCGCGGATGGTCGAACGAGCGCATCGCCGAAGAGACCGCGTCGAGCGTGCGGGCCGTGGAACGTTCGATCAGCCGCCTGTTCGACCGCTTGGATGTGACGGGCGACCCGACCGTCAGCCCTCGCGTCGCCGCTGCGGCGATGTACCTGGCCGCGTTCGGCCCCGCCCGGTGAGAGGCCGCGGGTGAGGCAGTTCGCCACGGCGATCGGCCGTGTCGTGGCCGACGGACGGTTTCTGAGCCTGTGGTCGCTCGCGGCGACCCTCGTCCTGTCGATGACCATCATGGCGCCCGTGGGTGCGGGCGTGGATGTCGCGGCGCTGGCTCCGGCGACGCTGGCCACGACGACATGCTTCGTGCTTGCGCTCGGGGCCCTCGCGCTGATCGAGCGGCACCTGTCCGCGCCGCGCGTGCGCGCGATCGTGCTCATCGTCGGCATCGTCGCGTGCGCCGCCCTGCGCCCGCTCGCGCAGGACGCGTGGGCCGCGCCGTGGGCACTGCCGATTCCGGCAGCAGCCCAGCTGCCGTTCCGTATCGCGACGAACGTGGTCGTCTGGCCGGTCGTGCTCGCGATGATCGCCGTGCTCGAGAACGCCGTGCACACGCTGCGTCGCACCAACGCGCTGCTGCGCGAGGTGGCGGCAGAGCTCGCCGCCGCGCCCGACCGCGCCGTCGTCGTCGACCGGCGCGCCCGCCGCGAAGTGGGTGCCGCGGCATCCGCCCTCACCCGGGCGATCGATCGGTGGGATCCCGCGACGGGGCCGAGCGGCGTGCGCGCGCTCGGGACGGAGGCCTTCCGCACCTGGAGCCACCGCTTGCAACAGGTGGCGGACGATGCGGCGACGACCTCGGCGCCGCGGGGCGCACCCGCCACGGATGAGATCTCGATTCGCCGTCGCGGCCTGGCGCTGCCGCCGCTGCGCCTTCCACCACGCGGGACGGTCGCGATCGTCTACATCGCCTGCACACTGCCCTACGCGCTGCGAACGACGGGCCCCGCCGAGCTGATCGCGGGTCTGGTCGCCGTCGTCACCGTGACGGGTCTTGTCGACCATGTCGCGCGGCGCCGAAGGTTCGTACGCAGCGCCCGTCTCAGCGCCACGGTCTATCTGCTGGGCGCGGCCATCGGCGGCGTCGTGCTCTCCGCGCTGACAGCCATCTACGGACATCGCGGCCTCATCGTGCTTCTGCCGGGGATCGACTACCTCGCCTTCGCGCTCGCGGGCGCCCTGTGCGCGGGCGCCGTGCAGAGACTGCGCCGAGAACAGCGTCGACTGTCGGGAACGATCACGCATTCTCAGCGCGCGAGCCGTGAGGGTGTCGGTCCCGCCCGCGAAGGCCTGCGACGCACGGCGGAGCTGCTGCACCGCGACGGGCAGGGAGCGTGCGTGCAGTTCGCGTTGACGCATCCGCACCCATCCCCGGCGGACACCTCCGCACTGCGCGACGATCTTCTCGCGCTCGTGCATCGGCTGACGTCGACATACGCGGCCGCCGACCCCGGCACGGATGCTGCGGCACTGCGAGCGCTGCTGGCGACGTGGGGACGGGTGATCGTGCTGCAGACCACGCTCGATCCGCGGGCGATGGCCGCGCTCGATGCGCATCCCCGCCTCGCGCGCGATGTGTACGACGTCATCGCCGAGGGACTTCTGAACGCGGTCAAGCACAGCGACGAGAAGAGTTGTAGGTTCCCGCTCGAGATGGCGAGGAATGCCGCGATTCCACGGTAGTTGGCTGGGGTTTCGGGTTCAGGATTCCGCGAGTAGTGGCGGATTCTTACAAGAGCTCATGGCCGTCGCGGCGATCGGCTACACACCATGCAGCGTGTCCGAACCGGCAGCGACGCGCTCTCCCCGGCCGCAGCAGCGCCCCCCGACGTGAACGGGAATACTCTCGTCAATCGGGGAGCTCCGGCAGGCGTCATCCTCCGCCGGGCAGATGCTCGAGGTGCCCGATGGCCTCCTCGAGCAGTTCGGAGACGTGGTCGTCGAAGAGCGAGTAGTGGATGTGCCGGCCGTCGCGCGTGCCAAGGACCAGGCTCAGATGCCGCAGCAGCCGCAAATGGTTCGATGTGGTCGTCTGTCCGATGTGCAGCTGTTCGCTGAGGTCGGTCACGGTGCTCGGCTGAACACTCAGCGCGCTCAGAATGCGCAGCCGCACAGGTGACGCCAGTGCCTGCATGATCTCGGCGAGACGCTCAGCATCCGCTACGGACAGGGTGCCTGCTTCCCGACGCGTCTCAGTACCGGCCATGCTCACCATTGTGCCCTCCGATCACGATAATCATTCACAACTACAATATATCATGATCTTGTGATGTATCCTCGTCGCATGACTGCTTCTTCCCCGACGACTACCGCGCCCGCTGCGGAGACGCACGACCATTCCCACGGTTCGGCCCGGTGGGAGCTGTGGTTCGCGATCGCCGCGGGCGTGACCTACGCCGGCGGGATGATCGCCGAGTTCGCGTTGGGGCTGCCGATGGTCGGGTGGCCGTTGGTGTTCTTCCTCGCCACCTACTTCTTCGGTGGGTTCTTCACGTTCCGCACCGCGATCGCCTCGACGATGCGAGGGAAGTTCGAGGTCGACTTCCTCATGCTGGTGGCCGCGATCGGCGCCGCCCTCATCGGCCGGTGGGCGGAAGGGGCGGTGCTGCTGTTCCTGTTCAGCCTCGGCCACGCGCTCGAGGAATACGCCCTCAGCCGTGCCAGCAAGTCCATCGAGTCCCTGGCCGAGCTCGCTCCCCGCAGCGCCCTGGTGCGCCGCGGCGGGGACGAGCCGGTGGAGGTGCCGGTGGAGGAGATCGTCGTCGGGGACATCGTCGTCATCCGCCCGAACTCCCGCATTCCCTCAGACGGGTTCGTGATCTCCGGGGTGTCCGCGGTGGATCAGTCCGCGGTCACCGGGGAGTCGATTCCGGTGGAGAAGGAGCCGGTGGCCGACCCGGAGCGGGCGATGCGCACCGTCGACACCCTGCCCGCCGCCAACCGTGTGTTCGCCGGCACCGTGAACGGGTCCGGCGTGCTCGAGGTCGAGGTCACCGCGACCTCCGCGGACTCGACGCTCAGCAAGGTCGTCGAGCTCGTCCGCTCCGCCGACCAGGCCGCCTCCCCCACACAGCAGTTCATCGACCGGTTCCAGCGTTGGTACGTGCCCGCCGTGATCCTCGGGGTCGCCGTCACCCTCCTGATCTCCTGGCTCGCGTTCGCGCAACCGTTCCCCGACGCGTTCTACCTCGCCATGACCGTGCTCGTCGCCGCCAGCCCCTGCGCGCTCGCGATCGCAACCCCGGCCGCGGTGCTGGCAGGGGTCGCCCGTGCTGCGCGTGCCGGGGTGCTCGTCAAGGGCGGCGCCCCGCTCGAGACGCTCGGGCGGGTCAAGGCGATGGCGTTCGACAAGACCGGCACCCTGACCTGGGGTGCCCCCCGGGTGACGTCCGTCACCCCCGCCGCCGACGTGCCCGAGTCCGAGCTGATCCGCACTCTGGTCGCTGTCGAAGCGCTCAGCGATCACCCGCTGGCCGAGGCGATCGTCCGCGACCTCGAGCCCCGCGTCCCCCAGGCCGAGCGCCTCACCGCGACAGACCTGAACGCGGTCGTCGGGCGTGGCGTCACGGCGACGATCGACGGCGAGCGGGTCGACGTCGGCAACCTGCGCATGTTCGACGAGCAGCAACTCGCGCTGACCGGCACGCTCGCCGACGCGTACACGCAGGCGCGGGACTCCGGGCAGACGCTGATGATCATCCGCCGTGGCGACCGGTTCCTCGGCATCGTCGGCGTGATGGATGCGTCCCGCGCGGAGTCCGCCCAGGTGCTCAGCGCGCTCCGGGGCGCGAACGTGGGGCAGCTCGTGATGATCTCCGGCGACAACCAGCGCGTCGCCGACGCGGTCGGCCAGGAAGTCGGCGTCGACACCGCGATCGGCGAACTGCTCCCCGAGGACAAAGTCGCTCAGATCACCCGCCTCGCCGAAACCCACCGACCGATCGCGATGGTCGGCGACGGCGTCAACGACGCCCCCGCGATGGCCCGCGCCGACGTCGGCATCGCGATGGGCGCCGCCGGCTCCACCGTCGCGTTGGAAACCTGCGACATCGCGCTGATGAGCGACGACCTCGGCCGCGTCCCGTTCGCCGTGCGGCTCAGCCGCGCCACCAGCCGCATCATCCGGCAGAACCTCATCGCCAGCCTCGCGATCGTCGCGTTCCTCATCCTCGCCACCTTCCTCGGCCTGAACATCGGCGCGGTCGTACTCATCCACGAAGGCTCCACCCTGATCGTCGTCGGCAACGCACTCCGCCTGCTCAACTTCGAGCGCGGCAAAGAGCACCACGGCATCGACCACGAAGACAGGCCCACCGCTTGAGAGACTCAGCCGGCGCAGGCGACGGCCTCCCTTGCGCGGCTATGTGGCCCAGCAGGATTGCACGGTGCCGGTCGTTGCCTGCGCGACGGTCGGGATGGTCTCCACGAGTGCTCGTGTGATCTCCTCGGACGCGGGGTACTCGATGACCCGCCAACCGACGATGCCGAAGTCCTCATCCAATGCCTGCACCGCGCATGCGAACGACGTCCCAGCGGGTGGCGTGGCTTGGAAGGATACGGTCACGGTGCGCGCATCGACCAGCTCGTATCCGGTCTCGTCGAATCCGACGTCGTCGAGCGAGTTCGAGACAGTCAGCCACGAAAGCCCGGCGACAGACAGGATTGCCGCCGTCGCGACGGTGACCCAGAACACGCGGCGGCGGATGGGCCGCGGTCCCCGACCGTAGCGGTCGGCGAGCTCCTCTTTCGTCGTCACGTAGTGCGCCCTATCTGCGGCTGCGAGCATCGCGGTCGGCGAGCTCGGTGAGGCGTGCGTTGTAGGCCTCGAGCTCGGCTTCGCCGGTGCGGTCGGCGTGCCGGTCTCGCCGCTTGGTCTCGCGGTCGTCGCTGCGACTCCACTGAATCGCGACCGTGATCGCGAGGATCAGGGTGGGGATCTCACCGATCGACCACGCGATACCGCCGCCGGTGTACTGATCCTCGAGCGGTGTGACACCCCAGGTGCGACCCATCGACCCGAACCAGTCGGCGACCATCAGCCCCGACTGCATCATGATGGCGATGCCGAAGAACGCGTGCATCGCCATCACACCGATGAGCAGCAGCAGCCTGCCGGCGTAGGGAAGCCGCCACGGCACCGGGTCGATGCCGATCAGGGAGAGCGCGAACAGGTAGCCGGTGATGAGGAAGTGCGCGATCATCCACTGGTGGCCGAGGTGGTCGTACAGCGACCAGCGGAACAGGTCGGTGTAATAGAACACCCACAGTGAGCCGATGAACAGGGCGGCCGCGACGAACGGGTTCGTCAGGATGCGGGCGACGGGCGAATGCACCGCCCACAGGATCCACTCCCGCCCGCCGCGGGTGCCGTCGTCGCGTTTGCGGATCGCCCGGGCGGCGAGGGTCACCGGGGCGCCGGCGACCAGCAGCACCGGGATCGCCATCGTGAGCAGCATGTGCCCCACCATGTGCATGCTGAACAGGTAGTCCTGGTAGACGTTGACGACGCCGCCGGTGACCCAGACCAGCAGCACCATGCCGGCGACCCACATGATCGTGCGATACACAGGCCACGCGTCGCCGCGCCGGCGCAGCCGCCACACCCCGGCGAGATAGAAGAAGATCGCGAACCCGGCGAGCACCGCCCACAACATGTCCACGTTCCACGCGGTGACCCACCGTTCGATCGTGAGCTCCGGGGGCAGCGGGGCACCGGTGAGGCGTTCTGCCGGCGAGGGGATCTCGGGAAGCGGGGCCGGGTTCGGTGGCGGAGTGCGGGCCAGCGCTGCGGCGGCGCCGCTGGCCACACCCATCAGTGCCAGCTCGAACGCGATGAGCATCCAGAAAGGGCGGGATGCCGCGTCGGAGCTGCGCATCCTGCCGATCAGGCGGGTGCGGTACCACGCCCCGAAGAGGCCGAGGCCGACGAGCGCGACGACCTTGATGCCCAAGATCGCGCCATAGGGCGAGAGCAGATCGGACCACTCCTGCAGGCCGATGGCGGCGCGCACCGTGCCGGACACGGCGACGAGCACGAACGCGGCCAGAGCGATGCTCGAGTAGCGGGCGACGAGATCGGGGATGCGGCGACGGTCGAGGGCTGGACGGACGGCGATGAGCAGCAGGAGCCCGCCGAGCCACACCGCGGCGCCGATGATGTGCAGGATGAGCGCCATCATCGCCTCGTGGTGGAAGGCGTCATCGCCGGAGTGCCCCTGCGTGCCCATCGGCACGAGCGAGGCCACCGCCACCAGGGCGACCAGAAGCGTCCCGACCCAGGACCGCACGGCGAATGTCAGGACGGTGAGGGCGGCGCCGGCGACCGTCGTGATCAGCCATGTCCTGCCGACCTCGAGCTCGACGAGGAACCGGCCGAGCTGGGCACCGAACTGGGGGCCTGCGTCGATGGCCGGGTTGAACACGCTGAGAAGCGTGAGGAACCCGGTCGCGCCCGCGGCCACGGTGAACAGGGCTGCAGAGATCGACGCGGTATCGAGGGCGGCGTCGAACTCGCGCTCACCGGCCCGCAGCGTGAACAAGGCGGTCACGAGCACACCGACCATGCCCGCGGCGGCGAGATTCACGACCAGTTTCGTGACCGGAAGCCCCCAGCGCACAACAGGGCCGGCGTCGCCGAGTGGGATCTGCGCGGCACCCCCACCGAACCACAACGCCCCGACCAAGGCGATGAGTGCGACCCCGCCGAGGATCGCAGGCCCTGCGACCCGCAAGACGCGAGGAGTCATTCCTGTCGCGGTCGGAGTGACCGCTGTCCGCGTTCAGTGGCATCCGCACCCGTGGTGGCGGGAATCGAGAGTATCGGGGTCATGTGCGTGCTTTCGGCTCGGGCAAGAGGGCGGGGCAGGGGTGCGGGGTCATGTGAGCCCGGAGTAGGAGTGGAGGCCCTGGAAGAACATGTTCACGATCGTGAAGTTGAACAGCACCGCGACGAACCCGATGATGGACAGCCAGGCGGAGCGGGTGCCGCGCCAGCCGCGGGTCGCGCGGGCGTGGATGTAGCCGGCGTAGAGCACCCAGATCACGAACGTCCACACCTCCTTGACATCGAAGCCCCAGTAGCGACCCCAGGAGTCGTTGGCCCAGATCGCGCCGGCGATCAGGGTGAACGTCCAGAACACGAACCCCACGATCGCGAACCGGTACGCGAGGGACTCGAGCACGTCGGCGGCGGGCAGAGTGCGCAGAAACCCAAGACCGTCGGCGCGGGCAGTGTCCGAGGATGCTCGGGTGCGGCGCTCCCGGCGGGCCTGCAGGAGCTGGGTGATGGAGATGCCGCAGGCGATCGCGAACAGGGCGGTGGCCAGGGACGCGACGAAGACGTGGATGACCAGCCACACGCTCTTGAGCGGATCCATCAGCGGAACGACCTCGACGTAGAACGAGACCGTCGCGCCACCCAGCAGCAGCACCACCATGCCGATCAGGAACGCACCGAGGAAGCGGAGGTCGTAGCGGCGCAGCACCAGCAGGTAGACGGCCACGATCAAGACCGTGCCGGTCAGCGCGAACTCGTACATGTTCGCCCACGGCACCCGCTCCGCGGCGATGCCGCGCAGGATGGTGCCGGCCAGGTGGAACAGGAACGCGAGGACCGTCAGCGACGTCCCGATCCGCGCCCACAGCAGCCGTTGACGCTGCGCGGGCGGCGTGCGAACACTGTCCACCGACCCACTCTGGGCGTTGTCCGTCTGCTGGCCCGCCCGTGCGGTAGCGCCGGCCAGGACCGGCTCCCGCTGCGGGACGCTGGCGGGGACGGAGCGCCCGGCCAGGTCGATGGTGTACGCGATGAACGCGAGCAGGTAGGTGGCGATCGCCGTCCACACCAGCAGCAGCGAGATGCCGTCGAGGGAGAGCGTGTCGATTCCGGTCATGGCAGGGTCATCCTCTTCGTCGTTGCGGGCAGGGGGTGGGCGGGAGCATCGTTGCGCGGCGGATGCGTGCGGGACATGTGTCAGCCCGCGTTCGCTTCCAGCCAGGCCAGCGAGTCGACGGCGGTGCCGTCGAGATACACCTCGAAGTGCAGATGATTTGCGGTGGAGCGGCCCGTGCTGCCGACAAGCCCGACCAGCTGCCCGGCCGTGACGCTTTGCCCGACGCCGACCTGCCGGCTACCTGTTTGCATGTGTGGGTACACCGTGCTCACCTGCTGCCCGTTCAGGACGGATTCCACCACGACGGTGACCCCGTACCCGCCGTAGCTGTCCTGTGAGATCCGCACCACACCGTCGAGAGACGCGTAGACGGGGGTTCCGCCGGCGGCGACCATGTCGGTGCCCATGTGTGCGCCGCCGCGGTCGCCGAACCGGTCGGTCACGGTGAACGGGCCGCCGACCGGCCAGCGCACGGTTCCGCTGCCGGGGGGCACCATGCTGTAGTCAAACGGCAGCGAGGCGACCTGCGCAGCGCGCGCGCGTTCTGCGGCTGCTTCTGCCGCCTTCTTCTGGTCGATCTCCGCCTGGGTGGTGGCCGAGTAGCTCTCCCGTGTGTGCTGCGTCCCAGTCGCGTCGGAGGCGACGATCAAGGATTGCGCGTCCTCGGACGCGACTTGCTGCAGTGTCGGGATCTCGAGGTCCGCCGGCTGCCAGGCGGCATACGCGGGGAGGGCGAAGGTGGCGATCAGGCCGGTGACCACCGTCAGGACCGCCAGGGAGCGCACTGGGCGCAGCGCGATTACCCGACCACGGGCGGACGTTTCTGCGGGCGGGCGCCGTGGGGGGCGGGTGGTGATGCTGGTGACTGGCGGGGTTGCGGCGCGGCGGAGGCTGCGGCGCGTGGGGGGCGTCTGGGGCTGGTCGCCGCCGCCGGGTGGGGTGGTCTGGTCAGTCATGATGTCCTGGTTCGTTTCGGATCAGATGGACACGCCGCGGTCGGCGAGGAAGGGGATGGGGTTGACCGGGGAGCCGTTCATGTAGGCCTCGAAGTGCAGGTTGCAGCCGAACGCGTTGCCGGTGTTGCCTTCGCTGCCGATCAGGTCGCCGGCGTTCACGCGTTGGCCGTATCCGACGTAGAAGCCGCCGGGGCGGATGTGGGCGTATCCGGTGCCGATCCCGCCGCCGTGGTCGATCTTGATGTAGTTGCCGTAGCCGCCGTTGTACCCGGCGTAGACGACGGTGCCGGCCGCGGCGGCGTAGATCCCCGCGCCGCATCCGCCACTGAGGTCGACGCCGTAGTGGTAGCTGGTCGAGCAGTACCCGTTGCCACACTGGGAGCTGCGCGGCCCGAACCCCGAGGTGCGGTGCCCGGAGGTCGGCCGTGCCCACCCGGAGCTGACCACACCCCCACCAGCACCTCCCGAGGCGGCGAGCCGTTCCGCTTCGGCGCGCTCCGCCGCTCGCCGCTGCTCCTCGGCGATGCGGGCAGCCTCCACCCCGGCCTGATAGTCGGCGATGGTCTTCGCGGTGGTGTCCTCGAGGGCGGCGAGCTGGGCCTGCAGCTCGCCGAGGTGGAGGGTCTGCGCGTCCAGCGCGGCCTGCGCAGCATCGGCGGCCTGCTGCGACTCGAGCATCTTCTGCTCGGCGACCTGCTGCAGCCGGTCGCGCTCATCCCGGGCCACCACCGCCTGATCGGTCAGGCTCTGGGCGGCATCGCGGGCGGTGAGCGCCGCAGCGTAGACGGCCTGGTTGCGTTCCAGCAGCTTGTCCATCACGCCCAGCCGGGACAGGAGATCGTCCGCGGTCGCGGCCGACCCGGAGAGGAACAGCTCGAGGGAGGTGGTGTCGCCCCCGTCGCGGTACAGCTGCGCGGCGATGCGGCCGGCCTTGTTCGCCGCGTCGGTCGCGTTCTGCGCTTCCAGGTCGGCTTGGGACTGCAACGTGTCGGCGCGGATGGATGCGTCGAAGTACTCCTGCTGGGCGGTGTAGAACGCGCCGGCGGCCTGCTCGGCGGCGGTGCGGGTGCGCGCCACCTCGCCGGTCAGGCTTTGGATGAGGCCCTGGATCCGCTGCACCTCGGCAGCTTTGGTGGCCTCGTTCGCTTTCGCGGCCTGCACGTCCTCCCAGGACGGATAGGTCGCCGCGAACGCTGCCGGCAACAGCGGGCCGGCGACCAGGACGGCTGCCGCGCTCAAATGTTCCCGCCGTCAGCAGAGTGCGCCGGCTCACCCCGGCCCGGAATGCGCGGCTCTCCGCGGGCGTGGGCGCGCACCCACACTCCTCCGCCGTCAGGTCACCAGGAAGGGTGAGATCGCTGCCCGTCGCCAGCGTTCGCAGCGACCAGGCCAGTCGACCTCCGGCAGGCCTCATCCGTGGCGTGTTCATGGGTGCCTCCCCGGATCAGTCGAACGATCTGCGGCGGCCGCACGCGTGCGGGCACGGTGGGAGAACCCCGCCGCGGTGAGAGCGCCGGCGGCAGCGAGGACGATGAGAGCGGTGAGCCAGGGACCGAGGATCACCGCCGGGGTGAGTCCGGTGCGCAGCGGGACGGTGGTGATCGACGCGTCAACGGTGTCGACGCCGATGCTGTCGACGGTGGTGCCGTCCGGGGTGATGACCTGGCTGGTGCCCACCGTGGAGACGTTGACGACCGCGCGGCCGGTTTCGATGGCGCGCATCCGGGCGAACGCGAGCTGCTGCAGGTTCTCGTCGGTGCCGCGGAAGTCGGCGTTGTTGGTCTGGAACACGAACACCTCTGCGCCGGCGCGGGCACCGTCCCAGATCACGGCGTCGTAGATCACGTCGAAGCAGATCGCCAACCCCACCCCGACGTCGCCGACCTGCACGAGCGGCGGGTTGCTGCCGGGGGTGTATTCGCGTTGGATCAAGCCCACCAGGTCGGGGACGATCAGCTCGTAGAACCACCGGTCCGGCACGTACTCGCCGAACGGGACCGGGTTGACCTTGTCGTGCCACTGCCGGCCCGTGGGATCCGCGGTCCACAGCAGGGACGTGTTGAAGACATCGTCGCCGCGGGTGGTGGCGGCGTTCATCAGCAACGGCGCCCCGGCCGAGCGCACGACCCGGTCCAACGCCTCGGCGGCGGCGGGATCACTGAGCGGGTCGGCGTCGACGCCGCCCTCCGGCCAGGCCAGCAGATCCATCGGCTGCCCGTACAGCGGCACCGTGGCGGCGGTCTGCGCGGCCAGGACGTCGCCGGGCACCTTGTCGTCGAAGTACCCGGTGGGGCCGTTGCCCTGCACCCATCCCACGCGGAACTCCCCGGCCGGCGCGGTGGGGAACTGCGGCGCTATCACCAGGAGAGCGGCGACGCTCACAGCAGGGTGCAACCCGAGCATGAAGCGGATGCCGCCGGCGCGGATCCACTGCACCACAGAGGCGCACAGAATGACGATCAGCAGGGACAGGCCGGTCACGCTCGTCCACGACACGGCCTCCGCGAGCGGGCCGCCCACCTGGGTCATCCCGAGGCGCGCCCACGGGAACCCGGAGTACGGCCACGCACCCATCACCACCTCACGGGCCGTCCACAGAACCCCGATCAGCGGCGGTACCGCGAGCAGCTGCACGAGGCCGCGGGCCGGATAGCGGGCGGTCCACCGGTAGGCGAGCGCGATCGGCACCGCGCCCGCGCCGAACAGGACCGCTTCCAGCCCGGCGAGGGCAAGCCACGGCACCGGGCCGAGGAACTCCCCCACCCACACCAGATGGGTCGTGTAGAACACGGCGCCGAACACAGTGCCGACCAGCAGCGCCCCGCCGATGCTGCGGCCGATCAGGGCCACCAGGGCGACCGTGACACTCACGAACGTCAACGGCCACCACCCCACCGGTGCGGAGGCGAGATCCAGCAGCAGGCCGGCGGCCGCGGATGCCAGCACCGCCGCCCACACCGGCAGCGACCATGCCGCCACGGTGCGGCGCGGCGTCTCCTGCTCCGGCGCGGCGGCCGGGGCGGGTGTCGGCAAAGGCGTGCGCATCGGTCAGGTGTCTTTCTGGTGGAGTCGGGTGAGGTAGTCGTTGTACGCGTCGAGCTCAGGGTCGCCGTGTGCGTCGGCGCGACGGTCGGCGGCGACCGCTTGGGCGGTGTCGTCGCGGAACCAGCGGTGCATGACGTAGATGAGCATCAGCAAGGTGGGGGCCTCGCCGTAGGACCAGGCCAGCCCGCCGGCGAGGCGCTGGTCTTCGATCGGGTCGATGCCCAGCGCGCTCGTCGGGCCGGCGAACCCGTCGATGAGGGTAGTGGTGGCCATCATCAGGAAGACGCCGAAGAAGGCGTGCAGGGCGGCCTCGGCGAACACGTCCAGGGCGCGGCCGCCGTGGCTCATCCGCACCGGCAGCGGGTCCGACGACAGGATCGGGATGGTGAACAGCATCCCGGCGACCAGGAACCCGACCTCGAGGAGGGTATGGCCGGTGACGGTGGACAGGATCGGATCGGCGAAGTTCGCCAGGTACAGACCGTAAAACGCGGCCAGGTATAGCGGCACCGCCAGCCACGGGCTGAGCAGCCACCGTGCGGTGCGACTGCGTAGCCCGGCGTGCGCGGCGCGGAGCACCAGGAGACCTGGGCCGTGGTGCGGGGTGGCGCGCAGCAGCAGGGTGCCGGGAGAGCCGAGGACCAGCAGCGGCGGGATCGCCATCATCAGGGTGACCTGCTGGAACATGAACACCGAGAACAGGGCGTACCCGAAGTTCTCCACCGCCAGGCCGGTGACCGCGGCGAGGGCGACGCAGCCGAGCAGGAAGCTGACCGTCCGCCACACCGGCCAGCCGCGGCCGCGGACCCACATCCGGATCGCACCGGCCAGGTAGGCGACCGCGAGGAGTCCCGCGAGGAGCGGTAGCACCGGAGCCGGAAGCGGGGCCGGGGTCAGGAACCCGCCGAGGGTCGGCGGGGCGTCCGGGATCCACACGGTCGTCACGGTGTGTCCTTCGCAGGCTGGTCTACGCCGAGGGCGTGCGCGTGGCGGGTCGCGAACTCGTCGACGGCGCGCGCCAAAGCGGGGTCTTCGCCGCGGGCCAGTCCCGCGTACTCGACGTGCACACCATCCGGGGTGGTGCGGGCTTTCACCCAGAGCCGGCGGCGGGGCACGAACAGGCCGGCGAACAGGCCGAGGGTGGCGAGCACGGAGAACGCGAGCACCCAGCCGCTGCTGGGGTCGCGTTGGATCTGCAGCGACGCGAACCGCTTCACCGGCTCCTCCGCCGTGACCTCCTCCCAGGTGATCGTGCCCCACCCGTTCGGCAGGTCGACGGTGGCGCCGGGGGTGAGCTCAAGGGAGTCGGCGGCGGTGTCGCCGCCGGTGTGCTGGGTGAGCCCGTCGACCTCGAGCGTGTACACCGACCTCGGAGTGCCGTCGTCGATGCCGAGATCCCCGCTGAACACGTTGAGAGTCAGCACCGGATTGACCACGTCCGGGTAGACGGAGGTGAACGCGCCGGAGGGCAACACCCCCTGGGTGGGGTAGAAGAACCCGACCAGCCCGACCTGTTCGGGCAGCCCGTCCGGGATCTTGATGATGCCCAGCGAGGTCATGTTGGAGTCCTGCGGCAGGAACGGCTGCGACTCGCTGTACACCACCTCGCCGGCGGCGTCGCGGATCGTGAGGGTGGGGGCGTAGCCGTTGCCGAGCAGGTAGATGCGATCGCCGTCGACGGTGATCGGGTAGTTCACGATCACGCTCTGCGCCCGATCGTCCTGCCCGGGTTGGCGGATGGTGATGTCGGCGGAGAAGTCTCCGGCCTGGCCTGCGCCGGGGGTGCCGGGCAGCCGGTAGGAGACCTGGAAGTCGTCGAGGGTGAGCGAGTAGGGGGCAAGGCCCGTGCCGTCGACGAAACGGCCGGGGTTGAACGAGGAGTAGTCGCTAAGCGCGTTCACGAACGTGGTGCCCTCCACCACCACCCGCTGCCCGGTATACGCGAACGACCCGCCGATCGCGACCGAGACCAGCACGCCGACGAGGGCGACGTGGAAGATCAGGTTGCCGGTCTCGCGCAGGTAGCCGCGCTCGGCCGACACCGACGCGGCTCCGCGGGCGTCGTATCGCTCCACCCGGTATCCGGCCTTGCGCAGCTGCTCTGCCGCGACGTCGATCGCGTGCGCGGCCGGGTCGGTCCTCCCTTCCTCTCTCGGCAAGGTCAGTTCCCGGTACTCCGAGAGCCGCGACAGCCGGGCCGGGGTGCGAGGGGGGCGGGAGCGGAGCGCCTTGTAGTGGTGCTTGGCGCGCGGGATCACGCAGCCGATCAGGGAGGTGAACAGCAGCAGATAGATCGCGGAGAACCACGGCGACAGGTACACGTCGAACAGGCCGACCGCATCGGCGAGGGGGAACACGTCAGGGTTGTCCCGCTCCCACTGGATGACACCGTTGGGGTCGGCGCTGCGCTGCGGGAACAGGGACCCGGGGACGGCGGCGATCGCGAGGAACAGCAGCAGGACCAATGCGGTGCGCATGCTGGTCAGCTGCCGCCATGCCCACCGCAACCACCCGGTGATGCCCAGCGCCGGCTGGGTGATCTCCGTCGCGGATTCGCTGTCGGCGTGGTCGCCGGGGCGTAGCGGGTCGGCGGTGACGTCGATGCCGGTGTCAGAGCGGGAGGGGGACATTGATCACCACCTGTTGCAGCTGCGACATCAGTGCCGTCCACAGCCCGGTCACCATCAGCAGGCCGAGGGCGATGAGCATGGCCCCGCCGATGATGTTCAGGGCGCGGATGTGGCGGCGCAGGAACGTCACCGATCGGGACGCCCACCCCCGTCCGGCCGCGAGGATCAGGAACGGGATGCCCAGGCCCAGCGAGTACGCGAGCCCGAGCAGGCCCGCGCGGGCGGGGTCACCGAGGTTCCACGACATAGAGATGATCGCTGCGAGCGTCGGGCCGATACAGGGGGTCCAGCCGACGCCGAGCGCGAACCCGAGAAGCGGCGCCCCGATCAGCCCGGTCCTACCCTGGGCGCGAGGGCGGAGGGTGCGCTGGGCAATGCCGAAGAAGCCGAGGAACACCAGGCCGAGGGCGATGATGACGACCCCGAAGACGCGAGTGAGCACATTGGCGTATTGCAGCAGCAGGTACCCGAAGGTGCCGCCGAGGATCGTGACGGCGACGAACACCACGGTGAACCCGGCGATGAACAATGTCACGCCCAGCAGCAGCCGCGCGCGCTCCGCCGTCACCGTGCGCCCCCCGTCCAGCGTGGGGGCCGCGGTCGTCGTGGTGGTGCCGCCGAGGTAGCCGAGGTAGCCAGGCACCAGCGGCAGCACGCACGGGGACACGAACGACACCAGCCCGGCGAGGATCGCGACCGGGATCGCGACCCACAGGGCGCCGTCGACGATCACCGCTCCCGGATTCATGAGCTGTCCTCGGCGAGGGTGTCGGCGACCAGGGTGGACAGGATCGACGCGCTGGCCAACTGCCCGATGATCCGCGCCGCGACCCGCCCCTCCTGGTCGATGACCAAGGTGGTGGGGGTGGCCTGGATCGGAGTGACCTGCGCGAACGCGAGCTTGACCCGTCCGTCGTTCACGTCGATCACGCTCGGGTAGGTGACGTTGTTGTCACGGGCGAACGACAGTGCGGTGGCTGGCTGGTCGTAGGTGTTGACCCCGAGGAACGCGACACCCTGCTCCTGGTACTCCTGCCAGACCTCCTCAAGCAGAGGCGCTTCGACGATGCACGGCCCGCACGCGGCGTACCAGAAGTTCACCACCAGCACCCCGCCGCGGTAGTCGTCACTGGACACCGTCTCCCCGGTCTCGGTGACGCCCTCGAACACCACCGGCTCTCCACGGTCGGCGTCGGGGATCTCGACGATCTGGAAGTCGCCGGAGATGTAACCTTTCTCGCTTCCGTCCCGGTACTGCTGCGCGAGCGAGTCGCTGGACGTGCACCCGGCCAGCAGCAGCGCCGCGACCAGCGTCATGGCGGCAAGGACGCGGCGGCGGATCATGCGCGCTTGACCTTGATCAGGGCGCCGGCGACCAGGAACACGACCGCGGCGACCGGCTGCGCCGCAGTCCACACCGGGCCGGTGAACGGGAACGGGAACACCGGGTTCCAAATCACGGCGATCACGACGAACACAGGCAACCACCACCACTGCCGCGCCTGGATCGCGAACCACCCCACGATGACCGCGAAGATCGCGGCGACGAACAGCACAACGGTGAACCAGTCCCCGCCCATCAGTACCGGCGCGAGGAACAACACCGCCGCCGCGAGCAGCCCCGGCGCGAACGCGTTGCGCTGGTATACGGACGAGGTCCGCTGCTTCGCCATCATGACCCGCTCACCACGGAGCCCGTCGCAGGCGCCGCGCTGTCCGCGCTGACGCGGGAGCGGCGGTGTCGGGTCCACAGGCTCAGGCCGAGGACGATGACGCCGGCACCGAGGGCGACGTCGGCGAGGTTGCCGATGAACAGGTTCCCGTAGGCGAGGAAGTCGGTGACGTGCCCGACCCCGAACCCAGGGGGGGAGAACAGCCGGTCGATCAGGTTCCCGATCGCGCCCCCGAGGATCAGGCCGATCCCCATCGCCCACCATCCGGTCCGCGCCCGCGCGGCGGCGACGACCAGCAGCACCACGGCACCGACCCCGAGGAGAGTGAGCAGCCCGGTGACCCCGGCTCCGAGGGAGAGGATCGCGCCGGGGTTGAACGCGAGCTGCAGCCCAAGCAGATCCCCCAGCAGCGGGATCCGCTCCTCCTGACTCAACCCTCCCAGTGCGGCCGCCTTCGTCGCCTGGTCGACCAGGACCACCACAGCGGCGGCCAGGCACGCGACCGCGAACCGCCGGGTCTGCTCACGAACCATCAGCGGCTCCTCCTGCGTTCGCGAGGGCCGCTGATAACCCGGTCATCAGACCGGCTATCAGGAAGAGGTTTTTGGTGTCAGAAGTCGAAGAGGTCACCGAGGAACCCTTCCTTCCGCCGACGCCCGGAGCGACCGTGATGATCCCTGTCGCGGTCAGAACGGTGGTCGCCCTCGCGCGGATAGGGGGCGGTGCTGGTTTGCCGGCCGCCGCCGGCAAGGTCGGCGGCGCGGTCGATGATCTTGTCGAGCTCGCCACGGTCCAGCCAGACGCCCCGGCACTGCGGGCAGTAGTCGATCTCGACCCCGGAGCGTTCCGTGATCAGCAGGGCGGTCCCGTCGACCGGACATTTCATGAGGGGTTCTCCTTCTGTTGCTGGTCGTCGGCGGTTCCACCATCCGCGGCGGCCGCGGCCGCGGCTGCTCGGTCGCGGCGACGACGCTCTCTGGCCACCATGAGCACGACCACCAGCGCGCCGCCCAGCACGATTACGCCACTCAGGACCGCAAGGACGGGGAGGAGTTCCCAACCTCCGGATGGCCCGTTGTGAACCTCTCCGGACGTATTGGCGGCAGATGTGGGAGACGGGTCGGGTGTCTGCTCCTCGGTCGCTTCGGGGGTAGGGGCGCTGGTGGGGACGGTGACCGCTTCGACGGTGTACTGGTACTCGTTGCTGATCGGGTGCCCGTCGCTGGACACGACCCGCCACCGCACCGTGTACACGCCCGCCTGACCAGGCGTCACCGCCTGGGTGACCGTGGTCCCGTCGATGACCGGATCCCCCGATGCGATGTTCTGCCCGTCCGGGGCGACCACCTCAATGATCACGGCGCTGAAATCGGTGAGGATCTCGCCGCTGAACGTCAGCGAAATCTCCTCCGGGACCACGCTGACCGTGGATCCGGCTTCCGGGGAGGAGGAGACGATCTCATCGTGCGCGGCTGCGGGCGCCGCGGTGGCGAACAGGAGCCCGGCGGCCAGCAGCAGCGTCGTCAGAGTGGACAGGAGGAGGATGCGTCTCCGTGAGCCGGATCGGTGCGGGTGTTCGTGGTCGGTGACGGTGGTCAAGGCGGTGGTCCTTTCAGGGCCGGTTGATGATGTGCTGGGCGATCGTCGTCGCGTCTTTCCAGACCCCGGCGAGGGTGTCGGAGCCGCGGCCGCCGTACTGCGGCATCCCCGCCACGAACAGCCCGGGCAGGCCGGTCAGGGTGCGCCGCGGCCGGTCGACGCGGGCCGGTTCCGGGAGCCAGTCGTCGCCAGGGGTGTAGCCGGTGGCGAGGATCACCGAGCGGGGGGATGCCTGCGTGCCATCGGCGAAGGTCACCCCGGCGCCGGCCGCGTCCTGCACCGCAGCTGCGATCGTGACCCCGACGCGGCGCAGCTGCTCATAGCTGTCGCCGAAGATCGGCTCGGGGCGACGCTCCCGCGAGAACAGCGGCACCCTCTCCCCCGCCGCGGCGGGATAGCTCATCGCGGGGCGATGCTGCCGCCGGGTTCGCACGGACAGCGTCACGGTGTGCGACGCGGACAGTTCGCGGGCCAGCTGCACACCGCTGTTCCCGCCGCCCACGATGAGCACGTCGCCGACGGGGATCTGCTTCGGGTACAGGTACTCGCTGCTGTGCAGCACCACCCCGGGCATCGTCAGCAGAGACGCCCACTCCGGAATCCGCGGGTGCGCGGCCGCGCCCGTCGCGCAGATCACGTTGCGGGTCTGCACCTCCCCTGCCGTCGTCGACAGCAGCAGAGTCGAGCCGTTCCCGCGATGCTCCACCCCGGTCGCCTGGATGCCCCAGACCGTCTCCACGCCCAGCCCGGCTTCCACGAAGGTGAGGTAGTCCGCCATCTCGTCCACTCGCGGATGCCGGCGCTGGTCACCCAGCAGCCGCCGCGGAGACAGCGCGCTATGCCGGGCGTCGCTGAGAAGCTCCATCGAATGCCACCGTGAGGACCAGGAACGCTGCCCCGTGCTGGCGGCGTCGATCACCACAAACTCGTGCTGCGGCCGCAGCCCTTCCGCGGCCAGAGCCGCGGCAACCGCGAGCCCAGACTGCCCGGCGCCGACGATGATCGCCCGCCGATGCGTCAAACCCGCCCGCATCACCGGCCACCGTTCACCGCAGCCTGGATGGCGTTCTCGAGGTCGTCCCACTCCTGCAGCTCGAGCAGCTCACCGTCGAGGAAGAACGTCGGCGTGCTGCTCACCCCGAGCGCCTGGCCCTCCTCGAAATCCAGCTCCACCCGCTCCGCCATAGCCGGGTCCGCCACGGCGGCGTCATAGGCGGCCATGTCCAGACCGATCTCCTCCGCGAAGCCACGGAACAGGTCGGCGCGAGACTCCTGCGCCTCACCCCACTCCGCCTGCGTCTCGAACAACCGGACATACATGTCCTCGAACCGGTCCTGCTGCGCGGCCGCTTCCGCCGCGACCGCCGCGTTCTTCGAATTGAAGTGACCGGGCAGCGGGAAGTAGCGGACCACATACGTGATCTCCCCAGCGAACTGCTCCCGCATATCCTCCACGATCGGGAAGAACGCGCCACACGCCTCGCACTCGAAGTCGAGGAACTCCACCAGGGTGACAGCGCCCTCCCCGCCGTCGTCGAGGACATGCGAGCTCTCCCGCACCACCTGCGGGGATGCGTCACCGCCCCCAGATGAAGGTGGAGCGGACTGGCTCTGATTGACAAGGACATAGATCAACGCGGCGATCACCATCACCACCACAACGGCAATGGTGACGAGCGTCGCCTTCACAGGGGTTTTCATCGGGTACTCCAAACCAAGACACGGCACAGGACAGAACCCGGGCACGCAGCCCGGGACGAAGCGCCACCCGGAAAGGGTGGCGTGCCAAATGTCAGGTTCGGGAAAGACCCAACTGCGTCAACGAAAAGACAATCGGGTGAGCACGGGCAGCCGGCGCCGGAAGCAGCGAAGGCATCCGTGGCCCGTCACCGAGAACCGGAGGCATCCGCCGACGCCACAACCCCCGCAGCACCACCATGAACGTCAGCCCGCACAACACGCCCAACATGCACAGCGCAGCGCCCACCAACGCGTTCGGCCCAGAAACGACGCCACCGGCGACCGCCTCATGCTCGACTGGGGCGTCTGCCACGGGCTCGACGTGGGGGTCCATGAACCCAGAAATCACCAGCGGAACAGGAGTCGAACCGTCCGCCTCTGTGTGACCCGTCGCTGCCAGACCCAACATCAGCAGCAGCGCCAAACCGACGCTGGTAATGAGCCTCATTATCAACAATTGCTCATTCAGCGTCGTGGAGCGCGGAGTCCGGGCCGAAGAGACCATCGCCCACAGCCTACCGTGCGCACCTAAACCCATTCGGAGCCCGGTTCACCCGAGCACGGGAGCGCCGGCAGCGCCGGCCGGGTCCGGCGCGGCTAGCCGGTCAACCAGGACGATGACGACGGCAACGGTGGCGAAGGTGGCTTTGATGGGGGTCTTCACAAGGGCCGGTTCCAAGTCGGGCGGTGTTCTGCCACCGCGGGGCGAGGGGTCGGTGGTCAGGCGTGGGCGGGTTCGGGCTGGCGAGCGGGCACCGTGGCGAGTTGCCGTAGCGCAGCGGGGCGACGGGCGGCGCGGACGCCATTGAGGATGACGACGACCTCGGCGATCTCATGCACCAGCACGACGCCGGCGAGCCCGAGGATGCCGAACAGGGCGAGCGGGAACAGCGCGACGATGATCGCCAGAGCCAGACCGATGTTGGCGGTCATGATGCGTCGGCCGCGGCGGGCGTGGGCGAGGGCGCCGGGGATGAGGCGGAGGTCGTGGCCGATGAAGGCGACGTCGGCGGACTCGATCGCCGCCGCGGAGCCTTTCACACCCATCGCGATCCCGACCGTCGCCGTCGCCAGTGCCGGGGCGTCGTTGATGCCGTCGCCGACCATCGCGGTCGGTTGCTGCGTGACGAGCGCCTCAATCGCGGCGGCCTTGTCGGCGGGCAGCTGCTCGGCGCGAACGTCGGTTACGCCCGCCTCGGCGGCGATGGCGTGGGCGGTGCGGGTGTTGTCGCCGGTGAGCATGATGGTCTCAATGCCCTGCGACTGCAGCATCCGGACCGTCTCGGCCGACTCCGGGCGCAGCTCGTCCCGCACGCCGATCAGGCCGGCGATCTGCCCGTCCGCCTCGACCACGACGACGGTCATGCCCTGCGCGGCAATCGCCTCCGCGTTCAACTGCTGGCCGGCGGGATGGAGCCAGCGGACATTGCCGACCCGGATCGCCCGGCCGTCGACGGTCCCGGTGATGCCATGCCCGGCCTCCTCGACCACCTCCGTTGCGGGGCTGGCGACGGGTGCGGCCGCGATGATGGCCGCGGCGAGGGGGTGGGTGCTGGTGGCCTCCACGGCGGCGGCCCAGGCGAGCAGGTCGTCGCGGGTGATACCGGGTGCGGGCTGGACGTCGACGACGGTGGGCTCGTTGCGGGTGAGGGTGCCGGTCTTGTCGAGGGCGACGGCGCGGATCGTGCCGAGCTGCTCGAACGCTTCACCTGACTTGATGACGACGCCGAACTTTGACGCCGCTCCGATCGCGCTGATCACCGTCACGGGCACCGCGATGGCCAGCGCGCACGGGGATGCCGCAACCAGGACGACGAGGGCGCGTTCGATCCAGGTCCACGGGTCGCCGACCAGCAGCCCGAACAGGGCGACCACGGCAGCGGCGATCAGGACGACGGGAACGAGCGGCTTCGCGATCCGGTCGGCGAGGCGTGCCCGGTTGCCCTTGCGGGCGTGGGCCTGCTCCACGAGGGCGACGATCTGGGTGAGGGAGTTGTCGCGGCCGTCCGCAGTTGCCTCGATCCGCAACGTCGCCGCCCCGTTGACCGAACCGGCGGCGACCGGATCGCCGGGGCCGACCTCGACCGGGATCGACTCGCCCGTGATCGCCGACGTGTCCAGGCTCGACCTACCCTCCACGACCACGCCGTCTGTGGCGATGCGATCGCCGGCACCGATGACGAGGATGTCCAGCTCACGCACGTCCGCGGCGGGGATCGTGACGTCGCTGGTTAGGCGGGAGACGCGGACAGTGTCGGGGATGAGGGACAGAAGGGCGCGCAAGCCTTCCTTGGCGCGGTCCATCGCCCGGTCTTCAAGCGCCTCGGCCAGGGAGAACAGGAACGCCAGGGTCGCGGCCTCGCCAACGTGGCCGAGCAGGACCGCGCCGATCGCGGCGATGGTCATCAGCAGCCCGACCCCGAGGCGACCGCGGATGAGGCGGCGGATCGCGCCGGGGACGAAGGTGTAGGCGCCGGCGAGCAGCGCCGCCCACTGCAGCACCAGCGCCGGGATGTGCAGACCAGTCCACTCGAACGTGTATCCGGCGAGGAGGAACAGCCCGGACAGCGCGGAGGGAAGCAACGCGAAGTCGCGCCACCAGGGCGGGCGGACCTCCGGCTCCTCGTCCGCCTCGGTGGGGGTGGTGGCGAGGTCGGGGCCGCAGCAGGCATCGCCCGCATCGTGCACCGCGCTTGGCGCCGCGGTCTTGGAGGAGGGTTCCGCGGCGCAGCAGGCGTCACCGGTCGAGAGCGGCCGGGACAGTTCGATGCGCCGGACCGTACCGGGCTTGCGCGGCTCGTTGGGGCCGCAACACTCTTCGCTCACTGCACGCTCTCCTTCGTTGCGGGGGCGGGCGTCTGCTCTAGGAACGTGAGCGCGGCCAGTGCGTCATCGGTGCCGGTAACGGAAAGGCGCAGGTCGGGGTGGGTCGTGTCGATCGCCCAAGTCGCGAACGCGCAGCAGGACTGCTCGGTGCGGACCAGCTCCGTCAGCCGGGCGGTCGCGTCGTCGATCTTTGGGTAGTGGACGGTGATCTGGGCGGCCGTCCTGTCGATGTCGAGGAGGTAGTCGTCGTTGAATTCCTGCCACGCGGCTAGCTGTGCAGCACCAGCGCCGGGCGTCAGCGTGCAGGCCACCGGCAGCAGGTCACGGTCGATGAGGCTCATGCGCAGCACTCGCACTGATCGTCCATGCACGGGGCGCCCTCGTCGACGGCGACGACCGCCTCGAGCAGCTGTCGCAACCCCTGGGTCAGATGCGGGTCGGCGATCTCATACCGGGTGCGCCGACCTTCCGGTGTGGCGACGATCAACCCGCAGCCCCGCAGGCACGTCAGATGATTCGAGACGTTCGTGCGGGTCAACTCGAGATCTCGTGCCAGCTCAGCCGGGTAGCCGGGAGCGTCCAGCAGTGTGAGGAGGATCCGGGAACGGGTCGGGTCGGCCATCGCCCGACCCAGCCGGTTCATCACATCGAGGCGAGAAGGAAGAGTCAGCACAGGCTGACTATACATTCTCCGCTGTACTAATGCGAGGGCGGATGAGTCGCGGTACCCCGGCGACCATGACCACCATTGCGACGAGCTCCACCAAGGTCTGAGTCACTACAACCAACGGCGTCAGAGCGAAAGATGCCGGCAGCGCGAGAGCGAGCGGGAGCACGACCAGCGAGTTGCGGGTGACCCCGCTGAACGTGGCCGCCCGGCGGCTGGGAACATCCAAGCGTGCCGCGCTCCCGAGGAGCGCACCGAGTGGTGCCACGATTAGGACGAACACGACGAACACGGGAACCGCGATTAGCAGCTGGCCGAGAGCGCTGCTCACGCCGAAGACCTGCGAGCCGATCACCACGGCGAGAGTCAGCATCATCAGCGGCACCATTGCCGCCAGCACCACGCCCTCGATCGCGCGGCCGGCACGGAACCGTTTCGCCAGCAGCTGCGTGGCGGCGGCGAGAACGAGCGGCAGCACGATCAACAACAGAAATGCCTCCACGAACGGATGCGGGTCGAACGCACCCACCACCTCGGCGCCGGCCATCAGCCACAGGTACACCGGCAGCAACACGATCTGCAGAAGCATCAGCAGGGGCGTGGCAGCAAGCAGCCGCGCACGTGCACCGCCAGCCAGGCCAGTGAACACAATCACGTAATCCACACACGGCGTCAGCAGCACGAACAACACCCCAACGAGCACCGCCTGATCAGCCGCCACGGCGCGACTCAACCCGAACACGACCACCGGCACGACGACGAAGTTCAGGACGAGCACGACGCCCAGGAACCGCCAATCCGTGAAGGCCCGGCCGATCGCCGTGAACGGCACCCCCAGGAACGTCGCGTACAGCAACAACCCGAGCACGGGATTGATCGCCGACTCGAGCGGATCCGCCACCGCCGGCACGAGTAGACCGACCACCGCACCCACGGCGATCGCTGCGAGGTAGAGCACTACCTGATGCCGCTCCCACCACTCCACAGCTGTGCACACGAGCACAAGCCTGTCGAATGTAGCCGGTGCGCCCCTAGGGCGTGTTGATCAAGAAGGTGCGGGGTGGCCAGCCGCCGCGAGTTGCGCGGGAGAATGGGCGTGTGAAGATCCAGGTGCTGCATATCGAGGATTGCCCGAATTGGCAGGAGGCGGGCGATCGAGTACGGCTGGTGCTCGACTCGATCGGACGGGGCGATGTTCCGGTGGAGTTCGTGTTGATCCGCACCGAGGCTGAGGCGGTGAGCTCTGGTTTCGCGGGCTCGCCCACGATTCTTCTGGACGGTCAGGACTTGTTCCCGTCCCAGGGGAACACTGCCGACTTGGCGTGCAGGGTCTATCTGACCGAGCGCGGCTTTGCGGGTGCGCCGACGGTGGGACAGCTTGAGCGCACGCTGCAGGAGCGCGAAGCGCTCAGCGGAGATCGGTCTTGATCCAGATCAGCGCCGCGGCGAGGCTGACGGCGGCTCGGTAGTTGCGGGCGAGTTTGTCCGAGCGCATCGCGATGCCGCGCCACTGCTTGAGACGGTTGAAGCAGCGTTCTACGACGTTGCGTCCCTTGTAGCGTTCCTTCTGCTTGTCGCCGAAAGCGATCGGCCGGCCCGGCTTCTTGCGGCGGTGCGCGATCTGGTCGTCCCGCTCGGGGATGGTCGCCGCGATCCTCCGGTCGCGGAGCCAGGCGCGGTTCGCCCTTGAGGGGTACCCCTTGTCGGCGAGCACCCGGTCGGGGCGGGTGCGGGGGCGGCCCTTCCCGTCGCGGGGAACGCGGATGTTCTCCAGCACCGCGCTCATCATCGTGGTGTCGTTGATGTTCCCGGCGGTGATCATCATGCTCAGCGGCCGGCCGCGGCCGTCGCAGACCAGGTGCAGTTTGGTCGTCAGCCCGCCGCGGGAGCGTCCGATCCCGTGATCAGGCGGCTCGGACCACGGATTCTTGTGATTCGGCACAGCCCCCTGTGTCCCGGGCGAGGGTCGCGCCGTGCTGATGCACGCGCGCGATCGTGGAGTCGATCGAGACGACCCAGTCGATTTCCCCAGCGGCGTCGGCCTGCTTCTGCACCTCGGTGAGCAGCTTCTGCCAGGTGCCGTCCCCGGCCCACCGGTTGAACCGCTTGTAGATCGAGTTCCACTTCCCGAACCGTTCCGGAACGTCACGCCACGGCGCACCGGTCCGGTACTTCCACGCCATCCCCTCGATAGCGAGCCGGTGATCCGTCCACGGCCGCGACCGACCGGTCACCGTCGGCATCAACGGCTCCATCACGGCCCACACCTCGTCAGAGATCTCCTGTCGCGTCACCGTTCAAGACTCACCCACCGAGGAGCGGAACCTCTTGATCAACACGCCCTAGGTGCATGCCAACTACCCGCGGAATCTGTCATTTCGGATAGGAACCGACACGGCACTTACACGCATCGTTCTCACCAATCTTTCGGATCCGCCACTTGTCCGCCACTTCATCTAAGAATCCGCCATCTTCGCCGAGAACCTACAGTTTTCAAATTTGCAAGTCGTTTGAAAACCGTCGTGGAATTCGCAACTCTCACCGAGAACCTTCAAGAGTGCGGAGGTGAGCCTCGATGTCGTCGCGACGGGCGCGGGCAGCCGGCTGCGCGCTCGCGTGCGCTCGCGGGGGCGCACGGCGCCGGATGCCGAGCTGCGACCGGCCTCCCACGCGCGCGACCTCGGCGCACGCCTGCGCACAGATGGTCGCGACACGCTGCTCGAGGCGCTGTTCGCCCTGCCGCCGACCACTCCTGTCGTGTCAGCCGAACATCCCGAAAAGCAGGCCACACCCCCGTCATAACGTCGTCATCGCACCCCCGGACACCCGGCCCGGGAGCAGCGATGAAACGGAATCGACGTGAACGACCTGCACAACCTTCTTCCCCTCGCGGTGGGCATGCTCCTGTCCCCGCTGCCCATCGTGGCCATCGTCGCGATCGTGCTCGCACCCCGCGGCCGCGCCTGCGCCCCCGTCTACACCGCGGTCTACACGCTGGTCGCCTTCGCCGCCACGGGCCTGGGCGCGCTGGGCGCGGCCCGCGCGTCGGCGTCGAGCGGCCCCGCGGCGCAGACGGTCTCGCTGATCCTGGCGATCGTCCTCGGCCTCGGCTTCACGGTGTTCGCCATCGTGAGCTGGATGTCGCGTCCGAAGGACGGCAAGCCCGCGACCGCGCCGACGTGGCTCGCGGCCATCGACAGCGTCACCCCCCTCTCGGCAGCCGGTCTGGGCCTCGTCATGGCGGTGACCAACTCGAAGAACATCCCCCTCGAACTCAAGGCGGGCGCCCTCATCGGCGAGGCACACCTCGCCCCCCTCGCCGCCGTCGGCCTGTGCCTGGCCGTCGCAATGATCGGCTCTCTGCTGCTCGTGATTCCGGCTCTGGTCCAGCTGACCGGCACGGCCCGCGTGCTCTCCGCCCTGCAGGCGCTGAAGTCGCAGCTCATCACGCACAACGCCGCCATGATGACGGTACTGTTCGCGATCCTCGCGGCGAACGAGCTCGCACAGGTCATCCACCGTCTGGCCGCCTGAGCACCACCCCTCCCACTTCTCACACCTCCCGACTCGAAAGGAACTCCCATGTCGAACACCACCGAGACCGTCGACGTGCCCGTCCCGTGCATCGTCACGACCCCGGCCGGCACCTTCCGCGGCGCCGTCCGCGACGCGGTGCACTCGTGGCGCGGCATCCGCTACGCCGAAGCCCCCGTCGGCGAGCGCCGCTGGCGCGACCCGGTTCCGGCGACCCTCGCGAGCGGTGAGGTCGACGCCACCGCGTTCGGTGCGGCCTGCCCCCAGGTGCGCACGCCCGCGATCGCCTTGGGCGATGACGCCGTCCTCGACGAGGACTGCCTGATGCTCAACGTGTGGGCACCCGACGCCGACGCCCCGGCGGGTGCGCGACCGGTCATGGTGTGGCTGCACGGCGGCGCCTACACGTTCGGCGCGTCCAGTCAGCGCACCTACGACGCGACCTCCCTGGTCTCGCGTGGCGACGTGGTCGTCGTGACCCTCAACTACCGTCTGGCCGCGTTCGGCTTCCTGGACCTGTCCGGCCTTCTGCCCGACGGCGGCTTCGACCGCAACCTGGCGCTCAAGGACGTGCTGGTGGCACTGCGGTGGGTGCAGGAGAACATCGCCGCGTTCGGCGGCGATCCCCACCGCGTGACCGTGTTCGGCGAGTCCGCCGGCGGCGGCCTGGTGACGACGCTGCTGGCCACTCCCTCGGCCGCGGGTCTGTTCCACCGGGCGATCGCGCAGTCCTCCCCCGCGTCCAGCATCTACGGCATCGACCGGGCGCGAGATGTCGCCGAGCGCTTCGTGCGAGAGCTCGGCATCGACCAGACGGATGCCGTCTCCACCGCCGCGGCGCTGCGCGCGGCCTCCGCCGACGAGCTCGTGACCGCGGGGATGGCCGTGTACGCCCAGGTGCCCGACGAGGCGCCCGGCACGCTCGCGTTCGCGCCGATCATCGACGGCGACCTGCTGCCGGAGGCACCGGCGACCGTGCTGCACGAGGGCCGCGGACTGCCCGTCCCGCTGATGATCGGCACCAACAAGGACGAGGCGTCGCTGTTCAAGTTCATGAAGTCGCCCCTCATGCCGATCACCGAGGAGCGCATCATGACGATGTTCTCCGACATGGCCACCGACAACCCGACCGTCGAGCTGCCGTCGGTCGCCCAGGTGCAGACGGCGTACGAGAACGTGCGCAAGAACGCCGTGGGCCTGGGCGTCGCCCGCGACATCGGCTTCCGCATGCCCACCGTGTGGATCGCCGAGGGTCACGCCGCCACGGCCCCGGTCTGGCTGTACCGCTTCGATCACGCGGCGCCCTTCCTGCGACTGATCGGCCTCGGCGCCACCCACGGCAGCGAGCTGGCGTACCTCTGGGGTGTCTTCGCGAGCGGCTCCAAGGACCTCACGTTCCGACTCGGCGGCAAACGTGCCGGCGAGGCGATCTCTGCCCGTATGCAGGAGCGATGGGCCGCCTTCGCTCATGGGCGCACGCCTGACGCGGACGGTGTCACCGGAGCCCCGCACTGGCCCGCCTACGATCCTGCCGACTCCCGTGCGACGTTGGTGATCGAGCGCCACGACAGCGTCGTCGACGATCTGGACGCCGCCCTGCGCGCCGCATGGGGCGACCAGGTCCTCGACTTCCACTGACCACGCGCCGCCGCCGCGCACCTTCGAAGGAGCCCGCTCATGTCCGACACCTGCACCGCCGCGACTCCCCTGAGCCGCGACCACCTCGCGCCCGCCATCGCCGCGGCCGGCGTCACCATCGCACCCGCCCACCATGGCGCGCCGAGCCGCTCGGACGAACCCGGGACGACGACAGCGACAGCGGACCTCCTGGTCGTCTGCCGGATCGCGACCGGCGACCCCGCGGCTCCGAGCGCGGAGGCGATGGCGGTGCGCGACGGCCGCATCGTCGCACTGGGATCGGCGGCGGAGCTGGACGGGCTGACCGGCCCGGCGACGAAGATCCTGTCCCCCGACGGCGTGGTGATGCCCGGTCTCATCGAGCCGCACGCGCACATCTGGGTGTCGCTGCTCACACTCGAGTGGGCCGACGTCTCGCACGCCACCTGTCCGCGCTTCGACGACGTCATCGCCGTCCTGAAGACGGCTGCGCACGCGACAACCGCCGGTCAGTATGTGCTGGCGAAGCTATTCGATCCGAGCCTGTACCCCGGCGAGCCGGCCCTCACCCGCGACATCCTCGACCGGGTCGCGACCGACCGTCCCGTGGTCGTGCTGAATGCGTCGATGCACTTCGCCTACGCCAACAGCGCGGCCCTGGATGCCGCCGGCATCACCGACGCCACACCGCAGCCGAGCGGGGGCACGCTGGAGAAGCGCGACGGCAGGCTCACCGGCGTGGTCGGCGAGTCGCCCGCGGTGACGATGCTGCTCGCGCACCTGCCGCGTCCGACAGCGGCGGAGGTGGGCCGCGGCATCCGTCACGTGTTGAACGAGTTCGCCGGTGCCGGCGTGACCTCGATGCGCGAAGCGATGACCGGCACGCTGGCCGGCGTGAGCGAGATCGCGATGCTGCACCAGCTCAACGGGGCCGAACGCTTGCCGGTGCGAGTGTCGACGGCGCAGTTCTCCTCCCTGGCGGGGTGCGCGACGCCCGCCGAGGTCGCCCAGGCGTGGAAGGCGGCCGGCGTCACGCCGTTCAGCGGAGATGCGATGGTGCGCGCCGACGCGTGGAAGATCGTGGCGGACGGCTCGAACCAGGGTCGTTCCGGATACTTCCTGCAGCCGTATCTCGGCGAGACCTCGGGGGGCCACGCGAACTGGACACCGGAGAGTCTGCGCGAAGTGATGCGCGCCGGTCTCGACGACGGCTGGCAACTGATGATCCACACGAACGGCGACGCGGCGGTCGAGTTCGCCCTCCAGGCCGCCGAAGAGCTGCTGCCGGGGCGCGACGCTCTCCGGCACCGCTTCGAGCACGCCTCGGTGACCACCGACGACCAGCTCGCGCGGATGGCCGCGGTGGGAGTGTCGCCGAGCTTCCTGATGGACCACGTCTACTACTGGGGTGCGGCATTCCGCGACACGATTCTCGGCCCCGCGCGCGACGCGCGACTGGACCGCCTCGCGTCGGCCCTCCGCGCAGGGCTGCGACCCAGTCTGCACTCCGACCACAACGTGACGACGGTGCAGCCGTTGCGCAGCGCCCGCACCGCGGTGCTGCGCCGTCTGGAGGCCGACGGCACGGTGCTCGCGCCGGACGAGCGCGTCAGTGCGGCCGAGGCCCTGGCGGCGATCACCGCGGATGCCGCCTGGCAGATCCACGCCGACGATCGCGGCACGCTCACGGCCGGACGCCGCGCCGACTTCGCCGTCGTCGACGCCGACCCGTGGACGAGCGATCCCGAGAGCTGGGATCGCATCGCCGTGAACGCCACCTACATCGACGGCGTCCCCGCCTTCACCGCCTGAACGACTTCTGCGCACGCCTCTCTCACTCGAAAGCCCTCCCATGACAACGACACCACCGACGTCCGTCGTGCGCTCCGCGCACACCCTCGCGATCCCCCTGCTCGGCGTGCTCGCCGCAGTTCAGGGCTCCGCCCCGAACATCGCCGCCACCGCACTCGTGGGCGCGAGCCGCGGCCTCGACATGGTCGGCGGCGATCAGGCGCTCGCGGCATCCATGCAAACCCTCGCGATCGCCGCCTCGGTCATCACCACAGGCCTGCTCGCCGACCGGATCGGCCGCCGCCGCATGCTCGTCGCCGCCCTCGTGACAGGTCTCGTCGGCCAGCTGATCGTGGCCGCCGCGCCGATGGCGCTCGTCTACATCCTCGGTCAGGCGGTGACGGGCGTCGGCCTGGGCGCCGTGTACGCCGCCTCGTTCGCCTACATCCAGGTGCTGGCCGCGCCGGGCCGGCTCCCTGCGGCCGTCGCGACGTTCGCTGCGTGTTCGGGCGCGGCCGGAGTGCTGTTCACCTTCTCGGGGGGCCTGCTCGCCGGAGTCGACTGGCGCCTCGCGTTCGTGCTCGTTCCCGTGCTGTCGGCACTGTGCGTCCCCGCCGTCCTCGTGCTTCTGCCGTCGGTCGCCCCCACCGTCACCGAGAAGCGCGACGTGGGCGGACAGGTTGCGCTCATCACCGGCATGGTCGTGTTCCTGTTCGGCGTCTCACAGCTCGCCTCGTCGCTGACCAGCCCGCTGACGTGGGGAGCCATGGCGCTCGGCGTCGTGCTTCTCGGCGTCTTCGTCTGGTCGCAGACGCGGGTCGCGAACCCGTTCTTCCCGGTCGCGCTCTTTCGCCGACCCCTTTTCCTCGCGGCGCTCTGCGCAGGCTTCGTCTTCAACTTCGGCGGCGCCGTCGCCTTCTTGCAGCTGTCGAACCTGTGGCAGTACGTGCTGGCCCTGACCCCCAGCAGCGTCGCGGTGTGGCAGCTGCCGGTGTCGCTCGCCTCGATCGTCGGGGCGATCGTGCTGGGGCGCCTGATGACCCGCGGCATGAGCCCGCAGACCTCCCTGCTGGTCGGCGGCATCCTCTCCGCCGCGGGCTTCGGGGCGGCCTTCCTCGCCCGAGACGCCTCCACGCCGCTGGCGTGTACCCGCCGGCATCCTCATCGCCTTCGGTATCACCGCCGCGGCGCTTCCGTACGGCACGCTCGTGCTCGGTGAGGCGCCGGCCGACTTCTACGGACCGGTGACCAGTTCGCGCACGACCTTCGGGCAGCTCTTCTCCTCGCTCGGTACCGCGCTGTCGACCGCCGTGATCACCCAGCTCACGATCTCGGGGATCACTGCCCGCCTGTCGGCGGCGGGACTGACGGATGCCGCGGTGCACACCGCTCTTGTCGGCGTGGGCACCTACGCGAAGGACGGCACGCGCCCCGACGCGCAGGTGTTCGATGCCGCGGTGGCCGCCTACCGCGACGGGTTTGGCGCACTGATGGTCGGCATGGCTGTCGTCGCGCTGGCGGCGAGCATCGTCGGCTCGGTCCTGATCGCTCGCGCGTCGCGGGCCGTCCCGACCTCCGGTAGCGGTGGCGCACCGTCATGACGCCTGCGGCGGCGGGTACAGCCGTCGCAGCACGAGTCGTTGGCCGAGAGTCCAGCCGGCACTCGTCAGCAGGTAGAGCGCCGCGGCGAGCGGGACGAACAGGGCGACGACGGCGGTGAGGAACGGTACCGTCTCGGTCAGCGCGCGCTGCCATGACGGCAGCGTCGCCGCCGGCCGCAGCAGGCGTCGCGTGAGCTCACCGCTGAGCGCGATGAGCAGCACGATCGCGCCGAACACGACGGCGGCCGACGCATCGAGTCCGGTGAAGGCCGCCGCGACGGCGGCCTGCCCCAGCGGCACACCGAAGAGGTGCTCGCCGAGCAGCGGGTTCGCGTGTCCCGCGATCGATCCGTGCAGGAACACGGCGTACACGAGCCCCACGATCGGCGCCTGGATCAGAGCCGGAAGACATCCGGCCGCCGGCGGGACCCCCTCGGCCCGGTAGAGAGCGAAGGTCTCGCGCTGCAGGCGTTCGGGGTGTGCGCGCCACCGCTTCTGCAGTGCGCGCAGCCGGGGCGCCAGGCGCGAGCGCGCCTGATCTGCTTTCGCCTGCGCGATGCCGGCCGGTACGAGCGCGATCCGCACGACGAGGGTCACGAGCACGATCGCCGCCGCGGCGGCTCCGGGCCCGGCGGCGGGGGTGAGAACGGCGATGAGGGCCATGAGGCCCCGCGCCGAGAGGTCGAGCAACGCCGCCAGGGGCGGCAGGGTGAAGACGTCCACGAGTTGTCCATTCCGACGGGGCGATCAGGGTGAGCTGGTCGGCCGCGAAGGGATGCCGAGGGTGGCATCCGGACGGGGGTGTCTACGCGGCCGCGAGCGCCGCGCTCGGACCTCTCCGAAGGATGTGACCGGGAGCATCGGGGTCGCTCTGCGCGACGGGCGCACTCAGGATGTCGCTGCGCGCGCGACCGATGCGATCGTGGGAGGTTCTCGAGCGCGTGCTCGCCGACACCGCCGCCATCACCACGACGACGGCGACGGCGAGCGCGATGCCGGCGGCGACGACCGCGAGCGAGGTGATCGGTGAGGCGCCCGCGGGCAGGACGCCGACGGCGACTCCGACCGTGCGCAGCAGGAGGAGGAACGCGTCGATCATCGGCGGTCCTCTCTCTCGGCGCCGGTGGGCCCCCAGGCTATCGGAGGAGCGTCAGCGCGTCGACGGTGTGAGCGCGTCGACGTCGGCGTTCGGTCACCCGGCCGACCCCGCGACGCAGCTCGGCCCCGTGCTCACGGGGGCTGCGGCGCGGCGGATGACGGATGCCGTGGCGCTGGCGCACCGCGAGGGGGCGACGGTCGTCACCGGCGGCGCCGAGATCGACGTCGTGCCCGGTGGCCACCACGTCGCACCGACAGTGGTGACGGGCGTGGCCGCCGGGTCGGACATCACCCGCCAGGAGCTGTTCGGACCGATCGTCACGGTGCAGGCGTTCGATGAGCGCGACGAGGCGATCGCTCTCGTCAACGACATCCCCTACGGGCTCGCGGCCTCGGTGTGGACGACGCGGCTCGACGACCCCCTGGCGCTCGCTCGCGGCGTGGAGGCCGGGCTGGTCTCGGTCGGGGCGTACAGCGAAGGCGACCTCGCGGTTCCCTTCGGGGGATGGAAGCAGTCCGGCTTCGGCGGCGTCGAGAAGTCGCTGCGCGCCTTCGAGCAGTGGACCCGCGAGAAGAGCGTCTGGATCCGCCACCGGTCGTGAGAGCGGACCGCGGCTCGTTAACCGGCCGGTTCGATGTGCGCACTACAATCACGGCGTGATTCCTCCCCGTACGTCGTCGCGAGAGCGATGAGCGCGCCCGCAGCGCTGGCACGCCGGCTGGGCCTCGTCGACGCGATCGCCATCGGCCTGGGCTCGATGATCGGCGCCGGAGTGTTCGCGGCCTTCACCCCCGCCGCCGCGGCCGCCGGCTCAGGCCTGTTGATCGGCCTCGCGATCGCCGCCGTCGTCGCCTACGCCAACGCGACGTCGTCGGCGCAACTGGCTGCACAGTTCCCGACCTCCGGGGGCACCTACGTCTACGGCCGGGAGATGATCGGCCCGTGGTCGGGGTTCTTCGCCGGGTGGTCGTTCGTCATCGGCAAGACCGCCAGCTGCGCGGCGATGGCGTTGACGTTCGCCTCGTATGCCGCCCCCGCGGGGTGGGAGAAGCCCGTCGCCGTCGCCGCGGTCCTGGTGCTCGCGGCGGTCAACACGGTCGGGGTCACCCGCACGGCGGCTCTCACCAAGGTGATCGTGGTGGTCGTCTTGGCGGTGCTCGCCCTCGTGGTCGTGGCCGCCTCGGCATCCGGCGCCGGCTCCGCCGACAACCTCGTGATCGATCCCGGCCCCCACGGCTGGTACGGCGTGCTGCAGTCGGCCGGGCTGCTGTTCTTCGCCTTCGCGGGGTACGCCCGCATCGCCACGATGGGCGAGGAAGTGCGCGATCCTCGCCGGACGATCCCCCGCGCGATCGTCATCGCACTGAGCCTGGCCCTGCTCGTGTACGTCGCCATCGCCCTCGTGTCGCTCGCCACCCTCGGCCCCGAGCGCCTCGCCGCCTCGTCGGCACCGCTGGCCGAGGTGGCGGCGGCGGGCGGGTGGACCTGGACCGCGCCGGTCGTGCGGGTCGGGGCAGCGGCGGCATCCCTGGGGGCCCTTCTGGCTCTCGTCGCCGGCATCGGGCGCACGAGCCTGGCGATGGCCCGCACGGGAGACCTGCCGCAGTGGCTCTCGGCGGTGCACCCGCGCTACGCCGTTCCGCACCGCGCGGAGCTCGTGCTCGCGGTCATCGTGAGTCTTCTGATCGTGGCGACCGACCTTCGATCCGCGATCGGGTTCTCGTCGTTCGGCGTGCTGCTGTACTACCTGGTCGCCAACATCGCCGCGTTCCGACAGGATGCCGCGGCCCGCCGTTTTCCGCGGGCGCTGCAGATCGTCGGCATGATCGGCTGCATCGTGCTGGTGGCGACCCTGCCCTGGCCGTCGATCGTCGGCGGCGTGGTGGTCGCGTGCGTCGGCGTCGGCTACCGGGCGCTGCGGCTGCGGGGCGGAATGCGGGCCTGACCAGCTCGACACCGCCGCGCACCGATGCAGCTCACACCAGCGACGTCGACCAGGCGACCTCGATGCCGTTCTCGCTCCCTCTTCCGCCGCGCGCGCCGTCCGCGACGTTCACGGCTGCGGCGTGGCGATGCTCACCGGCATCCCCCAGCCCGAGAAGTGCTGCGTGGTCGTCGTCTGCGTGCCGGCCACCGACACGGTGGCCTGGACACCGGCGGGCACGTGCCCGGACGTCAACCACAGCGTCATCTCCTGCACGTCGGCGCCGACGGCGCTGAACGGCGCGTCGGCCTGCACGCGCCACGCGCGTACCTGCGTACCGTCCGGCAGGTCGACGAGATCTTGGTCCTTCTGCACGGTCCACGACGGCGCCGACGCGATAAGGGATGCCGTGGCCGACGGGTCGGCAAACGCCCGGTAGGCCTGCCCGATCGTGCCCGCCAGCATCTTCTTCGGATCGGAGCTGGTCGCGTCTCCCTGCACCCACGCTCCGTCGATCGTGACCCACGACGCGTCGGGGGTGAGCACGAACGACGTCGTGCCGTCGCTGCTGGTGACCGTTCCGGACAGCGCCGGAGCGTCACCGAAGACGAAGTCCGCCGTCCCCGTCGTGCCGTCGGATGCCGAGAACGTCTCGTGCCCGCTGCGCGCCGCCTTGGAGAACGCGACGACGCACGCGGCGAGGTCGGCGCCGGTGACAGCGGCGTCCGCCCTGAGATCGACGGCGTCGCAGACGCTCGGGGCGGCGATGGGTGCGGCGCCGGCCGCCGCGGACGCAGAGGCGGTGGCGGTCGTCAGCGCGGCGGCATCGGATGAGGAGCCGGCGGGGTTCGGCGTCCCCGCGGAGCAGGAGCTCAGCGCAAGGGCGCAGGCGAAAACACCGAGGGTCAACACAAGAGGAAGGGGCCGTCGCATGCTTCGACCCTACGACAGACGTCCAGCGTGCTCACGGGCAGATGGTGCTAAGCTCAATCGTCCCGCATTTCGGGCACGGGTCCGTCCCACCCCTCTCGACGCCGAGAGCTCACCACTCGGACCACCACCTTCTACCCGCGGCATCTTCTCGCCGCCTGCGCATCCCGTGGCGGTGCGCACAGAAACGATTGATGATTCTCCTCACCTCGCACGAGGTCACCTGGCGCCAGGCCGATCACGACGTGTACGTCGCGACGGCGCTCGGCGAGTACGCCGGGTTCGTCCATGAGACGGATGCCGGGGCGCGCGCCTGCGGCGCCCAGGGGCAAGACCTCGGCATCCACCTCGACGTGGACGCCGCGCGCGCAGCCGTCACCGCAGCGCTCGCAGCCCCCACCTCGACTCACACACGTCCGCATCGCATTCGTCGACGCGGCACACCCGGTCGCTCCGGCGGCCCGAAAAACAGAAGGAAAGACACGATGGCCACTGGCACCGTGAAATGGTTCAACTCCGAGAAGGGCTACGGCTTCATCGCGCCGGACGACGGCTCCGCCGACCTGTTCGCGCACTTCTCCGCAATCGTCAGCGACGGCTTCAAGGAGCTGCGCGAAGACCAGAAGGTCGAATTCGACGCCGAGCGTGGCCCCAAGGGCATGCAGGCTGCGAACATCCGCGCCCTCTGATCCAGAGTCACGAAAGAGCCCGTCCCGACTGCTGTCGAGGCGGGCTCTTTCCTGCATTCCGCCCTGCCATATGTCCCCCAGGTGCGCCGAACGGGCCACGTTAGGCTGACGGCGTGGCCTTCGAACCGACTCCCACCCAGGACGATCGACGAGGCAGGCGGCAGAGCGCGGCCGACGACGGCGGGCGCCTCTACGGCATCTGGAGCGACGGGCAGCTCGCCAGCGGAGTGATGTTCGTGAGCTTCAGCGCCCCGGCCGGCCAGTGCGAGATCGGATGCTGGCTGGAGCCGGCTGCCGAGGGTCGGGGACTAGTGACCGCGGCATCCCGCCTGCTCGTCGACTACGCCCTCCGCGAGCGCGGTCTGAACCGGGTCGAGTGGCGCTGCCGGGCCGACAACGAGCGCAGCGCCGCCGTCGCCCGCCGTCTCGGCATGACCCTCGATGGCACCCTGCGGGGAGCGTGGCTCAACGGCGGCGTCTTCCACGACAAGCAGGTGTGGGCACTGGTGCGCGCCGAGCTTGCGGCGCCACAGTGATGGCGGCGGCCGCTTACCGAGCGTCGAGCGCGTCGACGAGGTGCCGGTTGCGCTCCACGATCAGCCTCCGCAGGTAGGGCACGAGGATCAGCCGCTCTGCGAGCGCCCCGAAGACGGGCGAGGCGAGCGTGAGAGTGTCGGTCATCACCGTGCCGCCGTCGCCGTCGTCCTCGAACACGTGCTCGTGTCGGAAGGACCGGAATGGCCCGCGGGTCTGATCGTCGACGAACCTTGCGGGCCGGTCGAGCGCCGTGATGCGCGAGGTCATCGTGAACCAGACGCCGAAGTGGCGCGCCCGCCAGGTGACCGTCTCCCCCAGCCCGATGGCGCCGGACGTCACGCCGCCGATGGCACGCTCGTCGGATGCCGACATCGACGCCAGATGCGCATCGATGTCGAGCGAGAGGTCGAAAAGTTCCTCGCGGGCGACGCTCGCGCGGGTGATGACCGTGAAGGAGCTCGCCATGCCTCGATCCTCGCAGCCGCACGCCGTCAGGAGCCGTCGGCGACGATCTCCGCTTTGGCTCCCGCCGAGTTCTCCAGCCAGCCGGCGTAGTGATCCGGTCCACCCGCATGCGGATACCGGTCGTGGTACAGCGGCGTCCAGCCGTGTTCGGGAGCCGCCGCCATGACGGCGTCGACGTGTTCGCGGGTTCCCCCGTGGAAAGCGAGGTGGTTGACGCCGGGCGCGCGGCGGTCATGATCGTCGCGGGAGAGGTTCGGCGAGGTGGTGAGCGTGAGGTACGCCCCGCCCGCGCTCCAGGATTCCCCCTCCGGCCACTCGCTCTCGCGGGCGAACCCGAGCTGCTGCAGCAACCAGCCCCACTCGAGGCGAGCTTGATCCAGATCGGCGACCCACAGTTCGACGTGATGGAAGCCGGGCATACGGACAGTCTTTCAGGCTTGCGCGTGCGTGGACGGCGCCTCGGCGTGGTGGCGAGGTCGCGTCGGTTTGCGTGTTCGCGCGTTGCGGCGGACAGTGGTGTGGTGCCCGATGTCTCGATCGATCTTCCCGCTCCCGACCTCTCTGACGACGCCGCTGCGCGTGACGCTGTATTGGACAACGCGGCGTGGTCGTCGCTGACGGGACCGCACGCCGCGTTCGCCATCGGCGGTGACCTCGCTCGCCGCTACCCGGACGATGTCGCGCCCTTCGTCGCCGTGCGCACGTGGGACGACCCCGCGGTCTGGGACGCTCTGCGCGAGATCGTGGATGCCGGGGAGCAGTTCGGTCTGTCGGGTTTCGACGGCGAGCTGCCGGCCGGGTGGGAGTTCGTCGGCGGCGGCGAGGGCGTGCAGCTGATCGAGACGCCGGTGTTGTCGACGCGCCCGGACGAAGAGGCTGTGGAGCTCGGTGCCGACGATGTGGACGACATGCTCGCGATCGTCGCCCGCAACCAACCCGGTCCGTTCCGCCCGCGCACCCACGAGCTCGGCCGCTACATCGGCATCCACCGGGGCGGGCGTCTCGTGGCGATGGCGGGCGAGCGCCTGCATCCCGCGGGCTGGACCGAGATCAGCGCGGTCGCGGTCGATGAGGACCACCGCCGTCAGGGGTTGGCCTCGCGGCTCGTGCTGGATGTGGCCTTTCACATCCAGCAGCGCGGCGACCGGGCGCTGATGCATGCCGCGGCATCCAACACCGGCGCGATCGCCGCGTACGAACGTCTCGGCTTCGCGCTGCGTCGCCGCACACGTTTCAGCTCGGTGCGCGCGCCGCAGTAGACGCGCAGCGTTCCCTCCGCTCGACGCATCCCCGGTGATCGCGACGACCAGTGGTGCGACGCGACGACAGACGATGTGATCGGTGGCCTTGGTACCGACGGACCGCCGCTGATAGACATCAAAGATGACACCTTCGCGAACGACGACGCACACGACCACGGTCCTCGGCGCTCTCATCGCCGCAGCGTTCGCACTGTCGGGCTGCGCGACGACGACCGGTGCAGCACCGTCACCGAGCTCTTCCGCCAGCGACGAGGCCACAGCCACATCGACGGCGGGCGCCACCGTGACGGGGACGGGCGCGACGGGGTGGCCGGGGCTGGACTTCCCCGTTCCCGCGGGCGCCCGCTCGGTGTCGATCGACTTCACGTGCGAGGGCGTCGGGCACTACGTCGTCGAGTTCGGCGATGCGATGGCGGAGAACACGTCCCCGATCAGCGGAACGTGCGGCGCGCCGGCGGCGCTCGCGTGGCCGGTGGATGCGAAGACCCAACCCTCTATCGCGGTGACGGTGGACGACGGCATCCCGTGGACGGCGACGCCGCTGTTCTCCACCAAGGAGTTCGTTCGGGATGCCGCGGTGACCGCGGACTGCGCCGCGTTCGTCGACGTGTACAGCGCGCTCATGAATGCTGATCAGGGCTACACCCAGTACAAGGCGTTCGACGCCGCGACCTGGACGGCGCGGGTCGCCGCGGCGTCATCCCAGCTCGCTGCCCTCGCAGCCGCCTCCAGGTCGAGCCTGAAGGGGCCGCTCACCTCAATGTCGCACACGGTGTCGACGGCCACCGAGCCCGGCACCGCACAGGCGGGCATAGCGGATGATGTGGCGCAGATCGGCGCCGCGTGCAATGCGAACCAGACGCCGTACTTCCTCAAGGCGGAGTTCGGCGGCTGAGGCGCCGGCCCGGCGGCCTGAACCGGTCGCGTAGTGTCAGCACGTGCGGATCGTCGTTTCGGGAACCCATGGCAGCGGCAAGAGCACGCTCATCGCCGACTTTGCGCGGCGGCATCCGGAGTACGCCGTGTTCGCCGACCCGTTCGAGCTCATCGACGAGTCGGACGATCGGCCGGCCGCGGCGATGTTCGCCTCGCAGCTGCGACTCGCAGCTGGTCGGCTGATCGAGGGAGAACCGGGCGGCAACGTTATCGCCGAGCGCGGCCCGCTCGACTTCTTGGCGTATCTGCTGGCACTGGATGAACTCGGGCGCACGGCGCTCGACCGCTCGACGCTCTCAACCGCGGCTGACCGCACGCGAACAGCACTGGCGACGGTCGATCACCTCGTTGTGCTCCCGCTGACGGCCGCTCATCCGATCCACGTCGGCGACGACGAGGATGCCGCGCTGCGCGAGACCATGAACGACGTGCTGCTGGACCTCCTCGACGACGCTGACGTCGTCCCGGCTGGACTGACGGTGACGGAGGTCACGGGATCGCCCGCAGAGCGCCTCGCCACGATCGAGACACTGATCGCTGAGCCGCGGAGCTCGGAGCGAGGCTAGGCGGAGTCCCCCAGGACGTCGAGGACGTCGGCCGACGGCACGAAGAACGTGGAGCCGGTGAGCGGAGTGGAGAAGTCGAGCAGTCGGTCGTGGAGTCCCGGCGGGTCGCCGATGAACATCCGCTCCAGCATCTTCTCAATCACCCAGAGCCGGCGCGAGTAGCCGATGAAGTAGGTGCCGAACTGGGTAGCGGGGCTGCCGAACGGCATGTTGTCGCGGAGGATGTCGTGTTCGATGCCGTCGTCGTCGACGATGGTCGCGAGGGTCTTGTGCGCCTTCTGGCCCGACTCCGCGTCGTCCAGTTCGACGCCGTCGAACTTGCGTCGCCCTATGACCGCTTCCTGCTGTTCGGCGGAAAGCGCATTCCACCGGTCGAGCGGGTGCACGTACTTCTGCACGACGACGTAGCTCCCGCCGCGTCCGACGGGGTCTTCGTCGCCCACGAGAGTGGACTCGGGCAGGTCGGGGCCCACCGGGTTGGCCGTGCCGTCGATGAACCCCAGCAGGTCGCGGATGTCGAAGTAGCGGAAGCCCTCGGTCTCGTCGACGACAACAGCGCTCGAGCCCAGCGCGTCGAGCAGCAGTCTCTCGAACTCGAAACACAGATCCCGCCGGTTCGCGCGGATGTGGAAGAGCAAATCACCCGGGGTGCTCGGAGCGTGATGCACCGCACCTTCGACGGGGCGGAAGGGGCGGAGCTCCGCCGGCATCGGGCGCCCGGTGAGCGCCGGCCAGACGCGCGCGCCGATGCCGACCGTGCAGGCGAGCGCGGCATCGAGGTCTCGGATGCCGACGGTCTTGAGCAGCCCCGAGAGGTCACCCAGGACGGAGCGCGCGGTGGCGGTCGCGTCGGAATCGTCGCCCACGGTCACGACCAAGAAGACCGCCGACGTCGTCAGCGGAGCATCCACACTCTGAGGCGAAATGGGCACACGGCGGTTATCACTCACGAGACCGAACCTAGCGCCGGAGCGGCGGCTGAGGGTGGTGCGGTCTGGGCCACCCACGTCGTCGCGGAAATGTGATTCGAGTGCGGTTGTCGAAGTCTGTGCCCCTCCTCGTGCGCCACCTGCTCGTAGGCTGAGCCGATGGATCCACAGCCGCTGTCCGAATCAGAGGGCGCCCGCATCGCTTTCGGGGTGATCGCTGGTTTCGGCGTCGTCGCCTCAGCGATCGCATGGGCCTGGTACGGCCTGGCGCAGGAGGAAGCGCAGAACGAGCAGGGCAAGGCGGTCGCGGCGGGGACCTCTATGGCGGGGTTCGCCGAAGTCGTCGGAGGTCTTCCGCTCGTCCTGGGCATTGCTGTATCGCTTGACTGATGGATTCGCGGATTGCGAGTATGCGCGCCGATCGGGTCACGAGTTCTCAGGGAGTAGGACGGCATCAGCTGGCTTGCCCTGAAGGAGCTGATTTCTTCGCCAACAGATCGACGCAAGACACCGTGCAATCAGGTCCGCCGAACTCGAGGATCGAGTCCGCGCAGAAACCCGCATGGCGTGAATCGCGGGCGCTCGGCGACGGGGAAGGTCAATCGACGGGCAGAAGCTCGATCCGCACGACTCCGGTTGGGTGCGAGCGGTTTGGCATCCCTCCGCGTGGAACGGTAGCGATGTCGCACACTCTGGATAGGCTCACGAGTGATCCCCCGTGAGGGCGACCATGGCATAGGAGACACACACGGTGACGCTTGGATTCACACTTGGAGAGCTCTTCGCTGGGCCGGGCGGCATGGCTCTCGGCGCCCATGATGCGGCGCGAGCGACAGGCACCCCACTTCAGCATGGCTGGGCTAACGACTACGACCAGAACACCGTCTCCACCTACATCGCCAACATAAGCGGTGCCACAGCGGACTCCGTGATCTGTCAGGACGTGAGATCCCTCGATATTGAATCCCTACCGCACATCGACGGGTTCGCCTTCGGTTTCCCCTGCAACGACTACAGCCTCGTCGGAGAGAATCGTGGCTTGAAAGGCGAGTTCGGGCCGCTCTTCGCCTACGGCGTGAAAGTGCTGGAGCATCATCAGCCGGAGTGGTTTGTCGCCGAGAACGTGAGCGGTCTCCGCAGTTCGAACGGCGGAAGGGATTTCAAACGAATCCTCGGCGCGATGCGAGCAGCCGGCCGCGGTTACAAGCTCACTCCTCACCTGTATCGATTCGAAGACTACGGCGTTCCTCAGCGACGCCACCGAATCATCGTGGTCGGCGTGCGAGAGGACGTCCCGGTAACGTTCCGTGTCCCCGCGCCAACCCACCCCCATCGCGATCAGTGGAAGACAGCTGCAGAAGCGCTAAGTGACATCCCATCCGGCGCCCCAAATCACAGGATCATTCGTCATCCAGATTCGGTGGTCCGCCGACTCGAACTGATCGACCCGGGCGAGAACGCCTTCAATGCGAAGCGAATGACGGACGAGCTCCGGCTGAACGTCAAGGGGGCCACGCTGAGCCAGATCTACAAGCGGCTCCACCCGGATAAACCGTCTTACACCATCACCGGCTCAGGCGGCGGCGGTACGCACGGATACCACTGGGCGGAGCCTCGCGCACTCACGAATCGAGAGCGCGCTCGTCTTCAGACCTTTCCCGATGACTTCGAGTTCATGGGCGAACGAGGCAGCGTGCGTCGACAGGTCGGGATGGCTGTGCCCCCGTACGGCGCCTTTCACATCTTCCGCGCCCTCTTTCGGTCGTTCCAGGACACGGCGTATCCCTCGATCCCACAGAACCTCAATCAGGATGGTTCGCCGGTCGGTCGTCATCAGTTGGTTGACGCCTAGCCAGGAACACGGCACACTTCGGCCGTACCCCATCGTCTGGCAACGACGGCCAGGAGTACTCAGGTCCCGACAAACACCGCCGATCAGGAGAGATGATGTCGAGTTCACCACTGTCAGAGGATGACTTCCGAAGTGGCCTAGGAGCACTTGAGGGCATGCTTGCGAGCCAGCCCGGCAGAAAGGGCTCCGCAGCAGAGGCCGAGGCGAAGGCGCGCATCGAGCTGATGTTCCCGGGTTTCGGGATCGCTTATGACATCTATCTGCAGGATCAGCGGAACATCATCGAGACGATACAGATCGGCAATCTCGTCAAGAAGGACGGGGGATACAGTTCTTGGTACAGCGGCCCCCGCGCAGCTGTCGGCGAATGGCCGGCATACAGAGAGACCCTGAAGTCACGGCTCCCAGACTCGGCGGTGAGGGCCATCGACGACTCGACGACTCGTATCCTGTCACACTGCGCCAATCCAAAGGAGCCCGGCGCGAGACGCAAAGGGCTGGTGATCGGCTACGTCCAGTCCGGTAAGACCGCCAACTACGCAGGCCTAATCGCGAAGGCCGTTGACGCGGGCTATCGAATCGTGATCGTGCTCGCCGGCATGTACACCAATCTGCGCGCTCAGACTCAACTTCGCCTCGAGACGGATCTGAATGTCAACGATGCCAAAGAGAAGGCGGGCGTCGCGTGGTGGTTGATGACGGGCAAAGACACCGACATCGGTCCGAAGAACACCGTCGGCATGATGGCCAGTACGAGCAACGTCGCGATCATGATCGTGAAGAAGCACGAAAGCCGACTCGCGAACGTTGCCAGGTTCCTTCAAGACATCCCCGATGAGACGTTGCGCAATCGCGCGGTTCTGATAATCGATGACGAGTCGGATCAGGCGACGCCGAACACGAAGAGCGATCAGGACCTCGTGTCGACCATCAATCGCCGGGTGCGGGATATCTGGAAAGAGGTGCCGACCGGCACCTACGTCGCCTACACCGCGACGCCATTCGCGAACATCTTCATCGACCCCAGTGAAGAGGAGGATCTGTACCCCGATGATTTCGCGATGGTGCTTCCCAAGCCAGACGATTACATGGGCGCTGACAGCTTCTTCGACGTGAATCAGGACGCAGATCACGCGGAGGACGAGGACATCTATTCCTTGTCTCACCTAGTCAGCCAGGACGATGCCGACGTGCTTGTTCCGCACGGTAAAGACATCGAGAGCTTCGAGCCCGCGATAACGGATTCGCTCAGCGATGCGATTCGATGGTTCATCCTTGCGACGGCGGTACGTCAACTGCGTACCGGCAAAGTGGCTCACTCGTCGATGCTGCTCCACACCTCGCACCGCGTGCGCGCTCACCAGCTCCTCAAGGACGCCGTCGCCGGCTTCACTGAAGGCATGGCTCTCAACCGTGATGACGAAGAGGAGGAGTTCCGATCGGTATTCGATCAAGAGATTGATCGGGCCGCCCACCTCCGGGCGGCCGAGGAAGCACATACGTGGGCGGAGGTGTGGGAGAAGACCAAGGAGATCATCGGGCACGTCACGATCAAGATCGACAACGGGCAGTCCGACGATCGACTGACTTATCCCGATGATGAACCGCAGCTCGTGATCGCGATCGGCGGCGGAACTCTCTCCCGCGGACTCACGCTCGAGGGACTCGTTGTGTCGTATTTCCTTCGGGCATCGAACACCTACGACACGCTTCTTCAGATGGGGCGATGGTTCGGATTTAGGCCTGGTTACCAGGACCTCGCGCGCGTGTGGGTGGGACCAGGCCTCCTGGATGACTACTCGCATCTCGCGCGTGTTGAGCGTGAGCTTCGGTCAGAGGTGGCAGCACTTGAGGCGGAGGGGAAGACTCCGCGCGAACTGGCGATTCGCGTGCTCGCGCACCCTGGACGCCTACAGATCACGTCCCCAGGAAAGATGTCCAACACGATCGTCGTCCATGCCGGCTTGGGTGGAAGCCGGCGTCAGACGATCTACCTCGACCGCTCTCGCGCAGGAGCTCTTCGAGCGCAGGAAGCGGCTAGGACGATCGTGGGCGCGGCAGTGGGGCGCGGATTGACGCACCACATCCAGGCGACGAAATCTCGAACGACAAGTGCATCACAGTTGTTCGTGGGTCTCACGAACAACGACCTCATCAAGTTCCTAGAGCACTACTGGGTCGCTGACTCGGATCCATGGCTTCAACCGTCCGCGATGCAGGATTGGCTTGAGTTGCACGGCGACGCAGTCACTTGGAACCTCGTCCTCGTATCCGGCCCCGGGCGGCTCGGGCAGTTCACCTATGCAGAAGGCATCGACGTGGGCGTCGTCAGCCGTGCACCGCTCAAGGCTGAGTTCTGGACACCGGATCGGCTTCCGACCTCTCCACCGTGCGGCTCCGACATCGTGAACATCAGGGCCCTGATGTCAAGCACGGACTCACTTCTCGACCTCCGGATTCTCGCTGATAGCGGCGTGCTTGAGGACCCGGACGGTCTCCTCGACTCTGCCGACACAAACGACGTCACGAGCGTCCGGCGCGTTCGTCAGGCTCTGGCGCCGAGCATGGGCGTGATAGTTCTCTACGCTGTGAGCGCGAATTCCCAGCCGCGCCCAAGCTCGAAGACGCGTCGAACGATGGATGCTCAGGAGGATCTGATCGGGCTAGGGGTGATCTATCCGCACGCCGAGGCGGAGGATGACGGCGAGTACATCGCAGCCGAGGTTCGGCCCACGCTTAGCGACGACGATGTCGACGCAGAGGTGAGCACTCTTACCGATACAGAAGGAGACTTCGTAGAGCCAGGTGCGGCGTGACCGCATACGAACGCGTCACCCACGCTCTCGGATTGCTCGACCAGGGAACGCCTTCGCCAGGTCAGATCAACGCGGCCCCCGTCGGCCCCGATCGCGACATCCACGAAGCTCGACTTGCCAGAGATCATGCCGGAGTCGTTCACCTTCTTGTCGCGCTCCCGCCCGGTCGTAGACCATTCGACTTGCCTCTTGGGGAGGTCCTGCCTGCCGAATGGCTGGAACAACCACTTGACGACGGGTCTGCGATGTCCCTCGATATCGCAAGTCACGATCCAAAGCTCACCCCCACATTCCTTTCGCTCGTCGGCGAGATGCTCAGCCGCGTCGACGAGTCTGGAGAACCATGCATCGATGCACTGATGCGAGTCCTCAATGCGTGGCGTGAGGCTCTCGCCCGCGGACAGCGGACGCTCTCTCGCCAACGAGCGATCGGACTGTTCGGCGAGCTCACCGTCCTCCTCAGGCTGGCGCAACTCGATCCGCCACGCGCACGAGCCGCATGGCGCGGACAGCAAGGCTACAAGCACGACTTCTTCCTTCGAAACGCGCTGGAGGTCAAGGCGTACACGGGCGGAGACTCCCCGGCTGTCGATATCCACGGCGCTCACCAACTCGATCCACCGCGGGGCGGCTCACTACACCTGTTCGCAATGCGCCTCGAGGAAAGCGCCGATGGTCAGACGGTCTCTGAGCTCATCGACAGCATTGACGCAGCCGGGATACCGAAGGGCATGCTGTTTGAACGCTCAACCGACGATTCTCCGATAGTCATCGAGGACACCATGCGATTCGTGGTGGCGGGTGAGCGCCTATTCCACGTCACCACGGAGTTTCCGGGGCTACGTGTCTCCAGATTGGGACAGACCGCATTCTCAGCAGTTCAGAACCTTCGCTACTCGCTGCTGCTGGACGCTTGCCCTAACGCCGTGGACCCGGACGTACTTTCCGACGTGCTGGCCGACCTGTGAGCGCCTCGGCACTGGGTTCCATCGAACCTCTCGATTGGTTCCCGAAGCAATTTCAGCCGGGCGATATGGACTCGACCGGAGGCGACCGGCTGCTGGGTCGGACCGAGCTCTCGCCTCTCGAGATTCTGATCAGGGAGACCGCACAGAACAGCTGGGACGCTCGCCTTGATGGTCGGAGACCGACGTATGGCCTCCACCTACGCCGCATTGACTGGAGAATGCGGGCGGACCTCGCCCGCCTGCTGCCAGACAACGAACCTGTCACCGCTGGCGGACTGCCCGACAATCCCTACGTTCTCGAGATCTACGATCGCGGGACGACCGGTCTGGACGGGCCTGTGACGCTGAGACCCGTGCCAGCAGACGGTCCTCGCAACTTTCAGGACCTCATTCTGAAGGTGGGGGTTCCGCGCGACGACGGCAAGGGCGGAGGCACCTATGGTTTCGGGAAGACCGCATCCTATGCTTTCAGCCGACGCGGTACCGTCGTCTACTGGACGCGATGTTACAACGAGAAAGGAATCCTCGAGCATCGACTGATCGCGTCGGCATTCCGCGACTCCTACGTTGAAACTGGCGTTCAGTTCACGGGGCGTCATTGGTGGGGTCGACGGGATGGCGACACCATCCTGCCCCTTGTCGGTAAACCGGCTGAACTTCTTGGCTCGCGTCTATTCACCCGCGGATACGAGAACGACGAGACTGGCACCTCCATGCTTGTCGTCGACCCTGACCTCACCGCTGAGAGCCTGGGTGTATCCCAGGACGAGGATGACCCTGTTCTCGACCTGGCAACTGAGGCGACAACCTTCGCGGCGAAGGCCCGTTCGGCTATTCGAGTCCACCTGTGGCCCAAGCTGATCGCCGCTCCAGACACCGAGGAGCCGCCGATGGAGCTCGTGCTGGAGGTCGACAACTCGCGCAAGCCACTAGTCGATGCAACGATTGGGACGCTGGCCCTCTGGGGCACTGGGTTAAATGCCATCCGTGCTCATCGCACGCAGAGCGAGGCATTGATTAAGACTCCGCAAGGCTTTCCGGTGCACGTGATTCCCATTACTCGATACCAGCGCACCCTCGGCCACCTGGCCATTGTCCCGCGATTCCAAGCCCTCGAGCGAACCGTCGGACATGACGACCTTGACCCGATCCGGAACCCTGCAATCTCGCGCATCGCGCTCATGCGCGGTCAGCCCGAGCTGATCGTTTCGACCGTGGACTGGACTGCGCATACCCCGCTGGAGGGCCTGGAGTGGTTGGCGGTCTACAAGTCTGCAGATGACTGGGACGCGGTGTACGCCCGAACGGAGCCGCCTGCCCATGACGCGTGGGTCGCGAGCTCTGGCGGTGATGAGGGCCTCGTCGTCAAGGCCACTCGGACCAAGGTGATTGCCGCCATCCGAGAGACCCTCTACCCAGAGCCCGCAATCGTGCAGCCAGCACAAGATCGAGTTCGAACGGGCCCTCTCGCGCGCCGGCTCGGCGCTCTTCTACCCGCACCATATGAACCCCGCACTGACACCGGTACCGGGCGTCCCGATCGCGGCGGCCGCCGCAGCAGAGCTTCTGATCGTGCCCGCCGAATCGACGCAAGCCCTTCTCGGTTGATCGCGACCTACCACGACGGTCGTCAGCGGCAGCGTGTCGAGTTTGTGGTTCAAGGTGGTCCTGCGCGATCCCTGGTGCGTATCAGCGTCAGCGCAGTTGGCGACGAGGGCGTGCACGAGCCACTGGACCCTGATGAGCTCGAGCTCGAATGGATCGGGGCCGATGCAGCCGGCCGTTCGACAGCCCTCGCTGAGAGTGCGGTGCCAGTGGTTGTGGAGTTCACTGGCGCGGCCCGACGAGCACTACGCATCGACTTGAGCGCGGAGGACTTCGATGGCGACAACTGAGTCACGCCCCTACCGCGCGCCCTCTCCAACGTCAGTGCAAGCGCGGCTGGAAGTCGTGGATCCTGTCTGTGGAGACGAAGAGATCGCCGACGTGTGGAGCCCAGGCGACGATATTGCACTTCGCGGCGTGGCAACGCTCTCCGACCGATTCTGGATAGAGACCGGAATCGACAAGGGCGAGGATGTGCGTCTGGTTGCTGTGGCGACGTGCGCACCCGCACGGATCAGGTGGCGTGCGGACTCGCGCTTCGAGTTGAGCGACGAAGGCTGGACGGCGTCCGTCGATCTGACGGCGACCGGGAGCGACATGGCAGTATCGCTGAGCGTTGACCTGTGGGTGGTCGGACCGGGTCGGACCGGCAGTCCGGTTGCAGCGAACGCTGTACACGGGAGCGCCAAGCTTTGGCAGCTCGCTGCACCGCGGACCCTGAATCTGGAACGCGACGACGCGGACTTCCCAACTTCAGCGCTGTCGTTCTCCCAGACCGGACGCCGAGCCGTTCCGTGGTCCGTGGAGACAGTTCCTGACGCGGAACCTCACTGGAGCATCAGTTCGTCAGTACGTCTGTTCGTCAACACGGACATGGGAGCGTGTCATCCGATCGTCGAAGGTACGGCAGCAGCGAGCACGTACGCCGCCATTGAAGCCGACGTTCATATGGCGGTCCTCCGACTTCTCGGCAGTTGGCGGAACGCCCTCGGCGGCGGCGAGCTGACCGCCCTTGCGGACGATGATTTTCGCTGCATAGCCGCGCTTGGTCTCGGCATCACCACCTCGCTCGGTCTCACGATTGACGAGGGATGCCGCCTAGCGATGGAGGACCCGCTGGCGCTGACGAGTCGCTCCCGCGAAGCCCTCAACTTCCTAGAAGAGCAGGGTTCGCGATGAGCTACATCTACCCTCGGCTACCACGCACAGACGTCGAAAGCGAAATCAGTAGGCTCGAAAGGACTATTCAGTCCGGAGGGATTGCGCGCCCATTTCAAGATGGCGCGCATCATCCCGCAGCGACATTTCCCGGAGAAGGAGTCCCAGTTCCTGCCTCACATCTGCGAGCACTCCATGATGCCATCGGCGAGGCCGTCGCCGCCGACACGTCCCTTCGAAGAGGCGATCGAGACCGCGCCTTCGACAGAGCCACGGGCAATGCGCTCGCAGAATGGTTCGAGCAGGAAGGTCGCCAACAAGCATCGCATCCCGACGTCTGGCCCTATCTCACGCTAGTCGTGCTTCCAGACTTCGCAGTTCAGCGCTTTGGGCCTGACTCACGCGGAAAGCTCCCAGCAGATAGGTATAGAGCCGGGCGACGCAACGTCTTTCAGCGCCTCTATCTTCGATCATGGATCCTGGGAGACCTGCTCAATGACCCAGACTTACCTATCTACGAAGATGAGCTCGTCGGCCTGATTGACCGAAATCTCTCGTCGGATCATCGCCTCGCTCGGCTCGTGAGCGAGCAGATAATGTCGCTGAGTCGCGCCTCCAGCCGCCGAGACATCGTGAGAACGGCGTTCAAGTCACTCCAGTTTGAGCTGCGAGTCACCGATCTGTCGGCGATGGAATCTGAGGATCTTCGCGCCCTGCTCGCCAATCTGTTTGCTGTGTACGTACCCTGACCGGCGCGCGCAGTGGCCGCCGCGAGGCATAGTCGCCAACTGGTGGCGCGACGTCGGCGCCGCGAGATGAACACTGGACCAGTCGGCATCGAGAACGTGCGTCAGTTCTGAGGCACTACGCGTCGCCGTGCGGCTCCGTCAAGAAGTCTTCACCGAATGCATCCGTGAAGTAGCTCACCAGGGTTGCAGCAGCATTGCGATCGAACTGGTACGTCTGTGTGACGTGGCGCCTCCCGTTCGACTCGGCAGCCTTCGACCCGAATGAGGCGAGCTGCACAAGAAAGGAGCCTTGGCCATCAGGCACCAACTGAGCGGCGCACACCACGCTCGTGGGATGAGCTCCCGACTCGAGGTCACCTTTCTCAATCCGCTCGACCCGCGCCACCTATTCCTCCTCGTTTCACCACGCCATCCGTGAGCGATGAGCTCACGTCTCACCCTCGGGCTCAGCCGAATAATACCTAGGAGTGACTTCAGATAGCGCTTCTGCAAGCCGCTCGCTCGACACGGTGCGACGGGACCGCACATCTCCCGTTCGCTCCGACAACCAGCCACCCAGCGCTCGGGCGTGACGCAGTGCGCGGCCACGAACGATTGCTGTGAATGCATGCAGAGCCCGTCAGAGCGCTCCATCCGGCGTCCCAGAACGCCAAGAGGGCGCGTTTCGTGAGGCCTGGAGTTCGACGAGAGATTGAGCAATCTGCTCTCTACCGTCGGGTCGGCAACACGTTGCGAGGATAAAAAAGATGTGCCCCTGGAGGGATTCGAACCCCCGACCCGCTCCTTAGGACGGAGTGGCTCTTCCACTGAGCTACAGAGGCTGGCGCATCGATTCTAGCCGGGCGGCGCCGGCGCACCGGCCGCACCGGCTCCATCCAGCGCCCACCGCAGGTACGGCGCGAGGTGCGCGGAGTAGGCGACGGTGAGGTGTGTCTGGTCATAGCGGATCGGCAGCGTTCCCGCGAACGCCGGGCACACGTCCTGCCAGCACGTGAAGGCCAGCGCATCCACCAGGCAATCGCCCGACACCGCCGCGGCGGCCGCCGTCGCCGCCTGCATGTCGCGCCACACCGGCGTGATGCTCGTCGCGCACGCATACGGCGACCCGACCCGCGTGTAACAGTTGCCGAGCGGCGCGCCCTCCGGCGGCGCCTCGAGGTAGACGATGCGGCCCGGCATCCCATACCGCGCCATCTCGGCCGCCTCCGCCGCGATCAGATCTGCCGCGCTCAGGTCACGCCCGTCCGCCGTGCGGCCGAGCGTGTACGCGTTCGAGAGGAGCACCATCTCGGGGTGGTCGGCGGCGATCATCGCGGCGACGTCGTCCTTGCGCTGCGTGCACGCCTGCATCACCGCGGGGTCGTCGTTCTGCACGAGCACGTCGGTGAACCGGCATCCGTAGAGCCCGACCGTGGTGACGCGGATCGCTCCCCCGCTCTGCTCGGCGAGCGCCTTCAGCGCCGGCGCGTACGCCATCGCCGTCGAGTCGCCCACGAGGTACAGGTGCCGCGGAGCGTCGCCGCTCCCCCACGTGCACGCGGCGGCATCCGGCAGCGGCGTCGGCGCGAAGCAGTCGTGCGCGGGATTGGCTCCCGACGACTGCGCCATCACCTCATCGATCGACGGATGCAGACCGGGCCACGCCGTCGCCGACACCGCCGCCGCGAGATCGGCCTGCAGCGCCGCCGTGGGATCTTCGATCGCGGGCGCCGCCTGGCCCGTTCCCCCGGCCGTCGGCGGCAGCGGCCTCGGCTGCTGCACCTGCACGACGAGCACGACCAGCAACGCGGCGGCGACGAGACCGGCGGCAGCCAACGCGACCTGCGTGCGAAAACGCTCCCGCCATGCGGTCATCGGAGCCGCGATCGCCCCAGCCGCGCTGTCCGCCATCGCGACCGACGGCACTCGCGGCGCCTCCACCACCGGTGCAGCGCTCACAGGCTCAACGGGGACGACCTGCGGAACGGATGCCGCTGCCACCTCGACCGGCTCCGCCGCCGCACTCTGGGGGCTTGACCCCTGATCTTGGACACGCTGATTCCAGCACGATGCTGGGGAAGCGAGAATCTGAGGGATGGCAAGGAAGAACTACACGGACGAGTTCCGGCAGCGTGCGGTGGATTTGTACGAGTCCACGCCGGGCGCGACGCTGAAAGCGATCGCGGCCGATTTGGGGATCTCCCGTGGTGCGTTGAAGGAATGGGTCGACAAGCTCGGATCCGGGACCGCTGCGGCCGGTTCGGTGTCGCCGCCGGTGTCGGTGCGGTCGGAGTCGCAGGCGGCGAGGATCATCCGGTTGGAAGCCGAGTTAGCGGTCTCGAGAGCGGAGCAGGTCAAGCTCGAGACGGAGCGGGACATCCTCCGTCAGGCGGCGAAGTATTTCGCTGCGGAGACGAACTGGTGAACCGCTTCCAGTTCGTCGAGGACCACAAGGACGCCTACGGCGTGAAGCGGTTGTGTGAGGTCATCGAGATCGCCCGGTCCTCGTTCTACGCGTGGCTGGCCGCAGCCCCGGGACGGGCCGCGCGAGCCGCGGACGACGCCCGGTTGGCGGCACGGATCCGGGTGCTGCAGGACCCCGCGCAGGGTGGTGACCGCGCCTACGGGGCACCGAGGATCACTGCCGACCTCAACGACGGCGTCCCCGCCGCCGGGCGGGTGAATCATAAGCGGGTCGCTCGGGTGATGCGGGAACACGCGCTCGCGGGGATCCGACTGCGCCGCCGGGTGAAGACCACGATCCCGGACCAGTCCGGACGGAAGTTCCCCGACCTGGTCGGGCGGGACTTCAGCACCGGGGAGCCGAACCGCAGGTATGTCGGCGATATCACCTACCTCCCCATCGCGGACGGCAGCAACCTGTATCTGGCGACCTGCATCGACCTCGGGTCGCGCAAGCTCGCCGGCTGGCAGGTCGCCGACCACATGCGCACCGAACTCGTCGAAGGCGCTCTCCGCGGCGCGCACCGCGACCGCGGATCGCTGGCCGGCGCAGTGTTCCACAGCGACCACGGCTCGGTCTACGCGTCGAAAGCCTACGCAGCACTCTGCGAGCAGCTCAAGGTGACCCAGTCCATGGGCGCGGTGGGCACGAGCGCCGACAACTCGCTGGCCGAGAGCTTCAACGCCGCGCTCAAACGCGAGCTCCTCCAAGGCGCGTCGGCGTTCCCCGATCAAGCCACCGCCTACCGGGCCGTGTTCCGGTGGACGAACCGATACAACACGCGCCGACGCCACTCCGCGATCGGCCAGATCACCCCGAACAGCTACGAGAACACCTACGCGGCCGCGAGATCAGCTACCCTCACGGAAGCGGCATAACCGAAATGACACCGTGTCCACGATCCGGGGTCAAGGCCCCTGCGCCGCCGTCCGCGGACTGCCCGGGAAGTAGCGCGTGCCCGGCTGCCACCCCGCGGGACGCCGCGTCGCAATCTCGGGCGTCCGCACGACCGGCACCGCAGGCGCGACCGCGGGCGGTGTGGGCTCCGCGGCATCCGATGCCTCGACCGCCGGCTCCTCGCCATCGGCCACCGTCGTCGCGGGCACCCGCCCACCCAGGAACGGCGCGTAGCGTAGCGGTTGCTCGATGATCGCGTACGACGCGAAGCCGACGACGGCGACGATCGCCAAGGTCAGCGGCAGCGACCACGGCGACGCGGGCAGCAGCGCGGCGGCGAACACGACCACTGGGAAATGCCACAGATACAGCGAGTACGACGCGTTTCCCACGACCACCGCGACCGGGTTCGTCCACAGGAACAGTGCCCGCGGCGGCGCGGTCACGCCGCCGGTCAGCGCGAGCGTCGGCGCCGCCGCCCACGGCCCCGGAAAGCCCACGGCGGTCATGTCGATGAGCACCAGCGACGCCACGATGCCCGCGACACCGATCCACGCGAGCAGCGCCCCGAGCGCCGCCGGAAGCCGGCGCAGCAGCGGCACGCCTGCCGCGAGCAGCGCGCCCAGCGCGAACTCCCACGCGCGGGTCGCCGTCGAGAAGTACGCCGTCGTCGGCGCCGACGACCCCTGCAGCAGCGCCCACCCGAAGGATGCCGCGATCACGACGACCGCCCACCCGGCGGCGACCGCGGTAGCCGCCCGACCGCGACGCGCCACGGCGGGAACGAACAGCAGCGACACGATCAGCAGCCCCGGCCAGACGAGGTAGAACTGCTCCTCCACCGACAGCGACCAGAAGTTCTGCAGCGGTGAGACGGCATCGCCGGCATGGAAGTAGTCGGTGTCCTGCTGTGTGAACCGCCAGTTGGACACCAGCAGCAGCGCCGAGATGCCGTCCCACAGAATCTGCTCCGCGCGTGCCCTCCCGAACAGGGCATAGGCGGTGCCGACGACGGCGCCGACCGTGACGAGCGCGGCCGGCACGAGGCGGCGAGCACGTCTGCCGTAGAACCGTGCCAGGCGGATGCGACCGTCCTTCCGCTGCTCACGCAGCAGCATCCCGGTGATCACGAAGCCCGAGATCACGAAGAAGACGTCAACACCGGCGACGCCGCCCCGCGGCCAGCCGGCGGCGTGCGCGCCGATGACGGCCAGCACGGCGAGCGCGCGCAGACCCTGGATATCGCGGCGAAGTGGCACGGGAACGCAGTCGTTCTGAAAAAGGGAGAAAGAGGTCGACTCCAGCCTGCGGGAGCGCTCTCACCGGGATCACCCGGCAGGTGTCGGTCGGCAGCGACCCGAACGACGAGGCGTTCATCGGGTGGACGATCGAGACCCGCGGTCTCGCGCTCGCCGACTGACAGCCACGCGCCTCACCGGCGATCGGCCGGATTCGCGACGATCGAGCGCCGCCCGACCGCGAACCAGACGATCGGCCCCATAAGGGGGAACATCAGCGTCACGAGAATCCAGAGCGTCTTCTCCAGGCTCGTCGCCGCCGACGACGCGATGCTGACCACCGCACCGACGAACAGCGCGATGCCCGCAAGCACCACGATCAAGATCAGGACGTGCCAGCCGGAGAACTCCATGCCTCCAGCATGCCCCGGCGGTCGTCACCGCGCGAGGTCGGCGGCGACATCCACGAGCGCGGCCCGCACGCGGCGCACGGCCGCGCGTGCCAACGCGTCGGGGCGGGCGAGCACGTCCACGTGACGGCTCAGGGTGACCCCAGCGAGCGGTCGCAGCACCATGCCGTCGGTCGCCAAGGCGCGCGCCGTGAACCTCGGCATGACGGCGATCGCCGCCCCGGCGCGGACGATCTGCGCGGCAACGAAGAACTCGTTCACCCGGTGGGCGATGACCGGCGGCTCACCGCTCAGCGCAGCGATCGCCTGCAGCACGCCGGTGAGCGGAAAACCCTCGTGCGTCGAGATCCACGTCTGTCCGCGGAGGGCCACGGGATCGATCCGCTCGGCGGATGCCAGGGGGTGCGCCGCCGGCAGCGCGACGTCCAGCGGTTCGACGAACAGCGGCGTGACCACCGTTCGCTCGCGCGGCCAATCCGGGTCGTGGGCCAGCCGGTGCGCGATGACGAGGTCGTGCGCGGCCACGAGTCCGGGAAACTCCTCGCGCGCGACGTCCTCGTCGGTCAGCGCGACGGGTACGCCGTCGAGCGCGGCCAACAGGGGGCCGAACAGCGCGACGCCCGCACTGTGGAACGCCGACACGCGCACCGGCGCGGCATCGTGGGCGAGGAACGCTCCGACGCTCTCTCGTGCGAGCACGAGCGCCTCGTCGACGCGAGCGCCGGCGGCCGCGAGCGCGCGCCCGGCATCGGTCAGCACCAGCCGACGCCCCTGCTTCACGGTGAGCGGCACGGGAACGTCCGCCTGCAGGATCGCGAGCTGCTGCGACACCGCCGACGCGCTGACGTGCAGCGCCGCCGCGACCGCCGACACGCTGCCGCGATCATCCAACTCGCGCAGCAGGCGCAGGCGCATTGGATCCATAAGCAATCTCTAACACATTGATGAAGACATTGCCCGATGCTCTTCACGACCGTGGCTGTCACGCTGAGCGCATGACCCGCCGCTCCGACCTGCTCGTCGACCTCGCCCTCGTCGCGGTCGCCGTCGTCTGGGGGGCGAGCTTCCTCGTCGCCAAAGACCTCATCAGCCTCACCGGGGTCGCTTCCGCCAATGCGCTACGGTTCCTTGTCGCCGCCGGCGGCGCCGGCATCCTCTGCGCCCTTACCCGGCAGCGCCTCCCCCGCGGGCGCGGGCTCGTGATCGCGGTGGCCCTGGGCGGCACGCAGGCGGCGGTCATCGGGCTGGAGACCTGGGGCGTGAGCCTCACCTCCGCGACCAACGCGGGCCTGCTCATCAGCCTCGCCCTCGTCATGACCCCGGCGCTGGAGGGCATCGCGTCACGCGTGTGGCTGCCGCGCTCGTACTTCGTCGCTGCGGTGGCCGCCGTCGTCGGCGTCGCGCTGCTGGTCTCGGGCAACGGCATCCACCTGCCGACCGCCGGCGACGTGCTCGTCATCGCCGCCGCGGTCGTGCGCGCCGTGCACGTCACCGCCAGCGGACACCTGACCCGCGGGCGGCGCGACAGCTCGCTCGGCGTGGTCGTCGTGCAGCTCGTGGTCGGCAGCGTCGTGTTCAGCGCGATCGCGGGGCCTTCCCTGCCGGTCGCGGTCGCGCGACTGGATGCCGCGGCCCTCGCCGACGTGCTGTTTCTCGGACTGCTCTGCTCGGTGTTCGCCTTCGCGGTGCAGCTCTGGGCGGTGCGGCGCGCGTCGGCCGCGCGCGCGAGCATCCTCATGGGCACCGAACCCGTCTGGGCGCTCGTCGTCGGCGTCGCGGTCGGCGGCGAGGCGATCGGCCCCGTCGGCGTCGCCGGGGCGGCACTCATCGTCGGCGCGAGCTACGCGGGCCAGGCGATCGAGCGCCGCCACCGCCTGGCCCGACGGGCGTCGGGGCAGGCCGCGTCAGTGGAACAGGCGACGCCAGACATTCGTGTCGGCGAGGTCGATGAGCTCGTCGCCGCGCCCCGACAGCACGGTGCGCAGCGCCCAGAGTGAGAACCCCTTCGCCTGGGCGAGCGTGATCGACGGCGGCATCGCCAGCTCCTGACGCGCCGTGACCACGTCGACCAGCACCGGCCCGTCGGTCGCGAGCGCCTGCGCGATCGCTCCGCGCAGCTCGCTGCCCTTCTCCACCCGGATGCCGGTGATGCCCATCGCCTCGGCGATCGCCGCGAAGCTCGGATTGTCGAGCCCCGTGCCGAAGTTGACGATGCCCGCCGCCTTCATCTCGAGCTCGACGAAGTTGAGCGACGAGTTGTTGAACACGACGATCTTCACCGGCAGGTCGTTCTGGCGGATCGACAGCAGATCGCCCAGCAGCATCGCCAGTCCGCCGTCGCCGGCGAGCGCGATCACCTGGCGCGAGCGGTCGACGCCCTGCACCCCGAGCGCCTGCGGCATCGCGTTGGCCATCGATCCGTGCGCGAACGAGCCGATCAGCCGGCGCGTGCCGTTCATGTGCAGGTAGCGGGCGGCCCAGATCACGGGGCTTCCGACGTCGGCGGTGAACACGGCATCCGCGTCGGCGAGCTCATCCAGCACGCGCGCGACGTACTCCGGCCGCACCGGAGCCTTGCCGTCGTCGACGGCCAGGTCGTCGAGCCGCTCGCGCGTCGTGCGGTAGTGGGCGACGCTGTCGTCCAGATGCTTCGACGAGCGGTCGCCCTGCAGCAGCGGCAGCAGCGCGTTCGCGGTCTCTTTCACACCGCCGACCAATCCCACGTCGATGGGCGTGCGCCGCCCCAGCTGCTCGCCGCGGATGTCGACCTGGATCACCGTCGCCTTCGAGGGGAAGAACTGACGGTACGGAAAATCGGTGCCGAGCATGAGCAGGGTGTCGCACGACTCCATCGCATTGTACCCCGACGAGAAGCCCAGCAGCCCCGTCATGCCCACGTCATAGGGGTTGTCCCACTCGATGTGCTCCTTGCCGCGCAGGGCGTGCACGATCGGCGCCTGCAGCGTCTCGGCGAGGGCGAGCACCTCGTCATGCGCGCCCGCGACGCCCGACCCGGCGAGGATCGTCACCTTCTTGGCGTCGTTGAGCGCGGTCGCGGCGGCGGCCAGAGCGGATGCCGAGGGCAGCACCGTCGAGCCGGCCGTCCGGATCGGGGCCGTCGGCCGCCGGTCGGGCGCGTCGGCGAAGAACACGTCGCCGGGCACGACGACGACCGCGACGCCGCGCCTTTCGACCGCGGTGCGCATGGCGATCTCCAGCACCCACGGCAGCTGGGCCGGGTCGCTCACCAGCTCGGTGTAGACGCTGCACTCGCGGAAGAGCTCCTGGGGGTGCGTCTCCTGGAAGTAGGTGCTGCCGATCTCGGCCGACGGGATGTGCGAGGCGATCGCCAGCAGCGGCACGCGGTTGCGGTTGGCGTCGAACAGACCGTTGATGAAGTGCAGGTTGCCAGGGCCGCACGAGCCCGCGACGACGGCGAGCTCGCCCGTCAGCTCCGCCTCGGCGCCGGCGGCGAAGGCGGCGGCCTCCTCGTGCCGCATGTGCATCCAGCGGATCGCATCATCGCCGCCGTCGCGTCGCAGCGCATCGGTGAAGGCGTTGAGCGAGTCGCCGGGAAGACCCCAGATGCGGGTGACGCCGGCGCGCTTGAGGGTGTCGATGAAGAAGTCTGCAACGTTCGCCATGCCCCCAACGCTACGCCGCTTGTGCGCGTCACGGGGTTGGACGATCGTCGAGTCCTGTTCCGTCCCGCTCACCCCCGGTCGTTGAGGGGCTACGGCAGCAGTTCGGTGCGCAGCAGGTCGACGAGGCCCTGCGCAGCGGCGGTCAGTGGGCGACGGCGCGACCACGCGAGAGACACCTCGAAGGCGGGAACGGCGTCATCGAGCGGCATGATGCGCACCGGCATCCGCGGGGCCGGATCGGCGAACGGACGCCCCGAGCCCGACGAGGCCGCCAGCGCCGCGAAACGCGGCACGATCGCCAACCCCAGCCCCTGTGGCACATACGCGGCGGCCGTGGAAAGATCGGCGACCTCGATGAGCACACGGCGTGACACCCCGGCATGGGCGAAGGCATCGTCGACGATGCGCCGCGACCCGTACCCCGGCGGCAGGTCCACGAAGCTCTCCCCCTCGAGCATCGCGAGCGTGACGCCCTCGGCATCCGCGAGCCGGTGCGTCCCCGGCACGACCAGCACGTACGGCGATGCGGCGACGACCTCACCCCGCAGGCTCGCCGGAAGCGCATCGACGACTGCGAGCAGAGCCAGGTCGATCCCGCCGCGCTCGAGCTGGGCGACCAGACCCGACGAACCCAACCCCGTCGCCCGCAGCTGCACCGCGACGGCCGGATGCCGCTCGTGATAACGGCCCAGCAGCCCCGGTACATCGACGAGGTCGACGCCCGTCATGAGCCCCATCGTCACGGCCCCCCGCAGTTCGGTCGCCGCCGTAGAGACCGCCTCGCCGATCTCGCGCATCTGCTCCAGCACCGCCCGGGCGCGCGTGAGCAGCTCCTCCCCCGCGCCGGTCAGTCTGATCTGCCGATGAGAACGGTCGAACAGTTCGACACCCAGCTCGCGCTCCAGCTCCCGCACCGTGGTCGACACTGCCGACTGCGCCAGCAGCAGGCTGTCAGCCGCCCGTGTGAAGCTCATCTCCCGCGCAACGGCGACGAAGACGGAGAGGTGGCGGACATCCATACCTCGATCATGCCGCGCTTGTCGACGCGACGGAAATCATCTGTGAATCAGATGACTCGCATCATCGACGCCGTCTTCCTCGCCAGACGCCGGCGACGGAGCATGGAGTCATGAGTATCGCCACGGTCGCCACTCCCCCCACGTCGCCCTCCGCCACGCACCTGCCGACGCCACCCGCGGGACGTCGCGCGGCGGATCGCGTCGTCGACGTGCTCATGGCCCACGGCGTGCGGTGGGTGTTCGGCGTGCCCGGCGCCAAGATCGATCCCGTCTTCGACGCGCTCGCGGCGGTGCAGGGCATCGCCGGGGCGCCGCAGCTCATCACGTGCCGCACCGAGCAGAACGCGGTCTTCATGGCCGCCGCGGTCGGTCGGCTCACCGGCATCCCGGGAGTCGTGCTGGTCACCAGCGGCCCCGGCACCGCCAACCTCGCGACGGGGCTGCTCACCGCGACCACCGAGGGCGACCCGGTCGTCGCGATCTGCGGTGCCGTGTCGCGCACGCAGCACCTCAAGCGGGCGCATCAGGCGATGGATGCCGTCGGCATGCTGCAGACCGTGACGGTCTCGGCGGCCGAGGTCACCGCCGCCGACAACGTCGCGGAGGCGATCGTGAACGCGTTCCGCGCCGCGGCGCGCGAACCCCGCGGCGCGGCGGCCGTGGTGCTCCCCTACGACGTGTCGACGGCGACGACCGCGATCGGCTTCCGCGATGCGATCGTGCCCGCCGTCACCGGCGGGGCGGCCTCGGCATCCGTCGATCGCGCTGCCGCACTGCTGCGTGAGGCGCGCTTTCCCGTGATCCTCGCCGGTGCCCGCAGCGGCGATCCCCGCACCGTCGACGCCCTGCACGCGCTGCTGCGCGCCACCGGGCTGCCGGTCGTGGAGACTTTCCAGGCCGCCGGCATCATCTCGCGCGAGCTCGAACACCACTACCTCGGACGCGTGGGCTTCGCCCGCAACCAGCCCGGCGACGTGCTGCTGCACCGCGCCGACCTCGTGCTGACGCTGGGCTACGACCCCGTCGAGTTCGTGCCCGCGGAATGGAACGCCGGCAAGGACCGCCGCATCGTCCACATCGACACCGTGCCAGCCGACATCGACAACGACTACCGGCCCACGGTGGAACTCGTCGGCGACCTCGCGACCACCCTCGTCGACCTGCTCCTGGCTGTGGATGCCGCGGGGCTTCCCCTCCCGCACGATGCCGAGACCGCCCGCATCGTCGATCGCGAGCGCACCCGCCTCGCCGAGAACACCGACCTCGGCGACCCCGACCACGACGACGCGTTCGGCCTCGACCCCGTCGCCGTCGTCGCCGGCATCCGCGCCGCCCTCCCCGATGCCGCCACCGTGCTCTGCGACGTCGGCTCGAACTACCTCTACATGGCGCGCCACTTCCGCACCTACCGTCCCCGCTCGCTGATGTTCTCCAACGGGCAGCAGACCCTCGGCGTCGCCCTGCCGTGGGCCATTGCGGCCAGCCTCGCCGACGCGGGCGCACCGGTCGTGTCGGTGTCGGGCGACGGCGGGTTCCTCTACTCCGCCGTCGAACTGGAGACCGCGGTGCGGGTCGGGGCGAGCTTCACGCACATCGTGTTCAACGACTCGGCCTACGACATGGTGGCCTTCCAGCAGGTCGAGAAGTACGGGCGCACCGCGGCGGTCGAGCTCGGCGCCTACGACGTGGTCGCGTTCGCGGAGTCGTTCGGCGCCCACGGCTACCGCGTCACATCCATCGACGACCTCGTTCCGACGATCCTCGCCGCCATCGCCGAACCCGGTCCCTCGGTGATCGACGTTCCCGTCGACTACCGCGACAATCTGCACCGCCTGGGCGGCGACCTGCTCGCCGACGTGCTGCTGTGAGCCGCTACCTGCCGACCGGCTTCCCTCTCTCCTCCTCCTCCCGAAAGGACCGCGCATGAGCGCCGAACGTCACACCCTGTTCCAGACGAGCCTCATGGCCGCGCTCCTGGACGGCATCTACGAAGACGACATGACGGTCGGCGAACTGCTGGAGCACGGCGATTTCGGCATCGGCACGTTCAACGCCCTCGACGGCGAGATGGTCGTCGTCGACGGCGTCGCGTACCGCCTGCGCGGCGACGGCACCGCCGCCGCGGCATCCGCCGACTCGGCGACGCCGTACGCGGTGGTGACCGACTTCGTGCCCACCCTCACACGGACGCTGCCCGACGGCGTCACGCGCGCCGAGGCCTCGGCCGCGATCGATGCGATCACCGCGTCGGCCAACTACATGTACGCCCTGCGGATCACGGGGCGCTTCCGCCGCGTGACCGCCCGGACGGTCACCCGCCAGCAGAAGCCGTACCGCCCGATGACCGAGGCCACCGACGACGATGCCGTACTGCAGTTCGACGAGATCGACGGCACGATCGTCGCCTTCCGCACCCCGCTGTACGAGCAGGGCATCGGCGTTCCCGGATGCCACGCGCACTTCATCGACGACGGACGCACGCGCGGCGGCCACGTGCTCGACTTCGTGCTGGATCACGGCACGGTCGAGCTGTGCCTGTGCACCGACCTGCACCTGCGCCTGCCGCTGACGACGGAGTTCCGCGAGGCGGCGCTCGCCCCCGACGACCTGGCCGACCAGCTCGCCAAGACCGAACAGCACGCCGGCCGCCCCTGACGCCTCGGCGCGGCGGTGACATCAGCGGAAGTCGCGGGAGCGGTGTCGCACGACGACGCGCAGGTCTTCGAAGGCGTCGGCGACGAGGTTGGTGACGCCTTCGGGCGACCGCTCGAGCATGCCGCGGGCGATGAGGGCGGGCGCATCGCGCAGCACGCGGCGATAGCGGTCCCAGACGCCTTTCGAGCAGATGACGTTGACGAGGCCGAGCTCGTCTTCGAGGTTGATGAAGGTGATGCCGGATGCCGTCGCCGGCCGCTGCCGGTGGGTGACCAGACCCGCGACCTCGACCCGGCGCCCGACCTCGTGCGTGCGCAGCTCACGCGAGGTGAGCACGCCGCGGGCATCCAGCGGGGCGCGGTAGTGCGTGAGGGGATGGTCGTCGGTCGAGATCCCCGTGGCCCACAGGTCCGCGGCCAGCACGTCGTAGGTCGAGGGGTCGCCGAACAGCGGCGGCTGCACGGCGACGAGCGAGTCGGGCAGGAACTCGGGCAGATCCTGCGCCGCGTCCCCGGCCAGCCAGATGCCCTCGCGGCGGCTGATGCCCATGCTCTCGAACGCCCCCGCCGTCGCCAGCGCCTCCACCTGCGCGGCCGTGGCGCCCGTCCGCCGTACGAGATCGCGCAGGTCGCGGAACGGCCCGTCGGCGTCGCGGGTGGCGACGATGCGCTCAGCGAGCCGCTTTCCCACCCCGGTGACCGCCGCGAGCCCCAGCCGCACCGCGTGGCCGGCGTCGCGACGGTGGGCGGCCGAGACGTCGGGAGCGGTGATGTCGAACAGGGGCACGGGAGGCTGGTGACGATCGGTGCAGGAGGGGATGCCGGTGGGGACGCGTTTCGACTCGCTCGCTGCGCTCGCTCGCTCAACGACCGGAGCCCCTGCAGCCGGCGAGGCGCCGCTGCCGTCGGCATCGAGGGGTTCGAGCCCGGCATCCACCCCGGAGGCGTGCAGGTCGGGACGACGCACGACGACACCGTGGCGGCGGGCGTCGGCGGTGAGGGTCGCCGGCGAGTAGAACCCCATCGGCTGCGCCCGCAGCAGAGCCGCCAAGAACGCCCCGGGGTAGTGCAGCTTCAGCCATGACGAGGCATAGACGAGCAGCGCGAACGACAGGGAGTGGCTCTCGGCGAAGCCGAAGTTCGCGAACGCCTGGATCTTCGCGTAGATGTCGTCGGCGACGGCTCCCACCAGACCGTTGCGTGCCATGCCGTCGTAGAGCTTCTGGCGCACCGACTCGATGCGCTCGATGCCGCGCTTGGAGCCCATGGCCCGGCGCAGCACATCGGCATCCTCTCCGGTGAGGTCGCCGACGGCCATGCCCATCTGCATCAGCTGCTCTTGGAACACCGGCACCCCGAGGGTGCGCTCCAGCACCGGGATGAGCTTCTCGTGCGCATACGTCGGCTCCTCCAGCCCGAGCTTGCGCCGCACGTACGGGTGCACCGCGCCGCCCTGGATGGGTCCGGGCCGGATCAGCGCGATCTCGATCACCAGGTCGTAGAACCGCCGCGGCTGCAGCCTCGGCAACAGCCCCATCTGCGCGCGCGATTCGACCTGGAACACCCCGATCGAATCCGCGCGGCACAGCATGTCGTAGACGGCCGCCTCCTCCTTCGGAATGCTCTGCAGCGTCCACGTCTCGCCCGTCGCCTCCGCGATGAGGTCGAAGCAGTACTGCAGCGCGGCGAGCATGCCGAGTCCGAGCAGATCGAACTTCACGAGCCCCATCCAGGCGGCGTCGTCCTTGTCCCACTGGATGACGGTGCGATTCTCCATCCGCGCGTGCTCGATGGGTACCACCTCCCCCACCGGCCGCTCGGTGAGCACCATGCCCCCGGAGTGGATGCCGAGATGGCGGGGCGCCTTCAGCAGCTCACCGGCGTACGCGAGCACCCGGTCGGGGATGTCGTGCGCACCGGCGACGGCGCCGTCCCACCGCTCCACCTGCTTCGACCAGGCGTCCTGCTGCCCGGGCGAGTGCCCGAGCGCCTTGGCCATGTCGCGCACCGCGTTCTTCGGTCGGTACTGGATGACGTTCGCGACCTGCGCCGCGCGCTCGCGCCCGTAGGTGTCGAAGACCCACTGGATGATCTCCTCACGCCGATCAGAGTCGAAGTCGACGTCGATGTCGGGCTCTTCCTCCCGCATCGCCGACAGGAAGCGCTCGAAGGGCAGGTTGTAGAAGATCGAGTCGATCGCGGTGATGCCCAGCAGGTAGCACACCGCACTGTTCGCGGCCGATCCCCGCCCCTGGCAGAGGATGCCGCGCCGACGCGCCTCGGCCACGATGCCGTGCACGATCAGGAAGTAGCCGGGGAAGTCCTTCTGCTCGATGACGCCGAGCTCTTTCTCGATGCGCGCACGCCCGTCGCCGTCGAGGTCGGGGTACATGTGCGGCACCGCGTCCCAGACGAGCCGGCGCAGCCACGACATCGGCGTGTGCCCTTCGGGCACGGGCAGCTTCGGCAGGGCGGGCTTGGCGCGCCGCAGCGGGAAGGCGAGCTCGTCGGCGAGGGTGACCGTGCGGGCGACCGCACCCGGATAGCGCAGGAACCGCCGCGTCATCTCGGCGCCCGAGCGCAAGTGGGCGCTCGCATGCGACGGCAGCCACCCGTCGAGCTCATCGAGCCCTCGGTTGGCCCGCACCGCCGCGACCGCCGCCGCCAGATGCACGCGTTCGGGAACCGCGTAGTGCACGTTGTTGCTGGCCAGCACCGGAAGGCCGCGTGCGGCGGCCAGAGCGGCCAGCACATCGTTGTCGCGGGTGTCGGTGGGGGCGCCGTGGTCGATCAGCTCGACGAAGACCGCCTCGCGGCCGAACAGGCTGACGAGCCGGTCGAGCGCCGATGCGGCCGCATCGGCACCTCCGGCGGCGAGCGCCTGCCGCACGGCGCCCTTGCGGCATCCGGTGAGCACCGCCCAGTGGCCGCCGCTGCGATCGGCGAGGTCGTCGAGGTCGTACCAGGGACGCCCTTTCTCACCGCCGGCGAGCTGGGCATGCGTGATCGCGGCGGCGAGACGGTGATACCCCTCTTGGCCGCGGGCCAGCACGAGCAGGTGCGATCCGAGCGGATCGGCGGCGCCCGACCGGGCGGGGCTCGGTGCGCTCAGCAATCCGGCCGGCGGCGACCCCAGGTCCGCACGGCCGCCCGCACCGCCACCCGCACCGTCGCCGCCGAGCGTCAGCTCCGCCCCGAAGACGGTCTTCAGCTGCAGGTGCTCCGCCGCCTCGGCGAAACGGGCGATGCCGTAGAACCCGTCGTGGTCGGTGATCGCGAGCGCGTGCAACCCCAGCCGTTCGGCCTCTTCCGCCAGTTCCGCCGGCGAGGAGGCGCCGTCGAGGAAGGAGAACGACGAGTGCGCGTGCAACTCGGCGTAGGGCACGGCATCCGCGGGGCGTTCGATCGGGGGCGGCTCGTACTTTCCGCGCTTGCGCGAGAAAGCCGGACCGTCGCCGCCGTCGGGTTCTTTGTCGCCGCCGATGTCGGGAGATCCCAGCAGCCGCGCCATCTCCGACCAGCGCACCGACGGATTGTTGAAGCCCATCAGTCGTACCTCCCCTCGATCTGCCAGACGCCCTCCTCGCACACCAGCAACCATGCCACCTGGGCGTCGTCGACCATCTGGAAGCGATGCGCTCGTCGCGCTCGGGCGGGATCCCACTCGCGTTCGATGACCGGCCACGGCCCGGCCCAGGTGCGGATGCCGCAGCGTCTGCCCCCGAGCTCGATCACGGTCGGCATCGCCGTGGGCTCGCCCCGCGCATCGACCGCGATCATGTCGCCGTCGTCGTCGAGCACCGCCACCGGCACGCCCTCGGCGAACACCGCCGAGGGCAGCGGATCGGGAAGGCTCCCGGGCCAGGGCCGCTCGCCGGCCTGCAGGTCGCCCGCGACATCGCCCCACGGCACGAGGCGCTGCCGCTCGCTCAGCCAGCGGCCTCCGCCGACGGCCGGGGTCAGCACGCCCTGATGGCCGAGCATCGCCTGTACGCGGGAGAGTGCGCGGTGCACGCGCTCCTCGGGCCCCGACCCGAACAGACGGGCAGTGTGGTGGGCGGCGGCATCCACCGCCTCGGGTTCGATCCGCACCCGGCCCACGGCGCTGCGCAGCTGTCCGGGCAGGTGATTCGGCAGCGCACCGTTCTTTCCCCCGCCCGGGCTCTGCTCGGCGAGCTGCCAGCGCACCCGGTCGACGACGGCGGCCTCATCGAAGGCCCCCGGGTGCAGCCAGACCCGTTCACTGCGCTCGCCGCGATCACCGGTCAGCACGACACGCAGCTCGGTGCAGACCAGCCCCTGCGCACCCAGACGGGAGACGAACTCCGCGGCGGGAACCCGCAGAGCGAAGGCGATCTGATCGGCGGTCTCCACGGGCGGCTCGAACGCCACCTCGCGGTGGAGTTCGGGCGGTGGTGTGCGGGCGGTGACCGGTCGGGGATCGCGGCCGGAGGACAGCGCGTACAACCACTGGCCACGGGTGCCGAAGCGCTCCACCAGACGGTCGGCGCCCAGCGCGGCGACCTCCCCCACCGTCTGCACCCCGAGCCGGCCGAACAGCGAAGCCAGCTCCTCATCGAGCACGACGACCGGCAAAGGGGCGAGGAAGTCCGCCGCGGTGCCGGCGGGCACGATCCGCACCGGATCCTCGCGGCGGGTGCCGGAGCGCGCCGCCTGTTCGGCCGTGAAGGTGCCGTCGGCGATGCCCACGCGCACGTCGTCGATGCCCAGCGCGGCGATCGCTCCGGCCAGGACGGTGGCGGCGGCCGCCTCGCCGCCGAAGTAGCGCGCCGGCCCCCGGGCGCGCAGCGCGCACAGTCCGGGCTGCATTACCTGCACGTTCGGCGCGACCTCTTCGATCGCCGCGATCAGCGGGGCGAACGCGCGGTGATCGCGCACGGCGTCGGCATCCACCACGGCCAGCTGCGGGCAGCGCGCCTGGGCATCGCGGCGGCGCATGCGCCGGCGCACACCCGCGGCGCGCGCCGCGGCCGAGCAGGCGACGACCGCCCCCTTCTCGAACACGGCGATCGGCTCCGCGGCGTCGAGGGGGTCGTCGCCGTCGCGGGTGGTCGCGACGATCGGCCAGTCGGGCACCCAGACCACCAGGCTCCGCGGCGGGGTGCCCGCAGGGAGGACAGTCATCTCATACCGCCCGTCGCATCGGCACGGGTTCGGGCAGGCGCGTGCGGGTGGGCTGCGATTCGCCGCTCAGGCGGCCCCGGTCGTCGGGCAGCATCAGGCGCCGTGAGCGCGGCACCGGCGCCCGGCGGCTGGTCACGGTGACCGTGAGCTCACGGCCCGACAGGATGCCGTGCCCTGCGCCGAGGCCCGACCACGACGGATCGGACACATCGATCATGGCCTCCGTCTGCGGCCACGGCCCCTGGACGAGCAGCACCGCCTCGCGCTCGCGCATGCGGGCGGCCAGCCGGGCCACCTCGCTGTCCTTCGCCCGCGACGGCGGGCGCACCGCGACCACCGACAGCACGTCGGCGAGGGTCGAGGTGACGGCGAGCCACCGCTCTCCGGGGTCGGGCACGAGCACGAGCCGCGACAGGTCGACCCCGGCAGCGCGGGCCGCTTCGACGCCCACGTGCGGCATGCCGACGACGGCGCACCACGACCCGGCCTGCGAGGGCTCTGCGAGCAGGGCGAACAGCAGCGCCATCGACCGTCCGAGCGCGTAGGCTCCCCCTGTTCGCAGTCCACCGCCGGGCAGCAGCTCCGCCAGCGCCGGGGCGACGGGGAGCACGGGCGTGTCGAGGCGACGCCCCTGCATACGCTCCATCTGAGCGCGCAGGGTGCTCACGGTGCCCGCGACATCCGCGGCAGCAACGGTCCCCACGATCGGCCTCACTTCGACAGATTAGAACATGTATTCGAGTACTTCAATGTGCTTTTCTCGAAGATAGGAACGGGTTCGGACATTGCGCGCCGGCGCGCACATCTGCCCGAAACATGCGGCTGATAGGACGGACGGCATGACCGGATCGCTCATCCTCACCGGTGCCGCCCGCATCGTGGAACGCTTCGACGACCCCGCCCGCGACCGCGGCGGCGACCTCGTGATCCGCCGCGGACGGGTCACCACCGCGGCATCCGCACCGTCGCCGGACGAGAGCATCGACACCCTCGACGCGGACGGCGGCATCGTCACCCCCGGCCTCGTCAACGCGCATCACCACCTGCTGCAGTCGGGCTTTCGCACCCTTCCCGGCACCCGCGGCGTGCCGATGCGCGAGTGGCTGCCGGCCATGGCCGCCGCCTACGCCGACGCCCGCATCGACGCGTCCCTGGTCGGTGCGACCGCCGGGGTCGGCGTGGCCGAGTCGCTGCTGAGCGGGGTGACGACGGTCGCCGACCATCAGCTCAACTGGCCCGACCCGGCGCGCAGCGACGACCCCGTCGGCGACACCGTGGCCATCGCGCGGGCGATCGCCGATGCCGCCGCGGCACTCGGCGCCCGGCTCGTGTTCGTCCGCGGCTCGGCGCGCGACGCGCCGGATGCCGCGGCGGCGAGCGCAGACGCCATCGTGCGCGCGCTGCTCCCCGAGGGTGCGGCATCCTCTCCGGGCGGTACGAGCGCCGACGGCATGCTGCAGCTCGCCGTCGGTCCCGCCGGCGTGCACTCCGACAGCGAGGAGACCTTCCGCGCGTTGGGCGACGTCGCCCGACGCCACGGGCTGCGCCGGCGCACCCAGGCCAACGAGCAGGTCGACACCGAGATCGCCCTGGCCCGCTACGGCCGGCGCCCCCTGGACCTCCTCGAGGAGTGGGGGTGGCTCGAACCGGGGGTGACGATCGCGCACCTGTGCGACGTCACCGACGACGAGATCGTGCGACTGGGCGCCGCCGGCATCACCGCGACCCACGCTCCGGGCTGCGACGTGCCGATGGGCTGGGGCATCGCTCCGGTGCGCCGCCTGCAGGAGGCCGGCATCGCCGTGGGGCTGGGGACCTCCGGGGGCGGCTCCAACGACGCCGGGCACCTGCTCGCCGACGCGCGACTGGCGATGCAGGTGTCGGGTCTGGTCGGCGCCGCCCTCCCGGCCCGTGACGTGCTCGCCATGGCCACCTCGGGCGGCGCGAGCGGCCTCGGCCGCGCCGACCTCGGCATCCTGACCCCGGGCGCGGCGGGCGATCTCTGCGTCTGGGATGTCTCCGGGGTCGCCGACGCCGGAGTGGCCGACCCGGTCGCGGGCCTGCTCTGGGCCCATCCGGGACGCCGCCCTCGCCATGTCGTGGTCGGGGGACGCGTCGTCGTCCGCGACTACCGGCTGGTCACCGCCGACGAAGACGCCCTCACCGCGGCCCTCCGGGAGCGCGTCGGCCGGTGAGCGTCGCGGCGCCGTTCCGGCATCGCGTCAGGCGTCGAGCACGATCCGCGGGCACGCTGCGCGCGAGACGCACACCATCATGACCGCGCTCTGCTCGCGCTCGAGCGGCGTGAGCACGGAGTCGCGGTGCTCGATCTCGCCCTCCAGGACGGGCACCTCGCAGGTGCCGCACGTCCCCCGACGGCAGCTGGAGAGCACCATCGTCGTGGGGCTCTGCTCCTCGATCGCCTCCAGCACCGACTGCCCGGGTTGCACGGTCACGATGTCGCCCGACAGGGCGAGCTCGACCTCGAACGGATCCGGCCAGACGGGCTCGCCGTACTCGATCGCCTCGAACCGCTCGACGTGCAGCGCTGCGGCGCGGCCGGCGGCTTCGAAACCGTCCTCGAGGGCGGCGATCAGCCGGGCGGGTCCGCACGCGTAGACCGGACCGCCGTCACTCGCGGCATCCACCAGCCCGGCCACATCCAGACGCGCCCCGCTGTCGGCGGGGTACAGACGCACCCGCCCCGCACCGCCGTCGAGCGCGCGCAGCTCGTCGACGAATGCCATCGTCGACAGCGACCGGCCGGCGTAGTCGAGGGTCCACTCCGCTCCGGCCCGCGCCGCCGCCCGGACCATGCCGAGAAGGGGCGTGATCCCGATGCCCCCGGCGACGAAGCGGTGGGTGACGGCGGGAACGATCTCGTACGCGAAGTGGTTGCGCGGTCCGCGCACGCGCAGGCGCTGCCCCACCTGCACCTCCTCGTGCACCCGTACCGATCCGCCCCGTCCCTCGTCTTCGCGCAGCACCGCGACCCGCCAGGTGGAGCGGTCGGCCGCGTCGCCGCAGAGCGAGTACTGCCGTTCGACGCGCTCGGCCGCGGGCACGCGCGCGTCGGAGAAGATCAGATCGACGTGCGATCCGGGCTCCCACGCCGGCAGATCGCGGCCGTTGTGCGCGACGAGGTCCAGCGCCACGATCCCGTCGGCCAGCACGGTGCGGGCGGCGACCACGAGATCGCGTTCGACGTCACTGAAGTAGCTCATGGCTCCCACTCTCTCCGCTCGCGCAGCGCCCCCGCGTGCGAGGGCGGCGACCGGCCGCACTCTTCGCGCGGATTTAACACGGCCGCAATCCCGACAGGCCTGGCAGGAAACACGTCGAGCGTTTACTGATTCTCACCCGATGTTGGCCATACCAACAACACACCGTGTCACCACAGACCCCGAGGAGGACGACCGTATGGATGCCGAACTCCTCGAGCCGGGCCAGCGCATCGCGGCCCTGACGGGGCTCACTCCGGCCGGCGACGTCGGCGGGACGCTGGCCTTCGCCGACGGCCTCATCGTCGACGCCGGTGCCGACGCCCGGGCGGCGGGCAGGGGCGAGGGCGCCGGGGAGCGCACCGCCGAGACGGTCGATGCGACGGGCTGGATCGCCCTGCCGCCCCTGGCGGATCTGCACGCGCACCTCGACAAGGGCTACACCTGGACCTCGTTCGGCCAGCCCGAGGGATCGCTCGACGACGCGATCGCGTGCTGGATCGACCACGGCGAGAAGCACTCCTCCGCCGACATCAAGGCCGCAGCCCGGCGGCACCTGGTGGCCGCGCTGCACGCCGGTGTCACGGCCGTGCGCTCGCACACGAACTACCACCTGGGCGACGATCCCCTCCGCGGAGTGCGCGCCCTCATCGAGCTGCGCGACGAGTTCGCCGGCGTCGTCGATCTTCAGGTCGTCGCCAGCCCCGGCGCCTCGGACGGTCCCGACGACCTGGGACGCGCCGCGGTGGCCCTGGGCATCGACCTCATCGGGGGCTTTCCGCACCTCGCCGAGGACCCCCGCGCCGATCTGGAGCGCAACGCCGCCTTCGCCGAAGAGTTCGGCCTCGGCATGGACCTGCACACCGACGAGACGCTCGACGCGGCATCCACGGGTCTCGCCGAGCTCGCCGCCCGCACGCGGCACTGGCCTGCCGGCGTGATCCGCTCGGCGGGGCACTGCGTGAGCCTGTCCATGCAGGATGCCGAGACCCGCGCCCGCACCCTCGCGGCCGTCGCCGAGGCCGGCGTCTCGATCATCACCAACCCGCTGACCAACCTCTACCTGCAGGGCTGGCAGCACCCGGTCGCCACGCCCCGCGGCATCCCTCCGCTGCGCGAGATCCTCGCCGCCGGCATCACGCTGGCCGCCGGCGGCGACAACGTGCAGGACCCGTTCAATCCGCTGGGCAATGCCGACATGGTCGATGTCGCCTCCGAGCTCGTCGTCGCGGGCCACCTCGCGCCCGCCGAAGCCTGGCACGTCAGCTCGAACGGCGGACGCGCCGCATTCGGACTGCCCCCGGCGCGAGGACGCGTCGGCGACGTCGCCGACGTCGTGCTCGTGCGCGCCGCACACACCGCCGAGGCCCTCGCCGAGCGCGCGCCCGACCGCATCGTCATCCGCGACGGGCGCGTGATCGCCGTCCGCCGCCGCGTGGTGAGCAGCGTGCTCGACCTGCGCGCCCTGCCGACCCCGCCCTCCGCCCCGACCTCCGAGGGAGCACTGCTATGAGCACCACCATCGATCCGACCGTCGCGCCTGCCACCGCCGCGACAGCGGTGGACACCACCACCGCGCCGACTCTCGCCTTCACCGACGTCGCCAAGGTCTTCGCCACCGGCACCCGTGCCCTGGAAGGCGTCTCGATCGACGTCCGTCCCGGCGAGTTCGTGTCGGTGGTCGGCCCCTCCGGCTGCGGAAAGTCGACCCTGCTGCGCCTGGCTGCCGGCCTCGACGACGCCACCGAGGGAGTGGTCGACGTCCGCGCCGACACGACGAGCTTCGTCTTCCAGGAGGCGACCCTGCTCGAGTGGCGGACGGCCCAGCGCAACGTCGAACTGGTCGGCGAGCTCGCCGGTGTCGGGGCGGCCGAGCGCCGCCGTCGCGCCGCGGAGGCGCTCGAACTGGTCGGCCTGAAGGGCTTCGAGAACCAGCACCCGCGGGCGTTGTCCGGCGGCATGCGCATGCGCGTCTCGATCGCGCGCGCGCTGGTCGCCGAGCCGCAGCTCGCCCTGTTCGACGAACCGTTCGGCGCCCTCGACGAGATCACACGTCTGAAGATGCAGACCGAGCTGCAACGCCTGTTCCAGCTCAAAGGGTTCGCCGCGATGTTCATCACGCACTCGATCTCCGAAGCCGTCTACCTCTCCAGCCGCGTGCTCGTGATGAGCGGTCGCCCCGGCCGCATCGTCGACGACATCGAACTGCCCTGGTCCTACCCCCGATCCCCCGAGCTGCGCTACGAACCCGAGTTCGGACGCATCGTCGGACACCTCTCGCACGCTTTGGAGGCGCACTCGTGAGCCAGAACCTCGCCCTGAAGGCCCCGGCCTCGCTCGCCGACACGTCCGCGTCCGGCTCGCCCGCCTCATCGGCGGCGGATGCCGCGGCATCCGCCGAGACCACGACCGCCTCGATGGCCGCCCGTCGCCCCCGCGCCCGCAGTGCCGGATCGGTCACCCGCGGCGCCTGGTCACGTGCCATGCCGATCATCGCGGCGCTGATCGGCATCATCGCGATCTGGTACGCCGTGTCGTACCTGCTGCTCAGCGAGAGCCGCCGCTTCCTGCTGCCGCCTCCCCACCAGGTGCTGGCCGAGACGATCGGCAACGACAAGGTGATCGGCCCGATGATCGCCGCACTCGGTCAGACCATCACCGTCGCCCTCATCGGCCTCGCGATCGCCGTCCTGATCGGCATGGGGTGGGCGATCGTCATGTCGCAGTGGACCCTCGCCGAGAAGATCCTCTACCCGTACGCCGTCATCCTGCAGACGATCCCGATCCTCGCGCTCACGCCGCTGATCGGCATCTGGATGGGCTACGGGCTTCCCGCCCGCATCGTGGTCTGCGTCATCATCGCGGTGTTCCCGATGATCTCCAACACGCTGTTCGGCCTGCAGTCGGCCACGCCCGCGGCCCACGACCTGTTCACGCTGCAGAAGGCCACGAAGTGGCAGCGGATGACGAAGCTCATGCTGCCCGCGGCCATCCCGTCGATCTTCACGGGCCTGCGCCAATCGGCCGGCCTCGCCGTCATCGGCGCCATCGTCGGAGACTTCTTCTTCCAGCAGGGCAGCCAGGGCATCGGTGGGCTGCTGCGCACCTACACGCTGCGCCTGAACATGGAGCCGCTGTTCCTCGCGATCATCTTCACGGCTCTGTTCGGTGTGATCGTCTTCTCGATCTTCGCCGCGCTCGATCGCGTGGTGGTCGGTCGTCTGTTCGGCGTCGCCACCCGCTGAGCCCCTCTTCTTTCCCTCCCTGCACCACGAATACGCACCACCCGTCTGTCCGCACCGCACCCGAAGCCTTCCAGGAGGACACCGTGTCACAGCCCGCTTTTCTCTCCCGCCGCGTGATCGCACGCACCGTCGCGATCGGCGCGCTCGCCGCCACGGTCGCCGCCGTCGCGGGATGTTCCAGCACCGACGCCGCGGCTCCGGCGACCACCTCCGCGGCGACCACCGCCGAGAAGGGCGGCCCCCTCGACCTCGCGAGCGTCTGCCCGGCGACCGTCGTCATGCAGCAGGACTGGCAGCCCGAGTCGGAGCACGGCGCCATGTACAACCTCGTCGGCGACGGGTACACCGTCGACACCGACAAGAAGACCGTCACCGGCCCGCTCGTGGTCAACGGCACCGACACCGGTGTCAAGATCGAGGTGCGCTCCGGCGGCCCCGCGGTCAACTTCCAGCCGGTGCCCGCGCTCATGTATCTCGACACCGACATCCTGATCGGCGCCGTCAACACCGACGCGGCCATCGTCGCCAACGCCGACCAGCCCACCGTCGCGGTGACCTCGCAGCTGACCTTCAGCCCGCAGATCCTCATGTGGGACCCGGCGAGCCACAACGGCGCGACGACGATCAAGGAGGCCGCGTCCGGCGGTGACCCGATCGTCACCTCCGGCGACGTGATCCCGAACCTCCTGCTCTCGCAGGGCATCATCACGAAGTCGCAGATCGACACGAGCTACGAGGGCACCCCGCAGCGCTTCGTCTCCGACCCGAAGATCCTGCAGCAGGGCTTCGCGACCGCCGAGCCCTACATCTACAAGAACGAGATCTCGCAGTGGGGCAAGGACGTCGGCTACCAGCTGCTGTCCGAGCTCGGCTACAACATCTACCCCGAGCCGCTCGCGGTGCGAAAGGCCGACGTCACCGACAAGGCCGACTGCCTGAAGAAGCTCGTCCCGATCATGCAGCAGTCGCAGATCGACTTCCTCAACGCGCCCGAGCACGGCAACGCCGTGATCCTCGACCTCGTCGAGAAGTACGACACGGGCTGGACCTACTCCGAGGGCGTCGCGCAGTTCTCCGTCGAGCAGCAGAAGAAGCTGGGGCTCGTCGCCAACGACAAGGCATCGGGCGTGTTCGGTCAGTTCGACCCCGACCGTATGGCGTCGATCGTGAAGGACTTCACGCCCTTCCTCGTCACCGCCGGCAGCATCACGCAGGCCGCCGCGTCGGCGATCGATCCGTCCGAGCTCTACACGAACCAGTTCATCGACACGTCGATCAAGATGAACTGACCGTCCTCACTGCCGATGCCCTGACTCCCTCCGCGGGGTCAGGGCATCGGCGTGTTCTCAGAGCGTCGCGGTCACCCGCTCTGCCACCGCGTCCAGGCGGGCAGCGGCCTGCTCCGCCCGCTCCCCCGCGGCGCGCAGCCGCTGCAGGGTCGGAGCGTCGACTCCCGCAGCGGCGGCGCTCGTGGTGTTCCCACGGATGTTGACGGCGGTCGAGCGGATGCCGCAGGCGAGCATTCGCGCCGCGACGGCGACATCGGGGGCCAGACGCGCCTCGCCGAAACGCTCCAGCCAGAGGAGGGGCCCGTCCAGGGATGCCGCGAGCGCGACCAGATCGGCACCGGCATCCGCAGCGGCGACGGTGGCGGCGCGCAGCGCCCCGTCACGCTCGGGGTCGTCGGTCGGGCGCCGGAAGGCGGCGACGAGCAGGCCCGACATCCGCCCGTCGTGCTCCGCGGCGGCGAGCGCTTCGCCGCGCACCCGGGTCGCCGTGGCGACGAGCTCCGCCGCCGCGTCTGCCCGGACGTACCCGGCCGCCATGGCGACCAGGGCGGCACCGGTGGCGATGACGATCCCGGCGGCGGCGCCCCCACCGGGATCGGGCACGGGCGCGGACAGCTTCTCCAGCCAGTCGTCGAGGCGGGAGGCGGCAAGCTCGGACATCGGCATGGGCCTCACTCTAGGGCCCGTGCACCGCGTGATTTCGCGCCGACATCGACGCACACGCGACCGTAACACCGGCGAAACGGCCGGCTCCTACAGTGGCATTGTTGGCGAGGCCAACATCGCCGGACCGATCCACGAACGCGAGAGGAGCACCCGTGACCGCTCCCCTGCGCCTGCGCGAAACAACACGGCGTTGCCCGAAGCGCATGGTCCACGGGCCCTGCGGCGGTGTCGCGATCGACGGCGGCTGCGAAGTGCCCGGCATCCGATGCTCGTTCGTCGATGACGCCGCGGTGCTGCGTCATCTGGAGTTCTCCACCGCAGAGGTGGACGCCCCGGTCGCCGCCCGCGACAGCGGCGACGCGCTGCCGGTCCTGCCGCGAGGAGAGGCGTCGACGGCGTTCGCGGCCCTGGTCGACGCGGGTGCGGTCATCACGGCCGACCTCCCGGTGCGCTCCACCGACCCGGCCGTCATCACCGAGGCGGGCGTGCGACTGCAAGAGCTGACCGCCGTGATCGCCGGCGAGCCGCCGGGGCTGAGCGATGCGCTCAGTCCCACCCACAAGGCCCTCCTGCTCGCCGCCGCCGGATCGCGTGTGGTGGCCGGTCTCACCTGCCGCGACCGCAACCGGGTGGCGATCGAGGGAGAGCTGGCCGCCCTCGCCGACCTGGGCGTGTCCGGCGTGCTCGCCGTGACCGGCGATCACCCTGCCTCCACCGCCCTCCCGCAGGCGCAGCCAGTCTTCGACCTCGACGCGACACGTCTGACGGCTCTCGCCCGCCGGGCCGGGCTCTTCGTCGCGGTCGCCGAACAGCCCTCCGCACCGCCCGTCGACTACCGTCCCACCCGTCTCGCCCGCAAAGCGCAGGCCGGGGCGGAACTCGGCATCCTGAACCTCTGCGGCGGTCTCGACGAGATCCGCCGCTTCACCGCCGCCCTCGCGACGACGGCGGCCCCCGTGCCGGTCCTCGTGTCGGTGCCGGTGCTCATCTCCGTCGCGACGGCCCGACGACTGGCCGCGCTTCCCGGGGTCGGCCTGCCGGACGAGCTCGTCAGGGCAGTGGCCGGCGCCGATGACCCGGTGGACGCCGGTATCGCCGCCGCGGTCGCGTGGGCGCGCCGCGCGCTCGCGATCCCCGGCGTCGTCGGCATCCACCTGTCGGCGATCGCCGCCGCCTCCGCTCCGACTGTCGGGGCGGCGAATGCCGCAGAGCTCGCCGCGGTCGACGCGCTGGCATCGGCGGCCTCGCGGCTTCGGACCGCGATCTCCGCCGACACGATCACCGCCGAGACGGCGGGCACCGCATGAGCGCCGTGACGCCGACCCCCGCGACAGCAGCCAGCCGCGTCGCCGGGTGCCCGAAGTCGATGGCCTACGGTCCCTGCGGCGGCGTCAACGCCGACGGGACGTGCGAGGTGCACCCGACCCCGTGCGTGTTCCTGACCCGCGACCTCCCGGTGCGCTGGACGAGCCCGACCACCGAGGAGACACCTTCGGACACCGTCTCCGAAGACCCCTCCAGGCCGGCGACGCCCGCCGGGCGCGAGCTGGTCGAGATCGCCGCGCGCAGGCCGCTCGTGTTCACGGGCTTTCCCGTGCGTGCCTTGCGCGCCGACGCCGTGGGGACGACGGCCGAGGCGCTGATCGGCAGCGTCGACGCCGTCCTGTCCGGCGACGCCGGACGCTCCCGCGTGCAGTTTCCTCCGTCCTACCGTGCGGCGCTGATCGGCGCGACCGGGCTCCGACTCTGGATGGGCTTCAACGCCCGCGACCGCAACCGCACCGCCCTGGAGCGCGAACTGCTGTCGCTGCGCGCACTGGGTGTCGCCGGGGTGCACTGCGTCACGGGCGATCACACGCAGACGGGCGACCGCCCCGACGCACGCCCCGTGTTCGACCTCGAATCGACCACGACGCTCCCGCGCGCGGCCGCCCTCGGGCTTCTCACCTCGTTCGCCGAGTCGCCCGCCGCCCCGCCCATCGCCGAACGCGGGGCACGCGTCGCCGAGAAGCAGCGCGCCGGAGGGAGGATGTGCCTCACGCAGTACGCCGGGGATGCCGAGGAGGTCGCCGCCTTCGTGGCGCTGTGCCGCGCGGCCGGCTCCGACGTGCCGGTGCTTCCCGGCGTTCCTCTCGTGGTCGATCGCGAGGGCGCCGAACTGCTCGCGTCCTTCCACGCGGCGAAGCTGCCGTCCGGCTTCATCGATCGCCTCTTCGCCGCGCGCGACGTGCGCGCGGAGGGCATCCGCCTCGCCGTCGAGTACGGACACGACCTGATCGCGACGGGCGACGTCGGCGGCGTGGTCATCGCGGGAGGTGCCCGACCCGGGGATGAGGCCGCCTACGCCGCGGATCTCGCGACGGTCGCACGCGAGCTCGGAGGCGGGTCGTGATCCGCTTCTCAGTGCGCGCCGGCGCTGCCTTCCTTGACGGTGAGGACCTGCACGCTCTCACCCGGATCGGTGCGCCAGCGGTGACGTATGCCGCCTTGGTAATACACGGCATCCCCCGCTTCGAGGGCGAACTCGTCGGCCTCCAGCACCACCACGAGTCGTCCCTGGAGCACGTAGACGAACTCCTCCTCGTCGTGCACCCACCACAAGTCCTCGGTGAAGGTTCCCGACATCACCATCGGCACGAAGCGCGGGTGGTCGCGGGCGAGCACCCGCATCGGGCTGCCCCCGGCGTCCAGGGGGGTCGCTTCGCTCGCCCGGAAGACGTGGAAGCTGCCCGCGCCGCGCGGTGCCGCGTCGGCGTCGTCGGTCAGCAGCGCCTGTTGCGTGGTGCCCAGCGCCTGCGCGACGCGGAACAGCGACGTCATGCTCATCCGTTCCAGCCCGCGCTCGACCTGGCTCAGGAACGAGTGCGACAGCTCGGCCTGCACCGCGACCTGGGTGAGCGTCATCCCGCGACTCTGGCGCAGCGCCCGGATCCGGGCACCCAGCGCCCGCGACGCGGATGCGGGCCCGTCGTCACCCGCGGCGCCACGGCGCGAGGAAGCGGCATCCGACATGACTGAAGACTATGACACACGAAAGGAAACCGAGATGACCGGCGCGACTCCCACCGACGTCCTTGATCCCGCGGCGACTGTCGCCGCGCCGACCCCCGACTACGCCGCCCTCGAGGCGGATCTGGCCGCCGCGCTCGGACCCCGCGGCATCTCCAGCGACCCGCGTCAGCGCGAGAAGGCATCGGTCGACGGCGCGCGCATGTCACCGATCATCGCCGAGCAGCTTCCGCTCGGCGTCGCCGACCTCGTCGCCTTTCCCGCGGATGCCGAGCAGATCGCCGAGACGGTCCGCATCGCGGTCGCCCACGGCGCTCCGGTGACGCCGCGCGGCAAGGGCACCGGCAACTACGGCCAGGCGATCCCCATGCCCGGCGGGCTGGTCCTGGACACCTCGCGGGCGCGCGCGGTCGTCGAGGTCGGCGACGGCTGGATCACGGCCGAGGCGGGCGCTCCGATGGCTACCCTCGAGCTCGCCGCCCGTCAGCACGGCCAGCAGCTGTGGATGTATCCCTCCACCGTCCACTCGACCCTCGGCGGATTCCTCTCCGGCGGCTCCGGCGGCACCGGTTCGATCGCCCACGGCAGCAACCACGAGGGGTTCGTCGTGGCACTGGACGTCGTGACGCCGGCATCCGACGGGCGCCTCGTCCACGTCGACGGCGACGACGCGCTCGGCTACGTGCACAACTACGGCACCGCCGGCATCATCGCCCGCGCGACCGTGCGCCTCGAGCCGGCGAACGACTGGCGGGGGCTCTACGCGTCCTTCGACGACTTCACCGGCTCGATGTCGGTGCTGCAACGCCTCGCCGCGCTGCAGCCGACGCCGCGCCTCGTCTCCGCCGACGACCCCCACGTCTCGGCCCAGCTTCCGCCGGACCCGGCCTTCCCGGAGGGGCGCAGCTCGCTGCGCACGATCATCGACGCGAGCCTGGTCGATGAGGCGTCGCGCATCATCACGGACGCCGGCGGCCGCATCGAAGACGTGCGCGAAGGCCCCCAGGTCTCGGCCGCGATCTCGGTGCTCAGCTACAACCACCCGATCGAATGGCTGCAGAAGTCCGAGCCGGGCGTCTACTTCCACGTCGAGGTGGGCGGCGACGCGCTCATCGATCGCCACGACGAGGTCATGGCCGTCTACCCCGGCGCGCACCTGCACATCGAGGCGACGGCGCTGCGTCCGATCGGCATGCTCGCCGGTGTCTACGAGAGCCCGGAACAGGTCGCCGACGGCATCGCCGCGCTCACCGCCCTCGGCGTGGGCGTCCACAGCCCGCACCAGTGGAACGTGGACTTCCGCCTGCCCGAGACGGTCGCACTCGCCCGCAGCACCGACCCGCGGGGCCTGCTCAACCCCGGCAAGCTCAACCCGGACTACGCCGGTCCGGTGAAGGGATCCATCCGATGACCGTCGCGTTCACGCCTCCGTTCACCCCGACATCCCGCCACTGGGCCGACCTGTCCGGGCCTGCGCTCACGGCGGCGCTCACGGAAAGGTCGATCGCCGTCGTGCCGATCGGCGCGATCGAGCACCACGGCCCGCATCTGCCTCTGCGCACCGACGCCCTCGTCGCCGAGGCGATCGCCACCGCCGCGGTCGAACGGGTCGCCGCCGACGGCATCGACGCGTGGGTGCTGCCGACGATCAGCTACGCCAAGTCCGACGAACACCACTGGGCCCCCGGCACCGTCTGGCTCGAAGGCACGACGGTGCTGGAGACGCTGGTCGACATCGGCCGCTCCATCTCGATGACCCCGGCCACGACCGTCGTGTTCGTCAACGGCCATGGCGGCAACGTGATGCTGCTCGGCTGGGCCAATCGCGAACTGCGCCGGCGCTTCGGCCTGCGCACGTTCTCGATGCCCGCGACCGCCGCTGGAGCCGGCGACGGTCGCGACGGCCGGCCCGACGAGAAGGGCCAGGGCATCCACGGCGGCTTCTCGGAGACCTCGCTGGTCATGCACCTGGCCCCTCACCTCGTCGCCCCCGAGATGCCGGCGCGGAACATCCCCGAGCACATCGCGGGTCTCAGCCACATCGGCTTCAACCGCAAGCCGGTGATGTTCGGCTGGACGAGCGACGACTTCGGCCCGGAAGGAGTGATCGGAGACGCGACCGGCGCGAACGCCGCGCACGGCAAGGAGCTCTACGAGCGCGGGGTCGACTTCGTGTGCGAAGCGCTCGCCGAGATCGACGGGTTCGTGTTCGGGTGACGGCTTCCTACGCTCCCGGCATCCCACCCGCACCCGTGGTGATCGATCACGACAGCGACCCGGTGCAGTCCGACACGCGCGTCCCCGATCCCCTCGCCCTCGCCGCCGCGTGGCTTCCTGGTCCCGGTGAGGACCGCATGCTGATGACGGTGTCGACCGTAGGTGTCGACGGCGTGCCCGATGCGCGGACCACGATGCTCAGCGACTACGACGGCGAGAGATTCTTCTTCCACACCGACGCGAACAGCCGCAAGGTCGCCGAGCTGTCGGCGAACCCCGGTGTCGCCCTGACGATCCTGTGGCCCGGCTTCACCCGCCAACTGGTCGTGCAGGGAACGGCGCAACGGTCGTCGCGGGAGGAGTCCGATGCCGCCTACCGGCGACGCTCCCCCTACCTGCAGCAGCTCGCGTGGCAGAACACGGCGGAGTTCGCGCAGCTGCCCCTTGACGAGCGTCGCGCGCGCTGGGCCGAGTTCCTGCGCGCTCACGGCGGCGCCGACGAACCCGCGTTCACCCCGCCGGAGGCGTGGGCCGGGTTCGCGGTGACGCCTCACCGGCTGGTCTTCTGGGTCTCGAACCCGGATGCCGCGAGTCGCCGCATCGCCTACGCGCGCACCGGGGACGGCTGGTCTCTCACGGCGCTGCCCGGCTGACGCCGATCGTCGCCGCAGGACGCGGCCGCCCTCACGCAGCGAGCGACAGATACGGCTCCCAGGCGGGCTCGGAGCGTTCGGTGCCGCGCACCGTCCACTGCGGGCCGCGGGGAGGTTGCGGTGCCCACCGCAGCTCCCACCCCATCTCCTGCGGGGTCCGGTCGCCCTTCATGTTGTTGCAGCGCAGGCACGCCGCCACGAGGTTCTCCCACGAGTCCGCACCCCCGCGCGAGCGCGGCAGGACGTGGTCGATCGTCGTGGCGCCCTTGCCGCAGTAGGCGCAGCGGTGGGCGTCACGGCGGAGGACCCCGCGGCGGGTGACCGGCACTCGACGCGCCCCGGGCACGCGCACGTACCGGGTGAGGACGATCACCGCCGGCCGGTCGCACGCCCCCGGATGCCCCAGACGGGATTGCCGTCCATGCGTTCGATGACGGTCGCCTTCTCGTTCATGACGAGCACGAGGGCTCTCTTGAACGAGACGACGGCCAGGGGTTCGTATCCGGCGTTCAGCACCAGTGTGCGCATGCGCGTTCCTCTCGAACGGCCGTCGATGGCTTCGACGGCTCTCCGTTGTCGACGTCGCGCAGGCGCGGCGGCGCGGGCACGAAAAAAGGCGCTGTCATGAAGACAGCGCCTTGAACCCACGACGAAAGTCGCGGCAGTCGTGCACACGATGCCGAAGGACATAGCGGCCCAGCGCATTCACGGTTCGAATGCGAGGTCCTGTGTCCATGCGGCTCCCCCTCGGCTGTGCGAGCGTCGGGATCAGGCTAACGCACGCAGAAGCCGCCAGGGCGAATCAGAGGTGAACGGATGCCGCGTGTCTCCCGAAGGGAGCGAACGGCGTCAGTGGACGTTGGCGACGAGGAAGTCCTCGGCGTTGGTCCACGACCCGTTGACGTAGATCTCGAGGTGCAGGTGGGTGCCGAACGCGCGGCCCGTGTCACCGACCTGACCGATGATCTGTCCGGCGCGCACGGTGTCGCCGACGACCACGCGACGGGTGCCGTACGACATGTGCGCGTACAGCGAGGTCACCGTGTTGCCGCCGATGTTGTGGGCGATCTTGACGTAGACGCCCCATCCGGGACCGTCCTCGCTCGACTCGACCACGACGCCGTCGGCGATCGCGTAGATCGGGGTGTAGCGGTCGACCATGTAGTCGGTGCCCTTGTGGCCCGGGTACGGCTCACCGAAGTGGTTGAAGAAAGGAAGGGGACGCACGACCGAGCCGGCCGGAGCGATCGTCTCGGCGAGTGAGCCGGAGTAGACCGAAGCATCGGCGGACGCGGTGGATGCCGCCGCGATGCGGGCAGCTGCCGCGGCTTTGGCGGCATCCTCGTTCTTCTTGGTCTGGATCTCTTCGGGCGTCGTCGCCGAATAGCTGTCGCGGGCCAGGGCCGCCGGCGTCGCTTCGGACGCGATCACGAGCGACTGCGCGTTCTCCGCGGCCACCTGCTGCAGCGTGACCGCTTCGGCGGGGCTCGAGGTCGAGGCGGCGAAGGCCGGCGCGATCGCGACGGTGGCGATCAGACCACCGACCGCGGCGACGGTGATGAAGCTGCGCACGGGGTGACCCTTGCGGCGCGCACGGCGGACCGGGGTCGAGACGGTGACGGCCGTGGGGCGCACGGCGGGCGTGGCGGCGGCCGTGCGGTTCAGTGCGCCGCGTCGTGCGCGACGGCGCCGTGTCGGTGTCGTCGCTTCGGATTCGGGCATCTCCCGCGACGGGTCGTACTGTTCAGCCAATTGTCCTCCGGCGCCTCTGCGACCCCGTCCGGGACGGGATGCTGGTTCGTCGGCACTCGGTGTCAGGGCACAGATGTACGGGTGTCACCGCGCGAACGACGAACCGATGAGGCAACTCGTGCGGAGGTCCGTGGCGGGCTTCTCGCCACGTGGACTTTTCGAGGCTACCGGAAGGTAACGAATAAGTCACGCACAGGTCTTCATGCCCAGGTGCTTCCCGGGCGATGCTCAGGCGTGCGGCACCGCGTCGACGAGGAAGATATGCGACGCGACCTCGACGGGAAGCTCGAGCCCGTCGTTCTTGCCGTCCATCTGCACGAGGACGTAGCCCTCGCTGAAGCGGAAGTCCCCGACACCGCCGGGCACGACGCCCGCATCGCGCAGCTGCTCGAGGAGTTCGGGGTCGACCTGCACCGGCTCGGCGAGTCGTCGCACGGTGCCGCGGACGGGTCCCCCGGTCTCGTTGAGCAGACGCACGAGACCCACGACACCGTCGTCGAAGGTGCGGGCCGGAAGGTCGCCGAGCTGGTCCAGGCCCGGAATCGGGTTGCCGTAGGGCGACTCGGTGGGATGGCCGAGCAGTTCGATGAGGCGACGCTCGACGAGCTCGCTCATCACGTGCTCCCAGCGGCAGGCCTCTTCGTGGACGTACGCCCAGTCCAGGCCGATGACGTCGCTGAGCAGGCGCTCGGCGAGGCGGTGCTTGCGCATGACGTCGACGGCCTTCTGCCGCCCGGGCGTCGTGAGCTCCAGCGAGCGGTCGTCGGAGACCACGACCAGACCGTCGCGTTCCATCCGGCCGACCGTCTGCGACACGGTCGGACCGGAGTGTCCGAGTCGCTCCGAGATGCGCGCGCGCAGGGGGACGATGCCCTCCTCCTCGAGCTCGAGGATGGTGCGCAGGTACATCTCGGTGGTGTCGATCAGATCGGTCATGGGCAGGCCTCGTGCACGTTCGTGGGTGTGCTCCCAGCCTATCCGTTTCTCACGGCGAACCGGCGGGGCGCGGTCGGCGCTGACCCTAGAATCGGGAGCATGGTCCACGTCACGCTGCCCCGCGAGATCCTGCCCGCCGACGGTCGCTTCGGTTGCGGCCCGTCCAAGATCCGGCCGGAGCAGCTCGCTGCCCTGGCGGGCCCCGGTGCGGTGCTGATGGGAACCTCGCACCGACAGGCTCCGATCAAGAACCTCGTCGGCCAGGTGCGGATGGGCCTCAGCGACCTGCTGCGTCTTCCCGACGGCTACGAGATCATCCTCGGCAACGGCGGCTCGACGGCATTCTGGGACGCGGCCGCGTTCGGCCTCATCGAGCGCCGTGCGCAGAACCTCGTGTTCGGCGAGTTCGGCGGCAAGTTCGCGGCTGCGGCCGCCGCGCCGTGGCTCGACGCGCCCGACGTGCGCAAGGCGGATGCCGGAACGCGCACGGTCGCCGAGGCGGTCGAAGGTGTCGACGTGTACGCCTGGCCGCACAACGAGACCTCCACCGGTGTCGCGGCATCCATCTCCCGTGTCGCCGGAGACGAGGGCGCGCTCACCGTCATCGACGCGACGAGCGCGGCCGGTGGCATCAACTTCGCCGTGTCGCAGACGGACGTCTACTACTTCGCGCCCCAGAAGAACCTCGGTTCCGACGGCGGCCTGTGGTTCGCGGCCGTCTCCCCCGCCGCCATCGAGCGCATCGAGCGCGTGGCGGCATCTGGCCGCTACATCCCCGAGTTCCTGAGCCTGAAGAACGCGCTCGACAACTCGCGACTCAACCAGACGCTCAACACCCCCGCGGTCGCCACCCTCGTGCTGCTGGACAAGCAGCTCGAGTGGATCAACGGCAATGGCGGCCTCGGCTGGGCCGCCGCCCGCACGGCCGAGTCGTCGCAGGCCCTGTATCAGTGGGCCGAGAGCTCGCCGGTAGCCACCCCGTTCGTCGCCGATCCCGCCGACCGCTCCCCCGTCGTGGTCACCATCGACTTCGACGAGACGGTGGATGCCGCGGCCGTCGCGGCGAGCCTGCGCGCCAACGGCATCGTCGACACCGAGCCGTACCGCAAGCTCGGCCGCAACCAGCTGCGCATCGCCACGTTCGTCTCGATCGAGCCCGACGATGTCCGCCAGCTCATCAAGGCGATCGACTACACGATCGAGCACATGCGCGGCTGAGACCACGCCCCGTCGGAGGGCTCAGGCCAGCGGCGACGGTCGCGGATCGACGACGGCCGAGACGATGGCCTCGATCGCGAACTCGGAGGCCGTCCCGAGATCGAGCGCATCGGGCTCGAGCAGCCACTGCACCTGCAGGCCGTCCATGACGGCGAGGATCGCGGCGTCGCGCGAGGAGGTCTTGCAGTCCGCGCGGTGCACCGTCGCGTTCTGACACCCGGTCGTTGAGCGCGCGCCGCCGGCGCGAGTCGAAACGCCGCTAATCCTCGTCGGTATCGTCGTCGTCGGCGTCGTCGTCCTCTGTGTCGTCGTCCAGCACGTCGATGTCGACGCCGTCGACGTCGCCGGCGTGCAGAATCGGTGAGCCGTCGTCGTCGAAGTCGGCGGCATCCAGATCGTCCACGTCGTCGAGGTCGTCGTCGTCGAGATCATCGTCCGACTCGTCATCGGCGTCGGCAGCGTCCTCGGCCTCGACGCCGCGCTCGGCGGCGAGCGCCGCCTGCGCGGCCTGGTACTCGGCCAGACGCACCGCCCACGGCACCCACTCCGGAGCCAGGAGCGCACCCTCGCCCGGAAGGAGCTCGGCCTCGAGCACGGTCGGCTCGGCGTCGTCGACGACAGCGAGACTCACCGTCCAGAACCAGCCGGGATAGCCCTCCATCGTCGTGGCGAAGCGCAACGACACGACGCCGTCGGCCTCGACGGTGTAGCCGGCGGGGTCGCCGACCGTCGCGGCAGGCGTGATCTCGTGCAGAGCCGCCAGCGCCAGGTCGTGCGCCGCCAGCAGTCGCTCGTCGGCGACGACCGTCGACGTCTCCCCCTCGGCATCCGCGCCGGAGTCGACCGACTCAGGCGTCGAGTTCATCGGCGACCTTACGCAGGATCGCGGCGACCTTCTTGCCCTGTCCCGCGTTCGGGTAGTGACCGTGACGCAGGTCGCCGCCGACCTTGTCGAGCAGCTTGACGAGGTCTTCGACCACGATCGCCATGTCATCCGGCTTCATGCGGTTGCGCTTGGCGAGGCTCACGGGAGCGTCGAGCACCCGCACCGCCAGCGCCTGCAACCCGCGCTTGCCGTCGGCGACGCCGAAGTCGAGGCGCGTTCCGGCCTTCAGCCCCTCCGTGCCCGCGGGGAGGGCCGTGGCGTGCAGGAAGACGTCCTGGCCGTCATCGGTGGTGATGAAGCCGAACCCCTTCTCGTCGTCGTAGAACCTGACCTTGCCGGTGGGCATCGCAAAAACCTCGCTCGTCGGCGCCCTGAGGCGCGGTGACATCGTGACCCGTGCCGCGAGGGCACGAGGGTGGGCATCATGCCCACTCCAGCCTACGGCACCGTCACGCCCGACGCGGGGACGCAGTAGGGTGATCCCGATGCCCTCTTCGTCCTCACGCACCCCCGGCTCGGCCGACGATCTGCCCGTCCGCCGCATCGACCGCGTCCTCGCGTTCATGTCCCTGGGCCTGCTGCTGCTGTCGGTGATCTGCTTCGTCGCGATCATGATCGGCTCCGCCGCCGGCATGAAGCACGACGACTTCGGCCAGGGCGTGTGGCCCTTGGTCGGGACGCTGGTCTACATCGCGCCGATCGTCGCGTTCGTCCTGCTCATGGCGGTCCTCATCATGACCTTCGTCCGGAAGGCCCGGGTCGGCAAGGGCCGCTGACGTGACCGGGTCGGAGGCGCGCGCGCTCGCACAGCATCTCGTGCAGCGCAGCGACGACGCCCTGGCTACGCTGTTCTCGGCGCGACAGGTGTCGCCGACCGTCGCATGGAACGACGCCTTCGACGCGGCCGAGGCGCTTCTGGAGCCCTCGTCGATCGAGCGCGCACTGCGGGGCCTGACCTCGGGCGAGATCTCCGCCCTCGCCGACGCCGCCCTCGACACGGACGACGCTGCCCGCTCGCGGCTGCAGCAGCTGGCGCTCGTCGACGAGCAGGGAATGATGTACGAGGCGGTGTCGTCCGCACTGACGGCCCTCACCGCGGCATCGACGCCCGCGGCCGACGTCGACGAAGCCGAGGACACGGATGCCGCGGCACGGCCGGACGACGCCGCTGCCGCCGAGCGGGCGTTCTCCTCGCTCGGCTCACTCGGCGACATCCTGCATGCTGCGCTCACGCACCCGTTCGGCCGCATCGGTTCCGGAGCGCTCGGGGCCGCCGACCGCCGCCGACTGATGGAGGACGGGATCGTCGACGACGGCGCCACCGCCGATGACCTCGTCAAGATCGCCGAGCGGACGGGTCTGCTGTCGGGTCAGGACAAGAGCTGGCTCGTGACGCCCGCGGGTGTTCAGTGGCTGCACTCCGACACGATCGCCCGGTGGAGCGCCGTCGCCACCGCGTTCCTCGAAGGGCTGCCGCGCGGACTGCGGCGACCGACCGGCGGCTGGATCGCGCCCGCCGCGTGGGCGCAGGCCTACCCGTGGGACGTGCTCTGGCCAGAGACAGCGGCGGATCTCCGTGCGCTCCTGCGACGCTGGGGCGTCCTCGACGAGACGGACCGCCCCACCTCGTGGGCGCGCGACACGTTCCTCGACGACGCGAGCGCACCGTTCTCCTCCGCGGCCCTCGACGCACTCTCGCGGCTGCTGCCGAGCGAGGTCGACCGGGTGTACCTGCAGAACGATCTGACCGCCATCGCGCCCGGGCCGCTGTCGCCGCACCTCGACATGCGGCTGCGGTCGATGGCGCGGCGGGAGTCGCGCGCGCAGGCGTCGAGCTACCGCTTCACGACCGAGAGCATCGCCGACGCCCTCACGGCGGGCGAGAGCGCCGAGTCGCTGCGCGCCTTTCTCACCGAGCTTTCGCTCACCGGCCTGCCCCAGCCGCTGGCGTACGAGATCGAACGCACCTCTCGCACGCACGGCATGGTCCGCGTCGGTCCCGACGACGAGGGCCGCACCCGGGTCTGGAGCGACGACGAGGCGCTGCTGCGCACCCTCGCCGTCGATCAGGCTCTTCGTCCCCTCGGACTGGTACCGGATGCCGACGGCCTCGTGACCCGCAGCGGGGCCGACACGGCGTTCTGGATGATCGCCGACGCCCGATATCCGGTCGTCGCGGTGGATGCCGACGGCGAGCGCCGACGACTCGACCGCCACCGCCTGGCACCGTCGCCGTCGCAGCCCGCGCCCGCGCGCGACACGTATGCCGCGCTCCTCGCACGGCTGCGCGCCGCGCCCGCTGACGATGCCGACGCGGCCTGGCTCGGCCGCGAACTGGATCACGCGGTCAAGGCGCGCGCCACCATCGTCGTCGCCGTCCGCATGCCCGACGGCACCGAGCGCGAGTTCACGATCGAGGCGACCGGCCTCGGCGGCGGACGCCTGCGGGGACTCGACCGGGCGGTCGATGTGGAGCGCACCCTGCCGGTATCCAGCATCAGCGGCATCCGCCCCCTCTGACCGGCCCCCCGGGCACGCACGGCTGGCGACGCGAGCCCCCGCCGCTGCGAGGTCGGTAGACTGGGACGCTATGGCTGACGGCCCCCTCATCGTGCAAAGCGACCGCACCGTGCTGCTCGAAGTCGCTCACCCCCAGGCGGAGACAGCGCGGCACGAGCTCGCGATCTTCGCCGAGCTCGAGCGCGCACCCGAGCACATCCACACCTACCGGGTCACCCGGCTGGGGCTCTGGAACGCACGCGCCGCCGGCCACAGCGCCGACGACATGCTCGCCACGCTCGACCGCTGGTCCCGCTTCCCGGTGCCCGCCTCGGTGTCGATCGACATCCGCGAGACCGTCAACCGCTACGGGCGTCTGGTCATCGAGCGGGATGCCGAGGGCGCGCTCGTGCTGCGGGGCTCCGATCCCGCCGTTCTCGCCGAGATGGCCAAGAACAAGCGCATTCAGCCGCTGCTGATCGGCCACCCCTCCCCCGACACCTACGTGATCGACGCCTGGGCGCGCGGTCACATCAAGCAGGAGCTGCTGAAGATCGGGTGGCCGGCGGAGGATCACGCCGGCTACACCCCCGGCACCCCGCACGAGATCGACCTGCACGAGGACGGGTGGACCTTGCGTCCGTACCAGCGCCACGCCGTCGACATCTTCAGCGAGGGCGGCTCGGGTGTCGTCGTGCTCCCCTGCGGCGCCGGCAAGACGCTCGTGGGCGCTGCGGCGATGGCCGCGACGAAGACGACGACCCTCATCCTCGTCACCAACACCGTCAGCGCGCGCCAGTGGCGCGACGAGCTGCTCAAGCGCACCACGCTGACCCCGGAGGAGATCGGCGAGTACTCGGGTCAGACCAAGGAGATCAAGCCGGTCACCATCGCGACCTATCAGATCCTCACGGCGAAGCGGAAAGGCCAGTACGCGCACCTGGCGTTGCTGGATGCGCTGGACTGGGGCCTCATCGTCTACGACGAGGTGCATCTGCTTCCCGCACCGGTCTTCAAGCTCACCGCCGACCTGCAGGCGCGTCGCCGGCTCGGACTCACCGCGACGCTCGTCCGGGAGGACGGCCGCGAGGGGGACGTGTTCAGCCTCATCGGCCCCAAGCGCTTCGACGCCCCGTGGAAGGAGATCGAGGCCCAGGGCTTCATCTCTCCGGCCGTCTGCTACGAGGTGCGCGTCGACCTCCCGCCGTCCGACCGCATGGAGTACGCGGCATCGGCCGACGACGAGCGCTACCGTCTCGCCGCCACGGCCCACGCGAAGATCGGCGTGGTCAAGGATCTCGTCGCCCGTCACGCGGGAGAGCAGATCCTCGTCATCGGCCAGTATCTCGATCAGATCGACGTGCTGTCCGAGGCGCTGGACGCACCGAAGATCACCGGAGCGACGCCCGTCGACGAGCGTGAGGAGCTGTTCGCCGCGTTCCGGGAAGCGCGCCTGCCGGTGCTCGTGGTCTCGAAGGTCGCGAACTTCTCGATCGATCTGCCCGACGCCTCGGTCGCGATCCAGGTGTCGGGATCGTTCGGCTCGCGCCAGGAGGAGGCGCAGCGGCTCGGCCGACTGCTGCGTCCGAAGTCGAACGGGCACACGGCGAGCTTCTACACGCTCATCGCACGCGACACGGTCGACCAGGACTTCGCGCAGAACCGGCAGCGCTTCCTCGCCGAGCAGGGCTACAGCTACACGATCCTGGATGCCGAGGGCATCGCCGCCGCGTAGCTCACCACACCGGAGCCGGCGGCGGCAGGACGAGCGTGCGCGGCAGCGGCCGACGCGCCAGCATCCACTCGACGAGCGCGACGTACCCGGCGATCAGCAGGAACGACCACAGAAAGCTGACCAGTCCCGTCGTGCTCTCGGTGGGGCTGGAGCCGGAGGCGAGCGAGAGCAGGAACGCCGAGAGGTTGTTCACGACGTGCAGGGCGATCGCCGCCTCCAGTCCTCCGGTGCGCCACGTGAGCCAGCCGGCAGCGACGGCGAACAGCCCGACGCCGATCTGGCCGAGCAGGTCGTAGCCGTGGCCGAGGACGAACAGCGGCACGGGCAGCAGGATCGCGAAGGCCGGATGACGCAGCCAGCGTCCGATGCTCTGCATGAGGTAACCGCGGAAGATGTACTCCTCCGCCGCCGCCTGCACGGGAACGAGCAGCAGCACGACCACGAGCGTGATCGGCCAGGTCGGGGCCGGGCCGCCCGTCGCGGGCTCCTCCATGCCGCCGGGGAGGAGGAGACCGACCACGGTCAGCACGGCGGACACGCCGACGGCGAGCGCACCGCACAGCAGCATCCAGCGCCAGCGCAGCCGTCCCGCGGCCGAGGAGACGAGCCCGACCCGGCGTCCGTTCACGATCAGTGACGCGAGGATGTAGGCCGGAAGCATGAGGGCGATCGTGCCGAGCAGGATCGCGACCATGAGCGGGTCGCCCATGTCGACGCCGCCCGACTGACCGAGGCGTGCGAGGTCGTCCAGGCGCTCCGGGTCGCGGAAGAGCGCGATGCCGATGACGACCATGACGACCACCAGCAACCCGAGGTAGATCGCGAGGCCCAGGATGCCGATCACCAGCGGCGTCCACCATCCCGAGCGTCGGCGTGCAAAGATCAGGCGGTGGAAGGCGAGACCACCGATCACGGCGTCGACCGGGAGGGCGCGGGCCGTCCGGACGATCGTGGGCGGGACGGGCGGCATCGCGGGCGCGAACAGCGGTGCCGACGGGGGGACGGGGACCTGCGGCGCGGGCGTCGTCATCCATCCATCTTCTCCGATATCCAGCAAAGGGAAGGGTTGCGATGCCAGGATGGGGCTATGACCGCACCGCGCATCCTCGTCGTGGACGACGAACCGAACATCCGGGACCTGCTGGTCACGAGCCTCAGGTTCGCCGGCTACCAGGTGCGTGCCGTCGCGAACGGCGCGCAGACCATCTCGGCCGTGCTCGAAGAGGAACCAGACCTCATCATCCTCGACGTGATGCTCCCCGACATGAACGGGTTCAGCGTCACCAAGCGCCTCCGCGGCGCGGGGTACACGGCCCCCATCCTCTTCCTCACGGCGAAGGACGAGACCGAGGACAAGATCGAAGGGCTGAACGCCGGTGGCGACGACTACGTCACCAAGCCCTTCTCCCTCGACGAGATCGTCGCGCGACTCCAGGCCATTCTCCGACGCACCATGCAGGCCGACGAGGAGTCGACCATCCGCGCCGGCGAGCTGACCATGGACCAGGACACGCACGACGTCACGGTGGGAGACGTCTCGATCGACCTGTCCCCCACCGAGTTCAAGCTCCTGCGCTACCTCATGCTCAACCCCAACCGGGTGCTCAGCAAGGCGCAGATCCTCGATCACGTCTGGGAGTACGACTTCAACGGCGACGCGGGCATCGTGGAGAGCTACATCTCGTACCTGCGCCGCAAGATCGACCCGTACTCCTCGGAGCCGCTCATCCAGACCAAGCGCGGCTTCGGCTACATGCTGAAGGCCGGCAAGACCGCCTGATCGCGGGGCGATGACGGCGGACGGCGTGTACGCGGCACACGCGAAGAAGAACGACCGCCTCACCTCGTGGTGGCGCGGCATCAGCCTGCGGGCCAAGGTCACGGGCGTCACCGTGGCCGTGCTGACCGGCGGACTGCTCGTCGCCGGGTTCGGTACGGCGGTGTTCCTGCGCAACGCCCAGATCGCCGAGCGCGACCAGTCGATCAGCCAGACGGTGACGCTCGATCAGGCCAGCAGTCTGCTCAACGTCGCGGTCGTCGACGGGGTCGCCAAATTCGAGCCCGCCGACTATCCGCCGCTGACATCCTTCTACATCGCCGTCTACGGGCCCGACGGCACGAGGCTGGCCACCGGAGGCCCGCCGTCCGACAATCCGCCGGTGTTCCCGACCACGTTCGGTCTCGACAGCACCCTCATGCAGGGAACGACTCCGTTCGATCTCACCTCGGCCGACGGCAAGACGACCTTCCATGCCGCCGTCGACATCCTGCAGATCCCGGGAGCACGCGAGAACAACGTCCAGCTGCTCGCCCTGCCGTTGACGCCCGTGAATCAGACGGTGGCGAGCTTCGTCGGCATCTACACGATTCTGGCGCTCATGACGATCCTGGTGAGCGCCCTGCTCACCCGCTGGCTCGTCACGCTGGCGTTCCGGAGCCTCGGGCAGGTGGAGCAGACGGCGATGTCCATCGCGCGGGGCGACTTCGGCCAGCGCATGGGCGACATCGCTCCCGGCACCGAAGTCGGCAAGCTCAAGACGGCGATCAACGCCATGCTCGACCGCGTGGATCAGGCGCTCGGCCAGCGCGACGCCACCGTGCTGCAGATGCGACGCTTCATCGGCGACGCCAGTCATGAACTGCGCACACCCCTGGTGACCGTGCGCGGATACGCCGAGCTGTACCGGATGGGCGCCATCTCGGGCGACGAGCAGACGGCGCAATCGATGGAACGCATCGAGAAAGAGGCCATCCGCATGGGCGGCCTCGTCGAAGACCTGCTCGCCCTCGCCCGCCTCGACGAGCGCCGTGACATCGTCGTCGCTCCCGTAGACCTGCGCCCGATCGCCCGCGACGCGGTGCTGGATGCGCGCGCGACCTCGCCGGAACGGACCGTCTCGTTCATCGACGACGACCCACGCCCGGCGGTGCTGCGTCCGGCATCCGCGCCGCCGACGGCCAGCGCCCCGACGCGTCGACGGCCCCCGACCGCGGCGATCGGTGCACTGCTGCGACGCCGGCCGCGCGCCGACGGCGAGACGGTCACGGCACCTTCCCCCGCCCCTGCGATGCCCCTACCCTCCGAGCGGGAACCCATCGTCCTGGGCGACGAGAACCGCATCCGTCAGGTCGTCGCGAACCTGCTCGGCAACGCGCGCCGGTACACGCCGGCGGGCTCGCCCATCGAGCTCGCCGTGGGCGTCGACGAACCCGGTGGAATGGGATGGATCTCGGTCATCGATCACGGCGAAGGCATCGCTCCGCAGCTGCGGGAGAAGATCTTCCAGCGGTTCTGGCGCGCCGACACCTCGCGCACGCGTGAGACGGGCGGCTCCGGCCTGGGGCTGTCGATCGTGGCGTCGGTGGTCGACGCGCTGCACGGATCGATCGTGGTCAGCGAGACGCCCGGCGGCGGCGCCACTTTCCGCGTCGCGTTCCCGCTCGCGCAGCGCCGCGACGCCGCGGAGCATCTCTTCATCGAGACGCAGCCCCTGCCTCGGCTGCACATCGACTCCTGAGGCACCGAGGCTGCGAGCTCCGCTCGAGGCTTCCTCCCCGGAGCCCCTCCGCGACCGCATTGTGCACACCCGCGCTCTGGGCCATCTCAGGCCTGCCCACCGCTGGCTAGCGTGAACCCACACCGACGAAAGGACGTCACCATGACCGCGTTCAGTGTGGACTCGGAAGCCGTACTCAGTGCCACCGGGGCGATTCGCGCCACCGCCGATCGCCTGCAGTCAGAGACCGCCGCGATGCTCGGCCAACTCACCCAGCTCCAGGGTGCGTGGACGGGCAGCGCGGCCGTTGCCTTCCAAGGGTTGGTCGATCGGTGGCGGGCCGCACAGACCGAGCTGGAGAGCGCGCTCGGAGACATCGGCACCGCGCTGGGGCACGCCGGCGCACAGTATGCGCAGACCGAGAGCGCCGCCGCGAGCATGTTCCGCTGAGCCCGCCCGACTGAGCACCGCTCCACGCAGAAAGGCCCCTCCGAAGAGGGGCCTTTCCGTTGAGATCCGGACTCAGAAGTCCATGCCACCCGTGGGGTCGCCCGCGGGAGCGGCGGCCTTCTCGGGCTTGTCGGCGACGACGACCTCGGTGGTGAGGAACAGACCCGCGATCGACGCGGCGTTCTGCAGCGCCGAGCGCGTCACCTTGGCCGGGTCGATGATGCCTGCGGCGAACATGTCGACGTACTCACCGGTCGCGGCGTTCAGGCCCTGGCCGACGGGAAGCTCCGACACCTTGTTGGCGACGACACCCGGCTCGAGGCCGGCGTTGAGGGCGATCTGCTTCAGGGGCGCCTCGATGGCGACCTTGACGATGTTCGCACCCGTCGCCTCGTCGCCCGTGAGCGCGAGCTTCTCGAACGCACGCTTGCCGGCCTGGATGAGGGCGACACCGCCACCGGGGACGATGCCCTCCTCGACGGCGGCCTTCGCGTTGCGAACGGCGTCCTCGATGCGGTGCTTGCGCTCCTTGAGCTCGACCTCGGTGGCCGCACCCGCCTTGATGACGGCGACGCCGCCGGCGAGCTTGGCGAGGCGCTCCTGCAGCTTCTCGCGGTCGTAGTCGCTGTCGGTGTTCTCGATCTCGCGCTTGATCTGGGTCACGCGACCCTCGATCTGCGCCGACTCGCCCGCACCCTCGACGATCGTGGTCTCGTCCTTGGTGACGATGACCTTGCGCGCCTTGCCGAGCAGGTCGGTGGTGGCGTTCTCGAGCTTGAGACCGACCTCCTCCGTGATGACCTGGCCGCCGGTGAGGATCGCGATGTCCTGGAGCTGCGCCTTGCGACGGTCACCGAAGCCGGGAGCCTTGACGGCGACCGACTTGAAGATGCCGCGGATCTTGTTGAGAACGAGGGTCGCGAGAGCCTCACCCTCGACGTCCTCGGCGATGATGACGAGCTCCTTGCCGTCCTGGATCACCTTGTCGACGATCGGCAGCAGGTCCTTGATGTTGGAGATCTTCTGGTTCGCGATGAGGATGTACGGGTCCTCGAAGACAGCCTCCTGGCGCTCCGGGTCCGTGACGAAGTAGGGGTTGATGTAGCCCTTGTCGAAGCGCATGCCCTCGGTGAGCTCGAGCTCGGTGCCGAACGTGTTCGACTCCTCGACCGTGACGACGCCCTCCTTACCGACCTTGTCGATCGCCTCGGCGATCAGCGCGCCGATCTCGGGGTCAGCGGCGGAGATGGATGCCGTGGCGGCGATCTCCTCCTTGGTCTCGACCTCCTTCGCGGAGGCGAGCAGCTCGTCGGAGAGCGCCTTGACGGCCTTCTCGATGCCCTTCTTCAGGGAGATGGGGTCGGCGCCGGCTGCGACGTTGCGCAGCCCTTCGCGCACGAGAGCCTGGGCGAGGACGGTGGCCGTCGTGGTGCCGTCACCGGCGACGTCGTCCGTCTTCTTGGCGACCTCCTTGACGAGCTCCGCGCCGATCTTCTCGTACGCGTCGTCGAGCTCGATCTCCTTGGCGATCGAGACACCGTCGTTCGTGATCGTGGGGGCGCCCCACTTCTTCTCGAGCACGACGTTGCGACCGCGCGGGCCCAGGGTCACCTTGACGGCGTCGGCCAGGATGTTCAGGCCACGCTCGAGGCCACGGCGGGCCTCCTCGTCGAAAGCGATGATCTTTGCCATAAGTGTGTCGTCCCTCCCGGACGTGAGGATGAGTCTTTAGCACTCGCGATGATTGAGTGCTAACTCATTCTGGCACTCTGGCATGACGAGTGCAAGCCGCGCCGAGCGGACGCGACGGGAGGGCCGAACGACGTCAAGCGACGACGCGGACCGACTCGGCCTGCGGGCCCTTCTGACCGGCGCCGACGGTGAACTCGACCGTCTGCCCCTCCTCCAGGACACGGAATCCCGACATGTCGATGTTGGAGTAGTGGACGAACACGTCCTGGCCGTCGGTCACGGTGATGAAGCCGAAACCCTTCTCGGCGTTGAACCACTTGACGGTACCTTGGGCCATGCGAATCTCCTGATGCTGCGGTGGGACGTCGCAATGCTAACCAGCGTGAGAGCGGCGAAATCGCTGTTCCGGCAAGTGTTGACACAGGCGCATCGAACTGTTCACACGCGCGAAACACGCTCCCCGCTGATACCCGCAGGGCGGGGTGGTCAGCCGGCCGGAGTGGCCCCGGCATCCGTGCGATCGGCACCGATCACGACCACGAGGAGCTTGGCGCCGTCGCCGCTCGCGAGGCCCTTGTACGCATCGCTGAGTGTCACGGCCGCCCCGCCGATCACCTGTGCGAGCCCCCGCGCCGCACCTTCTTCGGCGGGGCCGGAGTAGAAGACCGTCGTGGTCGGGAAGTCCTTGGAGCTGGCGTCGCCGGCCGTGACGCTGTCGGGCGACCAGCCGGCCCCGACGATGGTCTGCGCGAGGGAGCCGGCCAGACCCGACTGTGTCGTCGCGTTGAGAACGGTGACCGGGTACGACGTGTCGACGACCGGCTCGGCGGTCGAGATGGTCGTCGGCGTGGCGCTCGGGGCGGGAAAGAGGGTGACGCGCCCGATGGCGATCAGCGTGCCGAAGATGCCCAGCGCGACCAGCACGACGATCGCGATGACCGACCACAGCACCACGATTCCTCCCCGCAGGCGCGGATTCTCGGCGCGATGCGCACCGATGCGTCCCCCCTCGAGGGCGAGATCATCGAAGCGGTCCTTCTGCGGGGGCGTACTCGGCACCCCAGAATGCTACCGGCCTGTTCCGGTGCGGACGGCGGGAACGGCCGCGCGTCCCGCACGCTCGCTCTCGCGCGCATCGCGGAGCCGACGGAGGCGGTGCACCAGCATGGCGTCGTGCGCCGCGGCATCCGGTTGATCGATGATGCGAGCCAGCAGCTGGTAGTACCGGGCGGGCGCCAGGGCGAGCTCGGCACGGATGGCCTCCTCCTTGACGGCGTCGTGCACGGTCCACCGCGACTCGAAGTCGAGGAGGAGGCGATCACGCTCGGAGAGGGGCACCTGCTCACGTTAACCCCGCGCAGCGCGCTCGCCGGGACGCCACTCCAGCCATCGCCCGAGTGGGTCGGCGTGGGCGAGGACGACGCCGTCGCGCGCGAGTGCGAAGCCCTCAGCGGGAGCGTTCGATGCGATCCGCCCGCCGCGCCATCCCTCGTGCAGCGAGGGCGCGTCGAGCGTGATCCACCGTCCCACGACGGATACCTGCTCGATCAGCGCGTGGCGCGCGTGCCAGCCGAGGTGCGCCAGCACGCCGGGGGTCTGAACGACCAGCGTCGCCTCGGGCGGCGCCGCCGCGACGGCGTGAGCGAGCTGGTCGACGCCGTCTCCCGCGAACATGAGGGGCGGGTCCGCCGCCGTGATGCGCAGCGCGGAACGCACCCGATCCGCGGGTCCGGTCTCGCCCGGCCAGACGAGAGCCGTCAACCACGCCTCGGTGGCGGGGTCGGCCGGATCCAGTGGTGCGAGATCGATGCCGGCTCGCCAGACGATCTCCGGATGCCGCAACGGGGGCACGTGCTGACCGCGCAGCTCGCTCTCGAGCACGACGGCCGACACCCCGTCGAGCGGATCGTGCGCGATCTCGCCCGCGACGCCGCGATAGCGGTAGGAGTATCGGTCGGGGTAGAGACACAGTCCCGCACTCGCGCCGACCTCCAGCAGCGCGATCGGCCCGTCGATGCCGGCCAACGCGGGCAGCAGAGCGGCGCACCGGAGGGGTTCGTTGGTCTGCAGCGAGCGCGCCGTGCACTCCGCGACCAGCTCGTCGCCGTGGGCGAGCACCCACTCCCGCCACTCGGGGTACCCACTCTCGCCGGATCCGAGCAGCCGCGCGGCGGCGAAGACGAGCGGGGGCTGACGATGAGAAGGCGCGATCCGCCCGAGCACCTCCTGCGCCGCGGCATCCGCCGCGACTCCGGCGGCCCACTCGCCGTACAGCGCGGAACGACCGGGAGCCTCGTCGCGGGCGAACCGGCCATAGCGCGCCGACACCGATTCTGGGAGGGAACTCATGGGTGACATTCTCGCGGGCCGAGCCGACCGCGGCCCGCGTCGGGTTGAATGGAGGTGGACTAAGGAGCCAGACATGACCTACCGCGTGACCAAGACCGACGACGAGTGGCGTTCGGAGCTGACCCCCGAGCAGTACGCCGTCCTCCGTCAGGCAGGGACGGAGCGCGCATGGACCGGCGAGCTCCTCGACGAGAGCCGCGCGGGTCTCTACACGTGCGCCGCGTGTGGCGCGGAGCTGTTCCAGAGTGGAACGAAGTTCGACTCGCATTGCGGGTGGCCGAGCTTCTACGAGTCGGTGCGCCCCGAGGCCGTCGAGCTCATCGAAGATCGCAGCCACGGGATGGTCCGCACCGAGGTGCGGTGCGCGAACTGCGGCTCGCATCTCGGACACGTCTTCCCCGACGGGTTCGGCACCCCCACGGGCGACCGGTACTGCATGAACTCGCTGTCGCTGTCGTTCACCCCGGCGCCGGAGGCGGATGCGTCGTGATCGAGACGGTCACGGACTACCCGGCCCTGGCGGCGGTGCGAAACCGTCGCTCATGGTCGAAGGTGACGGATGCCGCGCCCACCCGCGCCGAGCTTCTCACCCTGATCGCGGCGGCGGGGCGGGTCGCCGACCACTCGTCCCTGCGACCGTGGCGCGTCATCGAGCTGCGTGGCGAGGACCGGGCGACGCTCGGGGCGGCGATCGCGAAGGTCGAGGGCGACGACAAGCCGTCGACGAAGCCGTTGCGCGCGCCACTGCTGCTCGCCGTGGTCGCCAGCTACCGCAAGAGCGAGAAGGTTCCCCGCTGGGAGCAGGAGGCGGTCGCCTCGGGTGTCGCCCACACGCTCAGCCTTCTGCTGGATGAGGCGGGATGGGGTGTCATCTGGCGCACCGGTCATTACACGCGGGCGAAGGCGGTGGCCAAGGCGCACGGACTCGCGAAGGACGAGGAGCTGCTCGGCTGGCTGTACGTCGGCGGCAAGCCCACCGGTGCGCGACCCGGTCGCCGCAAGAGCGTCGATCCCCGTGCGCATCTCAGTCGAATGCCGGCCCCCGCCAAGGGCGCCGACAAGGACGGCGGGGCGACGAAGACCGGCGCGAAGAAAGACAAGAAGAAGAGCTGACGCTCCCGTCGTCCGCTCAGGTTCGTCGTCGCCGCCAGGGCGCGAGAGCGACGACGACCGAGCTCGCCGCGACAGCGACCATCAACAGTTCGGTTCCCCAGCCGGGACCGGCATCCGCGGGCCAGAACGCATCCAGCGTGAACGCGGTGGCGAGCTGGCCGACCACGACGCCGAGGCCGAGCAGCAACACCCCGGTGTGCGCGACGAGCGCCGCCGACAGGAAGATGTAGATCACGCCGACCACGCCGCCGAGGTAGAGCCACGCCTCGGTCGGCAGCGCCGGCGGCACACCGACGAACGCGACGTGGACGACGGCGGCGACGGCGAGCACCACCGTTCCCCCCAGAAAATTGACGAACGTCGCCGTCAACGGTGTCCCCACGCGTTGGCGCAGCCGCCCGTTGGTCGCCTGCTGCCACGCGATGCCGACGCCCGCCAGGAACGGCAGCACCAGCATCCACACCGGCACACGCTCCAGCACACCGCCCTGCAGGGAGATGCCGACGGCGACGAGAGCCAGCGCACCGCCCGCCACGCGCGGCATGGTGACCGCGACGACGCCGGCCGGGCCGTACCCGATGCGGTCGAGCACCAGGCCGCTCAGTGTCTGCCCGGCCACAACCCCGACGGTGAACAGGGAGACGCCGATCACAGCGACGGCGAGACCCTGGGTCGCGACGGTGAGCGCTCCGGCCAGCCCGCCTCCCAGCATCCACCACGGGATCGTGCGTGCGCGGACGCCGCTGACCAGCGCGCCGAAGCCTCGGCGGCCCGCCAGCAGCAGCGCCGACGACACGGCCAGCACGAGCAGCCCCGACCCGAAGGAAATGACCGCCGCGACGAATCCGTCACCGATGCGCAGACCGAGTTGCCCGTTGATGCGGGCTTGGAGCGCCGTCAGCACGCCGACCAGCACGGCACCACCGAGAGCGACACCGGCGGGAAGCCGGGGCGTCGTCGGTGCGGTCACGACTCCTCAGCCTAGCCGGGCGCGTGGGAGAGGAGCCGATCGGTCAGTCGTAGCCCAGAATGCAGATCGCTTCGGTGACGGTGTCGGGTTCGGTACGCGGCTCGTGCTCGTCCACGGAATCGAATCTAGGGGTGCGGGCCGGCGGATGCCGAGCGCATCGCCGTGGATAACGCGATGGACACAGCGGACTCGCTACGATCACCGCATGGCCTTTCGCGACCTCCCCGCCCCCGAGCGCCGACTCGTCATCTGGCAGTTCGTCGGCGTCGGCACTCTGATGATCGGCGTGGGCGTGCTCGTCTCGGCAGCCGTCGCCTACTATCAGTCGGTCAGCCTCGGCTGAACGGAGGTCGCGACGGCGGGCATTGCAAGAAAACGGTGCCGGCTACAGGACTTGAACCTGCAACCCCCGTATTACAAGTACGGTGCGCTACCAATTGCGCCAAGCCGGCGGAGCCCGGAACCCGGGCCATATCGGGGAATCTACGGAATACGAGGGTACGTCACCCCGCACAAACCCCGCACATTCATTTCGACTCCCCGATCGCTCGCGGAGCCATCACAGAGTCTAGAGCGCTCGCGATGACCCCGTTGGCCTACGTCAGTCCTTCTTGCGACTGTCCCCAAAGACATAGCTGAGCGCTCCCAGGGCGAGGGCTGCTGTGACCATGAGTCCGCCGGTGACGGATTGTCCGGCAAGCGTCACCCATATGCCGCCGGCGAGCCCAACTCCCAGCAGCCCAGTACCAAGCCACTGCCCCCGGTTCGCTCGTCGTTCTGAACCCGCAAGCAGCGTACGCTCCATCTCTTGTCGATGCGTCCGCTGCTCACGGAAGGCGGCCAAGATCTCATCCGGAAACCGAGAATCGACTTCCTTGTACCTCTCAAGGGTCTCCGGTGACGGCAACGGTCCGCGGTAGCTTCGCATCTCCCGATGAACGACATGAAGACCCTTCTGGGAGTCGTCAGTCTCCGGCTCACCCTCGATGACATCGTCATCTGCAGGCTCGATCTCGTCTTCCCGTCGAGCCTCTTCGGGATCTTCCCCCTCGAGCGGGGGTGAGATTTCAGCGCCGACCATACGGGCAGCGCTCGATCGCGGCGAACAGGTCCTCGCCGACCACGCGCCAGTCGTCAGCGATCGCGGCCTCGTCGGCCTCCTGCTCAGAGTGGGCAAACTTGTACTCGCGGTGAGTGTTTCCGCGGATGTTCATGATCGTCCCCAGCCCGCGCCAGTAGTCGCCGGCCGCGGAGTTCGAAACGTGGCGGGTGTTGAAGAGTGTCGTGCCAGACATGATCGGTGTGCTCCTTCACTGCTGACAACATCATTCTGTCTCACTTTATGCCGCTCTGTAATACGCGTACTACATCAGCAGTAATCGCACAGCCTATCCGCACGTCTATCGCATCACGCGATCGAGCGCGCTCGCAGCGGCCGCGCCACCCACCGTCTTGCTCATGTAGACGTTCATCGTCAACGACGGGTTCGCGTGGCCGAGATACTCGGCGATCGCGCGAGCCGACAGACCGGCCTGATCGAGCGCGGTCGCGACGGTCTTCCGGAACGAGTGGAAGGTGTACTCGCCCAGCTCGAGCCGCTCCCGCGCCGCCTGCCACTCGCTCGCCGTGTTGCGACGATCCCTACGATTGAGGAACGGCGTCGGAAACACCGGCCCGTCTCGACGCTCCCGCCGCACCAAGGCGGCAGCCACGGCCGCGGGCACGGTGATGCGCCGCTCCCCCGCCGTCGTCTTCGACTTCCGGACCGCCACTGTCGCGCCGAGCGTCGGGATGCCTGACGGCGCGACGATCTCCACGTCCGCCCAATCGAGCCCGAGGGCCTCCGAGATCCGCACGCCGGTGCCGGCGAGGAACTCGATCAGGTCGACCATGTCCATCTGCTGCAGCCGCTCGTCGGCGCGGACCTTCGCGAGCGGCGCCGGCAACTCGTCGACAGGGGTCGCCGTGGAGCCCGTGACCTTCGCCTCCACGCGCGCGAGCTCTCGCACCGGGTTCGCCTTCACGGCATCAGACCGGGCGGCGACGCCCATCATGCCCGACAGCACCGCGCGCGTCTTCTTCGCCTGCCCGGGACCACGGTCGACCGCGACGTCGTCCAGGACGCGCTGCAGGCGCAGCTCTGGCATCGCTTCCCCGACTACGACGAGACCTGGAAAGCCATCCTCTCCGGTCGGTGACTGCGCGTCTGTGTACTCGCTATGCTCACGGCATGACGTACGAGATCCCGCCACGGCCTGCATTGCCCGAGGGTCCACGGAAGCGGCCTCGGACTCTCATATGGGTGGTCGCCGCGGGTGTTGCGGGGCTGATCATCGGATGCTTGGCGACACTGGGGGTGACCGGTGCTGTCACTTCGGCAGATAAAGCTGCGGCCGAAGCAGAAGCCGCTGCGTCAGCTTCGGCCGCAGCTGCAGCTCGCGACAACCGGCTCGCAGTCTCACCCAGTAAGCCGACCATCTGGGACAAGATCCGGGACATGATCCGCAAAGCGCCCCGGGACGGATGGGTGGCGCTTGGTGTGTTCGCCCTGTTCCTGCTGGGCCCGATCTTCGCGCTGTACGGGATGCAGAGCTCAGGATCTCCGCTGCGGGAGCAGGTCGCCGTATGGGCGATCGTGTTCCTCGCCGAGGGGATGGTAGGTGCGATCCTCCGCCTGCTAAGCCACGACGGGCCGAGGTGGCTTGATCGTGTGGGTAAAGCCCTCGGTGCCGCCGCTGCCGTGGGCGCGTTCTGGGGGTTCTTCATCGCCCAGGTCGCGAGCATCGCGCGCTCGTGACAATCCTCCGCGCAGACACGCGAGACTCCCGCCCATGACAGCCCGGAACCACGCAGTAGCCGCGATCGCTCATCATCTCGCCGAAGCCCTCTTGATCGCCCTGGAGGCAGCTCAGGACACCCGTACCGACGGGAACCCCCGCTCGGCAACCCCGCACATACGCCGGTATCGGCGGGAAAGGGCGGACACCCCTCGGTCACGTGCCTCTGGCGCTCGCGAACAGGCCGCAACCCCGCAGAAACCCCAGATCGGGCCCGGTGCGCAATTACAAGTACGGTGCGCTACCGATTGCGCCAAGCCGGCAAAGCGGGTCCCAGTCTATCGGGGCCGCGTCGCGACTTACGGCGCGGCCGTCGGCTTCACGGTGGGCGTGGGCGTCGCGGTCTGCGACTTGTAGTACGCCCCGCTCGCGCTGGTGAGCACGAACTGCGAGAACTCGGCGGCATCCGTCATGTCGCCCACGTACTGCTGGCCGTTCACCACGACCATGGGCGTTCCCGTCAGGGTGAGCCCGTTCGTGCCGGGGATCCCGCTGATCGCCCGCTCGGTGGCACCCTTCACCCACGACGAGTACGACTCGGTCTCGATGCAGTCGCGAAGCCGCTTCGGGTCATCCGACCCGTTCGCCTGGGCGATGTCGGCGAGTTCCTTGTCGGAGAAGCCGTCGGAGTCGACAGCCGGCTGACGGGTGAGGAGGTCGTTGTTGAAGCTGAAGAACTTCGACGGATCGAGAGTCGCGACACAAGCGGCTGCGCTCGCCGCGCGCAACGAGTACTTCGTTCCGTTCGACTTGGCGGTGAGCATCGAGACCGGGTGGTAGGTCAGGGTCGCCGCCCCGTCCGACACCCACGACGCCAGCTGCTTCGCGTTGGCGAGCTGCCACTGTCGCGCCGCCGGCGAGAGGTAATCGACGTAGACGTGGATGTCGACGACGGATGCCGAGGTGGACGGCGAGGGTGTCGCCTGCGGCTCGGCCGCAGCCGTGGGCGCCGGGCTCGCGCCGTCGATCGGCGTTCCCGGCGAGACCGAAGACACCGACGTCACCCGGAAGCCGTCGGCGGTGGCGTCGGCCGGCTGCAGCTGCGGCCGATCGCTGTTGGAGCGCACCGCCCACGACACCGCGACCGCGACCGCGACGACGGCGGCAGCGGCGACGACGGCGAGCGCCGAGCGGCGCAGCACGCGTGCCCGCGACTGCTTCGCGTGGACGAGCTGCGCCTTCTCGCGCACCGCATCGCGGCGGCCAGCAGGCGTGGGCTCGTTCGGGGCGGCGTCGTGGGACATGGGACCTTCTGTGGGAGGCAGCTCGAGGGCACATCGCGGTGCATCCCGGTCGTCACGATTCGGATCGGGTCCAGCGTCGCGGACGGAGCAGGGCGATGTGTCGATGCTAGCCAGCGAGCCTGTGAAATGCCCAGACGAGGCCTCTTCCTCGCGGAGGAGAACGTGCGATACTGAGAACGCGTCCATCGCGGGACGTGCGGGCCAAGCCCCCGCTCATTCCATCACTACGGATCGTCCGGCACGTACCTGCCGGTGAAGGAGAAGAAAACATGGCGTCCGTCACCTTTGACAACGCAACCCGTCTGTACTCGGGCGGCACCCGCCCGGCCGTCGACAAGCTCAACCTCGAGGTCGGTGACGGCGAGTTCCTCGTCCTCGTCGGCCCGTCCGGTTGTGGAAAGTCGACGTCGCTGCGCATGCTGGCCGGCCTCGAAGAGGTCAACTCCGGCCGCATCCTGATCGGCGATCGCGATGTCACCGACATCCCGCCGAAGGACCGCGACATCGCGATGGTGTTCCAGAACTACGCGCTGTACCCGCACATGACGGTCGCCGAGAACATGGGCTTCGCGCTGAAGATCGCCGGCGTCGGCAAGGAAGAGCGCGCCCAGCGCGTGCTCGAGGCCGCGAAGCTCCTCGACCTCGAGGACTACCTGACCCGCAAGCCGAAGGCCCTCTCGGGCGGTCAGCGTCAGCGTGTCGCGATGGGCCGCGCGATCGTGCGCAAGCCCCAGGTGTTCCTCATGGACGAGCCCCTGTCGAACCTCGACGCAAAGCTGCGCGTCCAGACGCGCACCCAGATCGCGTCGCTGCAGCGCAACCTCGGCGTCACCACCGTCTACGTGACCCACGACCAGACCGAGGCTCTGACCATGGGCGACCGCATCGCGGTGCTCAAGGACGGTCTGCTCCAGCAGGTCGGCACGCCGCGTGACCTGTACGAGAAGCCGAACAACGTCTTCGTCGCCGGGTTCATCGGCTCGCCCGCGATGAACCTGTTCCAGGTCGACCTTGCGAGCGCCGGCGGCATCCAGTTCGGCACCGCCGTCGTCGACGCCGACATCGACCGTCCCACCAGCGCGACGCAGGTCACCGCCGGCGTCCGCCCCGAGGACATCATCGTGAACCCGGCCGACGGCCAGGGCCTGTCGGTGACCGTCGACCTCGTCGAGGAGCTCGGCGCGGACGGCTACCTCTACGGCCACACCGAGATCGCCGGCAAGCGCACCGACATCGTCGCGCGCGTCGACGGCCGCAACCACCCGAACGCCGGCGAGACGGTCGTCCTCGCCCCCGTGCCGCACCACGTGCACGCGTTCGACATCGAGTCGGGCGAGCGCCTCACCAAGAAGGCGATCGCGTCGGCCTGATCCGACCAGACGCGGCGCGGGGGCCCGGTTCCACGGACCGGACCCCCGCGCCGCGGCGTATCCCCCACGAAAGCGAAGACCCGCGTGGCCCACTCCCTCACGATCACCGCGAGCAGTGTCGACGCCGGCTTGCTGGCGCTGCCCTGGTCCACCCCGCTGGACGAGTGGGGCAAGGACACGATCGTCTCGCTTCCGAAGGGCCTGTCACGCCACCTCGTCCGCTTCGCGGATCTGTCGGGCCGCGTGGTCGCCGTCAAAGAGACGACCGGCGAGATGGCCCGCCGCGAGTACGACATGCTGGGCTCCCTCGGCCGCCTCGACGTGCCGTGCGTGGAACGGGTCGCGGTGATCGACGGTCGCCGCACGCCGAAGGGCGACCCCCTGCCGGCCGCGCTCGTGACGGCGCATCTGAAGTTCTCGCTCCCCTACCGCGCCCTGTTCACACAGGTGCTGCGACCCGACACCGCCGGCCGGCTCGTCGACGCCCTCGCCGCGCTGCTCGTGCGCCTGCACACCGTCGGCTTCTTCTGGGGTGACGTGTCACTGTCGAACACGCTCTTCCGACGGGATGCCGGGGCGTTCGCGGCCTACCTCGTCGACGCCGAGACCGGCGAGCTGCACGAGAGCGGCCTGACGCGCGGTCAGCGCGAGCACGACCTCGACGTCGCGCGCACGAACATCGCCGGCGAGATCATGGACCTCGAAGCCGGCGGCCGCCTCGATGGCGGCGTGGATGCCGTCGCGATCGCCGACGGCATCATGTCGTCGTACCGCTCGCTCTGGGCGGCGCTGACCGACAAGGAGACCTTCGCCGCCGGTGAGGCCTGGCACATCACCGAGCGGGTCAAACGCCTGAACGATCTCGGCTTCGACATCGGCGAGATGTCGATCCGCACCACGCCGGACGGCACCACGGTGTCGATTCAGCCCAAGGTCGTCGACGCCGGCCACCACCAGCGGCGCCTTCTGCGTCTGACGGGACTGGACGTCGAGGAGAACCAGGCCCGGCGCCTGCTCAACGACATGGACGCGTTCCGTGCCCGCGTCTCACGACTCGGCTCCGACGAGGAGATGGTGGCGCACGAGTGGCTCACCCGCGTGTTCGAACCGGTCGTGAAGGCGATCCCCTGGGATCTGCGCGCCAAACTCGAACCCGCCGAGGTGTTCCACCAGGTCCTCGAACACCGCTGGTACATGTCGCAAGCGCGAGGACAGTCGGTGCCGATCGCCGAGGTCGTCTCGTCCTACATCGATGACGTGCTGCGTCACCGCCGGGACGAGGCCACGGTGATGGGTCCCCCCACCGAGACGATGGCGATTCCGGTGATCACCTCGGCGATCTCGACGATCGACGACGACGACGAAGACGAGGACGTCGACTGGCGCGACCTGGTCTGACCCCGACGAGAGAGCGCGTCAGTACCCGACGGTGAAGCGCCGGCGCGAGTGCTGCGGGTTCTCGATCTCGTCGAGCACCGCCACCGCGAGATCGGCGCCGGAGATGTAGGACTGCCCCTCGGCATCCGTGACGATGACATCGCCACCGACCCGGTAGGTGCCCGTCCGCTCGCCCGGGTTGAAGCTGCCGAAGCCGCCGGCGGGGTGGACGAAGAACCAGTCGCGACCGGTCTGTTCGGCCTGAAGGTCCTCCAGATCACCGTTCATCTCCAGCGCCTCGGTCTTGAAGGCGTCGGGGAAGTCGACGTCGACGACGCGAGGGCCCTCGGGAGCGACGAGGCTCCCGTCGGCGCCGCCGATGACGCCCAGCCGCACGCTCTCGGGCAGCACGGTGTTCAGCGCCTCCAGGTTGGGCCGGACGAGGCCCTCCATCGCACCGCGCGGTGCGATGGCGCTGATGACCACGTCCGCACCCTCCAGCTGCGTCACCAGCCCGGGGATGTCCAGCAGCGTCCCCTCGACGTAGGTCGCACCGGGCACGCGGTCTGCGGCCACCGACCGCGACACCGACAGCACGGTGTGCCCGCGGTCCACAGCCTCGGAGACGATGTGGCGACCGGCGAAGCCGGTGCCTCCCAGAACGGCGATGATGGCCATCTCAGTGCTTCCTTTCGGATCGGCGTGCAGGTGGAGCGGGCGTCACTCGGACGCGGCGCGGATGGTGGAGACCTGGTAGAGCGCGACGGATGCCGCGATGCCGGCGTTGAGCGACTCTGCGGCGGAGGAGATCGGGATCGACACGACCTGGTCGCACGTCTCGGTGACCAGCCGTGACAGCCCCTTGCCCTCCGAGCCGACGACGATGACGACGGGCCGATCTGCCAGTTCGAGCTGGGGCAGCGCGACGTCGCCGCCGCCATCGAGACCGAGCACGAACACGCCCTGCTTCTTGAACTCTTTGAGCGTCGTGGTCAGATTCGGCGCCATCGCGACCGGAACCCGGGCCGCGGCGCCGGCGCTCGTCTTCCACGCGGCCGAGTTGACGCCGGCCGAACGGCGCTGGGGAATGATGAGTCCCTGACCGCCGAAGGCGGCGGTGGAGCGGATGATCGCGCCGAGGTTGCGCGGATCGGTGATGCCGTCCAACGCGACCATCAGCGGCGTCTGCCCCTTTCCGATGATCTCCTCCAGCAGGTCCTGGGGGTGCGCGTACTCGTACGGCGGCACCTTGAGCGCGACACCCTGGTGCACGCCGTCGAAGCCGGCCATACGGTCGAGCTCGGGGCGGGTGACCTCCATCACGGGGATACCGCGCTGGGTCACGATCGACAGCATCTCCTTGACGCGATCGTCCATCTCGACGCGCTGGGCGACGTAGAACGCCGTCGCCGGGATGCGTGCACGCAGAGCTTCGAGCACGGAGTTGCGCCCGGTCACGTTCTCGGTGTCGTCGCCGGCCTTGGCCTTCGGCGCGCGGGACGGCGCCGGCTTCTGACCGGGGCGCCCCTTGCCGCCGGCGGCGGCGTAGCGCTCCATGGCGGCCTTGCGCTTGCCGGCGACGTGCCAGCTGCGGTCCTCGGCCTTGGGAGTCGGCCCCTTGCCCTCAAGCGCCTTGCGTCCGTTGCCGCCCGTGCCCTTGAGTGGGCCCTTCTTCTTGCCCTTGCCCGCGGAGGGGTTGCCCGGCTTAGCCATCATTCAGACTCCAATGGGTCCCGTCGGGACCGTCCTCGAGGACGACGCCGGCCGTCGCGATCGCGTCGCGAAGACGGTCGGCGGCCGCCCAGTCCTTGTTCGCGCGCGCCTGCGCACGCTGGGTGATCATCGCTTGCAGCAGCGCGTCCAGGGCGCGCGCCTCGGCAGCACCTGCTTCGGGTCGCCATTTCGGGTCGGCCGGATTCATACCGAGAACGCCGGTCATGCGGCCCACTTCGACGAAAGCGCGGGCCGCGGCATCCCGATCGCCCGCATCCAACGCCGCGTTTCCGGCGCGCACGGTCTCGTGGACGACCGCGAGCGCCTGCGGAATGCCGAGGTCGTCGTCCATCGCGGCAGCGAACGCCTCGGGGATATCGGCGGCCACCAGCGGCACCGCAGTGCCGAGCACCCGCGCGGCCCGCTGCTGGAACGTTCGGATGCGCTCGAGGGCCGCCTCGGCCTCGTCGAAGGATGCCGCGGTGAGATCGAGCGTGGACCGGTAGTGCGCCGCGCCGAGGGCGTAGCGCACGACGAGCGGGTCGCGGTCGGCCAGCACGTCCAGCGCGAGCAGATGATTGCCGAGCGACTTCGACATCTTCTGGTCGCCGACCGTGACCAGGCCGTTGTGCACCCAGTAGCGGGCGAACGCGTCACCCGCCGCACGCGACTGCGCCAACTCGTTCTCGTGGTGCGGGAAGCGCAGGTCGATGCCGCCACCGTGGATGTCGAAGGAGGCACCCAGGTAGCGGCGGCTCATGGCAGAGCACTCGATGTGCCAGCCGGGCCTGCCCGGCCCCCAGGGGCTCTCCCACACGGCATCCGCCGGCTCATCGCTCTTCGCGCTCTTCCAGAGGGCGAAATCCCGCGGGTCGCGCTTGCCGCGCGGGTCCGCATCGGTCGCCGGCTCCATCGCGTCGATGCTCTGATGGGTCAACTCTCCGTAGGCGGACCACGAACGCACGTCGAAATAGACGTCACCGGCCGCGGCGTAGGCATGACCGCGTTCGATGAGGGTGGCGATCAGTTCCTGCATCTGCGGGATCGATCCGGTGGCGCGCGGCTCGTAGGTCGGCGCGAGAATGCCGATCGCGGCATACGCGTACGCGAACTCGCGCTCCACGCGATACGCCAGCGCCCACCACGGCTCATCAGCGGTGGCGTTCTGCAGGACTTTGTCGTCGATGTCGGTGACGTTGCGCACGAACGTCACGCGTCCGAAACGGCGGGTGAGCCAGCGACGCAGCAGGTCGAACGCGAGCGCCGCACGCAGATGATGGATGCCGGGACCCGACTGCACCGTCGGACCGCACACGTACATCGTGACGTTCGCCGGATCCTGCGGCGCGAAGTCGCGCAACGCCTGCACCTGGGTGTCGTAGAGCCGGACCGTCACCGCTCCAGCCTACCCGCGCGCGCGAGACGCGACAGCGGCGCGGGCGTGGGAGCTCACACGGAGTAGACGAGCGCGACGGCGAAGGCGGCGACGCCGTCGCCCGTTCCCGTATAGCCGAGCCCATCGGTCGTGGTCGCCGATACGGCGACGGGCGCACCGAGCGCCGCAGACAGGACATGTTCGGCTTCCGCGCGGCGCGCGGCAAAGCGCGGGCGGCGCGCCTGCACCTGCACCGAGACGTTGCCGATCGAGAAGCCGGCGGCCTCCACCAGCTCCCGCGTGCGGGCCAGGAACGCCTCGGCGTGGGCGCCGGCGTACTGCGGTTGATCGGTGCCGAAATGGGTGCCGATGTCGCCGAGTCCCGCGGCGGCGAGCACGGCGTCCACGATGGCGTGCGCGACGGCATCCCCGTCCGAATGACCGTGCAGCGAGGGTTCACCGGGCCAGTGCAGTCCGGCCAGCCAGAGATCGCCGCTACCGCCGACGGCATGCACGTCGGTGCCGACGCCGACGCGCGGCACCGGCGCGGTGCGCCTCACCGGCGCGACAGCCAGGAGGGCTCGCGCGCGGTCGAGATCGCCCGGAGTGGTGATCTTGAAGCTCCGCTCATCGCCGGGCACCGTCCACACCGGTGTTCCCATGCTCTGCACGAGTGCGGCGTCGTCGGTGTGCTCGGCGGATGCCGCGGCATACGCCGCGTCGAGAATCGTGCGGCGGAATCCCTGCGGGGTCTGCGCGGCCGCCAGTTCGGAACGATCGATCGGCTCGCGCACGCGATCGCCGGACACCCGTTTGACGGTGTCGACCACAGGAAGCACCGGAAGCACCGCATCTTTGCCGTCTGTGAGCGCGTCGATGACGCGCGCGAAGACCTCGGGCGGAGTCAGAGCCCGCGCGGCGTCATGGACCAGCACGCGCTCGACGTCGGGCCACACGGCCCGCAGTCCGGCAGCCACCGACTCTTGCCGGCTGAGCCCGCCGGCGACGACCGTGACCAGGTCGTGCCGTTCGCCGGCGACGGCGCGCGCCTCGGTCAGGGCATCACCGACGCGGTCTGAGGGAGCGACGATCACGACCTGCGCGGCCGGGGCGGCGAACACACCCTCCAGCGCGTGGCGCAGAACCGTGTGGGTGTCGAGACCCACGAACGCCTTCGGAACACCCGCGCCCAACCGCTGACCGGATCCAGCCGCGACGACGATTACGGCGGTGTGGGGCACGGGAACCAACGGGTCGCTCATGTACCCGACACTACCGACGTGGCGCGCCGTCTTCCGGCGGATGCCGGGATCAGCTCGCGAGAACCTCGTCGAGGACCCCCGAGGCGTGATCCTCATCGGCCTTCAGCGCCAGAGCGATCTCGGACACGAGGATCTGACGAGCTTTGGCCAGCATGCGCTTCTCGCCGGCGGACAGGCCGCGGTCCTGGTCACGACGCCACAGGTCACGGACGACCTCGCTCACCTTGATCACGTCGCCGGACGCGAGCTTCTCGAGGTTGGCCTTGTAGCGGCGCGACCAGTTGGTGGGCTCTTCGGTGAACGGTGCGCGCAGCACGTCGAACACCTTCTCGAGACCGTCCTTGCCGATCACGTCACGAACACCGACCAGGTCGACGTTGTCAGCAGGGACCTCGATGATGAGGTCTCCCTGCGTGACGTTCAGCTTCAGGTACTTCTTGGTCTCGCCCTTGATGATCCGGTCCTTGACCTCGATGATCGTCGCGGCCCCGTGGTGCGGATAGACGACCGTCTCGCCAACCTCAAAAAGCATGCAGTTATGTCCTTTCGGCAAAGTCCAGAATACCACAGGCGACATACGCTAGGGTTCGCCGGCTGAGCATCCGCGGCGGGGGCGCCGGGGTGGCGCCGCGTCGCGGCATAGAATGAGCACACACCGACTCGTCCAGGAGGATCCGTGAACACGCGCCGTCTCGCGTCCGTCGCCCTCGCCGCCGCTGTGGTCCTCTCCACCGCCGGCTGCAGCATGATCTCACCGCAGGCCACGACCATCAGCTACTCGGCCGCTGAGGGCGTCAACATCACGCACTCGGCACCCCTGAAGGTGCGCAACGCGCTCTTCGTCGCCAACGAGAAGGGCACCGAAGCCAACTTCCTCGCGGCGATCGTCAACGACACCGACACCGACGAGACGCTGCTGGTGGGCATCGAGGGCACGACGCAGCGGGTGCCGGTCGCCGCGCACTCGACCGTCAGCCTGGGCTTCGACGGCGCAGATCCGCTGCTGTTCACCGGCCTGTCGGCCAAGCCCGGCACCGACGTGCGCACCACGTTCCAGTCCGGCACCGGCGAGGCCGTGGAAGACCGCGTTCCGGTCTTGGACGGCACCCTGTCGTACCTGAAGGACTTCGTTCCCGCGAACTGATCCCGCTCACGGATATCGGCGGCGTCCCTCCTCACGAGGGGCGCCGCCGATCTTCGTGTCGCGGGGAAGGGCGCGTCAGGCTTCGAAGCGGTAGCCGAGCCCGCGCACGGTCAGGAGCATGACCGGCTCGCTCGGATTGCGTTCGATCCGTGACCGGATGCGCTTGATGTGCACGTCGAGCGTCTTGGTGTCGCCGAAGTAATCGCTCCCCCAGACCCGGTCGATCAACTGGCCGCGCGTCAGCACGCGCCCCGCGTTGCGCATGAGCACCTCGAGCAGCTCGAACTCCTTCAGCGGCATCGGGATGGTCTCACCGTCGACGGCGACGGTGTGCCGATCGATGTCCAGCACGACCCTTCCGCCGTCGACGACGCTGTCGTCGAGCCCCAGCTCGGGGCCTTCGCTGCGTCGCAGCACCGCCCGCATCCGCGCGAGCAGCTCGCGCGACGAGTAGGGCTTCGTCACGTAGTCGTCGGCGCCCAGCTCGAGACCGACGACGATATCGACCTCGGAGTCCTTCGCTGTCAGCATGATGATGGGCACTTTGGAGGTCGAGCGCACCACACGGCACACCTCGGTTCCCGGCATCCCCGGGAGCATGAGGTCGAGCAGGATGATGTCGGCGTCGCGCGAGGCGAACGCATCGAGGGCCGCGGGGCCGTCCTCGGCGATCTCGACCTCGAATCCCTCACGGCGCAGCAGATAGGCGAGCGGATCGGCCAGATCGGGCTCATCCTCGACGATCAGGACGCGGGTCATCGCTTCTTCTCTCCTTTCGCCCGCGCACCATCGCGGGCGGCCTTCTTCTTCTTGCGTTTCTTGGGAGCGGGAAGGTCGTCGGGCGCAGGGACGGCGGGCAGTCGCACGGTGAAGGTCGAGCCCCGCCCCGGACGCGACCAGACCTCGACCTCTCCCCCGTGCCGCTGCACCGCGTGCTTGACGATCGACAGCCCCAGCCCCGTGCCGCCGGTGCGGCGCGAGCGCGCCTGGTCGGCACGATAGAACCGCTCGAACACGCGTTCCTGCTCGTCCTCCGGAATGCCGATCCCCCGATCGGTGACCGCGATCTCGACGACCCCGCCGTCCCGTTTCACGCCGACGCCGACCTGTCCGCCCTGCGGCGAGTACGCGATCGCGTTGGCCACCAGGTTGGCGACGGCCTCGGTGAGCACCTGCACGTCACCGCGCACGTACGCGTGCCTCTCGCCCCCGCGGGCGACGGTGATGGCGGCCGAGTCTGCGGCGACCGACTGGGACTCGATGGCGGCGGCGACGACCTCGTCGACGGACACGTCGCGCAGTTCCGTCAGATCGTCGGCGGACTGCAGCCGCGACAGGTTCATGATGCGCGACGTGAGCTGGCTGAGCCGCGCCGCCTCGGCGCTGAGGCGACTGGCGAAATGACGCACCTGATCGGGATCGTCGGCGGCCGACTCGACCGCCTCCGCGAGCAGGCTCACCGCACCCACCGGCGTCTTCAGCTCATGGCTGGTGTTGGCGACGAAGTCGCGGCGCATCTCCTCGACGCGCTCCCGCTCCGTGATGTCACGGATGACGATGAGGATCAACCGCGGCGTGATCACGCTCGCCCGGGCCGAGACCAGCCGCGGCTCGACGCCGCGCTTGAGCCGCATCGTCTGCGTCTCCGGCGCCTCGGTACGACGGACGGTCCGGGCGAGGGCGCGCAGCTCATCGCCCGGCAGTGCGTAGTCCTCGTGCATGCCGAACAGCTCCGCGGGCGCCGAGACGGCGACGATCTGCAGCGACGTGTCGACGACCACCGCGACTTCGTCCATCCCCTGGAGCACCGCCGCCGTCCCGTCGGGCAGGGCCGTGGATGCCGCGACACGCGCGCGGTCACGCGCCCGCAGCGCGATGAGCACGAGCGTGGCCACTCCGCCGCCGAGGACGAGGCCGAGGATCAGCGCGATCGCCGGCTGCAGGGACTCCATGGCTCCCAGCGTAGGGTGGTTGGACACCGCAGATTCACGATACGGATCAACGCCGGAAACGGCGTCGGCAACGTTCATCGCTGCGGCACCGATCGTTAACCTTGGCCCGCGATGATCACCGGGTCAGGAGGCGGCACCGTGCCTGCCTGCCGGAAGAGAGGCCCTCTCATGCGCGAAGTGTTCCACCAGTCGCTCGAGGACGTGCAGTCGCGTCTCGTCGAGATCGCCGAGCTGGTCACGGAGGCGATCGACAAGGCCACCCGCGCCTTCGGTACCAGCGACGTCGCCCTTGCCGAAGAGGTCATCGAAGCCGACCAGACGATCGACGACAAGGCGGTCGCGCTCGACGAGCTGGCGATCCAGATCCTCGCTCGTCAGCAGCCGGTCGCCCGCGATCTGCGCATCGTCGTCGCGGCCCTGCGCGTCAGCGCCTCCTTGGAGCGCATGGGCGACATCGCCGAGCACATCGCTCAGCTCACCCGCATGCGCTTCCCCGAGCGCGCCATCCCGAAGGGCCTGAAGGGGACCTTCACCAAGATGGGCGAGCTCGACGTCGAGGTCGCGAAGACCCTCACCGAGCTGCTGCGCACCGAAGACCTCAGCTACCTCGAAACGCTGCGCACACTCGACGACAAGGTCGATGACCACCACCTCGCCGTCTTCGAGAAGGTGCTGAGCGAGAACTGGCAGGGCGAGGCCGGAGCCACCGTCGATGCGACGCTGGCCAGCCGCTACCTCGAGCGCTTCGCCGACCACGCCGTCTCGGTGGCCAAGAAGGTGGCCTACCTCGCTACCGGCGACTGGACGCCCGACACCGACACGATCGCCGTCATCATCGCCGAGGGCGAATCGGTCGACGGCGTCGAGTGAGACGTCGCCTCCGCTGTGGCGGAGGCGGAAACCGAAGAGGGGGATGCCGGTCGGCATCCCCCTCTCGCGTTCGTACGGCCGCTGAGCCTCAGCCCTTGCCCTGGCTCGCGACAGCCGCGGCGCCGGCAGCGGCGGCCTCGGGATCGAGGTAGGCGCCCGGCTCGAGCGGCATGAGGTCTTCACCGAGGCGGTAGACGAGCGGGATGCCGGTCGGGATGTTCAACTCGGCGATGTCGGCGTCGCTGATGCCGTCGAGGTGCTTGACCAGGCCGCGCAGCGAGTTGCCGTGCGCGGTCACCAGAACGGTCTTGCCCGCCTTCAGGTCCGGAACGATCTCGTTCTCCCAGTAGGGCAGGAGGCGGTCGATGACGATCTTCAGCGACTCGGTGCGCGGGACGTCGCCGTCGATGCCGGCGTAGCGCGGGTCGTTCACCTGGCTGTAGGGCGAGTCATCGGGAAGCGCGGGCGGCGGCACATCGAACGAGCGGCGCCACAGCATGAACTGCTCCTCACCGAACTGCTCGAGCGTCTCTGCCTTGTCCTTGCCCTGGAGGTCGCCGTAGTGACGCTCGTTGAGGCGCCACGACCGCTTCACGGGGATCCACAGACGGTCGGCCGCGTCCAGCGCGATGTTGGCCGTCTGGATCGCCCGACTGAGCAGCGACGTGTGCAGCACATCGGGCAGGATGCCGGAATCCTTCAGCAGTTCACCGCCGCGCGCGGCCTCGCCGCGCCCCTGCTCGGTGAGGCGGACGTCCACCCATCCGGTGAACTGGTTGGTCTTGTTCCACTCGCTCTGCCCGTGGCGGAGGAGGATCAGCGTGTACGGCGCGGTCATGCTCGTCATCCTACCGGCGCGCGCGCTGGCATCATGGGGGGATGCCGCCGGAGAAAGCCCCCGCTCGTGGGGTCGTCGGTCAGATCACGCGCGGCACGACGAACACCAACCGGCTGCGGCGCATCGACCGCTGGATCGCCCGGCATCCCGTGCTGAGGCGCGCCGCCGATCCGTTCGTGGTCGACCTCGGATACGGCGCGAGCGCCGTCACCGTGTTCGAGCTCGAGGAGCGGCTGCGGCGCGCCCGCCCCGGTGTCGATGTGCTCGGGCTGGAGATCGATCCGGCCCGCGTCGAGCGGGCCCGCACGCAGCTGCTCGACGTGCGCGCGGGGCGCACGGCGTTCTCGCCCGACGCTCACGTGTCCTTCGCCCGCGGCGGGTTCGAGGTGCCGACGCCGCAAGGGCGCCGACCTGCGGTGCTGCGGGCGTTGAACGTGCTGCGGCAGTACGACGAGCACGAGGTGAAGGATGCGTGGGCGCGCATGACGCGGCGCCTGCATCCCGACGGCATCCTCGTGGAAGGCACCTGCGACGAGCTCGGGCGGATCTGCACGTGGGTCGAGATCGGCGCCGACGCCGCGCCACGAACGCTCACGCTGTCGTTGCGTCTGAGCGAACTCGCCTCGCCGTCGATCGCCGCGGAGCGGCTGCCGAAGGCCCTCATCCACCGCAACGTGCCCGGTGAGCCGGTGCACGATTTCCTGCGCACTCTCGACGAGGAGTGGACACGCGCCGTCGGCACCGCGTCGTTCGGACCGGTGCAGCGCTGGCGCGCCGCGCTCGACGCGATGCACGCGACGGGCTGGCCTGTGCAGGGCCGGGCGCGCTGGCGGCTGGGCGAGGTCACCGTGCCGTGGAGCCTGGTCGCTCCCGTCGTCTGACCGGCGCCCGCCGGCGAACGGCCGACCGAGCGCAGGCGATCTGCCCGGCACAGGCCGATTCTGCGCCGTTCTGCCTCTCCCCGGCACATTGCCTGCCCTCGGGGGCGCGCCATCGGCGGTTCGGGGCGGCCGGCGGCTCAGACGCGCGGGATCGCGGCGCGCGCCTCGTCGGCGGGCATCCCCGCCGCCGTCATGAGGTCGACCGCCAGCGGGCGCAGCGCACCGATGAGCGTCTGGTCGACGGCCGAGCTGCGATCGGCGAGAACGGTGGGATCCAGACGGGCCGCCACGGCACGGACGGCTTCGCGGGCGGCCGGCTCATAGGAGATGTCGCCGAGCGACTCCGCAATGAGGCGCGCACCGGCCGCGAGTTCGGTGAGCAGATCGGCGGCGATGGGACGCGGCTGCCGGTCGTCGCAGAGATAGACCACGCGTCTGGCGATCACGCGCAGATTACGGGTGGCCAGGTCCAGGTGCAGGCGGATGCGGTCCTGCCGCTGGAACTCCGAGCGCTGGCGGCGCAGGAACGGCGAGATGCGCGCGATCTCCGAACCCGACTCGATTCCGGCGCGCCACTGGTCGACCAGCCCCTGAAGGGCGCGCGCCTTGGCGAGTCCGCGCTCTGCGCACACCGCGTCACCGCGGCGCAGGGCCTGCACGAGGGTGGACACGGCGCCGTCGAACGCCGAGAACAGCGCCGCTCCTTCCCGCGCGACCGTACGCAGCGGGCTGCGCGGCAGCAACGCCGTCACCAGCAGGGCCATGACACCCCCGACGAGACCGTCGATCATCCGGAGGAACGGCACGCTCACCGGGATGACCATCACGATCGCCGACTGCATCGCCGCGGCGATCGCGAACGCCGGCTGGGGCGAGAGGAACCGCGCGACGATCAGCGAGGCCGTCAGCGTGATGCCGAGCTGCCACCACCCGATTCCCGCGACGAACACGATCAGCTCCGCGACGAGGATTCCGACGACCATTCCGATCACCGTCTCCAGCACCCGGCGCGGTCGGGCGTCCCTCACGAGACCGAGGCTCGAGACCGTGACGGTGGCCGCCAGCAGGGGCGCCGCGTGACCGAGCACGTAATGGGCGAACGAGAACGCCGCGGTCGCTGCGATCACGATCTGCGCGATCGCAGGAGCCGACACGATGACACGGTCGATGCCGACACGCGGATACCAGCGGGAACGCCACCCGGTCGGGATGGCGGCGGTCCGCGCAGCCGTGTTCCCGGGGCGTTCCGAGGGCGGCGGCGCGGACGTCACCGTGCTCAGCGGCGCCGGGAGAGCCGCGGCATCCGCGGGATCGATGCGGTGCGCCCGGCGTCGGGCGGGACGATGACCTCCTGCGCTGCCGCGATCCGCCCCTCGTCCACCGCGACGGTCAGATCGGCCTCGACCGGAACCGTGCGCTTGACGTACGCGAGGGCGATCGGCCCCTCCTCGAAGTGGCGTGCGACGGAGGTCACCGCGCCGACCGCCTCGTCGCCGAGGAAGACCTCGGCTCCACTCACCGGCAGGTCGGCGTCGCTGCCATCCAGCTGCAGGGCGACGAGCCGGCGCGGCGGATGACCGAGGTTGTGCACCTTCGCGACCGTCTCCTGACCGCGGTAGCAGCCCTTGTCCAGGTGCACCGCGGTGCGCAGCCAGTCGGCCTCGTGCGGCAGCGCCCGTCCGTCGGCCTCGGTCGCGGCGCGAGGACGCCAGGCGGCGACGCGGACGGCATCGACGGCCATCCATCCGGCGACGGGCTGATCACCGGATGCCGCGGCCTCGGCGAGGCGGGACGCCGCATCGACCGGCACGATCGCCTCCGCCCAGTCGTACGACTCCCCCGGGTGCGGGTCGGCGGGAGCGTATCCCCACCCGCCGGTGCCGACCGCAGGCCACGGGTCGTGCCAGATCGCGAGCGGGTCGAGCGCAGCAACCGCTTGCGCGGTGCCGCCGATAACGCGCACCTCCTCCGAAAGGTCCTGCGGCTCTACCCGCAACCGGAACCGCATGCGACTGAGCCACGTCACGAGCGCCGCGGAGCGGGACCGATCGACGATCAGCCACGTGCGCTCACCGTCGTCCACGACTCCCGCGGCGTGTTCGACGTGGCCCTGCGGGTCGAGCACGAGCAGCTCGGTGCTGGTGCCCGGTGCGAGCGCCGTGAGCGCCTGCGAGGTGATGGAATCCAGCCAGCTGAGGCGGTCGACACCGTCGACCGCGACCACGACCCGGTCTTCGAGGGGCGCAAGTGCCCGTCCGGCGATGAGATCGCGCTGTTCACGCGCGGGCGCGGCCACATGCACCAGCCCACGCTCGTCGATGACGGCACCGGGAACGACGGTGAACGCGCTGGCGACGGCGGCAGGACGGGGCGCCTCGGACATGCTCACTCGGCCCGCGCCAGTCGTGCCGACGCGTGCGAACCGAGCTCGCCGCCGAGCGCGGCGATGTCCCACGCCCAGAGCAGGTGGCCGTCGACGAGGCCGTACATCCGGGTCGCCGCAGTGTAGACCTTCGCGCTGGCGGGGCGCACCACGGCATCCGTCGCCAGATCGATGCGTGGGCCGCGGACCTGCCCGACGTAGAGCTCGCTGATGCCGTCCGAGTGCACGATCGCCACCTCGAGATCGAAGCCGCCCTCCTCGTTGCGCAGCGACTCGACGTCGTCGGCCGTCCGCCCGGCGTCGCGTACCGCCGACGGCGGCAGCAGCGCCGGCCCGGGATCGGCCTGCCCGAGGGGGCGAGCCAGGCGCCAGTATCCGGTCTCCGCGACGAGGGGCGTGCGCGTCTCGTCGTCGGCGACGAACCATGCGCTCGCGGCGTAGTTCACGTAATCGCCGCCGTCGTGGCTGAAGCTCACCCGATGGGCGAACTCGCCGCGGAAGGCAACGCCGTCGGCCTCATAGTCGATGACGCCGGTGCCTTCCCAGACACCGAGCAGCCACGAGAGCGGAACGAGATCGGCCGGCAGGTCGGTCGGCAGGTCGATCATGCCGATCAGCGCTGGCCGCGGTAGAGGTTCTTGATCACGACACCCGACACGAAGACGATCGCGAGCGAGGCGAGCGCGAGCAACCCGACGAAGAAGAGTTCGAGCGCGAGCAGGTCCATGTCCTCACTCTACCGTCACGCGAACATGCTGGAGAGTCCGAGACCGAGCCCGATCAGGCCCATGATCACGAACGCGCCGAGGGTACTCAGCGCCATCCGGCGCACGAAGCCCTGCGAGTGTCCCTGAACCAACTGCACGACGAAGGCGAGGATGAGGCAGGCGGCCATGCCCACCGGCATCCATGCGGCGCGCCACTCGCCCGGAGCGACGACGCCGATCACGATCGCGATCACCGCGCCAGCGGCCCAGACTCCGACGATGCCGCCGTACTCGGCGCGGGGCGCCAATCCGGGAAGCGTCATCCTCCCATTGTCACCGACGCGCGCACTCCGCGCACGTCGGCCGAGCCACCCGCGCACGGCGCCCGTGCGAGCGGGTTCTAAGATGGGGGCACGGTTCGGGGGCATCCGAACCGGAAGGGACCCCCATTGGCTCAGCTTCTCGTCTTGAGTTCCGCCCCGGGCGGGGGCCCCGTCCTGCCTGCGCTCGAGCTGCTCAGCCATCGCGTCCGGCAGATTCTCGCCGAGCCGGCCCAGCTCGTGAACGCGCCGAGCTCGGATGTCATCTTCGTCGACGCCCGTGCCGACCTGGTCGGGGCGAAGTCGCTGTGCAAGATCCTCAACACGACGGGCCTGGACGCACCGCTGGTGCTCGTCGTGACCGAGGGGGGCCTCACGGCGGTGTCGACGGACTGGGGCATCGACGACGTGATCCTGGTCGGTGCCGGCCCCGCCGAGGTCGACGCGCGCATCCGGCTGGCGGTCGGACGCCAATCCGCATCACAGGTCTCCAGCCGCATCCAGACCTCTGGCATCACGATCGATGAGTCGTCCTACTCGGCCAAGGTGCACGGCAAGCCGCTGGATCTCACCTACAAGGAGTTCCAGCTGCTCCACTTCTTCGCGACGCATCCCTCGCGCGTGTTCACGCGCGAGCAGCTGCTGAGCGAGGTGTGGGGTTACGACTACTTCGGGGGCACGAGGACGGTCGACGTGCACGTACGACGCCTGCGCGCCAAACTCGGAGACCTCGAGCAGCTCATCGGCACGGTCCGCAACGTGGGTTACCGCTTCAACGTCTACGAGGACGACCAGATCCCCTCACCGCATGAGGCCTCTTCGGCGTGATGACGGCGCAGCCAGCGCCGCGCAACGCCGTGGTTAACGCGTCGGTCACCTGGCCCTGACATGATGAGGGAATGATCGACACCGACGTTCTGGACACCGGACTGGGCGACGAGGACGACGACGACTTCGACGAGATGGTCGAAGACGGCGACGCCCAGCTCCCCGAGCACCGCTACATGGATCGCGAGCTCAGTTGGCTCGCCTTCAACCAGCGCGTGCTGGAGCTCGCGGAGGACCCGTCGCTGCCCGTGCTGGAGCGCAGCAACTTCCTGGCGATCTTCGCCAGCAACCTGGACGAGTTCTTCATGGTGCGCGTGGCCGGCCTCAAGCGCCGCATCGTGACCGGCCTCGCGGTGCCGACCAACGTCGGTCGCGCCCCCCAAGACGTGCTCGCCGACATCTCCGACGCTGCCCACGCCCTGCAGCTGCGTCAGGCGAACGCCTGGCTCGGGATGGTCCAGCCCGCACTCGCCGAGGCGGGCATCGAGGTCGTCTCCTGGGACGACCTGTCGGTCGATGACCGCAACGAGCTCTCCGAGTACTTCCAGTCCCAGGTGTTCCCGGTGCTGATGCCGCTCGCGGTGGACCCGGCGCACCCTTTCCCCTACATCTCCGGACTCTCGCTGAACCTCGCGATCCGCATCCGCAACGCGAAGACGGGTCGTCAGGAGTTCGCGCGCCTGAAGGTGCCGCCCATGCTCCCGCGCTTCGTCGCCGTGCCGGGAGACGCCGGACGGGCGCGATACCTGCCGCTCGAGCAACTCATCGCCAACCATCTGGGCGACCTGTTCCCGGGGATGGAGATCCTCGAGCACCACACGTTCCGCCTCACCCGCAACGAGGACGTGGTGATCGAGGAGGACGAGACCGAGAACCTCATCCAGGCGCTCGAGGCCGAGCTGCTGCGACGCCGGTTCGGCCCGCCGATCCGTCTCGAAGTCACCGAGGACATGGACGACGTCACCCTCGACCTGCTGATCGCCGAACTCGACATCACCGAGCAGGAGGTCTACCGCCTCCCCGGCCCACTCGACCTGCGGGGTCTGTTCGACCTGTCTCGCATCGACCGTCCAGAGCTGCACTATCCGGCGCACGTGCCGACCACGGCTCCGGCCTTCCAGCCCGCCGAACAGAACGGGCGCGCCGATCTGTTCGCCGCGATCCGCAAGGGCGACGTGCTCGTGCACCACCCGTACGAGTCGTTCACCACGAGCGTCGTGAGCTTCCTCGAGCAGGCCGCGCGCGACCCGCACGTGCTCGCCATCAAGCAGACGCTCTACCGCACGTCCGGTGACAGCCCGATCGTTCAGGCGCTGATCGATGCCGCCGAACGCGGCAAGCAGGTGCTCGCCCTCGTCGAGGTGAAGGCTCGCTTCGACGAGGCGGCCAACATCGTCTGGGCGCGCAAGCTCGAGAAGGCGGGTGTGCACGTCGTCTACGGCTTGGTGGGGTTGAAGACGCACTGCAAGCTGCTGCACGTCATCCGCGAGGAAGACGGCATGCTGCGCAGCTACAGCCACATCGGCACGGGCAACTACAACCCGAAGACCAGTCGCATCTACGAGGACTTCGGCCTGTTCACCGCCGACGAGCAGGTGGGCCGCGATCTCACGCGCCTGTTCAACGAGCTCAGCGGCTACGCGATCGAGAAGAAGTTCAAGCGCCTGCTGGTGGCTCCCCTGCACCTGCGCAAGGGGCTGCTGCGCCAGATCGAGAACGAGCGCCGCCACGCGCTCGAGGGAAAGCCGGCACACATCCGCATCAAGGTCAACTCGATGGTGGACGAGCAGATCATCGATGCGCTCTATCGGGCGAGCCAGGCCGGTGTCCGCGTCGACGTCTGGGTGCGCGGCATCTGCTCGCTGAAGGTCGGACTGCCCGGCGTGAGCGACAACATCACCGTGCGCTCGATCCTGGGCCGCTACCTCGAGCACTCGCGCATCTTCGCGTTCGCCGGCGCCGGCGATCCTCAGGTGTTCATCGGCAGTGCCGACATGATGCACCGCAACCTCGACCGGCGCGTCGAAGCGCTCGTGCGCGTCGTCGCGCCGGCGCAGATCAAGGAGCTCGTCGACCTGTTCGATCTCGCGATGAGCGCTGAGACGAGTTCGTGGCACCTCGAGGACAGCGGCGAGTGGAAACGCCACAGCACGGATGCCGACGGCAAGCCGCTCATCGATCTGCAGGACCGCACGATGGCGCAGGTGCAGCGCCGTCGTCGCGCGCGGGCGGTGCGATGACCGACACCGCCGTCTACGCGGCCGGTGGCGTGGTGTGGCGCGTGGTCGACGGCAAGCTCCGCGTGCTGGTCATCCATCGCACGGCCTACGCCGACGTCACGATCCCCAAAGGCAAGGTCGATCCCGGAGAGAGCCTCGCCGAGACCGCCGTGCGCGAGATCTTCGAGGAGACCGGAATCCGCGTGGCCCTCGGCATCCCCGTCGGCGTCTCGCGATATCACATGCCCAACAAGCGGCAGAAGATCGTGCACTACTGGTCTGCCGAGGCGACGGATGCCGCGATCCGCACCTCCGCGTTCGTGCCCAACAAGGAGATCGCCGCCATCGAGTGGCTTTCGCCGAAGAAGGCGCTCGCGAAGCTGTCGTATCCCGTCGACGTCGAGATCATGGAGCAGTTCCTGCGCTACGTCGACGACGGTGTGCTGCAGACGTTCCCCATCGTCGTGCTGCGCCATGCCCGGGCCCTCCCCCGTGAGGACTGGGACGGCTCCGACGCGGCGCGACCGCTCACGGCCCGCGGGACGAAACAGGCGGCGGCCTCCGTCGGGCCGCTTCGCGCCTTCGGCGTGCGCAAGATCGTTTCCAGCGACGCCGTCCGGTGCGTGACCACGGTCACCCCGCTCGCGGCGGCGATCGGCAAGGACATTCACCGCACCTCGGCGCTCAGCCAGGACGCCTGGGAGGACGGCACGGCGGACGTCCGCTCGGTCATCGGACGCCGTGTACGCTCGCGCAAGCCCGCGGTGCTGTGCAGTCACGGACCGGTGCTCCCCGGCATCCTGTCCGAACTGGCCCTCGCGACCGGAACCCTGCACGGCTCGTACTTGGGCAGCGCGTCCGCGCTCGAGACGGGCGCCTTCTCGGTGGTGCACCTGTCGGCGACGAACCCGGGCTCGGGCATCATCGCGATCGAGACGCACGAGCCGAAGCTGTAGATCGTGGAGGGGCTCCGCCTCGCGTGGGCGCCGGCCCCCTCCTCGCGCGACGGCCGACGGGCGGTTGCGTGGGGGCTGATCCGCGACCTTCTGCGCGCGGAAGCGGTGACGGAGGTGCGGCTGACGAACCCGTGTCCGCAGTGCGGGGGCCCGCATGGCCCGGTGCGGGTGGAGGATGCCGCGTGGCGAGCGGGGGTGACGTACGCCGGGCGCTTCGCTGTGGTCGGCGTTGTTCCGGGCGCCGGTGGGGGCTTCGCCGTCGACGCGGAACCACTCCACGACACGGTCCGCGAAGCCGCCGGCGGCGTCCCGGGTGGGGTGCGCCGGTGGGTGAGGGTCGAGGCCGCGCTCAAGGCCGTCGGCACGGCACTGCGGATCGACGCGGCATCCGTCAGGCTCGAGGAGTCAGCCGACGGGGCTCGCTGGTTCGCCGGTGTTCCCGGGGTGGCGACGACCGTTCACGGCGTGGATCTCGACGGCCCGCCGGGGATCCTCCTGTCTGCCGCGGTAGTCGACACCGTGGTCGACACGATGGTCGACACGGCGTCGATGAGCGCCAGATGAGGCGGGGGTGTCGGTCTCGTGACCGCTACGGGCGCGGCAGCGGGGGCAGCTCGACGCGATCGAGCCACGGCGTGAAGACGTCGTCGAGATCGCGGCCGGCGACGCGGGCGGCCAGCGCGCGGAAGTCGTCGGTCGTCGCGAGGCCGTGCCGATAGGTCGCCACCCATTCGTGCAGCACCCGTGTGAACACCGCGGTGCCGAGGGCGCATCGCAGGGCATACAGGGTGAGGGCGCCGCGCTTGTAGACCCGGTCGTCGAACATGAGGTCCGGACCCGGGTCGGACAGCACGAGGTCCTGCGGCAGCGCCCGCAGACGAGCGTGGTGCTTCGCCGCCTTCTCGGCGACGCTCGCCGCGCCGGAGCGCTCGAACCAGAGCCACTCAGCGAAGCAGGCGAAGCCCTCGTTGAGCCAGATGTCCTGCCAGCGGCCGATGCCGACGCTGTTGCCGAACCACTGGTGGGCGAGCTCGTGCGCGATCAGCCGCTGCTCGTCGGGGACCAGATGGTTGCTGCCGAAGACCGCGAGCCCCTGCGCCTCGAGCGGGATCTCCAGCTCGTCCGGTGTCACGACAAGTGTGCAGGCTTCCTGCGGATACGGCCCGAAGGAGTCGTCGAACAGTGCCAGCATGCGCGGAACGTCGGCGAACGCCCGCGTCACGTCGCGGCGCAGTTGTGCCGGAGCGAACACCCGCACACCCTCGCCGCCTTCGAGCGCAGTCTGCTCGTAGGGGCCGACGTGCACCGCGACGAGGTACGTGGCCACGGGCACGGTCGACTCGGAGGTCACCGTGACCCGACCGCCCGTCGTCGTCGTGCCGGTCGGGTGGCCGGTGAGGACCGGCAGGTACCCGGCATCCGTCGTCACCGACAGACGCATCGGCGCGCGCGCGTCGGGGCGGTCGTTGCAGGGGAACCACGTTGGAGCACCGGTCGGCTGCGACGCCACCAGGGCGCCGTCCTCGAGCTCCTCCCACCCGATCGTGCCCCAGCGGGAACGACGCGGTGCGGGCGCGCCGGCATAGACGATCTCGATGGAGAACCGCTCCCCCGGCTGCAGCCGATGCGGCAGCGTGACCCGCAGCTTCCGCGGGCCCTGCGAGAACCGGGTGCGCCGATCGCCGTCGACCCGCACCCTCGTCGCACGCAGGCCCACGAGGTCGACACTCACGGCCGACACCGCGGTCGCCGCCACGGCGTTGATCGTCGTTCGCCCCTCGAGACGATTGGTGCGCACGCGATAGTCGATCGCCACGTCATAGGAGTCGACGTCGAACGACGGGTCACCGCTCTCGGGCGCGTACGGGTCGTGCCCGCTCACGAGGTCGACTGGTAGGCGCGCACCTTGACCGCGTGCCAGGGTCCGATGGGGTTTCCGCTCCAGCGCGAGCCGACGGGCACCGTCTCGCCCCGCATCACCAGGGATGCCGGTCCCACGGTCGCATGCGCGCCGATGCTGGCCGCCGGCAGGATGACGCTGTGGGGCCCGAGGGTGGCCCCGGCCTCGAGTTCGACGGTGTCCATGCTCATGATTCGATCATGGAACAGGTGCGTCTGCACAACGCATCCCCGGTTGACCGTCGACCCGTCGCCCAGGGTGACGAGGTCGGGCTCCGGCAACCAGTAGCTGTCACACCAGACGCCGCGCCCGATGGTCGAGCCCAGCGACCGCAGCCAGACCGCGAGGGCCGGCGTCCCGGCGGCGGCGCGCGCGAACCAGGGAGCTGCGACCATCTCGGTGAAGGTGTCGGACACCTCGGTGCGCCAGACGAAGCTCGACCACAGCGGCTGCTCGCCGGCACGGATGGGGCCGACGATCAGCCACTTCGCCGCTGTCGAGACCCCGGCGGCGACGGCGCCCGCGGCCAGCATGACGATGCCCGACAGCAGAATCGCACCGCCGAGACCGACGGCGTCGATCAGCGCTGCCAGGGCGAAGACGACGAGCACGCCCAACGCACAGGTGACGACGACCGGCACGACGCGTCCCAGCTCCCACAGCGCGCGAGCGACGCGCAGGCGCGCCGGCGGCTGATACGTGCGCGTCTCGTCGCCCTCGGCGGTGCGTCGCCGAAGGCGTACGGCGGGCGAGCCCAGCCAGGATGAGCCCGGTTTGGCCTTCGCCGGCGCAGCCGAGAGCACCGCGACCAGCCCGTCCCGGGGAACGCGGTGTCCGGGCGCGGCCATGCCGGAGTTGCCGAGGAAGGCGCGCTTGCCGATGCGCACCGGGCCGAGGCGCATCCAGCCGCCGTGCAGCTCGTACGACGCGACCATGGTGTCGTCGGCGAGGAAGGCGCCGTCTTCGATGCGCGTCAGCGACGGAAGTAGCAGCACGGTGGAGGCTTCGACATCGCGACCGACCTGCGCGCCGAGCAGGCGCAGCCATACGGGCGTGAACAGGCTCGAGTACAGCGGGAACAGGATCGTTCGCGCCGAGTCCAGCAGGCGCTCGATCGTCCATGCCTGCCAGCCGACGCGGCTGCGCACCGGGTGCACGCCCTCGTTCAGCCCGATCGACAGCACGCGAACCGTCACGACGACGACACCGGCGAAGACGACACCCGCGACCAGCACACCGGGAACAAGCCACACCAGCGCCCCGCCCAGCGCCTCGAGGAGCGACGCCGCACCCTGGATGCCGCGGGCGACGACGAGCGCGCCCGCAGCGAACGCCACCAGCGGCAGGAGCGCCAGAGCGATCGCGGAGGCGGCGTATGCCCAGAGCCAGCGGGTGGGAGCGGGGGCCCGCTCGACGGGCCACTGCGCGGATGTGCCACCCACGCGCACCGCGGGAGAGCCCGCCCACGTCTGGTCGGCGCGCACCCGTCCGAACACCGCCGACCCGGGTGCGATCTCGGCGCGGCGACCGATCCGGGTGCCGGGAGCGAGCGTGCTGCGCGAACCCACGGTGGCCCCGGCGCCGATACGGATGGCACCGATGCGCACGACGTCACCATCGATCCAGTACCCCGACAGATCGACCTCGGGCTCGATGGCGGCGCCGTCTCCGATCTCGAGCATCCCGGTGATGGGCGGCAGCGCATGCAGGTCGACGCCCGTGCCGATGCGCGCGCCGAGGGCGCGGGCGTAGTAGCTCACCCACGGCGCTCCGGCGAGACCCACGGCATCCACCTGATCGGCGATCTGCTCAGCCAGCCACAACCGGATATGCACCCAGCCGCCGCGCGGATAATCACCCGGTCGCACGCCGCGCAACAGCAGTCGGGCGCACGCCGCCGCGATCGCCATGCGCCCGAACGGCGTTGCGAACACGAGCAGCCCGACCAGGACGATCACGAGCGGCGCTTCGGGCAAGACGTCGAATCCGGGGAAGAGCCGCAAGACGGCCGAGGCGGTGAGCAGGTAGAGCATCCACCGGATGCCGGAGAGGATGAACAGCGGCACCGCCAGCAGCGTCTGCGCCCACTGCGCCCGTCGCGGCGTCGGCTCCGGACGGTGGAAGCCGGCAGCGGCATCCTCCTGCAGACCGGTGCCGAGGGCTTTGGCCATCGCCCCCAGCCGGGGTACGTCGTAGATGTCGGCGACGGAGAACTCGGGCACGCGCGTGCGGATGCGTGACACCAGCTGCGCCGCGGCGAGCGATCCGCCGCCGAGGTCGAAGAAGTCGGCCTTGCGATCGATGACCGGCATGCCGAGCACGGCCTGCCACTGCTGGGCCAGCCACGCCTCCCCCGGCGAGAGATCGGATGCCGGAAGCTCCACGTTCGGCAGCGGCCACGGCAGGGCCGCACGGTCGACCTTGCCCGACGTGCGCACGGGCAGGTCGTCGACGACGGCCAGCAGCGGCACCATGGGAGCCGGCAGCCGCGCGGCCAGATCCGCCCGCGCCGCGAGACGATCGAAATCCGCAGGCGCCGCGAGGTAGCCGACGAGCACGGGCACCCCGGCCTCGGTGGTGCGAACGGCGGCCGCGGCGCCGGTCACGCCCGGCAGATCCTGCAGGGCGGCCTCCACCTCGCCGAGCTCGATGCGTCGCCCGCCGACCTTCACCTGATCGTCGGCGCGGCCCTGGAAGACGAGGCCGTCGGGCTCGAAGCGGACGAGGTCGCCGGAACGGTAGGCGCGGTCCCAGCCGAGCGTCGGGAACGGGGCGTACTTCTCGGCATCCTTCGCGGGATCGAGGTAACGTGCCAGTCCCACACCGCCGATGATCAGCTCGCCGACGCCACCCTCGCCGACCGGCTGCCCGTCACCGTCGACCACCGCGAGCAGCCACCCGTCCAGCGGCAGGCCGATGCGAACCGGCACCGACCCGTCGAGCGGAGCCGCGCACGCCACGACCGTCGCTTCGGTCGGGCCGTACGTGTTCCACACCTCGCGTCCGTCGGCGACCAGGCGCGCGGCGAGCTCGGGCGGACATGCCTCGCCGCCGAAGATGAGCAAACGTACGTTCTCGATGGACTCCGCCGGCCACATCGCGGCCAGCGTGGGCACCGTGGACACGACAGTGATGCTCTGGCGCAGCAACCACGGCGCGAGATCCTCGCCGGAGCGCACCAGCGACCGCGGCGCCGGAACGAGACACGCACCGTGACGCCACGCGAGCCACATCTCCTCGCATGAGGCGTCGAAGGCCACGGACAGTCCGGCGAGCACGCGGTCGTCGGGTCCCAGCGGCGCATGGGGAACGAACAGACGAGCCTCGGCATCCACGAAGGCGGCCGCCGCGCGGTGGGTGACCGCAACGCCCTTGGGCACGCCCGTGGAGCCGGACGTGAAGATGATCCAGGCGTCGTCGTCGACGTTCGGCGGAGGCACCGCCACGATCGCCTGTGTCGCGGGGTGCGGCGCCTCGCCGTCGAACAGTCCCTCGTCGAGGACGGCTTCTCCGGATGCCGGGGCGTACGTGCCCGTCCCGGTGATGACGCCGCGCACGGCCGCTTCGCCGAACACGAGCCGTGCACGTTCGTCGGGGTCGTCCGCGTCGACGGGCACGTACGCCGCACCGGCGGCGAGGACGCCGAGGATCGCGATGTACAGCTCTTTCGAACCCGACGGCATCCGCACCCCGACGCGATCGCCGCGTCGAACGCCCGCTTCATGCAGGCGCGCCGCGGTCGCGCCCACCCGTGCCAGCATCTCGCGATAGCTCAGGGCGCCCGAACCGTCGTCGATCGCGGAGGCTTCGGGAAACGCGCGCGCCGTGGCACGCAACACGTCCAGCAGCGTGCGGGCCGGAGCCGCGGCCTCCGCCCGACCGAGGAGCGCCCGGGGCGAATCGTCCACGTCAGGAGAGCAGTTCGATCAGCTGTGCCTTCGTCAGGCGTGAGTAGCCCGTTCGTCCGGCGGAGCGTGCGCTTTCGCGCAGCTGCACGACGGTGAGGGCGCTCAGGTCCGCGTCGTCATCCGTGGGCTGCGGCGCGCCCGTGTCCGCGGGAGCGTCGAGCTCGGCGGCGAGCGCCTCATCGGCCGCATGCGCGTCGAGCTCGGCGCGCGCGGCAGCGGCCTCCGCGCGGCGTGCGGCCTTCTTGAGCGCCTTCGCCTCGGCTGCCTCCGCCGCGGCGCGCGCAGCGGAACTCTCCGCCTCCTGGGCCGCACGGCGCGCCTCGGCACGCAGCCGCGCCTTGCGATCGGCGGCGGCGACGGCCTTCGCAACGGCGCGTTCCAGGCGCCGCACCGCGCGTTCCGCGTGCTTCGTCACCGTGCGGGGCTTGCGGCGCAGCTTCTTCTTCGACACATCGGCGGCGTCGCGCGCCTCGTCGATGTACTCCTCGAGCCCGGCCGCCAGCCTCTTCGGGAGGTTCTTGGCCGTCTTGGCCGCCGTCTTGGCCGCCGCGGACGCGTCGGTGATGGCTTCGCGCGCGGCGCGTTCGCTCTTGCTTGTCGTACCCATGGCCCACATCGTAGGGGTGCCATGTGAACCGCCGGGGAACCGGTGCCCTCCGGCCCGCGCCCCGCACACGATCGCTCACGATCGTTAACCTCTCGTTCACCTCTGCACCGCCGGCCGGTAAGAGTGCCTGTCTAGCGTCGGGGCGTGCCCTGCACCGGGCCCGCATTTCCCACACAACGTGAAGGATTCACAGTGAAGCTCACCCGTATCTCCCAGCTGGGCGCCATCGCGGCCGTCGCCGCCCTCGCCCTCACGGGCTGCGCGTCGTCCGGCAGCAACACGCCGGCCGAGAGCGCGAGCCCGACCGCCACCAGCTCGGATGTCGCCTTCCAGATCGACCCCAGCCTCAGCGGCACCATCACCGCCGGCGGATCGAGCGCACAGTCCAACGCGCAGCAGGCCTGGACGACCGCGTACAACGCGACCGCCAAGAACGTGAAGATCAACTACGACAAGTCGCAGGGCTCGGGCGGCGGCGTCACGAACTTCCTCAGCGGCGCGTACGACTTCGCCGGTTCGGACTCGCCCCTCAACGCCGACCAGACGGCGCAGTCGAAGGCGCTGTGCACCGACGGCGGCATCAACATCCCGATCTACCTCGACGGTGTCGCGATCATCTTCAACATCCCGGGCGTCACCTCGCTCAAGCTCAGCGGTGAGACGATCGCCAAGATCTTCGCGCTGCAGATCACCGACTGGTCCGACCCGGCCATCACGAAGGACAACGGCACGGCTCTGCCGGCCGGCGCGATCACCACGGTCGCCCGTTCGGACGGCTCCGGCACGACCCAGAACTTCACCAACTACCTCGCCGCGACGCAGTCGTCGGTGTGGACCTTCCCGGCGGGCAAGGACTGGCCGGTCCAGGGCAACGTGTCCAAGCAGAAGGGCGGCTCCGGCGTCGTCGAGGCCGTCAAGGCGGGCTCCGGCACCATCGGCTACGCCGACCACTCCGCGATCGGTTCGCTCAACGCGGCCTCGATCGTCACCAACGGCACGGCCCTCGCCTTCAGCGGCGAGGCCGTCTCGAAGACGTTCGACGTCGCCGCGGTCGACAACTCCAACGGCGTCCCCGGCGACCTGTCGAAGAAGTTCGACTACACCAAGCTGACCGCCGACGCCTACCCGATCCCGCTGGTCTCCTACGCGGTCGTCTGCTCCACGTTCAAGGACGCCAAGCAGGCCGAGCTCGTCAAGTCGTACCTCGGCTTCGTGACCAGCTCGCTCGGCCAGTCGGTCGCCGAGAAGAACGCCGGCTCCGCGCCGCTGCCGGACTCCGTCCTCGCGGCCGCCGCGAAGACCCTCGCCGCGATCAAGTAACACCTCGTCCCGGTCCGGTCTGCGCGGCTCACGCTGCGCAGACCGGACCTGGCTGAGCAGGGTCGTCGATCCGCGATCGACGACCCTGCTGAGTCGGACACACACCCGGACTCAGCGATCCCGACCCGAGGAGAACACATGACCCTGCCCGACCCGGAGGGCCGTCATGGCTGACGTCAAGACCGCACCCGCGCACAAGCCGGCATCCAACATCGTCGGCAAGCGTCGCGCCGGCGACTCGGTGTTCCTGGGTCTGTCGACCGCGGCCGCCGTGTCGATCATGATCATCCTCGCGGGCGTCGCGATCTTCCTCATCCTCAAGGGCCTTCCGGCCATCACCGCCAACTGGTCGCAGGGCGATCTCGCCGGATACCAGAACGCCGACTGGTCCAGCTTCTGGGACTACGTCGCACCGCTGCTGTGGGGAAGCATCTGGGCTGCTCTGATCGCCATGGTCCTCGGCACACCTGTCGCCATCGGCATCGCCCTGTTCATCTCGCACTACGCACCGCGACGCATCGCCGGGTTGCTCGGCTACATCATCGACCTGCTCGCCGCCGTGCCCTCCATCGTCTTCGGCCTCTGGGGCATCATCGTGATGCGCCCGCTGCTGCTGCCGCTCGCCGACTTCCTCAACCAGTACTTCGGCTGGATCCCCCTGTTCCGGGGTCCGGTGTCCAGCACCGGCTCCACGATGCTCGCCGGTGGGGTCGTGCTCGCCGTGATGATCCTTCCGATCGTCACCTCCATCACGCGCGAGATCTTCCTGCAGACGCCGCGTCTGCACGAGGAGGCGGCCCTCGCCCTCGGCGCGACGCGATGGGAGATGGTGCGCCTCGCGGTGCTCCCCTACGCCCGCAGCGGCATGGTCTCGGCCACACTGCTCGGGCTCGGCCGTGCGCTGGGTGAGACGATGGCGATCGCCCTGATCGTCTCGCCGAGCCTCATCTTCTCGGTGGCCCTGCTCACCGACGGCTACAACTCGCAGACGATCGCCGCCAACATCGCGCTCAACTTCCCGATCGCCACCGACCTGCAGCGCTCCGCGCTGATCGGCACCGGTCTGATGCTGTTCGTCATCTCCCTCGCCGTGAACATGCTGGCCCGCTACATCATCGCGGCCACGGGGCCCGGCGCGAAGGGCCGCAAGAGAGGAAAGCGCTCGTGAGCGAGCTCACCACCCCCGTGGCCACGACCTCCACGCCGCCGCTGTCGCTCACCAGCGGTCAGCTCCCGCGGTTCATCGAGCCCATCGTGCTCGTCGTCTCCCTCGCGGTTATCGCCGCCCTGCAGCTCGTGCTCGGCGGCTTCAACGTCGCGACCTGGCTCATCCTCAGCGCGATCGTCTACCTGCTCGCCATCGGCGTGTTCTCGGCGATCGTCGAAGGCAGGCGCAAGTCGACCGACCGCGTCGTGCGCGGCCTGGTCACCGTGGCCTTCGTCCTGGCCGTGGCACCGCTCATCTCGACGCTGTGGACCGTGTTCTCCAAGGGCATGGGCGTCATGTCGTGGGACTTCATCACCAAGGTGGGCGGGACGGCGTTCGACCCCAACACCCTGGCCGTCGTCTCGACCCCTGGCGCGCTGCAGGCCATCGTCGGAACGCTGATCATCACGGGGATCGCGGCGCTGATCTCGGTGCCGATCGGCATCCTCGCGGCGGTCTACCTCGTCGAGTACGCGCAGCCGAAGAACCCTCTGCGGCGCACGATCACGTTCCTGGTCGACGTGATGACGGGCATTCCCTCGATCGTCGCCGGTCTGTTCGCCTTCTCGCTCTTCGCCCTGATCGTCGGCCCCAAGGCGTTCAGCGGCTTCTCGGCATCCATCGCCCTGTCGGTGCTGATGATCCCGATCGTGATCCGCTCCACCGAGGAGATGCTGCGCCTGGTGCCGACCGACCTCCGGGAGGCGTCGTTCGCTCTCGGGGTGCCGCGCTCGATCACGATCATCAAGGTCGTGCTGCGTACCGCTGCCAGCGGCATCATCACCGGCGTCGTCCTCGCCGTGGCCCGTGTCATCGGCGAGACCGCGCCGATCTTCATTGCCGCGAGCTTCACCGACAACTTCAACTCCGACCCGTTCAACGGTGCGATGCAGACCCTGCCGGTCATGGCCTACACGGCCTACAGTTTCCCGGGCCAGGACATCGACGCCTCTCAGGCCCAGGCCTGGGGCGCGGCGCTGCTGCTGGTCATCCTCGTCGTCATCTTCAACCTGATCGCCCGGATCGTCGCGATGGTCTTCGCGCCGAAGGCACGCTAAGCAAGGAAGGCCCCTGTGTCCAAGCGCATCGAAGTCGAAAACCTCAACGTCTACTACGGCGATTTCCTCGCCGTCGAGGGCGTCTCCATGGACATCGAGCCCCGCGCCGTGACGGCGTTCATCGGGCCGTCCGGCTGCGGCAAGTCCACGTTCCTCCGCACGCTCAACCGCATGCACGAGGTCATCCCGGGCGCCCACGTCGAGGGCAAGGTCCTCGTCGACGGCGACGACCTCTACGGCGCCGGTGTCGACCCCGTGCTCGTGCGCCGCCATGTCGGGATGGTCTTCCAGCGTCCCAACCCGTTCCCCACGATGTCGATCAAGGAGAACGTGCTGGCGGGCGTCAAGCTCAACAACAAGCGCATCTCCAAGAGCGACGCGGATGCCCTCGTCGAGCGCTCGCTGCAGGGCGCGAACCTCTGGAACGAGGTCAAGGACCGTCTCGACAAGCCCGGTGCGGGCCTGTCGGGCGGCCAGCAGCAGCGCCTGTGCATCGCGCGCGCGATCGCGGTCTCCCCCGACGTGCTGCTGATGGACGAGCCGTGCTCGGCCCTGGACCCGATCTCGACATTCGCGATCGAGGAGCTCATCCAGGAGCTGAAGACCGACTACACGATCGTCATCGTCACCCACAACATGCAGCAGGCCTCGCGTGTGTCCGACAAGACGGCGTTCTTCAACATCGCCGGTACCGGCAAGCCCGGCAAGCTCATCGAGTACGACAACACCGACACCATCTTCACGGCCCCGTCCGTGCAGGCGACCGAGGACTACGTCTCCGGCCGCTTCGGCTGAGTCGCCCGGCGGAGAACGGCCACCGCAACCGAACTGCAAGGGTTTCGCAACGACACGCCGCGCGCGGCGGCATCCGCCCGGCGTGTCGCCTGACGGGCCTTGCCGTTCGGCACGCGGCGACCGTCGGCAACTCGTCCTGCACAGGCCGTGCGGTGTGCGTATTTGTCCACGGATGCCGAGAACCGAGCGGTCATGCGCGTGCGAACTGTGCAGGGTGTCGCCATGTGCGATGCGTCCCAGGCCGTCTTCACTACCGGCGCTCTCCTGCGCTGCGGCTTGTCGCGAAGCCAGTTGCGACAACACATCAGCGCGGGTACGTTCCACCGATGCCGCCGAGGCGTCTACACGACTGTCGCTGCCTGCGACGCTGCACGAGACATAGGCGCCCACGGCGGACGGTTCGCCTGCGTCACTGCGGCTCGGCACCTGGGGCTCTGGGTTCTGACCGACGATGCGCGGACGCACGTGTGGCTCTGCGACGGACAGCGGACCTACCATCCCCGCGGATGCGGCTGTGTCGAACACTGGGATGACGGCCCCCTCGGACGCGCCGGGACGAGCGCGTCCGTGCCGCGCGTCCTGCTGCAGATCCAGCGATGCCACGGCGTCGAAGAGTTCTTCGTCGTGCTCGAATCGGCGCTGCGACTCGGCCTCATCGATGACGATGGTCGGCGATGGCTGCACGAGCGGGTCGATGCCGCGGGGCGCGAAGCTCTCGCCCTCGCCCGTAACGATGCCGACAGCGGGCTGGAGTCGCTGCTGCGCTGGCGCCTTCGCCGCCTCGACCTGCGGGTGCAGACCCAGCGCACTGTCGTGGGCGTCGGGCGGGTCGACCTGCTGATCGGGGACCGACTTCTCATCGAAGCGGATGGCGTCGACAATCACGATGGTCCGTCGCACCGCCATAAGGACCTCGTGCGCGATGCCAACGCGGCCGCCTGGGGCCTGGTGACGTTGCGATTCGACTATGCCCTCATCGTGCACGACTGGGATCTCGTCGAAGCCGCGATCGTCGGCATGCTCGCGACGCTCGCGCAGGCGCCCCGGGTCACCATCTGACGCCCGCCTCCCCGCCGCCGCTGCGCTCCTCGCCTTCTCCCCTCGCGACGCAACTGCAAGGCGCAGACCTCGACACGCCGGTCACCGCAGGTCACCGCCGGCGTGTCGCCGCCGACGCCTCGCAGTTCGGCATCCGTCATGCCGCGGGGGCCGCGGGGGACGCGGGGGACGCGGGGGCGTCAGTCGCGCGGGCTCAGGAGGTACGCGTTCATGGATGCCGTGAGGGCGGCATCCCCCGCGAGTTCGCGCTCGTCGACCGCCGTGACCGGCGCGGCGAGGCGCACGCTCGACACGAGCCACGCGGCGTCGGCCGTCTGCAGTTCCGATACGGGGATCGTCTCGTAGCCGGTCTCGAATCCGCGCGCCTCGAGGTGCTCGAACAGGCTGAGCTGCGTGGTCCCATGCAGGATGCCGGCGTTCGGCGCCGGCGTGACGAAGGTGTTGCCGCGGCGGAGGATCAGCGAGGCGGTCGGCGCTTCGAGCACGAAGCCGTCGCTCGTGGTGAAGATCGCGTCGTCCGCGCCGCGGCGGTGCGCTTCGCGCAGAGCCGCCATGTTCACGGCGTACGACAGCGTCTTCGCTCCCAGCAGCAGCCACGGGGCCCGGGCGGGGGCGTCGAGCGCATACCCGCGACCGAGGGTGACCACGCGGATGCCGCGCGTGCGCGCCGTCGAGAAATCAGCGGCAGGCGCCGCGGTCACCCACGCGGTGGGCGTCGGGCCGTGCTCGATGCCCCGACTCAGGATGAGCTTGATGACCGCCTCGCCTGCACCGCATGCGGCGGCGGCCAGCGCGACCGCCTGGCGCCACTGCTCGAGGTGGGGATGCGGCAGGTCGCACAGCACGGCCGAATGCGCGAGGCGCGCCAGGTGGGCTTCGACCTCCTGGGCGTGACCGTCGACGACGCCGATCGATTCGAAGATGCCGTCGCCGCGCTGCGTGCTGAGCTCGCCGACCGTCAGCGCCGGAGCGGCCGGGTCGACCTCGGTGAACGTCGCCGCGAAATCGTTGCGGGAATCACCGCTGTCGGCGGGGTCGATCATCAACGCGAAGTGCCAGGCCATGACCCGAGCCTAGACCGCGGGAATAGCCCGAAGGGACGGTCCGTTACACTGGAACAGCCGGGCCGCAGTAACCCCGGGCTCCATCTTTCGCCGCTCCGAGCGGCCTCGCGCCGAGAGGCGTTCTGCGGCCCGGCACTTCTCTGCCCGGACGTCCGAACGCTCCGTTTCGACTCGTCACTGCGCTCCTCGCTCAACGACCGGGTGAGGCGCCCGCCCCCGGTCACTGCGCTCCTCGCTCAACGATCGAAGATGCGCGACAGGCTCCCGGTCGTTGAGCGAGCGCAGCGAGTCGAAACGCCCCACGCGACGCCGCACGCCCGGTCAGGTCAGCGCGTCGCGCCGCCACAGCCCGGCGCACGCCGTGAGATCGCCCGCGTAGGTGTCCAGACGCAGCGCCCGGGTGGTGAACGTACTCGCACGGTTCGGTTCGGTGTCGTCGTAGTCGTCGGCGAGGTCCGCGGCGCCGGCGGCCTCGACGCGGCAGAACGAGGCGGCGCGTTCCAGGGCGACGGCGAAGTCGCCGGTGAACACGCCGCGCAGGATCTCGTCGACCAGCGTCATCAGCTCCTCCGGCCCGGCCGGTGTCGGAGCTCCCGCGACGACATCGTCGACCGAGTGCAGCACCGTGCGCCCCCGCTCGTACAGCAGGGCGGCGGTCGCGGCATCGTCGCGCACCATCAGCTGCAGCAGGTAGAGACGCCACAGCGTCCCGGGCAGCGACTTCGCCGGGGAGTGCGACCACAGCTCAGCGACGGTCTCGAGGCCGTGGGCGTCGGTGAACGTGATCAACCGCTCGACGACGGCATCCGTGGGCTCGTCGCGCACGCGCGTGATCAAGGCGGATGCCGTGGCGTGCGCGATCCGCGACACGTCGGCCGGGTCGGTGGAGCCGAACCGACGGTCGAACGTGTCCGCCGGCCGATGGACGGGGCGGTGATAGTCCCGGGGCTCGTCGCTCATCGTTCCAGGCTACCGGCGGCCGCAGCGGTGGGCTCAGGCGGTGGTCGGGATGGCGATGATGGGCTTGGTGGTCGGATTGCCGTCGGGCGAGCCTCCGGCCTGTTCGATGGTCACGGCGATGGTGTCGCCGGGCTGCATCGTCCCGCTGAGCTCCGCGGTGGTCACCGAGCCGGACGCGTCGAAGGTGCCCGCCGCGATCGGCTGGGTTCCGCGCACGAACCACAGTTCGAAGGTGCGATCGTTCGGCAGCTCGGGCAACCCGTCGGCGACCAGCACCACTTTGCCGACACTGGCCGACCAGTGCGCCGTGGCCTCGCCGCCCTGGAAGCTGACCTGCGCCGACGAGGCGTCGGGGGCCGACTGGATCTGCTCCAGCGCGGTCACCGCGGCCGGCGTACGCCACAGGTTGGTCAGGGCTCCGGTGCCCCACCCTATTGCGACGAGCAGTGCGACCGAGGCGACGAGAGCGAAAAGTCCGCGCGTCCAGTTTCGACGCTGCACCGCCTGCACCACTTCTGTCGGCGGCGCGACCGGAGCGGTTTCGGCGCGCTCCTCCTCCTCGACGGCGGATGCCGCGGCATCCGCTGCGGTCGGCGACTCGTCGGTGTCGATCGCCCGCATCAGTCGCGAGCGGAGGTCCATCGGCGGAGCGACGGGCGGGATGCCGTCGGCCAGGACGTCGATGGTGGCCGCGTCGAGGCGGGCGACCTGTTCCCACTCGGGGTGCGCGGCCAGGGCAGCCTGATAGGCGCGCTCGTCGTCGAGCGACAGCGCGTTCAGCGCGTGCCCTGCCGAGAGCTCGGCAAACTCGTCTGCTCCGATGTCTCGGTACTCGCGGTCGTTCATGACGTCACCCCCATCTCCTGCCTCAGGCGCGACAAACCGTCGCGCATTCTTGTTTTGATCGTCCCCAGGGGCGATCCCACCAGTGCGGCGATCTCGCTCTGAGAATATCCCCCGACATACGACAGCAGCAGTGCTTCGCGCTGCGCATCGGGAAGTGCGTCCATCGCTCGGGCGACGCGCCTGCTTTCGATACGCAGGGCGACCTGATCGTCGACGCTGTCCTGGCCGCTGTTCAGTTCGCGCAGTCCCGCCTTCTCGTCGCGCTCGGTGCTGGCGCGTGTGGAACGCACCCGGTCGACGGCGCGACGGTGGGCGATGGTGAGGACCCAGGACCGTCCCTGTCCCTTGTTCGGAGCGAAGCCCGAAGCGGATTGCCACACCTCGAGAAACACGTCCTGGAGCACTTCTTCGCTGAGCGCACGGTTCACGAGCACGCGCAGGATGAGTCCGAACGCGCGCGGCGCGAGCATGTCGTAGAGCTGTCCGAACGCGGCGCGGTCGCCCGCGGCGACGCGCACCAGAAGCTCCCCGGCGTGATCGCGTGCCGGCGAATCCTCGGGTACGTCCACACCGTCGATGACCATCTCTCTCAGCATGCCGTATCACCGTCCTCCTGTCGTGCAGCCCGCGCGCGGGTGGCGCGGAAAGACCGCGTGTGCTACGACCGCACCTCCCGGCGCTGAGCGCCCGTCTGCCGGCAGATTCTCGGAGCCCGACCGTTGTTCGGCGTCCGCGACCGATCGGATTGATCTCGGACCAGGTCGAACGGATCCGAACTTTCTCCCATCCGATATCTCTCGGGCTCCGAAGGACCTGTCGAGACCGCACCACGCGGCTCGGCAGGACTAACCATTCCGCTCACATGGAGGACATCATGCTCAGCAAGACGAAGAAGATCACTGCCGCTCTGACGCTCACCCTCGCCGGCGCTTTCGCCCTGTCGGCATGTTCGATGGGTTCGTCGTCGACCTCGGCGACCACGCCCCCCGCGATGAGCGAAGAGACGCAGTCGATGGCTCCGTCTCCGTCGACCATGGACCCCGCCGCCAACCTCGTCGGCCCGGGCTGCGCCGCCTACGCCGAGGCTGTCCCGTCCGGCGCCGGCTCCGTCGAGGGGATGTCGCAGGCCCCCGTCGCCACAGCCGCCTCGAACAACCCGCTGCTGAAGACGCTCGTCGCCGCAGTCAGCGGCCAGCTGAACCCCGACGTGAACCTGGTCGACACGCTCAACGGCAGCCAGTTCACGGTCTTCGCGCCCGTCGATGACGCGTTCGCCAAGATCGACGCCGCCACGATCGACTCCCTGAAGACCGACAGCGCCACGCTGACCAAGATCCTCACGTACCACGTGGTTCCCGGCCAGCTCGCCCCGTCGGAGATCGACGGCACCCACAAGACCGTCGAGGGCGGCGACGTCACCGTCACCGGCTCGGGCGACAACATCATGGTCAACGGCGCCAAGGTCATCTGCGGTGGCGTCCAGACCGCCAACGCCACGGTGTACCTGATCGACTCGGTGCTCATGCCCACCAACTGATCGTTTCGATCACCCCCGGTCGAGGCCGCCGGCGCACTGCGCGTCGGCGGCCTCGTCGCGTCATCCGTGTCGTTCCGCACGCGAACGCCAGTTCTGTGGGGCCCTCTCGAGGGTGGCGATCGCGTGGCAGTTTCGGCACCTCACGTCGCACTTGTCGACTTCGTCCTGAATGATCCGGATGCTGAAGCCCTCTTTCACCAGTTGCATCACGTCTTTGCGTTTGGAGCTCTGGGGCCTGTGGTCGAAATCGAGAACACGGATGTCCCCTATCCCGCAGTCCACGCACGGATGAGAACGCAGGTAGGCGAGGAGGTGCTCTTTCGCCTCGACCCGACGCCTCGCGGTGCGCGCGACGACGACGCGAACATGTTGTTCGCGATGCTCCGCGTAGTAGCGCCGCGAAGACGCGCGGTTGCATTCGCGGCACGTCTCCTGAAGGCCATCCGGACGCCGCCGCTTGCGATTGAACTCCGTGAGCGACTTGGTCTCGTGACACGTGCCGCACTCTTTGGCAGTACCTGAACTGAGGACTTCTCGCGACGTCATGACGATGGTCTACAACCACCGTCGGACATCGCTGCGTGGTGCCCCCACAGGGACTCGAACCCTGGACCCACGGATTAACCTGCTGCACGAGGTTTCCCCCGCCACCGTTCTACCGGCTTGCAGTCTGGACTATATCTTCACCTTCGGCCTGACCGGTCAGGTGCGCCGCGTGTAGTCTCTGAGGTTCCCTTGCGGTTACCTGCTGATTACCCAATCCCTCGGATTTTCACTGCCAGATGACCAGCATCCGGCGAGTACCTCGGGCTCTCAGGGCGTTCCAGCATATAGCGGCGGTCATCCAGCGCATTTCTACGCTGGCGCTCCATTGTGTTCTGTTGAAGTCCGTTGCTCTAACCAACTGAGCTATAGGGGCGGCATCAGCCTAGCAAGCGCGCAGCACCACAGCATCCATCGCCCGACTACTCTCGGAACGTGGACGATCAGACTCCGGACGTCGATGCCGGGACCGTGCTCGATGAGCGCTACCGCATCGACGCGCTCATCGGCACCGGCGGCATGTCCCGCGTCTACGCGGCTCAGGATCTTCTGCTGGGTCGCACTGTCGCGATCAAGATCATCACGGCGACAGGGGACGACCTCGATGCCGGTCAGCGGGTTCGCGTGGAGACGGCCGCGCTCGCCGCTCTCACCCACCCCAACCTCGTCGTTCTGCACGATGCGCGCCTGACCGGCCCCGGCCCGCGCTACCTCGTCATGGAACGCGTCGACGGCCCGTCGCTGTCGTCGCGACTGGCGGACGGCCCCATGACGGATGCCGAGGTCGCCCGCATCGCCGGCGAGCTCGCCGAAGCGCTGAGCGCGGTGCACGCCGCCGGCGTCGTCCACCGAGACATCAAACCGTCGAACATCCTGCTCGCCCCCGGCGCGACGCCGAACCGTCCGCCGCGGGCGAAGCTCGCCGACTTCGGTATCGCGCACCTGCTCGGCTCGGACCGCATCACCCAGCCCGGCACCCTCATCGGCACCGCCGCCTACCTCTCCCCGGAGGTCGCGCTCGGGCACGCCCCCGCTCCCGCATCCGATGTCTACTCTCTCGGACTGGTCCTGCTCGAGGCCCTCACCGGGACACGCGCCTTCCCCTCCGCCCAGGGCGCGGCGCAGGTACTCGCAAGGCTCGCGCAGGATCCCACGGTTCCCGACCATCTGTCTCCGCTGTGGGCGGAGCTGCTTCCGGCGATGCTCAGCCGCGACCCGGCGGCGCGCCCGAGCGCGGCGGCCATCTCCGACACGCTTGCCGCTCCCCCGCGCCGCGCCGGCGATGACGAGACCCGCGTTCTCGCCGCACCGGCACCACCCGCCGAGCCCGCAGCCGCCGCGGCCGCGCGCTTCGCTCCGGCGACGCCGTCCGCACTGCCATGGTGGCGTCGAACCGGCGTGCTCGTCGGCGCCGGCGCGGCGGTGGCTGCGGTCGTCATCGCGCTGGCAGCGTGGTCGGGACTGTCCGGTGCGCACACCGTCCAGCCATCGCCGACGGGGGTCGCCGACACGACGCCGACGCCCGCCGCGACCGAGGCGAACACCGTCTCGAATCCCGAGGAAGCACCGGCCACACCGGTTGCCCCGAAGGACAAAGGCAAGGATAAAGGCGGCCCAGGAGGCAACAACGGGGGCGGCAAAGGCGGCGGACCAGGCAAGGGCGGCGACTGAGCACCGCCTGCCCCGGTTCGGATGCCGCGATCAGCTGCCCTGGACGGTGAAGGACACCGCCTGCACGATCTCTCCGATGACCCACACGACGAGGGATATCGACGCGATGAAGCCGATGACCGTGGCGGCGATCCACGTCCACAGCGGCGCCCAGCCACCGGCCACGGTGCGTCGGCGCAGCACCACGGCGCGGCCGATCATATAGACCGCGGAGCCCAGGCCGAGCAGCACGAAGAACGACCACGCCCAGCCGAAGGGGGCGACGACGCCGCGGCGCTTCAGCTCACGCCAGTCGAGCCAGCTGAAGACGACGAATGCGGCGTAGAACAGCCATCCGATCAGCGAGATCCCGATCGCGCGGGCCTCCCACGACATCAGCTCCGTCGGCATGCCGGTCATGCCCGACGACGCCTCGCGCGACATCGCCACGACGGCCGCGATGTAGGCGTTCCAGTCGATCAGGAAGATGGAGAGCATCGGCAGGACGGATGCCGCGACAGCCAGCCACACCCACACCGTACTGGTCGGAACATCGACGACGGGCGGGGTAGCCCCCGAACCGGCGTAGGCGGGTGCGGAAGGGTACGCCGCGTACCCGCCCGCCACCGGTGCGGTCTGCGCGACCGGCGAAGGGAGCGGGACGGGAACCGCAGGCGCGGCGGTCGTCGACCCGCCCGCCGTCGGGGCATACTCGCCGAACCGGGGCGCCGGGGCGGTCTGCGCCGTCCACTGCGTCCCGTCCCACCAGCGGCGGGCCGCGGCGTCGGCCGGGTCGGGGTACCAGCCGGCCGGGGCGCTCACGCTGCCGCTCCGACCAGCTCGGCGCCCGCGTGAGCGAGCTCGGCGAGCGCAGCATCGGAGGTCTCCAAGGCGACACCGGCGACGAGATCCGTGAGAACGCGCACGCGGAGTCCGTGCTCGATCGCGTCGAGCGCCGACGCGCGCACGCAGTAATCGGTCGCGAGCCCCGCGACGTCCACGTCCGTGACGCCGTGCACGCTCAGCAGCGATGACACCTTCTCACCGGCATCCGTGGTTCCTTCGAACAGCGAGTAGGCGGGCATGCCCTGTCCCTTCTTCACATGGTGGGTCACGGCATCCGTGACGAGTTCGGCGTCGTAATCGGCCCCGGGCGTGTCGGCGACGCAGTGCACCGGCCAGGTGTCGACGAAGTCGGGGGCGGCATCGGTCGCGAAGTGACCGCCGTTGTCGGTGTGGCCTTCATGCCAGTCGCGCGAGGCGATGATGAGGTCATAGTCGGCGGCGTGGGCGGACAGGTATGCCGTCAGGCCGCGCGCGACCGCGTCGCCACCGGCGACGGCGAGCGCCCCGCCCTCCGTGAAGTCGTTTTGGACATCGACGATGAACAGTGCTCTGGTCATACCACCGAGGCTAACCCTTCGACACCGCTGCGGTCAGCGCTGCCCGTTCACAACTCCCGCGCGTCGTTCCCGTTCTGCCGCCGCGACCGGCGTGTCGTGGCTTCCGCCGCCGGAATGGAGGAGTTCGGAACAGCATCGACGTCAGAGCGCGCGAGGCGCGAGGGCCACCAGATCCGCCGCCCGAGGTCGTAGGTCGCCGCCGGCACCAGCAGCGAGCGCACGACGAAGGTGTCCAGCAGCACCCCGAAGGCGACGATGAACGCGAGCTGGGCGAGGAACAGGATCGGGATCACCCCGAGCGCCGCGAAGGTCGCGGCCAGCACGAGCCCGGCAGAGGTGATGACGCCGCCGGTCGCGACGAGTCCGCGCAGGATGCCGGGGCGTGTGCCGTGCCGTTTCGACTCCTCCCGCACGCGCGACATCAGGAAGATGTTGTAGTCGACGCCCAGGGCCACGAGGAAGACGAAGCCGTACAACGGCACCGCCGGATCGGCTCCCGGGAAGTGGAACAGGTTGTCGAAGACCAGCGCGCTGACTCCGAGCGCGGCACCGAACGACAGGATCACGCTCAGGATCAGGATGACCGGGGCGACGATCGCTCGCAGCAGCAGCATGAGGATGACGAGGATGACAGCCAGGATCACCGGGATGATGAGAGTGCGGTCGCGGATCGACGTGTCGTTGGTGTCGAGATCGATCGCGGTCGGTCCGCCGACGCGTGCGATATCGGCACCGAGCTCGCTCGTGAAGGTCGTCCGCAGGTCGCGTACGGTCTGCTCCGCGGCCAGCGAGTCGGCCTCGTCCGACAGCGTCGCGACCAACAGCACGTCGCCGTCGACCACCGTCGGCTCAGGAGGCGTGGCGCTCGGCGGACCGGCCAGCGTGTACACCGCCGTACCGTCCTGCACCGAGACGCCGATCTGACCCGAGACGGTGTCTTTGGCGGTCGCTGCGACGGATTCGATGCCGGGCGCCTTCTCGAGCACGGTGACGGCATCCGCAACCCGGTCCTGGGGCACGACGATGTATGCGGGGCTCCCCGATCCCGCGGCGAAGTGCTGCGCGAGCACGTCCTGCCCGTCGCGGGCCTGCGAGGCTCCCAGCACCAGGTCGCTCTGCGGCACACCATCGGCCTTCAGCTGCAGCACGCCGACGGATGCCGCGAGCAGCACGACCGTCGAGGCGATCCATACCGGCCGCGCATGGCGCGCGACCAGACGGGCCTGGCGACCCCAGAACCCGCGAACGGGAGCGCTCGGGTCGGTGACGAGACGCTCGGCGTTGTCGCCCGGGTCGCCGTCGGCGCCCTTCGGGATGAAGGGCCAGAACGCCGCGCGCCCGAAGATCGCGAGAAGCGCGGGCAGGAAGGTGAGAGCGGACAGCACTGCGAAGGCGATGCCGATCGAGGCGATCGGTCCGAGCGCCCGGTTGCTGGCGAGGTCGCTCAGCAGCAGGCACAGCAGGCCGGCGATGACGGTGCCGCCGGACGCGATGATCGGCTCGAAGACGCCGCGCCAGGCCATGACCGCGGCATCCCACCGTCGCGCACCCGTGCCGATCTCTTCGCGGAAACGTGCGGTGTACAGCAGGGCGTAGTCCGTGGCGGCGCCGATCACGAGGATGAAGAGGATGCCTTGGACCTGACCGTTGAGCACGAAGATGCCGGCCTTGGCCAGCCACCACACCGTCAGCAGCGCGACGCACAGCGCGAACGTCGAGGTCAGCAGCACGAGGATCGGCAGCAGCGGCGATCGGTAGACGATGACGAGGATGATGAACACGGCACCGAGTGCGACGGCGAGCAGGATCCCGTCGATGCCCAGGAAGCCGGCCACCAGATCGGCGGTGAAGCCGGCAGGCCCGGTCACCCACGCCTCCAGGCCCGTCGGGAGGTTCTTCTCGATGCTCTCGCGGACGGCCGTGACCGTCTCACCGACGTCGCCCGAGGTCGAGATCGGCACGAAGAACTGCACCGCCTCGCCGTCGTCGGACGGGATCGCCGGCGAGACCTGCTCGACGCCCTCGACGTCAGAGATCGTGGCGGCGAGTTCGGTGATCTGGGTGAGCTGGGCGGCGCTCAGCGCTCCCTCACCGGTGACGACCACCACGGCCGGGATGCTGTCGCCGCCGGTGAACTGCGAGAGCCGCTCCTGCACCTGCGTCGACTCCGCCGACGACGGCAGGAACGAGGACTGATCGTTGGTGGCGACTTCGTCGATCTTGCCGAAGTACGGGCCACCGATCGAGCCGCCCACCAGCCAGATGAGGACGAGCAGCACAGGAATGCCGATACGCAGCCAGCGGGTGGGGGTGTCGGTGCGACCAGTCATGTCGCTAGCTTATCTAGTAATAATTCGAGCGCGCCACCCCGATCTGCGGGCGCCCGCCGCCCTCAGCCGCGAGCGAAGTAGAGCACCCACCCCGCGACGAGGCTGACCACGCCGAGCGCGAGCATGCCCGCCGCCGACCAGGTCAGCGCACGCAGCCCCGCCGCTCGCCGCTGCAGCCGCATCCGCCCCTGCCAGCCATGGCGGTACCAGATGGATGCCGCGTCGGCGTCGCCGATGACCGCGGCATCCGCCGCCGACAGCGGTGCACTGTTGGCGTCCCCGTCGGCGTCGAACCACCGCGCGACCGGCTGCTCACCGTCACGGTCGATGATCGCGTCGGCCGGCAGCCACGTGCCGTCCGCCGCCCACGCGATCACGACGGCGATCGCGAGGACGAGGAAGGCACCGAAGCCCACCCAGGTGAAGATCTCGATCATCGCGTCGATCGCGTGATCCATGGGTCTCCCCGAAGTCGGTGAAGAAGTGGAGCCGCCTAAGGGAATCGAACCCTTGACCTATTCATTACGAGTGAATCGCTCTGCCGTCTGAGCTAAGGCGGCGCAAGGAGCCGGAGCGCCATGCACGATCACCGATCTTACAGGGTCCGGAGCCCGGTCGCGAACCACGACGGCGACCGCCTCACCCGCGCGGTGTCACCGTGTTACGGAGCGATTCCACGACCTCGGTCGACTGTGCCTACCGTGGATCAGGCACCGCGACGAGGCGAGCGCGGGGAGCCGAGAGATCCCGCGCGACGCGGTGCCCCGATCCACAAGGAGCACCACCATGTCCCGAAAGTCCCTGGCCGCGATCCTGGCCGTTCCCCTTGCCCTTCTTCTGAGCGCCTGCGCATCCGGCGCCGCCGCCCCCGCGGAGGGCACCGGCGGCGCGCAGGACCCCGTCCGCATCGGTGTCGTCGGCGCGGGCGACCCGTACTGGCAGACCTACAAGGATGCTGCGGCCGCCGAAGGGATCACCGTCGAGATCGTGAACTTCGACGCCTACGACCAGCCCAACCCCGCCCTGTCTGCGGGCGAGCTCGACCTCAACCAGTTCCAGCACATCATCTACCTCGCGACCTACAACGTGAAGGCGGGCGACGATCTGGTCCCGGTCGGTGCGACTGCGATCTACCCGCTGGGCCTGTACTCGACGAAGTACAAGAGCGTCGCGGACATCCCGAACGGTGGCACGATCGCCGTCCCCAACGATGAGTCCAACCAGGCACGCGCCCTGCTCGTGCTGCAGTCGGCCGGCTTGATCTCGCTCAAGGGCGGCGGATCGATCTTCTCGACCGTGGCCGACATCCAGCCCGGGTCCAAGGCGAAGGTCGAGGCCGTGGCCGCCGACTTCACGGCATCCTCCCTCCCCGATTTCGCCGGAGCCGTCGTCAACAACGACTTCGTCGCCAAGTCCGGACTGACCAAGGACCAGCTTCTCACGCAGGACGACCCGTCCGATCCCTCGGCCTTCCCGTACATCAACGTCTTCGCCGCCAAGGCGAAGGATGCCGACAACCCGACGTACCAGAAGCTCGTGAAGATCTACCAGGAGACGGCATCGGTGCAGCAAGGGGTGCTCGACGCATCCGGCGGCAGCGCCGTGCTGCTGAAGACGCCGGTCGCCGACCTCGTCAGCTCGCTCAAGAAGACCGAGGACGACATCCGCGCCCAGCAGTGACCACCGCGCATGCGGCCCCGCCTACGGGCAGGGCCGCATGCGCGCGTTCGTCGTCCGTCCATCGACACCGAGCGAGATCTCATGAGCCTCATCCGACTGGTCTCCGCGACCAAGACCTATCCGCCGCAGACGAAGGGCGCTCCACCCGTCGTCGCCCTCGACGACGTCTCACTTCAGATCGCGGCCGGCGAGGTGTGCGGCGTCATCGGCTACTCGGGGGCGGGCAAGTCCACCCTCCTGCGCCTGATCAATGCCCTCGAGATCCCCACGACAGGCGCGGTCGAGATCGACGGCACCGACATCACGCGGCTGCCCGAACGGCAGCTGCGCCGCCTCCGCTCCGATATCGGGATGATCTTCCAGCAGTTCAACCTCTTCGACTCGCGCACCGTCGCGGGTAACATCGCCTACCCGCTCGAGGTCGCCGGCAGGCCGCGGAGCGAGATCCGCCATCGCGTGGCCGAGCTGCTCGACTTCGTCGGCCTCGCCGCCCGGGCGAACGCCTACCCGGAACAGCTCTCGGGCGGGCAGAAGCAGCGCGTCGGCATCGCCCGCGCTCTCGCGACGAGCCCTCGCATCCTCCTCGCCGACGAGGCCACGAGCGCCCTCGACCCCGACACCACACAGGAGGTTCTCGCTCTCCTGCGACGCGTGAATCGTGAACTCGGCGTGACGATCGTGCTCATCACGCACGAGATGGAGGTGATCCGGGTCATCGCCGACCGCGTCGTCGTCATGGAGGGCGGTCGTGTCATCGAGTCCGGCGGCGTGTTCGACGTACTCTCCGCCCCCCAGCACCCCGCCACCGCACGCTTCGTGGCGAGCGTCATCGACGAGGTCCCCCGCGGCGCCGACCTTGCTGCACTGCGCGCGCGGCACGACGGGCGCATCGTCACCATCGACGTCCGCGAGGGCGAGGGTTCCGCGCAGGCCCAGGTCTTCGCGACCCTTGCCGCGCACGGCGTGAGATTCGAAGTCGTCCACGGCGGTATCAACGACATCCACGGTCGAGTGTTCGGCCACCTCACCCTCGCGCTCACCGGCGAGGCGGATGCCGTGGAGCGCGCACTGGCGGCGGCATCCACCGTCGCTCGTCTGACCGAGGAGGACACTCGTGGATAGGCTCATCACTCTTCTGCCGCAGCTCTGGGACGCGACGGTCGAGACCCTCTACGTCGCCTCCGCCGGGCTGCTGCTCGGCGGCCTCGGCGGCCTGGTGCTCGGAATGGCGCTCTACGCCACGCGGGCCGGCAGCCTCTTTCCCCACCGCGTGGTGTTCGGGGTTCTCAACGTCATCGTGAACACTTTCCGTCCGATACCGTTCATCATTCTGCTCGCCGCCGTCCAACCGATCGCCCGCGGCATCGGACTTCCCGGCATCGGCGTGCCGTTCGCGATCTTCGCGATCACGATCGCGTCGCTGTTCGCGATCAGTCGCATCGTCGAACAGAACCTGCTGACGGTGCGCCCGGGCGTGGTGGAGGCTGCGCGCGCCGCGGGAGCGAGCCGCTCCAGGATCCTGTTCCGACTGATCCCGCGCGAGGCGCTCGGCCCGCTCCTGCTGGGTTACACCTTCGTCGTCGTCGCCCTCGTGGACATGACGGCGATGGCCGGCGCCATCGGCGCGGGCGGTCTCGGCGAGTTCGCCATCAACTACGGCTTCAAACAGTTCAACCCGTGGGTGACGTGGTCGGCGGTGCTCGTGATCATCGTCATCGTGCAGCTCGTGCAGTTCGTGGGCAACGCCCTCGCTCGACGCGTCCTGCGTCGTTAGCGATCAGCAGGTGAGGCCGTTGGTCGGCACGGTACCGTCGACGAGATAGGACTCCACGGCCGTGTCGACGCAGGCGTTGCCCTTGTTGTAGCCGGTGTGGCCCTCGCCTTGGCGGGTGATCAGCACGCCCGAAGACAGCTGCTGCGCGAGCGACACCGACCACGCGTACGGGGTGGCCGGGTCGTTCGTCGTGCCGACGACGACGATCGGAGCCGCCCCATCGGCGGTGATCTTCTCACGCACGCCGGTGGGCGGATACGGCCACACCTCGCAGACGTCGACGCCCTGCCAGTACGGGGCGATCGTCGGCGCCTTCTGCTTCACGAGCGCGTCGGCGGCATCCTTGTCGGCCTGCGCGGTGTCGAGCGGGTAGTCCATGCAGTTGTAGGCACGGAACGCCTCGGTGGAGTTGTCCTGGTAGGTGCCGTTGGAGCGCGCGTAATAGAAGTCCGCGAGCTGGAACGCCGTGTCGGGCTTGCCGGCGAGGGCATCCGACAGAGCGGTGGACAGATACGTCCAGCTGTCCTGCGAGTACAGGGCGGCGATGATCGCCGTCATCAGCGTGTCGGCGCCGAGCTTGCGGCCGTCCGAAGCGGTGAGCGGCACGCGGTCGACGCTGGCCAACAGGGTGCCGAGCGCCGCCATGCCCTCATCGACCATGCCGGAGAACGGACAGCTGCGGCTCTGCAGACAGTCCGTCATGTACGCCCGCAGCGCCGACTCGAACCCGATCGCCTGCGTCGTGCTCACGTCGAGCCCGGAAACCGACGGATCGATCGCGCCGTCGAGCACGAGTCGTCCGACCCGTTCGGGGAACAGCTTCGCGTAGGTCGCGCCCAGGAAGGTGCCGTAGGAGTAGCCGAGATAGTAGAGTTTGCTGTCCCCGAGCACGGCGCGCAGCAGATCCATGTCGCGCGCCGCATTGTCGGTGGTGATGTACGGCAGGATGCCGCCGCTGTTGGCCTCGCAGGCCGCGACGAAGTCGCGGTTTCGCGCCGTCAGCTCGTCGGTCCACCCCTGGCTGCCGCGCGGATCGGCGGGAATGTCGAAGAGGTAGGCGTCCATCGCTGACGGGTCGAAACACCGCACCGCGGTCGAGCGGCCGACGCCGCGGGGGTCGAAACCGATGACGTCGTAGGCGTTCGACAGCGCGGAGCCCACCGCGAACGACGAGGACTGGGCGATGAGGTCGTACCCGCTCGCGCCCGGACCTCCCGGGTTGGTCAGGAGTGAGCCGATCGGCACCCCGTCCGTCGCGGCGCGTCGGATGACGGCGAGATCGATCGTCCCGACGGCAGGGTCGGACCAGTCCAGCGGGGCCGTCACCGTGGTGCAGTCGAAGCGACCGGCATCGGTTCCGGCGCACGCCTTCCAGTCGAGCGCCTGCCCGTAGAACTGCTCGAACCCGGCCGGAACGCCGTCGACGTCGGGCTGGCGGCTCGGCGCCGGCGTGGTCGCGCTCTCGGGCGGAATCGCCGCATAGAGGCATCCGGTGAGCATCGTGGATGCCGCGGCGACGGATGCGACCGCGACCAGCGCACGGCGGATGAGAGTTCGGCGGGGACGGCGGGGTGTCTCGGTCACAGGGTCCTCCCGCTCGCGACGGTCACGAGCATGCTCTCCAGGGCCAGGGTGGGGGCGGCGTTGCCCTCCAGGTTGCGTCGGGTGGCGGCGATCGCGTCGAGCACGACGAGGGTCCGCGGAGCGCTCCACGCGGCCGCGAGTGCTGCCAGCGCGTCGGCCAACTCGCGGTTGATGAGATCGTCGTCGCGGCCGAACTGCAGCATCAGAACGTCGCGGAACATCGACTCGAGGTCGGTCAGGACGCGATCGATGCCGTCACGCAGACTCCGGGTGGCCCGACGCTTCTGATCGTCCTCCAGCGCGCTGAGCTGACTGCGCACGGCGGGCGGCACCGCCGCTCCCGGAGTGATGCCCAGCGTCCGCAACAACGCCTCCCGTTCGGCATCGTCGCGTTCGGCGGTCAGCGCCTTGGCGTCGTCGGTGGCGACCTGAACGATGCGCGCCGCCGTCTCGACGGCCGACCCGACGCCACGCACCGACATCACGGCGCGCAGGGTCTCGTCACGGCGCGCCCGCGCGTCGGCATCCGTCGCAAGGCGCACGGCCATGCCGATGTGACGCTGCGACAGCCGCGCCGCCTGCTCGGCGGTCTGCTCGTCGACGCCCGTACGCGCCACGATGAGCCGGGCGACGTCCGCGACGTCGGGCTCGCGCAGGCGGAGAGTGCGCACGCGCGAGCGGATGGTGGGCAGAAGGTCGGCCTCGCTCGGCGCGCAGAGAATCCACACGGTGCGCTCGGGCGGCTCCTCGAGCGCCTTGAGCAACACGTTGCTGGTGCGCTCGATCATGCGATCGGCGTCTTCCATCACCATGACGCGGTACCGGCCCAGCGACGGAGAGAAATAGGAGCGTTCGACGAGGGCGCGCGCGTCCTTGATGGAGATGATGACGCCCTCGGTGCGCAGCGCCGTGAGGTCGGGGTGCGTTCCCGCGAGCACCTGGCGCATGGCCGCCTCATCGCCCGGCTCAGCGATGAGCGCGGCGGCGAATGCCGCGGCCAGCGTCGAGCGTCCCGACCCGGCGGGGCCGGTGATCAGCCAGGCGTGGGCGAGCTGACTGGGATCGGATGCCGCGGCCTGCAGCTGCTGCAACGCCTCGTCCTGACCCCACACCTCGCCCCACGGCAACGCGGCGCGGGATCGATCTGCCGTGGCGATCGCCGAATCCGCACTCATGAGCCCAGCCTACGGGCAGGTGCCGACAGCCCACCGCCGATCGGGTCGTGCCGCGGAGGTGACACCTCAGGCCAGCAGAGGGCGGATGCGATCGCGGACAGCGGCGGCGAGCTCGTCCTCCGACCGTGCCGCGTCGAGCACGAGAAAGCGGCGTGGATCGGCCGCCGCGAGGGCGAGGAAGGCGTCGCGGACCCGCTCATGGAACGCGCTCTTCTCGGCCTCGAGACGGTCGAAGGGCTTGTCCGCCGCGTCGAGGCGCCGCCGCGCGACAGCCGGGTCGAGGTCGAGCAGCACCGTCAGATCCGGCAGCGCCCCCTCGGTGGCCCACATCGACAGATCCCGCACCTGCTCGGCATCCAGCACGCGTCCCGCGCCCTGGTAGGCCACGGAGGAATCGAGATAGCGGTCCTGAATCACCACGTCGCCGCGCCCCAGCGCCGGCCGCACGAGCGTGGCCACGTGCTGGGCGCGGTCCGCGGCGTACAACAGCGCCTCGGCCCGCGGCGCGACCTCGCCGCGATGGTGCAGCACGATCTCGCGGATGAGCACACCCACCTCAGTGCCGCCGGGTTCGCGCGTGCGCACGACCGTGCGCTGCTGCTCACGCAACCAGTTCTCCAGACGCGTGGCCTGCGTGGTCTTGCCGGTGCCGTCGCCGCCCTCGAAGGTGACCCAGATCCCGCGGGTCATTTCTTCTTGGCGGCCGGCTTGCGCGTGGTCGTCGCTCGCCGGGTGGTGCGCTTGGGCGCGGGACCTTTGGCGCGCTTGTCCGCCAGCATCTGCACGGCGACCTCGAACGTGATGTCATCGGCGGTCTGCCCACGCGGGATGGTGACATTCGTGGTGCCGTCGGTCACGTACGCGCCGAACCGGCCATCCTTGATGCGGATGGGCTTGCCCGACACGGGGTCGGCCTCGAACTCCTTCAGGAAGCTCGCGGCGCGGTTCGCGTACTTGGGCTGCGCATAGATCTCCAGCGCCTGCTCGAGCGTGATGTCGAAGATCTGGTCCTCGCTCGTGAGCGAGCGCGAGTCCGTGCCCTTCTTCAGGTACGGGCCATAGGGGCCGTTCTGGGCCGTGATCGGAGTCTGCGTCTCCGGGTCGACGCCGACGGTGCGCGGCAGCGAGAAGAGCTTCAGAGCGGTCTCGAGGTCGATGGTCTCGGGCGACATGCTCTTGAACAGCGACGCACGGCGCGGCTTGGGCGCTTCGACCTTCTTCTTGGCGACGCGCTTCTTGGGGGCGCCTTCGGTCGCGACCGGCTCGGGCTCGGACTCGGGATCGGCGGGCAGCACCTCTTCGAGGTAGGGACCGAAGCGTCCATCCTTGACGACGATGTCCCGCCCGTTGTCCGGGTTCTGCCCGAGCACCCGGTCGCCGGCGATTGGCGCGTCGATGAGCTCACGAGCCTTGTCGGGGGTGAGCTCGTCGGGGGCCAGATCGCTCGGGACGTTGACGATGCGCGTCGTGCCGTCATCGTTGGGCACGTCGAGGTACGGCCCGTAGCGTCCGAAGCGGAGCGTGGCGACGTCGCCGATCTTGGTGGCGTTGATCTCACGCGCGTCGATCTCGCCGAGGTTGTCGAGGATGTGGCGCAGACCGACGTGGTTCTCGGAGCCGAAGTAGAACTCGTTCAACCACGCGACCCGCTGCTGCTCGCCGCGGGCGATCGCGTCGAGATCGTCTTCGAGCGCCGCGGTGAAGTCGTAGTCCACGAGGTCGGCGAAGTGCTCCTCGAGCAGTCGGACGACGCTGAACGCGAGCCAGCTCGGAACCAGCGCCTGGCCCCGCTTGGTGACGTACTCGCGATTGATGATGACGTCGATGATGCTCGCGAAGGTGGATGGGCGGCCGATCCCCTTCTCCTCGAGCGCCTTGACCAGCGAAGCCTCGGTGTAGCGGGGCTTCGGGCTCGTCGCATGGCCCTTGGGCTCGACGTCGCTCAGAGAGAGCACGTCGCCGACGGCGAGCGCCGGAAGGGACTGATCGTCGGACTTGTCCGCGTCGCCGCGCTTCTCGTCCCGTCCCTCTTCGTAGGCCTCGAGGAAGCCTTTGAAGGTGTAGACGGTGCCCGATGCGGTGAAGGCGGCCGTCCGACCTGCGGCTTCGGTCTCGAGCGTCACCGTGGTCGTTTCGTACTTCGCATCCGACATCTGCGAGGCGACGGTGCGCTTCCAGATGAGCTCGTACAGACGCAGCTCGTCGCGGTCGAGCGAGGACGCGACGGATGCCGGGGTGCGGAACGCATCACCGGAGGGGCGGATCGCCTCGTGGGCCTCCTGCGCGTTCTTGCTGTTGTTGCGGTAGCTGCGCGGGTTGACCGGGACGGCCTTGTCGCCGTACAGGGCGACGGCCTGGGTGCGCGCGGCGGTGACGGCCTGCGTCGACAGGGCCGTCGAGTCGGTGCGCATATAGGTGATGAAACCCTTCTCGTAGAGCCGCTGCGCGACGCCCATGGCGTGCTTGGCGCTCATCGAGAGCTTGCGTCCGGCCTCCTGCTGCAGGGTGGAGGTGGTGAACGGCGGCTTCGGGCTGCGGGTGCCGGGCTTGGCTTCGACGGCGGTGACGGTGGCGTCGCCTCGCGTCTCGATCGCGGTGGCAAGTTCACGCGCCTGCGACTCCGTCAGCACGACGACGGCCTTCTTGAGCTGACCGGCGTCGTCGAAGTCGGTGCCGCGGGCCAGCGGCGCGCCGTCGAGGCGGGCGAGGCGCGTGGCGAAGGGCTCCTGTCCGGAGGCGGCGAGTGCCTCCACATCCCAGTAGGAGGCCGAGACGAACGCCATCCGCTCACGCTCGCGATCGACGACCAGGCGGGTGGCCGCCGACTGCACGCGCCCGGCGGAGGTGCCCTGACCGACCTTGCGCCGGGTGACGTCGGACACGTCCCACCCGTACAGGCGGTCGAGGATGCGGCGTGTCTCCTGAGCGTCGACCAGCGCGAGATCGAGCTCGCGGGTGTTGTCGACGGCGGCGCGGATGGCGTCCTTGGTGATCTCGTGGAACACCATGCGCTTGACGGGGACCTTGGGCTTGAGTGCCTCCAGGAGGTGCCACGCGATGGCTTCGCCTTCGCGGTCTTCATCGGTTGCGAGCAGGAGCTCGTCGGCGTTCTTCAGGGCGCGCTTGAGTTCGGCGACGGTCTTCTTGCCGCGCTCGCTCTCCACGTACAGAGGAGTGAAGCCGTTCTCGATGTCGATCGAGTACTTCCCGACCGAGGTCTTCTTCAGTTCGGCGGGAATGTCCTTCTTGTCCGCAAGGTCACGAATGTGACCGACCGAGCTGAGCACCTCGTATCCGTCGCCCAGGTATCCCTGGATCGACTTCATCTTCGTCGGCGACTCGACGATGACGAGCTTCTTGCCCCCAGCACTCTTGACAGCTGCCACGTGGCGTCCTTTCTCCGATGCACACCATACACACCGCCCCATGGGGAAGACGCTGGGAGCGGGCCGGTCATTCCCTCCCCGACGGCGGTCCGGCGCGCGCGCGGGCTTCGGCGCCGAGCAGGCCGCCGCCGACGCGGACGCGAACGGTGGCGGTCATCTCGACGACCGCGCACGCGACGAGTTCCGCCCCCACGGAGGCGGCCACCTCGGCCGCGCGATCGCACGGCACGCCGACCGCAGCTCCGGTCACGGCATCCGCGGCGGCGAGAGCCGCGGCGTCGGCCGCTCCCGCCGCGCGAGCGGAGTGGACCGAGGCGGCGCCGACCGCGCCGACTCCCACCGCTGCCGCCGCGGCGACGGCGAGAGCGCCGAGCGCGACGGCGGACCCGGCCATCAGACGGACTCCCCACCGCGCGCGTCGAACGTATCCGCCGACACCATGCTCACCGGCCGCCGTCAAGAGCGCAGGAGCGCGCGCTCAGCTCGGGAAGGGGCAACGGCACGCGGACGCCGGCGGAGGCCGTCACGCAGACGAGGTCGCCGTCCGCGGCGATCGCATCGAGACGCGCATCGGCGATGGTCGCAACGAGCTCGGCCACCCGATCGGGCTCGCCGCGAGCGGCGAGTCGCGCGGCCTGTGCAACCGCCTGCTCCAGACGCACGAGGCGACCCACGGCACTCAGAGAGCCCGCGGTCAGGGCGATGAGAAGGACCACCGCGGGCACGATGACGGCGAATTCGGCAGTCGCGGATCCGCCGTCATCGCACCGGCGGATCATGCGACCGTCAGTGCGCGGCGGACGAGGTCGGTGAGGATGCCGCGGACCTCATCGCTGCGCATGATCATGACGAGCAGCCCGGCGAAGGCCACGGCGGCCATGGTGGCCACGGCGTACTCCGCAGTGGCCGCCCCCGACTCGTCGGAGTAGAGCTCGCGCGCACGTCGCAGCGTGAGCGGCGGCAGAGCGGTGGCCCCGCCGCTCGTGAGCGTGATGGGCGAAGGATGGAACATGCAGAGTCCTACTTTCTCTCGGTGTGGAAGGGGGCACGTCAGGCCGCCGGCGATCCCGCGGACGTGAGGAGAGGCGTCGACCCGCTGAGGACCGAGATCAGCAGGGGCGCGACGCCGAGCAGAAGGAAGGCGGGCAGGGTGCAGACACCCATCGGCAGGAGCAGCCGAGAGCTGAGGCGAGCGGCGCGCAGCCGGCCGTCCGTGCGCGCCCTGCGACGCTGCTCTGCCGCGTCCGCACGCAGCAACTCCACCGCGCGCGCACCGGCACGTCGTGAGAGCCGAAGCATCGCGTGGACGTCGGCTTCGATCTCGCCCGCGCCCGCAGCGGTGGTCACGGCGAGGGCGCGCTCGACCGACACGCCCCCGCTGAGAGCGATCGCCACGATCTCGCTCTGCAGTCCCGCCAGCCGCCTGTCGGGCTCCGCCCGAGCGACGAGGCGCGCCGTCCAGAGGCGCGCTGCGAGCATGAGCGCGGCGCCGGTGGCGATGCAGCCGATTCCGGCCGGGTGCACCAGCACCGCGGCCACGTCGAATCCGAGGGCGATCCCGAGAAGGATCGCGACGGCAGGCAACCACGCGACGAGGCGCGCCGTGGCCCGAGGGTCGGCAAGGGCCACGGCGACGTCATCGCGCATCTCGGCAGCTGATCGCAGCGCGCCGGCGAACTGGCGAAGACTCGGCGCCAGCGGAGCTCCGACCGTCTGGGCGACGCGCCAGGCCACCGCGACGTCGGTCCACGCCCCTCCCAGCCGATCCATGTTCTCCGTCGGATCGAGCAGCGGGTGGTGCTGCGGAGGGGGAACGCCCTCCGCGTCCCCTCCGCCGTCGGGCGCAGCCTCGTCGAGGAGGCGCAGCGCCGTGGCATCGCCGTCCTCCGCCAACAGTGACCACGCCTGCGCCGGCGCGACACCGGCCTCCAGCAGGACGGCGAGCCTCTGCAACGTCTCGGCGGCCTCCGTGGCGTCAGCCGGGGCAGCCTTCATGGCACGGCCGCCATTTCCAACCGACCATGGCCGTCGAGCCCGGGCCGGGCGAAACCGACCACGCGACGAATGCCGTCCGGACCGCGCTCGACGTGCACCACGACACCGATCGCGCTGACGACGTGGCGCGCGAGCGCCCGATCGTCCATTCCGGCGAGAGCGCCCAGCGCTTCGAGCCGAGCGGGCAGATCGGCGATACGGCCGACGTGCACCGTGCCCGCGCCGCCCTCGTGACCCGTGTTCAGGGCGGTCAGCAGTTCGCGGACCTCCTCGCCACGACACTCTCCGACGACCAGCCGATCGGGCCGCATCCGCAGGGCTTCGCGGACGAGACGCGACAGCGGAACGGCGCCGGCGCCTTCGAGATTCGGTTGGCGCGCTTCGAGACGCACATGGTGCGGATGGTCCACCCGCAACTCGGCGACGTCCTCGATCGTGACGATTCGCTCGTGCGGCGGTACCAGACCCAACAACGCCGACAGCAGCGTAGTCTTGCCCGCACCCGTCGCGCCCGACACCAGGATGTTGCGACGCGCCGCCACGAGCTTCTCGAGCCGCCTGTGGGTCTCGGCATCGCAGAGGCCGCGACGGGCGAGCTCGTCGAGATCGGGGACGTCGACCTGCGGCAGACGGATCGATATGGCCGTGCCCGTGCACGCGACAGGGGGAAGCACGGCGTGCACGCGCGCGCCGTGCTCCCACCGCACGTCGACCACGGGCGAGGCGTCGTCGAGGTGGCGCCCGCCGATTCCGACGAGCGCGACGGCCAGCGCGCGCAGCTCATCGGCATCCGCCCGCCACTCGACGACCGGCACGGCCCCGGCGCCGCGGTCGACGAACAGGCCGTCCGTGCCGTTGATGAACACGTCCGTCACCTCGGGATCGCTCAGGAGGTGATGAAGGGGGTCGAGGGCCGGGTGATCGGGAAGGCGCCGGCGTCGCGCACGACGCAGCGGAACCGGCCCCGACGCCATCGCGGGCTCCGCCGCGTCGGCGCGGACACGCGCGACGGACTCGACGCCACGCTCATCGACGACGAACCGGCGTACCGCCTCCGGAACGCGACGTGTGCCGCGGCGGTGGGCGACGAAAGGCTCGGACATACCCCGACGCTACGTGCGCGGCGCGCGGCGACGGCCGGGCGCGACCTCACCCGTGAGGAACGCAGCGCCCGCCCTCCCTGGGGAGGAGCCGACGGGCGGAAAGAGAGAAGGCGGCATCCCATAGGGGGAGATGGGATGCCGCCACGCGACATCCCGGAATCGGGGGTGGTCGGGAGTCGCGCTGCCTGAATCGAAGTTCGGCCGGATCGAGCATACGCAGACGTCCAGCCCCGCTCCACTCGAAAACGCGTGTCGACGCTGATATATCGGTGAAACCACGGACCCGCGCCGCAGGGCTCACCCCTCCTTCCGGAGGTAGTGCCGTGTCGGTCGCGATCGCTAGATTTCGTGAGTCGTCCGGGACCCGATCCCGCCACCGCCGCAAAGGAGCGCGCAGATGAGCAGCCAGATCGACCACCTGCTGAATGAAACCCGCCGGTTCGCCCCCTCCCCCGAGTTCGCCGCGGATGCCGTCGCCACCGCCGATCTCTACGCGCAGGCGGATGCCGACCGTGAAGGATTCTGGGCCGAGCAGGCCCGGAGCCTGCACTGGCACACCCCGTTCACCCAGGTCCTGGACTGGACGAACCCGCCTTTCGCCCAGTGGTTCGCCGACGGCGAGCTCAACGTCGCGTACAACTGCCTCGACCGCCACCTCGCGGCCGGCAACGGCGACCGCGTCGCCCTGCTGTGGGAAGGCGAGCCGGGCGATGAGCGCCGGATCACCTACGCCGAACTGACCGAGGAGGTCAAGCGGACGGCGAACGTGCTGGAGCATCTCGGCATCGGAGCCGGCGACCGGGTCGCCATCTACCTGCCGATGATCCCCGAGGCGATCGTCGCGATGCTCGCGGTCGCCCGGATCGGCGCCATCCACTCCGTGATCTTCGGCGGGTTCTCGGCCGACAGCCTGCGCTCGCGCATCGACGATGCAGGAGCGAAACTCGTCATCACCGCCGACGGCGGATACCGCAAGGGACGCGTCTCGCCCCTCAAGCCGGCGGTGGACCAGGCCCTGGGCGACCGCGGCGAGGGGCTTCAGGAGAGCGTGGAACATGTGCTGGTGGTGCGCCGCGCCGACAACGAGATCTCCTGGACCGAGGGTCGCGACATCTGGTGGCACGACGCGGTTCCCGCGGCATCCGCCGAGCACGAGGCTCAGCCGTTCCCGGCGGAGAATCCCCTGTTCATCCTCTACACCTCGGGGACGACGGGAAAGCCCAAGGGCATTCTGCACACCTCGGGCGGCTATCTGACGCAGGCGGCGTTCACCAACCGGGTCGTGCACGACCTGCACCCGGCCTCGGACGTCTTCTGGTGCACGGCCGATATCGGCTGGATCACCGGGCATTCCTACGTCACGTACGGCCCGCTCGCCAACGGCGCCACCCAGGTGCTCTACGAGGGCACGCCCGACGCGCCGCATCCGGGCCGGTGGTGGGAACTGGTGGAGAAGTACGGCGTCACCATCCTGTACACCGCGCCGACGGCGATCCGTTCGTTCATGAAGCTCGGGCGCGAGATCCCGCAGAAGTTCGATCTGTCCTCGCTGCGTCTCCTCGGCTCAGTGGGCGAACCCATCAACCCCGAGGCGTGGATGTGGTACCGATCGATCATCGGCGGCGATGCGGCCCCCATCGTCGACACGTGGTGGCAGACCGAGACGGGCGCGATCATGGTGTCGGCACTGCCCGGAGTCACCGAAACCAAGCCGGGATCGGCTCAGGTGCCGCTTCCCGGAATCGGCATCGACGTCGTCGACGACGAAGGCACGCACGTCGGCAACGGCAACGGAGGGCTGCTCGTCATCACCCAGCCTTGGCCCTCGATGCTGCGCGGCATCTGGGGCGACCCGGAACGTTTCGTCGAGACCTACTGGGAGAAGTTCCAGGACAAGGGCTTCTACTTCGCGGGCGACGGTGCGCGCCTGGACGATGACGGCGACGTCTGGTTCCTCGGCCGGGTCGACGACGTGATGAACGTGTCCGGGCACCGTCTGTCGACGACCGAGATCGAGTCGGCGCTTGTGGGCAACGAAGCGGTGGCCGAGGCCGCGGTGGTCGGTGCCGCCGACGAGACGACGGGCCAGGCGGTGGTTGCGTTCTGCGTGCTGAAGGAATCGTTCCTCAAGGCGCACGACGTCGACGGCATCGTCGATGTCCTCCGCCGGTGGGTCGGCGAGCAGATCGGCCCCATTGCACGCCCGCGCGATGTGTACATCGTCACCGAGCTGCCGAAGACCCGCTCCGGAAAGATCATGCGTCGGCTCCTGCGCGATGTGGCCGAGGGGCGCGAGGTCGGCGACACCACGACGCTGGCCGACACCATGGTCATGTCGACGATCCAGTCGAAGGTCACGAAGAAGTAGGCGGCATCGACCGCCGCGGCGGATCGTGGGGGGCGGCGCGTCAGTTCGCGCCGCCCTCCTGCGCGGCCCGGCGCCGCCTGATCTCCGCCTCCAGACGCGCCGCACGTTCTTCGCGTTCGAGGTCGGCCAGCTGCTCCTCCGTCGTGCGGGTGTCGCGCATCGGGGATGCCGCGACCGGCGGCTCCGGCTCGCGTGACCATCGCCGCGGGTCACCGAAGCTCATCGCCTCGGGCGCGCTCCCCCACTCGCGACCGAGCGCGAACCAGAGAATGGAGCCGACGAGCGGGAGCAGCACGATGAAGATGATCCAGGCGAACTTCGGCAGGTGGCGCACCTGATCGTCACGTCGGGTGATCGCATCGATCAGGGCCACGACCATGAGGACGAAGACCAACAGGGCGAGGAACGGCATGCCTCCCACCCTGGCGACATCATCGCCTCCGCGCAACGGTCGGCGGCACGAGGATCAGGCGAGGGCGAAGACGACCTCGACCTCGACGGGGCTGTCCAGCGGCAGCACCGGCACGCCGACCGCGGAGCGGGCGTGGCGCCCGGCGTCGCCGAAGATCTCGCCGAGCACGTCGCTGGCACCGTTGATGACGCCGGGCTGACCCGTGAACTCGGGAACGGACGCGACGAACCCCGTCACCTTCACGACGCCTGTCAGGCGCTCGATGTCACCCACGACCGCCGCCGCCGCGGCGAGAGCGTTCAGCGCGCTCTGGCGCGCGAGGTTCTTCGCATCGGATGCCGCGACCAGCCCGTCCCCCTCGCCGACCTTGCCGGTGGCCGGCAGCGCTCCCGACACCATCGGCAACTGCCCGGAGGTGTAGACGAGATCGCCGTGAACGACGGCGGGGACGTAGGAGGCGACGGGAGGAACCACGGAGGGCAGCTCGATGCCGAGCTCAGTCAGCCGGGCAGCGATGCTCATGCTTCCTCTCCGAACTGCTGGGCGGCAACGGCGGCCGCTCCGAGACCGGCGTTGGCCGCTCCGCCACCGGCGGGACGCTTGAAGTAGGCCACGAGCCCGCCTTCGGGGCCGGGGACGACCTGGACGAGCTCCCACCCCTGCTTTCCCCAGTTGTTGAGGATGGCGGCGGTGTTGTGGATCAACAGCGGGGTCGTGAGGTACTCCCACGTGGTCATGCGAACTCCCGGAAATCGGCGCGGCGTGCGGGGGCGCGCCCCGGTGCACCGAGGGATCCCCCAGGGTTCTCCCTTACGATCAACCCTATGCCCCAACTCAAACGGACGGCCACTGGTGTGCTCGGTGGCATCGCGGGACTCGTCGGTCTGAGCGCCATCGCCGGCATCCTCGTCACGGCCACCGTGACTCCGGCGATCGCGGTCTCCGGCTACGCCGCTTCCAGCGCCCTCGACTCGTTCGAGAACATGCCGGGCTTCCTCCAGATCGATCCGCTCATGCTGCCGACCGAGATGTACCGCAAGGACGCCAACGGCAACGACGCGCTGATGGCGGAGTTCTACGACCAGAACCGCATTCCGGTGACCTTCGACCAGGTCAACCCGGTGATGTACGACGCGATCACCTCCAGCGAGGACAAGAACTTCTACACGCACGGCGGTGTCGACCTCGTCGGGACGCTGAGCGCTCTGGTGGGCAACGCCTCCAACGGCTCGAACCGGGGCGGCTCCTCCATCACGCAGCAGTACGTCAAGAACGTGCTGCAGCAGAACTGTGAGAGCAAGGCGCAGAACTCCGACGAAGTCGCCGCGTGCTACGCCACGACGACGGCCAACCAGGGAGCCGAGGGATACCAGCGCAAGCTGCAGGAGATGCGGTACGCGATCCAGCTCGAGAAGCAGTACTCCAAGGATGAGATCCTGCTGGGCTACCTCAACATCACCAACTTCGGTGGCCTGGTCTACGGAATCGGCGCCGCAGCACAGCACTATTTCGGCGTCTCGGCAGCCGATCTGACGATCGCGCAGGCGGCGACCATCGCCGGCATGGTGCAGGCGCCCAACGTCTACCGCATCGACATGCCAGAGGGGTCCACGACCGACAAGGCCGGCAACCCTGTCAACAGTCAGGCCGATGGCTACTCGCTGACCCTCGATCGACGCAACTACGTTCTCGGCCGGATGCTTGCCAATGGCAAGATCTCGCAGCAGGAGTACGACGACGCGATGGCCTCGCCCATCACGCCGAACATCACGAACCGCAGCCAGGGCTGCCAGAACGCGACGGGTGCCGAGTTCTTCTGCGAGTACGTGCGCACGATCCTTCTCAAGGACCCTGCCTTCGGCGCCGACGACGACACGCGCGCGGCGAACCTGCGCCGCGGCGGCATGAAGATCTACACGACGCTCGACCCGACGCTGCAGGACGAGGGCATGAAGGCCATCTCGATCGTGCCGGCGTACGTGGACTACATGAACCTCGGCGCCTCCGCCGTGCAGGTGGAGGTCGGCACCGGACGCATCCTCTCCATGGTGCAGAACCGCCCGTTCTCGACGGACGATGCCCCCGTCAACGCCCCCACCACGCAGGTGAACTACAACGTGCGTCAGGAAAACGGCGGCGGCGGCGGTCACTCCGCGGGCTCGACCTACAAGATCTTCAGTCTGTTGAACTGGCTCGAGCAGGGCCACTCGGTCAACGAGACCCTGAACGGGCGCATCGGCCCGAAGAAGGTCGACCAGTGCGACGGGACGATCCAGAACGTGGTCGCCGGCAACAACGGCAACGGCCAGATCGGAAACTTCGAGAACAACTCGGGCTACGTGGGCACGGTCTACAACTTCACGAGAGACTCGCTCAACTCCGGGTTCCTCACGATGGCGGAGAAGATCTCGGTGTGCAGCACGAACCGGCTCGCGATGAAGATGGGCGTCATGACGGGCAGCGGCGGACCGCTGGACACGACCAACTACGCCTACAACGTGCTCGGCGACCAGGCGGTGGCACCCATCGACATGGCCCAGGTCTATGCCTCTGTCGCCGCGAAGGGAACGCTGTGCCCCTCGAAGGCGATCGACAAGGCGATCGACGCGCAGGGCAAAGACATCACCCCGCAGATCACCTGCCAGCCGGCGATGAGCGAAGCGGTCGCGGCTACTGCGGCGTACACCCTGCAGGGCGTCATGACCGGAACCGGCTCCGGCGCCCGGATCGGCGACGGTGTCCCGGTCTTCGGCAAGACCGGTATCCACGAGTACCTGCACACCTGGATGGACGGCTCATCGACCAAGGTCGCGACGGTCGTCTGGGTCGGAAACGTCGAAGGCACCGATCTGCTGAGCGACCACTCCGAGAACGGCTACGTCCTGTCGCGGATCCGCAACTCGATCTGGCCCGCGATGCAGGGAGCCGCAAACGCGAAGTACGGCGGCGACCGCTTCCCCGACCCGGATGCCGCGCTGACCAAGCGTCAGCTCACCGATCTGCCGTCGGTGATCGGCATGACCGTCAGCCAGGCGCAGCAGACGCTGAGCACGGCCGGATTCTCGGTGACGGTGGGCGACCCAGTCGACGGAACCGAGGCCGCGGGCACGATCATCCAGCAGGATCCCGGTGCGGGCAGGGTCGCCGGCGGAACGACCGTCACGATCCGCCCCAGCAACGGTCAGGGCATCGCCGTTCCGGCCGTGAGCGGCAAGCCCGCCGACGCGGTCGCCAACCTCAAGGCGCAGGGCTTCAGCAATGTGGGCCAGCAGTGCACCGCCTCGCCCACCGCTGATGACAACGGCACCGTGACGGGAACAGACCCTGCCGCGGGAACCGTGGTCAACCGCGGCACGCAGATCACCGTGCAGTACCAGGCCAAGAACTGCGGCGGACGTCCGTGACGTCGGCACGCACCGCCCTCGCCGCCGTATCGGCGGCGGGGGCGGTGGCCGTCGGCGCCACCATCTGGGGGACGTGCATCGAGCGTTTCCTCTTCACGGTCCGTCGCCACGAGCTCGACATCCTGCCTGCCGGGTCGGCCTCACTGACGGTGCTCCACCTCTCCGATGCCCATATGGCTCCGTGGCAGCATCGAAAGCAGCAGTGGATCGCTCTGCTCGCCGATGCGGTCCGACCGGATCTGGTCGTGAATACGGGAGACAACCTCGGCCATGCCGACGGGCTCCGCGGCATCCGTTCCGCGTTCGCGCCTCTGCGCGGCGTGCCGGGCGTCTTCGTCCACGGTTCGAACGACGTGAGCGGACCGTCGGCCCGGAATCCTCTCAACTACTTCCGCGGCCCTTCGGGCGGCCCGCACAACGTCGAGAAACTCGACACGGCGGCGATGGACGCCTACTTCACCGATGAGCTCGGCTGGACGAACCTGAACAACACCGCGGCCGTCGTCGAGGCCGGTGGTCTGCGGCTGGAGACCTTCGGGGTCAGTGACGCGCATCGCGAGTGGGACGATCTGCCCGCGCTGCCCGCCGCGATCGAAGCCGCGCGACGCGGTCGCCCCTTCCACGCCGCGCGCGATGCGGATCTCGTGATCGGCGTGACGCACGCGCCGTATCAGCGCGTCCTGGACCGGTTCGTCGAGCTGGGTGCCCAGGCCATCTTCGCCGGGCACACGCACGGCGGTCAGGTGCGCATCCCCTTCTCCCCCTCCGCGCTGGTCGCCAACTGCGACATCCCCCTCGACCAGGCGCGCGGTCTCAGCACATGGACCGCCGCCGGACGCCGCGCGCCGCTGAACGTCTCGGCCGGGCTCGGACACTCGATCTATGCCCCGGTGCGCTTCGGATGCCGCCCGGAGGCGTCGGTGCTCACGCTGCGCGCACGGCGTGACGACGACGGCCTGCTCGATTCGTCACGAGGGGCATCGACGGGGTAGACTCGGAGGGTTGCCACGGGGTGTGGCGCAGCTTGGTAGCGCGCTTCGTTCGGGACGAAGAGGCCGCAGGTTCAAATCCTGTCACCCCGACAGCAGAGAGGCTCCGCCTGGAGAGATCCGGGCGGAGCCTTTCGCGGATCACTCACCGGATGGGAGCACCCGATGACCACCCCCCGCCTGATCGCCTTCGATCTCGACGACACGCTCGCCCCCTCGAAGAGCGCCATCGACCCCCGCATCGGCGAGCTCCTGCTCGAGCTCGCGGCGCGCGTCGAGGTGGCGATCATCTCGGGCGGCCAGCTCCAGCAGTTCCAGTCGCAGGTCGTCGAGCGGCTGCCCGCAGCGGATGCCGAGACCCTCGACCGCTTCCACCTCATGCCCACCTGCGGCACGCAGTACTACCGGCTCGAGGACGGCGGCGTCCGCACGGTGTACGCGCACGCGCTCACCGATGACGAGAAGTCCCGCGCGCTGGCTGCCGTCGAAGAGGAGGCGCGCCGCCTCGGCCTCTGGGAGGCCGAGCCCTGGGGCGACATCCTCGAGGATCGCGGCTCGCAGATCACTTTCTCCGCTCTCGGCCAGACCGCTCCCCTGGAGGCGAAGATGGCCTGGGACCCGACGGGCGAGAAGAAGAACGCGCTCCGCGACGCGGTCGCCGCGCGCATCCCCGACCTCGAGGTCCGCTCGGGCGGCTCAACGTCGGTCGACATCACCCACCGCGGGATCGACAAGGCGTACGGCATGCGTAAGCTCGCCGAGGTCACCGACATCCCCCTCGACGACATGCTGTTCATCGGCGACCGCCTCGACGAGCACGGCAATGACTACCCCGTCCTGGCAATGGGCGTGACCTGCCAGGCCGTGGACGGCTGGGAGCACACGGCCGCCTACCTCGCCGAGCTCATCCCGACGCTCCCGCGTCGCTGACGTCAGCCGTCGACAGCCACGACGGCGGTCGACGGGGCAGGCATGCCGGCATCCGCGTAGTAGGCGGTGATGTGGGCGCGCACGAGCTCACGAGCGCGCTCCGCGTCGCCCGACTCGATCGCACCGAGGATGTCACCGTGCTCGCGGTGCAGTCGCTCGACGGTCGCGTCCCAATCGGAGATCCGACGCGCGCCGGCGCGGATGTAGTTCTCGATCGTCGTGCGAAGACCGGCCATCGTCGCGGCGACGACGAGGTTGCCCGCGGCATCCGTCAAACGCAGGTGGAACTGCGCGTCGAGCGCGAGGAAATCGTCTGCCGTCAGCTGCTCGTCCTCCATGGCGGCGAGTGTCGCCCGGGCTTCGGCGAGATCGGGCTCGTCGAGATCGGCCAGGTGGGCGACCGCCCACTCCTCCAGCAGGAGCCGCGTCTCATACACGTCGGGGATGGGAAAACCGTGCGCCGCGACCTGCAGACGCAGCAACTGTGCGAGACCACCGTGCGGGGTCGCCGTGACGATCGCGCCCGCGGTGGGGCCTGAGCCCGTCGCCGTCCGGATGAGACCCATAACCTCGAGCACCCGCAGGGCCTCGCGCACGCTCGACCGCCCCACCCCGAGGGTGGCCGCGAGTTCGCGCTCCGGCGGCAGTCGGTCGCCCGGCCCGAGAGCACCGCTGAGCAGGTCGGCCTCGATCTTCTCGAGCACGACGCGCCAGGCGCGGGCTGGGGTGTTCTCCGTCATCGTCGGCTTCTCATTCCGTCGTCCCTATATGGTCAGGCCACACTAGCGCACCGGCGACGGACCGGCAATAATCGCCGGACCGGGGAGACACGGGCCTACTCTCGGACCATGCACCCCCTCCTGCTCGTCATCGTCCTCGCCGCCGTCGCGTCCGCCTTCTGCTGGGTGGCGTCGCTCGTCAGCGGGGACACCTCCTGGGTGGACCGTCTGTGGTCGATCGTCCCCGTGGCGTACGTCTGGGTGTTCGCGGTGTCCGCGGTCGCGGACGACGCAGACGCGGGGCGCCTGATTCTGATGGCCGTCCTCGTGACCGCGGGGGGTGCGCGACTGACCTTCAACTTCGCGCGCAAGGGCGGCTACTCCGGCGTCGAGGACTACCGTTGGGCGATCCTGCGCGGGCGCATGTCGCCGATACTGTTCCAGGTCTTCAACCTGCTGTTCATCGTGCTCTATCAGATGACACTGCTCGTGCTCATCACGCTGCCTGCGGCGATGGCGAGGACTCATCCGGCTCCGCTGACGGCGGCCGATGTGATCATCACCGTGCTCTTCGTCGGTTTTCTCCTCGGCGAGAGCGTCGCCGATCAGCAGCAGTGGGACTTCCACCGGGCGAAGGCACGCGGTACTGCGGACGGCTTCCTCACGACGGGCCTGTTCGCCTACAGTCGGCATCCGAACTTCTTCTTCGAGCAGGCGCAGTGGTGGGCGTTCTACGCGTTCGGTGCCACCGCCGCCGTCGCCTCCGGAGGCGGCGTGTGGGGCGGCGTGATCAACCCGACGATCGTCGGCGCGATCCTGCTGACGCTCCTGTTCGTGGGATCGACCGTGTTCACCGAGTCGATCTCGGCCGAGAAGTACCCCGCCTACGCGCAGTATCAGCGCACGACCTCGATGCTGGTGCCACTGCCGCGCCGCCGAGACGGCGCGCGCGTCAGCTGAGCCGGCCGTCCGACTCGCGCAGGTAGCACTCCGCACACATCGACTCGTAGGTGACCTTCTCGTGGGAGAGCTCGTCGATGGCGACCTGATCGCCGTCGAAGACGAATCGTCCTCCGACCAGGCGCGCATTGAACAGCGCCTTGCGCCCACAGCGGCAGATCGTCTTCAGCTCTTCGAGGCTGTGGGCGAGCTCCAGAAGCCGGGCCGAGCCGGGGAAGGCGCGCGTCTGGAAGTCGGTGCGGATGCCGTACGCGAGGGCGGGGATGCCGTCATCGACGACGATCCGCAGCAGGTCGTCGACCTGGGCCGGTGTGAGAAACTGCGCCTCGTCGATGAGAAGACATGCCACCCGTCCGTCGTAACGAGCTGCGTGCTCTACGACGAGGGCGCGCAGATCGGCATCCGGAGCGATGAGGAAGTCGACCTGGCGCTCCACGCCGAGTCGGCTGGAGATCTGATCGGCGCCCTTCGTGTCGATCTCGGGCTTGGCCAGCAGAACGTGCTGCCCGCGCTCTTCGTAGTTGAAGGCCGCCTGCAGCAGAGCCGTCGACTTGCCGGAGTTCATCGCTCCGTAGCGGAAGTACAGCTTCGCCATGCGCGTGCCGCCCCGATCCGGCTCAGCGGTTGATGCCGAGCACGCCGGCCGTGGCGTCGAGCGACGCGTCCGCGGCGGCGGGGTTGCCGTTGAGGGTCGACCCGTAGCTCGGGATGAGCGCCTTCAGTTCGGGCTCCCAGGCGGAGATGCGGTCGGGGAAGCACGTCTTCAACAGGCCCAGCATGATGGATGCCGCCGTCGAGGCGCCCGGGGAGGCGCCCAGCAGACCGGCGATCGATCCGTCGGCGGAGGTGACGACCTCGGTGCCGAACTGCAGGACGCCACCCTTCTGCGGATCCTTCTTCATGACCTGTGCACGCTGGCCGGCCTGCAGCAGCTCCCAGTCCTCCGCCTTCGCGGTCGGCATGAACTCGCGAAGCGAGTCGACCTTGCGCTTGTGGCTCTTGAGCAGTTCGCTGACGAGGTACTTGATGAGGCCGGGGTTGTCGACGGCGACCTTGAGCATCGGACCGATGTTGCCCGGACGCACCTGCGCGACGATGTCGGTGATGCGGCCGTTCTTCAAGAACTTGGGGCTGAACGTCGCGAACGGCCCGAACAGCAACGACGTCTCGCCGTCGACCACGCGGGTGTCGAGGTGCGGCACCGACATGGGCGGCGCCCCCACCGAAGCCTGCGAGTACACCTTGGCCTTGTGCTGCGCGACGACGGCCGGATTGGAGGTCTTCAGCCACTGCCCGCCGATGGGGAAGACGCCGTATCCGGAGATCTCCGGAATGCGCGAGGACTGCAGCAGCTTGATCGCCCAGCCGCCCGCTCCCACGAACACGAAACGCGCCGACAGGCTCCCCGGGGTGCGCCCGAGCGTGTGACGATAAGACACGTTCCATGTGCCGTCGGCGTTCTTGCGGAGCTTTCGCACCTCACGATTGGTGACGACGTCGACGCCCTGGTCGGCGAGGTGAGAGAACAGCTGTCGCGTGAGCGCGCCGAAATCCACATCGGTGCCGGCGGGCACCCGCGTGGCCGCGAAAGGCTCGTCGGACTTCTTGCGCTTCTGCATGAGCAGCGGCGCCCACTGGTGGATGACGCGGGAGTCCTCGGAATACTCGATGCCCTCGAACAGCGGCTGCGTGCGCAGCGCCTCGTAGCGCTTCTTGAGGTAGGCGACGTCCTTCTCCCCGCGCACGAACGTCATGTGCGGGGTCGCGTTGATGAAGGTGGACGGCGCATCGAGGATGCCGCGTTCGATGAGGCTCGCCCAGAGCTGACGGCTCTGCTGGAACTGCTCGTTGATCGAGATCGCCTTAGCGGGGTCGACGGAGCCGTCCTTGGCCTCGGGCATGTAGTTGAGCTCACAGAGCGCCGCGTGCCCCGTGCCGGCATTGTTCCAGGCGTTCGAGGACTCCTCGGCGACGTCGCTGAGGCGCTCGAGCACCACGATCTTCCAGTCCGGCTGCAGCTGCTTCAGCAGGGTTCCGAGGGTGGCACTCATGATGCCACCGCCGATCAGGACGACGTCGACGGGTTCACTCACAATCACCCAGTCTAGGCGCCGTTTTCTCCGGCCTCCGCGACTCGCGGCATCCCCCGCCGTCAACTCTTGCGGTTCTTTCGCCCCGCTCAACTCCGCGAGAAGCGAGTTCCGCACCGAGACACGCGCCGTCCGACGGTGTTTCGGTGCGCGGACCGTGTCTCGCAGTCAGGCGGTCTCGCGGTGGGCGGTGCTCGGACCGCCGTCAGGCGGCGGGGGCGGCCAGACGCGCCGCGACGATCTCGGCGATCTGCACGGCGTTGAGCGCGGCGCCCTTGCGCAGGTTGTCGTTGCTGATGAACAGCACGAGACCCTTGCCCTCGGGGGCGGACTGGTCGGCGCGGATGCGGCCGACGTAGCTGGGGTCGTTGCCGGCGGCCTGCAGCGGCGTCGGCACCTCCTCGAGCACGACGCCGGGAGCGGATGCCAGGATCTCGCGCGCCTGCTCGGGCGTGATGTCGTCGCGGAACTCCGCGTGGATCGACAGCGAATGGCCGGTGAAGACGGGAACGCGCACGCACGTGCCGGCGACGCGAAGGTCGGGCAGCTCGAGGATCTTGCGGCTCTCGTTGCGGAGCTTCTTCTCCTCGTCGGTCTCGTTGTCGCCGTCGTCGACGAGGTTTCCCGCGAACGGGATCACGTCGAACGCGATGGGCGCGATGTACTTCTCGGGCTGCGGGAAGTCGACGGCCGACCCGTCGTGCACGAGGTCGAGCGTGTGTCCCTGGGCCAGCACGCCCTCGACCTGGCCGAGGAGTTCCTGCGCCCCCGCCAGACCCGAGCCCGAGACGGCCTGGTAGGTACTGACGATCAGGCGCTCGAGGCCGGCCGCGGCATCCAGCGGCTTGAGCACGGGCATGGCCGCCATCGTCGTGCAGTTCGGGTTGGCGATGATGCCCTTCGGCGGGTTCACCGTCGCGTGCGGGTTGACCTCGCTCACCACGAGCGGAACCTCGGGGTCCATGCGCCACGCGCTGGAGTTGTCGATGACGACGGCACCGGCCTCGGCGAAGCGCGGGGCGTGCGCGCGGGAGCCGGTGGCGCCGGCGCTGAACAGCGCGATGTCGATGCCCGCCGGGTCGGCGGTGGCGACGTCCTCGATGATGACCGTCTGTCCGCCGAACTCGACCGCCGTGCCCGCCGAACGGGCCGTCGCAAACAGGCGCAGCTCGCGGATCGGGAACGCACGCTCCGCGAGAATCTCGCGCATGACCGTGCCGACCTGTCCGGTGGCGCCGACGACGGCGACAGAGAGTCCTGAGTCAGAGATGCGGGTCATGAGGGATCCTTGCAGCGTGAGAGGGGTTGAGTGATTCTATCGCCGGCCGGAAACAGGCGAACCGCCGACGTCAGGCCGATCTCTGCCATATCGGCCTCACCGGGGCGGATTGCCGGCGTACGGCGGCTGCGACGGCGACGGCAATAGGGGCCGGCAGCCGGCGGCAGCGAGCCGCGGGCCGAGAGCCCCGGAAGGGGTCAGCGGCCGGTGCCGGCGTAGACGGTGGCCTCGGTGTCGCTGTCGAGACCGAAGGCGGTGTGCACGACGCGAGCGGCCTGCGCGAGCTCGTCACCGCGGAGCACGACAGAGATGCGGATCTCCGAGGTCGAGATCATCTCGATGTTCACGCCCGCGGTCGACAGCGCCTCGAACAGCGTCGCGGACACACCGGAGTGGGTGCGCATACCGGCGCCGACGACGGAGAGCTTGCCGATCTGGTCGTCGTGCACGAGGCTCTCGAAACCGATGCTCGCCTGCTCGGCGGCGAGCGCCCGCAGGGCGGTCGCGGCATCCGACTTGGGCAACGTGAAGGAGATGTCGGTGCGCGCGGTCGCTGCCGCCGACACGTTCTGGACGATCATGTCGACGTTGGCCCCCGACTTGGCGATGACGGTGAAGATCTCCGCCGCCTTGCCGGGAACGTCGGGCACGCCGACGACGGTGATCTTGGCCTGGCTGAGATCGGTGGCGACGCCGGCGACGATGGGCTCTTCCATGGGGGACTCCTCTGTGCTGTCGGGAGCGAGGCTTTCGGGAACACTCATGCCGGGGCCCAGCACGAACGTGCCGCGGCCGGAGCTGAACGTCGAGCGGGCGTTGATCATCACGCCGTGGCGGCGCGCGTACTCGACGGCGCGGATGTAGAGCACCTTGGCGCCGTTGGCGGCCAGCTCGAGCATCTCCTCGGCGGAGACGACGTCGAGCTTGCGGGCCTTCGGCACGACGCGCGGGTCGGCGGTGAAGATGCCGTCGACGTCGCTGTAGATCTCGCAGACGTCGGCGTCGAGCGCGGCGGCGAGCGCAACGGCAGTGGTGTCGGAGCCGCCACGACCGAGAGTCGTGATGTCGCGGGTGTCCCGATTGAAGCCCTGGAAGCCGGCGACGATGACGATCGCACCCTCGTCAAGCGCCTCGCGCAGGCGCACGGGGGTGACGTCGACGATGCGCGCCGAGCCGTGGTCGGCGGTGGTGATCATTCCGGCTTGGCTGCCGGTGAACGATCGGGCTTCGAACCCCATCGAGTGGATGGCCATCGCCAGCAGCGCCATCGAGATGCGCTCGCCCGAGCTCAGCAGGATGTCCAGTTCGCGAGGCGCCGGGATCGGGGCGACCTGCGCGGCGAGGTCGATCAGCTCGTCGGTCGTGTCGCCCATCGCGCTCACGGCGACGACCACGTCGTGCCCGGCGCGGCGCGCATCGACGATGCGCTTGGCGACCCGCTTGATGCTCTCGGCGTCGGCGACGGACGAGCCGCCGTACTTCTGGACGATCAGCGCCACGTGTGGAACTCCTGAAGACATGTCGACGGGCACTCGGATGCCGCGCCCACCTCCCCATCCTAGGGATCGACGCATACCGCCGCCGCCATGTGACGGGCTCCCGGACGGGCGCCTCGCCAGGTCCGCAGAATGCGACGTACTCCGCATCCGATCGGCATCCCGGGTGCGGAGTTCATGACATTCTGCGGAGTTCGTGCGCGCTCAGCCCGCGGCCGCCGACGCGGCATAACGGTTGGCGACGACGGCGACGTCCTCCACGTAGGCCTCGAGGTGGTTGTACGCGAAGACCGCTGCCCGCCACGCGGCGGCGTCCGTCATCGCCGACACCCCGCAGAGATAGCGCGCCGTCGCGAGCGCGGCATCATCGATCTGGTTGGGGTCGGCGACACCGTCGCCGTTGCCGTCGGCACCCCAGCGTGACCATGTGTCGGGAATGAACTGCATCGGCCCGACCGCACGATCCCAGAGGGTGTCGCCGTCCCAGCGGCCGCCGTCCGTGTCGGCGATCGCGGCCACACCGTCGCCGTCGAGCGCGGGCCCCCGGATGGCGGGAACGGGGTTGCCGTCCTCGCCGAGCACCGCACCGCCGTGACGGCCGTGGTCGGACTCGATCCCTCCGATCGCCGCGAGGGTGTTCCAGCCGATCGCGCAGGAGGGCTGTTCGGTCACGATGCGCAGCTGCGCACTTGCGTACGCCCGCAGCGCGCGCGGGGGGATGCCGGTGGCCGCAGAGACGCGGGCGAGCCAGACCGGGTCGACCGACGCCACGGGCGCGAGCGGGGCCGACGACGCGGCCACCGCATCACCGGCGACGGGCGCGGCGGCCACGGCATCCTGTCTCACGGGCACCTCCACGAACGCGTCGACAGGGCGCTCCGCGGGTGACGCCGGCAGGACGGACGGCGCCGCCTCGACGTGCGTGAGGATGCCCCCGAGGAACACGGCGAGCAGCGCGACAGCGCCGAGCGCGAGTGCGCCCTCGCGCCACGACCACCGCCCACCCATCCGTGTCCCTGGCCTTGTCAGCCGAAACGGCCGTTGACGTAGTCGAAGGTGCGCGGGTCGATCGGCGACGAGAACATCGCGTCGGTGTCGCCGTGCTCGACGATGTGGCCGGGCTGGCCCTGCGAGGCGAGGAAGAACGCGCACTGCTGGGACACCCGCTGCGCCTGCTGCATGTTGTGGGTGACGATGACGATCGTGACCTCGCGCGCGAGCTCGGTCATCGTCTCTTCGATGACGCGCGTGGAGGTCGGGTCCAGCGCCGAACACGGCTCGTCCATCAGGAGCACCCGCGGCCGCACCGCGAGGGAACGCGCGATGCACAGGCGCTGCTGCTGTCCGCCGGAAAGCCCACCGCCGGGCGCGCGCAGGCGGTCCTTCAACTCGCGCCAGAGCCCGGCCTTGGTGAGGCACGTCTCGACGAGCATGTCCTTCTCACTGCGACTGGCACGGATGCCGGCGAGCTTCAGGCCCGCGACGACGTTGTCGTAGATCGACATGGCCGGGAAGGGGTTGGGCTTCTGGAAGACCATGCCGATCTTCTTGCGGGCATCCACGAGACGGTGGCCGGCGTCGTAGATGTCGTCGTGGTCCAGCAGCACCTCGCCGGCGAGGGATGCCGAGGGCACCAGTTCATGCATGCGGTTGAGGATGCGCAGGAACGTCGACTTCCCACAGCCGGACGGGCCGATGAGGGCCGTCACCTGGCCCGCGGGCATCTGCAGCGACACGTCGTGCAGGACCTGGTGATCGCCGAACCAGGCGGAGATGGAGCGCGCGTTGAGCTGCGACGGCGGCAGCAGGACGGCCGTCGCGGCGACGGCATCCGCATGCGTCACCGGGGCACCGCCGAGAGCGGCGGGTCCGCTCGGCGCGGGAGGGAGGGTGGACTCGCCACCGGCCATCACCGGCGCGGCGGGCACGGGAGCGCGTCCGCTCGTGCGTCCGAGGAAGCGCGGGCGGTTCGCGCGCTCGGCGCGGTGGGCTGCGCGGGACGGTTCGATGTCGTCAGACATGGGGGCTCCGAGTCAGAGGAGGTTGGGAAGCAGGCGGACGAGTTGATCGCAGACGAAGACGCTGGCCAGCAGCAGGATCGGCACGAAGACGATCCAGGTCTTCTGCGCGCCGACCCGGCGAAACGCCCAGACGGCGGCGATCTCGGCGGCGACGAGGAACTGCAGCGCGAAGACGAGCGCCCAGACGGTCGTCGTGTCCGTTGCAAGCGCCGCATGCGACGGCGGCAGCGTGATCGGGGTGGTCTGACGCGCGCCCGCAGGTTGGCCTTTATCGACGAGTCGAGCGTCGACGTAGGCGATCCCGGTCGGCACGTATGGCGCCCCGCGCGCGGTGAGCAGGATGAGACGACTCTCTCCACGGGCGGGCGCGGGCGGCGTCGGGTCGCCCGCGTAGCGGACTCCCAGCACTTCGAAGGTGTTCAACCCTTGCCCGGTGCGCACCTCGAACCGCTCCCCCGGCTGCAAGGACTGCAGACGCCCGAACGGGCCGCCGAACGCGGCGGCGCGGCCCATCACGACGCTGACGCCGACCTGGCCTGGCAGCACCGTGTCGCGGCGGTGGCCGGGGCCGCCGGCGAGGACACCCGATGATGTTCCCTCGGCGATCACCTCGTGCACCCCGAGCCGGGGGATGTCGATGATGGCGACGGGCGCGCCGTCGGTGAGGAGCACGTCGTTGAAGTCCCCCTCGCTGACCGGCGCCGTGCCCGCAGCGAGCTGTGCCCGGTAGGTGTCGAAGAGCTGCTGCTGGGCATAGGGAACGCTGGCAACGACGCCCGCGTTCGACGCTTCGGATGCCGCACCACTCAGCAGCGGGTCCGCGCCGCGCGTCGTGCGCCCCGGCACATCGGCCAGACCGAAGTCGAGGAGCCGGATGCCGCTCACCGTGCCGTCCGCGTCGGCGCTCGCGCTGGAGGTGAGCATGATGTTCGACGGCGTGATGTCGCGGTGGACGACGCCACCGGCGTGCGCGGCGCCGGTCGCGTCGAGGACGGCGGCGAAGACGGCCACGGCATCCACGATGGTCAATGGCCCGCGCTCTCGTACGGGGTCGGCGAGAGTGACGCCCTCGACGAGCTCCATCGCGATCCATGCAACGGGTGGATCACCCGGCGCGAGCCCCGCGTCGTAGACCTCGGCGATGTTCGGATGCGCGATCGCCTGCGCAGCCCGCACTTCTTCGAAGAACGCCTCCCAGGCGACCGGTCCAACGGCCAGATGCGGGTGCAGCAGCTTCACAGCCACGCGGCGCCCGTGCCGTGTGTCATCGGCTTCGAAGACGGCGGCCGTGCCGCCGCTTCCCCGGAGCTTCCGGAGACGGAACCGTTCGGCGATGAGGCCGTCGCTCATTGCAGGATCAGCGGGTCCACCGGTGCCGGCCGGCCGAGCCCGAGTTCGGTGGCGCGCGACGCGGTGGCGGCCAGCTCCTGCATGAGGCGCACCGCGAGAGCCGCAGCGCTCTCGGCGGCCGAGCGCTTCTCATAGCGACGAGCGCCCATTATCACGAGCGATCCGCGCGCGCTGACGAACCACCCGGTGCTGCGCAACCGGGGCGCCGGACTGGTGTGGATCTCGAACGTCGATGCCGCGCGCAACAGCTGCGCCAGATCGATGCGGGCCGCCCCCTCATCGGTGAACACACGGCATCCCCGTGCGATCTCGCGCCGGTTCTCGCTCACCAAACGCCATGCGACGGCGGGTTCGAGGGCCGGCAACGGCTCCTGACCACTCGCGAAGGGCCCGACGCCCGGATGCCCGGATGCGATCTCGGCGACGACGCGCATCCATTCGAGGGCGCTCCTGTGCGAAGCCGCGGGAAAATGCGCGTAGAGAAGACGCGCGGACATGATTCTCCCTTTCGCGACACCGGAGGTCGTGCACACGGCCGCGAGGGAAGAGTGGCGGTCCGAGGCGACAGCGACCGGACGCACCGGTGAACGCCGGGCGTCGATCCAGCGGACGAGGGGTAGCGCGTCGAGCCGGAGACGTGCGCGACCCTAGGGCGCGTACGGCGGCGCCTGACGTCGCAGACGCAGCCGACCTCCCGTCGCGGCGAACCAGCAGCCGATGAGCACGAGCGGAAAGCCGAGCAGCAGCCCCGGCGACAACGGCTCGCCGAGCAGGAGCACGCCCAGCAGGATCGCGACGACCGGGTTGACGTACGTGAACAGCGGCGCACGCACGGGACCGACCTCGCCGATGAGCGCGAAGAAGCCCAGGAAGGCCAGCGCGGTGCACAGGATGCCGAGGGCGACGAGCGACAGTCCGCTGCGGACGGTGGGAAGCTCGTGCTGGGTCAGCAGCGCGAACGGCAGGTAGGCGAGGCCGACCGCGACCAGGGACAGGGTGATGGTGCCGAGCGAGGGGACCTGAGCGAGCTTGGTGGCGATGATGAACGGCGCGATCGCGTAGAGCAGGGCGACGAGCAGGACCTGGGCGATGGCCCCCAGCGCCTGCGCCGGCTCGGCGACGGCGAGTCCGGGGCCGGCGACGATGACCACCAGGCCGGCGAAGCCGACGACGAGTCCGACGGCGCGGGCCGGACTCAGGGCGGACCGGTCGCCGCGCACGAGGGCGATCCCGGTGGCGAACAGCGGGACCGTCGCCACCAGCAGACCGGTGAGCCCGGACGGCAGCGTCTGCTCCGCGTGCCCCAACAAGAGGAAAGGCCCGGCCATTTCGATGGCCCCGAAGGCCAGCACCCACGGCCAGAGCGCCAGCGCCGGCCGAAGGGCTCGGCGTCGCAGGGCGATGGGCAGCAGCACCGCCGCGCCGAGCAGGGTGCGGCCCGCGACGACGGCGGCCGGTGTCAGCGAGTCGACCGCCTCTTTGATGAACAGGTACGGGATGCCCCACAGCACCGCCATCAGCGCGTACAGCGCCCAGGCACGACCGGAGACGGCCGGCGCCATCAGACGGCCCGGCGCCCCTCGAAGGCGCGGCCGAGGGTGACCTCGTCGGCGTACTCGAGGTCGCCGCCCACCGGAAGACCGGACGCCAACCGGGTCACGTGGATCTCGAGGGTGTGCAGGAGCCGGCTGAGGTAGGTCGCGGTGGCCTCTCCTTCGAGGTTCGGGTTCGTCGCGAGGATGACCTCCTGCACCGTGCCGTCGGCGAGGCGCTGCATCAACTGTGTGATGCGCAGGTCGTCGGGTCCGATGCCGGCGATCGGGCTGATGGCGCCGCCGAGCACGTGGTAGAGCCCACGGAACTCGCGCGTGCGCTCGATGGCCGAAACGTCCTTCGCATCCTCGACCACGCAGATGAAGGTCTGATCACGACGGGGATCGCGGCAGATCGCACAGCGTTCCTGCTCACTCACGTTGCCGCAGATCTCGCAGAAGCGCACGCGTTCGCGAAGCTCACCGAGCAGGTGCGACAGACGCGCGACGTCGAACGTCGGAGTCTGAAGGATATGGAACGCGATCCGCTGCGCCGACTTCGGCCCGATGCCGGGAAGGCGGCCGAACTCGTCGATGAGGTCTTGGACGATGCCGTCGTACATGGCTTAGCTGAACCTCGTCGGCGGTGTGTACGGCTCCTCGCGCACGAACGTCGCCCCCAGCACTTGGCGGACGACCGCCTCACCGACGCGTTCGATGCCGCCGGAACGGGGTGCGCGGGGCGGCGCAGGGCGTTCGACGGCGACGGGCGCGCGCGGCGGCAGCGGAGCGTCGTCCAACGGCGGCGGGAACTCGTCCTCGTCGGGGGCGTCGTCGTCGGTGTGCGTGTACTCCGTCGTCGCGGGCAGCACGGTGCCGTCCCGCGGGATCGTCAATGTACGCACCGGCTCGGCGGTGGCGTCCTCGGGCTCTTCGTCGACTGCCAGCCCGACCGCGGCAGGAGCAGCGGTGGCGAGAGCGGACGCCGCCGTCGCACCCCCCGCGGGCTCGCTCGGCGCCGAAGCCTGTGGCGCGGGGTCACTCGGAATCCGTGCCACTGCCCACTCCGTCACCGGCGCGGCAGCGGACGATGCGATGGTCGGCGTCGATCGAGGCCGCTCACCGCCGTCGGAGCGGGTCGCTCCAGAGGAGCCGCCGTCGGCGCGAGGCCCGTCGGCCGGTGGAGTCGGAGAACCCGAGGCGGGCGGCTCGGCGGTCGCATCGGCGTCGAACCGCGCCACGTACTTCACGCGGATGCCGAGAACCTCGCGGATCGCACCGCGCAGGTCTTCGCTGGGGCCCTTGCCCGCCGCGAGCTTCTTGAACGCGGCGACATCCGCCTGGGTGCGGAAGCTCAGCGTCAGCACGTCGTCGGCGAACGCGACCGGGGTGGCGTCGACGGCGATCATCCACGACGATCGGCTCACGGGCTCGAGGCGCTGGAGGATCTCCGGCCACGCATCGCGCACCTGCGCGAGGGTGACCGGGCCGGACGGCGCGACCGGGGCGGGCGCGGGCGATGCGGGCGTGGGCTCGGGATCGGGATCGGCGACAACCGGCGCGGGGTCGGGGCGTTTCGACTCGCTCGCTCGCTCAACGACCGGAACCACCGGCGCCTCGGGGGCGCCCGACACCGCGGGAGGCGCGGCGGGCGTCGCGGGAGGCGCAGCGGGCGTCGCGGCAGGCACGGCGGCGGCATCGGCGGTGTGGGCCAGCACCCGTGCCACGAGCAGCTCGAGCTGCAGGCGCGGAGACGTCGCCCCGCTCATGTCATCGAGGGCACCGACGACGAGATCGGCGATGCGCGAGAGACGATCGGTGCCGAAGGCAGAGGCCTGACGGCCCATCCGCTCGAGCTCGTCGGCGGGGATGCCGCGCAGCACCGCCCCGGCACCCTCTCCCGTGGCAGCCACGATGATGAGGTCGCGCAGCCGTTCGAGAAGATCGTCGACGAACCGGCGCGGATCCTGCCCGGTCTGCACGACCCGATCGATGGCAGCGAAGGCGGCGGCCGCGTCGTGCGCAGCGAATGCGGTGACGACCTCGTCGAGCAGCGCGCCGTGGGTGTACCCCAGCAGCGCGACGGCGCGCTCGTACCGCACCGTCGCCCCGTTCTCGCCGTCCACGGGGTCGGAGCCGGCGATGAGCTGATCGAGCAGCGACAGGGTGTCGCGTGGCGAGCCGCCGCCGGCCCGCACCACCAGCGGAAGCACGCCGGCTTCGGTCTGCACCCCTTCCTGGACGCAGAGCTGTTCGACGTACTCGAGCATCGCCGCGGGTGCGACCAGGCGGAAGGGATAGTGGTGGGTGCGCGAGCGGATCGTGCCGATGACCTTCTCGGGCTCGGTGGTGGCGAAGATGAACTTGACGTGCTCCGGCGGCTCCTCGACGAGCTTGAGCAGGGCGTTGAAGCCCTGCGCGGTCACCATGTGCGCCTCGTCGAGGATGAAGATCTTGAAGCGGTCGCGCGCGGGTGCGAAGATCGCGCGCTCGCGCAGATCGCGGGCGTCGTCGACACCGTTGTGTGATGCCGCGTCGATCTCGACCACATCGAGTGAACCTCCGCCGCCGCGGCTGAGCTCGACACAGCTGTCGCAGACACCACAGGGCGTGTCGGTCGGGCCGGCCGCGCAGTTCAAGCAGCGCGCGAGGATGCGGGCCGACGTCGTCTTGCCGCAGCCGCGCGGACCGCTGAAGAGGTAGGCGTGGCCGACGCGGTCGCTGCGCAGCGCCGTCATGAGCGGTTCGGTGACCTGCGCCTGCCCGATCATCTCGCCGAACGTTTCCGGTCGGTAGCGGCGGTACAGGGCGGTGGTCACCAGAACAGACTACGGTGTGCTCCCGACATCCAGGTCGGGAACATCGCCGGGTGCGGGGCGTTGAAGAGGACATGAGCATCGACGTCCCCACCGCGACGGCGGACGTCATCGTCATCGGTGCCGGCCAGGCGGGCCTGTCGGCCGCTTACCATCTGCGTCGCCGCGGCTTCGTCCCCGCGCCCGGCGACGGCGACGCCCGCACCTTCGCGGTGCTCGACGCCGACGCCGCCCCCGGCGGGGCGTGGCAGCATCGCTGGCGGTCACTGCGCATGGGAACGGTCAACGGCATCTACGAGCTTCCGGGCGCACCCGTGCCGCCCGCCGATCCGACGGCGCCGAGCGCGGACGTGCTGCCCGCGTACTTCGCGGACTACGAGCGTCGCTTCGATCTGCGCGTGCACCGTCCGGTGATCGTGCGCGCGGTTCGCCGTGTCGACGACCCGAACGGTCTCCTGCGCATCGAGACCGACCGAGGCGTATGGTTCGCGCGGTACGTCATCAACGCGACGGGGACCTGGCGACGCCCCTTCTGGCCGCACTATCCCGGACAGCACGATTTCGCCGGACGCCAGCTGCACGTCCACGACTACGTGTCGGCCGAGGAGTTCGCCGGTCGCCGGGTCGTCATCGTCGGCGCGGGCATCTCCGCCGTGCAGCTGCTGGAGGAGATCTCGCGCGTCGCCGACACGTTCTGGGTGACGCGGCGCGAGGTGCGGTGGGATGCCGCGGAGTTCGACACCGCGGCCCGTGTGGCGGCGATCGCCGGCGTGGAGGAGCGCGTGCGGCGCGGCGAGCCGCCCGGGAGCGTCATCTCGGTGACCGGACAGCACTGGACGCCGTGGGCCCGCGCCGCCGACGAGCGCGGCGTCCTCGTGCGGCATCCGATGTTCGCGCGCATCGAGGAGCACGGCGTACGGATGCCGGACGGCACGTTCGAGCCGGCCGACGTCATCCTGTGGGCCACGGGCTTCCGGGCCGACATCGCCCACCTCGCCCCGCTCGGGCTGCGGACCGGCGCTGGCGGCATCCGCGTGGCGAACGGCCGCGCGATCGACGACCCGCGACTGTTTCTCATCGGCTACGGCCCCTCCCAGTCGACCGTCGGGGCCAACCGCGCCGGGCGCGACGCGGTGCGCGCCATCGCGGCCGAGACGGATGCGCACCGCAGCCCTGGTGCGGGCCCATCGGTGTCGCGCACCGTCGCCTCCGCGACGGCGTGACGGGACTCAGGAGTCGATGCCGAGGTTCGCGTCGTCACCCGGCATCGCCCCGACGATCGGGATGCTGCCGGTGATCACCGGAATCGAGGTCGTCATCGTCGGCACGGAAGCCGATAGCAACGTGCCGTCCTCGCGCAGGGCGTCGCCGATGTCGCTGATCCTGGGACGACCCGACAGCTCGGGCCCCTGACCGCGCAGCGGCACCGTCAGCGTCGACTCCGCTCCGACGACGAACGTCTCGCCGCGCACCGAGAAGGAGACCGGCTCGCCGGCACCGGCATCCACGCGCAGCTGCTCCGCGGTGATCTCGATCTTCAGCGGCGTGCCCTGCCAGTGCAGGGTGAACGACAGTGACGGCCAGGCCTTGGGCAGGCGCGGATCGAAGCTCAGCTCGCCGTAGTGATCCCGCATGCCGCCGAAGCCTGCGACCAGCGCGGTCCAGACACCGCCGGCGGAGGCCACGTGCACCCCGTCGGACGCGTTGTGGTGCAGGTCGCCGAGGTCGACGAAGATCGACTGCGAGAAGTACTCGAGAGCCAGATCCTGGTACCCGACCTCTGCCGCAAGGATCGCCTGGACGACCGCCGACAGCGTCGAATCTCCCGTCGTCAGCGGGTCGTAGTACTCGAAGTCGGCCAGCTTCTCCTCGTCGGTGAAGTGATTGCCCTGCAGGTACAGCGCCAACACGACATCGGCCTGCTTGAGCACTTGATAGCGGTAGATCACCAGCGGGTGGAAGTGCAGCAGGAGCGGGCGCTGCTCCGGCGGCGTGTTCTCCAGATCCCACACCTCACGCTCGAGGAACACCTCGTCCTGAGGATGGATGCCGAGGCCCTCGCTGTACGGGATGTGCATCGCTTCCGCGGCGGCATCCCACGCGTCGGCCTCCGCCGGGTCGAACGAGAGCCGCTCCACCATCTGCGCGTAGTGCTCCGGCGCATCCTGCGCCATCTCACGCACGATACGCGCCGCGAAACGCAGGTTGAAGCGCGCCATCACGTTCGTGAACAGGTTGTCGTTGACGACCGTCGTGTACTCGTCGGGACCGGTGACGCCGTGGATGTGGAACACCTCGGGCTGGCCGTCCTCGGTGAAACGCCAGAACCCGAGCGTGGCCCAGAGCCGCGCCGTCTCGACGGCGATGTCCACGCCCTCGCGGTACAGGAACTCGTCGTCGCCCGTGGCACGCACGTACTTGGCGAGCGCGAAGCTGACGTCGGCGTTGATGTGGTACTGCGCGGTACCGGCGGCGTAGTAGGCCGACGCCTCTTCACCGCTGATCGTGCGCCACGGGAAGAGGGCCCCCGCCTCGTTGAGCTGAGCGGCCCGACGACGCGCGGCCGGCAGCATGAGGTAGCGCATCCGCAGCGCGTTGCGAGCCCAGAGCGGGGTCGTGTACATGAGGAACGGGAGCACGTAGATCTCGGTGTCCCAGAAGTAGTGACCGCTGTACCCCGAGCCCGACACGCCCTTCGCGGGAACGCCCTGACCGTCGGCGCGGGCCGCTGCCTGCGCGAGCTGGAACAGACACCAGCGTGTCGCCTGCTGCAGGTCGTCGTGACCGCCGATGGCGACGTCGGAACGGTCCCAGAACGCGTCCATCCAGGCCCGCTGGCGCTCGAACTGCCGAGAGACGCCCTCGGCACCCACGCGATCGAGCGCGCGGCGACCCCGATCGACGAGCTCGCGCGCGGGGACGCCGCGCGACGTGTGGTAGCTGACGAGCTTCGTGACCGTCACCGGCACGCCCGCCTTCGCCTGCACGCGATACACGTTCTTCGCGATGTCGGGTTCGATGAGCGTGCGGGACGAGTACGCGTTCTCGGTGTCGACGACGTGGTCGGCGACGACCGCCATCGTCATCCCCGACGCGTTCACCCGGTACGACAGCGCGACGCGGTCGCCGTCCTGCCAGTACTCCTCGGGGTGCAGGACGCGATCTTCGATCTTCTCCGCCTTGCGCGGGTCGAAGCCCTTCTTCGCAGCGCCCCCGGGCGCCGAGCCGCCGTAGACGTCTTGCCCGTCCTGACGGTTGACGATCTGGCAGCTCACCGTCACCGGGGCGTCGCTGTTGAGCACCGTCACGGTGACGCGCATGACCGCGAGATGACGCTCCTCGAAGGAGACCATCCGCTCGAAGTCGATCACGACGTCCTTGCCGCTCGGCGTCATCCACCGGACGTGACGCGTGAGCGTGCCCGCGCGCATGTCCAACGCGCGCTCGTACTCGCGGACGTCGGCGACGTCGAACGACAGGGGCTCATCGTCGACGTAGACGCGCATGACCTTGGCGTCCGGAGCGTTGATGATCGTCTGCCCGACCTCGGCGAAACCGTACGCCTGCTCCGCGTGACGGATCGGGAAGATCTCGTGGAAGCCGTTGATGAACGTGCCGTGCTCGTGCGCGTGCCGTCCCTCGGGCTGATTGCCGCGCAGGCCCAGATAGCCATTGCCGAGCGCGAACAGCGTCTCGGTGACCCCCACGTCCTCGAGGGAGAAGCGCGTCTCCACGAGGCGCCACGGGTCGATCGGAAAACGGTCGCGATCCATCCTGTCCATCCTTTCGTCGGAAGGGCCGGTCATCGGGTGACGAAAGCCGAGAGATCGTCGACGACGAGCGTCGCGCCGAGATCGAGCAGGGCCTGCGCCCCGGCGCCGCGGTCGACGCCCACGACGAGGCCGAAGCCGGCGGCCGCCGCCGACGCGACGCCGGAGTGGGCGTCTTCGACCGCCGCGCTGCGGGCGGGATCGACGCCGAGCATGCGGGCGCCGGCCGCGAACATGTCGGGGGCGGGCTTGGAGCGCAGCCCCTCGCGCGCCGAGACCACCCCGTCGACGACGACCGGGAAGAAGTCGCGGATCCCTGCGATCGTCAGCACCTCTTCGGCGTTCTTCGAGCTCGACACCACACCGATCGGGGTGCCGGCGGCGTGGAGCTGCTCGATCAGCTCGAGAGAGCCCGGATACGGGGCGATGCCGTCGGTGCGCAGCACGCGGGCGAACACCTCGTTCTTGCGGTTGCCGATGCCGCAGACCGTGTCGGCGGTGGTCGGATCGGAGGGGTCGCCCCACGGCACCTCGACGTCACGGGAGCGCAGGAGGCTCGCGACGCCGTCGTAGCGCTGCTTTCCGTCGAGGTAGCGGAAGTAGTCGTCCTCCGTGTACGGCGGCTCGATCCCCCACGAGCTGAACAGCTCGGTGAACATCGACTGCCACGCGTGCATGTGCACGTCGGCCGTCGGCGTCAGCACGCCGTCCAGGTCGAAGAGCACGCCGTCGAGTGCGCGCAGGTCGGGAAGCTCGGGAAGCTCGGCTGTCACGGGTTCAGCGTAGTGGCCCGGGTGTGACCCGCGCGTCACGATGCGACGACGGCGAGCGTCTGCCGGGCGATCTCCAGCTCTTCGTTCGTGGGGACCACGAGGACGGTGACCGAGGAGTCGTCGGCGGAGATGGTGCGGATGCCGCGCTCGCGCGCCTCGTTGCGCTCCGGATCGAGACGGATGCCGAGGAAGCCCAGGGTCGCCATCGCCTCCGCACGCACGAGCGGCGAGTTCTCCCCCACCCCGGCGGTGAACGAGATGACATCCACGCCGCCGAGCTGGGCGATGTAGGCGCCGATGTAGGCTCGCAGCCGGTGGATGTAGACGTCGAAGGCGAGCATCGCCGCCCCCGCGCCCTCGGCACGGCGGTCCTCGATGTCGCGCATGTCGGACACGCCGGCGAGGCCCACCATGCCGCTGCGCTTGTTGAGGAACTCGTCCAGTTCGCCCGGGCTCATCTCCTCGCGGCGCGCCAGCACGAGCAGCACCGACGGATCGAGGTCGCCGGAGCGGGTCCCCATGACGAGGCCCTCCAGCGGCGTGAGTCCCATGGAGGTGTCGACGGAGTGCCCACCGTCGATCGCCGTGATCGAGGCGCCGTTGCCCAGGTGCAGCACGAGCTGCTTGAGCTCTCGCAGAGGCCGCTCCACATACGCCGCGGCGGCCTCGCTGACGAACTTGTGACTGGTGCCGTGGAAGCCGTAGCGGCGGATGCGGTGCTTGCGCGCGATCGTCTGGTCGATCGCATAGGTGTACGCCGCCGGCGGGAGGGTCTGGTGGAACGCCGTGTCGAACACCGCGATGTGCGGCAGCGCGGGGAAGGCCGCACGGGCTGCGCGGATGCCCTGCAGCGCGCCGGGGTTGTGCAGCGGCGCGAGCACCGACAGCTCGTCGATGTTGATCTCGACCAGATCGTCGATCAGCGTCGGGCGGAAGAAGCGGGCGCCGCCCTGGACGACGCGGTGCCCCACCGCCGACGGCGGGGTCTCGACCAGCGACGGACCGTACTCCTCGAACGCGTCGAGCATCACGCGGAAGCCGGCGGTGTGGTCGGGGATCGGCAGTTCGCGCGAGTGATCGGCATCCCCCACCTTGTGGCGGGCCGAGCCGGTCTCCTGTCCGATGCGCTCGACGAGACCCGACGCGAGCGCCGTCTGGGACTCGACGTCGACGAGCTGATACTTGAACGACGAGGAGCCGCTGTTGATGACGAGGACGACGGTCATGCGTTGTTTCCCTGCTGCTGGTTCTGCGCCTGGATCGCCGTGATGGCGATCGTGTTGACGATGTCTTCGACCAGCGCACCGCGCGACAGGTCGTTGATGGGCTTGTTGAGTCCCTGGAGCACCGGCCCCATGGCGACCGCGCCGGCGGAGCGCTGCACCGCCTTGTAGGTGTTGTTGCCGGTGTTGAGGTCGGGGAAGACGAACACGGTCGCCCGTCCCGCGACGGCGGAGTCGGGCATCTTCGCCTTGGCGACGGCAGCGTCGGCCGCGGCGTCGTACTGGATCGGGCCTTCGACCAGCAGCTCGGGGGCGCGCTCGCGGACGAACGCCGTGGCTTCGCGGACCTTGTCGACGTCCTCCCCCGACCCGGACTCGCCGGTGGAGTACGACAGCATCGCGATGCGCGGCTCGATGCCGAACTGACGTGCCGTGGCGGCCGACGAGATGGCGATGTCCGACAGCTGCGCGGCGGTCGGGTCGGGGATCACGGCGCAGTCACCGTAGACGAGCACGCGGTCGGCGAGCGCCATGAGGAACACACTGGAGACGACTGAGACGCCCGGGCGCGTCTTGATGATCTCGAACGCGGGTCGGATGGTGTGCGCCGTCGTGTGGGCGGCACCCGACACCATGCCGTCGGCCAGCCCCAGGTGCACCATCATCGTGCCGAAGTACGACACGTCGGTGATGGTGTCGGCCGCCTTCTCGTACGTGATGCCCTTGTGCTTGCGCAGCTCGGCGTACTCCTCGGCGAAGCGGTGCACGATCTGCGGGTCGAACGGGCTCAGCACCTGCGCGGCGCTCAGGTCGAGGCCGAGCTCCACCGCGCGACCACGCACCTCCGCCTCGTCGCCGAGGATCGTCAGGTCGGCGATGCCACGGGCGAGCACGGTGGCCGCCGCCCTCAGCACGCGGTCGTCGCCGCCTTCCGGCAGCACGATGCGCTTACGGCCGGTACGGGCGCGCTCCAGGAGCTGGTACTCGAACATCAGCGGCGTCACGACGGTGGAATGGGCCAATCCCAGAGCACGCGTGAACTCGTCGGTGTCGACGTGCTGCTCGAACAGGGCCAGCGCCGTGTCGTAGCGGCGCTGCGAGCCGGCCGCGAGGCGGCCACGCGTGCTCATGACCCGGACGGCCGTGTCGTAGGTGTCCAGGTCGGTCTGGATGATCGGCAGCGGCGAGTCGAGCCCCACCATGAGGTCCTGCACGGCCGGCGGCAGCGGGAACGGACCGTTGAGGATGATGCCCGCGATCGAGGGGAAGGTGCCCGACGAGTTCGCCAGCAGCAGTCCGAGCAGCACCTCGGTGCGATCGGCCGGCACGATGACGATGGCACCCTCGGTGAGGCGCGGGAGGATGTTGTTGAGCGACATGCCCGCGACGACCACGTCCAGCACTTCGCGCACGAGCAGCGCCTCGTCACCGCGCAGGAGCGTGCCGCCGAGGGCGAGCATGATGTCGCGGACGGCCGGCGCGACGAGGAACACGTCTTCGGGGATGGACCACACCGCGACCTCGGCCTCACGATTGCCGTCGACGGCGGGCACGCCGCGCACGACGTCGCCGATCGCCGCGTTGATCTCGTCGAGGTGCGCGGGGTCGGCGCGGTTGGTGATGACCGCGAACAGCTCGGCGCGCTGGTGCGTGATGTCGGTGAGGGCGAGTTCGGTGAGCTGCGCCAGCTGCTGCGGCGTGCGCGGAACGCTCACCCCGAGGCGGTCGCCCTGGTCTGCCCGACCGTTGAGCACGACCAGCACGGGAGCGCCGAGGTTCGCCGCGATGCGGGCATTGTAGCCGAGCTCGCTGGTCGAGCCGACGTCCGTGAAGTCGCTGCCGACCACGACGACCGCGTCGCACTTCGCCTCGACGGCCTTGAACCGCTCGACGATGCGCGAGAGCGCGGCATCCGGGTCTCGTCGCACGTCGTCGTAGGTGACGCCCACGGCCTCCTCGTAGTCGAGGTCGACGCCGATGTGATCGAGGAGCATCTCGAGCACGTAGTCGCGTTCGTCGATCGAACGGGCGATGGCCCGGAACACGCCCACTCGGGGAGTGGAACGGGTCAGTGCGTCGAGCACTCCGAGGACGATGGTCGATTTGCCGGACAGCCCCTCGGTGGAGGTGATGTAGATGCTCTGCGCCACGGGTTCCAGCCTAGGTGGGGGGCGCTGCGGCCCGGCAGGGATCTGCCGGAGAAAACCTTGGGGCGGGACGGAAGCCGGACGGATGCCGGGCAAAAGAAAGACTCTCCGCGAACCCGGCAGAGCCTGGTTACCCTTGCTACGTTTCCGTCCTGGGGGAGTTGGCCTGGGTGCCGCCTCGCGGAGAGCTGTATGCGAGTTTACCCGACGACCGGCCCATGCCTCGCCAGCCGGGTTAGCATCGAGCGAGCACCGCCGCTGAGACAGGGAGACGCATGCCCGACCACCCGCTCACCGCCGAATCGTTCGCTCGCGCGGCCGAGGCCGTCGAGTCCTCCATCACGCGCGTCATCGACGGCAAGCCGGATGCCGTGCGCGCCGCGCTCGTCTGCCTCCTCGCCGAAGGACACCTCCTCATCGAGGATGTGCCCGGCGTCGGCAAGACGATGCTGGCGCGGGCGCTGGCGGCATCCGTCGACGCGAGCGTACGCCGCATCCAGTTCACGCCCGACCTCCTCCCGGGCGACGTGACGGGAGTGAGCGTCTACAACCCGGTCGATCGCGAGTTCGAGTTCAAGCCGGGTGCCGTCTTCGCGCAGATCGTCATCGCCGACGAGATCAACCGGGCCTCTCCCAAGACGCAGTCGGCGCTTCTGGAGGCGATGGAGGAGCATCAGGTCACCGTCGACGGCACCAGCCACGCCCTGGCCGACCCGTTCCTGGTCGTCGCGACCCAGAACCCGCTCGAGATGGAGGGCACCTACGCCCTGCCTGAGGCGCAGCGCGACCGCTTCATGATGCGGATCTCGATGGGCTATCCGGATGCCGAGAACGAAGTCCTCATGCTGCGTCAGCGCGAGCGCGTCAACCCTCTCGACGCGCTCAGGCCCGTGCTCGGCGCCGCCGACGTGCGGGCGCTCATCGCCTGGGTGCGCGGAGTGCACGTCTCCCCCGCCGTCGAGGAATACGCCGTGGGCCTGTCGCGGGCGACACGGGAGCACCCCGACCTGCGCCTCGGGGCGAGCCCCCGAGCCACCCTGCAGCTCGTGCGCGCCGCGAAGGTGCGCGCGGCGCTCGACGGCCGAGAGTTCGTCATCCCGGACGACGTGGCGGCGCTCGTCGAGCCCGTCTTCGCCCATCGACTGATCGCCTCGCGCGGCACCGCATCGTCTCGGGGTCGCTCCGGCTCCGAGACGATCGGCACCGTGCTGCGCGCGATCGTCGGCGCCGTGAGCGTTCCGCTCGCGACCCGCTGATCGAGAGCACGCGATGCCCCGCTGGCCCCTGCTGTCCCGTCTGCCGCTGACGCTGCGCGGCGTGGGCGCGCTGGTGCTCGCGGGGGTGTGCGGCGTGCTCGCCCAGCGCTTCGGCATCGCCGAGCTCGCCTACGTCGGCGCGCTGCTGGCGGCAGCCGTGGTCGTCAGCGCCGCCACCCTGTACCTGCTCCCGAGCTCGGCGCGGGTGACCCGCGCCTTCTCCCCCGACGTCGCCGCCACCGGCAGCGAGGTGCGGGTACGGCTCACCGTCGAGATCCGCGCCTCGCTGCCCTCCAGCCAGGCGCGGTGGCGAGACGCCGTGCCCGACGGCGTGATCCCGGCATCCGTTGTCGACTCGGCGCCGGAGGGCATGCTCCCCGCGACCGGCTCGGCGATGGCGGACCCGTCGCGGGTCGAGGTGGACTATGCCGTGCGGGCCGAGCGCCGTGGCCTTCGCCGCGTGGGGCCGCTGGCACTCGTGACGACCGATCCATTCGGCTTCACGCGACGCCGGCGCACGGTCGGCGACACCTCGCCGCTGGTGATCGTGCCGGAGATCGTCGACCTCGACGAACTGCATGATCTCCCCGGTGACGCTGGCGGGAGCACCCGCAGCGTGGCCGACCGGATGGGCCAGGGCGCCGACAACCTCATCCCGCGCACGTATGCGCCCGGCGACTCGATGCGACGCATCCACTGGCGCGCCAGCGCCCACCGCGACGAGCTGATGGTGCGCCAGGAGGAGCAGGAGACCACCCCCGAGGCCGTGGTCGTGCTCGATCGCGGCGCGGCGCGCTGGTCGCCGGCCGCCGGACGCGCCGCCGGCGCGGACCCCGCCTTCGAGACGGCGGTCTCCGCCTGCGTCTCGGCGACGGCGCGACTGGTCCGCGAAGGCTACCTCGTCACCGTCATCGACGCCGACGGCGCCGTACTGTGCGACCCGATCGAGGGCGCCGACACGGCAGGCGTCGAACATCTCGCCGTCGCCCTCGCCACCATCACCGCGCGGCGCGATCTCCCCCTCGACGCGCTCGCCCGGTTGTTCAGCGGGATCGCGGCCGGTCCCGTTATCGTCGTCACCGGTGGCCTGGCGGATGCGGATGTCGTCGCGCTCGCGCCCGTGCCGCACCACAGCACCATGCCGATCCTCCTCCTCGTGTCGGAGGCACAGGAGGTGGAGGCACAGGAGGTGGTGACAGCCGCCGCCGACACCGGGTGGCGCGTCGGCGCGCTGACCGCGGGCGGCGACGTCGCGGCCGCCTGGAGCGACGCCCTGGCGTCGCGCGAGACCCGGAGCGTGCACCGTGCCGCCTCGTGAGCGACGCCGCCGCGGAGAGCTGCGCCTCGCACTGGCGCTGTGGCTCGGCATCCTGAGCACTCTCGTGCCGCTCACCCGCGTCGTGCAGAGCGGCTCGTGGCTGTGGGGCGCGATCGCCCTGCCGTTCGCGCTGCTGGCGCTCGGCTACGGACTGCGCCGGCTGCGACTGCCGGTCATCGTCGTCACGATCATCGAGCTCGCCGCGTGGACCGGCGCGGTCACCGCCGTCTTCTTCCCGGCGAACGCCCTTCTGGGTGTGATCCCGACCGGCGGCATCGTGGAGGCGCTGCCCCGGATGATCACCACGGCATCCGCTCTCATCACGGACGGTGTCGCTCCCCTGACGCCGACGCAGCCGCTCGTGTTCCTCATCGTCGCATCGCTCGGGCTTCTGACCGTCGCCCTCGATCACGTCGTCATCACGGCGCGGATGCCGCTTCTGGCCAGCATCGCCCTGGTCGCCGTCTGGCTCATCCCCGCCATCGCCGTGCCGGCCGGGGTCGACATCGTGGCGTTCGTGGTGCTCGCGGCATCCGTGCTGCTGCTCATCCGCGCCGAGACCCGCACCCGCGAGACACCGAGCGCCGCCGCGTCCCCACGCGCCGTCACCGCGCGCGCCGGCGGCGTCGCGGCCGTCGCCACCTCGATCGGCGCCGTCGCGATCATCGCGGCGCTCGCGGTCGGACCCACGCTGCAAGCGTCGGTTCCCGCGGCGGGGTTCGGCACCTCCACGATGATCGATCCGTCGCTGGATCTCGGCAAAAACCTGCGTCGCCAGGACGGCGCGACGGTGCTCACCCTGCGCACCGACGGCACCAGCGTGCCCTACCTGCGCGTGGCGACGCTGTCGCTGTTCGATGGCACGGTGTGGCAGCCCGATCGCACGAGCACGGTCGATCTGAGCGCAGCGCCGCTAGAGCCCGTCGAGCTCTCGGCGGACATCGCCGTCGTACAGACCCGCACGACCGTCGCGATCAAGAACCTCGCGTCCGCCTACGCGCCCGTCCCGTACCCGGCCACCGAGGTCGACGGATTGGCCGGTGCGTGGCAGTTCGCCCCGTACAACCGCACCGTCGCCGGCGCGGCCGGGGCGACGCAGGGCCAGGAGTACACCGTCGTCTCCGACATCGCCCAGCCGACGCTCGAGCAGATCCGCGCGTCGTCGGCGGGAGGCGCGGGTGTGAGCATCGACGTGGACTCCCTCCCCGCCGGCAGCCCGCCGATCATCGCGCAGCTGGCCCGTCAGGTCACCGCGCAGGCCGACACCGACTACGACAAGCTCATCGCGCTGCAGGACTGGTTCCGCGGTCCGGAGTTCACGTACTCGCTCGACGCGCCCGTGCAGGAGGGCTTCGACGGGCAGGGCGTCGACGCCGTGGCCGCCTTCCTCCAGGCCAAGACAGGATATTGCGTGCACTTCGCGGGCGCCTTCGCTCTCATGGCTCGCAGCCTCGGCATGCCGACGCGGATCGTCGTCGGGTTCCTCCCCGGCTCGTTCACCGGTCAGGTCATCGACGGTCAGCGCGTCATCGATGTGACGGGTCGCCAGCTGCACGCGTGGCCAGAGGTCTCCTTCCGCGGCATCGGCTGGGTCCCGTTCGAGCCGACCAAGGGCCTCGGCACCGAGACGCGCTTCGACAGCGCCGCCTCGACCGCGACCGCGGCGCCGACGACGTCGCCCCGTCCGGAGGCGACCTCCGCGGCCACGCCCGCCCCGACGGCCGACGTGAACGACCCGCAGCAGGGGGCGCAGACGGATGCCGCAGGCTCGGGCCCGACGCTGATCGATCTGCGTCCGCTGCTGAGCATCCTCGGCGCCGTCGTCGTGGTCGCCGCACTGCCGGGGGTGGCGGGGGCGGTGCGGCGGCTCATGCTGCGCCGGCGCGGAACGGTGGCCGCCGCGTGGCGCCTCGTGCAGGACACCGCGATCGACGCGGGTTTGCCGGTGCCGTCGTCGCGCTCGCCACGCGCCTTCGGCGCCTTCCTCGTCAGCGCCGGGGGCGCCCCCGCGACGCCGATGTCTCAGCTCGTGGCCGCCGTCGAGCGGGCGAACTACGCGGCGGACGCGGCCGGCGCGGGCCCGGATGCCGCAGCGATGAGCGCCGCCCTCGGCATCCGATCCGCCATGCTCGCGGCGATGCCGGCGGCGCGGCGGGCGCGCACGCTGGCGCTGCCGTGGTCGCTCGTCGTGCGGCCGGGCTCCGGCCTGGCCGATCGCGACGCGCCGGCCTGAACCGGCGCGTCGCGATCAGTCATCAGCTGCGCGCGAGCGCCGGGGCCTGCTCGTCGGCGTCGTCGGCCGAGTCGTCGGCGAACGGCTCGCCGTCGCGCGGCGCGTCGTACAGCTCGCGGTTCAGGATGCCCTCGCGCTTCGCGACGATCGTGGGCACCAGGGCCTGGCCCGCGACGTTGACCGCGGTGCGGCCCATGTCGAGGATCGGGTCGATCGCGAGGAGCAGACCGACACCCTCCAGGGGCAGGCCGAGGGTGGAGAGGGTCAGCGTGAGCATGACCGTCGCGCCGGTGGTGCCGGCGGTGGCCGCCGAGCCCACGACCGAGACGAGCGCGATCAGCAGGTACGACACGATGTTCAGCTCGATGCCGAAGAACTGGGCGACGAAGATCGCGGCGATCGCCGGGTAGATCGCGGCGCAGCCGTCCATCTTGGTCGTCGCGCCCAGCGGCACCGCGAACGAGGCGTACTCGCGCGGCACGCCGAGGTTGCGCTCGGTCACGCGCTGGGTCAGCGGGAGTGTGCCGATCGAGGAGCGCGAGACGAACCCGAGCTGCACGGCCGGCCAGACGCCGGAGAAGTACTGCTTGATCGACAGGCCGTGGCTCTTGACGAGGATCGGGTAGACGACGAAGAGCACCAGCACGAGGCCTGCGTACACTGCCACGACGAACCAGACGAGCGTGAGCAGCTTGCCGGTGCCGTACTGCACGACCGCCGAGGCGATGAGGCCGAGCGTGCCGAGGGGCGCGATGCGGATGATCCACCAGAGCACCCGCTGCACGATCTTCAGCGACGACTGCGTGAACGCGACGAACGGCTCGGCGCGCTTGCCGACCTTGAGCGCGGCGATGCCGACGGCGACCGAGATGACGATGACCTGCAGCACGTTGAAGCCGACGGTAGAGGTGATCGCACCGGTCGTCTCGCTCGCCGAGCTCGACACGGTGAGGCCGAGGAAGTTCTGCGGGATCAGGCCTTTGAGGAAGTTCCACCACGTACCGACGGTGTAGGGGGCGCCCGTCGTGAGCTGGTCGTGGGCGACGCGGTTACCGGGCTGGATCGTGATGCCCAGGACGATGCCGATCGTCACGGCGATGAGGGCCGTGATCCCGAACCACAGCAGGGTCTGACCCGCCAGCCGCGCGGCGTTGGTCACGTTGCGCAGCTGCGTGATGCTGGCGACGACCGCGAGGAAGATGAGCGGGACGACGGCAGCCTTCAGCAGCGTCACGTAGGACGAACCGATGGTCGACAGGGTCGCGGACAGGCCGTTGGGGTTGCCCGCGGCATCCGGACCGAGGTTCAGGGCGAGGATGCCGAGCAGGATGCCGGCGATCAGCGCGACCGTGATCTGGAAGCCGAACGAGCGGTAGAACGGCTTCTTCGGCTTGGGCGGACGCGCGGCGGGCGCGGTGGTGCTGGTGGAACTCATGAGGGGGGATATCTCCTGTGTCGGCGGATGCCGGGTGGAACTTCGCAGGGTGTCGACGTTACGTCGCGGCCGGTGCACTCGCGAGTCACGATGACGCACGATGACGCGGGTGACACGCGAGCGCGGACCGCCCGTCACTCCAACGGCGGCGATGACCGGTGCATTCCCGGCGGTCGGGATTCGTTTCGCGCGCCCCTCGAGCCGCAGCCGGTCAGCTCAGGCTGGCGATGAGTTCCTGCACCCGCCCCTTGATGTCGTCACGCACCCCGCGGACGACCTCTACGGGCTGGCCCGCCGGGTCGGTCAGCTGCCAATCCTCGTAGCGCTTTCCGGGGAAGATGGGGCATGCATCCCCGCATCCCATCGTGATGACGACGTCGGCCTGGCGCACGGCATCCGTGGTCAGAATCTGCGGGGTGGCCGAGGACAGGTCGATGCCTTCTTCGGCCATCACGGCCACGGCTGCCGGGTTTACCGCATTGCCCGGCTCGCTGCCGGCCGAGAACACATCGATGCGGTCGCCGGCGAGCGCACGGAGGTATCCGGCGGCCATCTGAGAGCGGCCGGCGTTGTGCACGCAGACGAAGAGGACGGCGGGCTTGGTGGAGTCGGTCATGGCATTCCTCGTTCGGGTGTCAGGAGAGGGCGGGCGCGGTCGGGATGATCGAGACGGGCTGAGGCGGCGGTGCGCAGCAGGCGCCGCGACGCGAAGCGCCCGAGGCGTCGAAGAGCCCGGCACCGCCACACACGCCAGTATCGGGCAAGACCAGCTCGACACGCCGTGCGGCCGCGTGATCGCCCGCCACGTCGGCCACGACGCTGCGCACCTGCTCGTACCCGGTGAGCGCGAGAAAGGTCGGCGCGCGGCCGTACGACTTCGCGCCGACGATGAAGAAACCCGGTTCGGGGTGGGCGAGGTCGGCGGCGCCAGTGGCGGCGACCGAGCCGCACGAGTGCACGTTCGGATCCACCTCGGCGGCGATGCGAACGGGAGCCTGCAAGGCGGAGTCGAGCTCCAGACACAGCTCCGACAGGAACGACAGGTCGGGGCGGAAGCCGGTGAGCACGACGGCCCTGTCGGCAGCGAGGTGACGACCGTCCTCCGCCACGAGGACCACGCCATCACCGGCATCCGTGACGCGTTCCACGCGGAACCCCGTCACGAGCGAGACGAGACCGGCATCCACGAACTCCTTCGCCCGGATGCCGAGGGCGCCGCGCGCGGGCAGCTCGTCTGCTTCACCCCCGCCGAACGCCTTCCGCGCGCTCGCACGACGCAGCGCCCAGGTCACCGTCGTGGACGGGTCGCGGCGCGCCATCCGTGCCAGGGCCAGGACCGCGGTGAGGGCGGAATGCCCGGAACCGACGACGACGGTGTGTCTGCCCTCGAATCCGGAGCGATCTCGGAAATCGGGGATGCGGTAGCTGAGCCGGTCGGCCGCCGCGCGCTCGCCGAGAGCCGGCAGACCGTCCGCACCCGCGGGGTTGGGGGTCTCCCACGTACCGGAGGCGTCGATGACGGCGCGTGCCGCGAGGCGATAGTCGTCGCCTCCGGTCGGTCGGACGTGCACCGTGAAGGGCTGATCGCCGCGGCCGGCATCGACGAGGCGGTCGCGTCCCGACCGCGAGACGCCGACGACGCGCGCGCCGTAACGAACACGATCGCCGAGTGCGTCGGCCAGCGGTGCGAGATAGCGACCGATCCACTGCGCGCCGGTGGGGTAGCCGCTCGGCGGCGGTGTCCAGCCCGTCGCGTCAAGGAGGCGAGCGCTGGCGGCATCGACGAGCTCGGACCAGTCGGAGAACAGCCGCACATGGCCCCACTCAGCCACCGCAGCGGCCGGAGTGTCTCCCGCTTCGAGCACGACGACCGGCATCCCGCGTTCGACGAGATGGGCGGCGGCGGCGAGCCCCTGGGGGCCGGCGCCGATCACGACGACGGGCAGTGCGTCATCCACCGGACTCCTCCTTCGTATCGACATCTGTCGATGGGTAAAGATTCCGGCATGCATCGACAGATGTCAATACGAGGTGCACAATCGAAAGATGCCGACGCTGCTGCCCCTCCTGACGAACACCGCCGACGGGTGCAGCTCGACCGCGCCCGTGAACGCACTGACGGCGGATGAGGCAGAGATGCTCGCCCGCACCTTCAAGGCGCTCGGCGACCCCACGCGGGTGCGCCTGCTGTCGCTGATCGCCGCATCGCCGGGCGGTGAAGCATGCATCTGCGATCTCACCGCACCGGTCGGCCTCTCCCAGCCGACCGTGTCCCACCACATGAAGCTTCTCGTGGATGCCGGGCTCGCCACGCGTGAGCAGCGCGGGCGCTGGGCGTACTTCCGGGTCGTCGCCGATGCCCTCGACCAGGCCGCGAATGCTCTCCGCCCGTGAAGGCGGTCGCGATCCGCGCGATGCGGCCCGAAGATTGGCCGGAGGTGGAGGCGATCTATCACGAAGGCCTCGCCACGGGAAACGCAAGCTTCGAGGCTGAGCCGCCCGTGTGGGAGGCCTTCGACACCGGCAAGCTCGGCGTCGGCCGGTTGGTCGCCGTCGACGCCGACGGCGGCGTCACCGGCTGGGTCGCCGCATCCGCCGTCTCGACCCGCGAGGTGTACCGCGGCGTCGTCGCGGGTCAGTGGCGCGACACGATCCTGGTCGAACGTCGCCGCCCCGACGGAGCGCCGTCACGCGAGAACCCCGCCCAGGCTTTCGCGTGGACGGGGTTCTCGGCTGAGCGGAAGTGACAGGATTTGAACCTGCGAGGCGAGTTACCCCGCCTACATGGATTCCAGCCATGCTCCTTAGGCCGCTCGGACACACTTCCGTCGACGATCCTATCAGCCGCCGCGACGGCCGTTGTCGCTCACGCGGTCGCGAGAAGGTCCCCGGCCAGAAGCAGCTGCGGCACCTGCGTGAACCGCCACGCCCCGGCATCCGCGGGGCTGAGGCACCACACCAGGTCGAATCGATCCCCCGGCCACGCGGCGGGCGGGGGGGGTCGATCGATCCGAGGTGGCTCAGGATGTCGGGGATCAGCTCGTGCTCCCAGGCGACGAGCGTGCACCCCGTCGTCGTACGCAGCGCCGCGGCAAGCGCGGCCGTGTCGTCCTTCTTCCACGTCGTCTCCAGAGCGAGCCCCAACCTCGCGGCCAGCGGCGTCACCGTCTGCGCAGGGCGTTTGCTCCCCGCGGAGCACGCCGAGAGCGTCAGCGCCGCTGCAGAACCCACGCCCGCGGTCAGGAGGGTCCGTCGCGAGAGTGCGTCGCGCGCCTGCCGACGTTCGTCCATGTGTTCCTTCTCCGATCGTGCTCGCCGATCGTCACACGCCGGTCCGCGCCAACTCCACGGACCGAGCAGGTTCATCGGGCGTGCTGACGAAACGCCCAGCAGCCACACGGAACGCGGGGTCGCAAACGGCGCTCACGACGTCGCGCGCACCGCAGATCGCGCCACCGTTCCGGGCCCGCGCCGCCGCGGGCACAGGGCGCCCCGCCTAAATCGGCAGCCTAGATCGGCAGCGGTATGCGCCGGGTCCGGGCGCCCAGGTCCCACGGCTCGGTCCAGCCGAGCCGGTCGAACAGCGCGTCGATCACCATCGCGGTGAAACCCCAGACGAGATGACCCTGCACCTCGAAGGCGGGCCCGCGCCACGTCTGTCCGTCACGCTCGATGACGGTCACCCCGCGGTTGCGCGCATCGAGCAGGTCGGCGACCGGCGCGCGGAACACGGCGGCCGACTCGGCGTCGTCGACGACGCGAACGGGCGACGGATGCCGCCACCACCCCAGCACGGGAGTCACCAGGTGCCCGGAGAACTCCAACGGCACCGGCGGCAGCGCGCCCAGCACCTCGACGCCGGCCGGATCGAGCCCCGTCTCCTCCTCGGCTTCGCGCAGTGCGGCCGCGATGGGCCCGGCATCCGCGGGGTCGAGGCGTCCTCCGGGAAACGCAACCTGTCCCGGATGAGCGCGGAGCGTGGTCGCACGCTCCAGCAGCAGCACGTCGAGGTCGCGCGAGACCGCGGCATCCTGCGCCGCGTGTGCGCTCTGTACGTCATCGAGCACGCCGAACAGAATCAGCACCGCGGCGGCGCGCGGCGAGACGCCTGCGGGCAGGTGCCGCAGCGGGGCTGTCCAGTCCCGGCCATCGCGAGCCAGAGCGGTCAGCTCGGCGCGTGCCCCGACGACGGGAGCGGCGGAGTCGGAGGGCACCCGTTCAGGCTACGACGCGCCGACCGCTACGGCGACGCACGGAACTCACCCGAAGCGAAAGGAGGGGCCCGGTCAAGGAGAACGCCCTCGGTAGGGTGGTCTCTCGTGACCTCGCCTGCACCGCGGATCGGCATCGTCGTCACCGACGCCGCCTTCTACTCCGACGAAGACCCCGACCACGACACGCCGATCCTCCTCGACGCGCTCCGTGCTCGCGGCGCGGCGGCCGAGGCCGTCGTCTGGCACGACGCCACCGTCGATCTCGCCGCCTTCGATCTGCTCGCGGTCCGCTCTCCGTGGGACTACCCCGAGCGTCCCGATGAGTTCCAGGCGTGGCTCGAGCGCGCGGCGGCATCCACCCGCGTCGTCAACGCTCCGGCGACGATGCGCTGGAACCTCGACAAGCACTACCTCTCCGACCTCGAAGGCGCCGGCATCCGCGTGGTGCCGACCGCGTACGCGACGAGCGTCGATGACGTCCGCGCGGCGCTGGCCGCGCACGCCCGGGTCGTCGTGAAGCCGGCGGTATCGGCGGGGGCGCGCGACACCGGCCTCTTCGACGCCGACGACGAGCGGGCGCTCGAGCTGGCGACACGGATCATCGAGGCCGGCGGCACCGCGATGATCCAGCCCGAGGTGCCCGAGCTGTCCCGCGGGTGGGAGAAGGCGCTCTACCTGATCGACGGACGCTTCACGCACGCCATCTCCAAGGGTGCGCTGCTGGAGGTGGGCGGCGGACTCATCGGCGGCGTCTACGAGGAACATCCCGAGCAGGTGCCCGCCTACGACGACGAGATCGCCTTCGCCACCGCCGTCGTGCAGGCCGTGCAGACGGTCACCGGCGGCCCGCTCCCCCTGTACGCCCGCGTCGACACGGTGCGCTCGCGCGCATACGGGCTGGCGCTGCTGGAGGTCGAACTCGTCGAACCCGCCCTCAACCTGCACGTCGCGCCGCACGCCACCGATGCCGTGGTCGACGCGCTGCTCACCGCGGCAACGGGCTGAGCGCCCTAGCGGCGCCGGCGCCGACCGCGCGGCAGGAGGCTGACGACGAGCGGGACGAGCGACGCGATCATCATCGCCACACCGAAGACCTCGTCGGTCACCCGCAGCAGGATGCCGCCGATGAGCAGGATGCCGAAGACCACCGCCGCGAGTCCCCGCTGGGCGATCCGCTCCAGGCGGTCGAGCCGGCGTTCCAGGCGCGACATGTCGACCGACACCGTGCCCTCCTCGAAACCCGTGATGAGTCCGTCGAGGCGTCCGGGCAGACGCCACGCGGTCGTGGCGACCTCCGCGACCTGCGCGAGCGCGTCCTTCACGACGTTGCCGCCCTCATCACGCAGCACCTGACCGGCGAACGGCTCGATGCTCTCCCAGATGTTGTACTCGGGCTCCAGCGTGCTGCAGACGCCCGAGGTGAGCGAGATCGCGCGCACGATCAGCAGGAAGTTCTCCGGCAGCTGGAACGGCAGGCTCCGCACGACATCGCCGAACTCCTCCGCGAAGTCGCGGAACTCGCGGGGATCGACCTCGCGCAGTTGCGCGAATCCCATGCCGCCGAAGCGGGCGAACAGTTTCGCGTAGGCACGCTCGAGCTCGCGGGTGTCGGCGCCGGGCAAGAGCGCGCCGACATCGAGAATGCCCTGCACCAGTCTCTTGCTGTCGCGAGCCGCGACGGCCAGCAGCACGGTACGAAGCCCTGAGCGCAGCCGGTCGTCGACGATGCCCATCATGCCGAAGTCGATGAAGGTCAGTGTCCACGCCGGCGCCGCGGCATCCGCGCCGGCGGGGCGGGGCGTCACGAAGACGTTGCCCGGGTGCGGATCGGCGTGGAAGAAACCCGTGCGGAACAGCTGCGTGAACATGGTCGTCGCGAAGACCTCGGCCACCTCCACGGGATCGATGCCGGCCGCGCGCAGGCCCGCGACGTCGGAGATCTTGATCGCCGTCACATCCTGCAGCGTCAGAACCTTGCGCGTCGAGCGCTCCCAGACGACCTCCGGCACGGCGACGGCGGGGTCATCCGCCACGTCCGCGCCGAATCGCTCGGCGTTCTGCGCTTCGTGCAGGTAGTCGATCTCCTCGCGCGATGTCGCGGCGAACTCCTCGGCCAGCGCGGGCGCATCGACGCGGTCCGAGACGAGCCGCACGCGACTCAGCCACCCTGCGACTCGGCGCAGCGCCGCCAGGTCGACGTCGACGATCTCGTCGATCCCCGGGCGCTGCACCTTCACGACGACGGCGCCGAATCCGCTCAGCGTCGCATCTGCCGGCGTCAGTCGGGCGCGGTGCGCCTGCCCCAGGGATGCCGCGGCCACAGGAGTCTCGTCGAACCAGGCATACGCGCGCTCCAGCGGCATCCCGAGCTGCGCCTCGGCGGCGGCACGGATGTCCGCGAACGGCACCGGCGGCACCTCGTCCTGCAGCCCCTCCAGCTCCTTCGTGATCTCCGGCGGCAGCACGTCCAGGCGCGAGGACATGAACTGGCCGACCTTGATCATGAGACCGCCGAGGTCGACGGCGAGCGCGTGGAAGCGGCGGGCGATGCGCTGCATCCGCGCGCTGCGCGACCGCTCGGCGAGGCGCCCGAGGCCCACGCGCGGCAGGAACAGGTCGTACCACCAGGTCTGCGCCAGCGAAAGTGCGGCGAAGCGGAGGATGCGCCGGTACCGCGCGCGTGAGCCGGACTGCACCGCCGATCAGCCCTGTGCGAGCAGCGCGTACACGCGGCGACGGGCCTCGTCGAGGATCTCGACGGCGCTCTGCACCTGCTCGGGCGTGCCGGTGCGCCCCACCTGCCCGACCGCCTGCGCGAGCGCGAAGCCGGCCTTCGGCAGCGCGCTCATGCGGCCGCCGTCGCGCTGACTCGGTGTCTCCCAGGGCGCCGGACGGTCCGCGGAGGCTTCTGCCTCGGCGCGACCGGCGTCGGTGAGCGCATACGTCTTTCGGCCGTTCGCCTCCTCGGCGACGATCAGGCCCTCGTCGGCGAGCATCTGCAGCGTCGGGTACACCGAGCCGGCGCTGGGCTTCCAGGCGCCGTCGCTGCGCTGCTCGATCTCCTGGATGATCTGGTAGCCGTGCATCGGCTGCTCGGCGAGCAGGGCCAGCACCGCGGCGCGTACGTCGCCGCGTCCCATGCGGGGTCCGGTGCGCTGCTCGAAGGATGCGCGGAGATTCTCCATCGCGTCCCACATGCCAGCCGACCCAGCCGCGAAGGGGCCGGAGCCGAACCCCCGTCCGCCGAAGCCCGGACCGGAGAATGAACCGTTCATGATGCCTCCCGAAATCGCGCCGACCACTCGGCGATAGTGAACGATATATCGTTCACCTGTGTTCGCGCCGTGAGTTCGTGCGTCCTCAGCCGAGGAACTCGGCCGGGTCGAACTCCTCGATGGGGATGACGCGCACGCGCGGCAGTTGGGCGTCGAAGGCGTGCACGTCGTACTCGAGATCGAAGAACTCGATGCCGGGAACGGCGGCGAACTCGCTGCTGCGGAACTCGTGGAACCCGATCAGCCCGACGCGGCGGTCATCGTCGACGAGGGATGCGAGGTCGTCGACGAAGTCGCGGTCGTGACTGACGAGGACGACGTCGCCGCTGCGATCCTCGAGAGCCCGGAGCGTCCGCTGGATGGCGAGGTCGACGACCTTCGCGTCGGCCGGACCCGACAGCGGCACCGGGGTGTAGCCGAGCGCCAGCAGCGCCTGCACGAACGGCATGGGCAGATGAGTCGACGCGTTGAGGAAGAAAAGGCCGCGTACCGGCTGCTGCCAGCGCTCCTCGATGAAGCTCAGCAGACGATCCCACCGGGGGCGCTCGTCGGGCTGCGGGCGACGGCCCAGGATCGATCCGCCGAGCGTGGCATCGATGTTCTCGCCGTCGACGAGGATCCAGCTGGTGCGATCCGTCACGTTGCCTCCCTCGGCATCCGCGCGCACCCACCCGGGCCGCGCCCTTCGACGCTAGCAGGGGCGCGCTGACTCACCGGTCGCTGCGGGCGAACAGCCGCCGCAGCACGAAGAAGACGATCACCGCGACGACCAGCACCACGACGAGCTTCGCCACGAACCACAGCACGCTGAAGATGACGTTGACGATCACCCAGGCGATCGCGATCGCCACGATCACGCCGACGATGCTCCAGAGAGTGCTCTTGCTCATGCCTCCAGCGTAGGGGCGTGCGCCGTCGCGCCGCGCGTCAAGCGGCCGCCAGCGCGGCGGCGATCGGCGTCGAGCCGGTGTTGAAGCTCACGGTGCGCCCTCGCGTCGCCGGCTCGTCGACCGCGGCCGCGAGCACCGCGGCGACGTCGGCGCGCGACACCGAGGTGCCCGACGGGGCAGTGGTCTCGATCATCCCGGTGGGGTCATCGTCGGTCAGGGTCGACGGCACCAGGATCGTGTACTCGACGCCGCTGGCGCGCAGATGCGCATCGGCAGCAGCCTTCGCCTCGGCGTAGGCGAAGAAGCCGTTGTCGGGGTCGACGCCATGGTCGGGCCCGGCACCGAAGTACGACACCATGACGAACCTGTCGACGTTCGCCGTCGCGGCGGCGTCGATCGTGCGGATCGCCGCGTCGCGGTCGACGGCGTACGTGCGTGCCGCATCGCCGCCCCCGGCGCCCGCCGACCAGACGACGACGTCGAACCCGCGGACGAGGCCGGTCAGCTGGGCGAGGTCGAGACTCGCAACGTCGGCCACCACGGGATGCGCACCCGCCGTCGTCACGTCATCGACGTGGCCCGCGGTGCGGATGACCGCGCTGACCTCGTGGCCGGCCCGAGCGAGCAGCGGCTCGGCCTTCAGCGCCACCTTGCCGTGTCCGCCGATGATGAGGATGCGTGCCATGGTTCCAGCGTACGCGGCGCCACCTACGCTGGAACCATGACCGCCACGACTGCCCTCGTCCTCGTCGCCAACGCTGCAGACGGCTCCCTCTCGACCTTCCGTCTCACCGACGGCACACTGGAGCGCATCGCCGTGACCGAGGGGCTGACGGGGTGCTCCACGTTCGCCGTGGACGCTACGCGCGACCTCGTCTACGCGGCGGTCAAGGGGGATCCTGCCGGCATCGTCACCCTCTCGCTCGATCGCACGAGCGGTGAGCTCACCCCCCTCTCGCGCCGCGATCTGCCCGCCGGCGGCATGAACTACCTCGCCCTCACGCGTGATGGATCGGCATTGCTCGGAGCAAGCTACGGCGGCGGCTACGGCATCCTCTCCCCCGTCACCGACGGCACCGTCGGCGAGCCGGTATCGGAGATCTCCTACCCGAATCTGCACTCCGTGCTGCCCAGCGCCGACGGCCGTTTCGCCTACTTCGTCTCGCTCGGGGCCGACCTCGTCGCCCAGTACGCGATCGCCGACGAGCTCGCCCTCGTCCCGCTGGAGCCCGCGACCGCGGCGGCTCCCGCCGGCAGCGGACCGCGCCATCTGCTGGTGAACGACACGCAGGATGCCGTCTACGTCATGACCGAGTTCTCCGGCGAGGTGCTGCATTACGCCCGCGATACGGCGACCGGCACGCTGGAGCTGGTGGGCGCGGCATCCGCCTTCGACCGTTCGAAGGGTCTCGGCCACGGCGAGTTCGGCGCCGATCCCCTCGCCCATCACTTCATCTGGGGCGCCGACCTGCACGCCGGCGCGGACGGCCGCGTGCTGTGGGCGTCGGAGCGCACCGAGAGCACGCTCGCCGCGGTTCCGGTGGCCGCCGACGGCACCGTCTCGGATGCCGCGACCTTCACCGTCACCGAGCAGCAGCCCCGCGGCTTCGCCACGAGCGCCGACGGCCGCTACCTCGTGGCCGCCGGCGAGAAGTCGACGACGGTCTCGCTGTATGCCGTCGACGGCGAGCGCCTGGAACTGCTGCAGCGCGCCGAGACCGGCAACGGCGCCAACTGGGTGCGCTTCATCGACTGACGCCCCGTCGTCCGTCCCGCCTCGCCGCATTCGCCGACCGATGACGACCAGAGCGGACGGATGAACCGCCTCAGAGGCCGACCATCTCCGCGCTGCGCTCCCACAGGCGCGCGGCGATGACCGGATCGGCGGCGACCGGCGAGGTGCGCGCCAGGCGGTTGGCGACGTAGTAGCCGCCGTGCTCCCAGTCCAGACCCGGCTTGCCCAGCGCGAGCCAGGCCAGCCGCGCCCCGCCGACATCGGTCGAGGTCAGCAGCCGGCTGGTCACGGGATTGGTGTACATGAAGCGCCACGGTCCCTTGGCCGTAGCCGCGAAGCTGCTGCCGATCACGCCCGGGTGGAATGCGGCCGCCGCCACACCGTCGTCGCCCCAGCGCCGCTCGATCTCCTTCGTGAACAGGATGTTCGCGAGCTTCGCGTTGCCGTATGCCGAGCTCGCAGAATATCGCCGCTCGGCGTTGAGGTCGTCGATGTCGAAGCGCGAGAAACGTCGCGCGGCGACGCTCGAGGTCTGGATGACCGCGGCTCCCGCGTCGACGAGGCGATCGCGCAGCAGATTGGTGAGCAGGAACGCCGCCAGATGGTTCGTCTGGAAGGTCGCCTCGAATCCGTCGACCGTGACGGTGCGATCGCCGAAGATGCCGCCCGCGTTGTTCGCGAGCACGTCGATGCGCGGATAGCTCGCCCGCAGTTCATCGGCGAGCGCGCGCACCTGCGCGAGGACGGCGAAGTCGGCGACGTGGAACGGCATGCCGATCCCCTCGGCCACCTGCCGGGTCCGCCGCGGGTCGCGCCCGACAACCACCACTCGCTGCCCGGCCAGGGCGAGCTGTCGGGCCGCGGCGGCACCGATGCCGCTGCTGGCTCCGGTGATCACGATCGTGCGGGGCTCGTTCTCGGTCACCCCGGGAGTCTACGTCCGCCGACGAAGGCTCCTGCCGGGCCGCCCCCTGCATGACCGCGACCCGACAGGAGTTCAGGGGGTCAGGGCGAGGGGATGCCGCCGTTGACGTTAAGCGTTTCGCCGATGACATAGCTGGACTCGGCCGATGCGAGGAACACGTAGGCGGGGGCGAGTTCGGCGGGCTGGCCCATTCGCCCGAGCGCGGTGTCCTCGCCGAAGCTGTCGAGCTTGTCCTGCGGCTGGCCGTCGGTGGGCTGCAGCGCCGTCCAGATCGGCCCGGGCGCGACCGCGTTGACGCGGATGCCGCGCGGCGCGATCTGTTGGGCGAGTGCCTTCGTGAACGCATTGATCGTGGCCTTCGTCGACGCGTAGTCGACGAGCACATCGGAGGGCTTGTACGCCTGGATGGAGGTCGTGTTGATGATCGACGAGCCCGGTTCGAGGTGCGCGAGGGCGGCCTTGGTGATCCAGAACATCGCGTACACGTTGGTCTTGAAGGTGGCGTCGAACTGCTCGTCGCTCAGCGTCGCGAGGTCGTCGTTGAAGATCTGCTTGCCGCCGTTGTTGACGAGGATGTCGAGTCCGCCGAGACCCTCCACGGTCTTCTCGACCAGATCCCGGCAGTACGCGGCATCCTTCAGATCGCCGGGAAAGGTGAGCGCGGTGACACCGGCGTCGCGGATGAGCCCGGCGACGCGGCGCGCATCCTCCTCTTCTTCGGGCAGATAGGAGATCGCGACGTCGGCGCCTTCGCGCGCGAACGCGATCGCGGTGGCGGCGCCGATGCCCGAGTCGCCGCCGGTGATGAGGGCGCGGCGGCCGCGCAGACGACCGGTTCCGCGGTAGGTGTCCTCGCCGAGGTCCGGACGGGGCGTCAGTTCGGCCTCGAGGCCGGGTTCCGGCATCCGCTGCTTCTGCGGCTCGATGTCGGCATAGAGGGCGGCCGGGTCGGTGAACGTGTACTGGTCGCGGGTCATTCCGGCAGTCTCGGCGACCGGGCGCCGCCGCGCAGGTGGATTGACAGTGCCGTCGGGCGGTGTTAGCGCGCGCGGGCGCGTTCGTCCGTCCCGTCGTGCCGCCATGCCTCGTCCACAGCGACATCTGCGGCCGGACGGGCGGGGGCGGCGCGGCCGCGGCGTGCGATCGCGACGTTCACGACTCCCAGCGACAGGACGATCGCCGCTGCCAGGGCGGGCACGACCATCGCGACGCCCAGCGAAACCTCTTCGGCGATCCAGCCGGTGGCCGCCGCAGCGAGCGCCTGCGCGAGAGTGAGGGCGGAGCTGAGCAGCGTCATGGTCGTCGCCGATCGTCCGAGCGGGGCACGCTCACCCGCGAGCGAGAACAGCGTCACCAGCGTCGGCCCGACGCCGAGCCCCATGACGAGCAGCCAGCCGGCGACCACGCCGAGGCTCGACGAGGTCGCATACCCGACGGATGCCGCCGTCAGCACTCCCGCGAAGGCGAGCCAACGGTGGCGCAGGGCGAAGCGCGCGGGCAGCAGCACGACGCCGAGGGCCAGCACCGCGGAGCCGATGCCCATGAGCCCGTAGAGCAGGCCCGCCTGCGCCTCGTCGCCCGCAGCCCGCGCGAAGGCCGTCAGTGACGTCAGCGCCGCGCCGAAGAACATTCCCACCCCGAACGTCGCCGCCACCAGCACGAGCATCGAGGGCGTCAGCACCGCGCGGAAGGCGGCGCGCTCCGCCGCGGTGTCGGCGCGACTCTGCAGCAGGCGCGCGGTGGGGTGCAGCGCGAACGCGAGCACGAAGCCGAAGCTGAGCGCTGCGGCTACCGCGATCGGAGCCCACGGTGCGATGAGGGCTGCGAGGATGCCGACCAGGAACGGGCCGATGACGAAGGCCGTCTCGTCGGCAGCCGACTCGTACGACATCAGCCGCGAGGTCGTCTTCGTGCGCCGCTCGGGAGCGATGCGCGCGGCGACGATGGCCAGCAGCCGGCTGCGCGACATGGCCGCCGCCTGCGGTCCGGTCAGCCCGATCGCCAGAGCCGCCGCCAGGATCACGCCCGGGGGCGCCTCCGCCGTCGCCACCAGCGGGAACAGCGCGAGCAGGATGCCGTTGGCGAGCCCCACCGGGACGAGCACGCGCCGCTGTCCGTGTCTGTCCACGAGATCGCCCATGATGGGGCCCGCGATGACGACGCCGATGCCGACGGCGGCCGAGGTGAGCCCGCCGAAGCCGACCGAATCGGTCGCGTGGACGACGAGCATGAGCACGCCGACGGTCATCATCGCAAAGGGCAGACGTGCAACGAATGCGATCGGCCAGTAGGCCCATCCGGTGTGCGCGATCAGCGACGAACGACCGCTGGCGGTCGAGGGGTGGTGCACGGGGTTCCTTCGGGACATGGGCTCGTTGTTCACGTGCCGCCTTGCCCTCCGAACGAATCCGGGGCCGGGTGCCGTCCGCGACGCCGCGGTCGGATGGCTGGGTGGAGCAGGTAGATGCACTTCGCGCTCCGCGAGGGAGCATGACACTCGAGTGTACCGGATGGATATCTCCGGCGGTCTGACCACACGACGAAATCGGAGTATCATCGAACGGTCCCCGACCGCCAGCGACAACGGCGCCGCATCCTCACAGATGGGCACCGCATGTCACTCGCCACCTCCTCCCTGCCGATTCCGGTCACCGCGGCCACCCGTCGCACACACCTGACGCCATGGGTACGGGTGAGCGCCGCCGTCTTCGCCGTGGCATGGGGCGGCAACGAGTTCACGCCGCTGCTGGTCACCTACCGGCTGGAGCAGCACCTCAGCGCTCTGACCGTGAACCTCCTCCTCGGCGCGTATGTCCTCGGCATCGTGCCGGCCCTGCTCATCGGCGGCCCCCTCTCGGATCGGTTCGGCCGCCGGGCCCTCGCCCTGCCCGCGCCCGTCCTCGCACTCACCGGCTCTGCCGTTCTCGCCGCCGGCGGCGGGTCGGCCGCGCAACTCTTCACAGGCCGGGTCTTCTCGGGCCTCGCGCTCGGTCTCGTGATGGCCGTGGGCACGGCGTGGATCAAAGAGCTCTCGGCAGCTCCGTTCGACGCCGACGCCGACGCCGGCGCCGGTGCGCGCCGCGCGGCGCTCGTGCTGACGGTCGGGTTCGCTCTGGGAGCCGCGGTGGCAGCCGCCATCGCGCAATCGGGAACGGCTCCCGAGGTGCTGCCCTACCTCGTCAACGTCGCGCTGTGCGCGCTCGCTCTCGCGCTCATGTGGTCGGCCCCCGAGACGCGCACGCGCAGCGCGCACCCCGGTCGACTGCGCGAAGACCTCCGCATCCCGGCGGCGACTCACCGCCGGTTCGTGTTCGTCGTCGCCCCGCTCGCCCCGTGGGTGTTCGGCACGGCGGCGAGCGCCTATGCGATCCTGCCCGTGCTCTTCTCCGCCCAGGTGCCCGGCTTCGAAGTCGGGTTCGCGGGTCTGCTGTGTCTCATCGCGCTCGGATGCGGTGTGGCAGCCCAGAGCCTCGTGCGGCGCATCGATCGGGCCGGCAGCGCGCGGACGATCGTCGCCTCATTCGCGGCGACGACGATCGGGCTGGCCCTGGCGGCGGGAGCTGCGGTGAGCATGTCGCTGCCCGTCGCGATCATCGCCGCCGCAGCCCTCGGCACGGCCTACGGATTCCTGCTGGTGACCGGACTGCAGGAGGTGCAGCGCATCGCCGGCCCCGACGATCTGGCAGGTCTGACCGCCGTCTACTACTCGCTCAGCTACCTCGGCTTCTTCGTGCCCGCCGTCCTCGCCTCGCTCAGCCCGATGATCGGCTATCCGCTGCTGTTCGGCGCGGGCGCCCTGTTCGCCCTCGTCAACCTGCTGGCGACGTCCGCCGCACACCGCCGCTACTGAGGTCGACGGCGCTCAGGAGGAGAAGAACGCCTCCGCCGCGCGGGTGAGCGCAACCAGATCGGCCGTGCCGGCGAGTTCGCGGGCGGAGTGCATCGAGAGGATGGGAATGCCGACGTCGACGGTGCGGATGCCCAGACGCGTCGCCGTGATGGGGCCGATCGTCGATCCGCACGGCACGGCGTTGTTCGAGACGAACTCCTGCGAGAGCACCCCCGCCGCGTCGCACCAGCCGTGCCAGGCGGCCGCGCCGGCGGCATCCGTCGCGTAGCGCTGATTCGCGTTGATCTTCAGGATCGGACCGCTGCCGAGGACGGGCTGGACGACGGGGTCGTGCTTGTCGGGATAGTTCGGGTGCACGGAGTGGCCGACGTCGCTGGAGACGCACCAGGATGCCGCGAGCGCCCGCAACTGCTCATCCCGGTCGGCCCCGAGCCCGCGCTGCACCCGCTCGATCACGTCCGACAGGAACGGGCCGGCGGCGCCGGAGCGCGTCGCCGAGCCGACCTCCTCGTGGTCGAAGACCGCGAGCATCGGGATGTGCGCGGTGTCGGACGGCGCGGCGACGAGGGCGGTGACACCGGCGTGGACCGAGGCGAGGTCATCGAGACGGCCGCTGGCGAAGAAGACGTCGTCCTTGCCGAAGACAGCCCCGCGGGCGGCATCGGCGGTGACGATGTCATAGCCGCGGATGCGCCCGGCGTCGACGCCGCTGGCGGCGGCGAGCTCGGCGAGCAGGTCGGCGGACGCGGCATCACCGAGCCCCCAGACGGGCTGGGTCTGGGTCTGCTTGTTCAGAGCGAGGTGGTCGTTGGCCTCACGGTCGAGGTGGATCGCGAGCTGCGGCAGACGCAGCAACGGCCCGGTTGCGGTCAACACGGCGGAGCCGTCATCGAGTACCAGATGCCCGGCGAGGCGCAGCTCGCGATCGAGCCAGGAGTTCAGCAGCGGGCCGCCGTAGATCTCGACTCCCGCCTGCAGCCAGCCGAAGCGACCGGTGGTCGGCTTCGGCTTGAGCTTCAGCGCCGGGGAGTCGCTGTGCGCGCCGAAGACGTGGATGCCGGTGCGCGCGCCTGCCCCGCGGGGCAGCACCCAGGCGATGACGGCGCCGTCGCGCACGACGACGTAGCGCCCACCCGGAACGAGCGACCAGCCCTCTTCCTCGACGAGCGAGGTGAATCCGGCATCCTCGAGGCGGCGTGCGACCTCCGCGGCCGCGTGGAAGCTCGAAGGGGACGCGGCGACGAAGTCGGCGAGGTCGTCGGCGTGGGCACGGACGGCAGCGGAGGCGGGCATCTTCTCAGCGTAGTTCGGGGCCTGTGCTCACGCCGCGCGGCGCCGCGTCAGCGCGCGCTGCACGAGCAGGGCGATCAGGCGCCACCCCAGCAGGAACACCGCCAGCACGATGCCCGCGACGATGACGAAGGAGACGGCGATACCCTGACTCGACACCACACGCAGCAGCATGCCGCCGGCGAGGGTGACGGCCCACACCGGCAGACCCGTGCGCGCCACCGCACGCGGCGCCCTCCAGGCCCGCGCGATCAGCCAGCCGAGCACCAGAGCCGCCAGGAACGGCCACGCCGTGATCGCAAGCCCCGTCCACACGTCGGAATCGTGGCTCGCCCGCCCGACGGCCGCGAAAGTCACGACCAGCGCGGCGTCGAGGACGAAGGAGAGGAGAACGGAGGCGGATCGCGACATTCCTCCATCCTCCTCCTGTCGCACGGCGGTCTCGGGCAGCGCGTGGGAATGCCGGCGCGGACACCGGGCGTTGCCACCGACATGACGACAGTAGGAATCATCGGAGCAGGACACATCGGCAGCGCACTCGCGCAGGGCCTCGTCGCCCGCGGCTACGAGGTGGTCATCAGCAACTCGCGAGGACCCGAGACCCTTGCGGACCTCGTCGCCCGGCTCGGTGCGACGGCGCGCGCAGCGACCCCCGCCGAAGCCGCGGAGGCGGCGGACTGGGCGATCGTCACCGTGCCGCTGAAGGCGATCGACGACATCCCGGCCGCCGCCTTGGCCGGCAAGATCGTCCTCGACACGAACAACTACTACTGGGAGCGCGACGGGCACATCGCCGCACTCGACGACAAGCAGACGACCACGACGCAGATGGTGCAGGACCACCTCGCCGGCGCGCACGTCGTGAAGGCGTTCAACCACATCCCCGCCGCCGCCATCCTCACCGACGGCGCCGCGGCCGGCACCCCGGGTCGCCGGGCTCTCGCCATCGCGAGCGACCATGCGGATGCCGCAGCCCTCGCGATCGCCGTCTACGACGAGTTCGGCTTCGACACGGTCGACATCGGATCGGTCGCCGAGAGCTGGCGCGTCGAGCGCGACCAGCCCGCGTACGTCGTCCGCCAGGACGCCGACGAGCTGCGCGCGAACCTGGCCCGCGCGACGCGCTGAGGCACGTCCTCAGCGCGCGACGATCTCGTCCGCGTTGTCGGCGATCCAGGCCATCAGCGGCAGCACTCGCTGTATGAGCTCGTCTCCGCGAGCAGTGAGGGCATATTCGACGCGCGGCGGCACCTCGGGGTAGGCGGTACGAACGACCAGCCCGTCGGCCTCGAGGGTGCGCAGCGTCGAGGCGAGCATCTTCTCGCTGATGCCATCGACCGCTCGCCGCAGCTGACCCCACCGGGCCGTGCCCTCGCTGAGCGCCAGCAGCACGAGGATGCCCCACTTGCTCATCACGTGATCCAGCACGGTGCGCGTGGGGCAGTTCTCGGTGAAGACCAGGTCGTGCTGGGTCCGGATTTCCGCGAGACTTACCGCCATGTAGGTACCTTACCGAAAAGTGGGTACCCGATCTCTGGAATGCGTGGGATGCCGGGCACGGTTCTTCTCCCCGGACCCCAACGAAAGGACCTCCCATGACCATCCTCGTCACCGGTGCCAGCGGGCACCTCGGCCACCTCGTCGTCGACGCACTGCTGTCTCGCGGCGCCACGGCATCCGACATCGTCGCCGGCGCGCGCACCCTCTCCGCGATCGACGACCTCGCCGCACGCGGCGTGCGCACCGTGCACCTGGACTACAACGACCCCGCCACGATCACGGCGGCTCTCGACGGCGTCGACACCGTGCTGCTGATCTCCGGATCGGAGGCAGGCCGCCGCTACGCCGGTCACAAGAACGTCATCGACGCGGCGGTCGCCGCCGGCATCTCGAAGTTCGTCTACACGAGCGTGTCGAAGGCCACGAGCTTCGACTGGCCGCTGGGCTCCGAGCACAAGGCCACCGAGGAGGCACTCGCCGCGAGCGGGCTGCCCACCGTCATCCTGCGCAACGACTGGTACACCGAGAACTACGCCGGCGACGTGCAGCGTGCTGCCGCGTCCGGGGTCATCGCGGCCTCGGTCGCCGAGGGCCGGGTCGCCCCCGCCGCCCGCGCCGACTACGCCGAAGCCGCCGCGGTCGTGCTCCTGGAAGACGGACACATCGGTCGGATCTACGAGCTCGCCGGCGATGCGAGCCTCGGCTACGCCGACCTCGCTGCCGCCGCGGGCGAGGCCCTCGGGCGGGACGTCGCCTATGTGCCGGTCTCGCGTGAGGACTTCGTCGCCGCGCTGCAGGGCTCGGGTCTCGACGCCGGGACCGCCGAGTTCGTGGCCAGCATGGAGGACGGCATCCGCGGCGGTGTCCTCGCCGACACCGACGGCACGCTGTCGCGCCTCATCGGCCGCCCGACGACCCCGGTCGTCGACACGTTCCGCGCCGCGCTGGCGGGCTGAATCGGAGGATCGAGGCGATCGGCCGCGCTCAGACCGGGCGCCCGATCGCCTCGAGCCACCGCAGCCACACCTCGCTGAGGGTGGGGTAGGCCGGCACGGCATGCCACAGCCGAGCCAGCGGCACCTCGCCGACGATCGCGATCGTGGCGGCCTGCAGAAGCTCCGCCGTGTCGGCCCCGACGAAGGTCGCGCCCACGAGCACGTCGCCGTCGGTGTCGACCACCGCCCGCGCCTGCCCGCGATAGTGGGCGGCGCGGGTACTCGCTCCCGCGATGTTCGCGAGGTCGTAGTCCACGACCCGCACCGCGAGCCCCTCCTTCTGCGCCTGCGCGGCCGTCATACCGACGGCGGCGACCTCGGGCGAGGTGAACACCACCCGGGGGACGGCGACATGATCGGCCGTCGCGACGTGCGTCCCCCACGGCTGGTCGTCGACCGCGGCCCCCCGCGCCCGTGCCGCGATGACGTCACCGGCCGCCCGCGCCTGGTACTTGCCCTGATGGGTCAGCAGTGCCCGGTGGTTGACGTCGCCGACGGCGTACAGCCAGTCGCTGCCGTGGACTCGCATCGTGTCGTCGACGTCGAGCCACGAGCCGGGCTCGAGGCCTGCGGTCTCCAGCCCGACGTCGCCCGTCCGCGGCACGCGTCCGGTCGCGACGAGGATCTCGGATGCCGTGACCGCTCCGTCTGCGAGCGTCACCGTGACGGTGCCGGTGCCGGCATCCCGCGACACCGCCTCGACCTCGGCGCCGGTGCGCACCTCGACACCGGCCGAGCGCAGATCTGCGGTTACGGCATCGCCGGCGAAGGGCTCCATCCCCCTCAGCAGGCCGGAGCGGGCGAGGACGGTGACGGCGCAGCCGAACGACGCGTAGGCGGTCGCCATCTCACAGGCGACGACGCCGCCGCCGAGGATGACCAGCGACGCGGGCACCTGCTGTGCGCCCGTCGCTTCGCGCGAGGTCCACGGATCGACCTCGGCAAGCCCGGGAATGTCCGGCAGCAGCGCCGCCGATCCGGTGCAGACGGCGACGGCGTGGCGGGCGCGCAGGACGACGGCATCCGTCCCGTCCTGGCGCACCGTGACCTCGCGCTGCGCGCTCAGGCGCCCGTGGCCGCGAACGAGAGCGATGCCGGCGCCGTCGAGCCACTCTACCTGACCGGAGTCGTTCCAGTCATGCACGATCTCGTCGCGCCGGCGAAGCACGGCCGCCACGTCGACGGGTCCCGACGGCGCAGCGGACAGGGCGCCCGGGGCATCAGCGGCGTCGGCGCGGGCCGCGCCCGCCCGCAGCAGCACCTTGGACGGCATGCACGCCCAATAGCTGCACTCACCCCCCACGAGCTCGGACTCGACGATCGCGACCGTCAGCCCTCCCTGCACGGCACGGTCGGCGACGTTCTCGCCCACCGGCCCGGCACCGATCACGATGAGGTCGTACTCTGCGGATTCCATCCCCCACGCATATCCGACTGTGACGCCAGATTCCAGCCCCTGTCACGGTGTCGGAGGGATGTGGTTGGGTGGATTATCCGAACCGGAGGACGTATGGCGATCGAGTTCCGCTCCGTCACGAAGCGCTTCGCTGACGGCACCACCGCTGTGGACGAGTTCAGCCTCGTCCTCCCCGCCCACAAGACCACCGTGTTCGTGGGCTCCTCGGGCTGCGGCAAGACGACGCTGCTGCGGATGATCAATCGGCTCATCGAGCCGACCAGCGGCGAGATCACGATCGACGGAGAGCCGATCCGCGATCGGAATCCCGTTCAGTTGCGCCGCGGCATCGGCTATGTGCTGCAGAACGCGGGACTGCTTCCGCATTTCAGCGTCGTCGACAACGTCGCCACGGTTCCGATCCTCAACGGCACGCCGAAGAAGCAGGCGCGAGAGCGTGCGCTCGAGCTGCTGGACATCGTCGGGCTCGATCGGTCTCTGGCCGATCGCTACCCCCGTCAGCTCTCCGGCGGACAGCAGCAACGCGTCGGCGTCGCCCGCGGTCTCGCCGCCGACCCCAACATCCTGCTGATGGACGAGCCGTTCGGCGCCGTCGACCCGATCGTGCGCAAGGAACTGCAGGCCGAGACCATCCGCCTGCAGCGCGACCTCGACAAGACGGTCGTCTTCGTGACGCACGACATCGACGAGGCCTTCCTGCTGGGCGACCAGGTCGTCATCCTCGAAAAGGGCGCCCACATCGCCCAGGTCGGCACCCCCGACGAGATCATCGCCGCGCCTGCCAGCGAGTTCGTCGCCGAATTCGTCGGCGTCGAGCGGGGCTCACGCGCCCTCACCGCGAAGAAGACCGCGCACGGCACCGTGCTCGTGGATGCCGCGGGCCGCGCACAGGGCGTGCTGGTCGACGGAGCGCCATGAACTGGGTCGTCAACAACCTCGATCTGATCGGCGGGCTGACCCTCGCGCATCTGCGCCAGAGCGCGATCGCGATCGTCGCGGCCTTCGTCATCGCGCTTCCCCTCGGCTGGGTCGCGTGGCGCTACACGGCCTTGCGGGGCTCGGTGCTCACCACGATCGGCCTGCTGTACACGATCCCTTCGCTGGGGCTGTTCGCGCTGCTGTGGGCGGTCTTCGGCATCCCCTACCTGTCGGAGAACAACCTCAACATCGCGCTGACCGTCTACGGCGTCGCGATCATGACACGCTCCGTCACCGATGGCCTCGACTCCGTCGACGCCGCCACCCGCGAGGCCGCCATCGCGGTCGGCTACGGGCCCTGGCGACGGTTCTGGACCGTCGACCTGCCGCTGGCGGGACCGGTACTGCTCGCGGGTCTGCGCGTCACCGCCACCTCCACGATCGCGCTGGCGACGGTCGGCATCCTCATCGGCGTCGAGAACCTCGGGTACCTGTTCACCAACGGCCTGCAGCGGCGGATCATCCCCGAAGTGCTCGCGGGCGTGGTGATCGTCGTGCTGATCGCCCTCCTCTTCGACCTGATGCTCGTCCTGGCGGGCCGCCTGCTCATGCCCTGGGCGCCCCACCGCGACGGCAGTCGGGCCGAGCGTCGCGCGTTGCGGCGCTTCGCGTCGGAGGGGGTCGCATGAACCTCTTCGTCGACGCCTTCGCGTGGATCTTCTCCCCCGACCGCCTCACCGGCTCGCTCCCCCTGCCCGAGGCGATCGCTCAGCATCTCGCGTTCACCTTCGGCTCGGTGCTCCTCGCCGCGCTCATCGCCGTGCCGGCCGGCTGGGCGATCGGCCACACCGGACGCGGACGGGAGTTCGCCGTCGCCCTGTCCGGAGCGGCGCGCGCGATCCCGACGCTCGGTCTGGTCGTGCTGCTGTATCTGCTGGTGGGCGTCGTCTACAAGAGCCAGGCCGCCGTCGTGGCCTTCGTCATCCTGGCGATCCCCTCCATCCTCGCCGGCGCCTACGCGGGCTTCGAAGCGATCGACCGCTCCACGATCTCCGCGGCGCGCGCGGTCGGCATGACCGGCCGCCAGATCCTGTGGAAGGTCGAGGTCCCGCTCGGGCTGCCGCTGCTGATCGGTGGCATCCGTTCCGCGACCCTCCAGGTCGTCGCCACCGTGACGATCGCCACCTACGTGGGCCTCGGGGGGCTCGGCTTCTACATCATCCAGGGCATCCAGCTGCGCGACACCGCGCAGATCCTCGGCGCCTCGCTCCTCGTCGTCGCGCTCGCGCTCGTGCTCGACGGCGTCTTCGCGCTGCTGCAGCGCATCGTCGTGCCCCCCGGGGTCGCCGGGCGCTCCGCCCGGCCGCGGGCGGCGACCCGGGCTGCCACGGCATCCTGACTTCCTCTCCACAGCACCCAACGAAAGGCACCCCTCATGTCCGCACTGCGCACCTCCCTCGTCGGAGCGCGCCTGGCCCTGGCGGCCACGGCGCTCACCGTCACCGCCCTCGCCCTCACCGGCTGCGGCTCCAGCAGCTCACTCGAGCAGCCCGCCGCCACCGGCGGTGCGACCGGCTCGTCCGAGACCATCACGATCGGCTCCCAGGCGTACTACTCGAACGAGATCATCGCCGAGATCTACGCTCAGGCACTCGAAGGCGCCGGCTTCACGGTGGACCGTAAGTTCAACATCGGCCAGCGCGACGCGATCGTGCCGTCGCTGCAGAACGGCACCATCTCGCTGACCCCGGAATACACCGGCAACCTTCTGCAGTACTTCGACAAGAGCACCACCGCGACGACCACCGAGGACGTGTACGCGGCCCTCAAGAAGGCACTCCCCGAAGGACTGAGCGTGCTCGACCAGGCGTCGGCGACCGACCAGGACTCGTACAACGTGACGGCGGCGTTCGCGGCGCAGCACAACCTCAAGAGCATCGCCGATCTCGCGAACGTGCCCAACCTCGTGCTCGGTGGCGCGCCCGAGCTCGAGCAGCGCCCGTACGGCCCCACCGGGCTGAAGGACATCTACGGCGTCACGGTGAGCTTCAGCGCCACGGCCGACACGACCGTCGACGAGCTCGTCGCGGGCGGCATCCAGCTGGCCGACGTCTACAGCGCCGACCCGAGCATCAAGACGAAGAACCTCGTCACGCTCGAGGACCCGAAGGGACTCTTCCTCGCGTCGCACGTCGTGCCGCTCGTGAACAGCTCCTTCCCCGCCGACGCGGCCGATGTGATCAACGCGGTCGACGCGAAGCTCACCCCCGAGGGCCTGATCGCGCTGAACGTCGAGTCCAAGGTCGACCAGAAGTCGACCAAGGACATCGCGGCTTCCTGGCTGAAGGCCAACGGCCTGGGCTGAGCTGTCGCGCCGCGTTTCGACTCGTCTGCGTTTCGACTCGTCGCTGCGCTCCCCGCTCAACGACCGGGGTTCCATCCCCCGGTCGTTGAGCGCGGGCAGCGCGTCGAAACGCAGACCACCCCCGGTCGCGGCTCAGAACGAGCGCAGACTCGCGCGCAGGCCGCCGTCCGACAGCTCGTCGCGCAGGATGCCGCGGCGACGAAGCACCGGAACGAGATCGTCGAGAGTGCGGTGGATCGTGACCGGGTGCAGGTCGCCCCACAGCAGCACGCCGTCGTTGCCCCACTCGCCGAGTTCCTCGATCATGTCGGCGAACTCTTCGGCGGTTCCGACGAAGCCGGTGCGATCCGAGATGCGCCCGGCTCGCGCGAGGGCGGTCAAGTGGGCGCGAAGGGGCGCCGTCGCGGCATCCCGATCTCCGATCAGCCGGCGGATCGAGCCCTGCGAGACATGCTCGGCGAACAGTCCCTCCGGCAGCGGGGCGTCCAGATCGAGCACGGTGAGGTCGGTCTCCAGGTCGCTGGACTGCCGTTGCGCGATCACGCGCAACACCGCATCGTCGGGGTGGGCCGACGCCGCCACGACGCGGTCGGCTTCCTCCGGCGAGGAGACGATGACCGGCTGGATCGCGAACATGATCGTGATGTCCGAGGGTGAGCGCCCGCGCTCGATCGCGGCGGCGTGGATCTTGGCCCGGTAGGCGCGCACGCTCTGTTCGGTGAGAGGCGCCAGGGCGAGCTGGACGTCGGAGTTCGCGCCCGCGAAGCCGAGACCCCGCCCCGAACCGCCGGGTGAGGCGATGACGGGTTCGCCGCGCTCGAACGGCACGGCGTTGAGCGGACCGTCGAAAGCGAAGTACTCGCCGCGGTGGCGTACCGAACGCAGCTTGGTGCCGTCGGCGTAGACGCCGGTCGCGGTGTCGCGCACGAGTGCGCCCTCTCCCCAGGAGTTCCAGAGCGCGCGGATCCCGTCAAGCCATTCCTCCGCGCGGTCGTAGGCGGCGTCGTGGCTCAGCTGCGGGGCGTCGCCGAAATGGCGGGCGCTTCCAGTGTCGGTCACGACGTTCAATCCGAGCCGGTCGTCGCTCAGATGCTGCAGCGTCGCGAACTGGCGGGCGGCCGTGTAGGGAAGGTACGCGGCCGGGTTGACCGTCGGGATCACACCCAGGCGGGTCGTCGCTTGGAAGAGGCACGGGGCCAGCAGCAGCGGGTCGAGCTTCGGACCGCCGAAGGCGTGCCGCACCCGCAGGTCGATGGTGTCGGGCGAACCGAGCGACGGGGCGTCCTCGATCAGCACGAACTCGAAACCGGCACGCTCCAGCTCTCGCGCCGACTGCTGATAGAGCTCGGGACGCGTCCACTGCCAGTTCCAGTCCAGGTACGGATGGCCCCAGCCGTGCGGGCCGAAGCCGCGCGCGAGGAACCATCCGAAGTGCTGGAGACGGCTCACGCGAGCACCGCGACGGGAACGTCGCTGGCGACCGACAGCGCCTGCGAAAGGTCGTCGATCAGGTCGTGGACATCTTCGATGCCGATCGAAACCCGCAGCGTTCCGGGGTGCACGCCGACGGCGGTGCGCTCGGCGTCGGTCAGAGCCGCGTGCGAGGTGGATGCCGGGTGCAGCACGAGCGAACGGACATCGCCGAGGTGCGTCATGTGCGTGAAGACCTCGAGAGCCTCGACGAACCGGCGCGCCGTCTCGACGTCGCCACGGAGGGTGAAGCTGAACACGGCTCCGAACCCGTCTGTGAGGTCTCGCACCGCGAGCTCGTGGTCGCGATGCGAGGCCAAGCCGACGTAGTCGACCGAAGCGATCTCCGGGCGGCTCTCCAGCCACTGGGCGAGGGCCTGGGCGTTGGCGCTCTGGCGCTCGACGCGCAGGCTGAGCGTCTCGATGCCCTGTCCGATCAGAAAGGCGTTCAGCGGCGACGACGTGGGCCCGAATCGCGGGGCGACCGACTCACGGGCATAGGCGATGCGCGCGTCCTGTCCCACCCGCTCGAAGAGGCTCGGCGCGCCGCCGCGACCCGCCGCGACCAGATGCGGGTACCGGTGCGCGACCGTGGCGGCGTCGATCCGGCCGCTGTCGACGATCGCGCCGCCGAGCACACTGCCGTGGCCCGCGAGGAACTTGCTCGCCGAGTGGACGACGACGTCGGCGCCGAGTTCGAGCGGCCGGACGAGGTACGGAGTGGCGAAGGTGTTGTCGATGACCAGAACGATCCCGTGCCGATGCGCGAGCGCGGCGAGCGCCGGAATGTCGACGAGTCGATTGCTCGCGTTCGAGATCGACTCCGCGAACAGAGCACGGGTCGTCGGGAGGATGGCGGCCTCCCACGCGGAGAGGTCGTCGATCTCGCTGACGAAGTCGGTCGTCACGCCCAAGCGCGGCAGGTTCTCGCGCAGCAGCCCGCGCGTGCCCTCGTAGATGTGCGTCGAGGCGACGATGTGCTGGCCGGCCTCGAGCAGCGAGAGCAGCGCGACCGTCGTGGCCGCCTGTCCGCTGGCCAGCAGCAGCGCCTGCGAGCCGCCTTCCAGCGCGGCGAGGGTGTGCTCGACCGCGTCGATCGTGGGGTTGCCGATGCGCGTGTACGCGTAGCCCTCTCCCCGACCGAAATGCGCGGCGGCGTCGTCGTACTCGCCGAACTCGAACCCCGCGGTGAGATAGATCGGCGTCGCACGGGCCGCCGCGATCGCGCCGTCGTCTCGCCGCGGCCGGTCATGCAGCTGCCGTGTGGTGAATGCTCGCCTGCTCACGGGTCCTCCTGTCGGCATCGACGGATCGGGCGTCGATGACCGACCCATCGTCGCGGTCAGGCGAGGTGGAGGACCAATCGCGTTTCGTCGTGTGACGGCCCACTCAGGCCGACGCCGCTCCCGCCCGCGACAGCGCGCGCAGCGCGAGGAACGTCACCCATCTGGAGGGCTCACCGACCTCGACATCCAAGGGGAACCACACCTCGCCGGGAAAGTGAAACCCCTGCAGCCAGCGACCGTCGCTCTGACAGCCGGCACGCACGATCTCGAGAGTGTCGGCGGCGCGCGGATCCAGAAGGATGCCGTCGTGCACGGCCGCCGCGGTGACGTGGTCGGCGGCCTTCAGCGCACTGAACGGCGCTCGGTAGGGATACACGAGCAGATCCGTCCAGGGTCCGACCTGTTCGCCGGTCGACAGGCGGGTGCGCAGACGCCGGGCGAGCAGGTACTCCTCGCCTCGTCGCCGCGAGGCCGCCACAGAGCTGTCACCGGTCAGCTCCTCGTACGCGAGCAGGCCGCGCACGGCATTGATCGTCGAGTGGAACGATGAGCGCACCGACCCGTCGACCCACTCGCAGTTCCAGCCGCCGTCCGGCAGCTGATGAGCGGCAAACCACGCGGCGAGCGGCGACATGTCGCGACCCAGCCACGCCCCGTTCGCCAGCGTCATCGCGTTGATGCAGACATCGACCTCACCGTCCCAATAGGGCAGATCGTCGTACTCCCAACGGGCGCTCACGGCCAGCCGGTCGGCCGTGTCGCCGAGCGCGGCGGCATCCATCCCCCACTCGCGCAGGGTCGTCAGTGTCCAGGTCGTCGCGGTGTACGGCTGACCGGGAATCTCATCCTGGGTGGCGAAATCGAAGCCGTCCGGAAAGAAGGCGCCGCCCGCCCACTGTCCGTCGGGGTCCTGATACGAGAGCAGACGCGCGGCGTCGCCCTCGAGAGGGATTCGGGCGCGCGTCGCGCGCCACACCTCGGCGGGTTCGTCCAGGAGGTCGCGCTCGACCTGCCATCGCAGCGTGGGGTCCGAATCGAGCAGCCAGTCCCGAACGGTCTCGTCGATCATGCGCACACCCCTCCCTCGCCAGACCCGCGCGCCTCACCGCGCCCGTTGGACGGGAACACCGAGCCAGTCGGCCAGATCACCGATCTCGGCGTCCACCATCTCGCGCTCCTCGGGTTCGAGCTCGATGAACTCGTGCACGGCGGTCACCACGAGGTTCTCTTTCTTCTTGTCCAGCTCGGCATCCAGAAGACCGACGAAGCGATCACCCACGAGGATCGGGTGTGCGAAGTATCCGTAGCGACGTTGGGCCTTGGGCTTGAACTGCTCCAGCACGAAGGAGAACTCGAAGAGCTCGGTCAACCGTGGACGGTCGAAGAGCATGCCGTCGTACGGATTGAGGATCGCCACCCGACCTCCGGCGTCGTCGTCGAGCGCGGCGAGTGCTGCCGGATCGACCCGCCATGACCATGACGATCCCTCGACCGTTGCCGGCTCTCCCACGGTGCCCACCGGCGTCCATCGCGAGTTCTGCCGCGCGATGCCGGCGGCCTGCAGCCGGCGCTGCTGCAACACGCGCGCCGCCTCGTCGGGATCGATCACGGGCACGTCGGCGTACACCCGCTCACCCAGGTCCCACACACGCTGCCGGCCCGCGCGACCGACGACCGCCGCCTCGCCGACGTAGGACAGCAGGTCGAGCATCCGCGGCACCTGGTTCGAGCCGTACCAGCCGGCCTCGTCCTTGTGCGCGACCTGGCTCGTATCGTCGATCTGGCCCGCCAGCAACGGGCCGTCGGCGCGCAGGCGCGCGAGAACGTCTGCGCGAAAACGCGCATTCGCCTCCAACCAGCCCGCCGCCTGCGCTCGGAACACCCGCGCACGCATGCCTGCGAGCAGCGCAGGCCGCAGGGATGCCGCGTGGAACTGCCCGTCGAACTCGAACAGCGTCCGATCGTCCTCGACCGCCTTGGTGAGCTGGCCGGGTTCGTACCCCCAGCCGACCCGGGTGAACGGGATGGTCTGCTCAGCGGGCGCGATCGTGGCCGTGGGATCGATCTTGATCGACCCGAGCTGTTCGCCGACTTCGACGACGTCTCCGGGGCGGTCGGCGTCGAGCAGCTGAGCGCGCACGGCGATGCGTCGCGCCTGCTCCCGACTCAGGTGATGCATGCCGCGAGCGTACTCGCCGTCACGGACACGCGCCGCTGCCCGTGCCGCCGTCAGGCCTCCGTGGCCGGTGCGAGTGCACTGTCGACGGCGACGCGCTCATCGAACACGAAGCAGTCGCCGCGGTAGTGCGCCTGCCCCTGCGCAGCGAACCACCCCAGGATGCCGCCGTCGAGCTGCCAGGCCTCGACGCCCTCCTCGCGAAGGACGAGCGCCGCCTTCTCGCACCGGATGCCGCCGGTGCAGTAGCTGATGACCGTCTTGTTGCGCAGCTCGCCACGATGTGCGGCGACGGCATCCGGAAACTGCGTGAAACGCTCCAGCCGCCAGTCCAGGGCCCCTTCGAAGGCACCGTCGTCGACCTCGAAGGCGTTGCGGGTGTCGAGCATGACGACCTCGCGGCCCGCGTCGTCGTGCCCCTGATCGAGCCAGCGGCGCAGCGTCTCCGGCGAGACCACCGGAGCGCGCCCCTCTGCCGGGCGGATCGTCGGGCGGTCCATCCGGATGATCTCCCGCTTGAGCTTCACCAGCATCTTGCGGAACGGCTGCGCGGAAGACCAGCTCTCGGTAGCCCGCAGCGGGGCGAAGCGAGGGTCGGCGCGAAGCTCGTCGAGGTAGGCGCGCAACGACTCAGCCGCACCCGCCAAGAAGAGATTGATCCCTTCTTCAGCAAGGATGATCGTCCCCTTCAGCCCCGCCGCGACCGCCCGCTCCCGCAACGGCCCGCGCAGTTGCGCGGCATCCGTGAGCGCGGTGAACAGGTAGGCGGACACGTTGAGCACGGCGGGAGCGGCAGACACCGTTCGAGCCTACGGCGCGCTCACATGTCGGTCGGAGTCCACTCCGAGACCTCGTCGAGCTCGGCCACCTCGTCGGCCGTCAGCTCGACGCGGCCGCCGTCGAGAAGGTCGGCGACCTGCGACAGCTTCGAGGCCGACGCAATCGGGGCGACCACGGTCGGCTTCGCGCGCAGCCAGCCGAGGGCGGTCGCGGCGATCGACACGTCGTGCGCGGCGCCGATCCGCTCGAGCACCTGGATGATCTGAAGCCCCTGGGGGGTGGCGTACACGGCCGCTCCCTGCGCGCGGGGGGTATCGTGCGCGGCGGCATCCGTCGAACGGTACTTGCCCGTCAGGAAGCCCTTCGCGAGCGAGAAGTACGGCACCAGCGACAGGCCGAACTCCTCGGCGACCGGCACGATGTCGTTCTCGGTCTCGCGGTGCACGAGGTTGTAGTGGGGCTGGATGGCGACGGGTTCGGCGACGCCCAGCTCGCGGGCGATGCGCACCCACTCGCGAATGCGGTCGGCGGAGTAGTTCGACACGGCGGTGTAGCGGACGAGACCGTCGGACACGAGCTGGCCGAAGGCCGCGACCGTCTCCTCCAGGGGCGTGTCGGCGTCGTCGAAGTGCGCGTAGTACAGGTCGATCGACTCGACGCCCAGGCGCTCCAGCGAAGCCTCGGCGGCGGCACGGACGGTGGATGCCGCGAGTCCCTTGAACTGCGGATGCTGGCTGACCTTGGTGGCCACGGTGACGTCGGTGTGGCCGCGCTCGGCGAGCCAGGCGCCGATGATCGTCTCGCTCTCGCCTCCGGTGTGTCCCGGCGCCCAGGCGCTGTAGGAGTCGGCGGTGTCGATGAAGGTGCCGCCGCCGGCGTGGAACGCGTCGAGGATCCGGAAGGACTCCTCGCGGTCGGCCGTCCAGCCGAACACGTTGCCGCCGAGGGCGAGGGGGAAGACGTCGATGTCGGTGTGCGCGATGCGGGTCATGCTTCGATCCAACCACCGCCGTGGCGGAGGTGTTCCCCGGGTCTTACGCTGACGTCATGATCGGGGCTGCCGTGATGTGGTTCTTCCTGGTGATCCTCAGCGCGGCACCATTGTGGTTCTGCTGGTATGCCTGGGACACGGCGCGCCGACGCCGGCGAGGCGAGGCCGTCTCTCGGCCGTCCGGCGGCTCCTTCGGGTTCGACGAGGTCTGGCGTCCGAGCGTGGCAGAGGCGCAGGCGGTGTGGGAAGCCGAGCAGATCACTCCGGCCCCCGCCCCGATTCCCGGTGACGGCCCGGGCGTGATCGCGGACGGTCGCATCGTGATCGAGACCGGCCTTCGGCCCCCGCGCGCCACCACCGCAGACCAGAGGCGTAGCCTGGAGGGGTGAGTATCGGGAACGGCCCCCGACGTGCGGGCCAGAGGGAGGTCATCGGCGAGCTCTTCGCCGATGAGAGGTGAGTTCGCCTCGGCGCCGTGAGCCGCGTGTCAGACGCGCCCGGCGCCGAACGTCGACCTCGCTTCAGGGATGCCGCCAGGGCATCCGCTCTTACGACCTCACGAAAGGCATGCTCATGCACGCACTCACCGAAGCGCAGATCCGCGCATCGCTCATCAACGTCACCCAGTCCGAGCGCCGCAGCCTCACCCTCCCGAACGGCGTCTCCGACACACCCTGGGACGCGCTGCAGTTCTACGGCGCACGCGACCGCAAGCTCGCGCTGGTGGGCTACGTCGTCGTCGAACTCGACGGGGAACCGACCGGGCTGTTGCTGCGACAGGCCGACGCGCGACCGAAGAGTCGCGCGCAGTGCTCGTGGTGCAACGACATCCATCTGCCCAACGACGTGCTGCTGTTCACGGCCAAGCGCGTCGGCGACGCCGGGCGGCGCGGTGACACGGTCGGCACGCTCGCCTGCGACCGCTTCCAATGCAATGAGAACGTGCGACGCCGCCCCGCGTCGGCATACATCGGGTTCGACGTCGAGGCCGCGCGCGCGACGCGCATCGCCGCGTTGCGCGGGAACGTCGAGGCCTTCGTGCGCAGCGTCCGCGACGGCCGTTGACCCATTCAGCGGAATGGATATCGGAAGCGTAGCGTTGTCGTCATCATGCAACGTTTCGGAACTCTCTCGTTCGGCCACTACGGCCCGCTCGGCGGCGGTCGCGAGCTGACCGCTGCCGACATGCTGCACCAGGCGATCGATCTCGCGCAGGGCATGGACGATCTCGGTGTCAACGGTGTCGCGGTGCGGGTGCACCACTTCGCCCGCCAGCAGGCCGCCCCGATGCCGCTGCTGGCGGCGATGGCCGCGAAGACGAAGCGGATCGAGGTCGGCACCGGCGTCATCGACATGCGCTACGAGAACCCGCTGTACCTCGCCGAGGAGGCGGCCGCGGTCGACCTCATCTCCGACGGTCGGCTGGCTCTCGGCGTCAGCCGTGGGTCACCCGAGACGGTCGTGCGCGGCTACGAGAAGTTCGGCTACACGGCATCCGACCCGCGCGGCGCCGACCTCGCACGAGAGCACATGGACCTGTTCCTGCGCGCGATCGACGGTGAGGGCCTGGCCGAGCGCGACGCCAACTCGCCTTTCGGCGGCGGTCACGGACTGCAGCGCATCGAGCCGCACGCGCCGGGTCTGCGCTCGCGCGTCTGGTGGGGCGCGGGCTCGCGCGACATGGCCGAGTGGGCGGGACGCACGGGACTGAACCTGATGTCCTCGACCCTCGTCACCGAGGCCGACGGGCGCCCGTTCGACATCCTGCAGGCCGAGCAGATCGATCGTTTCCGCGCCGCGTGGGCCGAGGCGGGCCACGCCGGCACGCCGCGGGTCTCGGTGAGCCGCTCCGTCTTCCCCATCACGACCGCGGAGGACGAGCTGTACTTCGGCCACAGCCAGGAGGGCGACGGCATCGGCTACATCGACGGCTTCCGTTCGACGTTCGGCAAGACGTATGCCGCCGCGCCCGACGTGCTCGTCGACCAGCTCCTGCAGGACGCCGCGGTCATGTCCGCCGACACCTTGATGCTCACCATCCCGAGCCAGCTGGGCGTGGAGTTCAACCTGCGCATCATCGAGTCGTTCGCGACGCACGTCGCGCCCGCCCTCGGCTGGCAGTCCACCCTCGCGTCGGCCTGACCCCGTCGCTCGCGGGTTTCGCAGGTGCAGATCCGAATCCGGTGCGCGCGCGGCGAGCGCCGGGGCGACCTTGCGCGGAGGCTGACGATGACCGACGCTGGTCGTCATGAGCCGTGTGCGCCTGGACCTGAACATCTCCCTCGACGGATTCGCGACGACGACCGATCAGACCCCGGAGAACCCTTTCGGTGACGATTGGGGGCGCCTGACCCGCGACTACACCGCGACGCGAACGTTCCGGGAGCGCGTGTTGCACGACGACACGGGCGCAGGGACCACCGGCGTCGACGACGCGTATGCGCAGCGCTACTTCGCCGACCTCGGCGCCGAGATCATGGGCGCGGGCATGTTCGGCCTGCACGAGCACGGCGACGACCCCGACTGGCGGGGATGGTGGGGGGACGAGCCGCCGTTCCGCGTGCCCGTGTTCGTGCTCACCCACAAGCCGCGGCCGTCCATCGAGATGGCCAACGGCACGAGCTTCCGCTTCATCGATGCGTCAGCCGAGGATGCCCTCGCCCAGGCGCGCGCCGTCGCCGCCGGGGGTGACATCCGTATCGGCGGGGGCGCCAGGACGGCGCGCTCCTTCCTCGATGCCGGGCTGGTCGACGAGCTGCACGTCGCTGTCGTGCCCATCATCCTGGGGCGCGGCATCCGCCTCTGGGACGACCTGCGCGGCCTGGAGAACGGGTACGAGGTGCGCGCCGAGGCAGCCGAAAGCGGCGTGACCCACCTCACGTTCCGCCGCTGAGGGATCGGGAAGGCAGCCGCAGATGCGCCGGGCGATCGCCGTCATCGCACTGCTCACGCTCGTGGCGAGCCTCGCCGCGTGCGCCGGCTCTCGCTTCGACCCGCCCGCGCCCTCCCCTGCCACAGCAGGCGCCCCCGTCGGCAAGTCGGAGCATCGGCTCACCGTCGACGGCCACGACCGGTCGTATCGGCTGTACGTGCCCGCTCACCTCTCCGCGCCGGCGGCACTCGTCGTGATGCTGCACGGTGGCTACGGGTCGGCGCAGCAGGCCGAGGCGTCGTACGGGTGGGACCGGATCGCCGACGAGCACGGCGTCGTCATCCTCTACCCGGACGGCGACGGCCGGGCCTGGAACGCAGGTGGGGGATGCTGCGGGCGGCCCGCCCGCGACGGCACCGACGATGTGGCGTTCATCGCTGCGGCGGTTGCCGATGCGCAGAAGCGGGTTTCGATCGACGCCGGGGCCGTCTTCGCCGCCGGCATGTCCAACGGCGCGATGATGGCCTACCGACTCGCGTGCGAGACGACGCTGTTCGCCGCGATCGGCCCCGTGTCCGGAACGATGCCGGTCGGGCTGGAGTGCACCGCTCCCGCCCCGACCTCGGTGATGGCCGTGCACGGTGTGGACGACACCCGTGTGCTCTACGACGGGGGCGCATCCACCGTAGGCACCGCGCGGATCGACGCCACCGCGCAACGGGATGTCCATGCGCTCTGGGCACGGGCGGCCTCGTGCGACGAGGACGTCACCACCTCGGCGCCGCCGCTGACCACCGAGACCGCCGCCTGCCCCGACTCCCGCACGGTACAGCTCGTCAGCATCGCCGGGTACGGCCACGAATGGCCCTCACCCGACGGCGGATCCACGCCCCAGGGCGAGCAGGTCTACCGGGGATGGGATGCCACCGCGCAGCTGTGGTCGTTCTTCGACACGCACCGACGAGCGGCATCCGGCTGAGCGGAGACGAACGATGAAGACGAACGATGAAGGCGACCGTCGCATCCCCCCAGACCGACAGTCGCCTTCATCGTATCGCTGCCCGGCTTCGGGCGCCGGATCGCTTAGTCACGACGCTACGTCTTCGAGACGCAGACGCCCAGTGAATATGGCCAATCTTGCGCCAACCTGCACATTCGGTTGAATAGAGCGCTCTTGCGGCCTCGCGAGCCGCTCGGAGCGCACGGATCTTGCGCAAGTCTTGAGGAAGTCCATCTTGACGAGAAGTCAACAGCTCGCTACCGCGTCTGACCGACCGAGAGTCCGAGAACGGGATAGAGCACGGTGAAGCCCTCGACCAGACCGAGCTTCAACGCGTCCCCGGTGTGCCCGACGCCCGGGATATCGTAGCGGGTGACGGCCATCCCCGCCTTCCGCGCGGCCGCAGCGAGGGTGTCGGCGTGCGCCATGTATGCGGGGTCGGCGGATCCCGCCGTGAACACCGCCGTCATCCCGGCGTACGTCCCGGCCGGAGCGGCCGCCAGGATGTTCACGGGCTTGGAGGCTTCGAACGCCTCGCTGCTGCCGCCGTAGACGGTCTTGGTGATGTTGGCGACCTGCTCGGATCCCGGGAAGGGCTCTCCCGAGATGTCGAGGAGGTTCTTCCACATCGTCGGATAGTCGGCCCCGAACGAGATCGCACACCCTCCTCCGTTGGAATATCCGGCGATGGTCCAGAAGGCGGGGTCGTTGATGATGCGCAGGTGCGCCTTCGCCCACGCGACGACGTCCTGCGTCACGTAGGTGCGCGCCCGGCCGAAGGCCGCAGAGTCGGCGCACGCGGTGTCGGCGTTGGCGGAGCCGACTTGATCGGCGACGATCACGATGGGCGCCAGGCCGTGGTTGCGGGCGGCGAACTCGTCCAGCACGTCGCTGATCGCGGTCGGGTCGGGGTTTCCGGGATGGCCCATCATCATGATGACCAGCGGTAGGGCCGGCGCGTTCGGAACGAGCGCGGCGGGAGGCAGGTAGATGCCCACGGGGCGGGCGGCGAAGCCGGATGCCGTGGCGGGAATGACCTGCGTGCCGCGTGACCCCTTGGCCGGCATTCCGGCGGGCGGCACGAAGGACTGCGCGAGCGGAACGGTCGGAACATCGGTTGTGGGTCCGACGTCGGGCAGATCGAGCGGGTCGTAGCCCGACACACCGAAGAGCGTCGCCAAGGTCGGGTTCAACCCGAAACCGGCGTTGATGCCGATCGCCGCGGCGACGAGAAACACCAGGACGGCGAGAGGGGACACGATTCGCCGCCACCACCTTCCAGCCACCAGCGCGCCGAGCGCGACCCCGGAGGCAGCGAGGGCGCCGGCCGCCCACTGCAGGACGAACCCCGGCAGGGGCGCCGGGCCGAACAGCTGCATCCGGTCGACGACATGCACGAGCGCCACGCCCAGCCCGGCTCCCGCGATCGCGCCCCCCGCAGCCCACAGAATGGTGCGCCTGTCCCAGCGACGCACGAGCACGACCAGGAGGAACGCTCCCGCGATCGTGTAGACGATGATCGGGACAGCGCCATCGATGATCGGCAACTGCCAGATCTGCATGCACCGACTCTAGGGCGACACACCTTGGCCATCGCTGAGCGCCGCGGGAGAGATCTGCCCGACTCGTCGCCGGCGGCTGCGCCTGTGCAGCGCGCCGAGAGCCGCGAGCTGCGCGATCAGGCGCAGACGCGAAGACGAGGAGGGCCAGTCGGCTCCAGACTCGAGACGAACGCTCGATGAGAGGGTCGGCGGGGCCGCCGCGACAGCGACTCTGCCGACGTTTGCGGGTGCGGGAGAACGCCGCATCGACGGCAGGTGAACGGATGCCGACGCCCGCGTTTCCACCCATCGGACCGCCTTCCGCCCCGCCGGAAGAAACCCCCCGCAGATCGGGGGTGGCGCACGCGAGCGACACCGTGAATAATGTGAGGTATGACCACAGGTCGCCCGGTTGGGTACAGCGCCATTTCCAGCTATTCACGTGTCGAGATCCTGCACCTCGTCCAGGAGCAGCCGCGTCGCACGATCACCGAGATCGTGGAGGCGACGGGCCTGCACCCGAACACCGTGCGCGAGCATCTGCAGCGTCTGATCGACGAGGGCTACGTCGTGTCGGCGGCGGAGCACCGCACCACCCGCGGTCGCCCGCGCGTGCTCTACAGTGCGGCCGACGGCATCCTGGCCTCCAGCGCCATCCAGCGCCGCAAGGTGCGCGCCGCCGCCGAGCGGGGCGACCTCATGCGCCGCGTGCTGCCGGGAGCCGCGCCCGAGCTCGACACCGAAGCCCTCCATCAGGTCGACGCCCTCGTCGAAGACCTGATCGACGCCGGCTTCGATCCGCTGGTCGATGAGCGCGAGCTGACCGTCGACCTCACCCCCTGTGCACACGCCTCCTCCCAGGCCGAGCATCGCGAAGTGCTGTGCCGCGTGCACCTGGGTCTCATGCAGAGCGTGCTCAGCGCCGCCGGCGGGCCCCTCGCCGTCGATGCCATGCGCCCGTCCTGCGACCCGCGCGAGTGTGTCGTCCAGCTGATGTTCGCCGGCGCCACGGCCTGATCAGACCTCGGTTCTTTTTCACGGCCCCGGGCGCCTGGGGCTGGGAAATCCCTGTGTAGCTTCAGTCACGAAGAAGACTCCCGCCCTCGGAAGGATGACGATGGACTTCCTGGACCCGCTCCTGCTGGCACGCTGGCAGTTCGGCCTGACGACCCTGTATCACTTCATCTTCGTGCCGCTCACGCTCGGCATGTCGCTGTTCGTCGCCATCTTCCAGACGGTGTGGCACCGCACCGGCGACGTGAAGTGGCTGCACCTGACGCGCTTCTTCGGGAAGATCTTCCTGATCAACTTCGCGATGGGCATCGTCACCGGCATCGTGCAGGAGTTCCAGTTCGGCATGAACTGGTCGAGCTACTCCCGCTTCGTCGGCGACGTCTTCGGAGCCCCTCTCGCCTTCGAGGGCCTCATGGCGTTCTTCTTCGAGGCCACGTTCATCGGTCTGTGGATCTTCGGGTGGAACAAGCTCCCCCGGCGCATCCACCTGCTCACCATCTGGATGACGGCCGTCGGCACCTGGCTGTCGGCGTACTTCATCCTCGCGGCCAACGCCTTCATGCAGAACCCGAAGGGCTACCAGATGTCGGCCGCGGGTCACCGCGCCGAAATGGCCGACTTCTGGCAGGTGCTGACCAACCCGGTCGCACTGACGCAGTTCCCGCACACCATCTCCGCGGCGATCATGTTCTCCGCCGGTGTCGTGATCGCGGCATCCGCCTGGCACCTCGCCCGCAAACAGAACATCGAGATGCTGCGCCCGGCGCTGAAGTTCGGCCTCTGGGCGATGATCATCGGCTTCGTGGCCGTCTTCCTCTCCGGCGACCAGCTCGGCCTCGTGATGGTGCAGACCCAGCCCATGAAGATGGCGGCGGCGGAGGCGATGTTCAACTCCGCGTGCGGGGCGAATGCCTCGTTCTCGCTGTTCTCCATCGGCACCCCCGACGGTACCGGCGAGGTCTGGTCGCTGCGCGTGCCGTATGTGCTCGCCTTCCTCTCCACGCACGACTTCAACGGCTGCGTCGAGGGCATCAACGACCTCAACAACCTCTACACGACCCAGCTCTTCCCGCAGTTCGCCGACCAGGTCGACGGCAACTTCGCGCCGATCCTCTGGGTCACATACTGGTCATTCCGCTGGATGATGGGCTTCGGCCTGCTCGCCACCGCGGTCGCCGTGGTCGGCCTCTGGGTCACCCGCAGGAACGCGAAGCGCCCCGTCGCCGGCTGGATGTGGAAGATCGCGATCTGGCAGGCGCCGCTCGCGCTCCTCGGCATCCTCGTCGGCTGGATCTTCACCGAGATGGGACGTCAGCCCTGGATCGTGTTCGGTCTCATGCTCACGCAGGACGGCGTCTCGCCGAACGTGCCCGGCTGGACCGTTCTGATCTCGCTGATCGCCTTCACCGCGATCTACGCGATCCTCGCGGTCGTCGAGTTCGGCCTCATCGTCAAGACGGTCAAGGAGGGTCCGCAGCCCCTGCCCGGACCCGATGACCCCGACCCGTCCGATGTCCCGGTCGATCAGACCCCGTCCACGGTGTACTAGGAGCTGACATGGACCTCGCCTACCTCTGGTTCTTCATCGTCGGAGTGCTGTTCGTCGGCTACTTCGTGCTCGACGGCTTCGACTTCGGTGTCGGCATGTCGCTGCCCTTCCTCGGCAAGGACGAGGTGTCGCGACGCCAGGTGATCAACACAATCGGACCGATCTGGGACCTCAACGAGACCTGGGTCATCGTCGCGGGCGCCTGCCTGTTCGCGGCCTTCCCGGAGTGGTACGCCACGCTGTTCAGCGGCTTCTATCTCCCCCTGCTGCTCATCCTGCTCGCGCTGATCGCGCGCGGCGTCTCGTTCGAGTACCGCCACCAGCGCGACGACCTGCGATGGAAGCGCCGTTTCGACTGGATGATCACGATCGGCTCCGCGGTCCCCGCGCTGCTGTGGGGCGTCGCGGTCGCGAACATCGTGCAGGGCGTGCCGATCGACGCCGACAAGAACTTCACCGGCTCGCTCTTCACGCTGCTGAACCCCTACGGCCTCTGGGTCGGAGTGACGACGCTGCTGCTGTTCTTCCTGCACGGCGTCTACTTCGTGGGCCTGAAGACCGACGGTCAGGTGCACCACGACGCGCAGGCGCTCGGCAAGAAGCTCGCGATCCCGACCGTGATCTTCGCGGCCGGAACCGTGGTCTGGACGATCTTCCTCGCCGCCGGTCGCGGCGCTCCGCTGCTGTGGGCGGTCATCGCCTGCGGTGTGATCGCCGCGGTCGCGCTGCTGCTGTCGGCGTGGTTCAACATCGCCGACCGCGACGGCAAGGCGTTCGCGGCCGGGGCGGTCACGATCGTGTTCGCCGTGCTCACGCTGTGGCTGGCTCTGTTCCCCTACGTCATGCCGTCGACGACCGATGACGCCTTCAGCCTGACCATCTCGAATGCGTCCAGCACGCCGATGACGCTGCAGATCATGTCGTGGGCCGCGCTCATCTTCCTGCCGCTCGTGCTCGCCTACCAGGCGTGGACGTACTGGATCTTCCGCAAGCGGATCACCCGCACGACGATCGAGAAGGCGGAGCTGACCGCAGCCCACTGAGGCCGCTGCACCGGCCCCGGCGCTCACCCACGGGTGAGGACCGGGGCCGGTGTCCGTTTATGAGGCAGGATCGAAGAATGGCAACCGAAGCCGACCAGGGCCGCACGCGGGTGCGGCCCGTCGACCCGCGACTGGTGCGCTACGCGTCGGCATCGCGGGCGTTCTTCGCCGCGATCGCGGTGATCGGCGTGCTGCAGACCGCGGTCGTCGTCGCGTTCGCCTGGCTCCTGACACGCGTGATCACGCGCGCCATCGACGGGATGCCGTGGGCCGAGCTGACCGCACTGCTGACCGCGCTGGCCGCCGTCATCGTCTCCCGTGCGCTGCTGCTCTGGGCGCGCGAAGCCCTGTCGGCGCGCGCCGCCGCGCGCGTGCAGGCGCAGCTGCGGGCGCAGCTCGTGGATGCCGTCGGCATCCTGGGCCCGGGATGGCTGGCAGGCCGCAACAGCGCGCAGCTCGCGGTGACCGCGGGGCGCGGCCTCGAAGCGCTGGACGCGTACTTCGGACGCTATCTGCCACAGCTCGTGCTCACCGTCATCGCGACCCCGGTGCTGGTCGCCGTGATGTGGTGGGAGGACTGGATCTCCGGGCTCACGGTCCTGCTCACTCTCCCCCTGATCCCGCTGTTCATGGTGCTGATCGGCCTCGCGACGCGCACGGTGCAGCAGAAGCAGTGGCGCACCCTGGGGCGCCTGGCCGCCCGCTTCGCCGATACGGTCCAGGGTCTGTCGACGCTCAAGGTCTTCGGCCGTCAGCATCGCGCCGTGCGGTCGATCGAGAAGGTCACCGACACCTACCGCGTCGAGACGATGCGGGTGCTGCGTGTGTCGTTCCTGTCGGGTTTCGCGCTCGAACTGCTGGCGTCGATCTCGGTTGCGATCGTGGCCGTGTCGATCGGCTTCCGCCTGGTCGACGGGTCGCTCGCGCTCGCGGTAGGCCTGTTCGTGCTGCTGCTGGCGCCCGAAGCGTACCTTCCGCTGCGCCAGGTCGGCGTGCAGTTCCATGCCGCTGCGGAAGGCGTGGCCGCGACCGACGACGTCTTCGCGGTGCTCGACGAGGCCCGCGAGCTCGCCGCCCGTGCACAGCGTGCGCCGCGGACGGCCGACGCCGCGACGGTGAGCGCCGGCCCGGGACGGCTCGTGCTCACCGGACTGCGCGTCCGGCGCGGCGACGTGCTCCTGCCCTCCGTCGACCTCGTCGCGGAGCCCGGCACCGTCACGCTCATCGAGGGGCCGAGCGGCGCCGGCAAGTCGAGCGTGTTCGCGGCCCTCCGCGGCGCGGTCACCTTCGACGGGCACGCCGAGCTGGACGGCACGCCGGTGAGCGCGCTCTCCCCCGCGACGTGGCTGGCCTGGGCTGGGCAGCATCCGGGACTGATCTCCGGCACCATCGCAGACAATGTCGCGCTGGGCGACGATGAGACTGCCGCGGCATCGCGGGGCCCCCTGGTCGCACGCGCGCTGGAGCTCGCCCAGGCGGGCGCGCTCGATCCCGATCAGCAGCTCGGGGTGCAGGGCGCGGGATTGTCCGGCGGACAGGCCCAGCGCGTCGCCGTGGCGCGCGCCGTGTTCCGCCACCTGCGCGGCCGTGCGCCGGTCATCGCCCTCGACGAGCCGAGTTCGGCGCTGGATGCCGCGACGGAGGCGGCCCTGTGGCACGGCATCCGCGGGCTCGCCGACGACGGCGCCACGGTGCTTCTGATCTCGCACCGACGCAGCGCGCGCGAGATCGCCGACCGCGTCGTCACGCTGTCGGCGACGCGGGCGGAGGTCGGCGCATGACCACCACGACGGATGTACTGCGTCGGGCGATGCCGTCGTTGCGCCGATTCTGGCCGGGCGCCGCGGCGGGCTTCCTCTCGGAGGCCTCGGCGGTCGCGCTGCTCGCCTGCAGCGCGTGGCTGATCGTCCGCGCCAGTGAGCAGCCTCCGGTGATGTACCTGTCGGCAGCCGTCGTGGGCGTGCGCGCCTTCGCACTCAGTCGGGCCGCCTTCCGCTACACGGAGCGACTCGCGAGCCACGATGCGGCCCTGCGCCAGCTCGCGGTGACCCGCACCGATCTGGTGCGCCGGCTCATTCCGCTCGCCCCCGACGGGCTGACCCGCACCCGGCGCGGCTCGGTGCTCGGAGCGCTCGTCGACGACGTGGACGAGCTGCAGAACCTGCCGCTGCGCGTCGTGCTGCCTCTCGTATCGTCGACGGCGGTGGCCCTCGGCGCCGTCGTGCTCGTCGGCATCATCTGGTGGCCCGCGGCGCTCACGCTCCTCGCCTGCCTCGTCGTGGCGGCCATCGTGGCGGTCGGCTGGGGATGGGTCGCCGGCTCCCGCGCGGAGCTTTCCATCGCGCCTTTGCGCGCCCGTCTCGCCGACGCCGTGCTCGATCACCTCGCAAGCCTGGACGTCCTCGCCGCGTACGGCGCCGACGATCAGAGCGCGCGGCGCATCGCCGCGGCGGACGATGCCCTGCGGCGGGCGGTGACCCGCCGCGCCGGGGCGCAGGCGGGCTCCACCGCCATCGTGTCAGTACTGGCCGGCGCGGCCTCCGTCTTCGCCGTCCTGGCCTCCGTTCCGGCACTCGGCGACGGGACGATCACCGCCCCCGCCTTCGCCGTGGCCGTGCTCGTGCCGATGGCCGTGTTCGAGGTCTTCACCGCGGTTCCGGCGGCGGCGTCATCATGGCGACAGGTACGCGCCGCGGCCACCCGGATCGCCGAAGCCCTGCCGGGCGATACGCCGGCGGGCATCCCGCCCGAGGTCGCTCACGATGACGACGGTCACGCACGCGAAGCCGTCGCGCTCGGCGATGGCCTCGTCCTGCAGAGCGTCGCGGCGCGCTGGCCGGGAGCCGCAGAGGATGCCCTGCACGCGTTGGATCTGACGGTCGTCCCGGGCGAACGGATCCTGGTCGTGGGCTCCAGCGGCGCCGGCAAGACCACGGCGGCGCACGTCCTCGTACGCTTCTTGGAGACGACCGCCGGCCGCTACACGATCGGCGGGGTCGATGTGCACGACCTCGACCCCGACACCGTCCGCGAGACGGTCGGGCTCTGCGAACAGCAGCCGATGCTCTTCGACGAGGACATCCGGCAGAACCTCTTGTTCGCCCGCGACACGGCCACGGATGCCGAGCTGGAGGCGGTGCTGCACCGCGTGGGCCTCGGTGACTGGCTGAGCGCGCGCGGCGGCCTGGACGCGCGGGTCGGCGAACGCGGGGCGCTCGTGTCGGGCGGGCAGGCCCAGCGCATCGCCCTGGCCCGGGCTCTGCTGCACGGCTTCCCCGTGCTCGTGCTCGATGAGCCGACCGCCGGCGTGGACGTTGACGCGTCCGACGCGCTGCTGGCCGACCTGCTCGGGGCGGTCGGTCCGGATCGTGCCGTCGTGCTGATCTCGCACGTGGACGTTCCCGCCGGCCTCGTCGACCGCACGGTGCGGCTGACCGGCGGGCGCATCGAAGACTGAGTTCAGCCGCCGATCGCGTTCATCCCGCGCGCCGGCTGGAGGAACGACGGGTCATCGATCGCATGTCCCGGAAGCTTGCCGGCGATGCACTCGTGCAACAGCGCGTCGATCGCGACGTCGTCGGCGCCCGCACGCAGCAGCGGCATGAGGTCGTACTCGTCGTTGGAGAACAGGCAGTTGCGCAGCTGCCCGTCGGCGGTGAGCCGCAGGCGGTCGCAGGCGCCGCAGAACGGCGCCGTCACCGCGGCGATCACGCCGACGGAGGCCGGCCCGCCGTCGAGCAGGAAGCGCTCCGCGGGTGCGCCGCCGCGGCCGGGGACGGGCTCGAGGTGCCACCGGGTCGAGAGCGCTGCCAGGATCTCCTCGCGGGTCACCATGCGTGTGCGGTCCCACGTGTGCCCGGCATCCAGCGGCATCTGCTCGATGAAGCGCATCTCGGCGCCATGATCGAGCGCGAAGGCGACGAGGTCGACGAGTTCGTCGTCGTTGATGCCGCGCATCGCGACCGCGTTGAGCTTGAGGGGGCGCAGTCCCGACGCGGATGCCGCGGCGATGCCTGCCACGACCTCGTCGAGGCGGTCGCGGCGGGTGAGGTCGCGGAATCGGTCGCGGTCGAGGGTGTCGATCGAGATGTTGAGGCGGCGCAGACCGACGTCGATGAGGTCGGGCAGTACGTCGCCGAGACGGATGCCGTTCGTCGTCAGGGCAATGTCGACCGGCCCGTCGGGGCCTTCGACCGCGGCGAGCCGTCGCACGACCTCGACGATGTCGGCGCGCAGCAGGGGCTCGCCTCCCGTGAGCCGGAACGTGGAGATCCCGGATGCCGCGGCGATGCGCGCGACGCGCACGATCTCGTCCGTGGTGAGGATGCTCGTGCGCGCGAGCCATTCGTTGCCCTGCTCGGGCATGCAGTACGTGCAGCGCAGGGAGCAGCGATCGGTCAGCGAGATCCGCACATCGCGGTGCACGCGGCCGAAGCGGTCGACGAGAGGTGCGCCGGGGGCCGTCGGCGGCGCTGACGTGGCGCGTCCCGTGCGCAGGGTGAGCGGGACGGCGGGCATGGTCCGAGGCTACCCGGCGGACGGAGGGGAAAGGCCGAATGGCGGATTCTCTTGCCAGTTTTGTTCTATAGTGGAGGGAAGCACAACCCGTCGCATGCCCCCTGGCGGCGGGTTGCACATCGGCCCTGACGCGCCGATGTGCCTGCAGGTCTCTAGGGGGTGAATCATGCTCGCGGTATCGGATGCTCGTCCGGTCGAGTCGGTCGCGTCCGCGGGTTCGGTGTGGCCGGCGTTGGACGGGCTGGTCGATGGCGTCGTCGATATGCGTCGTCGCACGGCGGCGGCGCAGGCGGCAGAAGCCCGGTTGCTGGCGGCTGCGGTGGATCTGGTTGCGGATCGGGTCGAACTGTTGCGGCAGGAAGCACAGCAACAGGGGCGGGCACGCGTGCGCTCGTCCGACACGGACCTGCCGCTGCGAGAGGTCGCATTGGAGCTCGCGATGGCGCTGCGGATGTCGGATCGGGGTGTGCAGCGGCGCATGTCGGAAGCGTTCTTGCTGCGTGAGCACTTCCCCACCACCTTGAAGGTGTGGGAGGACGGCGGCATTGATGCCGCGCACGCGTGGGCGATCAGTCGCATCGGGATGCTGCTTCGCACGCCCGACGGTCGTGCCCGTTTCGAAGCCCTCGCCCTGGAGGCCGCACGGACGGAGTCTCCGACGCGGATGACGGCGGCGGTGAAAGTCATCGCTGCGACCATCGACCCCGACGCGTTCACCGACGCCACCGACCGCGCGTACGAGACCCGCTCGGTCCGACTGTTCGACCTGGTTGTGACAACGACGGGCAGAGCGTCGTCACGGGGACGGCGCGCACTACCAGCGATATTGGCAACGCCGACACCGACCCAGCACCCTGCGGTGGTGCGATCCGCGTGCAGGAGAAGGATCACCGCACGCTCGCGCAGGTGCGCGCTGACATCCTGAGCGACCTGCTGCTCACCGCCACTCCCACCACCGCAGCCACCGGGGCGGGGCTGGAGACGGTGACCGCGCAGATTCGGTTACGATCCCCGCACTCACTCTCGCCGGCGCCCCGGACGCAGGTCCAGCGATCCTGACCGGGTACGGACCGATCCAGCCCGCCCTCGCCCGAAGATCACCGGGCTCGCACCCGGGTGGGATCGGGTGTTCACAGACCCCATCGCCGGCATCCCGGTCGCGGTCGACCGGTACCGGCCATCCGCGGGCCTTCGCCGCTACCTGAGCGCACGGGATGAACGGTGCCGCACGCCCGGATGCACCCGCCCCGCACACCGATGCGACCAGGACCACACCACCGCCGCCGCGATCGGCGGAGCGACCGCACACGATAACCTCGCCCACCTGTGCCGACGACACCACACGCTCAAACACCACACCACCTGGCGAGTACGGCACCTCGGAGGCGGAACCCTGCAATGGACCTCCCCCACCGGACGACACTACGAAGACCACCCGCCCGGCCGCGTCCGATTCGTCCCCGACACCACCACACCGGCACCTCGCGGGGGCGAGCCGCCACCGTTCTGAGAGGATCGACGGATGAGCGAGAGCCTCGATGCCGAGTTGGACCGCATCTTCGCGGCGCGAGATCGCGATGCGATGGCGCCGACGATCGCGGCGCTCGAGGAGATCCACGCCCGGCATCCCGATCACGCGCGTGTCCTGTACGAGCTCGCGGGGGCGCATGACACCGCCGGTGACGAAAGCACGGCCTCGGCTCTGTATCCGCGCGCGCTCGACGCCGGTCTGACCGGCGACATCCGCCGCCGATGCCTGCTCCAGTACGCCAGCACGCTGCGAAATCTCGACCGGTTCGACGAGTCCCTCCGGGTGTTCGCCGACGCTCGCGACGAGTTCCCCGAAGCAGTCTCACTGGCCGTGTTCGAGGCCCTCAGCCTTCATGCTGCCGGCCAGGTCCACGCGGCCTTCGCCGAACTGCTCGATGTCGTCGCCGCGCACGCGCCGGAGACGGAGCTGGATCGCTACCGCGCATCGCTGCGCGCAAACGCGGACTACCTGCGAGATCTGGACGTCGCCGCAGACGGCGGGGCGTGACAGCACGCCGCCGTCTGCGCGCACTCAGCTCGCGACGATCCGCACGTCCGCGGCATCCACCGACAGGCGCACCGCGTCGCCTTCTACGGTCTCTGCGGCGAGCATCTGCGCGACGGTGAGCTCGCAGACGACCGGCGGTGACGCCGTGTACGCGCGGGCGCCCGCGGGCGTCGCCTCGATGCGTTCCACGCGCGCCATCCACGTCGCGGTGCCGGCTGCCCGTGCCGCCGCGGCGGCGCCGGCCCCCGAGGCCTCGCTCTCCGATGCCCCGGACCCTTCGCGCTCAAGGCGTACGGCGCCGATCGGGATGAGCGCCACCGCTTCTCCGTCGCGCACCCCCGCAGCTCGCAACCGCAGCACCCCGGCACCCCACACGCCGTCCTCCACACGCCCGGCCACCCGATTGACGCCGGCGAGGGCGGCGACGAAATCCGTGGCCGGGGCCGTGAGCACCTCACGCACCGGGCCCTGCTGAGACACCCGCCCCGCTTCGAGCACGACGAGGCGATCCGCGACGGCGACAGCGTCGACCACGTCGTGCGTCACGAAGACCGTCGTGCACCCCGCCGCGCGCACGCGCTCGACGAGCGTGCGGCGGATGTCCGCAACCGTCACCGGATCGAGCGCCGTGAACGGCTCGTCCAGCAGAAGCACCCGCGGCTCGGTGGCCAGTGCGCGCGCCAGCGCGACCCGCTGTTGCTGTCCGCCGGACAGCTCCGCCGGACGACGATGCCCGATCCCGGAGAGGCCCACCTCAGCGAGCGCCCGCTCGGCGCGCGAGCGCCGCTCGACCCACCCGGCCGCGCGCCCCTCCCCCGCGGACACGCGCACGCCGAAGGCCACGTTGTCCCGCGCGGACAGATGGGGGAACAGGTGCGGATCCTGCCCCAGCAGCACGACCCCGCGGCGCTGCGGCGCGAGCTGCACGCGCGGCGACGACACGACCTCGCCGGCGACGTGCACACGGCCCTCGGTGATCGCCAGCAGCCCGGCGATCACCGAGACGAGGGTGGACTTGCCCGCACCACTCGGGCCCATCACGGCAACGATCTCCCCCGCGGATGCCGAGATCTCGGCATCCAGGACGAACCCCTCGCGCCGCACGACGACGTGCGCCTCGAGCGCCGCGCCGCTCACCGCGTCGCCCCCGGGCGCCATGCCCGCACCGCGAGAAGCACCGCCAGCGCGGTCACGAGCAGCAGCAGCGACAGCGCCACCGCGGTGCCCTGCGACACCCCGGCCCCGTTGAACGCGGTGTAGATCGCCAGCGGCATCGTCTGCGTCACCCCCGGCGCATTGCCGGCGAACAGCGCCGTCGCGCCGAACTCCCCGATCGCGCGCGCGAAGCACAGCACGGTGCCGGCGATGAGGCCGGGAGCCGCCAGCGGCAGCGTGATACGCCACAGGATGCGCCAGCGCCCCGCGCCGAGCGCCGCCGCGGCACGTTCGTAACCGGTGCCGGTCGCCCGGAGCGCCCCTTCGAGCGCCAGCACGAGAAACGGCAGCGCCACGAACGTCTGGGCGATCACCACGGCCGCCGTCGTGAACGGCACCCGCACGCCGATCACCGCCAGCGCCTGCCCGAGCCACCCGTTGCGTCCCAGCAGAAACAGCAGCGCGACCCCGCCCACCATCGGCGGCAGCACGAGCGGCACGGTGATCACGGCCCGCAGCACCCCCGCCAGCCGCGGTCCCGACCGCGCGATCCACAGCGCCAGCGGGATGCCGAGAACGATGCAGACGAGGGTCGCGACCGCCCCCGTCACCAACGACAGCCCGAGCGCCGACAACGCTGCCGGCGAGGTGATGTCGGCCCAGAACGTCGCGACGTCGACACGCCCGACGAGCGCGGTCAACGGCACCACGAGCACCGCGAGGCCCAGCACCGCCGGCACCGCCAGCACGGTCGGGACGAATCCCCGCGGCTGCGCGCGCCGCCCGGCGGTCGCGACCGTCACGGCGTGCCGAAGCCGAGGTCGGTGAGCGTGACGCGCGCGGCATCGGAGTGCACGAAGTCCACGAAGGCCCGTGCCGCCGCGGGATTCGCCGCGTCGTCCAGGGCGACGATCGGGTACGTGTTGACCACGGCATCCGCGCCCGGCGTCGCCACCGTTTGCACGGCGGGCGTCGTCGCGGCGTCGGTCACGTACACGAGACCGACATCCGCCTCTCCGCTGGCCACTTTCGTGAGGACGGCGGTCACGTTCTGCTCGTAGCTGTCGACGGATGCCGTCACGCCCGCCTTCTGCAGGAGCGTCTGCGATGCCGCACCGCACGGCACCTCGGCCGCGCACAGGACGACCCGCAGCGACGGCGTGTCGAGGTCGGCGAGCCCGTGCACGCCGGCGGGGTTTCCCGAAGGAACGATGAGGGTGAGCACGTTCGTGGCGAACGGCTGCGGCGAGGACGCGAGTCCGGCGGCGACGACCTTCTGCATGTTCTTCTCGTCGGCGGAGGCGAAGACGTCGGCCGGTGCCCCCTCGATCAGCTGGGTCGCCAACGTCGACGATCCGTCGTAGCTGATCGGACGGATCGTCACCCCCGGGTGCGCCGTCTGGAACTGATCGGCGAGCCGGGTGAAGGCCGCCTTCAGCGACGCCGCGGCGAAGACGGTCAGCTCCCCGGTCACGGCGTCCGGCGACGCCGACGACGTCCCGGAGACGGCTCGGTCGGCAGCCGACGGCCCCGCACCCGTGCTGCAGCCGGCGAGCGCCACGACCCCTGCGAGGAGGACCGCGAGGACGTATCGCGATCGTGTGCGCATCACCGCTCCCTCGGGGTCTCGACGATGACGGTCGTGGCCTTGATGACTGCGACGGCGAGCGCACCGGGTTCGAGTCCCAGATCGCGCACCGCTTCCGAGGACATCAACGACACGACGCGGTGCGGGCCGGACTGGATGTCGACCTGAGCCATCACGCCGTCCTGCTGCACGCGCGTGACCAGTCCGACGAAGCGGTTGCGGGCGCTCGAGAGCACATCGGCGGGGTCCGCGGCGGCGTGCGCGAGCTCGACCGCTCGTGCGGCGAGGGCATCACCGGGGATCTCCACCGGCGAGACTCCCGTCGTCGGAAGGATGCCGTGATCGATCCACCGGCGCACGGTGTCGTCGCTCACACCCAGCAGCCGTGCGGCCTCGGTGACACGATAAGAACGCATACCGCCGACCATATCGCGCATCTGCGGCGAGAGGGGCGCCGGCGATGACGCAACTGCGGCTTTCTGCCTCGCGGAGGACTTCTCGGTCCTCGACCCGCGGGCAGACACGGCGGATACGCTGGCTCCGTGCCGCTGCCTCCTCTCGTCGACCCCGTTCCCGCCCTCGCCCCCGCCGAGCGCGCCCGCACTCAGCGCCACCTCGTGCTCGACGGCGTGGGCGATCTCGGTCAGCGCCGGCTGGCGGCCGCGCACGTCGCCGTCGTCGGGGCCGGCGGCCTCGGCTCGCCCGTCGTGATGGCGCTCGCTGCCGCCGGTATCGGCACCCTCACGGTCATCGACGACGACGTCGTCGACCTCAGCAACCTCCAGCGGCAGCTCCTGCACCGACACGTCGACATCGGCGCCCGCAAGACCTCGTCGGCGCAGCGCGTCGCTGCGGACCTGTCGCCCGAGACGGTCGTCATCCCGGTCAACGAACGCCTCACGACCGAGAATGCGGAAGATCTGCTCCATGGCGCCGATCTCGTCGTCGACGGCAGCGACACGTTCGACACCCGGGCAGCGGTCGCCGCCGCCTGCGAATGTCTCGGCATCCCGCTCGTCTGGGGCGTGCTGCAGGAGTTCCACGCGCAGGCCACGGTGTTCTGGAGCGCGCCTCCCGCGGGGACGGAGCCGATCGTGCTCTCCGACCTGCACCCGGCCGACGCCGCCGGCACCCCACCCACCTGCGCCGAGGTGGGCGTGCTGGGTGCGCTGTGCCTTCAGGTAGGCGGCATTCTCGCGATCGAGGCGGTCAAACTCATCGTCGGCATCGGCGAGCCCCTGTTGGGCCGCGTGCTCGTGATCGACGCGTTGCGCGGCACGCAGACCGAGGTGGCGCTGCGGGCGTCCGCTCCCGCCTCTCCGTCGCCGAGCGTCGCCCCGGAAGAAGCGGCGCCCGCGCCGATCCGCGAACTGACGGCGAGCGAGATGCTCGCCGCGCAGGAGGCCGGAGCCACCCTCCTGGACGTGCGCGAGCCGTGGGAGACGCAGACCGGCGTCGTCGCCGGATCGGTTCTGATCCCCCTCGGCGACCTGCTGGACGATCCGGCGCAGATCGACGACGAGCATGTCGTCGTGATCTGCGCGCACGGCATCCGCGCCCGTCACGCTGCCGAAGCCCTCCGCGCTCGCGGCGTCGACGCCGACATCCTCGTGGGCGGTCTCGCCGCGTGGCAGCAGGCATGACCTCCCACGCGCCGTTGCGCACCGTCGAGGAGCAGCTCGCGGACGTGCTCGCCGCCGTGCGCCCCCTGCCCGCCGTGCGCCTCCCCTTGACGGCGGCGACCGGCGCAACACTGCGCGAGCCCGTGCGCGCAACCCTGGACATCCCCGTCTTCGACAACTCCGCCATGGACGGCTTCGCCGTGCGCTTCGCCGACGTCGCTCACGCGAGTCCGGAGGATCCCGCCATCCTCCGCGTCGTGGCGGATCTTCCCGCCGGCACGTCCCACGATCCCCCGCTGGCCCCCGGCGAGGCCGCGCGCATCATGACGGGTTCGCCGGTGCCCTCGGATGCCGACGCCATCGTGCCCTTCGAAGACACCGAGGGCGGCCTCGCTGACTCCCTTCGGAACACAACCGTGCGCCGTGCGCCGCGCACCGCGGGAGCATTCGTCCGCCGCGCCGGCGACGACCTCCGCGCGGGCGACGTGGTGCTCGAGACGGGTGTCGTGCTCGGACCGCTCCAGATCGCCGCGGCAACCGCCGCGGGCCGTACTCACGTGGTCGTCTCGGCGCGTCCGCGGGTCGGCATCGTTTCGACGGGCAGCGAGCTGGCGCCGGCCGGAACGCCGCTGCGACGCGGGCAGATCCCCGAATCCAACGGCGTGCTGCTCGCCGGCCTCGTCGCGGCGGCCGGCGCAGAGGTCGTCGCTCAGGTCGTCGTGGACGATGAGGGCGAAGCTCTGCGCAACGCGGTGGCCGCGCTGCTGGCGGCACCCGTCGATGCGGTCGTCTTCTCCGGTGGCGTCAGCGCCGGCGCATTCGAGGTGGTGCGCACGGAGCTCGCCGCGGCGATGACCTTCACCCGCGTCGCGATGCAGCCGGGCAAGCCACAGGGATTCGGCACCCTGCCGACGCCGTCCGGCATCGCACTGCTGTTCGGTCTGCCGGGAAATCCGGTCAGCGCGGCGGTCTCGTTCGAGGTGTTCGTCCGCCCCGCCCTGCTGACGATGCAGGGTCGACGCACCGTCGAGCGGGCGCGTCTGACTCTGCCGGCCGGCACGTCGTGGCGGACCCCGGGGGGACGGCGGCAGTACCTGCCCGCGGTCATCGACACCTCGGCGCCGACGTGGACGGTGCACCCCGCGACCGCGGGCGGGTCGGGATCGCACCTGGCCGGCGGGTTGGGCCTCGCGCGCGCGCTCGCCGTCGTCGCGGCCGACATCGCGGAGGTGCGGGAGGGCGACCCGGTGCAGGTCCACCTGCTGGAAGGATGGGACGCATGAGCTTCACCCACCTGGACGAGGCCGGCCACGCCCGCATGGTCGATGTGACCGAGAAGCAGCCCACGGTGCGCGCCGCGACAGCCGGCGCCGTGGTCCGCTGCGCTCCCGCCGTCGTCGCAGCGCTCCGCGACGGAACGGTGCCCAAGGGCGATGTGCTGGCCGTCGCGCGCATCGCCGGCATCCAGGCCGCGAAGCGCACACCCGAGCTGCTGCCGCTCGCCCACGTGATCGGCGTCCACGGCGCGAGCGTCGGCCTTGCGATCACGGACGACGGCGTCGAGATCACGGCGACCGTCCGCACCGCCGACCGCACCGGGGTGGAGATGGAAGCACTGACGGCGGCAGCGGTGGCCGCGCTCACGATCGTGGACATGGTCAAGGGCATGGACAAGGGCACGTCCATCGAGAACGTCCGCCTCCTCGCGAAGACCGGCGGCAAGTCGGGCGACTGGGTGCGGGAGTCCTGATGCCGCGGGTCCGATACTTCGCCGCCGCCGCGGAGTTCGCCGGGCGTGCCGAGGAGGTGCGAGCCGAGACCGATCTCGACGACCTGCGCGCCGCCTGGGCGCGGGAGTACCCGGCGCTCGGACGCATCCTTCCCCGCTGCGCCGTGCTCGTCGACGGACGACGCACCGACACGTCGACAGTGTTGGGCGACGACACCCTGGTCGACGTGCTCCCGCCGTTCGCCGGCGGCTGAGCCTCAGCCGCCGATGCCCTTCCAGGCGGCGGCGCCGTCGGCCGTGAGCTGACGCTTCCATACCGGCAGTTCGCGCTTGATCGCCTCGATGATGGCGCGGCACACCTCGAAAGCCTCAGCACGGTGAGGGGTGGACACCGCGATGACGACGGCGGCTTCGCCGACCTCTACACGTCCGACGCGATGGCTCACAGCGACGGTCGCACGCGTGTCGCCGATGGCGGTCAGCGCGATGTCGTGCAGCGTCGCCTCGGCATCCGGGTGCGAGGAGTACTCCAGCGCGACGACAGCCGTGTCGGCGTCCGGGTCGTGATCGCGGACCGTGCCGATGAAGCTCGTCACAGCCCCCGCGCGGGGGTCGTCGACGGCGGCGAGGTGCGCGGCGGCATCCAGCGGTTCGTCGGTGATGCTGGCGATGCGAACGGCAGTCATCAGTGATCTCCTCCGTCGAGCTGATGCACCACGTGAGCGGCGACCGACAGGATGACGGGCATCCCGGAGGCCACGGCCGCGGGCGATCCGGGCAGGTTGACGATCAGGGCGCGCGCCGCGACCCCGGCACGACCGCGGGAGAGCATGCCGGCCGGCTTCTCGGCGACGCCGCGTCGGCGCAGCTCCTCGGAGAGGCCGTCGATCGTGCGTTCGATGACGCGATCGGTGCCCTCGGGGGTCTCATCGCGGGCGGCGACACCGGTGCCCCCGGTGGTGACGATGAGACGCGCGCCGTCGTCGAGCGCGGCGCGCAGCGCCGTCTCGACGCTGTCGGCGCCGTCGGCGACGACCCGGGCGTCGGAGCATTCCCACCCCGCCTCGCGCAGCGCTGTGACGGCCAGCGGGCCCGCCGTGTCGGCACGCGCACCCGCAGCCGACCGATCCGAGACGGTGATCACGACGGCGATGCTGCCCACGCCCCTACCCTACGCCCCCGCCCCCTCTCTCCCTCCCTTCCCCACGTCTCATCGCCGAGCCGTCACCTACCGCGCGATCCGCCATGCTTCGGCGCGACATATCGTGGCGGGTTGGCGAGAACATGGCGGCTCGGCGAAGAGGCGGGAGGGGCGCTACAGGAGCATGCCGAAGGCGGCGACGTCCGCGGGAGCGTCCAGGCGCGTGAAGCCCAGACGCTCGTAGAAGGCGATCGCACCGGCGTTCGTCCCCGCGGCGACCAGGTGCACGCCGGGAACGCCCGCGGCACGGAGGGCATCGGTGAGTGCGGCGATCAGCCGCCGACCCCACCCCTGGCCCTGGAGTTCGGGCAGCAGGTCGATGTGCAGGTGCGCGGGATACGCCGCCGCGAAGGGCTCGGCATCCGCTCGGCGCCCGTACGCATACGACAGGACCCCGTCCTGGCGACTCGACGGTTCTCCCGCGGGGTGCGGCCACCGATCCGCGAACCGCGGCCACCACTCGGTGCGGAACCACTCCTCGAACCCATCGGTGTCCCCGGTGGCGACGGCGTAGCCCGCGACCCGCCCATCGTCCGTCTCGACGACCATGGCGAGTTCGGGATGACGCGCGACGTAGGGAAGCACGAAGACGGCCGCCCAGATGTCGTCGTCGTCCAGGATGCCGGTGGCGTCGCTGCCCGTGTCGGCGGTGCGCAGGCAGATCTCGGCGAGGGCGGGCTCGTCGCCGAGGCGGAAAGAACGCAGATGGGCCACGGCGCGAGTCTAGGCCGCAGCATCCACGTGCTCGGCGGCATCCGCGTGCTCCGCCGCCGCCGTGATGCGGTTGGCCATCCCCCGGAAGATGAACCCGTGGAACGGCAGCACCGCCAGCCAGTACAACCGGCCCGACAGCCCCGACGGGAAGAAGACCGCGCGCTGGCGGTACACGGCGCCGCCGTCGGCGCCCGGCTCGCAGCCGAGGTCGAGCCACGCCAGACCCGGCACCTTCATCTCGGCACGCAGGCGCAGCAGTCGCTCCGGCTCGACCTTCTCGACACGCCAGAAGTCGATGACATCGCCGACGGCCACGCGGCTGCGATTGCGCCGTCCGCGCACGAGCCCCACGCCTCCGACGACCCGGTCCATCCAGCCGCGCAGCGCCCACAGCACGGGCGCGGAGTACCAGCCGTTCTCGCCGCCGATCCCCTCGATGACCTCCCAGAGCCGCGCGGGGCTCGCGGTCGTCGTCGCCGTGCGCACGTCGGTGAACACGGTGCGCCCCGACCACTCCGGGTCGGATGGCAGCGGATCCGATGGCACGCCGCTGACCTCGGCATCCTGCCAGCTCGTCTCCACGCTGTCGGCCGCCACGCGCCCCAGGGCCAGCGCCACGGCCCGGCGATAGGGCGTGAGACCACCCGCGGGCGGCGGGATGATGGCGTCGATGTCGTGGTCGTCCATGACGCACTCGTTCTGCAGCGAGGCGATGAGCGGGCGCGCGATCGAGCGCGGCACCGGTGTGACGACGTTGACCCAGTGCGACGCCAGTCCCGGCGTGAGCACCGGCAGGGGCGCGATCGGCCGCTGCGGCAGGCCCGCCTCGACCGCGTAGCCGTTCATCATCTGCCCGTAGCGCAGCACGTCGGGTCCGCCGATATCGACGGCGCGGTTCACGTCGGCGGCGACGCGCGCGGCGCCCAGCAGGTAGTGCATGACGTCGCGGACGGCGATCGGCTGGATGAAGTTGCGCACCCACTTGGGGGCGGGCATGTACGGCAGCACCTCGGTGAGGTGGCGGATCATCTCGAACGAGGCCGACCCCGACCCGATCACGACACCGGCCTGCAGCACGAGCGTGGGCACACCGCTGGCGAGGAACACCTCCCCCACCTCGACCCGGGAGCGCAGATGCGGGCTCAGCGGCACGCCCTCCGGGTGCAGTCCGCCCAGGTACACCAGGCGAGCGACGGATGCCGCGGCCGCCGCCGTGGCGACGGCGCGCGCGGCCGCGAGGTCGGCCTGCTCGAATCCGGCGCCGGCCGCCATCGAGTGGATCAGGTAGTAGAGGACGTCCACGTCGGCGCAGGCCTGCGCGAGCGCCGGTTCGTCGACGGCGGAGCCGACCACGACCTCGACCTCGTTCCCCCACGAGAACGCGGCGAGCCGACCGGCATCGCGCACCAGCACCCGCACCCGGTAACCGGCCGCGTTCAGCCGCGGCACCAGTCGCCCCCCGATGTAGCCGGTCGCACCGAGCACGAGCGCACGCGGCGCCGTGCCGTCTGCGCGCGGCACGGCGCGCAGCTCTTCTTCCCGGCCGGTGGGGCTCGACAGATCGCTCATGTCCGTCACGCTAGACGGCGGCTCCAGGCGGCGCATCCCCTTGCGCACGGGGTCGCCGCACGCAAGGGCGAGCGTCAGCGCCGGCCGGTGCCGAAGAGGCCGCGGATGACCGAGTTCAGGATCGTCTGGGTCGACTTCGAGTTCAACACCTGCTCGATGGGCGATTTCTGTGACGCGCGCGAGGTGCGCGTCGTCCGCGTCGAGCCGCCGGTGGAGCGCAGGATCCGGTCGTACTCCTTCTGTCGCTCGCGCTCGGCGGCGGCATCCGCCTTCGCCTGTGCGGCCCGCTGCTTCTCCTGCTCCTTCGCCGCCTGCTCCTGCGCCTTGGCCTGTTCGGCCGCGGCGTCCGCTTCCGCGGCGGCGTTCATCTTCGCGGTGAGGATCTCGCGCGCCGACTCGCGATCGATCGGCGTGCCGTAGCGGGCCAGCAGCGGCGAGGCGTGCACGGCTCGCTCGATGTCCGGGTCGGGGGTGGGCGACATGAGGCCCTGCGGCGCGCGCAGTCGCGTCCAGGCGACCGGGGTCGGCGCACCCTTCTCGTTCATGACGGTGACGATCGCCTCTCCGGTGCCGAGCTCCTGCAGCACCCGTTCGAGGTCGTAGCCGCTCTTCGGATACGTGCCGACGGTCGCCCGCAACGCCTTGGCGTCGTCGGGCGTGAAGGCACGGAGGGCATGCTGCACGCGTGAGCCCAGCTGGCCGAGCACGTCGGAGGGAACGTCCTTCGGCGTCTGCGTGACGAAGAACACGCCGACGCCCTTGGACCGGATGAGGCGGACGGTCTGCGTGATCGCGGCCAAGAACGCCTTCGACGCATCGCGGAACAAGAGGTGGGCCTCGTCGAAGAAGAACACGAGCTTCGGCTTGTCGAGGTCGCCCACTTCGGGGAGGATCTCGAACAGCTCCGCCAGCAGGTACATGAGAAACGTCGAGAACAGGGCCGGCTTGTCGGCGACGCCGGGCACCTCCAGCAGCGAGATCACACCGCGCGCGTCGGCGGCAGTACGCAGGAAGTCGCGCACGTCGAACTCCGGCTCGCCGAAGAAGACGTCGGCTCCGTCGTCGGCGAAGGTGATGAGCTTGCGCAGGATCACGCCGGCGGTCGCCGACGACAGTCCGCCGAGCGCCTTCAGCTCGTCCTTGCCGTCGTCGCTCGTGAGCCAGGTGAGCACGGCGCGCAGATCGGAGAGATCGACGAGGGCCATCCCGTTGGCGTCCGCGTAGTGGAAGACGAGCCCGAGGCTGGACTCCTGGGTCTCGTTGAGGCCGAGCACCTTGCTGAGCAGCAGCGGTCCGAACCCCGAGACGGTCGCCCGCACCGGCACGCCCTTTCCGACGCCCCCGAGGGCGAAGTACTCGGTGACGGATGCCGCGGGCGTCCACTCCTGACCGATTGCGGCCGTCCGCGCGAGCAGCTTCTCGCTCGGCTCGCCGGGCGTCGCCACGCCCGACAGGTCGCCCTTCATATCGGCGGCGAAGACGGGCACGCCCTTCGCGGCGAGCTGTTCGGCGAGCCCCTGCAGCGTGCGGGTCTTTCCGGTGCCGGTGGCTCCCGCGACCAGGCCGTGCCGGTTCATCATCCCCAGCGGGATGCGGATCTGCGCCGACGGCACCGGCTCGGTGTTCATCAGGGCACCGAGATCGAGGGTCAGTCCCTCGAAGGCGTATCCCTTCGCGATCGCCGCAACCTGCGCGTCGTTCAAGGGACCGGATGCCGCGGCATCCGCCACCGGCGCCTCGGGAACCGTCTGCGCGGCATCCGCCACCGGCGCCTCGGGAGGAGATATCGCCTCGGGAGGAGCCGATGCGGCCGCGGCATCCTCCCGAGCGGAAATCTCCTCCGCAGGCGCAGGGCCCGCGGCGCGCGCGGCCTGGGCGGCGGCGAGCGCGGCTTTGGCCCGGGCGAGCTTCAGCGCGGCCTCCGCCGCTTCCGCCTCGGCCTGCAGTCGGGCAAGTTCTGCGTCATCGACAGCGCTCATGGCGCTCAGCCTAGCGAGCGCACCCGCTCTCACGCTCGAGCATGCGCGCGCAGATCGCCGCGACCACGAGGGTCGCCCCCACGCCCACGAGGGTGCCGCCGACGGTGTCGCTCAGCCAGTGGGCGTGCACCTGGGTGCGACTGAACGCCATCGCGAACACCCACGCGCCGCCGACCACGGCGACCCACACCCGCGGAAAGAGGATGACCGCGATCGTCGCGACCGTCGCCGCATTGGCGGTGTGTCCGGAGGGGAAGGAGCCGTGATCGGAGAAGACGATCATGTCCTCGGGGCGCGCACGTCCGAACAGCGCCTTCAGCAGCTGCACGAGCGCGACGCTTCCCAGGGACGCGACGACCACGAACAGCGCGCCGCGCGGACGGCGCTGGGCGACCAGCAGCCCGACGCCGGCGAGCGGCACCACGAAGGTCGCGAACCATCCGCCGCCGAGGAAGTTCATCGCGAGGGCGGCGCCGTCGAGAAAAGCGAAGCGGTCGACGAAGACGTTCCACCACTCGTCGACGTTCACGTCAGCTTCGACCACCACCTGGATGCCGAGCCACACCGTGATCGCGATCAGCAGCACGCCCACGACGAGCCGCTGCAGCATGACCGTGGTGACGTCATCGTCCAAGGGTGCTCTCATCGCCCCATTGTGCCCCACGCCAGCGGCTCAGGGCGCGAGCCGCGCCACCGTCCACGGTCGGACGATCGTCCAGAGCGAGGTCGCCCCGATGAGCGCGCAGCCCACCATCACGGCCGCCATGGTGGTCGCCGTGATGCCGGCATCCCGCGCGACCCATCCGACGATCGGGGAGATCAGCCCCGCGACGCCGAAGTTCGTCGCCCCGAGGATGGATGCCGCGGTGCCGGCGGCCTTGCCGTGGCGATCGAGCGCGAGCACCTGCACGCAGGGGAAGGTGAAGCCGCACGCCGTCATGAACACGAACAGCGGCACCATGGTGCCCCACAGCCCCCACCCGAGCTGGTCGCACGCGATGATCGCGATCGCGGCGAGCACCAGCACACCGGTCGACACCGACAGCACCCACTGCGGGCCGAAGCGGGCCGCGAGCCGCGCGGCCACCTGCACACCCACGACGAGGCCGAGGGAGTTGGCGGCGAACAGCAATCCGTACTGCTGGGCGTCGAAGCCGTACGTCTCCTGGAAGAGGAACGAGGAGGACGACAGGTACGAGAAGAGACCGCTGAAGGACATGCCCCCGATGATCAGGACACCCACGAACACCCGATCGTTGAAGACGCCGCGGTAGCGCTGCAGCACCGTGGTCGCCCCGCGCTCGTTGCGCCGCGCGGCCGGGAGGGTCTCGGGGATGAGCCAGATCGCCGCCACGAGCATCACCGCACCGTAGAGCGCCAGGACCACGAAGATGCCACGCCACGGCATGACCGACAGCAGAGCGGAGCCGATGAGCGGCGCGACGACGGGGGCTGCTCCCGACACCAGCGCGAGCCGGCTCAGCATGACCACCAGCCGGCGACCTCCGAACAGGTCGCGGACGATCGCCATCGCGACCACGCCACCGGCGGCGGCCCCGACGCCCATGAACACGCGCGCGATCGCGAGGAGCGTGAGATCGGGGGCGAGAGCCGCAGCGGCACTGGCCACGACGTGCAGGGCGGTGACCGCGAGCAGCGGCACGCGGCGTCCGACCTTGTCGCTGAGCGGTCCGACGATCAGCTGACCGAGCGCGAAGCCGACCATCGTGCCGGTCAGGGTGAGCTGGATCGCCGCGGCGGACGTGCGGAAGTCGGCCTGCAACGTCGGGAACGCGGGCAGGTAGAGGTCGATCGTGAAGGGTCCGAGCGCAGTGAGCGCGCCGAGCAGGATGATGTACACCACGCGGCGTGCGGTGGAGATCGCGTCACCGGGGTGCAGGACGACCGGAGCGGTGGCGGTGTGCGATCCGAGCGTGCGGATGGCACCCGTGGCGGTGCGCCCGGCCGCGGGCAGGGGTGTCGAGGCAGTTCGGGGGGCGGGGTTTTCGCGCACGGGGTCCAGACGAGTGAAAGCGGAGGGAGTGGTCGCCGCGAGCGGATCGGCGCGCGACCGCAGCGGCAGAGAGGGCTCGAAACGATTCGAGCAGACCTCGATCCTAACCTTTCCCCCAGCCTCGGAGTCATGCAGCCGCATACGATCGACATGCTGCCCCTGCGGGAGCAGCCCCCGACCGCGAATCGAGCCGAGGACCCATGACCCCCACTCCGTCCGACAAGAAGCGCACGAGCGGCAACCCCGCCACGCGCGCGAACATCGAACTGACCGTCAAGCAGCAGCGCGAGTTCCAGAAGCAGGAGAAGCTCGCCGAGTACCAGCGTCAGCTCGCGCGCCGGCGGCGCAGCCGTCTCACGTGGTGGATCGTCGGGGCCACGGCTGCCGTCGCCGTCGTCGCGGTCGTCGCGGCATCCATCGCCTTCGCGCCGAAGCCGGTCACCTACCAGGCCGGTGGCACCGGTGCCGCCATCGACGGTGTCGAGACGTCCACGAACACGACCCAGCACGTCGCCGGCACGGTCGATTACCCGCAGAATCCCCCCGCGGGCGGCCCGCACAACCAGTACTGGCTGAACTGCGGCATCTACGACCAGCCCCAGCAGAACGAGTACGCCGTGCACTCGCTCGAGCACGGTGCCGTGTGGGTCACGTACGACAAGACGCGGGTCAGCGCCGCCGATCTCGATGCGTTGACGGCGCAGCTGCCGTCGTCGTACGTGATCCTCTCGCCGTACGAGGGCCTTCCCACGCCGATCGTGCTCAGCGCGTGGAACGCGCAGCTGAAGCTCGACAGTGCGGCCGACCCCCGCATCCCACCCTTCTTCGAGGAGTACTGGCGTAACCAGAACGTCCCCGAGCCGACCTCATCCTGCAGCGGTGCAGTCGACGGGCCGGGCAAGCAGTCGTGACCTCGCCCGAGCCGGCGACCGGACGCACCCTCCCCCCGTGGTGGGCGGTGCTCCTGGTCGCGCTCGCCGTGGCGGCGCTCGCGTTCGCGGTCGGGCGCTTCTCCACCTTCGGCGCAGAGGGCGCGGCGGCGCCCACGTCCGGATCTCCCGAGGCCGGGTTCGCCCGCGACATGCAGCTGCATCACGGCCAGGCGGTCGAGATGGCGATGGACATCTACCGCACAACCCAGAACGACGGCGTGCGGGTGCTGGCCTACGACATCGCGACGACGCAGTCGGCGCAGAAGGGCGAGTTCTACGACTGGCTCGTGAAGTGGGGCCTGCCCCAGACCAGCGGTCCGCTGATGGCCTGGATGGATGCCGCGGACTCATCTCACCAACACGGCGGCGGCGCGGCGCGCCCGACCGACGCGGAGCTGATGACGCAGATGGGAATGGCGAGCGCCGATGAGATCGCGGCGATGCGGGCGCAGTCCGGCACCGCGGCGGACTGCACGTTCCTCGGCCTCATGATCCGCCACCACGAGGGTGCACTGCCGATGGCGCAGGCGTTGCTGCGGCTCGGACACGAGCCGCGTGCGCTCGCGGTGGCTCAGGGCGTCATCGCGACGCAGTCCGCCGAGATCGACCTGATGACCTCGCTGCGCGCCGGACTCGGCTGCACGGGCTGACGCGCGGAGGCCGTCCGTTCACGCGCAGGCGGGGTACGCCGCTGCCCGGCCGCGCTCTGCGCCCGTATGCGTGTGGGCGGCGATGACCTCGCCGGCGCACACCGTCCATGCGGTGCGCGCGAACCCGATCTCCTCGGGCGCGCCGACGAAGGGATCGCGATCGGCCACCGCGAGATCGGCGGCGGCACCGACACGGATCCGTCCGGCCGCGCCGTCGCCGATCAGCTCGTGCGAGCCACTCGTGTATGCGGCGAGCGCCGCGCTCAGCGGCGTTCAGCGCAGCGACCACGCTGCGGACGAGCTCATCGGGGAAATAGCGCAGGCCCGCGGAGCCGTCGGGATAGCCGTCCTGAAGTCGGGGATGCTGCCGAACGACGTCAGAGCGGCCTCCTGCCAGCCGGTGACGCCAAGGGAGATCAGGTGGTCGGCGGCGGCACGGATGCCGGGTGCCATCGCGGCGGCACTCGGCTCGGGCGCCACGCGTCCGACGAGGTCGACGGCGCCCTCGCGCAGCGTCCCCTGCGGTTCGCCGTCCGCACGGCGGACGATGCGCCCGTCCGGCGGGTCGGGGGTCGTGCGATCGATGCCGGCGACGGCCAGCGCGCGCGAGTTCGCCCAACCGCCGTGTCGGTCGCTGTCCAGCAGGAGCACCGGTCGGTCGGGCACGACGGCGCAGGCCGCCTCCGACCCGGCATCGTCGAGGCTGCAGTCCAGCGCCTCGAGCGCGACGAGCCCCAGGTGCACGTGGGCGTCGGCGAACGACGGCGCGATCACGCCGCCCGCCGCTCCCCGTCGATCACCGGTCCGCCGGTGACGATGAGCGCCGTCATGATCCGGCTCGCAGGACGGGGCGGAAGAAGCGATTCGCCGGTGGTGCCCACACTGCCACGAGCACCGCCGCGTAGACGACGATCTGGCCGATGGACCAGACGTCCCAGTCGTGGTCGACGGCGAGACTCCACAGCTGCAGGCCGACGATTGCGACCGCGAGCACGCTGATGAACAGACGCGACAGTCCGCTGCCGCGTCCGAGCCCGGCGGCCGCGGCCACCGACAGCAGCCCGAAGAGGATGATGCCGGCACCGATCAGCGAGACGCTCATCACCAGTGATCCGGGAACGTCGTAGCGGGTGAGCAGGAACAGGATCCCGAACATGGCGTTCGCCAGGCCGCCGACGTAGACGAGCGCCACGGCGATGGTCACCGGCACCGGTCGCGACACCTCCCGGGTGTGCGGGGTGGCGTGCGGCGCGGCATCCTGCAGCGCTCGGGCGACGTAGCGGCGCTGCACGGCCCGCACGATCTCGATCAGCACGATGGCGCCGATGCAGCCGGCCGTCACGACCAGCGCCGTCGTCTGGCCGGGATCGACCAGCAGGAAGAACTGGCGCGACAGGGCCACCGAGAAGATCACGACGAGGGCGATGAACATCGCGCCCACGACGGCTCCCTTGAACCGGTTGAGCGGGCGGCTGAGCACCGCGAGGATCCAGATGCCCACGACGGCGAGGATGATCGTCGCCCCCGTGCGCACCTCGTCGACCGGCGTCCCGGCGCCGCGCACGATGAGGGTGTACAGGGTGAGGGTGAGCGCGACGACCACGCCCGTCGGAATGGCGAAGCTCAGCGAACGGCGCAGGAACCCCGGGATGTAGCGCTGCGCGTTGGGCATGAGCGCGAGGAAGAAGGCGGGGATGCCGATGGTGAGCCCGTCGGTGATCGACAGCTGGCGGGGCAGGAACGGGAACTCCAGCACGAGCACGCCGAACAAGATCGCCAGCAGCGTCGCGTACGTCGTCTTGGTCAAGAACAGCATCGAGACGCGCTCGATGTTGGCGATGACCTGCCGCCCCTCGGCGACGACGTCGGGCAGGTGCGAGAACCGCCCGTCGAGCAGCACGAGCCGCGCGACCGCCTTCGTCGCCGCCGCGCCCGAGTTCATCGCGATGCCGATGTCGGCGGTCTTGATCGCCAGCGCGTCGTTCACGCCGTCGCCCGTCATCGCGACCGCGTGCCCGCGGGACTGAAGGGCCAGGACCATGCGCTTCTTCTGATCCGGCGTGACGCGGCCGAAGACGGTGTGCTCCTCGAGCACCGCGGCGAGCGCCTCGTCGTCGTCGGGGAGCGCGCGGGCGTCGTAGCCCTCCGCGGCGTCCATACCCACTTCCCGCGCGATCGCCGCCACCGTGCGCGGGTTGTCGCCGGAGATGATGCGGATGCCGACGCCCTGCGCGCGGAAGTACTCGAGCGTCTGCGCGGCGTCGGTGCGCACCTTCTCACGAAACGTCAGCACGGCGACGGCCACGAGCTCGTCGGGCAGGCTCTCCGCCTCGACATCGGCCGTCGTCAGCTGCCGCGGCGAGAAGGCGAGCACGAGGGTGCGGCGGCCGGTCGAGGCGCGCTCGATCACGGCCGCTCCGAGCGGGTCGGCGGCGTCGGTCGCGGCGGCGCCGAACACCATCTCGGGCGCGCCGAGCACCCACGTGCCCGCCGGATCGCCGTCGTCGTCGAACGCCACGGCGCTCCACTTGCGCGCGGACGAGAACCCGATGCTCTCCCGAGCGACACGCGGGCGCTGCGCCGCCTCGGCGGCGAACGGCTCCCGGAGCGTGCGTGCCGTCGCGTTCGCGTCCGGAGCGCTGCCGTACCAGCCGAGCGTCCGCCGCCAGCCGGCGACCTCGTCGAGCAGGTGGGCGTCGTCGTAGGCGATCTCGCCCTCGGTCAGGGTGCCGGTCTTGTCGAGGCAGATCACGTCGACCCGGGCGAGACCCTCCACGGCGGGCAGCTCGTTGACGAGCACCTGTCGCGCCGCCAGGCGCGCGGCTCCCACCGCGAAGGTGATCGAGGTCATCAGCACCAGCCCGAGCGGGATCATCGCCGTCAGCGATGCGATCGTATTGACGACGGCCTGCACCCAGCTGCCGCTCTCCCACGCGGCGCGCCATCCGCCGGCGACCTGCATCTGAGCGTTCAGCACCAGCAGACCGATCGGGCCGATCGCCCAGCCGACCCAGCTCAGCACGCGGTTGATCGAGTCGCGCAGCTCGGAGCCCACGAGAGAGAAGCGCTTCGCCTCGTCGGCGAACGCGTTCGCGTAGGCGTCGGCGCCCACGCGGACGACCTGCGCATCACCCTCCCCGCCGACGACGATCGACCCCGACAGCGCCTCGTCGCCGGGGTGCTTGTCGACGGCATCCGACTCGCCCGTCAGCATGGACTCATCGATCTGCAGGCCCCGCGAGCGCACGATGCGCGCGTCGGCCGGCACCTGGTCGCCGGCGCGCAGCACGAGGATGTCGGCGAGCACGACGGCCGACTGCGCGACGTCCTGCTCCACGGCGTCGCGTCGCACACGCGCCTGCGCGGCGTTCAGCAGCGCGAGCTTGTCGAGGGCGGCTTTGGCCCGGAACTCCTGCACCGAGCCGATGACCGCGTTGGCGACGGCGGCGAAGCCGAAGAGGGCGTCCTGCCAGCGTCCGAGGGCGAACAGGATGCCGAAGCACGCGAAGACGATGCCGTTGAACAGCGTGAAGACGTTCGCGCGGATGATGCTCAGCGCACTGCGACTGGTCTCGGCGCGGTAGGCGTTGGACCGACCGTCGGCCGTCCGGACGTCGACCTCCGCGGCGCGCAGTCCGACTGCGGGATCGACCTCCTCGATCGCTGCGGGCGCCGTGGCACCGGGGCTGCTCATGGCTTCACACTAAAGGAGCGGCGCGGCTCGCGTCCCCACGAATTCCGCGCCGCTCCCGAAGGACCCAGCCGAAAATTAGCCCTTCGTCGCCCCCGCCAGAAGCCCCCGCACGAAGAAGCGCTGCAGGGCGAAGAACACGACCAGCGGCACGATGATCGAGATGAACGTGCCCGCGGCCTGCAGGAACCACTGATCGCCCCACGTCCCGGACAGCGAGTTGAGCGACTGGGTGATCGGCAGCGATGACGACGGAGCGAAGATCGTCGCCACCAGCAGGTCATTCCACACCCAGATGAATTCCAGGACGGCGAACGACGCGAGCGCCGGCGCCGCCAACGGCAGGATCATCCGGAAGAAGATCTGGCCGTGGCCGGCCCCGTCCACCCGCGCCGCCTCGATCACCTCGCTGGGGATCTCCGCGATGAAGTTGTGCAGGAGGAACACCGCCAGCGGCAGCGCGAAGATCGTGTGCGCGATCCACACCGTCGCGAAGCTGTGCTCGAGTCCGCGCAGATCCAGCGCCGGGAAGACGGTGACGTCGCCGATCGTCATCCCTCGGGAGAACAGGCTCAGCAGGGGCACCAGCGCCATCTGCAGCGGCACGATCTGCAGGGCGAACACCGCGATGAACGCGAGGTTGCGCCCCTTGAAGTCGATCCAGGCGAAGGCGTAGGCGAGCAGCGAGGCCACCGCCAGCGCGAAGAACACGACCGGGATCGTGATCGCGAGCGAGTTGAGGAACGACTGGCCCAGAGTCAGCGCGGTGCCTCCCGAGGTCAGCGCCTTCTGGAAGTTCTCCAGCGTGAACGACGGGTCGGTGAACACCGTCCACCAACCGGTGCTCTGCACGTCCGAGCCGGGGCGCAGCGAGGTGACGAACAGGCCGAAGGTCGGGATGGTCCAGAAGATCGCGATGACCAGCGCCGCGATCGTCGCCCCCTTGGAGGTCAGGCGCTTACGCGCCATGGCCTCGTGCTTGCGCGTGTCGCGGGAGACCTGTCGAGCCGAGCGGGTGTCGGTGACGGGCTCGATGATGTCGACTCCGGTGCTCATCGGATCTCCCTCTGCTTGCGGATCTGGACGATGTTGAACACGATCAGCGGCGTCACGAAGATGAACAGCACGACGGCCAGCGCCGCCGCGTGCCCGTAGCTCTGGAAGCGCTGCTGCTGGTTGACCATCTCGAAGGCGAGCACGGACGTGTTCGCGCGACCGCCGGTCATGACGGCGACGATGTCGTAGATCTTCAGCGACGCGATGGCGACCGTGGTCACCACGACGACGATCGACGAGCGGATGCCGGGGACGGTCACGTTCCTGAACCGCTCCCACGCGTTCGCGCCGTCCAGCTCCGCGGCCTCGACCTGCTCCGGCGGAACCGCCTTGATCGCGGCGGAAAGGATAACCATCGCAAGTCCCGTCTGGCTCCAGATGAAGACGACCATCAGCAGCAGGCTGTTCACGAGCGGCGTGACGCTGAGCCAGGCGACGGGGTCGCCCCCGAACGCCGTGATGATGGCGTTGAGCAGACCCAGCTGGTCGCCCTGACGGTAGTCGTACATGAACTTCCAGATGATGCCCGCGCCGACGAAAGAGATCGCGAAGGGCATGAAGATCAGCACTTTCAAGAACCGCTCGCCCGCGGCGCGATCGATGAACACGGCGTAGGCGAGACCCACGATGGTGGCGATCGTCGGGCAGATGAGCACCCAGATGACGGTGTTGATGACCGACCAGGTGCCCTCGGGCTGCGTGAAGACCCACACGTAGTTGTCGAAGCCCACGAACTCGGCACCCGTCTTGTCGAAGAACGACTGCACGAACGTCGCGAAGAACGGGTAGATGAGACCGATCAGCAGCAGCACCGCAGCCGGGGCGGCGAAGAGCACGAGCTGGAACAGATAGCCGGCTCCCTTGCGTGCCCGGTAGTCGAGCACGAACAGCGCGGCACCGGAGACGAGCGCGATGCCGAGCACGTAGATGAAGGCGTTCGCGTACGGGCGCAGCAGCAGCAGGGCAAGGACCGGGATCGCGAAGCAGGCGACGAGGCGGATCCAGAAGTAGACCCGCCCGGGACGGGGCGCGTACTCGATCAGCAGGAGCAGCACACCGACCACGGCGGCGAAGGCGACGAGGATGATGGGGATCTGCACGATCGGGCCCATCACGCCGAGCCACTGGAAGAACGCGGTGAGCGAGACTCCGGGGATGACGATCTTCGCCGGGTCCTCCACGGGAGTGCTCAGCAGGAGCAGCACCACCAGAGCCAGCAGGATGACGAGCGCACCGGTGGCGATACCGGCGGTGACGCGGGGTGAGAAGGCGCGGCGCGGACCGGAGTCAGGCGCCAGCCCGTCGGTCTTGTCTCGCGCGGGCGCGGTGGTGGGTGCGGACATCGATGAGCCTCCGTGTGCTTCGGTGGACGCGGAATGGGAGCGAGACGGGGCGCGGGCGCCACGGGCGGGATGCCGAGGCTACGGCATCCCGCCCGCGGTGTCACGCGGCTGGTGTGACTAGGGCGTGTTGCTAAAGGCTGCGTCCGACTCACGGCTGCCAAGTGAGGCAGGATTGGGGGCGTGAGTGTCTCGCTTCGCCCGTGGAACAGTCGCGATGCGTCGGCGCTGAGCGAGGCATTTCAGAGCACTTCCGATCTGGCGACTCAGTTCGGCGGCGCCGATCTGTCAACCCGGGCAGCTGCTGAGGCGTTCATCGACCAGTCCTTGCGCTTCGACGAGCACGTGAAGAACTGGGCCGTCGTCGAGGACGGTGTTGCGATCGGCAACGTCGGAGCGTCCGCGATCGAGTTTCGGCACGAGACCGCGTGGATGTATTACTGGCTCGCAGCCGAAGCGCGCGGGAAGGGATACGTGACGGGTGCGCTCATCGTGGTGAGTGACTGGGCCTTTGAGAACGGGCTGCATCGGCTCGAGCTCGGGCACCGGGTGAACAACCCCGCGTCATGTCGAGTGGCGACCGCGGCGGGATTTCTCGCCGAAGGGATCGAGCGGGAGAAGCTCCGCTACGGCAATGTTCGCTACGACGTTGAAACGCACGCGCGACTGGTGACCGACCCCGCCCCTACGACGAATCTCGCGCTGCCGATCGCGGAATGAGCGACGACACCACTGCTGAGCCAATGGAGCGTCGCGGCGAGGCAAAGGCCGGCGTGGTAGTTGCGAGCGAGCTTGTCTGAGCGAATCGCGATCCCACGCCACTGCTTGAGCTTGTTGAAACACCGTTCGACGACGTTGCGGCCGCGGTATCGGGCCCGCTGCTGGTCGCCGAAGTCGATCGGCCGCCCGCGGCGCTTGCGTCGGTGGGCGATCTGATCGTCGCGTTCGGGGATCGTCGCGGCAATCCCGCGCTCGCGCAGCCAGGCGCGATTCGCCTTCGACGGGTAGCCCTTGTCCGCGAGCACCCGCTCCGGCCTCGACCTCGGCCTTCCCCGGGCGCCTGGCACGCGGATCTCGCTCAGTGTCGCGGTCAGCATGCTGGTGTCCGCCGCTTGCCCGGGCGTGAGGATGAACGCGAGAGCTCGTCCCTTCCCGTCGCAGACCAGATGACTCTTCGTCGTCAACCCGCCGCGAGAACGGCCGATCGCATGATCCGCCGGTTCGTCACCAAACTTCTTGTAGTTCGACAGGTCCCCTTGTGACGCGGGGAAGGGTTGCGCCATGCTGATGCACGCGCACGATCGTGGAGTCGATCGACGCGACCCAGTCCAGATCGCCGGACTGCTGCGCAAACGATTGCGTCTTCTCTAGCACCCGCGCCCACACGCCCTGCTCGGACCACCGGTTGAAGTTCTTATAGATCGTGTTCCAGTTCCCGAACCGCTCCGGCACGTCCCGCCACGGCGCACCAGTCCGGAACCGCCACGCCGTCGCCTCGACCACCGCGCGCCGATCCACCGGCGGCCGCCCCGTCGACTTCGCAATCGGGAACAACGAGCCGATCACAGCCCACGCCTCATCCGAGATCACATCACGCGACACGCGTCCAAGACTCGCCCACGGGTAGCCCGAAGGCGTTTAGCAACACGGCCTAGTTGTTGTAGCCGGCCTGGATGTCGCTGAGGACCTTGGCCTGGTCCTTGCCGTCGATCCAGTCGACCATGCCCTTCCAGAACGAGCCGGAGCCGACCGTGGCGGGCATGAGGTCCGAGGCGTCGAAGCGGACCGTGGTGTTCGGGTCCTGCAGCAGCTTCATCGCCTCGGTCAGGAACTCGCTCGAGGCCTTGCTCGGGTCCGCCTTGAGGTTGGCCGAGATCGCGCCGCCCTCGCTGACTCGCGCGTTGGCGAAGTCGGCGCTCGACATGAACTCGAGCACCTTCTGCGTCGCCTCGTTGTCCGAGAAGCCCGCCACGAACTCGCCGCCGACCTCGATCGTGGCCGCGCCCTCCTTGTAGCCCGGGAGCACGAAGGCGTAGACATCGCCGTCGGGCGCGACCTTGGGCGCCTGACCCGACGCCGTCTTCACCGTCAGGAAGTTGGCCGTCAGGAACGACGCCTGGTGGGTCATCGGGCACGAACCGTCGGCGACCTTCGCCGCGACGTCACCGAATGCCGTGCTGTTGATGCTCTTGACATCACCGAAGCCGGCGTTGACGTACGACGGGTTCAGCAGGATGTCGCCCACCGCGGTGAAGGCGTCGGCGATCGGCTTGTCGGTGAACTTCACCGAGCCGTCGACCCACTGGTCGTAGACGTCGGGGCCGGACTGGCGCAGGACGAGGTCCTCGACCCAGTCGGTGCCCGGCCAGCCGGAGGCGCCGCCCGACTCGAAGCCGGCGCACCAGGGCGCAGCCCCCGTCTTCTCCTGGATCGTCTTGGTCAGCGTGAGCAGCTCGTCCCACGTCTTCGGAACCTCGACGCCCCATTCCTTGAACTTCGCCGGGGAGTACCAGACGTAGCCCTTGATGTTGGCGAGCATCGGCGCGGAGTAGAACGTGCCGTCGATCGTGCCGTACTTCTTCCAGTCCGGCGACCAGTTGGCGTTGACGTTGTCCTCCACCGCCTGCGGCGCCTTCTTGACGTCGCCCGTACCGACCAGGGTCTTCAGCAGACCCGGCTGCGGCACGATCGCGATGTCGGGCGCGTCGCCACCGGTGACCTTGGTGACGATGTTCGCCTCGAAGCTCTTGTCACCGGTGTACTGCACGGTGATCCCGCTCGTCTTGCTCCAGCCGTCGAAGACCTTCTGGAGGGCGTCGGCCTCGGAGCCGGTGATACCGCCCGAGATGCGAACCGTCCCCCCGGCCGCCCCCGTTCCGCTGGCGCTGCCGCCGCTACTGCCGCCCTCGGCGCAGCCCGCGAGTGCGAACGCCGCCACGCCCATGACAGCCAGAGGCGCAATCCAGCGCCGCCGTGACATCCCCATGTGATTCCTCCTCATTGAGTGCTCGGATGATTCCTGGTGCACACGGCCCCGTTCCGGAACCGATTCCAGGCCAAGCTATTGGACCCGCTCCCACGACGCAACCCGACGATTGTCACAACCCGATAACAACCACTACCGCGCGGCATCCCGCGACACGAAGATGAGAGCAACCGGTTCCATACTGAGCCGTGAGATAGTCAGCGAACAGCGCTCGAGGAGGAGCACCGATGGCCGGCATCGCCGAAGTCGCCGCCCACGCCGGCGTATCGAAAGCGACGGCCAGCCGCGCTCTCAGCGGCGCCGGATACGTGTCGGAAGCGACCAAGTCGCGCGTCCAGGCCGCCGCCGCAGAACTGGGGTACGTGCCGTCGGCCGGTGCGGTGGGCCTTGCGACCGGGCGCACCCAGAACATCGGTGTCGTCATGCCGTACGTCAACCGGTGGTTCTTCGCGGAGGTGCTCGAAGGCATCCAGCAGGCGCTGCTGGAACGAGGTCTCGATCTCACCCTCTACGACGCAAAGCCGGGCACCGAGGGCCGTGTCCGCATCTTCGACGATTTCCTCGCACGCAAGAGATTCGACGGCTTGATCGCCGTCGGTCTGGAACCGGTCGATCACGAGTTGGAGCGACTGACCCGCATCGACCGCCCCATCGTCAGCGTCGTCGGCTCCAGCGAGCTGACGAGCGTCGTCGCGGTCGACGACGACTACGCGGCACGGCGGGCGACCGAGCATCTGATCGCCCTCGGCCACCGCGACATCGCGTTCGTCGGCGGTGCACCGCAGAGCCACTGGGCCCACGTCGACCAGGAGCGGCTGTCGGGCTACCAGCACGCGATGACCGAAGCCGGGCTGGCGAGCTTCATCCGCCACGCACACTCCGAAGTGACCCTGCCCGGCGGCTACGCCGCCGCCGCCGACCTGCTGAGCGATACGCGCAGGCGTCCCACCGCCATCGTCGGGGTGTGCGACGAAGTGGCGATCGGCGCCATCATCGCCGCACGCCGTCTCGGCATCCAGGTGCCGGCCGCGCTCAGTGTCGCGGGCATCGACGATCACGAGTTCGCCGAGATGTTCTCCCTCACCACCCTGCAGCAGGTGCCGCGGGAGCAGGGGCGGGCTGCGGTGAGCGTCTTGCTCGCCGAGATCGCGGAGCCCGGCCGCGCCCGCACCGAGCTGCGCATTCCGGCGCGCCTGATCGTCCGCAGCTCCACCGGAGGCATCGCTCCGGTCGAGAGCGGCGTCTGAACGCAGAGAACGCGGAAGGCCCCCGGGAGATCCCGGGGGCCTTCGCTGCAGTTCTTCGAGAAGAGCTGATTACTTCAGGGTCACCGTCGCGCCGGCCTCCTCGAGGGCAGCCTTCGCCTTCTCGGCGGTCTCCTTGTTCGCGCCCTCGAGCACGGCCTTGGGGGCACCGTCGACGACGGCCTTGGCCTCGCCGAGGCCCAGCGAGGTGAGCTCGCGGACCGTCTTGATGACCTGGATCTTCTTGTCGCCAGCGGCCTCGAGGATGACGTCGAAGGAGTCCTTCTCCTCGACCTCTTCCGCGCCACCCGCGCCACCCGCAGCGCCGGCAACGGCGACGGGGGCAGCAGCGGTGACGTCGAACTTCTCCTCGAACGCCTTCACGAACTCGCTGAGCTCGACGAGGGTCAGGCCGGCAAACTGCTCGAGCAGCTCCTCAGTGGTGAGCTTCGCCATGATGTATCTCCTAGATAGGTGGGGTGTGGGGAAAGAGCTCGCCGGTCGCTTACGCGGCTTCGGCGGTCTCCAGCTTTTCGCGAAGCGCGTCGATGGTGGCCGCAGCCTTGCCCATCGTCGCCTTCATCATGCCCGCCGCCTTCGCCAGCAGAACCTCGCGGCTCTCCAGGGAGGCGTACTTGTTGATCTCGTCGGCACTCAGGGCGTTGCCCTCGAAGATGCCGCCCTTGATCACCAGAAGCGGGTTGGCCTTGGCGAAGTCACGCAGAGCCTTGGCGGTGGCGACGAAGTCACCGTGCACGAACGCGACGGCCGAGGGACCCTTCAGGTCCTCGTCCAGCGCCGTGATCCCCGCGTTGTTCGCGGCGATCTTGGTCAGCGTGTTCTTCACCACGGCGTAGCTCGCGTCCTGACGGATGCTGTTGCGCAGCTGCTTGAGCTGGGCGACCGTCAGACCGCGGTACTCGGTCAGCAGAACGGCAGTCGAGTCCTCGAAGTTCTTCGTGAGCTCGGCGACCGATGCATCCTTCTGCGCCATGGTCACTCCTTGATGTGGATGTGACACCCCGCGGTGGCGGAGCGTCGGCCGTGACCGCGGCTCTCGTGAACGTCGCACGCAACGCAAAAAAGCTCCGGCGCAAGCGCACGGAGCTTCGAATCGGTTTCCCGGAGACTGTCTGTGACACCTGCGCGGGCCCCTGCGGTGCAGAGCTTCGTCGGCATCCGCTTGCGCGCACACCGAGACCAGCGGTCTTTGGCTTCGTCCAGCATACGTGAGCCGACCGGACGCGCCAAATCGGCGGCGGCTCGGGTGTCGCGCCCGACGACGTCGACGGCGCGGGATAGCCTCGATGACATGACTCCGGAAGCTCTCGCGCGCCTCGCGCCGGAGCTGGCAGAGCGGATCGTCGCCGATTCCCGCGACCGTGTCGGCTGGATGCGCGCCCGCTCGCGGGGCATCACGGCGACCGACGTCGCGCAGCTGACGAGTCCCGCGGCCATCGCCCGCGCGGCGGATGCCAAGCTCGGCGCCGGCCGCGGCTTCTCCGGCAACGCCTTCACCGACCACGGGCGCCGCCGCGAGCCCGAGATCGCGGCATGGGTCGCGGCGACCCACGGCATCCACCCGTCGTCGGCGCTCTTCCACGCGGTCGTGGAGAAGCGCCACCTCGCCACCCCCGACGGCATCACCGTCGACGCGGACGGTCGCGTGACGCTCGCCGAGATCAAGACCACGAACAAGACGTGGAAGTCGATCCCGCGCACCTACCTTCGCCAGGTCTGGTGGCAGCAGCACGTTCTGGGCGCGGAGCGCACGCTCGTCGTCTGGGAGGAGCACGACGGATTCGTGCCCGTCGGGGACGAGCCCCGCTGCGCCTGGGTCGATCGCGACGAGCGCGAGATCGGCAACCTCGTGCGCCTGGCCACGGAGTTGATCGACGAACTCTACCGCCGCACGATGCGGCGCCGGACGAGCGTGGAGTCCGCGGTGGATGCCGTCGCATCCCGCCCGCGGGAGCCGTACCGCGCTCTGGCTCTGAGCGACTGATCCCGACGGATTCGATCCCCGCGGGAATAGTTGACGTAGGTCAACGTTGATCTTATAGTTGACCCAGCTCAACCGTTGATCTACGTCAACCACTTCGCCACTCTCGGCGCCTCCTCCGCACCGCAGCACCCTTAGGAACTCCCTCCATGTCAGAAACGCTCACCGCCGGCACCGCGCCGCGCATGAATCATCGACAGGTCCTCGAAGCCCTGTCGGGACTGCTGTTGGGCATGTTCGTCTCCATGCTCGCCTCGACCGTCGTGTCGAGCTCCCTGCCGGTGATCATCCACGACCTCGACGGGAACCAGGCCGCCTTCACCTGGGTCGTCACGGCAACCCTCCTCACGACCGCCATCTCCACCCCGATCTGGGGAAAGCTCGCCGACCTCACCAACCGCAAGGTGCTGTACCAGCTCGCGATCGTGATCTTCGTGCTCGCGACCGCAGCCGCCGGTTTCTCCCAGACCCCCGAGATGCTCATCGGATTCCGCGCGGTGCAGGGCATCGGCGCCGGTGGACTCGCCGCTCTCAGCCAGGTTCTGATGGCCGACATCATCAGCCCGCGTGAACGCGGCCGTTACATGGGCCTGTTCGGCGCCGTGATGGCGCTCGCTACGATCGGCGGCCCGCTGCTCGGCGGCCTCATCACGGATGCCTGGGGGTGGCGCTGGAACTTCTTCGTCGCCCTCCCCGTCGCCGTCGTCGCGCTCATCCTCGTGCAGGCGACGCTGCACGTTCCGGCGCGCGCCAAGAAGAAGACGACCATCGACTATCTCGGCATCATCCTGCTGTCGACGGCGGTCTCGCTGCTGCTGGTCTGGGTGACCAACGCCGGTACGACCACCACCGGTGACTGGTGGGATCTCGGCAACAACGACTGGTGGAGCCTGACCACCGTGTTGATGGTCGGTGGAGCCATTCTCGCGGCCCTGCTGTTCGTCATCGTGGAGCTGCGTTCGCGCGAGCCACTCGTCCCGCTGACCCTGTTCCGCAACCGCACCTTCACGCTGTCGGTCATCGCTTCGATCGCCACCGGCATCGCGATGTTCGGTGCGTCGGTGTTCCTCAGCCAGTACATGCAGCTGGCCCGCGGCGCGACGCCCACCGAGGCGGGCCTGATGACCATCCCGATGATCGCCGGCCTGCTCGTCGCCTCGGTCGGGGTGGGAACGCTCGTCACCCGCTACGGCAAGTGGAAGCCGTACCTCATCGTCGGCGCGGTGCTGCTGATCGCCGGCTCTTACCTGCTGTCGACGATCCACTACGACACGAACTTCGCGATCGTCTCGGTGTACATGTTCCTGCTCGGCGCCGGCGTCGGCATGACGATGCAGAACCTCGTTCTCGTCGTGCAGAACACCACCCGTCCCGAGGAGATCGGCGTGGCGAGCTCCGGCGTCACCTTCTTCCGCAGCCTCGGCGGCACGATCGGCGTCTCGGTGATGGGCGCCGCTCTCGCGGCGCGTGTGGTCGATCTCGTCGCCCAGCGCAAGGAGGACATCACCGCCGCGATCATGGGGCTCGGCGACCAGGCGCAGTACTGGGCGCAGCAGCTGCAGACAGGCTCGCTGCCGAAGGTGTCGGCCATGCCCGATACGCTTCGAGTCGTGTTCGAGGACATCTACGCCAACGGCATCTCCCACTCGTTCCTGATCGCCGTGCCCTTCGCGGTGCTCTCGCTCGTCGCCATCGTGTTCCTGCCCAACAAGCCGCTGACGACGATGACGACGGTCGAGCGCATGCAGGCCAGCGAGGCCGACCTCGCCACCGTCTCCGTTCCCGAGGCGATGGAGACGCTCACCGCGACCGGCTCCGTGCGCACGGTGTCGGCGGGAAATCGAAACGATGGCTGAGACGACCGAAGACTCCAGCTCCCGCACCGCCGCGGTGCGGGATCTGGAGTCCGAGTTCGGTGAGCTGATCACCCGCTTCCAGCGGGTGATCAGCGAGATCGCGAACCGTGTGAGCCCGGGACTTCTGCCCGGCGCCTACAAGGTGTTCACGACGATCGCGCGCCGCGACGGCGTGACGCTGTCGTCGCTGTCCGACCTGCTGATGATGGACAAGGGTCAGCTGAGCCGGACGATCCGCGAGCTCGAGTCGCTGGGGCTCATCTCGCGTTCGCCCGACCCGGCCGACGGCCGTTCGAGCCTGCTCGCCCCGACGCCGGAGGGACTGGCCCGCCTCGAGGCGGCACGCGCGCCGCAGCAGGGGCTGCTGCTCGATGCGATCGTGGATTGGCCGCTCGATGACATCCACGCCCTCACCCGCCTGCTGCGGGCCCTGGGCGAGAGCGTCACGCGCCGCTGAACGCTCTGCCCTCGGCGGCGTCGAGGAGATTAGTCGCCTGGTAGCACCCGCGTAACACGGTCGAGACATCCCCGGGGTTGACTGTCTTCACGGGGGCACCGCGCCGCCGCGGCAGCACGTGCAGCCAACGCCGACACGCACGGGAAGGAGCGACCAGATGGTCTCTCACCGTCTCACCAGATTCCGGCCGCTGCGACCGGCATCCGCGAAGGATGCCGCCAGACAGACCGCCGTTCCCGAGACTCCCGCGCACATGCGCGCGATCGTCTTCGACGAGCCCGGCGCCGCCGACGTGCTCCGGGAGGTCACCGTGCCGGTGCCGACACCGGTGCTGAGCGAACTGCTGGTGCGGGTCGTCGCCGCCGGCGTCAATCCGATCGACGCCAAGACGCGCTCCGGCGCCGGCGTGTACGGCGCCCTCACCGAGCATCCCCGCAGTCTCGGCTTCGACTTCAGTGGTGTCGTCGTCTCGGCCCCGTACGAGTCGCACCCGCTGCCTCCCGGAACGGAGGTGTTCGGGATGACGGCCTTCCCCCGCTCCCCCGGCTCCTACGCCGACTACGCCGTCGTTCCCACTCTGGCCGTCGCGCGTAAGCCCACCGCGCTCTCGCACGTCGAGGCGGCCGCCGTTCCGCTGGCGGCGCTGACGGCCTGGGGACTGGTCGTCGAGACCGCGCACGCCCACGAGGGCCAACGGGTACTCATCCACGCCGGTGGAGGCGGAGTGGGCCACTTCGCTGTGCAGCTCGCGTCGTACTTCGGAGCGCAGGTGATCGCGACCGGATCGGCCGCAAACCTGCCCTGGCTGCGCGAGCTCGGCGCCTCGGTCGTCGTCGACTACGCCACCACACGTTTCGAGGACGTCGTCGGCACGGTGGATGTCGTGATCGACCTGGTCGGCAACGTCCACGACGATACCGGCACACGATCACTGTCCGTCCTGCGCCCCGGAGGGCTGTACGTCATCGTGCCCACCGGCGCGTGGCCGGACTACGCGGATGCCGCGGAGGCGGCCGGGGTGCGGGCCACCTCGTACAAGGTCGTGCCCGACGGCAGCGTGCTCGCGACCCTGGCCCGTCTGCTCGACTCGGGAGCGATCCGCGTCTTCGTTGACCGCGTCTTCGATCTCGGTGAGGCCGAGGCTGCGCATCGCGAGATCGAACGCGGCCACACGCGCGGGAAGATCGTGCTCTCGGTCAGCGACTGCTGACCGGATCGGTCCGCTCCGCCGGAGCGAGCACCCGGCGCCCTTCCTCGACGATCTCCTCCGCCACGGCATCCAGGAGCACCGAGCGCAGATTCCACTGCTGCCAGTACAGCGGCACGCGAACCGGCTCGCCCTCCAGCGCGACGAGCGTGCCGTCATCCAGCGCCTGCTGCGACTGCAGCCGCGGCAGCAGCGCCCATCCGAGACCCAGCTGCACCGCCGTGGCGAAGTCGTGCGAGGCCGGCACGCGGTGCCGCGGTGGCGCCGCCGGATCGATGCCGCGTGCGCGCAGCCACCTCGTCTGCAGGTCATCGCGTCGATCGAAGTCGATGAGCGGCGCGTCACGCAGGCGCGCGGCAGCATCGGATGCCGCCGTGTCGAGCCACCGATCGCGGAAGGCGGGAGTGGCGACGGCCTCGTAGACCAGCTCGCCGAGGGGAACGACGCGGCATCCGGCGACGGGGTGCGCACGCGAGGTCACCGCGCCCGTCACCGTCCCGGACTCGAGGAGCGCCGCGGTGAAGTCCTGATCGTCGCGGTGCAGGTCGAAGACGACCGGATGCCGCTCGGCGAGCCGGGCCAGCGGTGGCAGGAACCACGTGGAAAGCGAGTCGGCGTTGACGGCGAGCGGCATCCGAACCGGCTCGGCGTCGTCGCCCAGCGCCCGCGCCGCATCGGCTTCCAGCAGCGCGAGCTGACGCGCGTACCGCACGACGGGGTGCGCGGCCTCGGTCGCCTGCACCGGCTTGGTGCGCACGAGCAGGACGCGTCCGAGGATCTCCTCCAGCGCTTTGATGCGCTGGCTGATCGCAGACGGGGTCACGTGCAGGCGGCGGGCGGCGCCGTCGAGAGTGCCCTCGTCGAGCACCGTGACGAGCGTGTGGGCGAGCTCGGCCGGAATCCGGATCATCAGCTCAGCTTATGGCGCTTCAGAATCATGAACTGGGCTTTCGCCGTGTGCCGGTCTACGCTCGCGTGCGTGCTCCCCTCTGCGCTGGCCGGCCTCGGCCTCGGCCTGTCTCTCATCGTCGCCATCGGCGCGCAGAACCTGTTCGTGCTGCGCCAGGGGATCCGCCGCCAGCACGTCACCGCGGTGGTGGTCGTCTGTACGCTCTCCGATGCACTGCTGATCGTGCTGGGCGTCTCCGGCGTCGGTGCGCTCCTGCAGACGCTGCCGGGCCTCATCGACGTCGTTCGCTGGGCCGGTGCGCTCTTCCTCGCGGGCTACGCCCTCCTGGCAGCGCGTCGAGCTCTGCGCGGATCACCGACCGGCCTGACGGGCGAGAGCCCGCCATCCGAGGTCTCCCGCCGCGCGGCGGTCGTGCTGACCTGTCTGGCCCTCACCTGGCTCAACCCGCACGTCTATCTCGATACGGTGTTCCTCCTCGGCACGGTCGCCAACACCCACGGGTCGATGCGGTGGGCCTTCGCCGCCGGCGCCGTCACGGCCTCGGTCGCCTGGTTCAGCGCGCTCGGCTTCGGAGCGCGCCACCTGGGCCGACGCCTGTCGACACCGCGCGCCTGGCGGGTGCTGGACGGCGCGATCGCCGTCGTCATGCTGGCGCTGGCGGTCAGCCTCGTCCTGCCCCATTGACAGCGGCTGCAGTCGCGCGAACCGGCCGTGCGCCGGGGCACGGACAGAATGGACCGATGACACGGGTTCATCTGATCGCCTCGGGCGGCGTGCAGGGCGTCGGCTACCGTTTCACCCTGCAGGCGGTGGCGACCCGGGCGGGCGCGACGGGATGGGTGCGCAACCGCGCCGACGGCACCGTCGAGGCCGAGATCGAGGGCCCGCCCGAGGCGGTCGCCGCCGTCGTGGCGTGGGCGCGAACGGGACCGCGCGGCGGGTGGGTCGATCAGCTGCGCGTCACGGAGAGAGCCGAGGAGGGCTCGAGCGTCTTCGAGATCCGCCGCGACGGGTGATCGCACGACGACGATGGGGCCCCACCCGAAGGTGGAGCCCCATCGTGACGCCGATCCGAGGATCAGACGAGGGAGTTGACGTCCAGCGGGATGCCGGGACCGAAGGTGGTCGACACGGCGCCCTTCTGGATGTAGCGGCCCTTCGAGCTCGAGGGTTTCAGACGCACGATCTCCTCGACCGCCGCGGTGAAGTTCTCCTCCAGCTGCTCGGCCGTGAACGAGGCCTTGCCGACGACGAAGTGCACGTTGGCGTGCTTGTCGACGCGGAACTCGATCTTGCCGCCCTTGATCTCCTCCACGGCCTTGGCCGGGTTGGGGGTCACGGTGCCGGTCTTGGGGTTCGGCATCAGGCCGCGGGGACCGAGGACCTTACCGAGTCGACCGACCTGGCCCATGAGCTCGGGCGTGGAGACGGCCGCGTCGAACGCGGTCCAGCCGCCGGCGACCTTCTCGATGAGCTCGGCGCCGCCGACCTCGTCCGCGCCCGCGGCGATGGCGGCCTCGGCGGCCGGGCCCGTCGCGAACACGATGACGCGGGCGGTCTTGCCCGTGCCGTGCGGGAGGATGACCGTGCCACGGACCATCTGGTCCGCCTTGCGCGGGTCGACCGCGAGCTTGAGGGCGACCTCGACGGTCGAGTCGAACTTCTTCGACCCCGTCTCCTTCGCGAGCTTCACGGCCTCGGTGGACGTGTAGAACTTGTCGCGGTCGATCTTCGCCGCGGCTGCTTCGTAAACCTTGGACTTAGCCATTGTGCGTTCCCCCTCAGTCCTCGACCGTGATGCCCATGGAGCGGGCGGTGCCGGCGATGATCAGCGAGGCGGCCTCGATGTCGTTCGCGTTCAGGTCGGGCATCTTCGTCTCGGCGATCTGACGGACCTGGTCCTTGGTGAGCTTCGCGACCTTGACGGTGTGCGGGGTCTTGGAGCCCTTCTGCACGCCGGCGGCCTTCTTGATGAGCTCCGCGGCGGGCGGGGTCTTCAGGATGAACGTGAAGCTGCGGTCCTCGTAGACGGTGATCTCCACGGGGATGACGTTGCCGCGCTGCGACTCCGTCGCGGCGTTGTACGCCTTGCAGAACTCCATGATGTTGACGCCATGCTGACCGAGCGCGGGGCCGATCGGCGGCGCCGGGTTGGCGGCACCGGCGTTGATCTGAAGCTTGATCAGGCCGGTCACCTTCTTCTTCGGTGCCATTCTCTTTCCTTCTGTCGAGCGCACGTCGGCCGGAGCCTCGGGGCGCGCTTCCACACGATCGGCGGACCCGAAAGGTGGTGGGGATGTCGCGCGACGCGCGCGCAACCTGATGATTCTACCGGATGCCGCGGCATCCGGTATGGATCACTGCTTGGTGACCTGGTCGAACGACAGCTCGACCGGCGTCTCACGCTCGAAGAGGGAGACGAGCACGGTGAGCTTGCCGCTCTCGGGCTTGATCTCGCTGATCGAACCGGGCAGGCCTGCGAACGAGCCTTCCTTGATCGTGATGGTCTCGCCGATCTCGAAGTCGACCTCGGTGATGACGCTGCGCGCGGGAGCCGACGCCCCCTTGCCGGCGCCGCCCTTGACGGGGGCCGTCTCGGTGACCTGCACGAGCGACTTCAGCATGTTGAAGGCTTCTTCGAACCGCAGCGGCGTCGGGTTGTGCGCGTTGCCGACGAAGCCGGTGACGCCGGGCGTGTGACGCACGACCGACCAGGTGTCTTCGTTCAGCTCCATCCGCACGAGGACGTAGCCCGGGATGCGCACCCGGTTGACCATCTTGCGCTGGCCGTTCTTGATCTCGACGACGTCCTCCATCGGGACCTCGACCTGATAGATGTCCTCTTCGACCTCGAGCGAGTTCTTGCGCTGCTCGATGTTCGCCTTCACCTTGCGCTCGAAGCCCGCGTAGGAGTGGATGACGTACCACTTGCCGGGCAGCGAACGCAGTTCGGCGCGGAAGGCCTCGTAGGGGTCTTCCGGAGCCGGGTCGGGCTCGCCGTTCACGTCGGGACCGTCGTACGGCGCGACCTCCTCGGCGGCGTGGGCGGCGGCCTCGGCCTCCTCCTCGGCGAGCGCGTCGGTGAGCACCTCTGCGGCAGCCTCGGCCTCGGCGGCCTCGTCGATCTCGAGTGCGTCGTTCACGATGGCGTCTGCCTCCGGGTCGTCGATGTCGATGTCTTCGTCTTCGCCCTCGGCGTCGTCTTCATCGTCGACGACGTGCACGGCGAGGTGCTCTGCAGGTTCCGAGGAGCGCTCCTCGGCGGCGAGGATGTTGCCTTCCTGCGCCTCGTCGTCCTCGCTGGACTGCTCGGCGGCAGTGGCCCAGTCGACGTCGTCGGTGTACTTCTCAGACACGTATGTCCTCTTCCCTCGGGGGTCGTGCGGTGACAGCTCGGGCGTCGGCTGGATCAGCTCGGCACGCCGAAGACGACCTGCACGACCCAGGTGAAGAGCAAGTCGAGGCTGTACACGACGGCCATCATCACGACGACGAAGCCGAGAACGACACCGGTGAACTTCAGCAGCTCCTGGCGGGTCGGCGTGACCACCTTGCGGAGTTCGCCGAAGACCTGGCGGATGAAGAGCGCGATCCGCTGGAAGAAGTTCAGCTTCTTCTCACGGGGCGTGCCGCCTGCTGCGACGACCTCGCCGTGCGCCTCTTCCTGGACCATGTACCCACCCATGTGACGTGCTCGGACGTGCTCGGACTTGCTTTCCACACCGGCGTGAACCGGCGCGACCTGCGGTGTCAGCTGATCGCTGACGCGCAGGGCGGACAGGAATCGAACCTGCAACCTGCGGTTTTGGAGACCGCTGCTCTGCCAATTGAGCTACCGCCCTAGAGATCATGAGATCCCGGGTGAAGACCACATCTCCGCCCGAACGTCACGCGGAGCGCGGGCACGGCGAAAGAATGCAGACTTCAACTGCACTGTCCAGTGTACGTCATGCCATCTGGACGCGCGAACCGTCAGTACTGCTGCACCCCGTAGCGGTCGGGTTCGGGTCCCCTGCGGAAGTCTCGGCCCGACACGGATGCCGCGCGTACCCGGACGTAGTTGTACTTCACCGTGGGGATCCAGGGCCGAAGTCCCAGATCGTCGGCGGCGCGGACCTCGTCTGCGCTCGTGAGCCGCTGCGCGTGCCCCCGGATCACGACGCTCCAGGCATCGGTGTCGCTGTACTCGTCGACTTCGAACAGGACGTCGTCGTTGATCGTCAGCTCGGTCAGCTTGCTGCCCTCCGCGGTGCGGAAGAGCACACTGTCACCGTCGACGATGTAGTTCACGGGGAAGATGTCCAGCACGGCGCCGACGTGCGTCACGAGGCGCCCGAGCTCCTGTTCCGCGAGGCGCTGCCAGCACTGCCGGTCATCGAGGAAGCTGACCCCATCCGAGGTGTCCATGGACACATCCTGCTCCGCTCGTGCGCACAGCGCCAGCCCCTCGCGCCGGGCAAATTCTCGAATAGCCTGGACAGATCCCCCGATGCTCCACACCGAGGTATGACGCTGAACGAGAACGCCGCCGCACATCAGTTCCAGGTCGACCTGCGCGGAGTCATCGACCTGCTCAGCCGCCACATCTACTCCGGCCCCCGCGTGTACCTGCGCGAGCTGCTGCAGAACGCGGTCGACGCGATCAGCGCCCGCCGCGGCGTCGACGGCGGGGGCGGTCGTGTGCGGATCACACCGGTCAGCGCGGCATCCGACGAGTTCGTCCTGCGTGACGACGGCGTGGGCCTGACCGCCGCCGAGGTCGCCGACCTGCTCGCCACCGTCGGACGCAGCTCCAAACGCGACATCTTCGACCTGCCGCGCGGAGGCTACCTGGGGCAGTTCGGCATCGGGATGCTGTCGTGCTTCATGGTCTGCGACAGCATCGTCATCCGCTCCCGCAGCGCGGTCACCGGCGAAGCCGTGGAGTGGGTGGGCCACTCCGACGGAACGTTCCGCGTCGGCCCGTGCACGCAGGACATCCCCGTCGGCACGAGCGTGCACCTGACCCCACGCGCCGAGACACGGACACTGGTCGAAACGGCGACGGTGCGCGAGCTCGCCGAGACGTTCGCCGCCTATCTGCCGGTGACGAGTACAGCCACTGCGACGCCTGCGTGCGCAGTCAGTTCGCCGGCTTCTTCGCCGAGACGGGACGCGAGGAGGACGCCATCCGCCTGGTGCAGGAGATGATCGACGGCGGGTTCTCGTGCGGCGAGGAGCCCGAGCACGCCCTCGCCCGCACTCTTCTGCCCTCCCTGCGCGCCGGCATGCTCGACCAGGCGCGCGCCGCGCATCTGCGCAGCTACCGGCTCGCCAAGGACAACCCGGCCAACCTCGCGATCATCGCCGACAACGTCGTCTTCTGCGCGGTGACGGGCAACGAGGCCCGCGCCCTGGCGCTGGTGGAGAAGCACCTGCCCTGGCTCGTCCACGACGGGCTGGATGCCGCCGCGCACGAGACCGCTCTCGCATCGTTCGCGGTGGGTCTGGACGCGGTGGCCGCCGCCGGCCACCCCGACACGCCGGTGCGCGGATCCGATGCCGAAGAGCTCGTCACGCTGTTCGACTCCCACGAGGGAGCGTGGGCGGCATCCGCGCTCGCCAGCCGCGCGTGGGCACTCGCCGACACGATCGCCGCGGCGTTCGACGTGCGCAACGGCACCGCCGCGCACCGGCTCGCCCTCGCCCTGCCGCGGGTGCAGCACGAGCTCGACGCGCTCGGTGACGGCCATCCCCTCGAGCGCGCCGATCTGCTGTCGACGCTCGCGATCGGCCGGATGTGGGCGGGCGCGCACGCCGACGCCGTGGAACGCGCCCGCGCCGCGGCCGCCCTGTTCGCCGGAGCCGGCGACACCCGCCGGGCCCACGGGATGCGCCTGCTGGAGGCCGACGCCCTCTCAGCCGACGAAGACCCGACCGGCGCCTCCGGCCTGCTGGACACGCTGCTCGGCGACCCGGACCTGGAAGACCGGCGCCGCGTGCGCGTGCTCGCGACGCGGGCCCGGCTCCACGGCGTCGCCGAGGCGTTCGCCGCGGGCGCGGCGGCGGCCGATGAGGCGGCGCGGGTCGCGGTGTCGATCGGTGTGGACGATGCGATGGTCTCGGAGATGTTCCTGCTGGCGGCCATGCTGCACGAGGACGACGGACAGCCGGCCGGCGCGGTGAGCCGCTACCGGGTCGCGGCGGAGCGGCGCGACGCGGTGGGTCTGCCCAGCGTCGACGTGCGCTTCCGCCAGGGCCGCGCGATGCTGGCCGCCGGCTACGCCGCCGAAGCGGTCGACACGCTCAACGACGTGCTGCGCGAAGCGAGCGAGAGCGGCGTGGAGCCGGGATCGCGCGCCCTGACCGCGGTGCTGCTGGCCCAGGCGCTGCACGCCGCCGAGGAGTACGGCAACGCCGTCGGCGCGTGGGCGTACGCGGCCGTCGGCCTCGTCCGCGGCAACGACGACGAGGTGGGGCTGCTCGCCGACGGGCTGCACGTGCTCGCGCAGGCGCATCAGCAGCGCGGCGACGAGGAGGCGGTGACGCTCATCGACGAAGCGCTGGAGCTCGGCCGTCGGCACGAGGCGACGTGGTTCGTGGCCGACGTCCTCGACACGCGCGCCCGGCTGCTCGTCGGTCAGGGACAGACGGATGCCGCCGTGGCCACTGCGCTGCAGGCCGCCGACACCTTCGCGGATGCCGGCGACCCGGCATCCGCCGGAGCGTCCGAGCTGTTGGCGGCGCGGGTGCTGCGCGAAGCCGAGCGCGCCGACGACGCCGTCGCGCTCTACCGCGCGGCGTTCGAGCACGCGAGCGACGCGGACCCGCTGCGGCAGGCCGTCGCGCTCGAGCTCGGCGACCTGCTCGAGGCGCTCGGGCGCCACGGCGAGGCCTCGGACGTCCGCACAGTGCTGCCGGCCTGAGCCGGCCGGCAGCACCGGCACGTCAGCCGGCGATGCGGATGAGCTTCTTGTTGACGAATTCCTCGGCGGCCAGCAGCCCCATCTCGCGTCCGGTGCCGCTGCGCTTGATGCCGCCGAAGGGCAGCTCGGGCGAGTCGGCGAGGACGATGTTGACGTAGACCATGCCGGCGTCGATGCGATCGGCGATGCGTTCCGCCTGCTCCTCGTCGGTGGTGAAGACGTAGGAGCCCAGACCGAACTCGGTGCCGTTGGCGATCTCGATCGCCTCGTCCTCGCCGCTGACCCGATAGACGACGCCGACGGGTCCGAAGAACTCCTCGCGATACGCGTCCATGTCGGCCGTCACACCCGTGATCACCGTGCCGGGGAAGAACGCCCCGTCGCGCGAGCCCCCCGTGACGACGGTCGCTCCCTGCGCGACGGCGCGATCGACCTGGTCCTGCAGCCGCTCGGCGGCGGCGAGCGAGGAGAGCGGCCCCAGCACGGTGTCCTCGGCGAACGGATCGCCGACCTTCGCCGCGTCCATCGCGGCGGCGAACTTCTCGACGAAGCCGTCGTAGAGGTCGTCGGCGACGAGGAAACGCTTGGCGCCGTTGCAGGACTGCCCGTTGTTGTCCAGGCGTGCGTCCACGGCAGCCTGCACCGCCGCGTCGAGGTCGTCGGTCGACAGCAGGATGAACGGGTCGGAGCCGCCCAGCTCCAGAACGACCTTCTTGAGGTTGCGCCCCGCGATCTCGGCGACGGCGGCTCCCGCGCGCTCGCTGCCGGTCACCGAGACGCCGTGCACACGCCGATCGGCGATGACCTCGGCGGCCTGATCGTTGGTCAGACGGACATCGACGTACGCGCCGACGGGGAAGCCCGCATCGGCGTAGATCTGGGCGATCGCGGCGGCCGACTGGGGGCACTGCGGCGCATGCTTGAGCAGGATGGTGTTGCCGATCGCAAGGTTCGGCGCCGCGAAGCGCGCGACCTGGTAGTACGGGAAGTTCCACGGCATGATGCCCAGAAGCACGCCCAGAGGCGAGCGGCGGATCACCGCGGTGCCCTCCCCGAGGATGTCGATGGGCCGGTCGCCGGTGATCTCGTCGATGTGATCGGCGTAGAACTCCGTGATGTCGGCGGCGAAGTCGACCTCACCCTCGGCCGCAGCGAGCGGTTTGCCCATCTCCCGCACGATGATCCCGGCCAGCTCGTCGCGGCGCTCGCGATGCAGTTCGGCGACCCGGCGCAGCAGGGCCGCACGCTCCGCCGGCGTGGACGTGCGTCCCCATGCCTGTGCCGCCTCGTGCGCGGCGGCGACGGCGGCCTCGACCTCGTCGGCCGTGAAGTCGGGATAGGTGGCGAGGGTCTGGCCGGTGGCGGGGTTCACAACCGCGTAGGTCATCGTCGTTCTCCGTTCGTGTCGACTGAGTGTCGGGTGGCGTCAGGGGCAGGGATCAGGCGGGGATCAGCGTGTATTTGGTCGAGAGGAACTCGTGGATGCCTTCGAGGCCCCCCTCACGACCCACTCCGGACTGCTTGACACCGCCGAACGGCGCCGCCGCGTTGGAGACGACGCCCGCGTTCAGGCCCATCATGCCGGTTTCCAGACGGTCGATCATCCGCATGCCGCGCGCGAGATCCTCGGTGAAGACGTAGGACACCAGACCGTACTCCGTGTCGTTGGCGAGGCGCACGGCCTCCTCCTCGTCTCCGAACGTGGCGATCGCCAGCACCGGGCCGAAGATCTCCTCGCGGAGGATGTCGCTGCCGCCGGCCACGTCCGTGATCACGGTGGGCTCGAAGAACGTCCCCGGGCCATCGATGGCCGATCCGCCGGTGAGCAGGCGTGCACCGCGCGCGACGGCATCCGAGACGAGCGCCTCGGCGCCCTCGACGGCCTTGCGGTCGATGAGCGGACCGATCTGCACGCCGTCCTCGGTTCCGCGGCCCACGCGCATCGCGGCGACCCGCTCGGTGACACGACGGGCGAACTCCTCGGCGACCGACGCGTGCACGATGAAACGGTTGGCGGCGGTGCAGGCCTGGCCGATGTTGCGGAACTTCGCGAGCATCGCGCCGTCGACGGCCTTGTCGAGGTCGGCGTCGTCGAACACGACGAACGGCGCATTGCCGCCGAGTTCCATGGACACGCGCAGGACGCCTTCGGCCGCCTGGGCGATGAGCTTCTTGCCCACCGGCGTCGAGCCCGTGAACGAGAGCTTGCGCAGGCGCGGGTCGGCGATGATCGGCGCCGAGAGCGCCCCCGAGCGGGTCGTGGTGACGACGTTGACGACCCCCGCCGGAAGGCCCGCCTCGACCAGGATGTCGACGAAGGCGAGCGTCGTCAGCGGGGTGAGCTCGGCCGGCTTGATGACCACCGTGCAGCCGGCGGCGAGCGCCGGGGCGATCTTGCGGGTGGCCATCGCGAGCGGGAAGTTCCACGGCGTGATGAAGAAGCAGGGCCCGACCGGCCGCTGGCTGACGATCATGCGGCCCGTGCCCTCCGGGTTCGAGCCGAAGCGGCCGGCGATGCGCACGGCCTCCTCGCTGAACCAGCGCAGGAACTCGCCCCCGTAGGTCACCTCGCCGCGCGCCTCCGCGAGCGGCTTTCCCATCTCGAGGGTCATCAGCAGGGCGATCTCGTCGGCGCGCTCCATCAGCAGGTCGAATGCCCGGCGGAGGATGTCGCTGCGGCGCCGCGGCGCGGTCGCCGCCCACTCCTCCTGAGCCGCGACCGCCGCGTCCAGGGCGCGGATGCCGTCTTCGGGCGACGCGTCGGCGATCTCGACCAGGGTCTCACCGGTCGCGGGATCGACGACGGGGAAGGTCCCGGCCGAGCCGGCGACCCACTCGCCGCCGATGAACAGTCCGCGGGGAACCTTCTCGAGCAGTGCGCTTTGCGTGATCAACGTGCGGCCTCCTTCAGGCGACGGGTGCTGGCAGGGGCGTCCGTGGTGAGGGTCTCGCCGCGGAAGAAGGCGGGACGTGTCACCGACTGCCAGATCATGAGGACGATACCCACCACGATGATGAGCATGCCGAGGATGAAGACGATCCCGACGCCGCCGACGTTGGCGCCGGAGCCGTAGTCGGGATCCATGGAGTCGATGAGCGTGGTGAAGAACAGGATGCCGAGGATCACGCCGCCCACGAGGGGGAACAGGAACGTGAAGAACACGTTGCGCACCGAGTCGAACCACTGCTTACGGAAGTACCAGACGCACGCGAAAGCCGTGATGCCGTAGTAGAAGCAGATCATCATGCCGAGCGTGAGGATCGTGTCCCAGAGGGTGTTCTCGCTCACCACGCGCATCACCGCGTAGAACGCGGAGGCGACCACCGCCGAGACGATCGTGGCGAAGCCGGGCGTGAAGAAGCGCGGGCTGACCCGCGCGAACGCCGGTGGGAGGGCGCCGTAGTGTCCCATCGACAGGAGCGTGCGCGCCGGTCCCACGAACGTCGACTGCAGCGACGACGCCGACGAGGTGAGCACCGCGAGGGACACGAGGAAGGCGAGTGGCCCAAGGATCGGTCCGGACAGGTGGAAGAACACGTTGCCCTGGATGTCCTCGTTGCCCAGGCCCAGCTCCCCCGTGCCGACCCCGGCGTACATGATCATGGCGACGGCCAGCAGAAGGTAGATCGAGACGATCGTCAGCACCGTGATGGTCGCCGCACGACCCGGCGTCCTCTCGGGGTCCTTCGTCTCCTCGTTCATCGTGAGGGTGACGTCCCACCCCCAGAAGATGAAGATCGACAGCGACAGGCCCGCGGCGAACGCGCTGAACGAGCTGACGGCGAACGGGTTGAACCAGCCGATGTCGAACGGCTGGACGTCGAAGCCCTTGCCGCTGACGGCCTCGACGATGGCGGCGATCGCGAAGAACAGCAGCACGGCGACCTGGAAGGTCACGAGCACGTACTGCAACTTCTGGGTGGTCTGCATGTCGCGGTAGGAGATGAAGGTGGCCGCGAGCATGAACAGAAGACACACGCCCACGTTGATCCACGTGTTCGACGCGAGGTCGGCGATCTCGGCGTTGCCCGTCACCTGCGACAGCAGCAGGAAGAGGAAGTCCACGGCGACGCCGGCCAGGTTCGACAGCACGAGGATCGTGGCGACCACCAGTCCCCACCCGGCCATCCAGCCGACCCACGGTCCGAAGGCGCGCGCCGCCCAGGTGAAGCTGGTGCCGGCATCCGGCATGCGGTTGTTCAGCTCGCGGTAGCCGAAGGCGACCAGGAGCATCGGGATGAATCCCACGAGGATGATCGCCGGGATCTGCGCGCCCACCGCGGATGCCGTGGGGCCGACGGCCGCCGTGAACGTGTACGCCGGGGCGATGCAGGAGATCCCGATGACGACGGCGCCGATCAGGCCGATCGTGCCGGCGCTGAGCCCCTTGCTGGAGAGGGCCCCGGTCGTGGAGGCGGCGTCGGTCGTGGAGGGTGTGCTCATCGTCGAGACTCCTCGGAGTGGGTTCGGGGGACGACGATCACCGGCACGGTGATCTCGTGCAGCATCTTCGCCGCGGTCGAGCCGAGGAACAGGCGGCGCGGCTGCGCGAGGCGGCTCGATCCGACGAGCACGAGTTCACCCGGCTGCCAGTCGAGGTAGGACACGGCCTCCTCGATGCTGTCGCCGGCGGCGACCGCGACATCGGTGTGCAGGCCGCCAGGAAGCTCCGCCCGAGCCGCCGCGAGCACCTCATCGGCCTTCGTCGTGCCGGCGAGGCGGATGGCACCCGTGTCGGCGGACGGCGGAAGATCGACCGGCAGCAGGGAGAGCAGTCGGACGGGCACGCCGAGGGTCTCCGCGAGCGCTGCGGTCTCGGCGATGAGGGCGTCGGCCCCGGGCCGCATGCCGATCGCGACCGTCAGCCGGGTGATGCCGGTCTCGGGCGCGATCTTGCGTGCCCCCCGCGGGACGAGGACGACCGGCACATCCGATGAGTGCAGCAGCTCGCTCGTCGTCGAGCCGAGGCGGTGCCGGCCGCGCGAGGCGCCGTCGGCGGCGCCGACCACGATGTACGAGGCACCCAGCTCGTCGGCGATCTCGATGAGGCCCTCGGCGAACGACTCGGCCGGGCGCACATGGGCGTGCGCGACGACGTCGGCGGGGATCCGGTCGATCGCCTGGGCGATCCAGGTCTGCGCCTGCGCGTGCAGGTGCCGTTCGTACCCGGCATCCGGGGGCGTGATGACGCTGCGGTCGGAGCTGGGCAGGATGATCGCGACGTCGAGCACGGCGTCGAGGGCCGCCGCGAGCCGCGCGGCGAACGCGACGGCGTCGCGTCCGGGCTTGGTCGCGGTGTATCCGACGACGACGTGCCCGCTCATGTGTGGATCTCGTCCAGGATCTGCTGCGCCGCGAGGCGCCCCATGCGGATGGCTCCGTCGACGTGCTGGTAGCCCGCGCCGGCCATGTCGCTGCACGCGAAGTGGATGGGCCCGACGGGGGTGCGCAGGTCCGCGCCGTAGCGGTGCAGTCCGCCGAGGTCGAAGGATGCCGCGTACGCGCCGCGCGTCCACTCCTCGCTGCCCCAGTCGCTCTCGTAGTAGACGACCGGATCCTTCGCCTCGGGACCGTAGTAGTGGCTGAGCGATTCGAGAATGCGCTCCTTGCGCTCCTCGGCGCTCAGACGGAACAGGTCATCGGCCGTGCGGTCGGAGACGAAGCCCACGAGCGTTCCGCGCTCGTCGCCGTGGTTCGTGTTGTCGTAGGCCTCGTGCGAGAGCTCATAGGGGCTGAAGGCCGTGCCCGACAGGCCCTTTTCGCGCCAGAAGGGCGTCTCGTAGACGGCGTGCACCTTGATGACGAAGCCCATCGAGATGTGCTGATGCATCTGGTGCTGAAGGCGCGGCAGCGGCGGAACGAACGAGATGCGGTTGTACAGCACCGGCGCGAGCGCGAGGATCGCGTGGCGAGCGCGGACGGTGACGCCGTCGGCGATGGCCACGACACCCTCCCCCTCGGTGTATTCGAGGGTGCGCACCGGCTGGCCGAGGAAGACGTCGTCGCCCAGGCGCTCGGCCAGCAGCAGCGGCACCTGCTGCAGGCCGCCGACGACGCGCTTGTCCAGGATGAAGTCGGCATCGACCAGGTTGGTGTAGCTACCGGCGGATGCCGCCATCAGCAGCGACTGCAGCAGCGAGAACGAATGGGTCGGCTTCGTGAGCATGGCCGATCCGGTGGGGAAGGCGAGGTTGCGGATGGCCTCGTCGTCGTCGGTCTGCTCGCGCAGCCAGGCATCCCACGAGACGGTGTCCCACTCCGCGGCCTTCGGGTGTGCCCACGGGCGGTCGGGATCGATCTCGGCGACCATGGCGTCGAGGCGGGCGGTGACATCCGCGATGACCTTCTCGGTCTCGGCGCTGACGGGGAACATCTCACCCGTGTAGCGGTGGGCGACCCCATCGGGGCCGATATAGACGCTGTCGCCGTCGCGGTAGCGGTCGAAGGTCTCCAGACCCAGCTCGACGATGGTCTCCTTGAGCGCGTCCTGATCGGGCGAGACCCACTGGCCGCCGATCTCGAGCATCGCTCCCTCGATCGTGTCGGTCCACAGCCGCCCGCCCACGCGGTCGCGGGCTTCGAGCACGGTGACCGACAGGCCCGCCTTCTTGAGCTGGTTGGCGGCGGTCAATCCCGCCGCACCGGCGCCGATGACGACGACGTCGCGCGTGATCTCGGTCATTGTGTCTCCTCTGTCGTGGATCCGGATGCGTGGTGCTCCCGCAGCATGTCCCGATAAGCGCTGTCAGAGTGGCCTCGAGGAGACCGAAAGTGGGACATCGCCGGGCGCAAGTGGGACATGGGGCGGGGTGTGGGTGGGATGCCGGGGCGGGGTCAGTGGGCGGCGAGGGCGGCGACGACGACGTCGACGCCCTCGGTGAGCAGTTCGTCGGAGATCGACAGGGGCGGCAGGAAGCGGATGACGTTGCCGTAGGTGCCGCAGGTGAGGACGATCACGCCCTCGGCGATCGCCGCCTTGGCCACGGCCGACGTGAGCGCGGCATCCGGGGCCTTCGTCTCGGGGTCGACGAACTCGACCGCGATCATCGCGCCGGCTCCGCGCACCTCGCCGATACGCGCGTCGGTCTGCTGCAGGGACTCGAAGCGGGCGCGGAGGATCCCCCCGATCTCGCGCGCCCGCTCGAGCATCCCGTCGTTCTCGAAGGCGTCGATCGCGGCGATCGCCGCCGCGCAGGCGACCGGGTTGCCGCCGTAGGTGCCGCCGAGGCCTCCGCCGTGGGTGGCATCCATGATCTCGGCGCGCCCGGTGACCGCCGCCAGCGGCATGCCGCCGGCGATGCCCTTGGCCGTCGTGATGAGGTCCGGCACGATGCCGAACAGTTCGCTCGCGAACATCGCACCGGTGCGGGCGAAGCCGGTCTGCACCTCGTCGGCGATGAAGACGACGTCGTGGGCGCGGCACCAGTCGACGACCGCGGGAAGGAATCCCTCGGCGGGCACGATGAAGCCGCCCTCGCCCTGGATCGGTTCGATGATGACGGCCGCCAGGTTGTCGGCGCCGATCTGCTTCTCGATCAACGAGATGGCCTTGGCAGCGGCATCCGCACCGCTCAGGCCGTCGCGCAGCGGGTACGAGGCCGGCACGCGGTAGATCTCGGAGGCGAACGGACCGAATCCGCTCTTGTACGGCATCGACTTCGCGGTGAGGGCCATCGTGAGGTTGGTGCGGCCGTGGTAGGCGTGGTCGAACGCGACGACGGCCTGGCGGCCGGTGGCCTTGCGCGCGATCTTGATCGCGTTCTCGACGGCTTCGGCGCCGGAGTTGAACAGCGCCGACTTCTTCGCGTGGTCGCCGGGCGTGAGACGGTTGAGCTTCTCGGCGACGGCCACGTACGACTCGTACGGCGAGATCATGAAGCAGGTGTGCGTCATCTGCGCGACGGCGGCCTGGACGGCCGCCACGACGTCCGGGTGGGCGTTGCCCACGCTCGTGACGGCGATGCCACTGCCGAGGTCGATGAGCGAGTTGCCGTCGGCGTCGACCACGACGCCCCCGCCGGCGGCGACGGCTTCGATCGGCACCGTGTGCGCGACTCCCGACGCGACGGCGGCGCTCTTGCGCGCCAGCAGCTCCTGCGAGCGGGGGCCGGGGATCGCGGTGACGAGACGGCGCTCCTGCGCCAGGGACGGACCGCCGACGACGGCGCTGTCGATGATGCTCATGCCGGGAGCGTATGAGCCTCGGATGCCGAGCCACACCCTCCGCCGTGTACATTCTGTGATCAGATGCATACGTGGCGTATAGCCGCCGCGCATCCATCGCCGGGAGCCCGCCCCGGATCGACCCCAGACCGCGCCGAGGAGGCCGCCGCCCATGACCGAGACGCAGCCGACCCTGCGCGCCCTCCTCGCGCGCCGCGACCTCGACCTGCGGCTCGCCTCCCGCCCCGACGATCTCGACGAGGGAGCGCTGGACGCGCCGCTGCGGTGGGTGCACAGCTCCGACCTCATCGACCCCACTCCCTTCCTCGCCGACGACCTGCTGCTGCTGACGACGGGCACGCAGTTCGTCGGAGCCGGCAGTGACGGCGAAGCGGGCGATGACGCCGCCTACGTGGCGCGCCTGCGCGCCCGCGGTGTGCGCGGGCTGGGGTTCGGCACCGAGGTGGTGCGCGACGGCATCCCGCCCGCGCTCGTTCTCGCCTGCGCCGCGCAGCGGATGCCGCTGTTCGAGGTGCCCTACCGCACGCCGTTCATCGCGCTGGCACGGGCGAACGCCGAAGCCATCGCCGCGCAGGCGTATGCCCGTCGCACCTGGGCGCTGTCGGCGCAACGGGCGATCTCGCTCGCCGCACTGCGTCCGGACGGGCTGGCGGCGACCGTCGCCGAGCTCGCGTCTCAACTCGGCGCGTGGGTCGGACTGTTCGACGCCGCCGGCACGCTGACCCAGAGCGCCCCCGCCGACGTGCTCGACGACGATGCGCGCGCCGCCCTCGCGACAGAGGCCGGCGCCGTGCTGCGCCGCGGGTCCCGCGCGGCGTCGACGCTCGAGATCGGTGATCGACGCGTCACGATGCAGACCCTCGGCCGCGGGGGACACCTCCGCGGGCTCATCGCGATCGTCGGCGCCGATCTCGACCTGGAGGGACGCAGCGTCGTGACCTCGGTCATCGCGATGGCCGGCCTCGCCCTCGAGCAGAACGTGGGACTCGGCCGCGCCCGAGCGGCACTGCGGGCAGGACTGCTGCACACGCTCCTCGAGGACGACCCGCAACTGGCGCGTCGCGTCTCGCGCGAGCTGTGGGGCCCGCTGCCGACGAGCCCCGTCCTCATCGGGGTCGCCGCCGTCGCCGCCAACCGCACGGACGCGGCGGTCGACTGGCTCGAACTGCAGGCCGCCGAACGCGGCGGCCTGTTCTACGCGCGCAGCGGCGACGGCATCGTCGTGGTCGTCTCCGCCGCCGACGAGGGCGCGCCCACCGCGCTCGCGGGTCTGCTGGATGCCGCGGTGGGGCTGTCGGAACCCACCGACTACAACGGATTCTCTCGCGCCCACGCGCAGGCCCTCACCGCGCTGCGCACCGCCGTGAGCGGGACCGTCACGCGCTTCGCGGATGCCGCGGGGGTGCTGTCCAGTCTCGATTCCCCGGCCGCCCGCGCCCTCGCCGACGCGCGGCTGCGCCCGCTGCGGGCGCACGACGAGGCCCACGGCACAGCGCTCGTGGAGACCGTGCGCACCTGGCTCACCCACGACGCGCGCATCGACGAGGCCGCGCGGGCTCTCGGCATCCATCGGCACACGGTGCGCGCCCGGGTCGCGCAGGCGCAGCAGCTGCTGGGGGTGGACCTGTCGAGCTTCCCGGCGCGTGCCGAGCTGTGGGCCGCCCTCGTCGCCGCGGGGTGATGCGCTCTTGGCGGATTCTTGGCGCCGATGTGGGTGAATGATGGCGATGAAGATCGGAGACGCGATGACCCGCGATGGCGCACGGCCGCGACTGCTCTACGTGGAAGACGACCCGACGATCGCGGGCATGACCCTCGAGGTGCTCTCCGAGGTCTACGACGTCACGCACCTCAGCGACGGTCTCGCCGCACGGGAGCGCGTGCTGGCGGAGCGCTTCGATGTCCTGGTCGTCGACCGGCGCCTGCCGGGGCTCGATGGGGTGGAGATCGTGCAGGCGATGCGTACCGCCCGCCTCACCACGCCGGTGCTGCTGCTGACGGCTCTCGGCGCGGTCCCGGACCGGGTCGACGGGCTCGACAGCGGCGCCAACGACTACCTCGTCAAGCCGTTCGACTTCGACGAGCTGCTCGCACGCCTGCGCGCGCTCCTCCGCGGGCACCATGCCGAGGGACGCCGGCGTCACCTCGGGGACTGGACCTTCGTCGCCGAGTCGCGCGCACTGTACGGCGGCGGCGGCGAGCGCGTCACGCTGACGGCGACCGAGGCGCGCCTGCTGGCGCTGCTGAGCGAGAGCCCCGAGCACGTCTTCTCCCGCGACGAAATCCTTCACGCCGTCTTCTCCTCCGACGACGCACTGAGTTCCGTCGACACCTACGTGCACTACATCCGCCGCAAGGCGTCGCCCGAGATCATCGAGACCGTTCGCGGTCGCGGCTACCGTGCGGGGACCCCGTCGTGAGCGACGAGGCCGACCGCCGGCGCGTTCGTCGCGCCGCGGTCCACGTCGGTCTGCTCGTCGGTGCCGCATCGGCCGTCGTGGTGACGGCGGGAGTCGCGCTTCTCGTGGCCGTTCTGCTGCTGTCAGCCCGACCCGAACTGCACCACAACGGCGAGGGCGGCGGCCGCAGCGGTCCGCCGGACGGCGACCGCATCGTCGTCGACGTCGACCGCATCCTCCCCTGGGTCGTCGCGCTCGGTCTCGCCGGGGTGGCGCTGCTCGCCCTCGTCGCCTGGTTCGCCGCCCGCCGCGCGGTGGCCCCCTTGGCCGGTGCCCTGCGGCTGCAGCGCCGCTTCGTCGCCGATGCGAGCCACGAGATCCGCACGCCGCTGACGGCTCTCACGAGCCGGACGCAGATCCTGGAGCGCCGCTACCGACGCGGCGAAGACCTCACCGCCACGCTCGCGGCGCTGCGCGCCGACGCGTCGGTCATGGACGCCGTGCTCACCGACATGCTGCTGACGGCGGAGGGAACGGCGACGGATGCCGAGCCCGCCGTCGTCGACGCGGCGCTGACGGCCGCGGCGGCCACGGTGGCGCCGCTGGCCGAGGAGGCGGGCGTGCTCGTCCGCGTCGGTCAGGGCGGCGGCGCGGGCCTGCGGGTGCGCCTTCCCCGCGTCACCCTCGACCGGCTCTGCGTCGCGCTCCTGGACAACGCGGTGCAGCACACTCCCGCCGGCGGCGAGGTCGCACTGTCGGCGCGATCCGACGGACGGGGCGTCGCGATCCGGGTGCGTGACGGCGGCACCGGCATCGCCGATGCCGATCGCGAGCGCATCTTCGAGCGCTTCGCCCGCGGCCCGGAGTCGGGGCGGCGGCGCGGCTTCGGCCTGGGTCTCGCGCTCGTGCGCGAGGCGGCCGAGGCGGCCGGGGGCCGGATCGAGATCGAGCGGACGTCGGCGGCGGGTACCACCATGCTGCTCTGGCTGCCGCAGGCTGCGTAGCGGCCTCGGGCCGCGGGCGTCGTCGCGGGTTCAGGCCGCGGGCGCCGCGACGGTCTCGACGCCGACGCCCGCGACCCATCGACGGACGCCGGCGTCGGTGACCGTCATCGCCGAGCGCAGCGGCGCGTCCCACAGCCACCGGGTGTCCTCGCCGGCAGCGACGGCGAGGGCGGTCGCCCACACGTCGGCGGTGGTGAGGTCGTCCGCGACGACCGTGGCACTCACCGCAGCCGACACGGGCACGCCTGATCGCGGGTCGATGAGGTGGGCGCCGCGCTCTGCGGTACCGGAGGTCGCGACGGCGCCGTTGCGCACCCGCAGCGTGGCGAGAGCCGCCCCCGGCCGCGCCGGATCGGCGATCCCCACGGTCCACGACCAGTGCGCGTCGGGGGCGGTCCACACTCTCAGGTCGCCGCCGACGTTGATGCCGACGGCGCTCACCCCGGGCATCGCGAGCAGCGGCTGGAGGTGCGCCGTCGCGGCGACATCCGTCGCCCAGCCCTTCACGTAGCCGGTGGGATCGAAGCCTTCCCGCCAGAAGGCGCTGAACCGCCCGCCGGTCGCCTCCTCGAGTCGTCGGCAGGCATCGGCGACATCCGTCAGCCGCGGATCGACGTCGGCGAAGCTCAGCTCGCCGCGGCGCAGCCGCGAGATCTCCGAGTCCGCACGGTACGTCGAGAAGATCGCCTCCAGCTCGCGGAGCATCGCGACGGTGAAAGCCGCGGCATCCGCCGCCGCCGCGCACGCGTCAGGACTGCCGATGACGTGGATGCTGGCGGTCGTGCCCATGAGCTCCGCCGTCCAGGCGCGGCGGCTGAGTTCGCTCATGCCGAGGCCTGGTCGATCGCCGACTGGAGCGAGTCGAGGTACCCGGTGCTCGTGTACGTCGCCCCCGACACCATGTCGATCTGCGCGCTCTGGGCCGAGAGCGTCTCGGAGATCAGCTGCGGCAGGGCGTCCTGGTTGATCTGACGGTCGCGGCTGCTGTGATCGGGGTAGGCCGGCGTCTGCACGTCGGTGATCACGCCGCCCGAGACGGTGATCTGCACCTGCACCGCCCCGTAGCGCGTGTTGACCGCCGAGCCTGTGAACGTGCCGTCGGTGAGCCCGCTCTTCGACGTGGTCGTCGTCGAAGAGGTCGCCCCCGACGACGAGCTCGAACTCGACCCGCCGGGGGTCGTCGTGGTCGACGAGGTCCCGGCCGACGGCGACGCCGGAGCCGGGGTGACGCGGGTGGCGTCCGTGCGATTCGCGTTCAGCGGTGCGGCGACGGCCGCGTCCTCGGGAAGGGATGTGCGATAGCTGAACAGCAGCACGAGGCCGCTGACGGTCGCGAGCAGGGCGTAGACGATTCTCTTCATGGTGGTGTCCTCTCTGAACTCAGACGCCGAAGGCTTCGCTGTGGATCTGAGCGGCCGGCACTCCGGCAGCCCGCAGGTCGCGACGCACCGAGGCCATCCAGGGCTCGGGGCCGCAGAGGTAGACGTCGTGATCGTGGATGCCGGGCACCATCCGCCGCAGCATCTCCGCACCGCGCCCATCGGCGAACGTCACCGGCAGCCACGTCGATCCGGCGCGACGGCGCGGACCGTGCAGAGCCACGTGGTGCAGGCCCCGGCGCGCGACCAGGCGCTCGATCTCGCGCACGCGCATCGACTCGGCGGCCGCATGGTCGCGAGTGATCAGGATCGCCTCGCCGGGCGCATACGGCTCGGCCTCGAGAAGCGAGACGAGGGGTGCGACGCCGGCGCCGGCACCCATCATGACGATCCCCCGCCGCGTCCGCGCCTCGCCCGTGAACTCGCCGTAGGGTCCTTCGATCAACACGCGCGTGCCCCGGCGGAGAGTCGCCAACCGGCGCGTCCCGTCGCCGACCATGCGGGCCGCAACGACGAGTTCGCCGCGGCGGGGGTCGGCCGCCAGCGACAGCGGGACTCCGCGCGTCCAGCCGGGTGCGCCCAGAAACCGCCAGACGAAGAACTGACCGGCGCGGGCGCCGAGGCGCTCCAAGCCGCGTCCGCGCATGCGGACCACGACGCCCACCGGCCCGTCGGCCTCGACGGCGACGACGCGGATGTCGTGACGCGCGGAGCGCCACAGCGGCAGCGCCACGCGGAAGACGATGACCGCGGCGGCGGTCGCCGCCCACAATCCCCACCAGTACACCTCGGCGAGCGGATGGGCGGCGAAGTCGGCGCCGGTCCACAGCATGTGCGGAATCGCCAGCCCGACACCGAGGTACCCGTACAGGTGCAGCAGGTGCCACGACTCGTAACGCATGGCACGGCGCGCTCGGCGGATGCTGGTCACCACGACGAGCACCAGCAGGCCCGTTCCCGCCGTCGCGAGCATCATCCCGGGGTAGTTCCAGACGAAGTCCCACAGCTGGGCGACCACGTTGACACCGGCCTGGGCGGCGTAGCCGACCACCAGCAGGGCGATGTGGGCCAGCAGCAGCCAGAACGACCAGAAGCCGACCCAGCGGTGCATCCGCGTGATCGCATCGCGCCCGAAGGCTCGCTCGAACAGCGGCACGCGCGCCATCAGCAGCACCTGGTACAGCAGCAGATTCGCCGAGACGAGACCAGTGATCCGCCCCAGCGTGTTCAAGGTGTCGGCATCCATCGCCCGCAGGTCCTGCACGGCGCCACCGGCGATCCACAGCGCGACGACGAACAGGCTCGTCGCCCAGATGACGCCGATCGCGAGCAGCCGCCAGAGGGGGCGGCGCGCGCGGATGCCGACGCGCGGCACGGCGGCGATGAATGTGGATCGCGTGGCGGCCTGTGTGGTCATGCGTCGAGCGTCGCCGACCGGCTCTGAGACAAGGCCAAGAATCAGCGGCTCACGCGGCATCCATAGGAATCTGATAGCCCGCCGACACGGACGATCAACATCCGCAGCTGCGCCGCAGCACGACCCGCGGCGCGAACACCGCGTCGAAGCGGGCGTGCCCCTCGGGCAGCGCACCGGCGGTGCCGGCGAGGATGCGGGCGGCGGCGCGTCCCATCGCCTCCATCGGCTGGCGCACGGTGGTGAGTGTCGGCGTGCTGAGCCGACCGGCCAGGATGCCATCGAACCCGGTGACGGCCACCTCGTCGGGCACGCGCACGCCGAGGCCGGCGAGGGCATCCATCGCCGTGAGGGCGTGCTGGTCGGTCGCGCAGACGAGAACACGCGGCAGCGCACCGCGGGCGTGGAGCGCGCCAAGCTGCTCGAGCATCCGATGCGGACCGCGCACGGTGCCGTCGATCGGCTCGTCACGGGGACGCAGACCCCATCGCATCAGCGACGCCCGGTACTCCCGGAAGCGTTCGGAGTTGTCGAAGCCCTCCTGGCGCCCGACGAAGGCGACGTCGTCGTACTGGTGGTCGCCGACGAGGTGGTCGATCAGCGCACTCATCCCTCCGGCGTTGTCCACGCGAACGCGGTGATGCGGATCGTCGCCGGGAGCGACGCTGAACAGGACCGTCGGGATCGTCGCGGGCATCCGCAGCAGGGCCGCCGGCAGCACCGGCGACGGGAAGATGGCCAGTCCGTCGACCCGGCCCGCCGTATCGGCGACCGACACGTCGCTGTCGGAGCCGCTGGAGAGCATGACGGGCCGTCCGAGCATCCAGCATTCGAGCGCGAAGCCGCGCTGCACCTCGTCGACGTAGAGCGGGAACGCGCGCGGGTCGGCGAGGGTCTCGTCGTCGGACTGCGACCACGGGATGATCGACGCGGCATCCAGCGGCGAGCGCGCATCGGATCGCGGGGGTGTGACGTCGCGCGGGTCGGCCCGCTCGAGCATGAGGTCGAACGCGTGCAGGCCGAGCGTTCCCGTGCGTCCGTTCGCGAGTCCTCGCGCCGCCGCGCTCGGGGCGTACCCCAACCGCCGCGCGGCGGCCAGCACCCGCTCGCGCGTGGCTTCGCTGATCCGCTCGGGGCGTCGGAAGGCGAACGACACCGAGGCGATCGAGACCCCCGCCTCCTGTGCGACGTCGTAGACCGTCGGACGGCGCGCAGCGGCATCACTCATCGGCTGTCCCTTCGTCATCGGCGGCCCGCGGCGGCTCGCGTGCGCGTCACCGGTCGGCGCGTTGTCCCGCCGGTACCGCCAGCTCGAGACCGAAGTGCACCGCGAACAGCGGATCACCCGTATCCGACGGTACATCTTCGCGAGCGGCGCGCACGGCATCCATCGACCGCGGCAGTTCCACCGGCAGGCGCCCCTCGGGAGCGACACGACCGGTGAGCACATCGAGCACGGCGCGCGCGGAGCTGCCGAAGTCGACGACGATCGCCGACGCGAACTCCGCAAACGGTGTGAGGATGCCGGGCCGGTCGAGGTTGACGACGAGCACCAGCGGGCACTGCTGCGCGATCCGTCGCATGCGGTAGACGCGCCCGGGCGGGAACTCGAGCGAGCCCTGGTGGAACCAGGCCTCGAGGAAGAGATCGTCGCGCGGCTCGAACGGGGCGCCGAGACGCACCAGCGCGAGATCCGCGTCGGCGGGGTCGGCGACGATCTCGCCCAGCTCGGCGACGTCTTCGGGGCGGAACCCCTCGACGTACACCCGGCGCCCGGCTCCGCTCAGCGGCAGCACCGGGTGATCCGCGCCCCGCGTCGGACGGTTCTGCACCACCGTCAACGAACGCGCCTGTGCGCGCTCCCCCTCCGCCCGGAACTGCGCGTTCCCGACGATGCGCTCCGCCTCGTCGGGGTCGACGAACGGGTCGTCGAACAGGCCCAGCTGGAACTTCACGCGCAGGAGGCGAAGCGCAGACGCGTCGATGCGGCCCTCGTCGACGCGCCCCGCGCGCACGAGCTCGATCAGCAGGTCGACGCACTCCTCGCCGCCGAACTGGTCGGCCCCGGCATCCAGGATCTTGAGCATGCGTTCGCTCGGCGACAGCTCCTCGACGCCCCAAGCGCGCGCCGGCAGCACCTGGTCGCCGACGTGGTTGTCGTTGACCAGCTCCCAGTCGGTGACGACGACCCCGTCGAAGCCGAGCTCGCCGCGGAGGAGGTCCGTGACGATCTGCCGGTTGTAGCCGAAGCCGACCTCTTCGATGGGCACCCCGTTGCGCTCCAGCCCGATCGGCATGCCGTAGTACGGCATCATCGCGGCGGTGCCGCGGCGGATCGCCTCGCGGAACGGCTCCAGGTGGTACTCGAACATGCCGCCCGGGTAGACCTGCTCGCGCCCGTAGGGGAAGTGCGCGTCCTCGCCGTCCTTCTGCGGACCGCCGCCCGGGAAGTGCTTGGTCGTGCACGCGACACTGTCGGGTCCGAGCGCGTCACCCTGGAAGCCCTGCAGATAGGCGGCGGTGAACTCGGCGACCCGCGCGGCATCCTGCCCGAGGGTCTGGGCCTGCCGCCCCCAGCGGGGCTCGGTCGCGAGGTCGATCTGGGGGTGCAGGGCGGCGCGGATGCCGACGGCGCGATACTCCTGCCGCGCGACGTCGGCGAACCGGCGCACCGTCTCGACGTCGTCGATCGCCGCCAGTCCGAGACCCTCCGGCCACTGCGAGAACGGGCCGGCGGCGAAGCCCACGCCGGTGTTCTCGACGAACGCGTGCCGCGGATCGGTGCTGACGGTGACGGGCACCCCGTGCGGGGTCTGCGCGGCCAGGGCCTGCAGGTTGTTGTTCCAGACGGCGGCCTGCCGGGCGGAGCGGATGGCGTGCACGTTGAAGTGCGACAGATGTTTGCCCCGGACGACCGTGGTCGTCGGCGACTTCGAGATGCGCCCGGGCGCCTCCAGCAGCTCGCCCTCCTCCCCCACCTCGATGACGGTCTGGAACATCAGCCCGCACTTCTCCTCCAGGCTCATCCGGGCCACGAGGTCGGCGGCGCGCTCGTCGGCGCTCAGGCGCGGATCCTCGTACGGATCCATCACCCCGTTGCCGTTGAGGTCGCGGAAGCGGGTGCCGTCGGGCGCGGTGAGATACGTGGGGGTCATGATTCTCTTTCTCGAGGCGGGTCGCGGGGGCTCACTTGAGCCCGGTCGTGGCGACGCCCTGGATGAAGTAGCGCTGCAGGAAGACGAACAGCAGCAGGATCGGCGCGATCACGAGCACGGACCCCGCCAGCAGCAGGCCGTAGTCGGTCGCGTTCTGTCCGGTCGAGTACAGCGAGAGCGCCACCGGGAGCGTGTACATGTTCTCGGTCTGTGCCGCGACGAGCGGCCACAGGAAGTTGTTCCACGACGCGAGGAAGGTGAGGATGCCGAGGGTCGCCAGTGGCGGCCCGCACAGCGGCATGACCACGCGGGCGAAGATGCGCAGCTCTCCGGCCCCGTCGATGCGCGCGGCTTCGATGAGTTCGTCGGGGATGCCGAGCATGAACTGGCGCATGAGGAACACCCCGAGCGGCGTCGTGATGAACGGCAGGATCAGCGCCGCGTAGCTGCTGGTCAGCCCCAGCGAGGAGACCATCACGAACAGCGGCACGAAGGTGACGACGCCCGGCACCATGAGGGTCACCAGCACGACGGCGAAGAGGATCTTCTTACCGGGAAAGTCCATCTTCGCCAGCGCGTAGCCGACCATCGAGCAGAACACGAGGTTGCCGAGCACGGTCAACAGGGCCACGACGATGCTGTTGGTGAAGAAGCGGCCGATGTCCAGCGGACCGAACCACTGGGCGAAGTTGTCCCACGTGAACTCGCGCGGCCACCAGGTGGGCGGGCGCTGCAGGATCTCCGACTGGGTCTTGACGGAGCCCAGCAGCATCCAGGCGAACGGCAGCATCCAGACGATGAGCCCGACGGCGAGCACGGTGTAGGTGACGGCGCGGCCGGTGAAGACGCGACGGGCACGCCGCGGCGGGCGGGCGATGGCAGGAGCGGTCATGACGAGGTCCTCTCAGTCCTTCGTCCGCAGCAGTCGGAACTGCAGCAGGCTCAGCAGCGCGATGGCGAGGAACAGGATGTAGCTGGCGGCCGAGGCGACGCCGTACTGCCCGAAGCCGAACTGCTTGAACGTGTAATAGGCGACTGACAGGGTCGAATCGAGCGGTCCGCCCTGTGTCATGACGAAGGCCTCCTCGAAGAACTGCAGGAAGCCCACCGAGATGAGCACCGCCCCGAGCAGGAGCGTCGGGCGCAGCATCGGCAGGGTGACCGAGGTGAGCCGCCGCCACGTGGAGGCGCCGTCCATCATGGCGGCCTCCTTCACGTCGGTCGGGATCGCCTGAAGCCCGGCGAGGAAGATGACCATGAGCGTTCCCACGTTGCGCCAGACGGCCATCGCGATCAGCGAGGGAAGCGCCCAGGTGGTGTCGTTGAGCCAGTCGGGCCCCTGGATGCCGATGAGGGCGAGCGCGCTGTTGAGAAGCCCGTCGGGCTGCAGGATGTAGCGCCAGACGACCGCGACGGCCACGATGCTGGTCACCACGGGGGCGTAGAAGCCGACCCGCAGGAAGGACACGATGCGCCCGCCGCCGGAGTTCAGCGCGAGAGCGAGCGCCAGAGCGACCGCCATCGTCACCGGGATGCCGACGACGACGAAGGTCGCGGTGACGCCGATGGACTTCAGGAACGTGGGGTCGCCCAGCACCTTGACGTACTGGTCGAGGCCCACGACGTCCACCGAGAACGGGGAGCGGATGTCCTGCGCGCGGAAGTCGGTGAACGACATCGCGAACGAGCCCACGATCGGCACGATCATGAACACCGCGAACACGATGACGAACGGGAGCGCGAACCCCCACGCGATCCATCCTTGACGCCGGCGACGGGACGACCCCGGCCGGCGACCACGGCCGCGACCGGTGACGGCGGCGGCCGCTCCGGTCGCGGCCAGTGATGCCTGCGTCATCTCGATCAGCCCATTCCGAGGGCGTCGGCCTTGCTCTGCAGCTCCTTCATGGCGTCTGCAGGGCTCTGGGTGCCCAAACGCACCTTCTCGAGCACCGCGTCGCCCGCGGCGGCGACCTGCACCCACGTGGTGGTGGCGGGAACCGACTTCGCGGTCTCCAGCTGCGTGCCGAAGGCTGCGAGCGTGGGCTGCGAGGCGAGGGCCTGCTCCTTCCACGCCGCCTGGACGGCGGGCAGGTCACCGGTCTTCTCGTACCACTGCGCCTGCGTGGTCGGGTCGGTGAGCCACTGGGCGAGCTTCCACGCGGAGTGCGCGTTCTTCGAGTTCTTGAACACCGTGAGGTTCGCGCCGCCGCTGAACGACGTCGACGACTCCTTCGTGGGCAGCACCGCGGTGGTGAACTTACTCGCGAAGTCCGCACCGCCCACCTTCTCGAGCGAGCCGATCATGAACGGTCCGTCGATCAGCATCGGGGTCTTGCCGGCGACGAAGTCGGCCTCCTGAGCACCCGAGGAGCGGTCGGCCGCCGGGTTGGCGATGCCCTTCTGGAAGAAGCTCTGGTAGTACTCGTAGGCCTCGACCATCTGCGGGGTGTCGACCGTCCACTTGTCGCCGTCGACGAGCGAAGCACCGTTGGACCACGGCATCCACAGCGTGCCCTGGAACGAGTCGTTGCCGCCGGGCAGGCGGATGCCGTACTCGGCGCCGGCCTTGGACTGCATGTCGGCGGCCATCTGGCTGAGTTCGTCCCACGTGGTGGGGGCCTTCGTCCAGCCGGCCTTCGCGGCGAGGTCCGTGCGGTAGTAAAGCACGCGGGTGTCCACGTACCAGGGGGCACCGGTCATCCGATCGGCCACCTTCGTCGACGCGACGGCGCCCGGGAAGGATCCCGACGTGTCGAGGTCGGTCGGCACGGTCTGGAACGCGTCGGCGAAGTCCGCCATCCAGGTCGAGCCCATCATCGCGATGTCGGGCGTCGTGCCACCGGCGATCGCCGTCTGGATCTTGCTGTAGGCGGCATCCCACGGAATCGCCGTGACTTCGACGGTGACGCCGGGGTTGGCGTCCTCGAACGTCTTGACGAAGTCGGGCAGGGCCTCGCCCTCCGCGCCCATCGCCCACATCGTGATCGTGCCCGTGGCCGGCTCGCTGCCGATCGTCGTGGCGGCGTCGGGCGCGCTCTGCGTGTCGGCTCCGCGGCCGCAGCCGGTGAGCGCCAGTGCGCCGATGGCGATGAGCGCGACGGCTCCCCGTCGTACGTGTTTCATGGTTCCTCCTCGAACGGGACACCCGCTGCGGTGTCGGCTCTCACTCTACTTATGCGCATAACCAACGTCAAGACATCCGCCCCGCCCGCCTCCCGACCGCCCGCGAGTCCGCCCGCCCGCGAGACACCGCCTGCGCACCGAAACACCGGTGCGCAGCGGCAGTCTCGGTGCAGGGACGGTGTCTCGCGGGGCGTACGCTCGGCGGGGTCGGTCGGCGGGCGGGGTCAGCGGGGGGATGCCGCGGGGCGCGGTGCCCGCAGATAGCCGCGGACGAACTCGTCGAACAGGGCCGTCATGTCGACGGTGTCATCGAGCAGCCACTGCTGCTGGATGCCGTCCATCACGGCGCTGATGAGGCGGGCCGCCGCGTCGGGGTCGATGTCGGGCGCGATCTCGCCGGCACGCTGGCCGGCGCGCAGGAGCGCTGCCGTGGCCTCGGCGCGCGCCCGGTATCGGGCGGCGAAGTCGTCGTGCAGCGGATGGTCGGGGTCGGCCGCCTCCGCCACGACGGTCGAGTAGAGGGAGGTGAGACCACGGGTCGTCTGGTTTTACGCGACGACCTACGGTTTTCTCGCAACCCGCCCGCGCGCGACGACGGCCGCACTCGCCGAGGAGATTTCCACTCGGGAGGACGGATGCCGCGACAACATCCTCCCGACGCGACATCTCCTCCCGCAGCGCAGCACGACTGAGCCGAAGCGCACCACGACCGGGGAGGATCGCCCTGCCCGGCGAGATCGGCCGGCGAGATCGCCCAGCGGGATCGCCCGGCGCGGTCAGGCGGTGCCGTCGTCGAGGTTGTCCGACAGGATGCCGAGCACGTGCGCCCGCACGATGCGGGCCCTCTCCCCCAGCACGCCCGCGACGGCATCCACGAACGCCTCCACGAACGCGGCGTGTGCGACCCGCGAGGTGTGGGCCAGCTCCTCGCGGAAGCTGACGCCGGTCGGGGTGATCACGAGCGAGCGGTCGGCACGGTCGGCCAACGGGCTGGACGCGAAGGAGGTCAGGGCCAGCACACGCGCACCGGCGCTGCGGGCCGCCTCGGCCGCCCGCACGCTCGCGGCATTCGCTCCCGAGCCGCTCACGACGATGCACACGTCGGCGGCCGACAGCTGACGCGCCGCGATCTGCTGCGCGATGGCATCCGCGATCACCTCGGCGGGACGACCGACCGCGGTCAGGCGCATCGCCAGATCGCTCGCGACGGGCGCCGACAGTCCGTTCGCGACGACCAGCAGGCGCGAGGCGCCCGCGACGTCGGCGACCGCGGACGACACGTCGTCGGCGCTCATCAGACTCACCGCCGTGGTCAGCGACTGCGCGGTGCGCGCGAGGGCCGCGCGCAGCTCGCCGAGCGGGCCGTCGCCGTGATCGGCGTCGCGGGGCGGCTGGGCGCCGAGTTCGGCCGCCAAGGCGACACGCAGCTGCGGGTAGCCCCGGTAGCCCAGCGACTGGCACGCCCGCACGACCGATGAGCGAGCGACGCCGGCGCGGTCTGCCAGCTGCTGCGCGGTGAGCTCCACGACCGCGTCGGGCTCGGCCACGATGAGGTCGGCGACCCGCCGTTCGGTGGGCTGCAGGCCATTGCGCATCGCGGCGATGCGCACCGTCGTCGGCGCGTCAACGGGCACGCGGACCCTCCATGATTCGCCGGCGGAGCGCTCCACTCGCCGCGTCGATCGCCATCGTGACGACGATCACCACGATGAGCAGCATCCCCACGGTGGACCACTCCCGGTACTGGGTGTAGGACGTCAGCATATCGCCGATGCCGCCGACCCCGATGAGACCGAGAACGGCAGACGAGCGCACGTTGATCTCGAAGCGATAGAGCCAGAACGACAGGAACACCGGCTGCGCCTGCGGCCACACGCCCCAGCGCAGCACCTGCGCCGTCGAGCCGCCCGCGGCGCGCGCCGCCTCGATGGGGCCGGGAGGTACGGCCTCCACCGCTTCGTAGCCCCATTTGCCGAGCGTGCCGATGCCGTTGACGGCGAGGGCGAGCGCACCGGTCAGCGGGGTCAGCCCGGTGACCGAGAGGATGATGATCGCGATGATCAGCTCGGGCACGGCGCGGATGACCGAGAACACGAGCCGCAGCGCGGCGCGCAGCCACAGCGGCCCGAAGCCGCGGGCGGCCACGAGGCTGAGCGGGGTCGCCAGCAGGATGCCGAGCACGGTCCCCACCCACGCCATCTCGATGCTCCGCCACGTCTGCCAGAGCGCTTCGGGCAGCTTCGACCACTCCGGCGCGGAGAACATGAGCCAGAGGTAGCGGCCGATGTCGGCGGGAAGGTCGGCGAGACGACCCCACGAGATCTGCACCGACCAGAAGGCGGCGACCACGACGGCGGTGACGACGACGGCCGACACGGCCCGCCACGGCGAACGACGGCGGACGGGAACGGCGAGGGCGCTCACACGAGCCTCCGTCTGATGGCGTCGCTCATCATGTCGATCACGACGACCACGACGAGCACTTCGAGGATGATGAGGGAGAGCTGGTCGTAGCGGTAGAACGTGCGGACCGCGTCGATGAGCAGCCCGATCCCTCCGGCGCCGACGAGCCCCAGCACCGTCGAGGCGCGCACGTTCAGCTCGAACACGTACAGGGTCTGCGACACGAATGCCGGCCACGCATCGGGGAGGGCGACGGCGCGGTTGATCTGCGCCTGCGTGCCACCGGCGGCCCGACCGGCTTCGATGGCACCGGCATCCTGCGCGTCGATCGACTCGGAGACGAGCTTGACGATGATGCCGATGTTGAAGATCGCGAGAGCGAGGATGCCGGGAAGCGCGCCGACGCCGACCATCGCGACGAGCACCGCCGCGTAGACGAGCTCGGGAACCGCGCGGATCGCATTCAGCAGGGTCCGCACCGCACCGCGGAAGGCGGGGTGCGGATTGGTGGGCCGTGCCGCCCAGAACGACAGCGGCAGCGAGATCGCGGCCCCCACGACGGTTCCGAGCACCGCCATCTGCAGCGTCTCAAGCATCGGCGCGACGGTGCGCGGAAAGAACGACCAGTCGGGCGTGAGCAGTTCGACGATCTTCGTGGCACCGTTTCGCCAGTTCGCGACGATCGGCGCGACATCCAAGCCCACGCCGATGCCCGGAAGGCACGTGACCACCGTGATCACGACGACGACCGCCAGCGCGATCCACGTTCCGGCGCGGCGTCGAGGCCGCTCGGGCACCACCAGCGCGGATGCCGCGGGCGCGACGCTCATCGATCGAGCCGATCGTCGCCGGTCAGCGACCGTCCGTAGATGTTCTCGAAGTCGGCATCCGTCGCGCTCGCGGCCGGCCCGTCGAAGACGACCTCCCCGGCGCGCATGCCGATGATGCGCGCGCCGTACTGCCGCGCGAGATCGAGCAGGTGGATGTTGACCAGCACCGTGATGCCGAGGTCGGCGTTGATCCGCCGCAGATCGCCCATGACGCCGTGTGCGGTGGGCGGGTCGAGGCTCGCGACCGGCTCATCGGCGAGGACGATCCGCGGCTGCTGCGCAAGGGCGCGCGCGATCGCGACGCGCTGCTGCTGGCCGCCCGACAGGGCCGAGGCCCGATCCCACACCTTCGACAGGATGCCGACGCGATCGAGCGCCTCGAAGGCGATCTGCTTGTCGGCGTCGCGGTAGGCGCCCGCCAGGGTGCGCCAGTACGGCGTGTGGGTGAGACGCCCCACGAGCACGTTGTTCAGCACGGTCGTCCGACCGGCGAGGTTGAACCCCTGGAACACCATGCCGATCTGCCCGCGGAGGTGGCGAAGGCGCTTGCCCCGTGCGTTGTCGACGCGCTCGCCGCCGACGGTCACCGTTCCCTCCGTCACGGGCACGAGGCCGTTGATCGTGCGGATCAGCGTCGACTTTCCCGACCCGGAGAGGCCGACGATGCAGACCATCTCGCCCGGGGCGATCTCGAGGTCGACACCGCGAAGCCCCACGGTGCCGTTGGGGTAGCGGACGGTGACCCCGTCCAGACGGATGCCCCAGGGCACCGGGGCCGCAGCCTCGGTGCCCTGGGCGACGATCGGATCCGTCACTGCAGTCCGAGCTGCTCGGCGGCACGCGCCACGACGTCGAGGGAAGCGGGGTTGGCGGGTGCGAGCTTGGTGATGGAGTAGATGCTCTTGAGCACCTTCGAGCCCTCGTCGGTGTTGGAGTAGGACTCCAGCGCCTGGGTGATCTTGTCCTGGAGGGCCGGCGAGAGCTTCGACGAGACGGCGACGCCGTCGTTGGGGATCGGGTCGCTGAGGGCGAAGACGACGACCTTCTGGCCCACGTCGGGGGTGTCCTTCTTCACGAGCGTGCGTGCGTCCCAGAAGCTGAAGCCGACCTCGGCATCGCCCTTGTAGACGGCCATCACCGAGGCGTCGTTGGCGGTGACGGGGATCTTCTGGAACCCGTTGTCGATATCGATGCCCTTCTCCTTGAGGGCGAGCATCGGGTAGATGTAGCCAGCCGGCGAGCCGGGGCCGAGCACGGCGACCTTCGCACCGGCGATCTTGGTGATCGCGTCGAGGCCGCTCGGCGTCGCGAGCTTGTCGGTGCCGTTGCAGTACAGCATCCCGTCCTTGTCGACGGGGGTGTCGGAGCAGTACTTGCTCGGGTTGTTCGTCATGAACTGGGCCGGGTAGGTGATCGCGCCGTTACGCTCGGTCTGCAGCACGACCTTCGCACCGTAGCGGTCGCTGGCCTGCCACAGCTGCAGCGAGGGGAGGAAGCCGATCTGCGCCTGGTCGGCACCCATCGCCTCCACGGCGGCCTGATAGTCCTTCGACACGACGCCCGTGACGGGGATGCCGAGTTCCGAGCTCAGCATGTCGGTCAGGGGCTTGGCCGTGTCGACGAGGCCGCCCTGGTCCTGCGAGGGCACGAGGGCGAGAACGAGCGAGCTCGGGTCGGCGGCCGGCGCGGCGGAGCCGGAGGCGTCGGAGGTGCCGGAGCAGCCGGCGAGCGCGACGGTGGCGGCGAGCGCCGTCGCGGCGACCGCGGCGAGTCGGAGGCGGGTGATGCGCATGAGGTGTCCTTCGGTGTCGGGGTGGATCGAGGAGTGGTCAGCGGGTACGCGCGCGGGCGCGAACCCATTCGGTGAGGGCGGGCAGGAGTTCGGGAAGCGTGTCGGCGCGGAAGTCCGGGGCGGCGTCGGGGTCGGGATAGCCGCCGACCAGCGCCGTCGCGTGGCCGCGGGCGTGGGCCGGAGCCAGGTCGTTGCGCCAGATGTCGCCGACGGCGAGCACCTCGGCATCCGCGTCCAGCTCGTCCAGCAGCGCGGCGAGCCCGTCGGGCTTGCCCGCGTCGACGACGACGCGGTCGAAGAGCCCTTCCAGCGCGAGCGCCGTCAGCGCCTCCGGAATGCGCACGCCGGGCGCGTTGGTGACCAGGATGCGCTCCGCGTCGACCGTCGCGAGGAAGGTGGCGAGGCCCTCGGGGGCGAGAACGGGAGCGTCGTCGGACGCGAGCTGTGCGCGGCTGGCGGCGTAGCCGCGCGCGAGGTGCTCGGGGGCGGCTCCGGCCGCGAGGGCGCGCACCCGCACGAGGTCGTAGGCGTCGATGGCGTCGTCGTCGCCGTCGGCGAGGCCGGTGGCGATCTCATCGACGAACGACGGCGACAATCCGGCCTCGGTGGCGACGGCGCGGGCGTACGCGCGCACCGGCCCGTCGCCGAGGGCGACGGTACCGTCGAAGTCGAAGATGAGAATGGGACGAGGCACGGATCTCCCTGCGGGTGACGAACGCGTCCGTGAGGCTGGACGCTTTGTCCATAGTGAAGGACATGTGTGGACGTAATGACCACGGCAGATGAACATCCGGTAAAAAGTGGCGGGGAGCTCTCGCGACTCGACGCCGCGGCCGCGCTCGCCACGGGCGATCCCGCGGCCGCCTTCGACCTCCTCCCGTGGCTCGGCACCTCGATCGACGCCGACGCCGCCGCGCGCCGATTCGAGGCATGGGGGCTGTCCACGGTCATCGACGAGAACACGGGCACATCCGTGATCGCGGCGTCGGTCTTCAGGGCGCTCCACGAGCGCGCCGGCATCGACGCCCGCTTCCCCGTCGGCAACGCCGGCCTGCTGCACGTCTACGGCTACCTGCTGTCGACGACACCGACCCCCTACGGCCTCAAACGCGAGCGCTGGCTGGACGGCGAGCTCGCCCGCGCCTACGGGCTGGCCGCCGACGCCTTCCTCCCCTGGGCGCTGCCGACGGGCGAGACCCTGCTGGCGCGGGTCGCCGCGGCCGCCACCGCACTGGTGGAGCGCACTCCGGTGCGCCGTCAGCGGGTGCACGACACGGAAGCCGTCATCGCGGTGGGGCGCGCCGCGGCATCCGGCCCTTCCGCCCTCGCCTACGCGCTGATCAACGGCGGCATCCAGCGACTGATCACGACGTTCCCGGTCGCCTCGCCCGCGGCCGTTCTCGACGATGTGGATGCCGCCACCCCGCGTCTGCGCTGGAACGCCGTGGTCTGAGCGGCCCACACCCCACCACAGCGCAGCGCAGCGAGCACCTCAGTCGCGCGGGGCGTGCACCTCGAGGAACTCGTACAGGTCGGTCGTGTCGACGCCGGGGAACGCGCCGGTCGGCAGCGTCGCGAGCAGCGTCCGAGGGGTTCGCACGTTCGGCCACGCCTGATCGCGCCACTGCGACTCCAGTTCGGCGGGAGCACGACGGCAGCACACCTCGACCGCGTGGCGGGAGACGCCGCGGTTGGTCGTCTCGCGCCCCACGAACCACTTCGTGTCGTCGAAGCGCACGCCCACCGACACCGAATGGGCCCCCTCGCTGGAGGTCTCCACCCGGGCCGTGCACCAGAACGTGCCGTTGCCGGTGTCGGTGTACTGGTAGTACGGATTGAACTTGTCGGGTATGTCGAAGACGGCGCGGCTCGTCCAACGCCGGCAGCACAACTGCCCCTCGATCGAGCCCAGCCGGTCGGCCGGGAAGTTGACGTCGTCGTTCTCGTAGGCCTTCGTGATGGTGCCCGACTCGTGCACCTTCAAGAAGTGCACCGGGATGCCGAGATGCCGCGTCGCCAGATTGGTGAAGCGATGCGCCGCGGTCTCGTACGACACCGAGTAGGCGTCGCGGAGATCTTCGATCGACAGCGCGCGCCGCGACTTGGCGTCCAGCAAGACCGGCACCGCGTGGTCTTCGGGGATCAGGAGAGCCCCGGTCAGGTAGTTCGTCTCCACCCGCTGACGCAGGAACTCGGCGTACGAGCGCGGCTCGGCGTGCCCGAGGATGCGACTGGCGAGCGCCTGGAGCACGGCGGTGCGCGAGTCGCCCTTCGCGGGCACCGTGCTCGACAGATACAGCCGCCCGTGCTTGATGTCGGCGACCGACCGCGTCGAGGCAGGCAGGTCGGCGACGTAGTGCAGGGAGAAACCGAGGTGAGCGGCGATGTCCGAGGCGGTGCGCTGCGTGAGCGGTCCCCCGGGATGGTCGACGGCACGCAGGATGGCGCGCGCGTGCTCCTCGAGCTCGGCGAAATAGTTGTCCTGGCGCCGCATCAGGTGGCGCAGCTCGACGTTCGCGCGACGCGCCTCCTCGGGGGTGGCGGAGCGCTCGTCACCGAGCCTTTCGATCTCGCCCTGCAGCGCGAGCAGCGCGCGCAGGGCGTCGTCGGGGATCGATTTGCCGATGCGGAACGGCTCGATCCCGAGCGCGCGGAACGTCGGTCCCTTCATGGCGCGCTCGAGGGCGATCTCGAGCGTGGCGCGCTCATCGAGGGGCTCCGCCTCCAGGAGTTGGTCGACCGTCGCACCGAGCGCCTTGGCGATGGCGCGCAGAAGCGTGAGTTTGGGCTCGCGCTTTCCCGTCTCGATCATCGACAGCTGACTCGGTGCCCGCTCGACAGCTGCCGCGAGCTCGTCGAGGGTCATCCCGCGCGCCGTGCGCAGCTGACGGATGCGCCGGCCGATCGTGAGCGCATCGGCCTCGTCCTCGGGCTCTGCGGTCGTCGCCGTCAACGGAACATCGATGTTCGTCATGTCCGGGATTGTGTCACAGAACGTGAAGTTCGATCAATCTTCACTCCCGATTTGGTTACTCCTGGCCTCGAACTTCACCCAAAGTGGAGACACGAGCCACCGCCGGCATCGCCCCGGCATCCGATGAAGGAGAGCACCATGACGATCCAGGCCACCCCCGGTCAGCCGCCACTGCGCGCCGGCGACCAGACGCAGACCGCCGCTGAGCTGCAGGAGATCTGGGACACCGACCCGCGCTGGGACGGCGTTCAGCGCACCTACACCGCGGAGGACGTCATCCGCCTGCGCGGGTCGGTGCGCGAGGAGAACACCCTCGCCCGCCGCGGCGCCGAGAACCTCTGGAACCTGCTGCACACCGAGGACTACATCCGCGCGCTCGGCGCCTACACCGGCGGCCAGGCCGTGCAGCAGGTACGTGCGGGTCTGAAGGCCATCTACCTCTCGGGGTGGCAGGTCGCCGCCGACGGCAACCTCGCCGGACAGACCTACCCCGACCAGAGCCTCTATCCGGCCAACTCCGTGCCTGCCGTCGTCCGCCGCATCAACAACGCCCTGATCCGCCAGGACCAGATCGAGCACGCGGAAGGCACCCTCACGCAGGACTGGCTGGCCCCCATCGTCGCGGATGCCGAGGCGGGCTTCGGCGGCCCCCTGAACGCGTACGAGCTCGCGCAGTCGCTCATCCAGTCGGGTGCCGCCGGCATCCACTGGGAGGACCAGCTGGCCAGCGAGAAGAAGTGCGGCCACCTCGGCGGCAAGGTGCTGGTGCCCACGCAGCAGCACATCCGCACCCTGAACGCGGCTCGGCTCGCCGCCGACGTCGCCGGCGTGCCGACCGTCATCATCGCCCGCACCGACGCGCTGGCGGCCGACCTGCTCACCAGCGACGTCGACCCGCGCGACCAGGAGTTCACCACGGGAGAACGCACGAGCGAGGGCTTCTACCGGGTGCGCCCGGGCCTGGAGGCGGTCATCAGCCGCGGCCTCGCGTTCGCGCCGTACGCCGACCTGCTGTGGGTGGAGACCGGAGAGCCCGACATCGAGCTGGCCCGCGCGTTCGCGAGCGCGATCCACGAGCAGTTCCCCGGCAAGATGCTCGCCTACAACTGCTCGCCGAGCTTCAACTGGAAGCGTCACCTCAGCGACGAGCAGATCGCCACCTTCCAGCAGGAGCTGGCCGACCTCGGCTACAAGTTCCAGTTCATCACGCTGGCCGGCTTCCACGCCCTCAACTACTCGATGTTCGATCTCGCCTCCGGCTACGCCGAGCGCGCCATGAGCGCGTACGTCGAGCTGCAGGAAGCCGAGTTCGCTGCGGAATCGCGCGGCTACACCGCCACCAAGCACCAGCGCGAGGCGGGCACCGGCTACTTCGACTTCGTTTCCACGGCGCTCAACCCCGACAGCGCGACCCTGGCTCTGGTGGGATCCACTGAGGCCGAACAGTTCCACTGAGCACCACCCCGCGACCCACCGACACAGAAAGAGCAGGGCCATGACTCCCACCGCCACGGGCACCGCGCCCGCATCGACCATCACCATCACGGGACCGATCCGCGACCGCTACGAGGAGATCCTCACCCCCGCGGCCATCGCGTTCCTCGCCGAGCTGCACGTCCGCTTCGCCGGCCGGCGTCACGACCGCCTCGCCGACCGGATGCGGCGCCGTTTCGAGATCGGCAACGGGCACGACCCGCAGTTCCGCTCCGACACGGCCCACATCCGCGAGGATGCCGAGTGGCAGGTCGCCGGGGCAGGTCCGGGACTGGAGGATCGCCGCGTCGAGATCACCGGCCCCACCGACCCGAAGATGACGATCAACGCGCTCAACTCGGGCGCGAAGGTGTGGCTGGCCGACCAGGAGGATGCCACGAGCCCCACCTGGCGCAACGTCATCGAAGGTCAGCTCTCGCTGTTCGACGCGATCCGCGGACAGCTGTCGTACACGAGCCCCGAGGGCAAGGAGTACCGCGTCACCGCCGAGCAGACCCCCACGATCGTGATGCGTCCCCGCGGCTGGCACCTGGTCGAGAAGCACATCCGCTACACCGACCGCGCCGGTCGCGACCTCGCGGCATCCGGTTCGCTCGTCGACTACGGCCTGTACTTCTTCCACAACGCGCAGCGTCTGATCGACAACGGCGTGGGCCCCTACTTCTACCTGCCGAAGATCGAGTCGGCGGAGGAGGCGAAGCTGTGGGACGACGTCTTCACCTTCAGTGAGAACTACCTCGGCATCCCGCACGGCACCATCCGTGCCACCGTGCTCATCGAGACGCTGCCGGCGGCGTTCGAGATGGAGGAGATCCTGTTCGAGCTGCGCGATCACATCGCGGGCCTGAACGCCGGCCGCTGGGACTACATCTTCTCGATGATCAAGAACTACCGCGGCCGGGGCGCGCGGTTCGTGCTGCCCGACCGCAGCCAGGTCACGATGACGGTGCCGTTCATGCGGGCCTACACGGAGCTGCTCGTGAAGACGTGCCACAAGCGCGGAGCCTTCGCGATCGGCGGCATGAGCGCCTTCATCCCCAACCGACGCGACCCGGAGGTGACGGCCCAGGCGTTCGAGAAGGTCGCCGCCGACAAGAAGCGCGAGGCCGGCGACGGCTTCGACGGGACGTGGGTGGCCCACCCCGACCTGATCCCCGTCGCGCAGGCGGAGTTCGACGCCGTGCTCGGCGAGCGCCCCAACCAGATCGACCGCCAGCGGCCCGAGGTGAACGTCCAGGCCTCGCAGCTCATCGACGTGCACATCGGACTGCCGGTCACGGCGGCGGGCGTGTACGGCAACGTGTCAGTGGCGATCCGCTACATCGAGGCGTGGTTGCGGGGGCTCGGGGCCGTCGCGATCGACAACCTCATGGAGGATGCCGCGACCGCCGAGATCAGCCGCAGCCAGGTGTGGCAGTGGATCCACCAGGACCGCACGACGGACGACGGCACCCGCATCACGCGCGAGTACATCGAGGGTCTCATCGCGCAGGTCCTGGCCGAGGTGCCGCGCCAGGACGGCGACCGGTTCGACGACGCGGCGGCGATCTTCCGCGATGTCGCCCTCGGTGAGGACTTCCCGACGTTCCTGACGCTCGGGGCCTACGCCGACTACCTGACCGACTGACGGTCCGCGTCGCGCAGTGGGGGTGGATGCCGCGGCATCCACCCCCACTGTCGCGCGCTGCAGGAAGGACGTTGACAGAGTTGGCTACTGCTATTAGCTTTATGGCTATGACAACCATGTCCTCCCCGTCAGCTGCTTTCGCCCGGCTGGATGTCCATCACCTCGATCGGCCGGAAGGTCGCATCGCATACCGCGTGAGCGGTGACGGCCCGCTCGTCGTGTGCGTTCCCGGCATGGGCGAGATCGCCGCGAGCTACCGCTACACCGTCCCCGCTCTGCGTGAGGCCGGGTTCCGCGTCGCCGTCATGGACCTGCGCGGTCACGGCGAGTCGGATGCGACGTTCACGACGTACGACGACGTCGCGGCCGGCACCGACATCCTCGCGCTCATCGCGCATCTCGGCGGCCCCGCCGTCGTCGTCGGCAACTCGATGGCCGCCGGTGCGGCCGTCTGGGCGGCCGCCGAGGAGCCCGCCGCCGTCAGCGGCCTGGGTCTGGTCGGCCCGTTCGTCCGCAACGCGCCGACCAACCCGTTCGCCGCCGCAACGTTCCGCCTGCTGATGCTCCGGCCGTGGGCCCGCGCGGCCTGGCTTGCCTACCTGCCCCAGCTCTACCCCGGCCGCCGGCCCGCCGACTTCGCCGAGCACCGCGCGGCGGTCCGCGCGGCGATGTCGCGCCCGGGCGCCACCGCCGCGTTCGCGCGCACGACCCGCACCGACCACAGCCTCGCCGAGAGGCGGATCCCCGAGGTGTCGGCACCGGCGCTGGTCATCATGGGCACCGCCGACCCCGACTTCAGCGATCCGAGGGAAGAAGCGGAGTGGATCGGCGAGCAGCTACGCGCGCGCGTGACGCTCGTGGAAGGCGCCGGCCACTACCCGCAGGCCGAGCAGCCCGAGCAGGTCGGTCCCGCCCTGGTCGCGTTCTGTCGCGAGGTGGCCGGTGCCTAGGGCCGGCCTCACCCGCGATGCCGTGGTGACGCTGGCGTTGGAGACGATCGACGAGCTCGGGCTCGACGGCCTCACCCTCGCCGAGATCGCCGGCCGCGCCGGCGTGAAGGTGCCGAGCCTCTACAAGCACATCGCCTCGCTCGAGGTGCTGCGTTCCGCTGTGGCCACCGAGGCGACGCGTGAGCTCGCCCAGGAACTGCGGGTCGCGGCCATCGGGGTGTCCCGGACGGCGGCGCTGGAGAGTCTTGCGCACGCCTATCGGGGGTACGCACTGCGGCATCCGGGACGATATGCGGCCACCCAGCGCGCACCGCTGCCCGGTGAGGCGCGCGAGGAGGCGCATGCCCTCGCCGCCGCGCAGGTGCAGCAGGTCGTCTCGGCGACGCTGCGCGGCTATGACATCGCCGACGATCAGCTGATCGACGCCACACGTGCTCTGCGCGCCGCCCTGCACGGGTTCTGCGCACTCGAGAACGGGGGCGGCTTCGCCCTTCCGGCCAACGTCTCCGACAGCTTCTCCCGCATGCTCGACGGCCTGGACCGCATGCTGTCGAGCTGGCCGGCCTGAGCCGCGGACTACTCGCGACCCGGGTCGATCGGCGCGAAACGACGCAGGCCGCCGCCGGTCGTGAGACGGGATGCCGCGAGCGAGCCCGCCACGGCGAGGAAGATCGGCAGCAGCAGCGTGAGGCCGGTGCCGGTGAACTCGATGATCAGCGCGATGGCCGTGAACGGTGCTCGCATGTTCGCGGCGAGGAATGCGCCGGCGGCGACGACGGCGAGCGCGGTACCGTCCGCTCCCGGCCAGATGAGCGCCCAGCCGGCGGCCGCCGCCGCGCCCAGGGCCGCGCCGATCGCGACCGAAGGCTGCAGCGTGCCGCCGACCGCCCCGGAGCCGAGCGAGACCGCGGTGGCGACGTACTTCATGACGGCGAGCGCGATCAGCAGCAGCGCCGGCTGGGCGTGGTCGAAGCCGGCCGTCGCCAGGGCCCGACCGTTGCCGAGGACGAGGGGGAAGAACGCACCGAGAACGCCGACCGCGGCGAACGTCACGGGCAGGACGAGGAGCAGCTTCCACCCGGTGGGCCGCCGTCGTGACAGGCGGGCGGTGACGGCCGAGAAGCTCGTCGCCGTCCAGCCCATGAGCGGGCCGATAAGCACAGCGGCGACGAGCAACGACGGCGTGACGCTCACGTCGTCGACGTGGTACAGCGAGTCGTCGGCGACCAGGGGACGAGCGACGACCGTGGCGATCGCGCTCACCGAGAGGGCGACGACGGCGGCGCCCGCGCTGAAGCGCGCGAGGAGGATCTCGATCGCGAACAGCGCCCCGGCCAGCGGCACGTTGTAGACAGCGGCGAGGCCCGCGCCGGCGGCGGAGGCGACGAGGATCATCGACCAGCGTGCGTCGATGCGGAACCAGCCGACGAGCTTCGATCCCGCCATCGCCGACAGCTCTCGGGGCGCCACCTCTTTGCCGATCGAGGCGCCGAGGCCGACAGAGGTCACCTGGATCACGGTGTCGGCAAGGGTTTCCAGCGCCGGCATCCGCTTTCCGGCAACTCCTTCTTCGACGCTCGCGATGCGGCGCCCGAACCGGCGGAGCAGGTACCAACCGAGAGCCGCGATCACGCCGGCGACGCTCAGGCTGAGGATCGGCAGCCACCAGGGCGATGGCAGAGCGAGCCCATCGAGGAACGGCCCCTCGGCGCTTCCCCACACCAGGTGCTCCACGGAGTGGACGATCCAGACGAGCAGCAGCACCGCCAACCCCGTCGCGGTGCCGACGCAGAGCGTGGCCAAACCCAGGCGCGCCAGCCCCCAAAGACCGGAGAGACGGCGAGGCGGGCGGGCACGGGCATCTCCGGTCACGTCGTCACGTTAGCGCACCCGCGCCGCGTCGTTCCGTGCGAGCCAGGTCCGTGCCGCCGGTGGCCGGGACCACTACGCTTTTGCCTGTGACCGAACGCGCTCCCCTGTCCCGCAAGCTGTCTGCCATCGCCGAGTCCGCGACCCTCAAGGTCGATGCGAAGGCGAAGGCCCTGCAGGCCGCCGGCCGCCCCGTCATCTCCTACGCGGCCGGCGAGCCCGACTTCGCGACGCCGCAGTTCATCGTGGATGCCGCCGCGCACGCCCTCCACGACCCCGCGAACTACCGCTACACGCCCGCCGCCGGCCTGCCCGTGCTGCGCGAGGCGATCGCCGCGAAGACCCTCCGCGACTCGGGCCTGGAGGTCGCCCCGTCGCAGATCATCGTGACCAACGGTGGCAAGCAGGCCGTCTACCAGGCCTTCCAAGCGGTCGTGAACCCGGGTGACGAGGTGCTCCTGCCCGCGCCGTACTGGACGACGTATCCCGAGGCGATCGCGCTGGCCGACGGCATCCCGGTCGAGGTCTTCGCCGGCGCCGACCAGGACTACAAGGTCACCGTGGACCAGCTCGAGGCCGCCCGTACCGACAAGACGACGGTGCTCGTCTTCGTCTCCCCCTCCAACCCGACCGGCTCGGTCTACACACCCGAGGAGACGAAGGCGATCGGCGAGTGGGCGCTCGCGCACGGCATCTGGGTGATCAGCGACGAGATCTATCAGAACCTCGTCTACGAAGGCGCGCGGGCCGTCTCGATCGTCGACGCGGTGCCGGAGCTGGCCGGACAGACCATCCTCGTCAACGGGGTCGCCAAGACCTATGCGATGACCGGCTGGCGTGTGGGCTGGATGGTCGGCCCCGCCGACGCGATCAAGCTCGCCGGCAACCTCCAGTCGCACCTGAGCTCGAACGTCAACAACGTCGCGCAGCGCGCCGCACTGGCCGCGCTCACCGGACCGCAGACCGAAGCCGAGGACATGCGTCAGGCCTTCGACCGTCGGCGTCGGTTGATCGTGTCGGAGCTCGCGAAGATCCCGGGGGTCACGGTGCCCAACCCGCTCGGCGCGTTCTACGTCTACCCGGACGTGACGGGCCTGCTCGGACGGGAGTGGAACGGCATGCGGGTCGACACCTCGCTCGAGCTCGCCGATCTCATCCTCGACCAGGCCGAGGTCGCCGTCGTTCCCGGCGAGGCGTTCGGCCCGTCGGGATACCTGCGACTGTCCTACGCGCTCGGTGACGACCAGCTGCTGGAGGGCGTCCAGCGCCTGCAGAAGCTGTTCGGCCTCGACTGATCCGCGACCTCCGCACACTCAGACAGCACATAGCTGGACGGAGAACGATCGGACTCCATGCGCCCGTCGACATCCTCCCTCCTCGTGGCGTCGCGCAGATCGCGCCGCCGCCGCAACGCGCTGCTCGCACCGTCAGAGCACCCGGTGACCAAGCTGGTCGTCGGGCTGGCGACGATCGTGTTCCTCATCAGCGCCGGACTGGCTCTGCGCGCCGCGCCCATCGACGCGGATCTGTCACGGGCGATGAACGGCTGGCACATCAACGGCCTCGGCCAGGTCACCGCCCTCGTCTACGACCTGTTCTCTCCTGTGCCGGCGATCGTCATCACCGTGATCGTCACCTCCATCGTGTGGGCATTGAGCGGGCGACTGGCGCTGGCGATCGCCTTCGCCGGCACGATCGCGCTGACCTGGATCCCGTCCGACATCGTCAAGATCGCGGTCGGTCGGCCGCGTCCGGACGCGACCCTGCTGCCGCACCCGGTGGCGCAGATGCCGGTCGATCCGTCGTATCCCAGCGGACACGTCGCCTTCGTCACCGCGCTGGTGCTCGCCCTGGTGCTCATGCTGAAGGGCACACGTTGGCACCGGCCTGCGATCGTGCTCGGCACGATCGCCGTCGTCGTGGTCGTGTTCTCCGTCGCGATCCTCGGCGTGCACTACCCCACCGACGCACTCGCGTCGGTGCTGTGGGCGCTGGGTGTCTTCCCGGCCGCGCGGATCATCTGGGTGCGCACGCTCATGCCGCTCGTCCCGTTCCTGCGGGAAGTGCCGCGACCCGAGCCGGCAGAGGCCGCGCCGGGACCGCGCCGCCACGGCGACGTCGAGACGCACGAAGGCTGACGCAGCGCGGGAGCCCTACAGCTCGACGCCCACCAGCACCGGTTCGGGCTGCAGCAGCAGACCGAACTCGGACTGCACACGGTGCTGGATGTAACGCGCGAGTTCCGCGACCTCGCCGGCCGTCGCTCCGCCGCGGTTCGTGAGAGCAAGCGCGTGTTTCGTCGACAATCCCGCACGTGAGCGCGGCAGCCGGAAGCCCTTGCCGAGACCCGAGTGCTCGATCAGCCAGGCCGCACTGACCTTGACATCCGGCTGCACCGAGACCGGCGGGGGCACGACGCCGTCGAAGGCGGCCAGAGGGATGACGGTGACGGGTTCGATCTCCACGGCCATCGGCCAACGAGGGCACTCGGGCGGGAGGGCGCGCGCGAAGGATGCCGAGACGATCGCGTTCTGGAAGAACGACCCGGCGCTGTGGGTGTCGGGATCGGCGTCATCGAGCACCATGCCCTTGGCGGCGCGTGTCGCCAGGACCGTCTCGCGGATCCACCGGAGCGACACCGCGGCATCCGGAGCCAGGCGCAGCGCCTGACGCAGCTGAGCGCCGCGCACGGGAACGTCGCCGGCACCGACGTCCTGCAGTTCGACGGTGATCGAGACGATGACGCCGGAGCGCTCGGCGCCCCGACCGTAGTGCTGCTTGAGCACCGACGTGCGAAAGCCCAAGCCGAGCGCGTCGGCCGAGACGGTCTCCACCTCGCCGGTGGCCTCGTCGAGCAGTTCGACCTCGACGAGCGTCTCGACGATCTCCTGCCCGTATGCGCCGACGTTCTGAATGGGCGCCGCGCCGGCTGAGCCGGGGATGCCGCTCATGGCCTCGATGCCGGCCAGCCCGGCCGCGACCGTGTACTCGACGAGGGCGTCCCAGTTGTGACCGGCTTCGACGCGCAGGCGGACGTGACCCTCCCGAGCGCCCTCGACACGCTGGATGCCGGAGGTGCGCACCAGCACGACGGTGCCGTCGAAGGGCTCGTCACCGGCGAGCAGGTTCGAGCCGCCGCCGAGCACGAGCCACGGCTCCCCCTGCGACCACGCCTCCTGCAGCGCCGAGATGAGCTCGTCGCGGGTGCGGGCCTCGACCATGCGCAGGGGCGTGCCGCCGACACGCAGGGTCGTCAGGTCGGCGAGCGGGACCGGCGTGATCTCGGCCATCAGGACTGGTGGCGCACGCGCACCTGCGCCTTGCCGAGCACGGTCGTGTCGCCGAACGTGACAGTGAGGTCGATGCGGGCGGCCTCGTCGTCGAGGACGCCGACTTTGGCCGAGACGAAGAGGTCGGCACCATCCTCGGCTTCCACCACGACGGGACGCGTGAAGCGCACACCGTAGTCGACGATGCGTCCGGCGTCGCCGAGCCACTCGACGATGGTCTCGACGGCGAGGCCCATCGTGAGCATGCCGTGCGCGAGGACCCCGGGCAGACCGACGCGTTCGGCGACGTCGTCGCGATAGTGAATGGGGTTGAAGTCACCCGATGCGCCCGCGTAGCGCACCAGCGACTCGCGGGTCAGGTGCACGGTGCGCTCGGCGACGACGGTGCCGACCTCCAGGGCTGCGGATGTCATGCGACCTCGCCTCCGATGAGCAGAACGGATGTCGCGGTGACGACGTGGGCGCCGTCGGCGTCGGTGATCTCCGCCTCGCTGGTCACCATCGCTCCGGCGCCGAAGGGGCGGATGCCGGTGATGCTGAGCTGCGCGGTGAGCTCGTCTCCGGCGACGATCGGACGGCTGTAGTGGAAGCGCTGCTCGGCGTGCACGGTACGTTCCAGAGCGATGCCGGAGTCCTCGACGGCCAGCAGCTGCTGCATCGTGAGGTCTTGGACGACCATCGCGAAGGTGGGCGGTGCGACGACGTCGCGGTAACCCAGCGCCTGAGCGGCGGCGGGGTCGAGGTGCTGGGGGGCGTCGGCGAAGACGGCCCGCGCGAATTCGCGCACCTTTTCGCGGCCCACGAGATAGGAAGCGGTCGGCGGGAAGACACGACCCACCAGCTCAGGATTCACTGACACCACTCGATCCTATCGACGGCGCTGCCCGCTCGTCCGTCCGCAGGCGCCGCATCAAACCCGCCGTGGCGATGGTTCGGGACGGATGAACGCGTCAGCGCGCGCGACGAGCGCGGATGGCCCGCGCCGCCATCTGCGCGGCGATGAAGGTGAGGAAGCACGCGAAGAGGATGTTGGCGACCAGGGGCGGCAGCAGCGTGGCAATCCAGGCGCCGAGAGCCGTCGTGGTGCACGCCGCGACGCCGACGAGCGCGGCGGCGACCAGGTCGACGTTGCGGCGCTTGACGTTGCCCACGGTGCCCGAGATGGCGGTCGGGATCATCATGAGCAGCGAGGTTCCCTTCGCGATGAGGTCGCTCGTACCGAAGAGGAAGATGAGCGCGGGAACGACGATGACCCCGCCGCCGACACCCAGCAACCCCGCCATCACGCCCGTGAACAGCCCCAGCACCGCCAAGCCGATGCCGGATGCGACCGTGAGCTCGAGCGCGGCATCGCGCGAGGGGACGACGATGAACAGCATCACGATCACGATGACGAGGAAGCCCACGAATCCCCAGCGCAGCGCGTTCTGCGGGATGCGGGCGAGCAGCCACGAACCGATCTGCGCGCCGACGACGGCTCCGGCGGCGAGGATGAGCGCGGGGATCCAGGCGACGGACCCGTGGATCGCGTAGGAGACGACGCCGACGGATGCCGTGGGCACGATGGCCGCCAGCGACGTGCCCGCCGCGAGCCGCTGGTCGAAGCGCAGCAGGAGCACCAGCATCGGCACGATGACCGTGCCGCCGCCGACGCCGAACAGCCCCGACAGCAGACCGGCGGCAAGGCCGACCCCGATGCAAGCCAGCACGAAGGTAAGGTCGCGACGCCGGGCGGGCGTCGCGGGCGCACCGCCGCTCACGCGTCGTTCCCGCCGCCGGCCTCGGGGGTCGGGTCGTCGGCGCCGGCGGCGGCCTGCTCGAACTGCGAGCGGTAGAGGCGCCAGTAGGCGCCTTCCGCGGCGATCAACTCGTCGTGGCTGCCCTTCTCGACGATGTCGCCGTGCTCCATCACGAGGATGAGGTCGGCGTCGCGAATCGTCGACAAGCGGTGCGCGATGACGAAGGACGTGCGTCCTTCGCGCAACGCCGACATCGCGTGCTGCAGCAGCAGCTCGGTGCGGGTGTCGACCGAGCTCGTCGCCTCATCCAGGATGAGCACGCTCGGCTCGGCGACGAACGCACGCGCGATCGTGATGAGCTGCTTCTCCCCCGCCGAGACGTTGGCGGCGTCCTCGTCGAGCACGGTGTCGTACCCGTCGGGAAGGGAGTGGACGAAGCGGTCGACCCGGGTCGCGACAGCGGCTTCGACGATCTCGAGGTCGGAGGCCTGCTCGTTGCCGTACCGGATGTTCTCGCGGATCGTTCCGGCGAACAGCCATGGATCCTGGAGCACCATGCCGGTGCGCGAACGCACATCGTCGCGGGTGAGCTCGGAGATGTCCTGTCCGTCGAGCAGGATGCGGCCCCCGTCGAGCTCGTAGAAGCGCATCAGCAGGTTCACCAGCGTCGTCTTACCGGCTCCGGTCGGGCCGACGATCGCCACGGTCTGGCCCGGTTCGACGCGGAAGGACAGGTCGCGGATGAGGGGCTTGTCGGGGCTATACGAGAACGCGACGTTCTGGAACTCGATCACGCCGCGTCCCTCGCGCAGGGCGGGCGCGTCGGCGGCATCGGGCTCCTGCTCGTCCTGGTCGAGGAGTTCGAAGACGCGTTCGGCCGAGGCCGTTCCGGACTGCACGACGGCGGCCATGCCACCGAGCTCCGACAGCGGCTGGGTGAACTGCTGCGAGTACTGGATGAAGGCCTGCACGTCGCCGAGCCGCAGCTGGCCGGAGGCCACCATCAGACCGCCGAGCACGGCGATGCCGACGTAGGAGAGATTTCCGATGAACATCATCGCCGGCATCATCAGGCCCGACAGGAACTGGGCTTTGAACGCGGCCTGGTAGAGCTCTTCGTTCTCCTGCTCGAACTTCTCTCGCGAATCCTTCTCGCGGCCGTACACGCGCACGAGCGCGTGACCGGAGAACGACTCCTCGACGCGTGCGTTGAGCCGGCCGACCTTGCGCCATTGCGTCGCGAAGGCCTTCTGCGACTTCGGGCCGATGACTCCGAAGATGACGCCCATCAGCGGCAGCGCGATGAGGGCGACGATCGCGAGTTGCCACGAGATCGAGAACATCATGATGAGCACACCGACGACCGTCAGCACATTGGTGACGGCAGTGGACAGCGACTGCTGCATGGTCTGGGTGATGTTGTCGATGTCGTTCGTCACGCGCGAGATGAGCTCGCCGCGCTGCACCCGGTCGAAGTACGACAGCGGCAGACGGTTGATCTTCGCCTCGACCGACTCACGGAGCCGCCACATGGTGCGCACCATGATCACGTTGATGACGTAGCCCTGCAGCCAAGTGAGCACGGCCGACACGACGTAGATCGCGAGAACAGCGACGAGCACCGACTTCAGACGCTCGAAGTCGACTCCGGCGCCGACCTGGAAGTCGTGCATCGCAGAGACGATGTTGGCGATGTCGTTCTGCCCGGCGGCGCGCAGGGCGTCGACGACCTGGGCCTGACTCGCGCCCGCGGGGAACTGGGCGGCGAGGGATGCCGAGACGACGCCCTCGAAGAGGATGTTGGTGGCTTCACCAAGAACCTTCGGCGCGATGACGGCGAGCACGACGCCGACCGCGCCGAGGACCGAGACGAACCCGAACGCCCACTTGTACGGGGCGAGCAGGCCGATCATCCGCATGAAGCTGCGACCGAAGTTGGCGGCCTTGCCGGGGGCGACGGAGTCCCACGAGCCGGAGTTGAGCCGCGCCTGTTCGGCAAGCTCGAGTTCTTCGCGTTCCTCTTCGGAGAGGGCGGCGGTGTTCGGCGCGCTCATGCGTCGACTCCCAACTGCGATTCGACGATTTCTCGGTACGTGTCGTTTGCGGCGAGAAGCTCCTCGTGCGTGCCGATGCCGACCATGCGCCCGTCGTCGAGGACGACGATGACGTCGGCATCCGCGATGGTTGAGATGCGCTGGGCGACGACGATCTTGGTCACCTCGGGAAACGCGCGCCAGAGAGCTTGGCGTAGCCGGGCATCGGTCGTGACGTCGAGCGCCGAGAACGAGTCGTCGAACACGAGCACGTGCGGGCGGTGCACGATGGCGCGAGCGATCGACAGGCGCTGGCGCTGACCACCCGAGACGTTGGTGCCGCCCTGCGCGATGCGCGCATCGAGGCCGCCGTCCATCTCGGCGACGAAATCGCGCCCCTGGGCGATCTCGAGCGCCTGCCACAGCTCGTCGTCGGTCGCGTCCTCGCGTCCGAAGCGGAGGTTGCTGGCGACCGTGCCCGTGAACAGGAACGCGCGCTGCGGGGCGTAGCCGATGCCCCGCCACATCTCGTCGAGGTCGGCCTCGCGCACGTCGACGCCGCCGACGCGCACGGTGCCGCCGGTCACGTCGAACAGTCGCGGGATGAGGGAGACGAGCGTCGTCTTGCCCGAACCGGTCGATCCGACGATGGCGACGGTCTGGCCGGGGGCGGCGCGGAACGAGATGTTCTCGAGGACGGGCGCCTCGGCGCCGGGGTAGCTGAAGGTGACGTCGTCGAACTCGACGGCGCCGAGGTCGGGGAACTGCGTGACCGGTCGCGCCGGGCGGTGCAGCGCATCGGTCGAGTCGAGCACCTCTCCGATGCGATCTGCGGAGACCGCGGCGCGCGGGATCATGATCGTCATGAACGTCGCCATGAGCACGCCCATGAGGATCTGACCGATGTACTGCATGAAGGCGAAGAGGGTGCCGATCTGCACGTCACCGGCATCCACCTGGATGCCGCCGAACCAGATGACGCCGACGACGGTGAGGTTGAGCACCAGCATCGCCAGCGGGAACATGAGCACGAACAGCGAGCCGACCTTGCGTCCGACGACCATGATGTCGGTGTTCGCGACGCGGAACCGGGCCTCTTCGATGCGTTCACGCACGAACGCGCGGACGACGCGCACGCCGGTGAGCTGCTCGCGCATGACGCGGTTGACGCCGTCGAGCTTGCCCTGATACTCGCGGAACAACGGCACCATGCGGCTGATGATGAAACCGGCGATCACGAGCAGCGTCGGCACCGCGACGGCGATGAGCCAGCTGAGCGCGGCATCCTGCTGGACGGCCATGATGACGCCGCCGATGGCCAGCAGCGGCGCGGTGACGAGCATGGTGGCGCCCATCATCGCGAGCATCTGCACCTGCTGGACGTCGTTGGTGTTGCGAGTGATGAGCGTTCCCGCCCCGAACGACGAGACTTCACGCTCGGAGAAGCCGCTGACCTTGTCGTAGACGTCGCGGCGGATGTCGCGTCCGGCGCTCATCGCGGCGCGCGCGGCGAAGAACGTCGCGATGACCGAGGCGACGATCTGCCCCAGCGCGATGAGCAGCATGAAGCCGCCCCGCGACCAGACGTAGCCGGTGTCGCCCGCGGCGACACCCTTGTCGATGATGTCGGCGTTCAGGCGCGGCAGGTAGAGAGAAGCCATCGCCGAGGCGAACTGGAAGACGAGCACGCCCAGCAGCCACCATTTATACGTCCAGAGATAGCGGACGAGGAGTTTTCCGAGCATGAGAGGCTCCGTCTACGGGCCGGGTGGGAACGGTTCATGTTATCGCCGGGCTCGGACATGCACTCGTCGCGTGCTGCGAACCGTGCCTCGGGGCGGCGTACGAGCCCCACCGCCCAAAACGCAAAACAGCCCCGGACTGTCCGGGGCTGATCTGGGTTTTTGGTAGCGGGAGCGGGGCTTGAACCCGCGACCTCACGATTATGAGTCGTGCGCTCTCACCAACTGAGCTACCCCGCCGCGCCGCACCCACACGGCGAGATGTGGATGCTGCGAGCCCCGAGTCAGGATTGAACTGACGACCCCTTCCTTACCATGGAAGTGCTCTGCCACTGAGCTATCGGGGCGCGATGCCCCTCTCGGGGCAACCAGAAAAGAATATCAGAGCCGGGGCGTCCGACAGAATCGGCTCAGCCGACGGTGTGGCCGGGCTTGGTGTGCTCGGCCAGCCACGGCATCGGGTCGATGCGGGTGGTGCCCCCCAGCAGCACCTCGAGGTGCAGGTGGGGTCCGGTCGCCTTACCGGTCTGTCCGACGCGGCCGATGACCTGTCCGGCGGTGACCTTGTCGCCCACCTTCACCTGCAGCGAGCCGTACTGCATGTGGCCGTAGCGAGTGGAGACGAGCTGGCCGTCGATGATGTGGTCGATCAGCACCGTCACACCGTAATCGCCACCGGACTCGGTCGCGATGCGCACGGTGCCCGCGGCGACAGCGTGGATCTCCGCGCCCTCACCCGGGGTCAGGTCGACGCCGTTGTGGGGGGTGGCGAACTCCGAGAGGTACGCGATGGACCCGAAGGCGGCCGAGATCGGCACCCCGACGGGGAACGGGTACTGGATGGGCGACGAGGGGTCGTTCACCCACGTGTTCGCGAACAGGCGCACGCCCGACTCGGCCGCAAGCTCCGACATCGACGTGACGTTGTAGCTTTCGGGTCGATCCAGCGCGGTCGGAGCATCGGTTCCCGAAGCCACGAACGCCTGGATCTGACCGGCATCCGAGCTCTTCGTCAGCTTCTGGCTGGCGGCGACGACGGTGGGCTGCGCGGCGGTGTTCGACGAGTCGGATGCCGAGGCGATCGCAGCCGCCGGCGTGGTCGTGCCCACTGCGAGCAGGCCGACGACCGCCATGACGCCCACCGAGAACGACGCCGCAGCCATCCGCTTGGCGATCGCCGCGCCACGCGGGCGGCGGCGTGCGGCGACATGGACGACGGCCTCGGCAGCGGAAACCGGTTCCGCCGGCCCGGCAGCGGCGGTCGAGGGACGCTGCACGGGCGTCTCCCCCGTGAAGGAGAACAGGCGGGCAGCGAACTCGAACTCGTCGAGGTCGCAGCTCTCGGATGCCGCGACGAACGCGGAATCGCTCGGGAGCTGGTCGGCGACCGGAGCGGGCACGGCATCCGCTTCGTGGTCGACGGCGGCGTCCACCGTCACGGCGACCGCGGATGCGTCCTCGGTGGCGACCGACTCGAACACGGCTCGCGCGGCGCGGCGCAGACGCCGACGGGAGGCCTCGTCGGGTTGTGCCCCGGCGACGGTTTCGGCGACGATCGCCGCAGCGACGTCGGCGACGACCGACTCGGCGAGGGAGGGCTCGGCGGGCGCGGACTCGACAGACGCCTCGGGCTGCGTCACCTCGGCGACGGCGGCAGAAGCGACAGGGAGAACGTCGTCCGCGGGCGCGGCCACGGCGGCGGCCTCGGCAGCCAGGCGACGGTACTCAGCGCGGGTCAGAGCACCCGGCCCGGCCGGCGTTGCGGCCGACTCGGTTCGTCGGCTGGCACGCCGCGAGGGCGTCGCATCGGCCGCGGGGGTGTCGGGGGTCAAATCACACAGGCTCTCGTCAGGCCGCGCGGAAGGGTGCTCCGCACGACGACGTACTACGGGCTTCGGATCGCTTCGCCGTTCGGGCCGGCAAAGATAACGATCGGGTAAACACTACATCGTGGTCGCTGGGAATGCCATGGACACACGGTCCACGTTCCTATCAACCCGCGGACGCCTCACACCTCCAGCAGCTCCCGCATCCGCGGAAACAGCTCCGGACCGGCCGCGATCGTCATCTCCGCACCGGGCACGCCGCCCGGGCGACCGCCGACGATGCCGCCCGCCTCCGTGACCAGCAGCGCTCCCGCCGCGTGGTCCCACGGCTTGAGCCCGCGCTCGAAGTACCCGTCGAGCCGCCCGGCGGCGATGTAGGCCAGGTCGAGCGAGGCCGCGCCGGCGCGACGCAGGTCGCGGGCGAGCACCATCATCCGGCGCACCCGCGCCAGGTCGCCGTCGTGGGTGGCGGGGTCGTATCCGAAACCGGTCGCGAGGAGGGCCCCGGCATCCGTCACCGTCGACACGTGCAGAGGCTGATCGCCGAGCCAGGCCCCTCCACCGCGGTGCGCGTGGAAGAGCTCGTCGACGGCGGGGCTGTAGACCGCCGCGGCCTGTGCCACCCACGTCTCGGGCGTCGCCTCCCCGGTCACAGCGGCGATGCTGACCGCGTACTGCGGAATGCCGTAGGCGTAGTTGACCGTGCCGTCGATGGGGTCGACGACCCAGGTCACACCGCTCGTGCCGGGCTGCGGGTCGGACTCCTCCCCGAGAAAGCCGTCGTCGGGCCGGACCGCTGCCAGCCGGTCGCGGATGAGCTGCTCCACCTCGCGATCGGCCTCCGTGACGATGTCGGCGAGCGACGACTTGGTGGCGGCGACCGCGACCCCCTCGCTGCGACGCCGACGCGCGAGCGCGCCGGCCTCCCGCGCGATGTCGACGGCGATCTTTTCCCACTGCGCGGCATCCACCATGCCTCCACGCTACGCGCACTACCGTGGCCTCATGAGCGCGCACTACGACGTCGTGATCGTGGGCGGCGGCCACAACGCCCTCACCGCCGCCGCCTACCTCGCCCGGGCGCGCAAGCGCGTCGTCGTGCTGGAACGGCAGGACCGGGTCGGCGGCGCCGCGGTGTCGGAGCAGCCCTGGGCGGGCGTGGACGCGCGCCTGTCGCGCTACTCGTACCTCGTGAGCCTGCTGCCCCGCACGATCATCGACGACCTCGATCTGCGCCTCGACCTGCGACGGCGCCGCTACTCGTCGTACACCCCCGACCCCGCCGACCCGTCCCGCGGCATCCTCATCGACAACGCGGATGCCGCGGCCACCACCGCGAGCGTCATCCGCACGACCGGTGACCTCCGCGAGGCGGAGCGCTTCGAGGCGTTCACCGACCGCCTCCTCCCGCTCGCTGCGACCGTCTTCCCCTCGGTGACAGAGCCCCTGCGCCGCGCGGGCGAGATGCTAGCGGAGGTCGCCGACACCGCGCTCTGGGACGCGCTCACGACGCGACCGCTGGGCGGCCTGCTGCGCGACGGGCTGGGCACCGACATCGCGCGCGGCATCGCCCTCACCGACGGTCTCATCGGCACCTTCTCCTGGGCCGACGATCCCTCCCTGCGCCAGAACCGCTGCTTCCTTTACCACGTGGTCGGCGGCGGCACCGGCGACTGGGACGTCCCCGTCGGCGGCATGGGCCGAGTGAGCGCCGCGCTCGAGAACGCGGCGCGCCGCGCGGGCGCCGAGATCCGCGTCAATGCGACCGTGAGCGCGGTCGCGCCCGGCGGCACCGTGACGCTCGCCTCGGGCGAGATCCTCACCGGACGCCTGGTTCTCAGCGGCGTGAGCCCCGCGGTGCTCGATCGGCTCCTCGGCGACGCGGCGGACCCCGCGGACGACGCGGCACCGGAGGGCGCGCAGCTGAAGGTCAACATGCTGCTGTCACATCTGCCGCGTCTGCGTGACACGACCGTCTCGCCCGAAGCGGCCTTCGCCGGCACGTTCCACGTCAACGAGACGATGACCCAGCTCGACGACGCCTACGCGGCCGCGGTGGACGGCGGCATCCCGCGTCCCCTTCCCGCCGAGATCTACTGCCACTCCCTCACCGACCCGTCGATCCTCGGGCCGGCCCTGCAGCAGTCGGGAGCCCAGACGCTGACGCTCTTCGGGCTGCAGGTTCCGCACCGACTGGCCGCCGGCTTCTCGACCGCCGACTACCGGTCGACGCTCGTGGATGCCGCGACCCGCTCGCTCGACGCGGTGCTCGCCGAACCGCTCGCCGACTGCCTGTACGTCGCGCCCGACGGCTCGCCGTGCATCGAAGCGCGGACGACCACGGACCTGGAGGGATCGCTCGGCATGACCGCCGGCGACATCTTCCACGGGCCGTTGTCGTGGCCGTGGGCGGGCGACGACGAGCCGCTCGAGACGGCGGCCGAGCGCTGGGGCGTGGCGACGGCGCACGAGCGGGTGCTGATGTGCGGCTCGGGCGCGCGTCGCGGCGGCGCCGTCAGCGGCATCGGCGGCCATAACGCCGCGATGGCGGCGCTGGAGATGCTCGGCTGACGCTCAGCTGTGCTGCTGGGGCGGCAGCGGCGGGGCCGGCGGGTACCCGTCGTGCCCCTGCGCGGCCGGAGCCGTCGGGGCGCTTGCGCCCTCCGTGAACCAGAAGCGTGCGTCGGGCGAGGGCTGACCCGTGTAGTAGGCGTTCCAGTCCGGCGAGCCGTCGGGGAACACCGGCAGCGGCGTGACGCCGTCGGCGAAGGTGGGCCACGGTGCGGATGCCGCCGGAGCGGGTGCCGGTGCCGGTGCGGGCGGCTGAGCGGGGGCAGCGGGCGCCGCCACGGGGAGTGGGGCCGAACCGTAAGGAGCCGCGCCGTAAGGAGCCGCACCGTAGGGGGCGGCGAGGTGCGGGCGCGGACGCTTCGGGGCGAAGAGGGCGTTGACCAGCGGCAGGAGCGCCGTGCCCACCGCCGACAGGATCGCGAGCGCGACGACCACGCGCCAGTAGAGCGGACGGTAGGTGACGAACTCGTCGGTCATGAGCGGCAGCACCAGCATCACCATGAGGATGACGACGAGGCCGATGGTCACGTAGGTGACGATGGAGGTGAAGGTCGTCTGGTGGCGCTGGAACGCCTTGAGGAAGAGGCGGGCGTGCAGGAGAGCGCCCTGGACGATGAGCGCGATGACGATGAACTTGAACACCCGCTCGGCACCGACGCCGAAGTAGCCACTGGTCGGCATCCAGATGAGGAACGCCCCGACCAGCAGGATCAGCACCCACGAGATCATGCTCGTCAGCGCGAGCCAGGTGGGCCGACTCTGGGCCATGTTCGACTCGGCGATCGCCACGCCCGCGAAGCCCGCGAGCAGCAGGATCGTCAGGAACGCCTTGCCGACGATGCCGTTCGAGTCTCCGATCAGCACCCAGACCACGCACACGAGCGCGGCGGCGATCAGAGCGCCGATCGCGACCCAGATCGTCGCGCGCAGGATCTTGTTGGACTGCGGCGAACTCGTCGGTTCGGTCATGTCTCTCCCCTTCGTCGGGCATCCAGCCGTGCCCCCATCCTGTCACGGGGGTCGGGCCGCGTGGAGAGCGCAGACCAGGAAAGGCCCCGCATCTGCGGGGCCTTTCGGTGGGTGGCGAGTGAGGGATTCGAACCCCCGAAGTCGAAGACGGCTGATTTACAGTCAGATCCCTTTGGCCGCTTGGGTAACTCGCCAAGTGCGCACCCGCCCGGCTTTTACAGTCGACCGGAGGCGCGATCAACCATCTTACCCGGCCGCACGCGTTCCCAAAAACCAGAGGCCGCATCCGGCGTCAGACCGGCGCCACGACCCGCTCGACGAAGGCCTCCACGCGGTGGCGCGTCCCGTCGATGCGGCGGTCGACGCTGGCACGCACCTCGCTCGGCGCGAGCGGCGCCGCGAGGCGGACGTTCTCGTGGCAGCCCAGATCGGCGCAGATGTAGGTGCCGACACTGTCACCGCGAGCCCCGGCATCCCCCGCCCGTCGCGCCGTGAACAGGGCGACCTGATTGCCGGGCTGCATCGTGTGGCAGAGGTTGCACATCGCCGCGCGCGGACGGGACCCGGATGCCGCGCGCAGCACGATCCCGGTGGGCACGCCGTCGCGCTCGACGATCATGTAGCCCCGACCTCGGAAGTCCGGGTCGGACCACGCGAGGAAATCGAGATGATCCCAGTCGGCGAGCACGAGAGAGAGCGGAACACCCACGCGGTCGAGCTCGTCGGGTGTCGCGTTGACGAGGGCGGCGCGCACCTGGTTCTCCGTGAGCGGCTGCATCCGTCCAGTCTACGAACCGGTCCGCCGCGCCGGGCCGGTCAGCTCGCGTACGTGTCGTTGGCCCTCGTGAGGGCGCGCTCGATCTCCGTCGCGGGGCGGCCTCCCGCGATCGCGAAGCACAGGAGCTGCAGAGGGTAGGTCGCCGCCGTGACACGTGCGCGGTGGGTGACTTCGGGTGGCACGATCTGCGCCACGAGATCCCACCCATGCCATGTCGCGAGCGCCGCCACATCCTTCGCCTCGTCGTCGGCGGCAGCGAGATCCCAATCGATCAGCCCCGAAACTGTGGAGGCGACGCCATCGGTCCACAGCACGTTGCTGCCGGCCAGGTCGCCATGCGTCAGCACATCACCGTGCGGCGCGAGCCCGACGAAGGCATCGGCGACGCGGCGAGCGCCCTCACGGGCCGTCGGAGCGAGCATCGCGACGGCATCACCGGTCATGAGGCGCAGCCCCTCCTCGCCGCCGAAGAAGGTGTGTCGATGAGCCAGGTGCCTTCGAAGCGGGGCGAGGTCGGTCTCGTGAAGGGTGTCGAGGAGGCGTCGGAGCTCGATGGGGTCGCCGCTGCCGCTCGGATGCGGCTCGCCGTCGACGCGCTCCTGCGCGATCGCGACCACACCGCCCGCGGCACGGTCATCGATCGCCGGCGCCGCGGAGCGCGGCACCGCGAAAGGCAGTGCCGGCAGTGCGTCGATGAGCCGCTGGGCCCGGAGGGCCTCGGATGCCGCGTCCGCGGTGCGCGCCACTCGCACCGCCACACGTCCGGCGAGCACCACGAGATTCGCCGAACCGTGCTCCACGCGCTGCCAGTCGCCGCGCGGCACCCGCTCCCCTGCAGCGCCCAGCGCGCGAGCGACGACATCGTCGACGACATCATCGGCGGGAGCGACGAAGCCGGTGTACATGATTCGACCCTATGGGGGTCGCACGCGCGCGCGATTAGACTGCCACGCATGGCTGACTCCTCTTTCGACATCGTCTCCAAGATCGACCGCCAGGAGGCGGACAACGCGCTCAACCAGGCCCGCAAAGAGGTCGAGCAGCGCTACGACTTCAAGGGCACCGACGCGTCGATCGACTGGAGCGGCGAGGCGATCCTCATCAAGGCCAACAGCGAAGAGCGCGCGAAGGCCGTGCTGGACGTGTTCCAGTCGAAGCTGATCAAGCGGGGCATCTCCCTGAAGTCGCTCGAGTCGGGTGAGCCGCAGGCCTCCGGCAAGGAGTACCGCATCACCTCCACGCTCAAGGAGGGGATCTCCTCCGAGAACGCGAAGAAGATCACCAAGCTCATCCGCGACGAGGGGCCCAAGTCGGTCAAGGCGCAGATCCAGGGCGATGAGTTGCGCGTGCAGTCGAAGTCGCGCGACGACCTGCAGGAAGTGCAGCGGATGCTGAAGGCGGCCGACCTCGACGTCGACCTGCAGTTCGTCAACTACCGGTAAGCCGGCCACCGGGCACAGCGGCCGGCTCGGCGCAGGCGATCTGCCGAGAACAGGCCGATCTGGGCCGTCTTCGCCTGCGCCGGGCAGATTGCCTGCGCCGGGGCGACGCGGCACCGGGGCGACGGCGCACCGGGGCGACCCGGCGACCCGCCCCGCACTCACCGGATTCATCACCGGGAACCGTAAGGTTTCGGCGTGCATGACATCCGACGACACCCACGCCGCCTGGTAGCGACGACCGCGGTGACCGCCGCGGGAATGCTGCTTCTCGCAGGCTGCGGGTCTCAGGCCGCGGCCGCCCAGCCGGCGGCGGCCGCCACGCCGAGCGCGAGCCCGACGTCCACCTCAACCCCCACGCCGACGCCGACACCCACGCCGACTCCGACCCCGGCGGTGTGGACGGTGCACACCAGCCCGGTCCCCGACGCGCACTGCACCGGGCCCGGTCGCGCCGCGGCCCAGAACGGCGTGCTGCACGTGTACGTCAGCATCGCGGCGCAGCACCTCTGGGAGTGCTCGGGCGAGAACCTGCTGATGGACTCGGCGGTGACCACCGGCGCCTCCGGTTTCGACCCCGACTACGCCACGCCGACCGGCACCTTCGCGATCACCCGCATGACGCGGAACACCGAACTCGCCGGCCACGACCGTCACGGTTCCTGGGACGACCAGGTCGCGTACTGGATGCCCTTCCAGGGAGGCGACGTCGGCTTCCACGACGCGTCGTGGCAGACCTTCCCGTTCGGCACCGACGGCTACCTGCAGAACGGCTCGCACGGCTGCGTGCACATGCCCACCGACGCGATCGCGCATCTCTACGCGGACGTCGAGGTCGGTACCCGCGTCACCGTGAGCTGAATCCTCGGCATCCCCCGCCGTCAGACGGATGCCGAGAACAGGCGATCCGGCGAGAACAGGCGCATCGCGGGGCGATCTGCTTGCGCCGGCCCGATCGCCTGTCCCCGGCCGCCCGCGACCCTCACCCCGGCCGCCCGAGGCCCTACCCCCGGCCGAAACCGGGCACCAGCACCGGCGTGCGCTTCTTGTATTCCTGGTACGCGGGCTCGTCACCCCAGCGCGCGTCGGCGCGCTTCTCCAGCATCGGGATGCCGCTCACCCGCGTCAGCAGCAGGATCACGAACAGCGGCGAGATCACGGTGACCCACTGCCAGCCGACGGCCGCCGGGAGCGCGACGATCGCGACGCCGACCCAGACGAGGATCTCGCCGAAGTAGTTCGGATGCCGCGACCACGCCCAGACGCCCGAGTCGATGAAACGCCCCTTGTTGGCGGCATCCTTGCGGAACGCCGCCTTCTGCGCGTCGGCGACGACCTCGATGACCAGACCCGCCATCCACACCACGGCACCGACGATGATCCACACGTCGAGCCCGTCTGCCGTTGCGGCGGTGATGCCGACCCACGCGGCCGACGACGTGACGGCGACCCACAGGCCCTGGATGATCCAGACCCGCAGGAACGCCAACGGGTTGACCTTGATGTCGTCGAAACGGCCGTCGGTGCCCTGCGCGTGCACACGCACGTACAGGAACACGGACAGCCGCACTCCCCACACGACGATCATCGCGGCCAGCACCCACGCCCGCACCGACGCCGGCGTGACCGCCGCCAGCAGTCCGACCGCGACCAGCGCGAACGTCAGACCTCCGGTCAGGTCGAAGAACTTCTCGGTGCGCAGCAGCGCCGCCGGAATGTAGGCGACGACCTGGATCGCGAATGCCGCGACGACCGCGAGCGCGAACAGCGGGATGCCGCCCCACGATGCGCCGGCGCTTCCGCCGGCGACGGCGAGCGCTGCGCCGATGCCGAGCGCGACGAGGATGGTGACGAGGATGGCGCCCGGGCGCTGTGACATGGGAGTTCTCCGGTTGAGGGGCGTAGGAGGGCGGGTCACAGGTAGAGGGCGTCGATGGTGCCCGACTCGCGATCGAGCAGCTGACGACGCCGGATCTTCAGCGTCGGCGTCACGACCTCGCGATCCTCGGCATCCGCGAAGACGAGCGCGAACCGTCGCACCTGCTCGCTGCGCGAGACCAGCGCGTTGGCTTCGTCGACGGCCCGCTGCACCTCTGCGCGGAGGTCGGGGTCATCGAGCGCCACGGCGCTGCCGCGTGCGGCGGTGACCGCATCCTGGTCGAGCACGATGAGTGCGGTCAGATACGGCCGCCCCTCCCCCACGGTCACCGCCGAGGAGATGACGGGGTGCTCTTCGATCGCCGCTTCCCACCGCGCGGGGGCGACGGTCTTGCCACCCGACGTCGTGACGACGTCCTTGGCGCGTCCCTCCAGCACGAGACGGCCGCGCTCGTCGAGCCTGCCGAGATCACCGGTGCGGAAGAAGCCGTCGACGAAGGCGTCACGGTCATCGTCCGCGTTGCGATAGCCGGCGAACACACCGACGCCCTTCGCGAGCACCTCGCCGTCGTCGGCGATGCGCACGGTCGAGCCGGGAAGCGGCACCCCGACGGTGCCCGAGCGGATGCGACCGGGAAGGTTGCCGGTGAGAGGCGCGGTCGTCTCGGTCAGCCCGTACCCCTCGATCACCGGAACACCCATGCCGCGAAAAAGCAAAGACAGCCGCGACGGCAACGTCGCGCCGCCCGAGAGCACGTAGCCGATGCGCCCGCCCATGAGGGCGCGAATGCGACGGTAGAAGAGGGCGTCGAACACGCGGCGACGCACCCGTAGGCTCCACGACGACGCCGGCGTCTGGCCGTCGTCGATCTGCTCCTCACGTCGTGCAAGCTCTGTGGCGGTGCGAACCGCGGCATCCCAGACCCGCCCGAGGTGCTTGTCGGCGGCCTTGGCCCCGGCCGCCGCGGCGATCTTCTCGAGAATGCGGGGCACGACCACGAGGAAGGTCGGGCGCAGCTCCGCGAGCGAGGCGACGACTTCCGACGGTTCTGAGAGGTGAGCGATGCGCATGCCGCTGGCGAGACAGATCAGCTGCAGCCCCCGGGCCAGCACGTGCGCCAGGGGAAGGAAGATCACCGTGCTGCCGTCCGCGCGCACGATGTCGGAGTACGCGGCGGCGATGTTGAGCACCTGCCCGAGGAAGTTCTCGTGGCTGAGGACGACGCCCTTGGGCGTGCCGCTCGTGCCCGAGGTGTAGACGATCGTCGCGGGCGAGGTGGGGCCGGCATCCGTGCGGGCACGCTCGAGCACGGCGTCGTCGACGAGGCCGCCGCGAGCGGCGAGGTCGGCCAGGCCACGCGTCAGGGACAGGACGGTCGGCACCCCGGCCGCCGTCAACGCGGACCGGGAGCGCTCGTCACCGAAGAAAGCGACGCGCACGCCGGCGTCGGCGACGATCGCCGCGACCTGGCTCGGCGCGGAGGAATCGTACACGGGCACGACGACGCCTCCCGCGAACCAGACGGCCAGGTCGGCGACGGCCCACTCGTAGCGCGTCGGGGCCATGATCGCCACGGCGTCGCCGGGTTGCAGGCCGTCGGCCAGCAGCCCCTTGGCGACCGCGCGCACGTCGGCGGCAAAGGCCGCTGTGGTCACCGGCCGCCACCGTTCTCCTTCGCGCACGTCGAAGGCGACATGGTCGGGAGCCTCGTCGACCCGACGCCTCAGCAGGTCGGTGACATTGCGGTACGCCGAGAGGTCGGCAAGCGGCGCAGTCGAGACTTCTCTCACGGACGGAGCTCTCCTTCGGGATGGGCGTAGCTGCCTCTTGTTCGGAGCCGTGGCCCGATCGGATCGGGTGTCCGCTCCAAAATCCTGCCACGCCCGCGCCCGACGCCCGCATGGGTTGCCGAAGCGCCCGCCGACACGGTAGGGAGGCTTCCGCCGCGCGCGCGACCGGATACGCTCGCAGAGTGAGCTCCTCCGCTGTCATGCCGCAGCTCCCGGCGCGCGCCGCCACCACACGGAGAGGCCGATGACCATGCCGCACGACGACGGGCTCGACGACTTCGCCGACCTGATGGCCTCGGCCCCCAGCGGTGCGTCGCACGTGTCGTTGTCCGCCGAGGATGCCGAGCGCCTGCGCCGGCGTCGGCGTCGCCGCCGCCGTGGCTGGCTGATCGCCGCAGGTGTCGTGCTCGCGATCGTCGCCGGCGCCGGCGGCTACACGGCGTGGGCCCTCTCGGCGCCGTTGCCCGCGCTCGAGACGACGACACGCGTTCCGACCGTGGCGCCGGGCGCCCCGGCAGCGCTGGCGATGCCCTCCGGACGGGCCGCCGCGATCTCGGTTGTCGGCGCCGCGGGCGATCTGGGGGCGGCGGGACTGCACGCGGTGAGCGGTGACGACCAGCCCCGACCGATCGCGAGCATCAGCAAGCTGATCACCGCGCTCGTCGTGCTCGACGCTCATCCGCTGCAGAGCGCCGACGACCCCGGTCCGACGATCACGTTCGACAAGGCCGACCACGACCTGTACGACCAGTACTACGTGCTCGGCGCGACCGTGGCCGCCATGCCGACCGGCAGCTCCATGTCGCTGCGCGACGCCCTGACCACCATGCTGCTGCCGTCGGCGAGCAACTACGCCGACGCGGTGGCGATGTGGGCCTTCGGCTCCCGTTCGGGCTACGTCTCCGCGACGCGCACGTGGCTCCAGGCTCACCAGCTGAACGGAACGACGATCGTCGAGCCCACCGGCATCGATGAGCGCAACACGAGCACGCCGAGTGATCTGCTCGCCATCGGACAGCTCGCCGCGGCCAATCCCGCGCTCGCCCGGATCACGTCGATGCCGTCAGCCACCGTCCCGACGGTCGGAGAGGTGGACAACACCAACGATCTGCTCGGCAGCGACGGTGTGACCGGGCTGAAGACGGGCAACCTCGGCGCCGGGACGTTCGCACTGCTCTACACCGCGACGAGCAACCCCGGACTCGGCGAACCGCTGAAGATCGTCGGTGTCTCGCTCGATGGACAGTCGCGGGAGCAGGTGGATGCCGATGTCACCACCGCGCTGCGCAGCGTCGCCGCCGGCGTGCACCTGGTGCCGGTCGCGAAAGCGGGAACACCGGTCGGCACGGTGACGAGCCCCTGGGGCGGGGAGGCGCAGTTGGTGCTGTCACGCGACGAGAGCCTGCTCACGTGGTCCGATACGCCGATCACCGCATCGATCACGCTGACGATTGCGCCGACCGGCCAGGACGGCCAGCAAATCGGCATCGCGACGTGGACCTCCGGCGGCCGCAGTGCCAGCGTCGCGGTGGCCGTGCGCGGAACGATCGCCCCTCCCGACGACTGGTGGAAGCTGACCCATCCCTCGCTGCTCGGCGGCCCGTCGCCGTCGCCGTCGCCGAGCGTGAGCCCGTCCCCGACTTCCACGCCCGGCGGCTGAGCGGACGGGTCAGCCGAGCGCGCCCGAGACGAGCCAGCGGCGCAGTGCGCCGTACGCGGCATCCCTCGGCTCCGGCGCCGACAGGAACACGTCGTGGATCGCGCCGTCGATGTGCGCGATCGTCACGAGCGGCCCCAGTCGCGTCGCCGCGCGGGCGATGTCGGCGACCACCAGCACGCTGTCGGTGGAGGTCATCTCCGGCGTCCACTGCAGCGGCGTGGTCGATGCGGCGGAGAGCAGGGTGAGCACCGGGGCGTCGATCGTCAGGCCGCCGGCGACCGTGGCATGACCCCGCATCACGGCGGCGAGCCACCCCGGATGGGTGGGAAAGCCCCGTTCGGGACGCCAGCCTTCGGGACTGTCGGGCAGGGTCCCCAGTTCGCGCTGCGCGCGCGTGTAGAAGCCGAGATCGACGACCGGGTGCGCGCCGAGAGGGTCGAAGCGTGCCCGCATCGCGATGATCGGGGCGATGGCCTGACGCCCGATCGCACCCGTCTGCAGCTCCAGCCACGGACTGTTGAGCACGACCGCGGAGGCCGCGCCGCGATGCCGTGCCGCCCAGAGGCTCAGGGTGAGTCCTCCCGTCGAGTGCCCCAGCAGCACGAGCCGCCGGCCGTGATCGTGCGTGCCCATCGCGGCGAGGGCGGCGGCGATGTCGGGATCGTAGTCGTCGAGCGTCGTGACGTATCCGGGGATCTGCCCCGGGCGCAGGCTCCGGCCGTATCCATGCAGGTCCAGGGCGTAGAACCGCGCACCGAGGCCCGTCCAGAACCGCGCCAGCTCCGTCTGGAAGAAGTAGTCCGACCACCCGTGCACGTACAGCACGTCCACACCGTTCAACGGTCGCAGCCACGGCATCCGCGGGAGGGAGCGCACGAGGGTGGCGGGAGCGGCGTCCGCGCCGAGCTCGAGCGTGAGCTGCTCGAAGCCCGGCCCGAGGATGTCTGCGACCCACTCGCCCACCATGTCGCCAGCCTATCCGCGGCCCCTCTGTGCGGGGCGACGGGGATAGCGGAGGAGATTTCCGTTCGGGAGGACGGATGCCGCGGCAGCGACCTCCCGACGCGGCATCTCCTCCCGGGCGGTTCAGCGCGCGAGGTGGAGTCCCTGGGCGACCGCACGCACGAGCACGTCCTGCACCTGCTCCCACTGATGGATCACCTGTCGATAGCCGACGCGGATCACGTGATACCCGAGCAGCATGAGGGCGGCATCGTGCGCGTTGTCGGCATCGCGCTGCGCTCCGACATGGTGGCCGCCGTCGATCTGAAGGACGAGCCGCTCGCCGATGAGCAGGTCGACGCGGTGGCCGGCGATCCAGATCTGGCGCCGCAGCGACAGACGCATCCACCGCAACCGGGGCACGACGATCGTCTCCAATCCCGAGTCGGACCAGACCTCCGCCGCCGCGAGCACACGGCGCGCACAGGCCGGAAGGCGAAGCCGTGCCAGCGCCGGGGCGCTGACCTCTTCCTTCCGCAGAGCCGACTCCCACACCGCCAACGCGACCTCGAACGGTTGGCACGCGGCGACCGCAGCGAGCACGTTCTCGGGAGTATCGACCAGTGCATCCGGATGCCGCGGCACCACCGGCCGCGCCCAGTGCACGACCGCGGTGGCCGTCGGCGCCCTCCCGGCGTGGGCGTGAGCGGCGACGTGAACGCGCGCGTCGTCGTCGTGCACCCACCAGCCGCGCCGGCGCGCCTGCGTCACGCACGAGATCACCACGCCCGACCGTGCCGCCGCGATCAGGTGCGGGTCGGCATCCGGTACGGCCAGCCAGCCGCGAGCCACGCGCACCAGCTCCCGCCGCGCCACCGCGCGGTCGAGCGCACCGCGCCCGTATCCGGCTCGATCGATCCGATCGCTGCGGACCACGCCTCCGCATGCACGGGCCCACGTCGCGGCATCCATGTGCGACATCGTGACCCGAGCTACATCCGGCGACCCCGCGCGCCGCGGTATCCGTGCACAACCTGTCGCCTCGCCCCGTTGGGGAGGAGTCGAAGCAGGCCCACCCGTGCGCGCCAGCGGAGGAGATTTCCGTTCGGGAGGACGGATGCCGCGAAAACGACCTCCCGACGCGACATCTCCTCCCGAACCGACGGCTTACTCGCCGCGCGAGACCCGGACCATCTCGTCGCGGTCGACGACCTTGATGCGCGCACGCTCGTGCGAGGCGCCGAGGGCGACCTCGTGCTCGTCGAGGCGGTGCCACCCGTCGAGGTCGGTCCAGGCGACCCCGCGCTCGGCCAGCAGGGCGGGGATCGCCTCCGGCGACGGGTCGGTGGGCTGCCACCACGACGCCTGGTCGTTGATGAGGTGGCTGATCGTCTCCATCGCGTCCGACTTCGTGTGCCCGATGAGTCCGACCGGGCCGCGCTTGATCCAGCCGGTCGCGTAGACGCCGGGCACGCGCTCGTTGGAGTCCTTGTGCAGCACCTGACCCTCGTGATTGGGGATCACGCCGTGCTTCTTGTCGAACGGCACGCCCGGCAGCGGCGATCCGAAGTAGCCGACGGCGCGGTACAGCTGCTGGATCGGCACCTCGCGCAGCTCGCCGGTGCCGACCACGCCGCCCTCGGCGTCGGGTCGCGTGCGCTCGTACACGAGAGCGGCGACGCGGCCGCTGTCGTCGGTCTTCACCTCGACGGGCTTGGCCCAGAAGTGCAGGTGCAGCCGGCGCGACGCCGCGCCTCCGGCGTTGTTGACGCCCGGCCGCTGACGCCACGACTGCAGCACCCGGTCGATGACCATGACCTGCTTGTTGCTGGCGACCGCGGTGCGCGACGCCTCGTCGTAGTCGAAGTCCTCGTCGTAGACGACCATGTCGACGTCGCGCAGCTCGCCGAGCTCGCGCAGCTCCAGCGGCGTGAACTTCACCTGGGCGGGGCCGCGTCGACCGAACACGTGCACGTCGGTCACCTGCGAAGCCTCCAGCCCGGCCTGCACATTCGCGGGGATCTCGGTGACGAGGAGGTCTTCGGCGTGCTTGGCGAGCACACGCGCGACGTCGAGCGCGACGTTGCCGTTTCCGATCACGGCGACGGATGCCGCATCCAGCGGCCACTCGCGCGGGAAGTCCGGGTGGCCGTCGTACCAGCTGACGAAGTCGGCCGCGCCGAACGAGCCGGCCGCATCGATGCCGGGGATGTCGAGGTCGGCATCCTTGATCGCACCGGTGGCGAAGATGACGGCGTTGTAGTGCTGCTTCAGGTCGTCGAGGGTGAGGTCCTGACCGAAGCGGACGTTGCCGAAGATGCGGATGTCACCGCGATCGAGCACGTCGCGAAGGGCGGTGATGATCCCCTTGATGCGGGGGTGGTCGGGGGCGACGCCGTAGCGCACGAGTCCGTAGGGAGCGGGAAGGTGGTCGAACAGATCGATCGAGACGTCGAACTTGCGCTCGGCCTTCAACAGGATGTCCGCCGCGTAGATGCCGGCGGGGCCCGCGCCGACGATGGCCAGCCTCAGCTTGGTCATGGGTGTGTCCTTCGTGTTCATCCGGTCGTGGGGCGAGGGCCGGCAGGCCCGGGTCGAGACGCGATCAGCTGGAGCGGTCGACGATGACGTGGGCGAGTTTGACCAGCGCATCGCGCACGGGACCGGCCGGAAGCGGATCGATCGCCGCGATCGCGGCATCCGCCCACTCGTACGCCTTCGCACGGGTCTCGGCCGTCACGGCGTGCGTACGCAGCTGCTGCATCGCCTCATCGAGGATCGCGGGGTCTGCCCCGTCGGCGATGCGCGCCACGCCGTCGTCGATCGTGGCCTTCAGCGCGCGCGAGGCCGGGTCGGCGGCCCGGGCGAGAAGCAGGTAGGGCATGGTCGGCACGCCGGCGCGCAGGTCGGTACCGGGGACCTTGCCGGTCTCGGTGGGATCGTCGGAGAGGTCGATGACGTCGTCGAGCAACTGGAAGGCCACGCCGACCTTCTCGCCGTACTCCAGCGCGGGACGGCGGTACTCCGACGGCGCGTCCGAGAACAGGATGCCGGCCTGAGCGGATGCCGCGATCAGCGATCCGGTCTTGTCGGCCAGCACCTGGAGGTAGAACTCGACGGGGTCCTCACCGGCCTGAGCGCCGACCGTCTCGTGCATCTGTCCGAGGACGAGACGCTCGAACGTGTCGGCCTGCAGACGGATCGCGCGTTCGCCGATCTGCGCCATGAGCTGGCTGGCGCGCGAGAACATGAGGTCGCCGGTGAGGATGGCGACGTTGTTGCCCCAGACGGCGTGGGCGCTGGGCACCCCGCGACGCACGTCCGCGCCGTCCATGACGTCGTCGTGATAGAGCGAGCCCAGGTGGGTCATCTCCAGGGCCGTGGCACCCGTGATGACGTTCTCTGTGGTGCCTTCGCCCAGCTGCGCGGTGAGCAGGGTGAGCATGGGCCGCACCCGCTTGCCGCCTGCCTCGTAGAGATAGCGGGTCGTGGCATCGGCGAGGGCGTCGCTGACGCGCAGCTCACGGGCGAGGGTGTCCTCGACGCGGTCGAGGCCGTCCTCGACGACGGCGAGCAGTTTGCGCATCCGGGGACCGGCGAGCACACGCTCGGCCAGACCGAGGTTGGCCGTCAATCGCGCACCGGCAGCGGAGGAGCTCGCAGTCACCCTCCCAGCCTACCCGCGGCCGTCGCACCCGCGGTCGCGGAGGCCGATTCGACTCGGGTGCTGCGCGCCCTCGCTCAACGACCGGGAGTCGCTGTCTCGCCCGCTCGGTGAGCGAGGGCAGCGAGTCGAAACGGGGCTCAGACGGGCGGCTTGACCGCGCGGTGCAGCGCGACGATGCCGAAGGTGAGGTCGCGGTGGGCGACGCGCGTCCACCCGGCATCCCGGATCCACGACGAGAGCGTCACCTGGTCGGGCCAGTCCTTGATCGACTCGTTGAGGTAGTCGTACGCGTCGGCGTTCGAGCTCACGCTGCGCGCCACGGTCGGCAGGATCCGGTCGTTGTAGAAGCGGTAGAGGCTCGCGAACGCGGGGTTCTGCGGGTGCGAGAACTCGCACACCAGCAGCATGCCGCCGGGGGCGGTCACCCGCAGCATCTCGGCGAGCGCCTTCTTCGGGTCGTTCACGTTGCGCAGGCCGAACGAGATGGTGACGACGTCGAACTCGCCATCGGAGAACGGCAATGCCATCGCATCGGCTTCGACGAAGGTGACGTTGGGCACGTGCCCGTGCCGACGGCGGCCCTCGGCGATCATGCCGGGCGAGAAGTCGCCGGCGACGACCTCGGCGCCGCTGCGGGCCAGGGCCACCGAGCTCGCGCCGGTTCCGGCGGCGAGATCGAGGATGCGCTGACCGGGCCGCGGAGCGATGGCACGCGTCGTGGCGATGCGCCACAGCCGGTCGTTGCCGAGGCTCAGCACGGTGTTGGTGCGGTCGTAGCCGGCCGCGACCTCGTCGAACATGCCGCTCACGCGGGACGGATCCTTGCCCAGGTCGGCGCGGTGCTCACTCACCCTTCGATCCTAGGCGCGCTGCCGACACCGCGGCGGCGCTCAGCGCGGCGGCAGCGCCGCGAGAACGGCGAGCCAGCGCGCCGCCGTCGCCTCGTCGTACGGCGCCCGTTCGGCGCCAACTTCGACCTCGAGCTCGAGGGCGACGCGTTCGAGCCGCTCGACGATGTCCAGGGGATACCCGTACTGCACGCGGTGCTCCTCCCACTCGTCGCGGTCGTCGATCCAGATTCCGCGCCCGTCGCGGGCACGCACGACGTCGAGATCCATGTCGATGCCCGTGGGGCTCGGGATGCCGTCGGGGTCCGCCGCGGCATCCCAGCGCAGATCCCACGCGACATCGATGTAGATCGCGATGCGCGGGTGGGTCGCGTTGAGGGTGGCAGCGTACTCGCCGCTCGGCGGGATCAGGGTGACGTTGTCGCCCTCGCTGACCGTGTCGAGGCCCGGTCGGGCGCTGCGCCAGCCGTCGCGCTGGCCCACCCAATCGCCGTGGACGTCGCTGCCGAGGTAGACGCAGTCGTGCTCCCAGTGCGGCGCACCGTCCCACTTGCGCCAGCGGAAGACGAGCGGGGTGCCGGGCGCGGGTCGATCGGTCATAGCCGGAGCCTAACCCGCCATGACCTTCGTCGCCCGACTCCGGTGGTCGACCGGCGGATTAGGCTGATCGGGTGAGTTCCGCGCCGCTCTTCCCGCCCCGTCTGCGCATCGTGAGCCGGGAGATCGCGGAGCTCGACGACCTCCTCGAATACGCCGACCCGGCCGACCCCCTGGTGTGGGCGCGTCGCGGATCGTGGCTGGTGGGCGTCGGCTCGGCGCTGCGCATCGAGGTACCGGCAGCGGATGCCGCGACGCTCGCCGACCGCTGGCGCCGCGTCGCCGCCGCGGCCACGGTGGACGACCACGTCGGCGTTCCCGGCAGCGGTCTGATCGCCTTCGGCGCGTTGCCGTTCGATGCGCAGTCGTCCGCGACCGCGGTGCTGACGGTGCCGCGGATGACGGTCGGCGCGCGCGACGGTCGCACGTGGGTGACCTGGGTGCTGCCCGACGACGGCGCTCCCGAGCCCGACGAGCCCCGGGCCATCGGCTACGGCCCGCACTGGTCGGCCGCGGTCGGACCGGGCGCCCTGACCCCGGAGGGCTATCAGGATGCGGTCCGTGCCGGGCTCGCCGCCATCGCCTCCGGCGAGGTCAGCAAAGTCGTGCTCGCGCGGGAGCTGGCCGGCACCGTTCCCGCCGGCGCCGACCTGCGCCGACTCGCACGCTCGCTCGCCTCCGCGTACCCCGACACGTGGGTCTACGCCGTGCACGGACTCATCGGCGCGAGCCCCGAAACACTCGTCACCGTCTCCGGCGGCCAGGTGACCGCGCGCGTGCTGGCCGGCACCGTCGCCCGGGGGTCGGGTCCGGATGCCGATCGTGAGGCGGCGCTGCGCCTGGCGACGAGTGCGAAGGACCTCGCCGAGCACCAGTACGCCGTGCGCAGTCTCGTCGATGCCCTCTCGCCGCACGCGACCGCGCTGGCGGCCGCCGAGCAGCCGTTCACTCTCGCACTGCCGAACGTGTGGCACCTCGCGACCGATGTGGAGGCCACGACAGCGCCCGAGACCTCCGCCCTCGACCTGCTCGGCGTCCTGCACCCGACCGCCGCCGTCGCGGGAACGCCGACGGCGGCCGCTTTGGCCGCGATCCGTCGCATCGAGCCGTTCGACCGCGGCCGCTACGCCGGACCCGTCGGGTGGGTCGACGCGAACGGCGATGGCGAATGGGCGATCGCGCTGCGCGGGGCCCAGTTCGATCTCGCGGCGGCGGATGCCGACGGCATCCCATTCCGCGCACACGCCGGCGCCGGGATCGTCGCCGGCAGCGACCCCGAGGCGGAGATGCTCGAGACCCGGGTGAAGTTCCGCCCGATCGTCGACGCCCTGGCGTAGGGCGTTTCGAGTCAGCTGTCGGCGAGGCGCTTCTTCTCGGCATCCACGTCGAAGTCGGCGACGGGCCAGTGCGGATCGATGTCCTCGAGCGCGTCCAGCAGCAGCGCCTGGACGGCGAGGCGTGCGTACCACTTGCGGTTCGCGGGCACGACGAACCACGGGGCTTCGGGCGTCGAGGTGCGCTCGAACACCGTCTGATACGCCGCCATGTACTCGCCCCACCGGCGCCGCTCGTCGACGTCGCCGGGGTTGTACTTCCAGTGCTTGTCGGGCCGCTCCAGCCGCTCCCGCAGCCGATCCCTCTGCTCGTCGGCCGAGATGTGCAGCATCACCTTGACGATCCGGATACCGCGATCGACCAGCCCCTTCTCGAAGGCGACGATGGCGTCGTAGCGGCGCTCGATCTCCTCGGCAGGGGCGAGCGCGCGCACCCGCCCGATGAGCACATCCTCGTAGTGCGACCGGTCGAACACCCCGATGAAGCCGGGTTCGGGCACCCGCTTCTCGATTCGCCACAGGAAGTCGTGCGCGAGCTCCTCCGGCGTGGGCTTCTTGAACGCGGCGAGCGCGATGCCCTGCGGATCGACCGCTCCGACGACGTGGCGGACGATGCCGCCTTTGCCGGCGGAGTCCATCGCCTGCAGCACGAGCAGCACTGCCGGTGCCCCCTCCTCGATACGGCTCTGCGCGTAGAGGCGCTCCTGCAGCTCGTCGAGCTCGTCCGCGCCCGCCTCGAGGTCGCTCTGCCCGTGGTCCTTGTCGCCGTCATAGCCCGGGGTGGATGCCGGATCGAGGTCGGCGAGGCGGAACCCCGGGTCGGCGCGCAGGAGGTCGGCGGGATCGGCGTTCCAGTTCTTCTGGCTTCTCGCGGTCATCCCCACATCATGGCGCGGGCAGGCGGAGAGGGCCAGGAGGTTCAGCGAGCGAGGGCGACTTCGATGATCTGTCGCCCGACGACGCGGGCGGTGAGGGCCTGGTCGAGCTCGGCGCGCGTGGCGACGCGCACGTACTCCCAGCCGTACGCGGCGGCCAGCGGGGCCAGATCCACGTCCTGCGGCGTGTAGAGCACGCGTTGCATGGCGTCGGGCCCGGCGATCTCGGCGACCTCGAGGCCGTCGAAGATCGTGCCCCCGCCGTCGTTGCCGACGACGACCTGCAGCCGCGGCGCTGTCTCACCGACCGGCAGCAAGAGCGCCCCCACGTCGTAGAGGAACGCGAGATCTCCGGTCAGCACGCGGGTCACGCCGACGTCGCCGCCGGTCTGGCTCGCGATCGCGATCCCCATGCCGGTTGCGATGGTGCCGTCTATGCCGGCGAGACCGCGGTTGGCGTGGACCGGCACCTTCTTTCCGCCGAGCACGCCGTCAGCCACACGCACGAGGCGCGACGAAGCGAAGAACAGGCGGTCGTGCGGCCAGGTCGCCCGCCACACGGCATCCACGAGGCCCACACGGTCGATCCGGGCGCGCGCGACGGCGAGCTCGGACGCGATGGCGCCGAGGCGCTCGGCCGGCACCGCGGACGACAGCGCGGCGGCATCCGGAGCCGGCGGGGCGAGATCGACGGCCGCCCCGCGCGAGGCCCGCATCCAGGCGCCGAACCAGTCGCGGTCCATGTCGCCGACGGCGGCCACGACGGCGTCGACGGATGCCGAGACGCCGTTGAGATTCAGGGGCTCTCCCGGCCCGCGCACGGCGAGCACCTCGACCTCGGCACGCGACAGCAGCGCCGTGACCTCGCGCGTGAGCGTCGGATGGCCGAAGACGACGGCGCGTTCGATGCGCCCGCCGAGCTCCGGGTCGCGCAGCAGCCCGCGGTAGCCGTGGACGAGGTTGCGGCCGAAGCGGGCGCCGCTGACGATCTCGGCGATCAGCGGCCATCCGCCCGCGTGGGCGAGTGCTTCGGCGGCGGGTCCGGCGTCGGCGCCGGCGACCACCACGGTGCGGGGACCACGCACCAGCACGTGCGGGTCGAGCTCGGGATCGGCGGGATGGTTCGCCTCGCCGATGCCGCCGCCGCCCTGGTACAGCGCTCCCGACGGCTCGGTCGTGCTCATCTCGTCGCCGGCGACGTCGGGGCCGAGCGCCGGAGCGGGCAGGTCGAGCTCGGTGGCGCCCAGCCACGGCGGCAGCGCGCCGGCGAGCGGCTCGCGCAACGGAAGGTTCAGGTGCACCGGTCCGGCCTGGCGCGTACCCGTGCCCAGAGCGGCGGCGACCGCGTCCTCCGCGACGCGCCGGAGCATCATCGACTGCTCGCCGGTGCCGTCCACATCGAGCGCGTCGGGGACGGGCAGGTCTTCTTCCAGGCGCATGTTCGGCGCGAACATGCCGGGTTGGCGCGTCGTCTGGTTGGCGCCCACACCGCGCAGCTCCGGCGGACGGTCGGCGGTGAGCAGGAGCAGCGGCACTCCGGCGTGATGCGCTTCGAGAGCCGCGGGCAGCAAGTTCGCGACCGCCGTGCCGGAGGTGCACACGACGGCGGCGGGCATGCCCGACTCGCGGCCGATGCCCAGCGCCGTGAACCCGGCGACGCGTTCGTCGATGCGGACGTGCACACGCACGTCGCCACGACTCTCCAACTCGGCGGCGACCAGCGCGAGCGCCTGCGAGCGCGACCCGGGGCTGACGACGATGTGCGCGACCCCGAGCTCGGCCAACCGGCCCAGAAGGGCGGCCGCGGCATCCGTCGCCGGTGCCCGACCGACCAGAGCGCTGTCGTCCATGTCAGGCGACGCTGCCGCGACGGTGCTCGTCCGGGTCGTCATCGCCGGTCACCGGCGGATGCGGGCCGCGGTCGGGGTCGGGGCCTTCCGCGTCGAGGGCGGCGAGTTCCTCCTCGAGGCGGCGGATGCGCTCGTCCTGATCGGCGATCGAGACGTTGCGCAGGCTCCCGAGGAAGTCGGGGTTGTCGTCCGGCGCCCGGAAGGCGCTCTGGCGCTGCGCGCGGCCGCGACCCACGACGAACCACATCAGGCCGCCGATGACGGGAAGCAGCACGACGATCACGATCCACAGCGGCTTGCTGACGCCGCGGTGACGCGTGGGCGGCTGCAGGGCGCAGTCGACGATGCTGTACACCCAGAAGGCGATCAGCAACAGCGCCAGAGGCAGCAGAATGCGCACCACCCTTCCATCCTAGGCGGCGCGAACACCGCGAGATCCGAGGTCGGCTCCGCGACGCCGCGCGCGTAGGCTGGACGCATGCGTGTCCGTTCGGCCCTCGTCTACACCGTCCTTCGTCTTCTGGTGTTCGTCGTGCCGTTCGCGATCATGATGCTCTTCCAGATCATGCGCGAGTACTACTGGCTGTCGGCGATCTTCGCCGCGCTCATCGGGCTCAGCCTCTCGGTGCTCTTCCTGCGCCGCCCGCTCGACGATCTGACCGCCGGTCTCGCCGCGCGCCGGCGTGCCCGTCGCGACACCGACGAAGACGCCGAGGATGCCGCGGCCGACCAGGTCGCCTCGACGCCGTCGGAGTGAGCCCGTCGGCGGCTCCTCGAGGAGGCGCGCTCAGCCGGTGAAAGCCCAGTAGAGCAGCAGCGACAGGGCCAGCGAGGTCAGCGAGGTCAGCCCCAGCGCGACGACCAGCTCGCGCGGTGCGCGGTACGTCCAGACGATCAGCACGGCGCACGCCGCGGGGATCAGCGCGAGCATCGCCAGCCATGCCAGCGGGTAGAACACCCCGAGGATGGCGACGAGAGCGAAGGCGATGACGACGAGCGCCGTGAACAGCACCTGCGTGGCGCGCCGACCGATGCGCACGGTGAGGGTCCGCTTGCCGGCGAGGCGGTCCTGATCGATGTCGCGGAGGTTGTTCGCCAACAGCACGGCGCAGGCCAGCAGGCCGGCGATGACGCCGCCGAACCAGCTCTCCTGCGGCACGGTGCCGATCTGGACGAACGTGGTGCCCACCGTGGCGACGAGGCCGAAGAAGACGAAGACGAACAGCTCGCCCAGTCCCGCGTAGCCGTAGGGCCGCTTGCCGCCGGTGTAGAACCACGCCGCGACGAGGCAGGCGGCGCCGATGAGCGCCATCCACCAGTAGCCGGTGCGGACGATGATGGCCAGACCCGCCGCCGCGGCGATGGCGAAGAAGACGAGGGCGACCGTGAGGACGGTGCGCGGCTTCGCCCGGCGCGATGCGGTGAGGCGGGCGGGTCCGACGCGGTGGTCGTCGGTGCCGCGGATGCCGTCGCTGTAGTCGTTCGCGTAGTTGACGCCGATCTGTATCGCCACCGCCACGATCAGGCAGCACAGGGCGATCACCCAGCGCAGCGGCGTTTCATCGAGACGAGCCGCGCCCGTACCGATGACCACGGGCGCGACGGCGAGCGGGAGCGTCCGCAGGCGCGCGGCACCGATCCAGTCGCGCGCGCCGGCCCGCGTCACATGCGCGGGATCACCCGACACACGCGCGCGCTGCGGGTTGCCGCGCGGCTTCTGCTTCGCGTGATGCGCCGCGCGCGACTTCTTCTTCCGGGTGCTGCCTGCCACGCCAGAATCCTATGCCCGGATGGGCATGGATCCGCTGTGATGACGACGGCCCGCGTCAGCGGCTGTCGCCGGCGCGCTCCGCCCACGTGCGCGCGAGCGCCGTGAGGGCGGCCCGGTCGGGCTTACCGCTGGAGAGCGTCGGCAGTCGCGGCACCCGAAGGATGGCACGCGGCCGCGCCGGGGCGCCGAGCTCATCGCCGACGAGGTCGCGGACGCCCTGCAGGTCGGCATCGACCGGCGCATCCGACGACGAGGCGCCGACCGCGACGACGATCGATGCCTCACCCCAGCGCTCGTCGGCGACCGGCACCACGACCGCATCGACGAATCCGGGCAGGGTGCGGACGATCCGCTCGACACGGTCGAGCGAGACGTTGACTCCACCCGACACGATGACGTTGTCGCGGCGGCCGGTGACCGTCAGCCGACCGTCGAAGCGACCGGCGTCGCCGGTGCGATACCAGCGCACACCCGCCTCGTCGCGCACGAACGCGGCGGCGGTGCGCGCCGGGTCGCCGAGGTAGCCGTCCGCGAGAGTCGGCCCCGACACCTGCACCTCTCCGTCGACGATCCGCACGTCCACGCCGTCGAGCGGGATGCCGTCGTACACGCAACCGCCGGCCGTCTCGCTCGATCCGTACGTGCGCACGACACGGATGCCGGCCTCGTCCGCGCGGGCAGCGAGCGCCGGCGGCAGGGCCTGCCCACCCACGAGCACCGCCGCGAAGCCGGCGAGCGCGCGGCATCCGGCGGGGTCGTCGAGAAGCGTCTGCAGCTGTGCGGGGACGAGCGAGGTGAACGTCGGCACCCGCTCGCCCCCGCGACTGGACGCCATCGAGGATGCCGCCGCCACGAACGACGCGGTACGAAACGGTCCCGCGACGACAGCGGGCTCGTTGCCTGCGACGAGCGCGCGCACCAGCACCTGCACACCGGCGATGTAGCCGGGAGCCAGCGCGAGCAGCCACGATCCGCTGCCGATGCGCGCGGCCGTCGCCATCGCCGACGCCGTCAGTGCCGACCGGCTGAGCGCGACGGCCTTCGGGTAGCCGCTGGAACCGGACGTGGTGACCACCACCGCCGTCCCGGCCGGCACGTCCCGAGGCAGGTCGTCCTCTCCGCCGAGCGCGATCGCGGGCCCGGCGCCGAGCACCGCCGAGCGCAGACCGCGCAGCACCGCGCGGGCATCCGTCGCGTCGACCCTCTCCAGGCGCACGTTCGTCTCCGGGGAGGTCAGTAGTGGTACGGGTACGGCGACCAGTCGGGATCGCGCTTCTGCAGGAAGGCGTCGCGTCCTTCGACGGCTTCGTCGGTGCCGTAGGCGAGTCGGGTCGCCTCCCCCGCGAACACCTGCTGGCCGACCATCCCGTCATCGATCGCGTTGAACGCGAACTTGAGCATGCGGATCGCCGTCGGCGACTTGCCGAGGATGGTCCGCGCCATCGCGACCGCTTCGCGCTCGAGCTCGGCATGCGGCACGACGCGGTTGACCGCACCCATCTCGTAGGCACGCGCAGCCGAGTACTCCTCGGCGAGGAAGAACACCTCACGGGCGATCTTCTGGCCGACCTGGCGGGCCATGTATGCCGAGCCGTAACCCGCGTCGAACGATCCGACATCGGCATCCGTCTGCTTGAAACGGCCGTGCTCGGCGCTCGCGATCGACAGGTCGCACACGATGTGCAGCGAGTGCCCCCCGCCTGCCGCCCACCCCGGGATCACCGCGATGACGACCTTGGGCATGAAACGGATGAGGCGCTGCACCTCGAGGATGTGGAGGCGGCCCGCGCGGGCAGGGTCGGGAGCGGTCGCGTCGTCGGCGGCGTACGTGTAGCCGTCGCGACCGCGGATGCGCTGGTCGCCGCCCGAGCAGAACGCCCACCCGCCGTCCTTCGGGCTCGGTCCGTTGCCCGTCAGCAGCACGACCCCGATGCGCGGGTCCTGGCGGGCGATGTCGAGGGCGCGGTAGAGCTCGTCGACGGTGTGCGGGCGGAAGGCGTTTCGCACCTCGGGACGGTCGAACGCGATGCGCGCGATGCGACCGTCGCGCGAGACGTGCGCCGTGATGTCGGTGTACGCGTCCGCACCCGCAGCGAGCATCCACTCCGCGGGATCGAACAGCTCGGAGACGAAGGAGTCGGTCACCCGCCCAGCCTACGCGCGGGCGCCGTGATCCGGCCGGGACGCACCTCCCGCTTCCCCTACGCTGGAGCGGTGACGTCGACTCCCCGCATCCTGACCCTGCTCGCCGCCGGCGCCCTCGCGCTCGGCCTGTCCGCCTGCGCGTCGACCGGTGGTGCTGGCTCATCGCCCACGCCCACACCGACTCCGACCAGCACCGCCTGCACCGGATCGGAGGGTGTCACGCTGACGGTCGATTCGTCGGCACTCAAGGGCGGCTCGTCCGAGACCTGGTGCATCATCGGGACGGGTCCCGTGACGATCTCGAACGCGCTGACGTACGTCGGCACGACCATCGAGGGCACGAAGCAGTACGGCGACCAGGTCATCTGCCGCGTCAACGGGCTGCCCTCGGCATCCGAGCCGGTCGGCTCGACGAAGGACCCCGCGTACATCGAGAAGTGCGAATCGATGCCCGCGGCCTTCGCGTATTGGGCTCTGTGGACCAAGACCGACGGCGGCACCTGGGACTATGCGCAGGAGGGCCTGTCGACGCTGACGGCGCAACCGGGTGAGAGCGTCGAGCTGCTGTTCACCCTCGACGGTGTCCCCGCCTCACCGGCGGCGTGAACGCGACCGCCGCTGATCGCTGCCGACGCGCGTAATCTCGGCGCGTGAGCTTCCGCCCCGGTCCCCTGCGCGCCGCCCTCGCGCTGGCGGTCGGCTTCGTGGCGGTCCGGCTCGTGTACCGGGTGCTCTTCCACGGTGTGGACGGCAGCGGCACGGTGCTGCTGCCGCTGCCGGTGTGGCGACTCGCTCCACCTCTCGCCCACGTCCAGATGTTCGGCCCGGTCACGGCCGACGGGCTGGCGTCGGCCGTCGTCGGCGCGCTGCCGATCGCGCTGACGATCATCGCCTTCGGGGTGCTCAGCGCACTGCTCGATCTGCCGCGACTGCTCGCGCGCGGGGCACGGCGCGGTCCCTTCCAGGGGCTCGCGCGGGCGCTGTCGATCGCGTGGGCCACGCTTCCGTCGCTCGCCGACGCGGCACGCACGGCCCGGCGCGCGCAACGCCTGCGCGGCGAGCGCGGGTTCGGCGCGGGCATCCGCGCGCTGGCGCCGCTGCTCGAGGCGACGATCGAGCGGGCCACCGCCGTCGGAGCGTCGCTGGAGTTGCGCGGCTACGCCGGTCGCGGGCTCGAGGGCGACTGCCGCTCTCCGATCGCGCACGGACCTCTCGCGCTCGGGTTCGGTGACGACACCGTCGTGACGATCGACGGGTCGAGCGTCGGGGCGGATGCGGTGAGCGACGGCATCCGCGCCGGCTCGCTGACGGTGCTCACCGGCGCCACCGGCTCGGGCAAGACCACCCTGCTGCGCGCGCTCAGCGGGCTGCACACCCACCTGGACGGCGGGTGGATCGACGGCGTCCTGCAGATCGCGGGGCATGATCGCGTCCACACGCCGCCGCGCGACCTGTCGCGGCTCGTCGGCGTGGTGCTGCAGAACCCCCGCGCCGGCTTCGCGACGACGACCGTGCGCGATGAGATCGGGCTGGCGCTGGAGCTGCGCGGGCTCGCCCGCCTGCTCGTCGACGAGCGCGTCCGCGACGTCGCCGGGCGGGTGGGTGCCGCCGAACTGCTCGACCGGCCGCTGCGGGAGCTCTCGGCCGGCCAGGCGACGCTCGTCGCCATCGCCGCCGCCATCATCGAGCAGCCGCTGTTGCTGCTCGTGGATGAACCGCTCGCCGACCTCGACCGCACCGCGCGCTCCCGGATCGTGACGCTGCTGGGCGCACTCGCGCACGAGGCCGGCATGTGCGTGATCGTCGCCGAGCACCGCGGCGCCGAGCTCACCGGCGTCGCGGACGTGTGGCTGCATCTCACCGCGGCATCCGCAGCGACGCCCGCGACCGTCACCACCCGACCCGCGCCGTTCACAACTCCGGAGTTTCCGCCTCCCCTCCCCGTCGAAGGGCCGTCGCGGGCCGCGACCGCTACGGATCTCCGGAGTTGTGAACCGGCGCTCTCGACGCGGGTGACCGTCCGCTACGGGCAGCGCCTGGCCGTCGACGATGTCGCCGTGACGCTGCACCCGGGCGAGGTGGTGGCGCTGGTCGGGCCCAACGGAGCCGGCAAGTCGAGCCTTCTGGTCGCCCTCGCCACGGGCGCGCACGCTCGCGACGTGCGGCTGGTGCCCGACGACGCCGACGCGCTGTTCGTGCGCGACACGGTCGCCGCGGAATGTCGCCGCGCCGACCGGCGGGCGCACCTGCCGGTCGGGACCACCATCGCCCGCGTGGCCGCGCTGCTCGGACGCGGCGAGCGGGCCCGGCTGCTGGGGCCTCGGCATCCGCGCGACCTGTCCGCAGGCCAGCGGCGGTGCCTGGCGCTCGCGATCCAGACGGCAGCGCGCCCCCGGGTGCTGCTGGTCGACGAACCGACACGCGGACTCGACCACGACGCACGGCGGATGGTCGATACCGCCGTTACGCGCATCGCGGCGGCCGGGACCGCCGTGCTCGTCGCGACCCACGACTCCGTGGTGATCTCCCGCGCCGACGTGGTGCTCGGCATGGACGCCGGTCGTCTGTCCGCCACGGGCACCGCCTCCGCCCCCGCGACCGCGCCGGGCGAAGACCGCGGCGCCACGCATCGACCGCCTGCCGAACTCCTCCACTCCGCGCGCGCGCATCCCTCGGAGGCGGCGAGAACCTCCGAACCGGACGAGATCGGAGGAGTTCGGAACACACGAGCGCGGACCACCGCCCGGGCACCGCGGCCACGCCCCGCGCTGACCGTCGCGCTGGTCGCCGCGAACGTCGTCGCCGCTGCCGCGTTTGTCTGGCCGCTCGCCGCGACCGCCCTCCCCGCACAGGCGCAGGCCGCCATCGGTCCGATCGCGCTGGCCCTCGCTCCCCTGGCAGCACTCGCCACCCTCGCGGCGCTCGACACGACAGTCCGCTCGGCGCAGACGCTGGCGCTGCTGGCGGTGCTCGCCGCCATCGGCGCAGCCGTCCGCATCGCGAGCACCGGCGTCGGCGGCGTGGAGGCGCTGTTCGTGCTCCTCATCCTCGCCGGCCGCGCCTACGGCGCTCGTTTCGGGCTGCTGCTGGGCGCGGCATCCGTGGGGCTGTCGGCGTTGCTGTGGGGAGGCGTCGGGCCGTGGCTGCCGTTCCAGATGTTCGCCTGCGCGTGGGTCGCGGCCGGCGCGGGGCTCCTGCCGCGACGGGTGCGCGGCGGGGCGGAGATCGCGATGCTCGTGGGATACGGCGTCGCCGCCGCGTACGCGTTCGGACTCATCATGAACATGTGGTTCTGGCCGTTCGCCGTGGGCGCCGGAACGTCGATCTCGTACGTTCCCGGAGCGCCACTGCCTCAGAACCTGGGCAACTTCCTCGTCTACTCGTTCGTGACATCGACCGTCAGCTGGGACACGGTGCGCGCGCTCACCACGACCGTCGGGATCTGTCTCGTCGGTCGCGCCGTGCTGCGCTGCCTGCGCCGGGCGAAGCCGGTGGCAGCCGCGCCACCACAGGGCCCCGGCGCACGCCCTCGGAGTGCTCTCGCTACAGTCGAATCGTGACGGCAACGGTGCGGCGTTTGACGGCCGAGGAGATCGACACCGACGGATTCCTCGCCCTGCTCGGGGAGGCTGCGGGTCTCGACACCGACGCCCTCATCCGCATCCGCGACGTCGAGCTGCCCACCATGACCGTCGTCGGGACGGTCGACGGCAGCGTGCTCGGCTTCGCCGCGTTCGGCGCCGACACGCACGGCGAAGACCGCACCGATCTGCACTACATCGCCGTCGCACACGAGGCACGCGGAACGGGGCTCGGTTCCCGTCTCGTGGATGCCGCGCGCCGCGCCGACACGACGCGACCCCTGTATGCGAGCACCGATGACGACGCCGTCGACTTCTACCGCCGCCTCGGCTTCGTCGTCGCAGACGCGCCACGCGACCCGCGCTGGCCGACCCGACAGCGCTACGACTGCCTCCTGGACCCTCTGGGGGAGCCGGCCGAGCTCACGCTCGACGCGTACCGCGCGCACGCCCGGCGCTACGCGCAGCGCACGCCCGCGACGCCATCGCCGCTCGTCGCCGAGCTCGCCGCACGGCTGCCCGTGGGTTCGTGCGTGCTGGAACTCGGCAGCGGCCCGGGTCGCGACGCCGACGCGCTGGAAGCGGCCGGTTTTGCGGTCGATCGCACGGATGCCGCGGCATCCTTCGTGGCCATGCAGCACGACGCTGGTCATCGCGCACGGCTGCTCGACGTGCGCGATGCCGACTTCGGCGGACCGTACGACGGGGTCTTCGCCAGCGCCGTCCTGCTGCACGTGGCGCGACCACGACTGGGCGGCGTGCTGAGCCGCGCGCGTATGGCGACGAGACGGGGCGGCGTGATGATCGCGTCATTCAAGAAGGGCGATGGCGAGCACTGGTCGGACGCGAAACTCGAGGTGCCCCGGCACTTCGTCCTCTGGCGTGAGGATGCTCTCGCCGACGCGTTCGCCACCGCCGGCTGGACCGACGTCGAGGTGCGGGATTCGTCCTCACCGCACGCAGCAGAGGCGTGGATCACGGTCACGGCGCGCAACGGCAGCAGCGACTGATCCTCACCGTCGGGTCGGAGGTGATCCGCGTCGGCGACCTCTCCGCCGAGATCCTGAAGGCAACCGCTTCTGCGTCGTCGCGGCCGGTGAGGCGGGGCACGCGCATTCACCGGGCGTGGAAGAATGGGGCACGGCGTGATCCACCCGAGGATGCCGCCGGAAGGACGAATCGTGCAGATCAGGAACTCCTCGGACTGGCGCGATGCCCTCCCCTTCGAGCTGCCTGTCGCCGCAGCCGAGGCCGTGCCCGGCGATGCCACGCGATGCTCCGGCTGCGGTCCGACGAGCGAGCCGTGGCCGCGCGAGGCGCTGTGGGTGGTGAAGCACCGGCATCCGACGAACCCCGCCGGCTTCGTGCGGTTCTACTGCGCCGACCACAAGCCGGCCGCGAAGCTCGCACCCGTAGCCGCGGCAGCACCCGAACGCGCTCGCCGCACGCGCGCCGCCGCCGGCTCGGCGGCGCCGCGCAAGGCGCCCGCACCGATCATCCCCGAGCGCGAGGCCGTGCTCTGCCCCGACTGCTTCGTGCAGGTGCCCGCCACGGGCGTGTGTGGCATGTGCGGCGCCCACGTCGGCTGACACCCGGCCGCCGAGCTTCGCCGTTCGCGCGGGGAGGATGCCGTCGTGGCGGCATCTCCGGCAAGATGACGGCATGGATGCGCATCAGCGGCGAAACCTCGCCCTCGCCGTCGCAGGAACAGTGCTCGTGGTGGCCTACGCCGCCTGGGCGGCGGTCCACGTCCTGATCGTGAACCCGCTCGCCGCGATGCCCGGGTACACGGTCGGTGAGATCCACGACGCGATGACAGCGGCAGGACAGTGGTCGGGCCCGCTCCGCGTCTACATCACCCTCGCGATCGGCCCCCTCCTCGCGATCGCCGCGCTCATCGTCACCGTCCGCCGCCGTGACCTCTCCATCACCTCGGTCGCGAGCGTCTACCTCGCACTCATCGTGCTCGGCGCCCCCGGCTACTTCTGGGCGGCGTTCGACATCGGCATGGGGATGGCCGACACGTTCCAGATCAACGGCGGCGATTACTCGCCGTGGGCCGGACCGCTGTACGCCCTGAGTTTCGCGGCGCTCGTCGCGCTGATCGCCGTCGGAGCGTTGGTCCTGCTCCGCCGCCGGACCCCAGCCGCGGGCCGCTAGCATCGCGCAATGGTGGTCCTGCACCGCCTCACCCCCGACGCGGATGCCGCCCGCACGGCGGTCCTGCTCCCTGGGCGCGGCTACACGGCGCAGGCGCCACTGCTTCACTGGAGCGGACTGATTCTCGCCGAGGCGGGCTGGAACGTGCACGCCGTCGCGTGGACGGATGCCGCAGCCGACGATCCGGCCGCGTTCGGCCGCCGAGCCTGGGCAGACGTGACAGCGCTACTCGAGGGCGTCCCCGACCTCGTCGTCGCCAAGTCGCTGGGCACCTTCGCCGCACCGCTCGCGATCGCCGCCGGCATCCCGGGTGTCTGGCTCACCCCGTTGGTGCATCACGACGTCGTCGCGCAGGCGCTGAACGCGGCATCCGAGGATCACCTCGTCGTGGCGGGAACAGCGGATGCCGCCTGGCGCCGCGACCGCATCGACGGCACTCGGGCGCACGTCGCCGAGGTCGCCGAGGCCGACCACAGCCTGCTGATCCCCGGCGATTGGCGCGCGTCGTACGCCGCCCAGCAGACGGTGTTCGCCCGCATCGCCGCCCACGTCGCCGCCCTGCCGCAAAGCTGAACGGCGACGGATGCCGCGCCCCGTTCAGACCGAGAAGTAGGTCGCCTCGGGGTGGTGGAACACGAACGCGTCGGTGGACTGCTCGGGGTGCAGCTGCAGCTCTTCGCTGAGCTCGACGCCCATCCGCTCCGGACGCAGCAGCTCGACGACCTTGCGGCGGTCCTCCATGTCGGGACAGGCCGGGTAGCCGAGCGAGAACCGCGCACCGCGGTAGTCGAGCGTGAACAGCCCGGCGGTGTCGGCCGGGTCTTCCGCGGCGAAACCGAGCTCGGCGCGGATGCGGGCGTGCCAGAACTCGGCGAGCGCCTCGGTCAGCTGCATGACCAGCCCGTTCAGCTCGTAGTAGTCGCGGTAGCGGTCCTCCGCGAACATCTTCGCGGTCACGGCGTCGATCGCCGCTCCGGCGGTCACGAGCTGCACCGGCAGGACGTCGATCTGTCCCGACGCGCGTGAGCGTACGAAGTCGGCGAGGTTCAGGTGCCGGTCGCGGCGCTGGCGCGGGAAGTGGAAGCGCAGCCGGTCGGCTCCGAGCGCGCCGCCCGACCCGCCGTCCGGCGCCAGCAGTCCCGCCCGCCCGAGCAGGCCGGTCGGGTCGTCGCCATGGTGGAGCACCACGATGTCATCACCCTCCGACACGACGGGGAAATACCCGTAGGCGACCGAGGCGTCGAGCATGCGCTCGGCGAGGATCCGGTCGAGCCAGTACCGCAGCCGCGGGCGCCCCTCGGTCTCGACGAGCTGCTCGTACGACAGTGCGCCCTCGCCGCGTCCGGGCCTGAGCCCCCACTGCCCCATGAAGGTCGCCCGCTCGTCGAGGAACGCGGCGTAGTCGGCGAGCGCGATACCGCGGACGATGCGGGTTCCCCAAAACGGCGGTGCGGGCACCGGGTTGTCAGATGCCACGTCCGACCGCGCCGGCATCGCCTCGGGCTCGGTGAGGGTCAGGCGCGACCCCGCGGCGTGGATGCGCTTCTTCAGCGGCGGCAGGCCGACGGCATCCGGAGCCTCGCCGCGCGCGACGCGCACGAGCGGCTCCATGAGGGCGAGCCCCTCGAACGCGTCCTTCGCGTAGCGCACTTCGCCCTCGAACAGTTCGGCGAGGTCCTGCTCGACGTATGCGCGGGTGAGAGCCGCGCCGCCGAGGATCACCGGCCACCTCGAGCCGAGGCCTCGGGCCATGAGCTCCTCAAGGTTCTCCTTCATCACGACGGTGGACTTCACGAGCAGGCCGCTCATGCCGATGACGTCGGCATTGTGTTCCTCGGCGGCGGCGATGATGTCGGCGATCGGCTGCTTGATGCCGAGGTTGATGACGGTGTAGCCGTTGTTGGTGAGGATGATGTCGACGAGGTTCTTGCCGATGTCGTGCACATCGCCGCGCACGGTCGCCAGCACGATCGTGCCCTTGCCGGCCTCGTCGGTCTTCTCCATGTGCGGCTCGAGCAAGGCCACCGCGGTCTTCATGACCTCGGCGGACTGCAGCACGAACGGCAGCTGCATCTGACCCGACCCGAACCGTTCGCCGACGACCTTCATGCCCTCCAGGAGGTGGTCGTTGATGATCTGCAGCGGCGTGAGCGGGGCCGCGTCCGGGCCGCCCGCGCGCGCCAGATCGAGATCGGCCTCGAGACCCTTCAGCTCGCCGTCGATGATCCGGCGTTCCAGTCGCTCGCCGACCGGCAGGGCCGCGAGCTCCGCGGCCCGCTGATCGCGCAGGGCCGCCGTGTCGACCCCGGCGAACAGGTCGAGCATCGTCGCGAGCGGGTCGTAGGTGAGGGTGCCGTCGGCATCCCATTCGCGCCGGTCCCAGACGAGGTCGAGCGCGACCTTCCGCTGCTCGTCGGGGAGAGAGGCCAGCGGCACGATCTTCGCGGCGTCGATGATGCCGCTGGTCAGCCCCGCCTGCGTCGCCTCGTGCAGGAACACCGAGTTGAGCACCGAGCGGGCGGCGGGGTTGAGCCCGAACGAGACGTTCGAGACGCCGAGCGTCGTGTTGATGCCCGGGTATTTCGCGACCAGCCCGCGGATCGCCTCGATCGTCTCGATCGCGTCGCGACGGGTCTCCTCCTGGCCGGTCGCGATCGGGAAGGTGAGGCAGTCGACGATGATGTCCTCGACGCGCATCCCCCACGCGCCGACCAGCTCGTCGACGAGGCGCGACGCGATGCGCAGCTTGTCTTCGGCCGTTCGCGCCTGCCCCTGTTCGTCGATCGTCAGGGCGATGACCGCGGTGCCGTGCTCCTTGACGAGCGGCATGATGCGCCCGAAGCGGGATGCCGCGCCGTCGCCGTCCTCGTAGTTCACGGAATTGACGACGGGCCGGCCGCCGATCAGCTCGAGGCCCGCCTGGATGACGGCCGGCTCGGTCGAGTCGATCACAAGAGGAAGAGTGGATGCCGAGGCGAACCGCGACACGACCTCGCGGATGTCCGCAACGCCGTCGCGGCCGACGTAGTCGACGCACACGTCGAGCAGGTGCGCACCGACGCGGATCTGCCGGCGTGCGATCTCGACGCAGTCGTCCCACCGAGCCTCGAGCATCGCTTCGCGGAAAGCCTTCGACCCGTTCGCGTTGGTCCGCTCCCCGATCGCGAGGTAGCTGGCATCCTGCCGGAACGGCACGTGCTGATACAGCGACGCGACGCCGGGCTCCGTCTCGATCGCCGGTGTCAGCGAGACACCGTTCTCGCGCCGAGACACCGGTGCACTCTCGGTGTCTCGGTGCCCCGGCGGTGTCTCGCGGTCAGGGGTGCGGGTCGCCACGGGGATTTGGCCGACCCGCTCCACGACGGCGGCCAGGTGCTCGGGCGTGGTGCCGCAGCATCCGCCGATGAGGCCGATGCCGAACTCGCGGACGAACTGCTCGTGCGCGGTCGCGAGCTCCGCCGGCGTCAAGGGATAGTGGGCGCCGTCGGCGGTCAGCACCGGGAGCCCGGCGTTGGGCATGCACGCGATCGTCACGGACGAGTGCTTCGAGAGGTGGCGCAGGTGCTCGCTCATCTCGGCCGGTCCCGTCGCACAGTTCAGGCCGATCGCGTCGACGCCCAGTGGCTCCAGCGCCGTGAGCGCCGCCCCGATCTCCGAGCCCATGAGCATGGTGCCCGTGGTCTCGACGGTCACCTCGACGAAGATCGGCAGCCGGATGCCGCGGGCCACGATCGCCTGCTTGCAGCCGTTGATCGCGGCTTTGGTCTGCAGCAGGTCCTGGCTCGTCTCGACCAGGAACGCGTCGGCGCCGCCGTCGATGAGGCCCTCGGCCTGCAGCGCGAACGTCTCCTTCAGATGGGCGTAGGTGGTGTGGCCGAGGCTCGGCAGCTTCGTCCCGGGCCCGATCGACCCGAGCACCCAGCGCATCCTCCCGTCGGCCGCTTCCGCCGCCTCCGCACGCTCGCGGGCGATCCGCGCGCCGGCGGCAGCGAGCTCCGCGATGCGGTCGTCGATGCCGTAGTCGGACAGGTTCGACCAGTTCGCACCGAACGTGTTGGTCTCCACGGCATCCACGCCGACGGCGAAGTAGGCGTCGTGGATCGCACCGACCACATCGGGACGTGTGACGTTGAGGATCTCATTGCAGCCCTCGAGGCCCTGAAAGTCCGTGTCGATCTGCAGATCGTGGCGCTGCAGCATGGTTCCCATCGCACCGTCGGCGATGACGACCCGCTCCGACAGGGCGTCCAGCAGCGCCTGCGCGCGAGCGGTGCGGGGCACTCGGTCGATGTCGAGCGCGAAGCGGCCGGTGGGCGCGAGGGAGGCGGTCACCGCCCGATTCTACGATCACCGCCTTCTGTGTGGCGGTGCCGTGTGACAAGGTGGATGAAAGGAGGCATCATGTCGATCCGCACGATCTTCACCCGCATCCGCGACGCTGTGCTCGGGCCACCAGTCACCGAGGAGCAGCGCAATGCGCGAAAGCCCAGCCGCGACCAGGAGATGCTGCACGCCCAGCACCACGCCGTCAGCCAAGCGCGTTACGTGAACTTCATTCCGTGAGTCTGCCCCGCGTCGCCGATCTCCTCGCCACGGCGCACGTGGTCTCGCTCCCCCTCGTCACCCGCTTCCGCGGCGTCGAGCACCGCGAGGCCGTGCTGTTCGAAGGCCCCGAAGGATGGACGGAGTTCTCACCGTTCCTCGAGTATGACGACGCGGAAGCCGCCGTCTGGCTGGCGGCCGCGATCGACTACGGCTGGCGGCACCAGCCCGCGCCGGTGCGCGATCGCGTGCCGGTGAACGCGACCGTGCCTGCCGTGGCCGCCGATGACGTGCCGAGTGTTCTCGCCCGCTTCGACGGGTGCCGCACGGCGAAGGTCAAGGTCGCAGAGACCGGGCAGACGCTCGCAGACGACGTCGCGCGAGTCCGCGCGGTGCGCGCGACCATGGGGCCCGAGGGCCGGGTGAGGGTCGACGCCAACGGGGGCTGGAACGTCGATGAAGCCGAACACGCGGCCCATGCCCTGGCCGCGTTCGATCTGGAGTACCTCGAGCAGCCCTGCGCGTCGATCGACGAGCTCTCCGAGCTGCGCGAACGCCTCGCCGACTGGGACCTGCCCATCGCCGCCGACGAATCCGTACGCAAGGCCGCCGATCCGCTGGCCGTCGCGCGCGCCGGGGCAGCCGACCTCCTCGTCGTCAAGGCGCAGCCGCTCGGCGGCGTCGCCCGCGCCCTGTCGATCGTCGACGAGGCGGGGCTTGCCGCCGTGGTCTCCAGCGCCCTCGATACGAGCGTCGGACTCGCGATGGGGGCAGCCCTCGCCGCCGCCCTGCCGGATCTCCCCTACGACTGCGGCCTCGGCACCGCGTCGCTGCTCGCCGCCGACGTCACGCGCGCACCTCTCCGGCCCGTCGACGGCAGCCTGCCGGTCGGCCGGGTGACACCGGATGCCGCGCTCCTGGCCCGCCACGCGGCATCCGCCGACCGTCGCGCCTGGTGGCTCGAGCGGCTCGAGCGCTGCGCCGCACAGCTCTAGGAGGTCGAGGAGCCGCTAGGAGCGGAACGCGGCCGCGCCGCCGTCGGAGACGAGCGCCGGCACCAGGGCTTCGATCCGGCGACGCAGGTCGTCCGTGATGCTGTCGGAGGACTTGCCCTCCAGCGTCGCCGTCGTGCAGGTCTCGTTCGAGACATCGAGGAGCACGCGCGCCGCGTCGCGCACCGGCATCCGCAGGGTGAGACCGTACGTCGCGACGATGTGCTGCAGAAAGCCCTCGATCCGTTCGAGCACGCGGCGCTGCAGGGTGAGGAAGGCCTCGGCCAGACGCTGGTCGCGCAGAGCCTGCGCGCGGATCTCGGTCAGCAGGTGCGGGTCCATCTCCTCGCCGAACGGGGCTCCGAGATGACCGACGAGATCGGAGATGTCGATCTGGCCGTCGGGTGAGAGGCGCTGCACGCGACTCTCCACCGCGTCCAGCTTGGCGTCCGACAGTCGCGTGACGAGCGCCAGGAACAGCTCGTCCTTCGTCTCGAAGTTGGAGTAGAACGCACCGCGCGTGAAGCCGGCCCGCTCGCAGATCGCCTCCACCGAAGCGGCATCCATGCCGACCTCCGAGAAGACCTCGTGAGCGGCATCCAGCAGTCGAGCGCGAGTCTGCTCCCGGCGCTGGCTGGGCGGGCGGCCGGCATCCGTGCGGTCGGCGATGTCGGTCACGGTTCCTCCCTCCCTCGACGACGGCGCCGCCGCCGTCGTTGTCGCGTCTCAGTTCACATCGAGTGCTCAGGATTGCACGAATCCCTGCTCTTAGGATACATCTGTGTATCGGATACAGCGGTGTATCGAACATTCCCCGTCCGTCACTGTCCCGAACGTCTGAACCGGAGCACCCCGTGTCCACACTTCTGTTTTCGCTCGGCCGCTGGTCGTACCGCCACTCCTGGCGCGTCCTCGTGTCGTGGCTGCTGCTGCTCGGCGTGATCGGCGGTGCCGTCGGGGTGGGTGTCGCCACGGGCGCCGTGAAGGGGTTCGACAACTCCTTCTCCATTCCGGGGACGGAGGGCCAGGAAGGCCTGGAGCTCCTCAACCGCACCTTCCCCCAGGCAGCCGGCACCAGCGCGCAGTACGTGATCGTGGCGGCGCCGGGTCAACACGTCGACGACGAGCCCTACAGCGGCCAGATCTCGACCGCCGTCACGGATCTCGGAAAGCTCGACGGGGTGCTGGCGGTCACCGATCCGTTCAACAAGAACGTGACCGGCATGGTCAGCGACGACGGTCAGGCCGCGCTCATCCGCCTGCAGTTCGAGGGCACCGTCACCAACGTCCCCGCCGCCACGAAGACCGCCCTTCAAGACATGGCGACGAGTCTCGGCGCAGCCCTCCCCGCGGGGTCGACGGTCGTGGTCGGCGGTGACCTGTTCTCGACCTCACTGCCCAGCCTGTCGGTGACGGAGGTCATCGGCGTGCTCGTGGCGCTGTTCGTCCTCATCGTCACGTTCCGATCCCTCGCCGTCGCCTGGTTCCCCCTCGTCAGCGCGATCATCGGCGTGATCCTCTCCGTCGTACTGATCTTCGCCTCGACGGCCTTTGCGACGGTCTCCTCCACCACTCCGATGCTCGCGATCATGCTCGGATTGGCCGTCGGCATCGACTACGCATTGTTCATCGTCGCGCGACATCAGGACCAGGTGCGCGCCGGAATCGACCCGGAGGAGTCCGCCGCACGTGCGACCGGCACCGCCGGCTCCGCCGTCATGTTCGCCGGCGTCACGGTACTGATCGCGCTCGTCGGCCTGGGCTTCGCCGGCATCCCCTTCCTCACCACGATGGGCCTGGCGGCCGCGGGCGCCGTCGCCGTCGCGGTCGCGGTCGCCGTCACCCTCACGCCGGCCCTCCTCGGCTTCGCCAAGGGCCGTGTCGCCGGGTGGCCGCGGGGGCTCGGGCGCGGCATCCCGCTCGGGCGGCGTCGCCGCGCGGCGCGCACGCGCGAGGATGCCGAGGACAGCGCCGCACCGGCGACCTCGGCAGCTTCGAAGAAGACGAACCCGTGGGTGGCGCTCGTCACCCGGCATCCGGTGGTCAGCGCCCTGTCGGTGATCGTGGTGCTCGGCGTCACGGCGATTCCCGCATCGAGCCTGCAGCTCGCGCTGCCGAACGCCGGCATGCAGCCGGCGTCGAGCGAGGCGCGACAGGCCTACGACCTGACCGCCGAGCACTTCGGTCCGGGCGCCAACGGGCCGCTCATCCTCACCGGCACGATCGTCACCTCGACCGACCCGCTGACGCTCATGGCCGACCTGAAGGCCGACGTCGAGAAGATCCCGGGCGTGAAGACCGTCGCCCTCGCCACGCCGAACCAGACCGCCGACACGGGACTCGTCCAGATCGTGCCGACCACGGCACCGGATGCCCCGCAGACGGCCGACCTCGTGCGGGAGCTGCGCGCCCACCACGACGAATGGCTGCAGAAGTACGGCATCGACCTCAAGGTCACCGGCTTCACGGCGATCGCGATCGACATCTCCGACCGGCTGGGCGCCGCCCTGGTGCCCTTCGGACTGTTCGTGGTCGGCTTGTCGTTCATCCTGCTGATGATCGTGTTCCGCTCGATCTGGGTGCCGCTGAAGGCGACCCTGGGCTACCTGCTGTCGATCCTCGCCGCGTTCGGCGCCGTCGCGGCGGTGTTCGAGTGGGGCTGGCTGGCCGACGCGCTGCACGTGACGCGCACCGGACCGGTGATCAGCTTCATGCCGATCATCCTCATGGGCGTGCTGTTCGGGCTCGCGATGGACTACGAGGTCTTCCTCGTCTCCCGCATGCGCGAGGACTACGTGCACACCCGGCGCGCTCGCGGCGGACGGGCCGATCGGCAGACGGCCGTCGGGGCGGTGCGCAGCGGCTTCACGGCGTCGGCGCGCGTGGTGACCGCCGCCGCGGTCATCATGTTCGCCGTCTTCGCGGCCTTCATCCCCGAAGGCGATACGTCGATCAAACCGATCGCGCTCGGACTCGCCGTCGGCATCGCCGTCGATGCGTTCCTCGTGCGAATGACGCTCGGACCGGCGATCATGGCACTGCTGGGCGAGAAGGCCTGGTGGATGCCGAGGTGGCTCGACCGCGCACTGCCGCACTTCGATATCGAGGGCGAGGCCGTCGAACGCGAGCTCGCGCTGACCGCCTGGCCGGAGCCCGACTACACCGGCGCGCTGGCCGCAGACCACCTGTCGGTCCGCGTCGAGGGCGGCAAGGGGGTCGGCGACATCACGCTCTTCCGCTCCTCCTCCATCCGCCTCGAGCAGGGCGGCACGCTCCTGGCGACCGCGGCCGATCCGCGCGCCGGTCGCGCCTTCGTCCTCACCGTCGCGGGCCGGGTCGACCCGAGCGAGGGACGCCTGCGCGTCGCGGGTCACCTGCTGCCCGGACGCGGCGCCTGGGTGCGCGCGCACGTCGGTGTCGCCCTGCTCGAGGGCGCCGCCGCGCCCCTCACCGAGCTGCGCCGGGCGCTCGCCGGCGGAACCACGATGGTCGTCATCGACGGTCTCGACACCTTGACCGGCGCCGATCGCGATCAGGCTGCCGCGCTGCTGCGCGACGCGCAGGAGCGCGCCGCCGCCCGCACCACCCGCAGCGGTGCTCCCGCCCATCCGCTCACCATCGTCGCCTCCGCCCGTCGCGAGGGCCCCGCCCTCGACGTGCTCGCCGACGCCCACCGCCAGAGCGTGACCGCGCTGGCCCTCACCACCGGCACCGCCGACTCTCCCACGCAGGTGATCTCCGCATGACTCTCTCCCTCGAACGCGCCCGCTCCCGTCGCCCCGTCACCTGGCTCACGCTGCTCGGCGTGCTCCTGCTGCCCGTGCTGATCGGCGGCATCCTGCTCGCGGCGCTCTACAACCCCACCGAGCGCCTCGACAACGTGCGCGCCGCGATCGTCAACAACGACAAGCCGGTCACGATCAACGGGCAGACGGCTCCGCTGGGCCGCCAGCTCACCGCGGGTCTGGTGGAGGGCTCTCCCGATGTGCCCAGCAACCTCGACTGGGTGATCTCCAACACCGACGACGCGGCCGCGGGCCTCGCCAACGGCAGCTACGACGCGGTGATCACGATTCCGGAGAACTTCTCCGCCGCCGCGACCTCGACCGCACCGGGCAAGACGCCCGAGAAGGCCACGATCCAGGTCCAGACCGCTCCGGACGGCCGCGTCGTCGACGGCGCGATCACCGCGACGATCACGCAGACCGCGGCATCCGTGTTCGGCAGCGCCGTGTCACAGCAGTACCTCACCAACGTGCTCATGGGCTTCACGAACCTGCACGACCAGCTCGGTCAGGCCGCCGGCGGTGCCGACCAGCTCGCCAGCGGCGCGCAGCAGGCGGCCAACGGAGCCGCTCAGCTGCCCAGCGGCGCGACCGCTCTCGCCTCGGGCGCAGGTCAGCTCGGCACGGGGGCGAGCGACCTGTCGTCGGGTCTCGACAAGCTGGCGACCGGGGCCACCGGCTCCGCGGCGGGAGCAGGCCAGCTCGCCGACGGGCTGAACCAGCTGTCGGCGCAGTTCACCGCCACGACTCCGAACACTCTCGGCGGCACGGTGTCGACCACGGCGCAGTACGCGTCGGCGGCAGCGGCGGCGACGCAAGAGCTCGCGGCGAAGTACCAGAAGCAGCTCGTGGAGAACGCCTGCAACCCGGCGTCGCCGGTCCAGACGCCCACCTGCGCCGCGCTGCTGACGTTGGCGACGGACGTCCAGAGCTCCGCGACCAACGCCGGCTACGCGGCGGGGTACGCGAACGGCCTGAAGAACGAGGCCGTCCCCGAGGCGGTGAAGGGCGTGAACCAGCTCGCCGGAGGGGCGCAGTCGCTGCAGTCCGGCCTCGGCCAGCTCGCCGGCGGCATCGGCCAGGCCGCCACCGGCGCCACAGGACTGTCGACGGGCGCCTCGCAGCTCGCCGACGGAGCTTCGCAGCTCGCCGACGGCGCGACCCAGCTCAGCACCGGTGTGAATCAGCTCGCCACCGGGTCCAGCTCGCTGGCGCAGGGCCTGGACTCGGCGGTCTCGCAGATCCCCACCTACTCGCAGCAGCAGGCCGACGCGACCGCCAAGGTCGTCGCGAACCCGGTGAGCGCGGACGGCATCGGCACCAACCTCTTCGGCGCGTCGGCCATCCCGCTCCTGGCGATTCTCGCGCTGTGGTTCGGGGGTCTCGGCTCGTTCATCGCACTTCAGGCCGTGCCGCGGCACGCGCTGAGCTCGCGGCGTCCGTCGGTGCTCCTGGCCCTGCGCAGTCTCGCACCGGCCGCCGGCATCGGGGCCGCCCAGGGCCTGCTGGTCGCGGGGGTCGCCCAGATCGCGGCGAACTACGACGCCGGCACCTGGTTCGCCTTCGCCGGTCTCGCCGTCGTCGCGGGCATCTCCTTCGCGGCGGTCAACCAGGCGCTCGTCGCGATCTTCGGGGGCGCCGGCCGCTGGATCTCGACGCTCGTCGGGGTGCTCGCGGTGGCGACCGGCATCGTCTCGACGATCCCCGGCGTGCTCGCCTCGGTCGCCGCAGTCATGCCCACCGCCCCCGCCTACACCGCGCTGCTGGCGGCGATCACTCCCGCCGGCGGGCTCGGTGCGGGGCTCGCCGGCATGATCGCGTGGGCGGCACTGGCGTTCGTCGCGACGACGATCGCGGTGACCCGCCGCCGGACGGCGAACACGCGGGCATTGCTCGCCGCACCCCCCGCCCTGGCCTGACACCCCGCCCAGCGGACCCGCGAAGGGCTGAGTTGGCGCGGGCGCCGGAAAGAACTCCCCGGATGCCGGCGCGCGCGCCGACTGAACGCGCGCGCCGCCGGCGGCGCGGGCTCAGTTCAGGCCGCTGTAGACGTGCAGGCCTTTGAAGAAGAGGTTCACGATCGTGAAGTTGAACATCACCGCGGCGAAGCCGACGATGGACAGCCACGCCGAACGCGTGCCTCGCCAGCCGCGCGTCGCCCGCGCGTGGATGTAACCGGCGTAGAGCACCCAGATGACGAAGGTCCACACTTCCTTCGTGTCGAAGCCCCAGTAGCGGCCCCACGCGTCGTTGGCCCAGATCGAGCCGGCGATGAGGGTGAAGGTCCAGAAGATGAAGCCGATGATCGTGAACCGGTAGGCGAGAGCCTCCAGGACATCGCCGGCCGGCAGCGTCCGCAGGAAGCGCAGGCCACGGCGGCGCGGCGTGGAGGTGGCCGCAGCGGCTCCGCCCTCCTCCGGCGCCGACAGGGCGGCGATCGCCAGCCGCTCGCGGCGGGTCTGCATCAGCTGCAGCACCGACAGCGCGAAGGCGAGGGCGAACAGCGCGGTGGCCAGCGACGCGACGAACACGTGGATCACCAGCCACACGCTCTTCAGCGGGTCGGACAGCGGGACGACGGCGGTGTAGAACCAGATCACCGTGCCGCCGAGCAGCACGACCACGAGACCGGTGATGAAGGTGCCCAGGAAGCGGAGGTCGTACTTGAACAGCACCACCAGGTAGACGGCGACGATCAGCATCGTTCCCGTGAGGGCGAACTCGTACATGTTCGACCACGGCACACGCCCCGAGGCGACGCCGCGCAGCACGTCGCCGGCGACGTGGAAGAGGAAGCCGAGCGCCGTCAACGAGGTTCCGATGCGCGCCCACAGGTAGCGCGCGCGGCGGGCGAGCGGCGCTTCCAGCTCCGCCTTGGCCGCCTGCTGCTCGGCCCGCATCTCGTCGAGAGACCCGCCGAGAGCAGTGGATGCGGATGCCGAGACGCCCGCGCCGACGAGCTCGCGCTGCTTCGCGGCATCCTTCTGCTGGATCGCGATGTCGGAGCGGCGCCCGAGGTCGATCGCGTAGGCGATGAACGCGAGCGCGTAGATTGCCACTGCGGTCCACACGAGGAGCCGGGAGATTTCGTCGAGAGGGAGGCCGTCGGGCATGACGATCAGTCTACATCGGCGTGCTGCACGCCGGACCGGTCACGACCGGCCGGCGCCGCCGTCCTGACCCGCGGATGCCGCGCCCTGCGCACGCGCCGACCCGGCGGTGCCCGCGGCATCCATCGCGGCACCGTGGTCGCGGACGAGGTCGGCGACGGCCACCGCGATCGCGGGGTCCTCACCGCGCGCGAGACCCGCGTACTCGAGGTGCACGACGCCGTCACCCGGCGTGGCCTTGACCCACATGCGCCGGCGCGGGATGAACAGCGCCGCGAGGAGTCCCGTCAGGGCGACGATCGCGAAGCCGAGCACCCAGGGGGCGCCGACGTCGCGGTGGATCGACAGGGACACGTAGCGCTTGACCTGCTCGCGAGCCCCGCTGGCCTTCGCGTCGTCGAACGTGATCGTGCCGAGGCCGTTCGGCAGGTTCACGGTCTGGCCCGGGGCGAGCTCGAGCGAGGGGACGTTGATCTTGCGGCCGGTCAACTGCGTCATGCCGCTGACGTCGAGCGCGTAGACGTTGCGGGGCGTGCCGTCGTCGATGCCGAGATCGCCCGTGTACACGTCGAGGGTGAGAACGGGGTTCGCCAGCGCCGGGTAGGCCGATGTCAACGCGCCCGAGTGCAGTTTCGCCGCCGTGGGGTAGAAGAAGCCCACGAGACCGACCTGCTGCGACAGCCCGTCGGGAACCTTGATGACGCCGAGCGAGGTCATCGTCGCGCCCTGCGGCAGGAACTCGACGTCCTCGTGCAGCACGACATCCCCCGCGGGGTTTCGCACCGTGATGGTCGGCGCGTAGCCGTTGCCCATGAGGTAGACGCGGTCGCCGGCCATGTCGACGGGGTGGTTGACGCGGACAGTCTGCTGCTGCGGGTCGTGTCCGGGCTCGCGGGTGGTGAGGTTCGCGGCGAAGTCGCCGGCCTGCCCCTGGCCCGCCTCCCCGACCGGCACGTAGTTCACGTCGAAGCTGTCGAGGGTCAGCGAATACGGCGGGAGGGCGTTCGTGTCGACGAAGCGGCCGGGGTTGAAGGAGGTGTAGCCGAGGCCGAGGGAGTTGACGAAGCTGTCGCCTTCGACGATGACGGTCTGCCCGGTGTAGGTGAGCCCGCCGCCGACGCCGACCGAGATGAGCACGCCGACGAGCGCGGCGTGGAAGACGAGGTTGCCGGTCTCACGGGCGTAGCCGCGTTCGGCCGACACGGATGCCGTCGCGGGCCGCTTCGCCGTCGCGGCGGTGTCGTAGCGCTCGACGCGGTAGCCGGCCTTGCGCAGCTGGGCCTGGGCGAGCTCGACGGCGGCGACGGCGGCCGCCTCGGCATCCTGGCCCTGGGCGACGATGCGCTCCGCCTCGGCATATTCGTCCAGGCGCGACAGGCGGGCGGGCGTGCGCGGCGGCCGGGCCCGCAGGGCGTTGAAGTGGTGCTTCGTACGCGGGATCACGCAGCCGATCAGCGAGATGAACAGCAGGATGTAGATCGCCGAGAACCAGACCGACGAGTACACGTCGAACAGCTGCAGACCGTCGAGGATCGGGAACAGGCCCGGGTTGTCGGTCTTGTACTGCAGCACGCCGTTGGGGTCGGCGGTTCGCTGCGGCACGATCGACCCGGGGATCGCCGCGATGGCGAGCAGGAGCAGCAGCACGAGCGCCGTGCGCATGCTCGTCAGCTGCCGCCAGCCCCACCGCAGCCAGCCGATCACGCCCAGCTGCGGCTGGGCGATGGCGGCGGCGGCGGGCGTCGCGGCATCCGCGTGGTCGGCCGGACGCAGCGGATCGCTGGTGCCCGTGCCGTCAGAGCGGGAGTTCGACACCGCCGATCACCCCCGTGAGCTGCGACATCGCCGCGGTCCAGAGCCCGGTGACCATGAGCAGCCCGAGCACGATCAGAAACACGCCGCCGATGATGTTGACGGCGCGGATGTGGCGACGCAGGAACGCCACCGAGCGGGTCGCCCAGCCGAAGCCCACCGCGAGCAGCAGGAACGGGATGCCGAGTCCCAGCGAGTACGCGACGGCGAGCAGCACCGCGCGGGTCGGGTCGGCCTGGGTGAGGGAGATCGAGAGGATCGCCGCGTAGGTCGGGCCGATGCACGGCGCCCAGCCGATGCCCATCGCCACGCCCAGCAGCGGCGCGCCGACCAGTCCCAGACCGCTGCGCACCTGCGGCTTCATCGTGCGCTGCGCGAAGCCGAACAGCCCGAGGAAGACGAGGCCCATGATGATCACGACGACGCCCAGCACGCGGGTGAGCACCTCGCCGTACTGGAGGAAGAAGCGGCCGAGGGTTCCGGCGAGCACCCCCATCGCGACGAAGACGACCGTGAACCCGGCGATGAACAGCGCCACCCCCAGCAGCAACCGGCCGCGGCCGGTGCGCGTCGGACGACCGCTGCGGCTGCCGGCTCCCCCGGAGGCGCCGCCGAGGAAGCCGAGGTAGCCGGGCACGAGCGGCAGCACGCACGGCGACAGGAACGACACGAGACCCGCGAGCATCGCGATGGGGATCGCGAGCCAGAGCGCGCCGCTGAAGACGACGTCGCTCACGTGGTCTCCGCGACGACGTCGTTGATGATCGTCTTGAGGATCGACTCGCTCTCGACGCGGCCGATGAATCGCGCCGCGACGCGGCCCTGCCGATCGAGCACGAGGGTGATCGGCACCGACTGCAGCGGCGTCCACGACGCGAACGCGAGCTTGAGGTCGCCGTCGTCCTTGGCGAGCAGCGACGGGTAGGTGATGCCGTACTTCTCGTCGAACGCCTTCGCGCCCTCGGGCCCGTCGTAGATGTTCACACCGAGGAACTCGGCACCGGCCGGCTGCACCGCCTGGTAGGTGCTCTCGAGCGTCGGCGCCTCCGCGCGGCAGGGGCCGCAGTTGGCGTACCAGAAGTTGAGGACCAGCACCTTGTCGGCGTAGTCGGCGTTCGTCACCGTGGCCCCGTCGACCGCGGTGCCGGTGAACGAGACCGCACCGCCGCGGTCGGCGGGCGCGATCTCCTGCACGCTGCCGTCGCCGGAGATGTAACCCTTGCCGTCGCCCTGCTTGTACTGGTTGGCGAGGTCGTCATTCGCGCTGCTGCATCCCGCCAGGCCCGCGCCGAGCGCGAGGGCGAGAAGGGATGCCGCGACGCGAGCGATCGTCCGATGCTTCATACCGCTCCCACATCCACCGCGTGAGCCGTCGAGGCCGGCTCGGCGTAGTCGACTTCGCGCCAGCCGCTGCCGGCGCGCTCGAAACTGGTGATGCTCGAGAGGGCACAGCGGCGCTTGCGCGGGTCGTGGCGCAGCGGCTGACCGGCCACCGACAGATGCGTGACCCAGATCGGCAGCTGGTGGGAGACGATGACGACGTCGCCCCCGTCGGCATCGTTCCAGGCTTCGTTCATCGCGGCATCCATGCGGGCGACGACCTCGGCGTACGGCTCGCCCCAGCTGGGGATCTCGGGGCGCGCGAGGTGTCGCCAGTTGAGGGGATTGAGCACGGCCCGTGTCATGCGCTTGCCCTCGAAGACGTTGGTGGGTTCGATGACGCGCTCATCGATGATCGGGTCGAGCGCGAAGGCCTCGGCGAAGGGCTCCGCCGATTCCTGGGTGCGCTGCAGCGGCGAGGCGTAGAGGGCGCTGACGGGCCTGGCCGAGCCCTGCAGGTAGACGGCGGCGCTGCGAGCCATCTCGCGCCCCGCGGCACTCAACCGGAAGTTCGGAAGTCGCCCGTACAGCACCCGCCCCGGGTTGTGGACCTCGCCGTGGCGCACGAGGTGGAGGCGGTCAGCGGGCACCCCGTCAGTCTACGCGGGGCAGATCTGTGGCCGGGCTGAGAGCGGACGACGGTCCCGGGCGGCGGACGTTCAGGCCGGGTCACTGTCGGCCGACGCGCCGCGCAGCCGGCGCGCGCGGTTCACGGTGAACCAGACGAGGGCCGTCGCCGCGACCGCGATCACCGCGTACTGCAGCACACCCGCGTACTCCTCGACGATGTGCCACTGATCGCCCAGCAGATAGCCGGAAAGGACGAAGACGGCGTTCCAGATGAACGATCCCGCCGAGGTCAGCAGGCCGAAGCGCCAGAGCGGCATGCGGGTGACACCCGCGGGGATGGAGATGAGACTCCGGAAGATCGGGAGCATGCGCCCGAAGAACACGGCTTTGCCCCCGTGGCGCTGGAACCACGCGACGGTGCGGTCGACGTCATCGACCTTCAGCAGCGGCATCCGTCGCACGAGCGCGCGGAGGCGATCGATGCCGAGCCCCGCGCCCAGGGCGTAGAGCGCGAAGGCGCCGACGACCGAGCCGGCGGTGGTCCACGCCAGCGCCTCGAACAGCGTGAACGACCCGCGGGCGGCGGCCAGGCCCGCCATCGGGAGGATGACCTCGCTGGGAAGCGGTGGGAACAGGTTCTCGAGGGCGATCGCCAGCCCCGCGCCGGGAGCGCCGATGAGGTTCATGAGGCCGACGACGGCATCGACGAGGGTGGTGAGCCAGGAGCCGTCCGATGCCATCGCCATACAGCGACGGTAGCGAGGGCGGGCGATGAGAACCTGGGCGGATGCCGGGACAGCCCACCCACGTAGACTGGTCCCTCGTGAGTGAACGCACCCTCGTCAGCCAGCTGCAGTCCCGCGAAGACGGCACCGTCTCGGTGTCCGGATGGGTGGAGACCGTCCGCGATCAGAAGAAGGTTCAGTTCGTCATCCTCCGCGACGAGACCGGCGCCGTCCAGCTCGTGAACCCCGCGACCCGTCCCGACCCGGACGGGGCGGAGCAGGATGCCGCGGCTCTCACGCTCACCGCGCTGATCTCGGAACTGTCCACCGGCACCTTCCTGACGGTCACCGGCGAACTCAAGCACGACGAGCGCGTCAAGCTCGGTGGCGTCGAGATCAAGATCGCGACCCTGGAGATCGCCGCCGCGGCGTTGCCCGAGACGCCGATCGCCGCCGACAGCGGCCTCGACAAGCGCATGGACTGGCGCTTCATCGACCTGCGTCAGCGCCGCAACAACCTCGTCTTCCGCATCCAGACGACGCTCGAGCACGCGATGCGCACCTACTGGATCGAGCGCGACTACGTCGAGATCCACTCCCCCAAGCTCATGTCGACCCCCGCCGAGGGCAACGCCGAGCTGTTCGCCCTGGAGTACTTCGGCGACCAGACGGCCTACCTCGCGCAGAGCCCGCAGCACTTCAAGCAGATGGCCCAGGCCGCCGGCTTCGGCAAGGTGTTCGAGATCGGCGACGTCTTCCGCGCCGACCCGAGCTTCACGAGCCGCCACGCGACCGAGTTCACCTCGATCGACGCCGAGATCAGCTGGATCGACTCCTACGAAGACGTGGCCGCGATGCAGGAGGAGCTGCTCGCCGCCGCCTTCCAGGCCGTCAAGGACAAGCATGGCGACGAGATCGCGGAGCTGTTCGACATCGACGTCGTCGTGCCGACGCTCCCCTTCCCGCGGATTCCGCTCGCCGAGGCGCGCGAGATCGTCAAGGCCCGCGGCTACGACATCCCCCGCACCGACGGCGACCTCGACCCCGAGGGCGAGCGTCAGATCTCGGCCCACGTCCGTGAGACCTACGGGCACCAGTTCGTGTTCATCACCGACTACCACCCCGAGATCCGCCCGTTCTACCACATGCGCAACCCCGAGACCGGGCTCACGAACAGCTACGACCTGCTGTTCCAGGGCACCGAGATCACCACGGGCGCACAGCGTGAGCACCGCATCGAGGTGCTGGAGGCCCAGGCGCTCGAGAAGGGCCTGTCACTGGAGGGACTCGAGCACTACCTCGACTTCTTCCGCTACGGCATCCCGCCCCACGGCGGCTTCGGCATGGGCCTCGCGCGCGTGCTGATGCTCATGCTCGGCCAGGACTCGATCCGCGAGGTGACGTTCCTCTTCCGCGGGCCGACGCGCCTCGCCCCCTGACCGACAGCCCGCGGTGATGTCTCCCCGCGACCCGCAAGACGTCACCGCTCCGTCACCGGCGGTTCACCGCCGCTTCGAATGCTCGACACGGCGCAGCCGTACGTTCCTCGCATCCCCCTCGCGCCGCACGCATCGTCGTGCCCGCGGGGATGACCCGAGAGGAATAGCATGTCCCGAACCCTTGCGCGCCGCACGATCGCGGTCACGGCCGTCGCAGCCGTCGCAGCCCTCGCCCTCAGTGCGTGCGCCGGCACGTCGGAGGCCGCCACCAGCGGAGGCGCCTCGGCATCCGCCGCGACGAGCGTCGCCGATTTCGGCACCTTCGCCGACCTGGAGAAGGCCGCCAAGGCAGAGGGCCAGCTCAACGTGATCGCACTGCCGCACGACTGGGCAAACTACGGCGAGATCATCTCGCTGTTCTCGAAGCGCTATCCCGATATCACCGTCAACGAACAGTCGCCCGACGCCTCGAGCGCCGAAGAGATCCAGGCGGCCAAGACGAATGAGGGCCTCGACACCGCGCCGGACGTGTTCGATCTGGGCCTGTCGGTCACCCTCCAGAACACCGACCGCTTCGCTCCCTACAAGGTTCAGACGTGGGCCGACGTGCCCGACACCCTGAAGGATCCGTCCGGCCTGTTCGTCGGCGACTACGGCGGGTACATGTCGATCGGCTACGACTCCTCCAAGTTCCCGGCCCCGACCAAGCTCACCGATCTGCTCAGCCCGACCTACAAGGGCGCGGTCGCGCTCAACGGCGACCCCACCCAGGCCGGAGCGGCCTTCGCGGCGGTCGGAATGGCCACCGTGCAGTCCGGCGGAACGCTCGACGACTTCCAGCCCGGCATCGACTTCTTCAGCTCGCTGCAGAAGGCCGGCAACCTGCTGAAGGTCGACGTGACGACCTCCACGGTGGCCAGCGGCGAAACACCCGTAGTCTTCGACTGGGACTACCTCAACGCGGCACACCGCAAGGACAACCCGAACTGGAAGGTCGTCGTCTTCGACGGCACCGGCTACGCCGGCTACTACAACCAAGCCATCAACAAGACGGCTCCCCACCCCGCGGCAGCCCGCCTGTGGCAGGAGTTCCTCTACAGCGACGAGGTGCAGAACCTCTGGCTCAAGGGTGGCGCCCGCCCGGCCCGCATGGCCGCGATGACCACGGCCGGCACCATCGATGCGACCCTCGCCGCGGCGCTGCCGAAGGCTCCGGCCGACACGGTGGTTCCCACCGAGGCGCAGTCCAAGGCCGCCGGCACGCTGCTCGGTCAGAAGTGGGCGACGGCGGTCCAGTGACCGTCGTCACCACGGCGGGGGTGGATGCCGCGGCATCCGCATCCACCCCCGCCCGTCGCGGTTCGTGGTCGTGGCTGGGCCTGGTTCCGTTCGCCGCCTACGTGCTGCTGTTTCTCGCATTGCCCTCGGTACTCGCGGTCGCTTCGGGGTTCTTCGATCGCCGCGGCGCGTTCACCTGGGACAACATCACGGCGCTCGGCGATCCATTGATCGTCGAGACCTTCGCCAACTCTGCGGGCCTGTCCCTGCTGACCGCGGTCATCGGCGCACTCGCGGGCGCACTGGTCTGCTACGCGATGCTCGGCCTTCATCCCGAAGGCCTCGTGCGCTCGGCAGTGGATGCCGCGGCCGGTGTGCTCGCGCAGTTCGGCGGCGTCATGCTGGCCTTCGCGTTCATCGCGACGATCGGCCTGCAAGGCGTCGTCAGGTTGTTTCTGCTCGACGCGTTCGGCGTCGACATCTTCGCCAACGGCACCTGGCTGTACGACCTGCCGGGATTGGTCCTGCCGTACATCTACTTCCAGATCCCGCTCATGGTCATCACGTTCATGCCGGCCCTCTCGGCGCTGCGTCCGCAGTGGGCCGAAGCGACGCTCACGCTCGGGGGCTCGCGCCGCGCGTTCTGGAGCTATGTCGGCATCCCCGTGCTGGCGCCCTCCTTCTTCGCGAGCCTGCTGCTGCTGTTCGCCAATGCGTTCTCGTCGTACGCCACCGCGGCCGCCCTTGCCAGCCAAGGAGCCGAGATCGTGCCGCTACGCATCCGCAGCGCGCTGACGAGCGAGACGGTGCTCGGGCGCGAGAACCTCGCCGGCGCGCTGGCCCTCGGGATGATCGTCATGGTCGGCATCGTCATGTTCGTCTACTCCGCTGTCCAGCGGCGCGCAGCTCGCTGGTACCAGGCATGAATCGGCTCACTCCTTCGCCCCTCACCCGCGCGATCGTCGGCATCGTCGTCGGAGCGTTCTTCGCGATCCCACTCGTCTCGACCCTGATCTACACGTTGCGGATGCCGGATGGCAGCCTCTCGTGGAGCCGATGGGCGGGCCTGTTCGATCCGCACACCGTCGCCGCCCTCAAGCCGCTGTGGACGGGCCTGGGTAACTCCCTCGTGCTCTGCGTGGTGACGGTGGCCATCGTGCTGCTGCTGCTGGCGCCGACGATGGTGCTGGTCGCGCTGCGCTTTGCCCGGTTGCGGCGGGCGTTCGAATTCGCCGTCCTGCTGCCCATCTCGATCCCGGCGATCGTGCTGGTCGTGGGTCTGGCGCCGATCTATCAGCAGATCGGCCGGCTGTTCGGTACCGGCGTGTGGACGCTGGCGTTCGCCTACGGCATCACCGTGCTTCCCTTCGCCTATCGCGCGATCCAGGCGTCGATCGACGCCGTCGATCTCCGCACGCTCGCCGAGGCGGCACGGTCGCTCGGCGCCGGCTGGACAGCCGTGATCGTGCGGGTGCTCGCGCCCAACCTGCGACAGGGGCTCCTGGCGGCGTCGCTCATCTCGATCGCCGTCGTGCTCGGCGAGTTCACCATCGCCTCCCTGCTCAACCGTCAGGTCTTCCAGACCGCCATGGTGGTCGTGCAGAAACAAGATCCCTATACCCCCGCGATCTTCACTCTGCTGGCGCTCGTGCTGGCCTTCACCCTCCTGCTCCTCATCGGCCGTGCCGCGCGCGGCACGCGAAAGGCCCGTCCATGACCATCGACCGAGCCCTCCCCCGCACCGCCGACAACCTGCTGCTCACCGGGGCCGGCACCGGAACGCGCGTGCAGCTGCAGGGCATCGTGAAGAGCTTCGGCGGGACACGCGTACTGCACGGGGTCGACCTCGACGTCGCTCCCGGAGAGTTCGTCTCGCTGCTCGGACCGTCGGGATGCGGTAAGACGACGGCCCTCCGTGTGCTCGCCGGTCTCGAAACCGCCGACAGCGGATCGGTGATGCTGGGCGGCCGCGACGTCTCGCGTGTGCCCACGAACAAGCGTGACATCGGCATGGTGTTCCAGTCGTACTCGCTGTTCCCGCACCTGCGGGTGCTCGAGAACACCGCTTTCGGGCTGCGCCGGCGAGGAGTCGCCCGCGCCGCTGCGGCGGCGCGGGCCGCCGCAGCGCTCGAGCTCGTCGGCCTCGCGAACCTGGCCGACCGCTTCCCGCATCAGCTGTCCGGCGGCCAGCAACAGCGTGTCGCGCTCGCCCGCGCTCTCGTCACCGAGCCGCGCGTGCTGCTGCTGGACGAGCCGCTGTCGGCGCTCGATGCCAAGGTGCGCGTCCAGCTGCGCGATGAGATCCGCCGTCTGCAGCTGCGCCTGGGCATCACGACGGTCTTCGTCACGCACGACCAGGAGGAGGCGCTGGCCGTATCCGACCGCATCGCCGTCATGGACAGCGGACGCATCGAGCAGATCGGAACGCCGGAAGATCTGTATCTGCGCCCGCAGACGCCCGCCGTCGCCGCCTTCGTGGGGCTCTCCAGCGCCCTTCCAGGGCTCGCCACCGGTAGCAGCGTCACGGTGTGGGGCACGCGCCTACCCATACAAGGCGACCCGGCCGAGGGTCCGGTCGAGGCGCTCGTACGCCCGGAGAACGTCCGCGTGGCACCCGACACGTCGTCCGCATCCGATGCCGGCGTCAGCGCACAGGTGGAGGAGAGCACTTTCCTGGGCAGCTTCCGGCGGACGGTGCTGCGTACCACCGACGGCATCATGGTGCACGCCCAGCATAGCGCCGAGGAGCGGCTGGAGTACGGCCAGCGCGTGCGGGTGAGACTGGTTCCCGCGCCCGTCACCGTGCGGCGGGTCTGAGTGCCGGACGCCCGCGGACCTCGACATCCACCGACCGACTGACAGTCCGCACCGGATTTGCGTCGCACCCCGGCGCCGCGCCTAGCCTGGATGCTCCGCCGCCGAAGGAGACCTCCATGTGGGACAACGGGCTCGAACTCGCCATCGCCGTGGCCATCGCGGTGGTTGCGGCGCTGCTGTTCACCGTCGCGATCACGCTGATCGTTCGCCTCATGGCACGGCGCGCCGACTGGCCGACGCGCCTCATCCGGCACGGCCGCCGGCCGTTCCGCGTGCTCATCCTGGTGTTCGCGCTGTGGATCGCGGTCGCGGTGGTCGCTCCCGGCGACGCCACGTGGATGCCGCTGGTCAGCCAGCTCTTCACAATCGCCTCGATCCTCGCCAGCGCCTGGCTGCTCGCCGGTCTGGTCGCCTTCGCCGGCGACGTCGCGCTCGGCCGCTATCGCATCGACGTCCCGAACAACCGGGTCGCCCGGCGGATCAGGACCCAGGTTCTCATCCTGCGCCGGCTGGCCATCGCGTTGATCGTCATCATCGCGATCGGTGCGATGCTCCTGACCTTCCCCGCCGTCCGCGCCGTCGGCGCGAGCGTGCTCGCCTCGGCCGGCATCGCCTCGGTCGTCGCGGGACTGGCCGCGCAGTCGGTGCTGGCCAACATCTTCGCCGGCGTGCAGCTCGTCTTCAGCGACGCGCTGCGCGTGGACGACGTCGTCGTGGTGGAGGGAGAGTGGGGCCGGATCGGGGAGATCACGCTCAGCTACGTCGTCGTCGACATCTGGGACGACCGCCGGCTCGTGCTTCCCTGCACGTACTTCACCACCAAGCCGTTCCAGAACTGGACGCGCACCGGCAGCGAGCTGCTGGGCTCCGTCGAGCTCGACCTGGACTGGCGCGTGTCGCCGGCGCGCATGCGCGAGGAGCTCGCGCGGGTTCTCGAGCAGACCCCGCTGTGGGACCGGCGGGCGTCTGTTCTGCAGGTCACCGATGCGACGAACGGATTCGTCCGCGTGCGGGTGCTGGTCACGGCGATCGATGCGCCGACGCTGTTCGACCTGCGCTGCTACGTGCGCGAGCACCTGGTCGACTGGGTGCACCGTGAGACGCCCGGGGCTCTCCCTGTGCAGCGTGTGCTGATCGAGGATGCCGAGACCCCGCCGGCCGCATCGGCACAGGGAGAGACCGCCCCCGACACCGGCTCGACCGGACTGTTCACCGGATCCCCCGAGGCGGAACAGCGCGCCCGCGCGTTCACGCAGGCGATCCCCATCGTCCCCGGCGCCGCCGACGACGGCGCCGAGCGCCCCGCCTGACGAGTTCCGACAGCGCGTCGCCGGCGTCGCATACCGCCGGACGGATCACTCAGGGCGTAGCCTGACCGAGTGCCTCACGCGGATGACATGACGACTTCCCCCATCCGACCCGCCACCGACGCCACCGAGAAGGTGCGCGCCGCACGCGATCACCTGCTCGCGCACCGCGACGACTACGACGGCGCCGTGTCCGGCTTCGCCTGGCCGGAGCTGTCCGCCTTCAACTTCGCACTGGAGTGGTTCGACGTGGTCGCCGGCGAGCACCCCGACCGCGCCGCCGTCACGATCGTCGACGCCGACCTCACGGCGCGCTCGTGGAGCTACGGCGAGCTCTCCCGCCGCTCCGACGCCGTCGCCGTCTGGCTCGCACAGCAGGGACTCCAGCGCGGCGATCACGTCATCGTGATGCTCGGCAACACGATCGAACTGTGGGAGGTCATGCTCGGCCTCACCAAGCTCGGCGCCGTCGCCATCCCCACCACGACTCTCCTCTCGTCCGACGATCTCGCCTACCGCATCGCGCACAGCGGCGCCCGCGCGGTCATCGCCCCGAGCGAAACGGCGAGCGCGGTGGATGCCGCGACCGCCGGCATCCTGCGCATCGCCGTCGGCGCCGGTGCGCCGGCGGACTGGGTCTCGTTCGACGGCTCGCACACGGTCACGGCGGTGTTCGTCCCGTCGGGGCCCACGCCGGCCGACGACCTCAATCTGCTGTACTTCACCTCCGGCACCACCTCCGCCACCCCGAAGCTCGTGCGCCACACGCACGTCTCCTACCCGGTAGGCCACCTCTCGACACTCTGGTGGCTGGGGCTGCGCCCCGGCGACGTCCACATGAACATCTCCTCGCCCGGCTGGGGAAAGCACGCCTGGAGCAACTTCTTCGCGCCTTTCCTCGCCGAGGCGACGGTGTTCGTCTACACGTACGAACGCTTCGACGCCGCCACGCTCATGCAGGTGATGGACACCCACCAGGTGACCACCTTCTGCGCCCCGCCGACGGTGTGGCGGATGCTGATCCAGGCCGACCTCGGCCTGCTCACGAAGCCGCCCCGCGAGCTGCTGGGGGCCGGGGAGCCGCTGAACCCCGAGGTGATCTCGCGGGTGCGCGCCGCCTGGGGCCTGACGATCCGCGACGGATACGGTCAGACCGAGATGACGTGCGCGATCGGAAACTCACCGGGCCAGGTGGTCAAGGACGGGTCGATGGGACGGCCTCTGCCCGGCTACCCCGTTGTGCTCGTCGATCCCGAGACCGGCCAACGCGGCGTGGACGAGGGCGAGATCTGCCTCGACGTGTCCACGCCCATCCTGGGGCTCATGGACGGGTATCACGATGCCCCGGAGCGCACTGCTCGTGCCCTGCACGACGGGCTGTACCACACCGGCGACATCGCGTCCCGCGACCAGGACGGCTACCTCTCGTATGTCGGGCGCAGCGATGACGTGTTCAAGGCCTCCGACTACAAGATCTCGCCGTTCGAGCTCGAGTCGGTGCTGCTGGAGCACCCGGCCGTCGTCGAGGCCGCCGTCGTCCCGAGCCCCGATCCGCTTCGCCTCGCGGTGCCGAAGGCCTTCGTGCGCTTGAGCGCAGCGGCCACCGGCGACCCGCGCGCCGCTGCCGGCGAGATCTTCGCGCATGCGCGCGCCCGCCTGTCGGCCTACCAGCGCGTGCGTCGGCTGGAGTTCGTGGAGGAGCTCCCGAAGACGATCTCGGGCAAGATCCGCCGCGTCGAGTTGCGCGCGGCCGAAGCCGCATCGGTCGAACGGCCCGCCGGCGAGTTCAGCGACCGCGACTTCCGCTGAGGCGCCGGCTCAGATCTCCACGTCGACGGCGACCCGCTCGCCGCGGATCGTGCCGATGAACGCCGCGACGTCCTCGTGGGCGGGGTGCACCTGATACGCGTCCAGACCCGCGACGTCGTCGAAGTCGGCGACGAGCACGAGGTCCCAGTTCTGGCCGGGGAAGAGGATGTTGGCGCCCGCGCTCATCGCCCGCAGCGTCGGCACCACGCCCGCGAGGGCGTTAAGCCTGCGGGCCGCTTCCGCGGCGTGCGCGGCACGGTCGGCCGCATCGGCGGCGGCCATGCGGAAGGCGACGACGTGGCGAAGGGTCATCGAGGGGTGTCCTCTCGGTCGGGGGCGGCGAGCGCGGCACGAAGGCGCTCGGGCGAGAGACGCCAATGGGCGTGCAGGCGATCGTCGATCAGGACGACGGGGATCTTCTCCCACCACTGCGCGTACAGCGCGGGGTCATCCGTGATCGACAGCTCCTGAACGTCGACGGCGTCTTCGGGCAGGTCAGCGACCACGCCCTCCACGATCTCCCGTGCGACATCGCACAGGTGACAGTCCGGTTTGGAGATGATCGTGAGGGTGGTCACGGCATCCATTCTGCCGGAGAACACGAAGCGCCCGTCCCGGATCGATGATCTCGGAGACAGGCGCTCGGTGTCGTTTGCAGCGTGCCGCGACGAATTACTTCTTGTTGCGGCGCTGGTGGCGAGTCTTGCGAAGCAGCTTGCGGTGCTTCTTCTTCGCCATGCGCTTGCGGCGCTTCTTGATGACAGAACCCACGGAAAACCTCACTATGTCAGGGGTCTGGACGCGGGTGGCCGCGTCCGGGAACGGGCATCTCGAAAAATGCCCTCGGATCAGTCTAGCCGACGTCGGCGATAGGACGTTGCACGGCCTCGGTGACGGCCGTCTCGGGCACGCGGTAACTGCGACCGAATCGCACGGCCGGGAGCTCGCCAGCGTGCACCAGGCGGTACACGGTCATCTTCGACACGCGCATGATCTCGGCCACTTCCGCGACCGTCAGAAAACGCACGTCAGAAAGGTCCGGCATCCCATTCCCCCACCGATACCCGATGCGGTGCCTCCGCATTGCTGTGAACCAACATTAGGGTCTCTGTGCGCCGCGTGTAAACCCGTGTGATCGGTGTGACTCGTGTGTTCACCGACCGGGGAAGCGCTTGAAGGCACTGTCCCACGCATGCTTCGCGGATGCCGCCGCGCGCCCGACCAGGTCGGCCGCCGCGACCGCGGGCTCGGGAAGCGTCGAGGGGCCCGCAGGAGCGGGGAGGAGATCTTCGTCCAGGAAGGGGACGAGCCAGTCATCGACCGCGTCCAGCGGCGCCGGCGACAGGCTGTAATAGCGGTGCTGACCCTCTTCGCGCACCGTCACCAGCTCGGCCTCACGGAGCACCTTGAGGTGCTTGGAGACCGTCGGCTGGCTGACACCCAGGTCGGTGACGATGTGGGACACGCTCGTGCCGCGCTCGCCCGCCGACGCGCGCTCGCGCAGAAGCTGCAGAATGTCCCGACGGGTACCGTCGGCGATCACGTCGAAGATGTCCGCCATGACGATAGGTTAGCCCGCGTCGCGGCCCGGAGTACCATGTCAACGGTTCTTCGTCAGAGAGGGGCGGACCATGACGGGCGACACCGCGGGTGCCCGTGCATGGCGCTCCCTGCGCACCTCACTCGCAGCCACCCGTGATCGACTGCGCGACGCGACGACGGCCTCGCCGTCGCGGTTCGCCGTCGGCATCTTCCTCGCGCTGATCCTGCTGTTCACCGCACTGTTCTCGCTGCCCGCGGCATCCGCCGACGGTCGGGTCACGCCGTTCGCCGATGCCCTGTTCACCGCGGTGTCGACGATCTGCGTGACGGGGCTTTCGACCGTCAACATGGGGACGCACTGGAGCGCGTTCGGTCACCTGATCGTCTACATCGGCGTGAACGTGGGCGCGATGGGGGTGCTGACCCTGGCATCCATTCTGGGCCTGGTGATCTCCAAGCGCCTGGGCCTGCGCGCGAAGCTGATCGCCGCGGGCGACACGAACCCGCTGCGCGCCCACGGCGGACCGGTGAACGAAGGTCAGGCGGTGCGCCTGGGCGAGGTCGGCCAGCTTCTGGCCACCGTGGCGCTGTCGACGCTCGTGATCGAGGCCGGGCTCGCCGTGCTGCTGTACCCGTCGCTGCTCGCGAGCGGTGTCGACCCGTGGAGCGCACTGTGGGAGGCGCCGTATTACGCGGCGATGTCGTTCACCAACACCGGGTTCGCCCCGAATGCCGAGGGCATCGCCCCGTTCGCGCACAACTACCTGTTCCTCACACTCCTGATGGCGGGAGTGTTCCTGGGCTCCATCGGCTTCCCCGTGATCTTCGCGCTGTGGCGCCACCACTTCCATGTCCGTCGCTGGTCGCTGCACGCCAAGCTCACCCTCATCACCACGGTCATCCTCTTCTTCGCCGGCGCCGCAGTCTTCCTGCTGCTCGAGTACGACAACCCGAAGACGCTCGGCGGGATGGATGCCTGGGACACGACCTTCCAGGCGTTCTTCCTGTCCGCGATGACGCGCTCGGGGGGCTTCTCGATCGTCGACATCGGGCAGCTGCACGGATCGTCTCTCGTCGTGGGCTCGATGCTCATGTTCATCGGCGGCGGCTCGGCATCCACCGCCGGCGGCATCAAGGTGACGACGCTGGCCGTCCTCGCCCTCGCCGTGTGGTCGGAGGCGAAGGGCCGGCCGAGCGTGCAGGCCTTCGGCCGCCGCATCCCCAGCGACGTGCAGCGCGTGGCGTTGTCGGTCGTCGCGTGGGGGTCGACGATCGTCGCGGTGTCGACCATCACGATCGCCCAGATCACGCGATATCCGATCGAGTACGTGCTCTTCGACGTCGTCTCGGGCTTCGCGACCGTCGGACTGTCCACCGGGATCACGCAGGACCTGCCCGATCTCGCCGTCTACGTCATGGCGGCGACGATGTTCATGGGCCGTGTGGGTACCGTCACTCTCGCCGCGGCCGTCGCCGCGACGAGCCGATCGCAGCACTACTCGCTGCCCGTCGAAAGGCCGATCGTTGGTTGAGCAGATCCGGAGCGATGCTCCCGTCCTGGTGATCGGCCTCGGCCGCTTCGGAGCCGCGTGCGCCGGCGAACTCGACCGCCTCGACCGCGAAGTCCTCGCGATCGACGACAACCTCGAGCTCGTGCAGAAGTGGTCCGAGCGCGTCACCCACACGGTGCAGGCCGATGCCAAGAACATCGAAGCGCTCAAGCAGATCGGCGCCCAGGACTTCCAGGTGGCCGTCGTCGCCGTCGGCTCGTCGATCGAGGCTTCGGTGCTCATCACGGCGAACCTGGTCGATCTGAAGGTGCCGCAGATCTGGGCGAAAGCCGTCTCGCAGAGCCACGGCAAGATCCTCGCCCGCGTCGGCGCGAATCACGTCATCTACCCCGAGCGCGAGGCCGGCGAGCGCGTCGCGCACCTGGTCAGCGGCCGGATGCTCGACTTCATCCGCTTCGACGACGACTTCGTGCTCGCCAAGATGTACCCGCCGAAGTTCATCCGCGGCATCGGTCTGAACGAGTCGGGGGTGCGCTCGAAGTACAACGTCACGGTCGTCGGCGTGAAGAGCCCGGGCAAGCCCTTCCGCTACGCCGAGGCCGACACCGTCGTCACGAACCACGACCTCATCATCGTGTCGGGGACCAACAGCGACATCGAGCGTTTCGCCTCGCTCGACCGCTGACCGCGGCATCCGCCCCCGCCGCGCCCTCCGCGCCCTCCGCGCCCTCCGCGCCCGCGAGAAACCATCTGCGGCGCGAGAAACCCTGCCGCGCGGGGTTTCTCGGCTCGCCGGTGGTTTCTCGCCGGCGCACGGCGGCTCCTCCCCAGGCGGCGCGGGAGGGGATGACCGCGGGAAGGGTGGGGATGAGACCGCGGCGGCGCGGGTGCCGGGGCATGATCTGCGGATGCCGCACCTGCCGACGGACCGTGCCACCACCCGGTCACCGCTTCCGCTCGTCACCTCCGCCGAGGCCCGCGTGCTGCGGCTGGCGGTGGCCGGTCCCGGTTTCGTGCGGGTGCGCTGCGGCGTGTACGTGGATGCCGCCGCGGCGGCGCGGCTGGCGCCGTGGCAGCGGTATGCGCTGCGGGTGCACGCCTTCGCGCTCGTCCACCCGGATGCCGTGCTGTGCCTGGAGTCCGCCGCGGTGCTGCTCGGCCTGCCGCTGTTCGGCGAGGCGCGCGACATCCACGTGTTCGATCCGGACCGCACGGCGTCGCGACGGTTCGGCGACGTGTGCGTGCACACCAGCACGGACGCGCGGGAGGTCGTGAGCGTCGACGGCATCCTGTGCACCTCGCCGACGGATGCCGTCATCGATCTCGCCCGCGTGCTCCCGCCCGCGCAGGCGCTCGCCGTCGTGGATGCCGCGATCTCGCCCCGACAGGGCGGCGCTCTCGTCGTCGACGACCTCCGGGAGCGCGCCGCGTCGCAGGCCTCCCGCCGGGGCGTCGCGCGGCTGGCGTGGGCCTGGGCGCACGCGGACGCGCGCGCCGAGTCGCCCGGCGAGAGCGTCAGCCGCGCCGTCATCCGCTGGTGCGGCTTCGAAGACCCGGTGCTGCAGGCCGAGTTCCGCTACGAGGGGGTCACGGACCGCACGGACTTCCTGTTCCCGTCGAGCCGCACGGTGGGCGAGAGCGACGGCTGGGGCAAGTACGGCATCGACGACGGCGACGCGCCAGCGGCGGCCGCGCGGCGTTTCCGCGACGAGAAGCGCCGCGAGGACCGTCTGCGCCGCGCGGGGCATCCGGTCGCACGCTGGGAGATGGCGGACGCGGTGCGGGTCGAGCCGTTGGCGACCGCCCTGCAGCGCGCGGCCGTCCGGCTCGTCCGCCCGCGCGACCGCGCCGGACTGGCGAGCCTGCGCCAGACGCCCCGTACCCTCCCTCACCGACCGCAGTGAGAAACCACAACGGCGACGACACACACCTGCAGTGGTGGTTTCTCGTATCGAAGGTGGTTTCTCGCGGGCGGGGGCGAGGGGGGCAGGGGGTCAGGCGCCGGCGGCCATCTCCTTGGCGCGGGCGAGGGCGGCGTCGGTCGCCTCGGCGAACACGCCGTCCAGGCGGGCGCCCTGCAGCACCGCGATCGCACGCTCGGTCGTGCCCTTGGGACTGGTGACGCGCCGGCGCAGCTCGGCGGGGTCCTCCCCCGTGGCATCCAGCAGCGCCGCGGCGCCGATGAAGGTCTGCTCGGCCATCAGGCGCGCGTCGGCGTCGGAGAAACCCTTGCCGCGTGCGGCCTCGGTGAGCTCCTCGACCAGCAGGAAGAAGTAGGCCGGACCCGACCCCGAGATCGTCGACAGGGCGTCGATCTGCGACTCGGGCACCTCGATGACCGCCCCGCACGTCTCGAACAGCCGGCGCACCAGCGCCAGCTCGTCCGCGGATGCCGTGGGGCCCGCCGACAGGCCGGTCACCGCCTTGCCGACCACCGCGGGGGTGTTCGGCATGGAGCGGATCACCGAGACCTCTTCACCCACGATGGACGCGAATGTCGCGATCGTGACACCCGCGGCGAGGCTCACGATGATCGTCCCCGGACGCAGCACGGGCGCGATCTCGCGGAGCAGATCGGGCACCATCACCGGCTTCACACCGATGAGCACGATGTCGGCGGCTGCGGCGGCAGCCGTGTTCGCGTCGCCGTCGGCCTCGAGCGAAAGGCTCGTGACGCCGTCGAGTCCCACCAAGGCGTCAGCGCGCACGGCGGTGCGGTTGGTCACGGTGATCGCGGGGGCATCACCCGAGCGGACGAGGCCCTGCAAGATCGCGCCTCCCATCGAGCCGGCACCGAGGATCGCGATCGAAGGGAGGGGGGAAGCCATGCCCTCATCCTCGCAGAGGAACGAGCGGCCTGCAGAGAAACCACTCATCCGTGCTCGGCTGCGCCGGTTTCCCCGCTGGGGGTACCCGTGATCGACGGGGTCGCCGCCGCCGTGCGGTGGGCAGAGAGCCTGACGGCCCTCGGCAGACCCACCCGTACGGCAGGGCCGTACGCACCTCGGGACCACGAGAACGCATGGTCGGGTCCGCCGCTCGGCGCACTCCGACTCTTCACCTGAGAGTCCGTTCATGACGACAGGTCGTCGGAGTAGGATGCGGTCATGACGCTCCTCGACGGCATCACCTCCCGGATCATCGACACAGAGCGCCTGCGCGTCGGCATCCTCGAACGCGTCGGCGACAACCCGGCCGCGACCGCGGACCAGACCGTGATCCTGGTGCACGGCAACGTGTCGTCGAGCCTGTTCTGGCAGGAGCTCATGCAGGATCTGCCCAGCGATCTGCGGATCATCGCCGTCGATCTGCGCGGGTTCGGCAACACCGAGAGCGCGCCCGTCGACGCCACCCGCGGCGTCCGCGACTTCAGCGACGACGTGTTCGCCACGCTGCAGGTGCTGGGCATCGACACGGCGCACCTCGTCGGGTGGTCCATGGGAGGAGGCGTGGTCATGCAGTACGCCATCGACCACCCCGTGCGCTCGCTCACCTTGCAGGCGCCGGTCTCGCCCTACGGCTTCGGGGGCACCCGCCGCGACGGATCGCGGGTGACCGCCGACGACGCCGGCTGCGGCGCGGGCGGCGCCAACCCCGACTTCGTGCAGCGACTCACCGACCGCGACATGACCGACGAGGCACCGACGTCGCCGCGCAGCGTCTTCCGCTCCGGCTATGTCGCACCGGGATACACGAGCGCGCACGAGGACATCTGGGTGGAGTCGATGAACACCACCTCCACGGCCACCGGCAACTACCCCGGCGACAGCGTCGCCAGCGAGAACTGGCCCGGGTTCGCCGCCGGACGCCTGGGCGTGCTGAACACCATGGCGCCGCAGTACTTCAACACCTCGAGCATCGTGGACATCACCCCCAAGCCTCCCGTCCTCTGGGTGCGCGGCTCGGCCGACGCGATCGTCTCCGATGCCTCCTTCTTCGACATCAACCACCTCGGCGCCCTCGGGGTGATCCCGGGGTGGCCGGGCGCCGAGTCCGCACCCGCGCAGGAGATGGTGTCGCAAACCCGCGACGTGCTGGATGCCTACCAAGCGGCGGGAGGCGCCGTCACCGAACTGGTCTTCGAGGGCGTCGGCCACGCGCCGCACCTGGAGCGCCCCGCGGAGTTCCGTCGCGCCCTGCTGGAGAACATCGGCTACATCGGCCGTCGGGCCGACCCCGCCCCGCCCACCGAGGCGATCATCCTCAGCTCCTCGGACTGAGGCAGGGACCTCCTCAACGGCGGGCGTCGAAGAAGGTGCGCAGCAGGGCGCGCGCGTCGTCCTCCAGGATGCCGCCGACCACTTCGGCCCGCACCGGCAGCCGCCGGTCACGTAGCACGTCGTACACCGATCCCGCGGCGCCCGCCTTCTCGTCCCACGCGCCGAACACGACCCGGCCGACGCGAGCCTGCAGGATCGCGCCCGCGCACATCAGACACGGCTCGAGGGTCACGGTCAGCGTGCACCCCTCGAGGTTCCACGACCCGACGGATGCCGCGGCCTGCCGGAGGGCCACGACCTCCGCATGGGCGGTGGGGTCGGCGGTCGCCTCCCGCAGGTTGAGACCTTCACCGATCGCCGCGCCCCCCGCATCCACGACGACCGCGCCCACCGGGATCTCTCCCGCGTCCGCCGCGCGAGCGGCCAGTGCAAGGGCACGACGCATCACCGTCTCGTCGTCGGCACGCACGGGCAGGCTCATGCCTTCAGCGTAGGCTGAGATCATGCGCGTGCACGTTGCCGATCACCCCCTCATCACCCACAAGCTCACCGTGCTGCGCGACGAGCGCACACCATCTCCGGTGTTCCGACAGCTCACCGAAGAGCTGTTGACCCTGCTCGCGTATGAGGCGACCCGCGGCGTGCGCGTCGAAGAGGTCGAGATCCAGACCCCGGTGACCACCACGACCGGCGTGCGCATCTCGGAGCCGCGACCGCTGGTGGTGCCGATCCTCCGCGCCGGCCTCGGCATGCTCGACGGCATGGTGAAGCTGCTGCCCACCGCCGAGATCGGCTTCCTGGGCATGGCGCGCAACGAGCAGACCCTGCAGCCCTACACGTACGCCGAGCGCCTTCCCGACGACCTCAGCGACCGCCAGTGCTTCGTTCTCGACCCGATGCTCGCGACCGGTGGATCGCTCGGCGCGGCGATCGACTTCCTCTTCGCCCGCGGCGCGCAGGACGTGACCGCGATCTGCATCCTCGGCGCGCCCGAGGGCGTCGCGAAGATCGAGGAGCTCGTGGGCGAGCGCGACGTGACCCTCGTGCTCGGTGCGCTCGACGAGCGCCTGAACGAGAAGGGCTACATCGTTCCCGGCCTCGGCGACGCCGGCGACCGCCTCTACGGCACGGTCTGAGCGGCTTCATCCGCCCCGTGTCGTCGCTATCGGATGCCGAGAGTGACGCAACGGGACGGACGAATGAGGCTCACAACCACCGACGCCGCTTGAAGATCAGGTAGAGCACGGTGGGGAAAGCCACCATCACGCCGAGAGCGACGGGGTAGCCGTACTCCCAGTGCAGCTCGGGCATCACGTCGAAGTTCATGCCGTAGACGGTGCCGATCAGCGTGGGCGCGAAGATGATCGCCGCCCACGAGGAGATCTTCTTCACCTGTTCGTTCTGGGCCAGATTCACCTCGGTCTGGCGCCGCGAGACGAGCGCGGAATGCACGATGAGCGCCTTGTCGAGCACGGCACGGAAGCCGTCGATGCGCTCGGTGACGCGGAGGGCATGGTCGCGGACATCGCGCAGCCGCCGCTGCAACTCGATGTCGACGTGGTACGCGTCGTGGCCGCGCTGCAGCCATTCGATGATCGGCACCAGCGGGTGGGTGGCTCGCGCGAAGCGGTTCAGCTCGCCCGACAGCTCGTAGATGCGGCGCGAGAGGGCATCGTCGTCGGCGTCTCCGAACAGGTCGTCCTCGATCTCGTCGATGTCGTTCTCGATGCCGGCCACCAGAGGCTCGTACTCGTCGACGACACGGTCGAGTACGGCGTACAGCACCGCTTCCGATCCCAGCGCCAGCAGTTCCGGCTGCTGTTCGAGGCGCCGCCGCACGGCCCCGAGATCGGGCGATTCGGCGTGACGGATGGTGATGACGAAGTCGGGGCCGACGAACAGATGCAGCTCGCCGATGTCGAGCTCTTCGCGCTCGTCGTCGTAGCGCGCGGGACGCAGCACGACGAACAGCGTGTCGCCGTACCGCTCGACCTTCGAACGCTGGTGACCCAGAGCCGCGTCCTCGATGGCGAGGGGATGCAGTTCGAACTCCGTCGCGACGGAGGCCAACTCTTCGTCCGACGGACGGTACAGGCCGATCCACGCGAAACCCGCGTGCGCTTCCTGGAGGGCATAGGCCTCGTCGAGCGAGGCGGGGGTGGCGACGCGCACGCCGTCCTTGTAGACGGCGTTGTCGATCAGGGTCATGGGTCTCTCCTCGAGGACACGCGGTCGCCGGGCGCCGCGAACGGGCACGCACGAAAGCGCCGCGGGTGCGCCGGCCTCAGAACGAGAGGATGCCGGCGGCGAGCACCGCGGCGCGGCTACTATCGTCTGCCATGGTGTCTCACCGCCTCTGATCGCGGCTCGTCGTGATCGGATGCACGGGGACGAGCCTCGGGGAGTATATCCCCCGAAGATGACCGGCGCGCGGTCGAGACCGGTCGCGGCCCCGGGCGACGGTATCGTCACCCTTCGGCGCGTCGCCCGGTCTCCTGCTCCCAGAACTCCAGCTGCTGGGTGAGCGCTTTCGCCAGCTCGAACACCTGCTGCGGGGGGATGCGCACTCGCTGCACCACCCGAGCGGGCACGACCGTGACGGGCGCACCGTCGGCATCCGCCCCGGCCTGCGGAGGCCGCACGAGAGAGACGAAGTCCATCACGAACACGTCGGGCGTGTGCCACACGTTCGCGAAGTCGGCGAAGCTGCCGGCGATCACCTCCGGCGGCAGATCGATCTCAAACTGCCGGGGCATCTCATCGCTCATGTCGTGCTCCTGTTCGCCACGTCGCGGAGGCGTCGCCCCGCAGAACTCGACCGGTGCGCGTCGACCGATAGGCCGAGTCTAGGGCGCGTCCGCGCCGACGAGACGGGCGAAGGCACTGAGGCGGGCGACACCGTCCGGAGTGCGGGGCAGGTCGTCGAGCAGCCCCGTGCCGTAGACCACGAACGCGGTGTGCTCGGCCCGCGAGATGGCCACGTTCAGACGGTTCTGCAGCAGGAGGAACTCGAGCCCTCGCGGTGCATCACGGCCGCTGGATGCCGCGAGCGACACGATCGCGACGGCAGCTTCCTGACCCTGGAACTTGTCGACCGTTCCGACCGGGATCTCCCCGAGCCCGGCCGCTGCCAGCACGGACTCGACGAGCACCTGCTGCGCGTTGTACGGGGTGACGACGATCAGATCCGCGGCCGTGAGCGATCGCGGGCGCGCCTGTTCGGATGGCGTCCACGCCCGCCCGAGGAGGTCGCGAGCGAGGGCGAGGACGGCGTCGGCCTCCTCCGGCGACTGTGTGGCGTTGCCCGCGTGGGTCAGCGGCATGGGGACGACGCCGGCCGCAACGCCGTCGAGGTGACGCCCCGAGGTGGACGGATGCGCCGCGAGTCGCCCGTCGTAGGACAGTTCGGAGACGGGGGCCGCGACCTCGGGGCGCATCCGGCGCGTCTGTGCGAGGAAGAAGCCGCGATCATCGGGGACGACCGCGACGCCGTCCATCACCCATCCGAGTGCGGAGGTGTCGACCGGCTCGGGATGGGTGCCCTGGCTCACCTGCGGCAGCTGCTGGGGATCGCCGAGCAGCAGCAGTCGCTGCGCCGCGACCGACACCGCGATGGTCGAGGCGAGCGAGAACTGTCCGGCTTCGTCGATGACGAGCAGGTCCAGACTCGCGCGGGGCACGCGTCCGGGGTGGCTCAGGTCCCATACCGTACCGCCGATGACGAACCCGTCCGGGTGTGCCTGGGCGAAGGCCGCATAGCCGTCCTTCGCGATGGCGGTGAAACTCTCCGCACCGGATGCCGCGCCCTTCGTCGCCTTCGCGACGCGCTCACCCGGCACCCCCGCATCGACGATGCGCGCGAGCATGTTCTCCACGACCGCGTGCGACTGCGCCACCACGCCGACGCGGTATCCCTTCTCGCGGACCAGGCGCGCGACCACGTGCGAACCGACGTAGGTCTTGCCGGTGCCCGGCGGGCCTTGCACGGCCAGATAGCTGCGGTCGAGATCGTCGACGGCGCGGGCGATCTCGTCGACCGCGTCACCGTCGCCGCGCGCGAGCGTACCCGAGCGCGTGCGCGGGATTCTGCGCAGCAGCAGGTCGGTCGCGGGGTCGAACGGGAAGTCCGCCGAGCGCAGCGGGGCCGCCTGGATGATCGTGTCGGCCCAGTGATCGATCGCCGCCTGCTGCGACCCGGCCTGAGGCGGCGCGGGCGGGGTCGAGGCGATCGGCAGCTCCTGCCAGGTGAATCCGTGGACGGAGTTCTCCTCCACGACCATTCCGTCATCGAGGACGTCGACGACGCGGACCGACCGCGCGGCGTGGATCCATCGCGGGCTGGTGTCGATCGGGAACGGTGTCGGCAGCTCGTACAGCAGGAAGACCGATCCCCCCGCGGACAGCTTCGTTCCCGGCGCGAGGTCGCCGCGCAGCTCGAGCACCCGGCGCTGGACGCGACCGCCCTCCGGCACGTGCCAGTCGGTCAGGACCCGGCAGCGATCATGGTCGAAGACGACGACGTCGCGGGTGTCCTCCCAGATCGAGACGGGCTCCCGCAGCCGCAGGAAATGCGTCGCCCAGAACGTCTTCGCCTCGCGGGGGTAGTAGTCGATCGCCGCCGCGGCGAGCTTCAGCGCGGTGACCGCGGCCTCGTCGGGCGCGTCGTCGGTGTCGGCGACGCCGGCCATCCGCGTGAGCGCCTCGGCACGCGGCGAGGGCTCGTACGGACGCTCTGCGGCGTCGACATCGGCGGAGGGCATGAGCTTGGCCTCCCGGGCCCGCTCCACGAGCCAGTTGCGCAAGCGCCGCGTCGAGACGCAGTCGTAGCGGTTGTAGTCGGCGAGGTCATCGAGGATGGCCGCTCCCGCGGCATCCTCCCCCGCCGCCATCAGCTCGCGCGCTTCGACGTACTTGACGATCGAATCGTCGCCGCGCTGCACGTCGCTGGTGCGCACCTCGGCGCCCATGTAGAGCGGCTCGAGCTTCTTGATCGAGTACGAGCGCGACCCCACACGCAGGGCGCGCCGGACGATCGGATAGAGGTCCACGAAGACGCCTTCACGCAGCAGCGTGTCGACTACGGCCTCGCGCACCCCGTACCGCGCGGCCATCGCCAGCAGGTGCGTCGGCTCGTACGGCGCGTAATGGTAGATGTGCATGCCGGGATGGGTGCGACGGCGCAGCGCCACCACATCCAGGAAATCCTCGAGCGCCCGCTTCTCCTCTGCGAACGAGTGCGCCCACAGTGCCGCGTACTGCTCGTCGTCGTCGACCCACCCGAACAGGTAGTCGATGCCCCACGACGCTCCCCCCGCGTCGGCGGCTTCGGTGTAGAGCGGATCGCCCTCGAAGTCGAAGAACAGGTCGCCGCGGTCGGGCCGGGGCAGCGCGCCGATCGCCTTCGGAAAGACCACCTCGAAGGTCGGCACCGGCGGCGTGTCCGCGGTCGCCGTCTCGCCCACGCCGCCTGCGGGGCTGTCCAGCTGCAGACGCGCCTGCGTGCGCAGTCCGGCGAACGTGTCGCCCGACATCCGCTCGGGAACTTCCGTCGCGGCGGCCAGGTCATCGATGGTGCGGATACCGGCCGCACGCAGCCGATCGCGCTGCACGGGACGCATTCCCGCGACCAGCAACAGGTCGCGGTGCGCGACCACCTCCGCATCGCACGTCGCGCACCGCCCGCACGCGACGATCCTCAGTTCGCCGCGGTCATCTCCCCACCCGATCGGGGCAGCGTCGACGCCGGCCGCGATGTCACGGTCGGCGATGAGCGCGCGCAGTCGCTGCCGGCGCAGCCGGAAGACGGGCATGAGGTCGCTGACGGCGTGCGTCGAGGTCGTGCCGTCGCCGAGCAGCAGTTCCACCCGGCCGCTGCGCGGCGCGCCGAGACGGTCGAGCTGGTCGGCATATGCCGCCAACTGCATCAACGCGGTCACGCGTGCGTGGCGCGCGAGCTTGGTGTCCTGGACGACCCACGGGTTCTCGGAGCCGTCGACGATGCGAGCGGGATCTTCGCGCACGAGGAAGTCGGCGAACCCGACGAACTCCGCGGTCGCGAACACCGCCTGATAGATGACCGCGACGGAGGGGTCGGCCAGCGCCGCCGACGTCGCCGCGACCGCGGCGGCGACCGCGACGGCATCCGACGATCGCGTCTCGGGCAGTTCGACGACACGTCCGGGGTACTGCGCGCGGTACAGATCGAGCTGGCGCAGCTCGTGCTGCCTGCCGAGCCGACCGGCGCGCTCGAGGGTGAGGTCTTCGGGCTCGAGCACCGCCGGCACCCGTCCGAGCTTGGCGTCGATCGCGCGCAGCCACGCGAACTCACACTCGGCGGCTGCTTTCAGGTCGCTCGCACTCCAGACGATGCGCGCGCCGTCGCCGGTGTCCTCGATGTATCGCATGTCACCCTTCCGCCTCCGACGCTAGTCGGCGCCGCCGACATCGCCCAGCGCCGGTGCACCTGCCAGACTGGAGGGGTGAGCGAGAACCTGCCGTTCGAGAGCGCCTACCGGCACGGGTTCGCCCGGGTCGCCGCGTGCACCATCACCGTCGCGATCGCCGACCCGGCGCGAAACGCCGAGGCGGTCATCGATGCGGCCCGCGCGCTCAGCGACGACGCCGTCGCCGTCGCCGTCTTCCCGGAGCTCTGCCTGAGCGGATACGCCATCGACGACCTCGTCATGCAGGATGCCGTGCTCGACGCCGTCCACGCCGCGATCGGCACCCTGGTCTCGGCCTCGCACGATCTGCGGCCGCTGCTGGTCGTCGGCGCGCCGCTGCTGCTGGGCGCCCGCCTCTACAACTGCGCCGTCGTGATCCACCGCGGACGCGTGCTCGGCGTCGTCCCGAAGAGCTACCCGCTGACGTACCGCGAGTTCTACGAGGCCCGCTGGTATGCCGCGGGCGCCGGCGCGCCGGCGACCGCCGTCCTGGCCGGACAGCAGGTGCCCGTCGGCACCGATCTGCTGTTCGCCGCCGACGATGTGCCGGGCCTGGTCGTGCACGCAGAGGTGTGCGAAGACATGTGGGTGCCGGTCCCGCCGTCCTCCGCTGCGGCCCTCGCCGGCGCGACGGTTCTCCTGAACCTCTCCGGCAGCCCCATCACCGTCGCACGGGCCGATGACCGTCACCTGCTCGCGAAGTCACAGTCGTTCCGCTGCAACGCCGTCTACGCCTACGCGGCTGCGGGCCTGGGCGAGTCGACGAACGACGTGTCGTGGGACGGCCAGACGATGATCTACGAGTCCGGCGCCTTGTTGGCCGAGACCGAGCGCTTCCCGGACGGCCCGCGCAGCGCCATCGCCGACGTCGACCTCGACCGCATCCGCCAGGACCGGCTCCGGCAGGGGACGTTCGACGACAACCGACGCGCGGTCGCCCCGGCAGCGGCGCCGATGCGCATGGTGTCGTTCACGGTCGATCCCCCGGCATCCGACATCGGGCTGCGTCGCCCGCTCGACCGCTTCCCCTTCGTACCCGACGACCCGGCACGCCTCGACCAGGACTGCTACGAGGCGTTCAGCATCCAGGTGTCTGCGCTCGCGCAGCGGATGCGCGCCATCGGGTCACCCAAGCCCGTGATCGGCGTGTCCGGGGGGCTCGACTCGACCCACGCTCTTCTCGTGGTCGCCCGCGCGATGGACCGCATGGGTCGCCCGCGCAGCGACATCCTCGCCTACACGATGCCGGGCTTCGCGACGAGCGATCACACGAAGTCGAACGCCATCGCCCTCGCCGAGGCGATCGGCGCGTCGATCCAGACGATCGACATCCGTCCCATGGCGACGGAGCTGCTGACGGGCATCGGCCACCCCTTCGCGAACGGCGAGCCCGTGTACGACGTGACGTTCGAGAACGTGCAGGCCGGGGCGCGCACCGACTTCCTGTTCCGACTCGCGAATCAGAACGGCGGATTCGTCGTGGGCACCTCCGACCTGTCGGAGCTCGCCCTGGGATGGGCCACCTACGGCGTCGGTGACCAGATGAGCCACTACGCGGTGAACGCCGGGGTGCCCAAGACTCTCATCCAGCACCTGATCCGATGGGTCATCGCCCACGCGGGCGAGGACGGCACGAGCCTGTCGGATGCGGCGAAGGCGGTGCTGCAGGCGGTGCTGGACACCGAGATCAGCCCCGAGCTGGTGCCCGCCGGCCAGGACGGCAAGGTGCAGTCGACCGAGGACACGATCGGACCCTACGCGTTGCACGATTTCGCGCTGCATCACGTGCTGCGCTACGGCTTCCGGCCGTCGAAGATCGTCTTCCTCGCGGAGCACGCATGGCGCGATGCGGATGCCGGGGCGTGGCCGCCGGGCTTCCCGGCATCCGACCGCTACGGCTACGACCGCGAGACGATCGTGCGCTGGCTGCGCGTCTTCCTGACGCGCTACTTCGGCTTCGCGCAGTTCAAGCGCACCGCGATCCCCAACGGCCCCAAGGTGCTCCCTTCGGGGTCGCTCTCGCCGCGCGGCGACTGGCGAGCGCCCAGCGACGGCAACGCCGCGGTGTGGCTCGCCGAGCTCGACCGCGCCTTCCCGTCCGCCTGAGCTCACCCTCACCTCGCGCCCCGCGGCGTTCGTCCGTCCGCTCTGGTCGATTCACCCTGTCGGATGCGGCAGCAAGGGACGGATGAACACGGGATTCAGGCCGCGGGAAGCGTTCCGATCGCGATCGTGATCACCCAGCTGTCGCGCGAGGCGTCCACGAGCGTGTACTTCATGTTGCGGTCCGGGATCCACCCCTTCAGCCGCCCCATGTCCAGCCGCACGTTGTCGGGTGCGACGCGCACCCCGCGACCGTCGGCCTCCAGCACCGCCTGCACCCGCACCCAGTGCTGGAGCAGGTCGGGGATGTTGTTCGGGTCGAACAGGTGCGAGTGCTTCTGCATGAAGCGGATGTCGGCGGGTTCCGGTGTCATGTCGCGGATGTCGATACCCAGCGGAAGGCCCGGGTCGCAGATGGCGACGATCGTGGCGGCACGGAAGCTCGCCGTCACGATCGCGATCGGCAGTTCCTCACCGTCGCGCGAGGCGATCAGGCGCGTGTGGTAGCCGAAGCCGCGCGGCGCCTCGCGCTCGATGCGAATGTCGTTCACGTCGCAGCCGAGGCGAGCGGCGATGAGCTCCTTCGCGAGAATGCGGCGACGATCGTGCACGGTCGTGGCCGGGTCCCAGCCGAGTCGCGCGGCCACGGAGGGCGGAGTGTCGAGCAGAACCGAAGTGAGTGTCATGGCGTCCCTTTCATCGGGCGTCCCACCGCGTGCTCGCACCGGCGGGATGCCGCGTACTCCCATCCTGTCTCAGGATGGCATGGCACGGTCACCGGATGCGACGTGAGAAACGTCGCGGACAGCTCACCGGGAACAAAGTCACAGTGAGTCGATAGGGTCGACATACCGCCGCCACGCCGACGTCCTTTGGACGAGGCCGCGCGATGTTCGGACACGACGAAGGAAGAGCAGATGTCGACACCCCCGCCCACGAATCCTCAGGATCCGGACGGCTCGGCCGCCGACGGCTCCGACGCGGTCGCTCCCGACGCTGTAGACTCCACCCCCACCGAGGTCTACCCGCCCGCAGCCCCGCCCACCCCGCCCGCTCCGACCGGCGGCGACGGGGATGCGTACGTCGCACCGACGGCACCGCCGCTGCCACCCGTGCCCGGGCAAGCCAGCGCGCCCAACGGGGCACCGACCGTCCCCTACGGCGCGCCGACCCCGCCGTACGTGGCGCCCGCGGGCCCACCGGTGCCCGACACGAGGTCGAAGGCCATCGCGTGGACGGCGCTCGGGCTCGCCGCCGGCGGCACGCTCCTCAGCATCATCGGCATCGTGCCGGTGCCGTGGGTGGGTCTGGTGGCCGTGCTGATCGGCGGCCTGCTCCTGCTGGCGGGCTTCATCTTCTCCATCGTCGGGCTCGCGGGCCAGCGCTACGGCGGAAAGCCCCTCAGCATCACGGCGCTCGTGTTGTCGCTGGTGGGCGCGACGATCGGCTCTTTCGCTCTCATCTGGTCGATCATCCTCGTCGGCGTCTCTTCGGCGGGCTCATCGATCGACGAGATGATGAGCACGCCGAGCCCCGTCCCCTCCGTCGAAGTCAGCCCCGGCGACATCCTGCCCGGAGAGGGCGACGATTCTGCGACACCGACGGAGTCGGCGGAGCAGCAGGAGTTCATCGCGGATGTCCGCCCGAAGGTCAACCAGATCCTCGGGGAGGTCGACCCGACGGCGACGCCCGAGATCATCGAGCAGGTCCTCCCCGACGAGACGCTGATCCTCATCGGCGAGACGCTGCTCACGACCGGTGAGGCGGGAATCGACGACCTCGTGCAGCAGACGATCACCAGCGTGGGAGCCGATGAGAGCTCCGCCGACATGCTGCGAACGCTCTACGGCGAGATCCTGACCTCGGCGCGGGTCTACCTGCAGTAGGTCAGCGCGCCCGCTCGACAACGGGGGCTCGGACGGCATCCTGACGGATGACGCTCGGGCCCTCCGGCGTCGATGCGACCTGCAGCTGCGCCGGCAGCTGCTCCTTCATGGCCTCGACGTGGCTGATGACACCGACGGTGCGTCCGCCGGTGCGCAGGTCGTCGAGGGTCCGCAGCGCCAGCTCGAGCGTCTCGGGGTCGAGGGAACCGAACCCTTCGTCGACGAAGAGCGTGTCCAGACGGATGCCGCCGGCCCGGGCCGTGACGACCTCGCCGAGACCCAGCGCGAGGGCGAGCGAGGCGAGGAAGGTCTCGCCGCCCGACAGGGACTGCGGCGGACGCAGCCGGCCGGTGTGGGCGTCGAGCACGTCGATTCCCAGGCCCGACGCGCGCCCCCGTGCGGCACGGGCGTCGGAGTGGTGCAGGGTGTAGCGCCCCGATGACATCTCCGCCAGCCGGACGTTGGCGGCCGCGACGATCTCCTCCAGCTCAGCGGCCAGCACGAAGGTCTCGAGGTCCATCCGCATCGTGTTCGGCGCCCGCCCGGCCACACTGTCAGCCAGACGGATCACCCCGGCGGTCTCGTCGGCGCTCTCCTGCACCGCCGCCAGCGCCTGGTCGACCTGCTGCAGCAGGTCATCGAGCGCCTCAGCCGTGCGAACGGCTCCGGCGTGCGCGGAGATCGTCTCGGTGCGGGCGATATCGGCGACCTCGACCGTGTGGCGGGAGGCGTCGACATCGCCGGCGGAGGCGTCATCGCCGCCGGCATCGAGTTCGAGTTCGAACAGTCGCGAACGCGTCGCCGACAGCTGTGCCGCATGGTCGGCGATCACGATGTCGATCGCCTCGATCTCCTCCTCGGAGATGAGCGCCGCCCGCGCGGCGTCGAGATCGTCGAATCCGGAGGCCGCGAGCCGCGTGTCGAGCTCATGCCGCGCGTCGCGGTGCGCACGCGCGCGCTCATCGCGTGCGGCGTCCGCCGCGACGACCGCGCGCGCCCGGTCACGCTCCGCCGCGACCGCAGCGATCCGCGCTGCAACGGTCGAGAACGGCCCGAGTGCGGCGGTCACGACTTTCTCGAGCCGCGAGATGTCAGACTCGGCCGCGCGGGCACGCTCGCGCGTCGTCGCGAGCTGTTCGACGCAGGCCGCACGCCGCTCGTCATCGGCCGCCGCGGCCTGATCGGCGGCGGCCCGGCGCTGCGAGAGCAGGGCGAGGGCCGCGGCCGCGCGCGCGGCTTCGGACTGCGCCACGGCCGCCGCGGCGAGCCGGTGCTCGGCCGTCGCGCTGTCGAGTCCTCCGGCGGCGATGCGGGCCTCGGCGAGAGCATCGCGCGCGAGCGCCGCGCGCTCGCGCGCGTCGACGTCGGCGGCGGAGGCGTCGTCTCGCGCGCGCTCGGCCGCAGCCAGCAGCTCATCGGTGACGGGGTCGTCGGCGGGCGGCGAGGGGTGCGGGTGGTCGACGGAGCCGCACACCGGGCAGAGTTCCCCGGGCACGAGAGAGGCGGCGAGCTCGCCCGCGACACCGGCAACGCGTCGACGCAGCAGCGCGCCGAGCGCGGACGAGGCGGCCTCGGAGTCCGCCACCGCCGCTGCATACGCCGCTTCGGCCGCGGTGAGCGCGGCCGAGAGATCGTCGGCACGGCGCGCGGCGGCGACGTTCTCGCGCAGACGTACGTGTTCGGCCCGCAGATCCTCCAGACGCGTCGCACGCATCGACAGGTCGGCGATCTCGGCGTCGATCTCCGCGCGTTCGGCGGGGCGGGCGGCACGGCGGGCGTCGATCTCAGCGAGGTCGTCCTGCAGCGTCGCGATCGTCGCGACCGCGGTCTCGTGCTCGACACGACGCGCGACGAGGTCCCGCTCCTGGGCGGCGGCGATCTCCCACCGGGCGAGGTCACCGGTGAGCTGCTCGACCGCGTGAGCGGCGTCGATCGAGACGTCGGCGCCACCCGCACGCCACCGGTCCCGTGCCGCCGCCGCGTCGTCCGCCGCCGCCAGGGCAGCACGCTCGGCTCGCTCGAGCGTGTCGAGAGGGGCGCGCAGCACCGCGGCGGCACGCCCGCCATCCAGCCGGCGGCGCGCACGTGCGATGTCGTCGGCGCGGGCCTCGAGTTCACCGAGGCGGTGGCGCAGCGTCTGTCGCTCCTGCGCGCGCGCCGCGGCGGCCACGACCGCGGCGTGCGCAGCGGCCGCGGCGGCGAAACGCTCCTCGGTCGCCGTGCGCGCGAACTCCGCCTGTTCGACGCGGTACCGCGCGCGGCGGTGCGCCCGCGCGAGATCCTCGCGACGGGTCGCCACGGGCGCCGGCGCGGGATCCGCGCGCCGCGGGTCGGGGTGCGCTGCAAGCTCCGATCCGCCCGCGTGCTCGTCAGCGTGGTCGCCGGCCCCGTCCTGCGCCTCGCGGATATCGAGATCGTGAGCTCGGGCCAGCCTCTCACCCTCCTCGAGGAGCGTGCGCGCACGCGAGTCGACAGCGGCCAGAGCCGTCTCCGCCTCTCGGCGCCGGCTATCGAGCTCATCACGGTACTGCTCGAATCGACGCGTACCGAAGAGCGTGCGCAGCAGGCCCTGGCGCTCCTCACCGGAGGCGAGCAGAAACCGCGAGAACTTGTTCTGCGCCAGAAGGATCACCTGCTGGAACTGCTGCGCGTTCAGACCGAGGATCTCGCCGAGAGCCTCGCCGACCGTGCGCGGTTTCGCCGCGCGCCCGACCCATCTTCCCTCGACCAGCTCCTCCAGCTCCGCCCGCGGCGGCTCCGTCGTCAATCCGCCCCCGCGCTTGGCGGGGCGGTCGTATTCCGGCGCCCGCGTCACGCGCCAGCGTCGCGCGCCGACGGTGAACTCCAATCGCACCTCGGTCGGGTCGGAGAGATCCGCGTGGTCGCTGCGCAGACGCTTCTCCCCGCCGTCGTAGCGGGGCACGCTGCCATACAGGGCGAAGCTGACCCCGTCGAGAATGCTCGATTTGCCGGTGCCGGTGCGCCCGGAGATCAGGAAGAGTCCGTCGGCATCGAACGCGTCGAAGTCGACGACCTGCGTGTCACGGAAGGGCCCGAAGCCGGTGAGCTCCAAACGGTGGAGCTTCATGCCAACGCCTCGACGACGACGCGCTCCTCGAGCACGTCACGCAGCACCTCGCGCTCTCGCTCCGTCAGCCCCTCGCCGTCACGCACATGTGACAGGAACGCATCGAACAGCTCGAGGTCGCTGCGTGCGGCCCGGACACGATCGGTGTAGCCCCGCCCATCGCTGTGGCGTGCGACGTCCGGCACGTGCACGACCTTGGCGCAGTACGGAAAGCGCTGCTGCAGCCGTCGCAGCGGATCGCGCACCGGAAGATCATCGGTGTATTCGACGCTGACCCACGCGTCGCGAGCATCGTCGGACGAGGTCGCGGCCAGGATCTCCTCGAACGGCCCGCGCAGGGTGACGAGGCGTCGAGGAACCGGCAGCTCGACCCACACCGCCTCCGACGCTCCCTCGGCATCCATCTCGATGAGCCACGACCCGCGCGGCTTGTGCCCTTCACCGAAGCTGTAGTGCAGCGGCGCGCCGGCGTAGCGCACATGCTCAGCCAGCTTCTGGCGACCGTGGATGTGACCGAGGGCGACGTAGTCCACACCGTCGAAGGCAGACAGGGGCACGACATCGAGACCGCCCTGCTGGATATCGCGCTCGAGGTGCGGGGTGGGCTCGACGCCGGCCGCGAAGCAGTGCGCGATCGCCACCGTCCGTCCGCCGCGGGAGGCATGATCAGCGCGGACGAGGTCCATCGCGCGGCCGACCGCATCGGCCTGCGTACGCACCCCGGGCCACACCGCACGCACGAGCGCGGGTTCGAGGTAAGGGATGCCGTAGAAGTGCACCGGACCGTGCTCGTCCGACACCGTGATCGGCTCGCCGATCGCCGCCGGGTCGGTGCGCACGTGGATGCCGTCGCGCAGCAGCGCCGCCTGGAAGCCGAGCCGCGCCGCGGAGTCGTGGTTGCCGCTGGTGACGATGACCTGCGCGCCGGTGTCGGCCAGTGCCCGCAGCGTCTCGGACAGCAGCGTGTAGCAGGCGGCGGCCGGCGTCGCGGAATCGAAGACGTCGCCGGCCACGATGACGACGTCGACCGCGTGGGTGCGGACCTGTTCGGTGAGCGTCTCGAGCACACCCCGCAGCGCATCGAGCGTGGAATGACCGTGGAAGGTCCGCCCGATGTGCCAGTCGGAGGTATGCAGGATGCGCATGGCTCCACGGTAGGCGCAGCCGCCGACATCGCACGGAAGGCCCGCGGGTGGGCTCAGTCCTGGGCCGCTCTGCGCCGCGCGCCGAGGTCGATGACCCCCAGCAGCAGCGCGATGCCCAGGAAGACGCCGACGGCCACCATGCCGTAGGCGTACGCATCGTGGAAGACCGCGAGCGCGTCGCCCCCGCCGTCCTTCTCTCGATAGACCGTCGAGTAGAACAGCGAGAGCCCGATCGCGGTGCCCACTGCCGTGCCGACGCGCTGGCCGAGCTGGCCGACCGAACCGGCGAGGCCCCCCTCGCGCGTCGGGATCTCGGCGAGGGTGAGCGTCTGGTTCGGCGCGACGACGAAGCCGGCGCCGGCACCGGCGAGGACCATGACCCCCGCCATGGCGTACTCCACGACTCCGGCCGGCACCGTATACGCGACGATCGCGAGGGCGACGACGCTCACGAGCACCACGATCAGCCCGCCGACCACGAGGGGTCGCCCGAGCCGCGCGACGAGCGAGCCGCCGAACCACGCGGTGATGGCGCTGGCCACGGCGAAGCCGATGGACACCATGCCGGCGAAGACGGGCTCGGTGCCGATGCCGATCTGCAGGAACAGCGTGGTCAGCAGGAACATCGCCGGGATCGCCGTGAAGTAGGTGGTCACGACGAGGGTGCCGTTGCGAAACGACGAGATCGAGAAGAGCGAGAACGGCACGAGCGGCGAGCGACCGGATGCCGCATACCGCCGCTCCCACCAGGTGAACGCGCTCACGAAGACGACGAAGAGAACGAGGCTCCACCACCGACGCGGATCGTCGGTCGGGGCGCCGGTCGTGAAGAGGAAGGGCCACATGAGGGTCACGATCGTGAACGCGAGCAGCATGAGGCCGACGGGGTCCAGCTGCAGGCGACCGGGCGTCGATCGACGCGTTCGCGGGAGCAGGCCCAGCACACCGGCGATGACCAGTGCACACAGCGGCACGTTGATCCAGAAGATCCACCGCCAGCCGTCCTGCACCCCGCCGACGGCGATCATGAGGCCACCGAAGGTGGGGCCGATCGCAGTGGCGACACCGATCGTGGCTCCGAACAGTCCGAACGCGCGACCGCGCTCCTTGCCGACGAAGATCTGCTGGATGGTTCCCAGCACCTGCGGCATCTGGATGCCGGCGGCGAGGCCCTGGACCAGGCGGGCAGCGATCAGCACCTCGATCGTGGGCGCCAGGGCGCAGACGACACTGGTGACGAGGAACAGGCTCAACCCGACGAGGAACAGGGCTTTGCGCGAGCGTTGATCGCCGAGCCGCCCGAAGGGCACGAGCGCGAGACCGAACATGAGCACGTAGCCGGAGACGACGATCTGCAGCTGGGTCGAACCGGCCCCCAGCGCCTTCTCGATCGAGGGCAGCGCGACGTTCACCTTGCTCAGATCGAGGATCGTCAGCGCCGCGACGGATACGCAGACCCAGAACGCGCGCCAGCGCTGCCCGCCGTTGAGGGAGATACTCGCGGTACCCGGACTGGTCATCCGTCCACGTTATCGCCCCCTCACGCGTGGCCACCGTCCCACGACACAGCGGACGGGCGGCTCGGAGACCGTTTCCGAGCCGCCCGTCGCGGTGGGTGCGGACTCAGCCGTTTCGGATGCGGCGGCGTCCGATCAGCAGGACGGCTCCGGCCACCAGCAGCAGCGCTGCGAGCATGCTCGCCGCCGTGATCAGCACCGGGCTCTGACCGCTCGTGGCCAGCGAGGCCGCGCCGGGGTCCGGTCTCGCAGCTGACGGATGCCGTCGATCGCGCGATCGACAAGATGACGGGCGTACCGACCGATGACGGGCGCATCGAGGTTTTCGCACACGGCGGTGCGAGCATGGTGGCCGAGCGTCGCGGCGATGCCGCGTCGGCGCGCACCGTGGTGCTGGTGCACGGGATCGGCATGGGTCGCAAGGTGTTCGGCGACCTGGTGCAGCATCTCGATGAGGAGGCACTGGTCGTCGCGCTGGATCTGCCCGGCTACGGCGACGCTCCCGAGCCGACACCCACGCCCACGATCGAACGGATGGCCGACCTCGTCGCCGCGTATCTGCGCCATCTGGGACGGGGCCCGGTCGTGCTGCTCGGGCACTCGATGGGCACGCAGGTCGTCACCGAGACCGCCGCCCGACACCCCGACACGGTCGACCGGCTCGTCCTGGTCGCCCCCACCGTCGACCGCCATCACCGCCGCGCGCTCCGCCGGCTCTGGCGCCTGGGGCGGGATCTGTGGGGCGAGAGCCCGAAGGTGCTGATGCTCGGCGCCCGCGAGTACGTGCGGGCCGGACCGAACCTGCGGCGCAAGATGCGGGCGATGCTCACTCACCGTCCGGAGGCGGTCTACGGGGGAGTCTCGGCGCTCACTCTCGTCGTGCGGGGCGAGTTCGACGTCGTCGTTCCGCGCGAATGGTTCGACGAGGTGGTCGGCGCGATCCCGAACTCACGTGCGTTCGTCGTCGAGGGCCACCGTCATGAGACTCTCATCCGCACGGCAGGACCGACGGCCCGCGACCTGCGCCGGTGGCTGTCATCGCAATGAGCTGCGTCGACGGGCGCCGCGTGCGCTCAGTGCGGTTGTTCGTCCGCCGCGAGCTCGGCGATCAGCGCGAGGATGACCTCCTCTTCGGCCGGCACGCCCGTCTCGGCGATGCGGCTGCGGACGGCCTTGTCGACAACGGCCACGTTCTGCCCGCGGACGTCGGCGCGCAGCTGCGCGATCAGCCCGTCCAGGCGCTCCTGATCGGATGTCTCGAGCAGGTCGAGACGGGGCTGGTCCTGCGTCCGAGCGGACGTCGTGTCGTCCGTCTCACTCATCGCTGCGCCTCCTCGTCCTCGTGAGCCTGCTCGTCGGTACGCAGGTCGGGATCGAGCCCTGCCTGGATCTCGGCGCTCTCCACGAACCCGTCTGACACACCGTCCACGGCCGCCTCGGAGCGCTCCGACGCCGCGCGCGTCTCGTCATCGGCGACAGCCCCGCTCTCCCATCCTCCGGCGGGCTCGGCGTTGATCACGCCGTCCGGGAGTTCGTCTCGCTCGGTGCTCATGGGCTCTCCTCACCTCGGTCGTCCCACTGTGCGGGGCCGCGCGGCGACCGACCAGACCCTTGACGGCGCCGGCGCCGAGGAGGTAGGCGATGACGACTCAGGCGGTCCGCGGCGGCGCCAGCAGCGACCGGCGCTCGGGATGCGCCGCGAACCAGTCGGCGACATACCAGCAGACCGGGCTGATGACGCGATCGCCCCGAGCGGCGACGTCGTCGACGGCCCGGGAGACGACCTCTGCCGCGTAGCCGTGACCCCGGAAAGTCGGCACGGTGTACGCCCGCGTCATCGCGACGGTGCGGCCGTCGTCGCGGTAGTCCAGCGCGCTCACGATCTGCTCCCCTCGGCGCAGCGTGTAGCGCGACGCGTCGGGCTCGTTGCTGAACGACAGCTCGTCGGCGGTTTCTGTCATATCTCTACGCTACGCCGGGGCGCAGGGGGCGGGGCGGGGATGGGACGGGTGCGGGGCTACGCCGCGGGACCGGCGGCAAGCGAGCGCACCCAGTCGTCGACCTCGCGCTGGCCCCGCAGCCGCAGCACGGGGTCGCCCGCGGCGATCCGTGCCTCCATCCGCCGGCGCATGCCCGGATAGCTCGTCCAGGCCCAGCGGATGATGTTGTCCTCCGGCTCCCATTTCAGCCACGAGCGCACGCTCTCGCGGTTGCCGTGCCAGAGCTCTTCGCGCAGGATGCCGCGACGAAGGGTTCGCCGGAGCACCCGCCACATCACGACGCGACGCGGGTGGTCGACCCACACCACGACGTCGGCCCCGCCGGCGGTACCAGGCTCCATGAGACCGCGCAGCCGTGAGTTCCAGTTGCCGTCCGCGACCCACCCCTCGGGGTGCGCGGCGAGGAACGCTCGCACGCGTCCCCGAGCCTCCTCGAGGTTGCGATAGGTCCACCCCGCATCCCAGAACACAGCGTCCAGTTCGAGCCGGGCGATATGCATCCGCGCCGCGACGTCCTCCGCCAGCCGCGACTTGCCCGAGCCCGAGGTCCCGACGATGCGGATGCGGGCGGGCGGCGTCGTCGGGGCGTTCACGACCATGCACTCTGTCACATTCCGTCATCTTGTGACGGCGGCATCCGTGCGGTTTGACACATCACGACGCGATTCGTCATAATCAGGCCCATGACTGACAACGCACGCACTCTGTCCGCCCTGGAGGCGAACGGACATGCCGGCATCATGATGATGCCGCGCGTTGCCATGTGTTGCCGAATGTGCCACTGACGGTGAACCCCGCCGGGTGCGCCCGCCGCCGCTGACCGACCTCCGTCAGCCGGCTGCCACCCCCCGAGCACCGCGCCGCGCACAACGCGAACGCCGGCTGTCTCGCACAGGCCCTCGCATCCCATCCGATGCTGATCTCGCACCGGGCCTCACGCAACACACACCCGAACCCGCTCCTGGGCCGCACGCCCCGGGTTCCGCCCCGAAGGACATTCCCGTGTCGAACACCGCTCTTCTCGCCTCGCCCGCTCCCGTCCGTCACCTGCGCGCCGTCTCCGACGTGCCGCAACGTCCCGCCGTGGCCGCCCCGGCCGCGAGCACGGCGACCCCCGCCGCCGGCACCGTCCCGGTCGGCACCGCGCCGCGCGGCTTCGCTCTCTACGTCGGCATCGACGACGCGAAGGCGGCGGCAGACGGCGTCTCGCTCTCCACGCTCGTCGAAGCTCTGCGCCGCACGCTCGGCGAACTCGCCCCCCACGCCGAGACCTATGCCACCGTCGCCCTGGCGCCCGCGTCCGCCGGCGGCCGCGACGTCGACGTCGTGCGCCTCGCGCTCCACGAGCCGAGCGCCGTCGCCCGCACGAAGCAGGACGAGCCGGAGGACGACCACGTGCCCGGAGGGGTGACGATCGACATCTCCCGCCGCCGCGTGCACATCGAGGGCAAGACCGCGCAGCTCACGTTCAAGGAGTTCGAGTTGCTGCAATACCTCGTGCTCCGTGAGGGCCGCACCATCGAGCGCACCGAGCTCGTCTCGTCGCTGTGGAGCCACGCGGACGCCGACGAGGCACCCGGTGAACGCACGATCGACGTGCACGTGCGGCGCCTGCGCTCCAAGCTCGGCCGTTATGAGGACATCGTCCGCACTGTCCGCGGCATCGGATACCGCTTCGACCGCCACGCCGATGTCGTCATCCGCTACGGCCACGGCACACCCTCGCCCGACCGTTTCTGATCCGCGTCCACGCCACTCGCGTCGTGATGTCGGAGGCCCTGACATAGGGTGACGGCATGAGCACGCGGGAGAGGTTGCCGCCGCGCACGGCGCCGCCGGCGACGCGCGACCCGCGTCCTCCGTCGCCGCGGCCGATCGAAAGCGAGTACCGGCCGCGCGTGCTCACCGACGTCGCGCGCGCCGTACGACCGCAGCAGCGCGGCGCGCATGATCCGTCGCAGCTCGAGCACCAGGGCGTGATCTGGCGGGCCACGCGCACGCCCGCGGGTGTCGCGACCCTGGCGTTGCGCATCGAACGCGACCGCGTCCGTGCCGCGGCCTGGGGTACCGGCGCCGCCTGGGCGCTGGAGCAGCTGCCGCGACTGTGCGGCGCCGACGACGACCCCGACGGTTTCCAACCCCACCGGCATCCGCTCATCTCCGATACCCATCACCGGCACGGCGATCTGCGGCTCGGTCGCACCGACCTCGTCTTCGACGCGCTGATCAGCGCCGTGTTCGAGCAGAAGGTGACGGGGCTGCAGGCCTTCGGCGCCTGGCGGATGATCCTCACCTGGTGCGGCGAGCGCGCACCCGGCCCGACGCCCCGGCCGATGTTCGCCCCGCCGGCCGACTGGCACCTCATTCCGAGCTGGACGTGGCACCGCGCCGGACTCGAACCGCCGCAGTCGCAGACGATCGTGCAGGCGGCCGCCCGGCGCGCCTCGATCGAGCGGGCCGCTCGCGACCCGGCATCCGCCGACAGCGCCGTGACGAGCCTCCGCGGCATCGGGGCGTGGACCAGCGCGGAGATGCGCATCCGCGCCTTCGGCGATCCCGATGCCGTCAGCATCGGCGACTACCACCTCTCCCACCAGGTGGGCTACGCCCTGACCGGTCGCCGCGTCGACGACGACGGGATGCTCGAGCTGCTGGAGCCCTGGCGCGGGCACCGCCAGCGCGTGATCAGACTGATCGGGCTGAGCGGCCGGCTCGAACCGCGCCGCGGTCCCCGCTTCGCGCCGGAGGACCACCGCGGGCGGTGAGCGGGCGATGACACCGGGCCGACCTTCTACGCTGGTGCCATGACCCACAGAGGATGGCCACGCGGCCGCATCGGCTGGTTGATCGGAACCGTGGTGCTGCTCGGCGCGGGAGTGCTGTTCGGACTCATCATGCAGAACGTGCTGCTCGGCGTGCTGGTGGCCGTGATCGTCTCGATCGGCTGGCTCATCGCATACGAATCGTGGCGCGGACGCACGCCTGAGCTCGAGGACCCGTGGGACGACGGCGCGCAACTGTGAGCGTGAGCCCTCACATGAGCGAATGATCGCGCGCTCCCGCATCCTCGCCTTCGGCGACCGCGCCGTGGCGGCGCTCGTGATCGTGATCGGCATCGCCCGCGTGTCGGGGCTGTGGACGGCGAGTCCCAACTGGCTCACCGACGATCTCGTCCACATCGTCACGCCGATCCTCGTGATCATCGACTGGGCGCTGTTCGTCCCCAAGGGTCATCTGCGCCGCCACGACCCGCTGCTGTGGGTGCTCATCCCGTTCGCGTATGTCGCGTTCGCGTACACCTACAGCGCCGTGAGGGGCCGGTTCGCGGGCGGCACGAGCGTGTCGTACCCGTTCATGAACGTCGCGAAACACGGGGTCGGCGGCGTCGCGTTGTGGATCGGCGGGCTGACCGTGGGGCCCGTCGCGGTCGGCTATGTCGTCGTGGGATGCGACCGCCTGCTCGCGCGGAAGCTCACATCTCCTCGTGCGTCTCGGGATCCCCGCCCCACAGACGACCCCGCTCCAGGGAGCTGAGTGCCGCCATCTCGTCGTCGGTCAACGTGAAGCCGAAGACATCCGCATTCTCACGCTGACGCGCCGGCGTCGCCGACTTCGGGATCGGGGTCGAGCCGAGCTGGGTGTGCCAGCGCAGCACGGCCTGGGTGGGCGTGACCCCGTGCGCGGCGGCGACATCGGCGACCACCTGCTCGGCGAGCAGCTCGCTGCGCCGCGCCAGCGGGCTCCAGCTCTCGGTGCGGATGCCGTGAGCGGCGTGAAAGGCGCGCAGCGCTGCCTGAGGGAAGTACGGATGCATCTCGACCTGGTTGACGGCCGGGGTCACGCCCGTCTCCTCGATCAGTCGGGTGAGCATCTGCTCCGTGAAGTTCGAAACACCGACCGAGCCGACCGCACCGTCGCTCTGCAGATCGACCATGGCACGGAAGGTCTCGACGTAGCGGCCGACGCTGGGGTTCGGCCAGTGGATGAGGTAGAGATCGATGCGCTCCAGGCCGAGACGCTCAAGGGAGGCGTGGGCGCTGCGGATCGTCTGGTCGTAGCCGTGGTCGCGGCCCGGGACCTTCGTCGTCACGATGAGCTCGTCGCGGATGCCGCTGCGGCGGACCGCCTCGCCGACCTCGGTCTCGTTCTCGTAGTTCACGGCCGAGTCGAGCAGGCGATAGCCCGCGCCGATGGCCGCCTCGATCGCGGCGACACCGTCCTCGCCCTGCAGCTTGTAGGTGCCGAATCCGAGCTCGGGAAAGGACGTGCCGTCGTTGAGCGCGACCGTGGGGATCATGACCATGCCTCCACGTTACGCCCGGCGCACGCTCACGGTGCGATCAGCTCCTCGATGACCGTCAGCACCCCGGCATCCGCATTCGAGGGCGCCCGGAACCGCGCGGCGGCGACGACCTCCGGGTGGGCGTCGGCCATGGCGTACGACCAGTGCGCGGCACCGAGCATCTCGAGATCGTTGAGGTAGTCGCCGAACGCGGCGGTCTGCTCGGCCGTCACACCGAGCGCCTCCTGCAGCGCCCGCAGCGCGACCCCCTTGTTGACGGTCGCGTTCATGATGTCGACCCAGTGGTGACCGGAGACGACGACCCGGTGGGTCTGGGCGAGATCGGCGAACGCGGGCGCGGAGTGCTCCTCGCCGCCGTCGAGGTCGTAGATCGCGAGCTTGAGGATCTGATCGTCCACGGTGAGAAGATCGGCCACGACCTCCCGACGCGCGTAGTACTTCTCGACCTCCGCGAGGAACCGAGGGTCGGTGTCCTCGACGTACGCCGACCTCTTGCCGCACAGCACGAGTCCGGCGCGGAGGGTCCCCTCCGCGACGGCGGCACGCAGGCGCGAGACGACGGATGCCGCGACCGCCGGATCCACCGCGTCGGAGCTGACCTCGACGTCGCCGCGGACCACGTACGCTCCGTTTTCGGCGATGTAGTCGAGCTCGCCGTCGACGGCGGCGAACGTCTGCTGCAGCGTCTCCAGCTGGCGACCGCTGGCCGGGGCGAAGGCGATGCCCCGCTCGCGCAGCCGCCCCAGCAGCGACCACAGCCCGTCGGGGACCGATCCGTCGGGCAGCAGCAGCGTCCCGTCCATGTCGACGGCGATCAGGCGGATGTCGCGGACGGTCATGCCTCCATCCTTCCGCACGCCCTCTCTCGGCGCGGAGCCGGCCGGTGGGGATAACCCCACCCCGATTCGGGGGACCGCTCCCTGCGTCCGCGCCGTGGCGCGCCCTAGCGTGGAGTCATGTCAGAGACCGCCGCCCTGCCCCCGGCATCCGTGCCACACGCCGCACCCCCGCCGCCTGCGTCGACGGTGCCGGCCCGCCGTATCGGACTTCTCGCCCATCTCGGGGCCATCGCGCAGCTGGCGGCGATGGGGCTGGCGGGCACCGCGATCTTCAGCCTGCTCCTGCTGCTGCTGAGCCTCGGTGTCGGCCTTCTGCCCGCTCTCGGGTTCGGGGCGCTGTTCCTGGTGGCGTTCGTCTACGCGACGTGGGCCACCGCGTGGCTCGAATACGCGCGGGTCGACGGCCTCTACGGCTACGACCTGCCCGCGCTGACGGTGCGCCACAGCGCCCGGCCCGGGTTCTCCGGATGGCTGCGGACGCTCTGGCAGCAGTTCACCGACGGCCCCATGTGGCGCGGCGTCGCTTCGGCCGGCATCTCGACGATCCTCGGGCTCGTCGTGCTGCCCATCGTCGGCGCCCTGTCCTCCAGCGTGGTGCTGCTGTTCGCGCCGCTGATCGGCGAGGATGCCGCGCGCATCCCCGCCACGGACGTGCAGATCGGCATCGAGGCGGCCGTCCCGGTCGGCATCGTGGGCATCATCGTCAGCCTCGCGCTGTTGATCGGCGCCGCGCTCCTGCATGCGGTGCTCACCCGGGCGGTCCTCGTGCCGAGCCGTGAAGCGGTGCTCGTGGAGCAGGCCCGCGCCGCCGGCACGCAGCGCGAGAGCGCGGTGCGCTCCGGCGAACTGGAGCGCACGCGCATCGAACGCGACCTCCACGACGGCGTCCAGCCGCGACTCGTCTCGGTGGGGATGACGCTGGGGCTGGCCCAGCAGAAGATCGACAGCGATCCTGCCGCGGCCAAGGCGCTGATCGATGAAGCCCACACCTCGACCAAGGCGGCGATCACCGAGCTGCGCCAGCTGGCCCGCGGCATCCACGCCTCCGTCCTCGACGACCGGGGCCTGGATGCCGCCCTCAGCGCCCTGGCCGCGCGATCGCACGTCCCCGTGACCCTCGACGTGCGTCTGCCCGATGCCTCCGGGGACCCGTCGAATCGGTGCAGCCGCACGGCCGAGGCCGCGGTCTACTTCGCCATCGCCGAGTCGCTGACCAACGCGGCCAAGCACTCGCGGGGCAGCGAGGTGCGCGTGACGGTGCGCCGACGCGATGGCGCCGATCAGGGCGCGCCGGTGCTCTGGGCACGCGTCGAGGACAACGGTGTCGGCGGTGCCCGCGTGCTGCCCGGCGGCGGCCTCGACGGCATCGCGCATCGGATCGCGGCAGCCGGCGGGGTGAGCCGCCTCGACAGCCCCCACGGCGGTCCGACCGCTCTGGAGGTGAGTGTGCCGTGCGCATCCTGATCTGCGAGGATTCCACCCTGCTGCGCGAGGGTCTCGTGCGCCTCCTCGACGACGCCGGTCACGAGGTGGTCGCCGCGCTCCCCGACGCCGGGGCGCTGATGGATGCCGTGGCCACCTCCACCCCGGATCTGTGCATCCTCGACGTGCGCCTGCCGCCCACGTTCACCGATGAAGGCATCCGCGCCGCGGTGCACCTGCGCGCCGCACATCCGGAGGTGGCCGTGCTGGTGCTCAGCCAATACGTCGAGGAGCGGTATGCGGGCGAGCTGATCAGCACCCAGTCCGCGGCGCTGGGCTACCTGCTGAAGGATCGCGTGGCCGATGTCGGCGATTTCCTCGATGCGGTCGAACGCATCGGCGCGGGCGCCACCGTCCTCGACCCCGAAGTGGTCGCGCAGCTGCTCACCCGCCGCGGACGCGACGCACGCATGGCGCGGCTGACCGAACGCGAGCGCAGCGTGCTGGCGCTGATCGCCGAAGGCAAGAGCAACCAGGCGATCGCACAGACGCTGTTCGTCACCGAGGCGAGCGTCGAGAAGCACATCACCTCGCTGTTCCAAAAGCTCGACCTCGAGCAGGACGAACACGGCAACCGACGGGTGCTGGCCGCCCTCATCCACTGGGAGAACGGAACGAACCGATGACCACCACCCTCACACCGCCTCCGCCGACCGCCGGCGCGGGTGGGCCATCCGCCGGCCGTCCCGACGGACCGCCGCGTCCGACCGGCCCACGCCCGGCGGCCCGCGTCGTGGCGATCCTGACGATCGCGCTCGGCGCCGCCCTGATCTTCGGCGCGTTCGCCACCTCGGCGCTCGGCGCGATCGCCGGCGCCGCGCGCGGCAGCGGCACGCTGACGGCGGATGCCGCGGACGTACGCGCCCTCACCGTCGACGTGGCCGCCGCGGATCTGAGCATCGTCTACGGCGGGGACCGCGCATCGCTCGCAGTCGACGGCGCCGCCGCGGACTGGCGACTGCGGCGCGACGGCGACCGGCTCGTGGTGACGACCGAGCGCTCCTGGTGGAGCGCGATCCGCCCCTTCGGGCGCAGCGACACCGCGGTGCTGACCCTCCCCCGTTCGCTGGAGCGGGTCGCCCTCGACGGCGATCTCACGCTCAGCGCCGGCGCGCTGCGGGTGCAGGGCACGTACGGGACGGTGGACGCCACCGTGAGCGCCGGATCGATGGAGCTGTCGGGGCGAGCGGCAGCGCTCACCGCGGACGTCTCCGCCGGGCGACTCGTCGTGGATCTCGCCGGAGTCGATCGCGCGGGCTTCAAGCTGAGCGCCGGGTCCGTCGAGGGCAGCCTCACCGGGTCCGCGCCCCGGACACTGACGGCGGACCTCAGCGCGGGCCGGCTCGCTCTCGTGCTGCCCGACGCGACCTACGCCGTGTCCACCGACGCCGCCGCCGGGGACGTGGAGAACCGTCTGCGCGTGGATCCGGATTCGCCGCGGCGGGTCAGCCTGACGGTCTCGGCAGGGCTCGCCTCGCTGCGATCGTGAGGACGGGACCGTTTCCTGGCAGGACGGTATGCGAACGATATGCACTCGGCGGACGTGCCTCCGGTCGTGACCTGGCCGTTATAACGTGAGTCATCGCCGAATCCGGACACCGACTCCATGAGCCGGAGGAGGCGACGCAGGACTCTCCCCCTGCGAATGTGGTGCAACGGATTGCAGGGCCGGTCGTCCTCTCGGACGGCCGGCCCACCGTCGTTTCCGGGGCTCGCGCATCGATCTCGTCCGGCCATGCCTTTCTCACAGGACTCGCGTCTGCACACCCGGCTCGCGGACGCTAGCGTAAAGGCGTGAGCACTCCCATCGACGCCACCCGCACTCCCGCCTGGGCCGATCTGTCCGCACGCGCCGCGGATTTCGCCCCCGACCTCCGCGCCTGGTTCGCCGACGACCCGACGCGGGTCGAGCAACTGACCTTCGACGCCGCCGACCTGCACGTCGACCTCTCCAAGAACCTGGTGGACGACGGCATCCTGACCTCGCTCCTGGCCCTCGCCGACGACGTGCACCTGGCCGATCGCCTCGCGGCCATGTTCCGCGGCGAGCACATCAACACGACGGAAGACCGCGCCGTGCTGCACACGGCGCTGCGACGCCCGGCCGGAGCGACGCCCGAGCTGGTCGTGGACGGTCAGCACGTGGATGCCGATGTGCAGGCCGTGCTGAACGCGATGAGCGCTTTCGCCGATCGCGTGCGCTCGGGCGGGTGGAAGGGTGTCACCGGCAAGACGGTCACGCACGTCGTCAACATCGGTATCGGCGGCTCCGACCTCGGTCCCGCGATGATCTCGACCGCGCTGGAGCCGTATGCGACCGCGGGGATCAGCGCGCGTTTCGTCTCGAACATCGACCCGTTCGACCTGGCGCACAAGACGAAGGACCTCGACCCCGAGACGACGCTGTTCATCGTCGCCTCGAAGACGTTCACGACGCTGGAGACGCTCACCAACGCGCGTCTCGCGCGCGACTGGCTGTGGACGGGCCTGGCCGCCGCCGGGGCGATCGACGGCTCCGACGCGCAGAAGCAGGATGCCGTCGCGCACCACTTCGTCGCGGTCTCGACGGCCCTCGACAAGGTGGCCGACTTCGGCATCGACCCGGCGAACGCCTTCGGATTCTGGGACTGGGTGGGCGGCCGCTACTCGGTCGACTCCGCCATCGGCCTGTCGCTGATGGTCGAGCTCGGACCGGACGCGTTCCGCGAGCTTCTCGCGGGCTTCCACGCGATCGACGAGCACGTGCGCACGACCCCGTTCGCGCGCAACGTGCCGGTCCTCATGGGCCTGCTCAACGTCTGGTACACGAATTTCCTCGGCGCGCAGTCGCACGCCGTGCTCCCCTACGCCCAGCAGCTCAGCCGCTTCGCCGCGTACCTGCAGCAGCTGACCATGGAGTCCAACGGCAAGCGCGTGCGCTGGGACGGCTCGCCCGTCACGAGCGACACGGGCGAGATCTTCTGGGGCGAGCCGGGCACCAACGGTCAGCACGCCTTCTACCAGCTGATCCATCAGGGCACCCGCCTGATCCCGGCGGACTTCATCGCCTTCGTGAACCCCGCGTACGACCTGAACGACGGCGGCCGCGACGTGCACGGCCTGTTCCTGGCGAACTTCCTCGCGCAGACCAAGGCTCTCGCCTTCGGCAAGACGGCGGAGGAGGTCGAAGCCGAGGGCACCACCGGCGCGCTCGTGGCGGCACGCACGTTCCCCGGCAACCGCCCGACGACGTCGATCTTCGCGCCGGCGCTGACCCCGCGCGTGCTCGGCGAGCTGGTCGCTCTGTACGAGCACATCACCTTCACGCAGGGTGTGGTCTGGGGCATCAACTCGTTCGACCAGTGGGGTGTCGAGCTCGGCAAGCAGCTCGCTCTGCAGATCGCCCCCGCCGTCGAGGGCGATGCGGCCGCGTATGACGCGCAGGATGCCTCGACCCGCGCGCTCCTGGACTACTACCGCGCCCACCGCGCCTGACGCGTCCCACCTCCGCGAGAAACCATCGCCGCGTCGAGAAACACGCGCCGGCGTGGTTTCTCGCGGCGGTCGTGGTTTCTCGCGGCGGTCGTGGTTTCTCGCGGCGGTCGTGGTTTCTCGCCGTCAGGCGAGGCGCGTGTGGAAGCGTTCGCCCGAGGCACTGAAGATGCTCAGCACCTCGGCGGGGCCATCGGCGGTCGCGCTGATCGAGTGCGGCAACCGCGTGTCGAACTCGGCGGCCTCGCCGGCGCCGAGCGCGTGCTCGCTGCCGTCGAGCGCCAACCGCACGCGGCCGCTCAGCACGTAGAGCCACTCGTATCCCTCGTGGATGCGGGCGGCGGGCGCGGCATCCATCGGCGGATAGACGATCTTCAGCGCCTGCATCGGCGAGTCCTCGAGCGTCAGCGGCGCGATGACCATCCCGTCGCGACGCTCGATCGGGCGGTGCACGCGCGGGTCACGTGTCTCGGTAGGAAGGAGATCGTCGACGCGGATGCCGAGTCGACGCGTCAACGGCAGCAACAGCTCGAGCGAGGCTTGTCGCTTGCCCGACTCCAGACGCGACAGCGTACTCACCGAGACGCCCGCCGGCGTCGCGAGCTCCTCGAGCGTCCAGCCGCGTGCGTGCCGGGCCGCACGAAGGCGAGCGCCGACCTGATCGAGAGCGTGGGACATCTCCTCAGTTTGCCAATAACGCAATTCTGTTTGCAATCATCACCCGCACCTTCCACAGTGGACCTATGCAGAGCAGAGAGTGGGACGCGGTCGTCATCGGCGGCGGCGCGGCCGGCCTGAGCGCCGCACAGATGCTGGGACGTGCGCGTCGGCGCACGCTGGTGATCGACGGCGCCAGCCCGCGCAATCGCTTCGCCGCGCACATGCACGGCGTCCTGGGCCACGACGGCATCGATCCCCAGGCGCTGCTCGCGCGCGGACGCGACGAGCTGGGCCGCTACGGCGTGCGCGTCGAAGAGGGCGAGGTCGACGGCATCCGCGATGACGGCGCCGTGTTGCGCCTCACGCGCACCGACGGCACGACCGACACCGCTCGCGCCGTCATCATCGCCAGCGGAGTGCGCGACCAGCTGCCGCCCGTCGCGGGGCTCGCCGAATACTGGGGACGCCATGTGCTGCACTGCCCGTACTGCCACGGCTTCGAGGTGGCGGGCAGCCGTCTCGGCGTGCTGGCGACCTCGCCGCAGAGCGTGCACCAGATCGAGCTGGTTCGGCAGTGGAGCGAGGAGCTCACCGCCTTCACGGGCGCGATCGAGCCCCTCGACGACGAGCTGCGGGTGCGCTGGCGGGCTCGCGGCATCCGCATCGTGCCGACCCCGATCGTGGCCCTCGACGGGGCGAACGGTGCGCTGCACGCGGCGCGGGATGCCGACGGCGAGATGCACGCGATCGATGCCCTGTTCGTCGCGCCGACGCCAGCGATCGACCTGGCGTTCGCCGACGCCCTTCGCCTGGCGCGCACCGACGATCCCGGGGCGCCGCTGGCGGTCGACCTCCTGGGCACGACCTCGCATCCGCGCGTGTGGGCGGCCGGCAATGTCGTCGCGCCCTACGGCAATGTTCCCGTCGCGATGGCGGCCGGATCGATGGCGGGCGCCGGGGTCAATGCCGCACTGGTCGTGGAGGACGGCGACCTGGCACTGGCGCAGCGCGCCCGCGAACGAGCCTCGGCGTGGGAGCAGCGCTACGCGACCCGCGACAGCATCTGGTCGGGTCACGTCAATGCGACCTTCGCCGACCTCGCCGCGACGCTCCCGGTCGGCAGAGCCCTGGAGGTCGGCTGCGGCGAGGGGGCGGATGCCGTCTGGCTCGCCGAACACGGCTGGAACGTGACGGCGGTCGACGTCTCAGAGACCGCGATCCGCCGCGGTGCGACCGCAGCGCGCGAGCGCGGACTCTCCGAACGGGTCACCTTCTTCGTGGGAAGCGGCACGCAGGCCGTGCCGCCCGGGACGTTCGATCTGGTCAGCGCGAGCTTCTTGCACTCGTGGGAACCGGATTTCCCGCGCGTCCCCCTGCTGCGCGGCGCGGCCGAGCGCGTCGCCGTCGGCGGCTATCTGCTGATCGTGTCGCACGCCGTGGCGCCGCCGTGGTCTCATCACGGCGACGACGGGCAACGCCCACGGCTGCTGCCCCCGGAGGAGGAGCTGCGACTGCTCGACCTCGATCCGCAGGCGTGGGAGGCGGTGCTCGTGGAGACCCGCACCCGCGCCGCAACGGGCCGCGATGAGGAGCCGGGGACGCTCGAGGACGGCGTGCTGCTGCTGCGCCGGCGCTGACGGTCGACGACGCGGCCGCGCGTCGCCGTTACGACTCTCCGTGCACCGCGGCGGCCGCAGCGGCGCGCGCGAGCCACGCGGGCGGGATGCCGTAGCGCTGCGAAGGGATGAGTCGCCCGGCCGCGCACTCCTCGACGAGCTGCGCGAGGCGGGCGCTCCGCGTCTCGGCACGGCGCGCGCCGTGCACCCAGTGGGCGCAGATGCGACGGTAGCCCGGGGTCGCGGCATCCCAGAACGCGCGAGCCGCGGCAACGGCCGTGATCGCGGCCAGCTCGTCCGCGTCGAGCTCGTCGCTGGTCTCATACGAGCAGATCGCGGTGCGTTCCGGCCGGCGCCGCTCGAATGCCGCCAGGCCCGCCGGGTGCATGCGCCCCTCCACGGTGAGCCGCGCGACGTGGGCGATGTTCACCGCGCTCCACGTGGAGGTGGGCGTGCGCGGCGTCCACCGCTGGATGCGCGCGTCGTCGTCGAGCCGTCGACTCGTCGAGTCGATCCAGCCGAAGCACAGCGCCTCGGGGACCGCGTCCTCCCAGCGCAGCCCCTGCTCGGGATGACCCTTGCGCCGGCGCACCATCCACAGTTCGGTCGCGGTGTCGTGGTGGGCTTCGAGCCATGCCCGGAAGGCCGCGGCATCCGCGAAGAACACCGACTCGCCCCCGTCCACTCCCATGCCGCGACGCTAGCAGCGACCCCCGACGCGCGACAGAGATCGCCCGGGAGGCGGATGCCGATACATCCCGGGGCCGATGACGCCGCGGGGGCCGCCGCGAAGACCTCGTCGTCGTCACCCACGACCCGGGCGTCGCGGCGCGCTGCTCGCGGACGCTGCACATGACCGACGGGCGCATCCAGGGCTCGGCGACGGTCGCGACGGGCGGCGCCGCATGAGCGTCGCCGGCACCGTCCGCCTCACCGTGATGCTCGCGCGCCCGTCGCGGCAAGGCCGCGCCGCGCTGGTGCGGCCGATCGTCGCTTTCGGCGTCACGACCGCGCTGCTGCTGGTCGTCGGCGGCGGCGTCGGCATGTTCTTCACCGACCCGCGCGCCGCCGGGGAGATGCAGATCATCTACCGCGCGCTCAGCGCACTGGCGCTCGTGCTGCTCACGGTGCCGATCGCGACGCTGGGGGCGGCCGCGGCACGTCTGTCGGCGCGCCGACGCAACGACCGTCTGGCCACTCTGCGCCTCCTCGGCGCCGGGACGGGAGAGGTCAGCGCGATGACGGTCGTCGAAGCGGGCGCGACCGCGCTGGTCGGCGGCATCCTGGGCGTCGGTCTGTACGCGGCGCTGCTGCCCATGGTGGGACTGCTGCCGTTCTTCGGTGGGGCCCGTCGGAGCCGCGGCGCTCTGGACCGGCGCGGGCACGGCGGCCGGGGCGGTCGTGGGTGTCGTCGTGGTCGCCACGGCGAGCGCGGCACTGAGCCTGCGACGGGTGCAGCTGACGCCGCTGGGCGTGGCTCGTCGCACCGCCCCGCCACGGCGGCGCACGGCGGCGCTGGTCTTCGGCGTCCTGGCGATCGTCGCCGTGGCGACGGCGGTGTCGAACATCACCGCGATCGCGCAGGTCTGGGGCGCCGCGGTAGGCCTGATCGCGTTGGTGGGCCTGTTCGGCGTCGCACTCGTGATCGTGAACGTCGTCGGAGCACCGCTTGTCGCGGCCCGCGGGCGCCGCCTCGCGCGCACCACGTCGTCTGCGGCGCAGCTCATCGCCGGGCGCGAGCTGTCGGCGCACGCGGCCTCGGCCTGGCGCCGCGTCTCGGGGATCGCGATGATCGCCGTCATCGCGGTGGTGGGCGGCTCGGGAGCGAGCCTCGTGGCGCTCGCCGGCGACGACGGGCAGACGGGGTCTCAGGCCGTGCTGTTCGCCGACATGCGCACGGGCGTGCTCGTGACGCTCGGCGTCGGCTTCGCGCTGCTCGCCTGCTCGGTGGGGGTGACACAGGCCGCGTCCACGCTCGAGGACCGCGAGCTCATCGTGGGCCTGGATCGTCTGGGGATGCCGGGGCGCGAACTGCGCCGCGCCCGCGCGCTCACCGTCATCGTGCCGCTGCGATGGGCGGCGGTGGGGGCGCACTCGTCGGCGTCGCTCTGGCGTTGCCCGTGGTGGGGCTGACGGTGCTGATCGCTCCGATCTCGATGGTGGTGATCGTGGGGACGTTCCTCGCCGGGATCGTGCTGGTGTGCCTGTCGCTGCTCACATCGCGGCCCCTGGTCACGGCCATTCGCCGCGGGGCCTGAGACGACGGTGGCGCGAGACGCTCAGGCGAGCCGGGGTCGGTTCCACTGCCCCGGCTCGTCGAACTCCGCGTAGCGCACGTCGACGCCGTCGGGTCCGAGCGAGGCGGCGACGACCAGCAGCGACAGGGTCGGGTACCCGAAGGGACGGTTGTCGCGCACGATGGCGCGATCGTCGGTGGGTCCCAGTCCGCTCGTCAGCTCGAGAGTGTCGAGCCAGGGCTCCCACCAGTGCCCGTCGATGGCAGCCGGCGCGCTGAAGGCCTCGCGCCACGCCGCGATGCGCGCCGTCGCCTCATCGTCGACGTCGTCATGCGCGACCATGTGGATGCCGGGAGCAAGCTCCACGTGCCGCAGAGCGCCGCCGTCCCACATGGTGACACGGGCGCCGGCGGCCGTCGCTTCGACGAGGTTGAACCCCTGCGCATGCGGTGGACTGTCCGGGGTGCGGCCGGCGACGGCATCGAGGACGATCCGGCCGCGGGAGATCGGGGGCTCGGCCCGTCCCGTCGGGTCGGCGGCCAGCACGTCGGCGCGGTTGAGGATCACCGCGACGCGGCCGTCCTCGGCATCCACCGCCAACCACGCGCCACCGGCACGACGGTCGCGCACACCCTTCACGCTCGGAAGCTCGGGCCACCACGGGCCCAGCGGATCCCACGAGCGCGCGGGGTCCTCGTCACGGACGGCGAGCAACCGTACGGGCGCGCCATCGCCGTGCGGGACGTGGACGATGACGGTACACACGGTGCTCGTGACCTCTCCGTCCGCTCCTCGTGGCGACGCCTGCGGCGTGGGAGGATCGGACCATGTTCGTTGTCGTGGGCGTGACGGGCGGCATCGCCGCGTACAAGACGGTGCACCTCGTGCGCGCCCTCGTCACCAACGGGCACGAGGTGCACGTTGTTCCCACCGAGGACTCGCTGCGCTTCGTCGGGACGACCACGTGGGAGGCCGTCAGCAGGAATCCTGTCACGACCAGTGTCCACGACGACGTCGCGCGCGTGCGCCACGTCGCCCTCGGCACCTCCGCGGACCTCATCGTCATCGCCCCCGCGACGGCCAACATCCTCGCGAAGATGGCGGCGGGCATCGCGGACGACCTGCTCGGTGTGACGCTGCTCGCCACCACCGCGCCCGTCGTCGTCGCGCCCGCGATGCACACGGCGATGTGGGAACACGCCGCCACGCAGGCCAACGTCGCGACGCTGCGGGCGCGCGGCGTGCACGTGGTGGGGCCGGCCGACGGCCCGCTGACGGGCGGCGACAGCGGGCCCGGGCGGATGGTGGAGCCGGAGGAGATCGTCGCTGCGGCGCTGGCGATCGCCGCGCCGCCGCCCGCCGATCTCGCGGGCCTGCGGGTCGCCGTGTCGACCGGCGGCACCCGTGAGCCCATCGACCCGGTGCGCTTCCTCGGCAACCGCTCCAGTGGCCGTCAGGGTACTGAGCTCGCCCTCGCCGCCGCCGACCGCGGCGCCGACGTCACGCTCGTGGCGGCCCACGTGGACGAAGGGGTGCTCGCGTCGGCATCCCGCCACACGCACATCACGATGGTGCGCGTCGGCACGGCCGCCGAGCTGGAGACGGCGATGACGGATGCCGCGCCCGCCGCCGACATCATCGCGATGGTGGCCGCGGTCGCCGACTACCGGGTCGCGGAGGTCTCGCGCGAAAAGCTGCGCAAAGAGGACGGCGTGCCGCGGCTGGAGCTGGTGACCACCCCCGATGTGCTCGCAGGACTCGTCGCCGCACGCCGGCCCGGTCAGATCGTGGTCGGCTTCGCCGCCGAGACGGCGGCCGACGATGCGGAGCTTCTGGCACGGGGACGCCGCAAACGAGAGCGCAAGGGCCTGGACCTGCTGGCGGTGAACCGGGTCGATGAGACCCACGGCTTCGAGGCGACCGACAATCGTGTGCTGCTGCTGGATGCCGCCGGCACCGTCGTGTCGGATGCGGCGGGCACGAAGCGGGAGGTCGCCGACGCGATCTGGGACGCGGTCGCCGCGTTGCGCTGACGGCGGGGTCACCGCATTTCGACTCGTCGCTGCGCTCCTCACTCAACGACCGGGGAGGCCTTCCCCGGTCGTTGAGCGAGCGCAGCGAGTCGAAACGCAGAGCGCAGCGGTCAGGCCTTCTTCTGCACGTCCAGCAGCGGCGATCCGTGCGTGACGGGGCCGAGGGCGACGGGGTCGACGGTGTCGAACGTGTCGCCGTTGAGGACGATCACCGGCGTGATCAGGGGGTAGCCCGCCTTCTCGATCACGGCGCGGTCGAAGGTGACGAGCGGCGTGCCGGTCTCGACGCGGTCGCCGTTCTTGACCTTGACGTCGAAGCCCTCCCCCTTCAGGTTGACCGTGTCGATTCCCACGTGGATGAGCACCTCGGCGCCGTTGTCCAGCTGCAGGCCGAACGCGTGTCCGGTCGGCTGCGCGGCGACCACGACACCGGCGCCCGGTGCGTAGACGGTGGTTCCGGTCGGCTCGATCGCCACACCCGGCCCCATCACTCCGCCCGCGAAGACCGGGTCGGGCACGTTGTCGAGCGGCACCACGGTGCCGTCCAGCGGTGCCGCGACCTGGATCAGCTCGCCCACCGCGGCGGTACGCTCGGCGACCGCGGTGGCCGTCTGCGCTCCCTCACCGGCGACACCGGCGAGCTCGGCGCCGCCGGCGACAGCCGGGATGGTGTCGCGCGCCACACCGGGGGCGACGGATGCCGCGCCTGCCGTGGCCGCCGCGACGGCCGCACCGGCCGGCTCCGGGTTCTTGTAGCCCGAGATGATGACGAGCACCATCGCGACCACGAACGCGCCGGCAACGGCGACCAGGTAGAGCCCGATCGGGTTGAAGGCGGGGACCGTCAGCAGCGAGGTGAAGACGAACGCCTGCGTCGTGATGCCGTGGGGAAGACCCAGCACCAGCGAACCGATGCCGATGATGAGACCGCCCGTGAGGCAGCCGACGAGCATCCGCGGATAGATGCGCTTGTACCGCAGGTGGATGCCGTAGAGCGAGGGCTCGGAGATGCCGCCGAGCAGGCCCGCGGCGAGCGCGCCCGTCGCCGTCTGCCGCATCTGCTTGTCCTTCTCCCGCCAGGCCAGCACCAGCACACCGGCGGTCGCGCCGAAGCACGCGAAGTTCCACGCGCCCATGGGGCCCTGGATGAAGTCGTACCCGAGGGTCTGGATGTTCAGGAGCATGATCGCGTTGATCGGCCAGTGCAGACCCAGCGGCACCATGAACGGGTAGGCGAGCGGAATGACGATCGCGAAGATGAACGGCGAGAAGGAGTTGATCGCCGCGAGCGCGCTCGCGAGCCCGGCCCCGACGTACACGCCGATCGGGCCGATGAGGAAGGCCGTCAACGGGATCATGATGAGCATCGCGAGGAAGGGCACGAAGATCAGCTGGATGTTCTCGGGGATGACTTTCTTGAGGCCCTTGTAGACGAGGCCGAGCACCGCGGCCATCAGCAGCGGAGGGAACACCTGCGAGGAGTAGTCCGCGATGGGCATCGGCAGACCCCACACCTGCACGATCGCGACCTGCGCCTGCTGGAACCCGAACAGCGGCGTCTTCTCGACGCCCGTCGCGAGACCGGAGAAGCTCGGGAGCATCAGCACCGCCATGATCGAGAAGCCCACCCACGGGTCGGCACCGATCTTCTGCGACGCGTTGTAGGCGACCATCAGCGGCAGGAAGACGAACACGCACTGCCACATGAGGTTGACGAACGCCCACGACGGTTCGAGGGTGACGCCGGGCGCGTTCCAGGCCGGAATGACGTGGAGGGTCGCCATGAGCGCCATGAACGTGATGAACAGCGACGCGCCGAGGAGGGCGCCGAGGATGGGGCGGAACGAGTCCGAGAGGAACTCGAACAGCGAGTCGAGCCAGGCGTGGGTGCCACGGGGGCCCTTCGCGCGCTCGCGCGCCTTGATGTCGGCGATGCTCTCGTCCGCGCCGCCGCCAGCGGATGCACCGCCGGCCATGACGGGCAGCGCCATGATCTCGTTGTAGACGGTCTGCACGCCGCCGCCGATCACGACCTGGAAGCGGTCGCCGGCCTGCGGGACCGCGCCGAGCACTCCCGGAATGGCTTCGACGGCGGTCTTGTCGACCTTGTCTCCGTCGTTGAGCTGGAAGCGCAATCGTGTGGCGCAGTGGGTGAGACTCGCGATGTTTCCGGGTCCGCCGACGGCGTCGACGATCTCGGATGCCGAATTGGATGCCATTTTTTCGCCTCTTTTTCGTTATGCGACGTCCTGTCGATGACGATCTGTCGCAGGCGACTCTATATCGCCGCCAGGACAGCGGACAGGGCTCGGACCGTGGCAAACGGACCGGAGGAAACGCGGGCCGACGGGCGGTTGGCGTACAGGTTTCACTCAGGTTGTGCGCCGGGGATGTCCAGAAAACGTTGTGAAGCTGTGACCTTCGTGTCCACCCGAGGACGCACACCGCTCGCGCTCCGGCGCCGGGGCGGTGCTGATTCACCGGAAGTACTCTCTTTATGCCCCGTCTGCCCTACCGCCCCGTGACATCCGCCCTCCTCGGCCTCGGCCTCGTAATCGGCGCCGCCACGACCACTGCGGGGGCCCTGCCGGCCTTCGCTGCGAGCGATGCTCCCGCCGCCTCCACCGGCTCGGTCACCGTCGAGACCACCTCCGCACCGCTCAGCGCGATCACCGCCGGCGGCGTCACCGCGATGAGCGCCGCGCAGAGTGCCGTCGCCGCCGCCGCGAAGGTGGCGATCGACATCTCGGCCTCCGGTCTCGATGTCGGCACCACCGACACCACGGTCGACACAGCCAAGCTCGGCGCCCTCATCACGAAGCTGCGCGCACTCGACGTGACCCCCGCGATGATGATCCCCACGCTCACGTCCGACGCGAAGGCCGAGACCGAGGTCGTCGCCGCCAAGACGGCGAAGCTGCGGGCCGCCCTCGATGCCGCCGTGCAGCGCAAGGCCGCAGAGGAGGCTGCCGCCAAGGCCGCCGCCGAGGCGGCGGCGAAGGCTGCCGCCGAGGCCGCCGCGGCCGCAGAAGCCGCCGCGAAGGCGAAGGCCGAGGAGGCCGCTGCGGCGACGACCGCGTCGGTCTCGTCGCGTCCCGCGGTCGACGTCAACGTCGACCCGGCATCCGCCCAGGGCATCGCCCGCTCGATGGCCGCCGCCAACTACGGCTGGGGCGACGACCAGTTCGCCTGCCTCGTGTCGCTGTGGAACAAGGAGTCGGGCTGGCGTGTGAACGCCGCCAACAGCAGCGGTGCGTACGGCATCCCGCAGGCACTCCCCGGCAGCAAGATGGCCTCCGCCGGCGCCGATTGGGAGACCAACCCCGCGACCCAGATCGCGTGGGGCATGGGCTACATCGCGGGCCGCTACGGCACGCCCTGCGGCGCATGGGACCACTCGGAGTCCGTGGGCTGGTACTGATCGCCACCGCCCGCTCGAACGGCCCGGACTCTGCGTCCGGGCCGTTCGCTCGTTCTAGGGTGGGCGCATGACGTGGCGGACGCGCGCATCGCGCACCGTGTACGAGAACCGCTGGATCCGCGTCGAGGAGAACGATGTCGTCGGCCCTCACGGCGAGGGCATCTACGGCGTGGTGGAGATGCAGCATCCCGCCGTGTTCGTCGTCGCCGTCGATGACGATGATCGCGTCTGTCTCGTCTCGCTCGAGCGTTACACCACCGGCCGCTCCTGGGAGGTTCCGGCGGGCGGCTCGGACGGCGAGGACCCTCTCGTCGCGGCGCAGCGAGAGCTCGCCGAGGAGGCCGGCATCACCGCGGCACGCTGGACGGCGCTCGGGCGGATGAACGCCCTCAACGGCATCGCGCGCGCACCCGAGTTCGTCTTCCTCGCGCAGGGCATCTCCCGGGGTGCGGATGCCGACGCCTCTCAGCACGAGGAGGGCATCGACGCCGTGCGGTGGGTGCCGTTCGGCAATGTCCTCCGCATGATCGCCGCGGGCGAGATCACGGACGGCGAGAGCGTCGCGGCGCTCGCGTACGCCGGCATCCACCTCGACCGCTTCGCCTGAGCGCCGCCCGATCAGGCGGCGAGCTCGCGGGCCCGCCAGACGACGTCGCGCTCGGGGGCGTGCGGGTCGATCACGTCGACATGGTCGACGACGAACCCGTGGCGCTCGAAGAACGCCGCGGCGCGGTCGTTGGCGGCGACGTGCTCGATCAGCACGCGCGGCGTGCGCGGTGCGAGCGTCGCGATCATCCGGTCGATCAGGAGCGCGCCGACACCCTCGCCGCGGCGGTGGGCGCCGATGTACAGCTTGTAGATGACGGGATCGTCGCCGATGTGGCCGAGCTCGCCGACGCCGACGATCTCCCCGTCGGCATCGAGTGCCACCCAGAGCGCCTGGGCGTCGACGGCGCGGAGCGTCGCAGGGGCGCTCCACCAGTCGGTGACCAGCTCCTGTGCGGCATCGGCCCCGATAAGAGGTGTGTAGTGCGCGGGGAGCACTACGGCACCGAAGGCGCAGACCGCCGCCACGTCGCTCTCGACGGCGCAGCGGATCTCGACGGATGCCGGTGCTGCGCAACCGGGAACGGTCACCCCTGCCGACCCTTGAAGCGCGGGTTCAGCTTGTTGATGACGTAGACGCGACCACGACGGCGCACGACCTGCGCGCCGGGCTGCTCCTTCAGGGATTTGAGGGACGCACGAACCTTCATGACCACTCCTTACTGAGAATCTTTATCAATAAGAGGCTAGAGTGGGACGACCCGTCCGTCAATGTGAAAGCAGGCCCGTCGTGCTGCCCTCCCCCCTGATCGTCGCCGGCCTGTGCACCCCCGAACGGCGCCGTTACGCCGCCGGTCTCGCCGTCGCCACCCGGCGCGGACTGCTCCGCGTCTCGGCTGGACGCGAGGATGCGGATGCGGGTGCGGCGCCGAGCGATCCCGTCGCGGTGACGCTCGAGCGGGATCGGCACGACGTCGAGCGCTTCGTGATCGATGCGGACATCGACGTGGACGTGCTGCACCTGGACATCGTCACGCGCACACCGCCTGCACCGATCGTCTGCGTCGTCGACGCCCGGCACATGCTGGACGATCTGCGCGACCCGAGTCCGCTCGATGGGCGCCGCCGCAACGGCGACGGCGACGCGGGCGCGCGAGCGCGACGTGCGGTCACGCTGCTCGAGTCGGCGACCCTCATCAGTCTCGTGCGTTGGGAGCACGTGGAGACCGCCGAGCTGCCGGTGCTCATGGCGCTCGCCTCCCACCTCGCCCCGCGCGGACGGGTACGCCTGTCCCGCGGCCCGGCGGAGGACCTCCAGGCCCTCGCCGGCTCCGACCCTCGCGGGTTCGACGAGAGCTCGGTGCTGGAGCGCCCCGGATGGGTGCAGGCGCTGAACGACGAGCACGACCCCTACATGACCGATCCCCGGGTATCGACGGTGCGCTACGAACGACTGCGCCCGTTCCACCCGGCCCGCCTCGCCGCCGCCCTCGACGAACTCGACACGGGTCGCTTCGGCCTGTTGCTGCGTTCGGCCGGCTTCTGCCGGCTGGCGACGCGCCCCGGCATCCTGGCCCGCTGGAACCAGGTCGGCTCGGCGATGTGGATCGACCCGCAAGACGCGAGCATGGAGGCGAGCCTCACGGCGCAGGACCTCGCCCTCACGGGACTCGATCTCATGACGGGCGCCGTCGTCGCGACCCTGGACGCCGCGCTGCTCACCGACGCCGAGCTGGAGCAGGGCGCCGCCGGCTGGGCGCGGCTGGAGGATCCCCTTCCCGCGTGGCCCGTTTTCGCCGACGACACGCTCCCGCACGACCCGCTCGCCTGAGCGCCGTCACGGCGTCACGGCGTCGCGAACGCTCTTGCGAGCACGGCAATGACGGCGTCGGCGTGCGCGTCGTCGCGCGTCGCGAGCCACCACTGCGCGAGTCCGTCGGCGGTGGCGAGGATCGCCGCGGCGACGACGTCGATATCCCGCACGGATGCCGCCGGGCGCGCGGACTGCCAGGCCTCCAGGCGGGCACCGATCTCGGTGAGCGCCGCGGCGCTCTCGATCGCGGCGGCATCCGCCGGCTCGCCCGACGATCGCGCGAGGATCGTCAGCTCGGCGAGGCACTCGTGCCGGCGCGGATCGGCCCGCACGTCGTCGAGGTAGGCACGCAGCGCTGCGGCGACCGCGCTCTCCAGCGTCTCCTCGGCGAGCGGCGCCGCCCAGGCGGCCTCCACCGCACGCGCCGACTCGCGTTCGAGCAGCGCGGCGACGAGCGTGCTCTTGGTCCCGAACGCGTAGGTGACCACGCGGTGCGCCACCCCGGCGCGCTGCGCGACGGTCCGCAGCGAGAGCGCCGTCGCGCCGCCGTCGCGGATCACCTCCCACGCCGCGTCGAGCAGCTGCCGGCGGCGATCGTCCACGCCCAGGTAGGCGCGGGGCGATGGCGCTTCGTTCACAGCCATGCCGGAGATCACCATCACCCCCGCCCGCCGCGGCGACCTCCTCGCCGCCGCAGACGTGCTGGCCGAAGCCTTCGAGGCCGACCCGGTGCTCGCCGCGATCGCGCCGACGCCGGGCCGTCGGCGCACACGGCTCGCGCACCTCTTCCATGGGATGCTGGCGGCCGGCGCCTTCACGACCGGAACCGTCGACCTCGCCCGCGACGGGGACGGTTCGATCCTCGGGGTCGCCGTGTGGGAGGGCCCGGATGCACGGCACGGCGCTCTCGGACGTCTCGTCGGGCAGGCGCCGCACTTCGTGCGCGCCCTGGGATGGCGCGGCATCCCCCGCGCGCTCTCGCTGTTCTCGCACCTGGAGCGCCAACGTCCCGACTCCCCGCACTGGTACCGGGCCGAGGTGGGCGTGACGGCACGCGCCCGCGGCCGCGGCGTCGGCGGACGCCTGCTCTCGACTCACCTGGACGCCCTCGACGCGATGCGCCAGAGCGCGTACCTCGAGTCGTCCACCCCGGTCAACCGGCGCCTGTACCGACGGCTCGGCTTCGAGGAGGTGCGTCCGATCACCGGGGGCCGGGCGCCCGCCCGAGGGGATGCTGCGGCATCCCGTCACGCATCACGCGTAGCCCGCTTACCCCCTCGAGCCCAGCCCGTCAACCCACTGCCCTCGCGCCGGCGGCCCTCGTAGCGTCGAGGTCAGGAGTCCGGAGAAGGCCAGAGAAGGGAACACATCATGGGTCTCGACGACAAGATCAAGAACGCGGCCGAGGACCTCGGCGGCAAGGTCAAGGAGGGCGTCGGCAAGCTGACGCACAACGAGCGCCTCGAAGCCGAGGGCGAGGCCGAGCAGGCCAAGGCCCACGTGAAGAAGGCTGGCGAGGACGTCAAGGACGCTTTCAAGTAAGCCTCCCCCCGCGCGACGCCTCCGCCCCCGTCGGGCGGGGGCGTCGCGCTGCGTCCGGAGGGGCTCGCCCCTAGAGTGGCGATCATGTCCGCATCCATCGAGCCGTTCTTCACCGTCATCGCGATCGTGTTCGAGGTGATCGGTGCCCTGGCCATGGTCTCCGGGTGCGTCATCGCGGTCGTGCTGGCGTGGCGCACGCTCCGCCGCGAGCGGCGGGCGCACGCGGCCTACCTGGTGCTGCGCACCGCGCTGGGGGCGGCGATCCTGCTGGGGCTCGAGGTGCTCGTGGCCGCCGACCTCATCCGCACCATCACCTCGAAGCCGTCGATCGAGGACGCTCTGATCCTCGGCCTCATTGTCGTGATCCGGACGGTGCTGTCCATGTCGATCCAGATCGAGATCGAGGGGACGCTCCCGTGGCGCCGCGCGCTGCTGACCAGCGGCGGCCAGGTGCTCGCGCGCTCGATCGCGCGTGAGCGCGGGGCCGCACGGGCGGACGAGGCATCCTCCGGGACCGCCTGAGCCCTCCCCGCCGCCTCAGCTCGAGGCCGCGGCGCCATCCGCGGCGCCAGCGGTCGGCGGCATCCGGCGCACCGCCAACGCCCGCTCACGCATCGAGCCGACGGCGGGGCCCGACTGCACGAGATCGAGCAGGTAGTTGCGCATCAGGACCACCGACCAGACGTTCAAGGCGAACGTCCCGACCAGGCCGGCGATCGCCAGCACGAGGTAGGTGGTCGCGAGCGGGGTCCAGCGAGGCGTCATGCCGACATTCTCACGCGCGGGGCTCCGTCGCGGCGGACGAGCGCTCACGACGACACGGTGACGAGAACCCGGTGCCACCCCGTCGACCCGTTCGGGGCGACGGGGGCGCGCTGCTGCTCCTGTAGCTCGCCCTTCTTGTTCCAGGCGCGCACCGCGACGTAGTGAGTGCCGGGCGCGGCATCCCATTCGTACATCCACTGCACCCAGCTCTCGTCGTTCACCGGCGTGGAAATGGTTGCCGGGATCCAGCCGGTGTCGTCGATGTTCACCTCGACGCGGGCGACCCCGGTCGGCTGCGCCCATGCCATGCCCGCGACGGGGACCCGCCCCGGGGCGACGGGACTGCCGACCTTGGGCACGTCGACACGAGAGGAGAGCTTGATGGGCGCCTCGGCACTGTAGCCGCGCGGCGTCCAGTACGCCTCGTCGGCCGCGAAGGTCGTCACCTTCAGCTCGGTGAGCCACTTCGTCGCCGAGACGTATCCGTAGAGCCCGGGGACGATCATCCGCACCGGGAAGCCGTGCTCGGCCGGGAGCGGCTCGCCGTTCATCGCGACCGCCAGGATCGCGTCGAGCCCGTCATCCGTGAGCGCCGACAGCGGAGTGCTCGCGGTGTAGCCGTCGACGCTGCGTGAGAGCACCATGTCGGCACCGGCTTGCGGTCCTGCCATTCGCAGGATGTCGCGGACCGGCACGCCGAGCCACCGCGCGTTTCCCACCAGTCCGCCGCCGACCTCGTTCGACACGCACGTCAAGGTGATGCCGTACTCGTCCAGCCCCATGCCCACGAGGCCGTCGAAGCTCAGCTCGATGCGACGGTCGACCATGCCGTCCACGACGAGGCGCCAGGTCGACGGGTCGATGGCCGGGACGGTGAGCGCCGTGTCGACACGGTAGAAGTCGGCGTTCGGCGTGAAGAGCGGCGAGAGACCGGGAACGTCGAGCTCGGCGCCGGCGGGCACCGTCAGCGTTCGACGGGGTGCGGGCAGCTTCAGCGCATCGCGGATCGCGTCGACCGATGAGGTCGCGGCCGTCACGACGCGTGCCGTGACGCCGACGATCACGGCGGAGACCCCGGCGACACCGGCGAGGCGGAAGAAGCCGCGACGGCCGAGCGCCGGCGCTTCGTCCGAGGCGGTGTCTGCGTCTGCGTCTGCGTCTGCGTCCGCGCCTTCGAGGGTGCCGCGCCAGAGGCGCAGTCGACGTCCGAGGAGGATCAGGACGACGGAGGCCGCGACGGTGCCGACCACGGGCGGAAGGAACGACAGCGGGGTGACACCGGTACGCGAGACGACCGCGGCCGTGGAGAGCACCCCCGCGATGGCGACGATGACGACACCGGACGGGCTGCGCAGGTACTCGAGGATGCCCCCGATCGCCGAGGCGATGACGACGGCGAGGCCGAGCCCCGCGAGGAGGGCGATCTTGTCGTTCGCACCGAACGTCGCGATCGCGAACTCCTTGAACGGCTGCGGCACGATGTCGATCACGAAGCCGCCGACCGCAAGGATCGGGCTGGCGGTGCGCGCCAGGAGCAGCGCCAGCAGTTCAGCCGCGCCGAGGAAGACGGCGCCGCTGACGAGACCCGCGAGGGCGGCGAGGGCGAGCGACGCGCGCCGGCCGGTGTGCGTGGTCACGATGATCTCCTGCCGCCGGGGTCGGGGTACCCCTGTTGTTCGGTGCGGGAGGGCGATCGGATGGTGGGGCGGTGGCCGTCGTGTCGTCGACGGCTTCGACGCGGGTGCTCAGGCCGAGCCCGACGCCTCCGTGCCCTCCGACACATCGCGCCGAGCCGTGGCAGACAGCTCGAAGAGGTGAAGATTCGACTTTCGCATGAAGTCACGAAAAGGTAACGGAAACCCCTTGTGGCCGTTATCTGGTCGTTATAGAGTGCTCGCACGGTAGTTGTTTTGCTGTGGCAGCTACCGGCATGTGATTGCAGGACACTCTTGGTGCAAGGGACAAGGGCCGGTCGGAAGCCTCTCCGACCGGCCCTTACTCTTGCGCTACTTCCTCCCCCGTCACACTCCGCCGAGAGTTCTCCACAATCGTTCTCTGACCAGGATTTATCTTCGCCTCAGTGTCCGAGGCCCGCGAGAGAATCGAGGCATGGTCACCACCGATCCGCACACCGCACGCGCTGAGCGTGCGGTCGTCGGCGAGATCGTCGAGGCCCTCGTCGACCGGCGCCGGCGCATCGCGGCGTTGCAAGCGGAGGAGGCGGAACTCCTGCACGCCGCTCAGGAGTTCGCGCTCGCGCAGCGCGCGACACCGACGGTCGACCGCCACGCCCCGGACGACATCACCGTGCGTTCCGTCGCCGCTGAGATCGGTGCCGCCACGCGTCAGTCCGACCGCACCGTGCAGACACGCATGGACGATGCCGCGACCCTGGTCACGCGCTTCCCCGCCACGCTCACCGCGCTGGCCGAGGGACGCATCAGCCGTGCGCACGCGGCGGTGATCGCGGATGCCGGGGTACGCGTGACCGATGACCATGCCCGTGCCGCCTACGAGGCGGCCGCTCTCGCCGTCGCCGAGCGGGAGACGGCGGGCAGGCTGCGCCCGGCCGCCCGACGACTGGCCGACCGGCTGGACCCGGCTCCCGTCGAGGACCGCCACCGGGTCGCGTGCCGCGAGCGGCGCGTCTGGGTCGCCGACCGCGACGACGGCATCGCCGAGCTCGGGCTGACCGGTCCGGCACACCTCGTGCACGGCGTCTTCGACCGCCTCACGCAGCTCGCGAAGGCTATCGCCGGCAACGGCCGTCGTCCGGTGGCGGATGCCGACCCCGCAGGAGAGATCGGAGCGATTCCGGACGGGACGATCCCCGCCGCCGTCGACGCGGCCTCTGCGCCGACAACCGATACGCGCCGACTCGACGAGATCCGCGTGGACGTCGCGCTCGACCTTCTGCTGTGCGGCCACGCGACGGCCGAGGCGAGCAACGACAGCATCCCCGCGGCCGACGCGATCCGCGCGCGTGTGCAGATCACCGTTCCGATGACCACCCTCATCGCGGACGGGGAGGAACCGGCCGATCTGACCGGCTACGGCACCATCGACCCCGCGCTCGCCCGCGAGATCGCGGGGAGCACGCCCGGCTGGGACCGCCTGCTGATCAGCCCGAGCACGGGAGCCGTTCTCGCCGTCGACCGCTATCGCCCGTCTCGAGAGCAGCTGCGGCTGCTCCGCGCGCGCGACGAGCACTGCCGCTTCCCCGGATGCCGTCAGCCGCTCCCACGCTGCGACGTCGACCACACCATAGCCCGCGAACACGACGGCCCGACCACGGTGACGAACCTGGCGCATCTCTGTCGACGACATCACACGCTCAAACACCACTCGGCCTGGCGCGTCCGACAGCGGGCGGACGGGACGCTCGAATGGACCAGCCCCGGCGGCCGCGTGCACGACGACCGCCCCGCGCGCACGCTCGTGTTCGAACCACCGCCGTTCTGAAATCACGCCACCCGACCTACCCGGCCCGATCGCCGCAGGACCGTCCGCGTGCCGATCACGTGACGATCGCGCCACGCTGCGCAGCATCCTCGAAGGCGACGAGCCCGGCGACAGCGACGACCTGGATCGCGGAGCGCCGGCCTGACGACGCGTCAGACCCCGCCGCCTCCGCCTCCGCCACCGCCGCCCCCGGCCGAACCTCCCCCGCCGGATCCGCCCGACATCGACGACGACGACATCGCCGCGCTCGACAGCGAGCCGATCCCCGCAGAGAACGACGACGCGCCGAAGGCACCCGTGCCGTAGTACCAGACCGGTCCGGCGGCGCCGACCGCCGTGTACAGCACCGCGAGCTCCGCCGACCACTGCTTCTCCTGGCCGAACACGACGGCATACGGCAGCAACTTCTCGTAGAGATCCAGCTTCTGCCGCGGGTCGTTCACGTCCACGGCGACCCGCTCCGCGCCGGCCGGCGACTGCAGCATCCGGATGCGGTCGGCCTCGGCCCATCGGATGAACTCCTCGAGCCCTCGGAGGTGATCGCGGGTCTCCGCTCCCAGCGCCGTCAAGGGCTTGCGCACGCACATCCCGATCACCACGACCGCGATCGCCACGCTGACACCGATCACGGTCCACGGAAGCGCCGGCTGCACGTACGACCCGATCGCGACGAATCCCAGTCCGAGCGCGAGCCCGGCACCCGCCACCGCGAGCAGGATCGGAACCCAGCGCGCACGCGCCGGGACCGCACGCCGCAGACCGCGCGTCGTCAGCTCCGTCTCCGCCGCCGCAAGGATCTTCTGCGCGACCTTCGAGAACCGCGTGTCCTGCTTCCCGAACGTGTACTGCGCACCGGGCATCCCGCCGGGGAAGAGCCCGTCCAGAAGCATCTGACCGTCGCCGTCGGCCTTCCACCGATCGACGAGCTCGGCGACGAGCTTCGGCTTGCCCCACCCGCGGGCCTCGGACTCGAGGATGCGGATCGAGCCGCGCACGGCCTGCTCCAGCACCTCCGCCGGAATCGCCTTCGACGACTGTCCGAGAAGCACGGCACTCTCCAACGCATCCACGATGCGCGGTGGATCGTACTCGGCGATGATCGTCGGCCAGCCCGGCTCGTCGGCGAGCTGCCGGCGACGAGCGCGTACGCCGAGCACACCCGCGCCGACGGCGAGCAGACCCGCCCCGAGCTGACCCCAGCCGAACGGAGAGGCCAGGTATCCGGAGTCGAACGTCGCGAACATCCCGTCCGCGAACCCGACGGCCATCGTGAGCGTTTGGTTGGGCTGCACGTCGTCGGCGACGGCCGTCACCACCGTGCCTCCGCCCGCCGCGGCATCCGGAGCCGACGAGATCGACGCGCACGAGCTCGTCGCGCCCTGCGCGCCCTGATAGCAGGACATCCGTCCGGTCAGGGCTTGCGCGAGCGCCTCGTCCAGGTGCAGCCGAGCCGTCACCCGCCCGAACGATTGCCCCCACGCCACGCCATTGACGTCCCAGTAGAACTCGAGGCCGGAATCGGGGAAGTCCCACGTCACGTTCTCGAGCGTGTAGGTGAGGACGAAGGTCTGCGCACCCCGCAGGTATTCGTCCGATCTCGAGACGACCGAGAAGACGCCGTCCTCGTCCTCGACCTCGCTCGGTCGGGGGGCACCGTCGCCGTCGGTCACCGAGACGAGCCGCGGGCGCAGCGGCTGTCCGTTGTAGGAGTCGGGGATCTGGCGGCGGATGCCGTGGTTCTGATCCACCTCCGGGAATTGCGCGACGAGCGACTCGACGACTCGCATCCGGCTCGTGCCGTCGTCGGCGCGCGTCAGGGTGTAATCGGCGGTCATCGACGAGAACGAGAAGTCGTCGACACCGGCCGGGGCGGCCCGTCCGACGGATGCCGCGGGAGCGACCTCCGGGACGGGGCCGGCCCACGCGGGAGCTGCCACCGCGACCGTCATCGCCGCCACCGCGCCGGCGATCGCGACGGTGGCGCGGACGATTCCTGCACGTGCGCGCCGCATGCGCTCCAGCCTATGGGGCGGCGTCCGAACGGCGCACTACAGTTGACGCCATGACCGACCGCCGCCTCGCCATCTCCGCGTGGGAGAGCCTCTTTCGCGCGCAGCACGAGATCCTGCGCGAGATCAGCGACGACTTCGGAGACGACGAGCTGACCCAGGCCGAATACGACGTGCTGCTCACCGTCGTCCGCGGCGACGACAACACCGCACGCCTGCGCGACGTGACCGCCAACATGCTGATCAGCCAGCCGAGCGTGTCACGGCTCGTCGACCGGATGGTCGCCCGCGACCTCATCAGCAAGTGCGTCGACCCTCTGGACGGCCGCGGCGCGATCGTCCGCGCCACCGAGCGCGGGGTGAGCGCGTTCCGTCGCCTCGCGACCGTGCACGGTCGTTCCATCGCCGAACGGATGTCCGTGCTGAGCGACGACGAGCTCGAGCAGTTGGAGCGGCTGACGACGAAGCTGCGCCGCGCCTGAGCCCTCACGACGAACGGCGCCGCAGCGTCGCGGCGGCGAGCACGAGGCACACGACGGTCACGGCCGCGACGATCAGAACCGGACGCCACAGATCCCAGCCGTCGTCGCCGGCGCTCACGGCCCCGACCGCGTCGATGGCGTAGCTGAGCGGGAGCACCGCACTCAGCGCATGCAGCCAACAGTCCGAACGCGGTGCCCAACAGCGCATCCAGCACCGCGACCAGCCCCAGCTGCCAGACGGGGCCGGTCAGCTGCAGCCCGCAGATGACCACCGCGTATGCCACGGTGACAACGGCCTGCACGACAGCGATCAGACCGAACGCGAGGGCGTAGCCGACGATGACGTCCGCCTTCGCGATCGGCGTCGTGAGGAGCCGTTCGAGGGTGCCGCCGCGCCGCTCCCGCAAGGTCGTGATCGACGTGACGAGGAACATCACGATGAACGGGAAGACCGCCAGGATGCCGCCGCCGAACTGGGAGAACACCCCCGGACGGTCGGAGAAGATCCAGGCGAACAGGCCGACCAGCAGCGCCGGCGCCAGGAGCATCAGCGCGACCGATCGCGGGTCGTGCCGCAATTGGTGGAGCACCCTGCCCGCCGTCGCGCCCAGGCGCCGCACGTTCATCCCCGCACCCCCGACGCGGAGCGCACCAGCCGGAGGAAGGCCGCATCGGGATCGGACGCCCCCGCATCGGCGAGGAAGTGCGCCGGCGTCGTCTGCGCCAGCACACGCCCCTCGCGCACCAGCACGAGCTCGTCGCAGCGCAGCGCCTCATCCATCACATGGCTCGACACGATCAGCGTGCGCCCCGCGTCGGCCAGCGCACGGAACAGATCCCAGAGACCTTCGCGCAGCAGCGGATCCAGACCGACCGTCGGCTCGTCCAGGACGAGGAGATCGGGCTCGCCCAACAGCGCGATGCCCAGCGACACGCGCCCCCGCTGACCACCCGACAACGATCCCACCAGCCGGTGCTCCTGCGGCGCCAACCCGACGGCGTCGACGACCCGCGCCACCTCGGTCGCGGGCACGGCACGAGCGGCGGCGAAGTACGCGAGGTTCTGACGCACCGTGAGATCGTCGTACACGGCGCCGCCCTGGCTGTCGTACGCCACGCGCCGGCGCAGTCCACGCGAGCCGGCCGGCATCCCGAGCACCGCGACGGTTCCGCCGGCGATCCGCTGGACCCCCACGATCGCTCGCATCAGGGTCGTCTTGCCGCCTCCGCTCGGGCCGAGCAGCCCCGTGATGCGGCCGGCCGCGATGTCGAGGTCGAGACCGTCGAACACGGCCGTGCGCCCGCGCCGCACGCGGAGGCCGCGCACGGTGACCGCGGGGTCGACTGCGAGGCTCGTCATGCCCGCATTATCGCGCCGGCTTCGTCGCCTTGCCCTCGAGCCACAGCGTGTCGCTCTCATCGCTGTGCGCCGTACCGGTGCCCACATGGGTCGACACGATCTTCGGTCCCTTCGTGATCACGTGCACGAGCGCCATCGCGTGCCCGCGCCCGAGTCCGTAGTCCGCGGCGAGCCAGGCGACGATCTCACCGGCCTTCGTCCCGGGGCCGAAGCCCTTCGCCGCCGCCTCGTCGACGAACTGGCGCGGCGTCCGCCCGGTCTTGTCCTCGATGTTGTCGAGATATGCCTGGAACGACATGCGTGCCTCTTCCTCCCGCGCCGCGCCGGTCACCACCGGTTGCGGACGTCCTCTGCGAAGCCCTCGATGCCGTCGAAGCGGAGGGCGGCGCCGTCCACAGCGACCGTACCCGACCAGGTGCCGAAGCACTGGTCCGTGCGCGACGAGATGACGCCGAGATTCGTCGCGGACTTCTTGTCGTAGAACGGCGTGAACACGGCATCCAGCCCTCCCCCATGCACCCGCCACGGCCGCAGCGGCGCGGCGAGGTCGTAGTCCCAGGCGACGGGCTCGGAGATCTTGTGCAGCGTGCCGTCGAGCACGACGGCGTTCTCCGTCGACCCCGTCCCGTCGGTCCATCGCCCTCCGACCTGGATGCCGAGGCTGCGTCCGTCTGCGAGGGTTCCCGACCCGGCGCCCCAGTTCCACGACACGTCGTAGCTCCAGCGTCCACGCCCGTGATCCAGCACCGCCCACGATCCCGCCGGCACCTCGTAGTCGACGCCGTCGAGCGTCGGCACTCCGGATGCCGGGAACGCGACGTCCTTCACGGTGTACTGGAACCGCCGCGACGACCACGGCACCACGACCGCCAGCAGCTCGTGTCCGGGCGGGCGGCGCACCGTGATGTCGAAGGACGCGTCCGGGATCTCGGCGTGCAGACGCCAGAGCGACCCGCGCTCGGCCGGCGTGATGGTGGCGGCGAGGTCGGCGTGCCGCGCGATCGTGATGCCGGTGCCCAGCGAGGCGGGCAGCGACACCTCCCGCGACGGCAGCACCGTGACGCTGCGGCCCCACGAACGCATCGTGGCCCGATCGTGGATCCACGCCTCGTGCACGGCGGCGTAGTCCAGCGACGACACCGTGAGCGACACGATGTGCGTGGGCGTCATGACGTTCCAGTACTCCCACCTCTTGTTGCGCCCCCACGATCGGACGAAGCGTCCGCGTCCGATGCCGCGGGTGTCGACGAGCGGCGAGCGGGCGAAGCCGATCGCCGCCGGATTGAGGCGGCCGTCGGGGCGGGTGAGGGAGACGGGTTCGGTGAGCTCGCGCTCGCGCGCGGCGGGGGGTGCGGTCATCGGCATCCTTGCTGACGTTCCGAGTGCTGGTGCTTCCGGTGGGTGCTTCGACACTAGCGCGCAGGCGCGAACCGCCCCGGTCCTCGCGGACACGGGGCGGTTGTGCGCGGGTGCGCGGACCGGCACTATTGCTCGACCGGGTGCGGCTCCTGCGCCGACTCGTGCGCCTGGATCGTGGGCGCACCGCCGTCGGCGACGACCTGGACCTTGCGCGGCTTCGCCTTCTCGCTCACGGGGATCGTGACCGTCAGCACGCCGTTGCTGTACGTCGCGGCGATGCCGTCGGTGTCGATTCCCTGACCGAGGTTCAGCTGGCGCAGGAAGCTCGCGGTCTCACGCTCCCGCGTGATCCACTTCACGCCGTCGCCCTCGCTGAGGGTGCGCTCGGCGCGGATGGTCAGCAGCTGGCCGTCCACATCGATGTCGACCGAGCCCGGGTCGATTCCCGGAAGGTCGGCGCTCAGGACGTAGCGGTCGCCGTCGCGGTAGAGGTCCATCGGCATCCGGCGGGGTCCCCGGCGCGTGTCGAAGAGGCCCGACGCGATGCGGTCGAGGTCACGGAACGGGTCATACGTGGCCATTGTTCTCTCCTTGTCGTGTGTCACTGTGATGGTCTGTCAAAGTTGAGCCTCATCGACTCAACTAACTTCAGATTAGCACTCGACCCAGGAGAGTGCCAACGGTTCGCGCACAGCGAACGCGCGCGATCGCTGTGCGCCGTTCACCTGGCCCTCGCGCCGGAAGCCGCACTGCTGTTTCAGACACCACCGCCCCTTCAGCACACGGAACCCTTCGTCCCCACGTTCGGTAACAGCGCAAGTTCTCCACGAACCCGCGGACGGTGGCCACGACATCAGGAGATGGGCCCATCATGAGCGCATGCCGCGCTCACCCCGACCACTTCCGCCGACATTGCCGCAGGTGTTCACCGCCGCCGACGCGTCGACGGCCGGCGTCACTCGCGGGCGCCTCTCGGCTAGCGACCTCGACGCACCGTTCCGCGGAGTCCGCGTCCGGCGCGACACGGACGGCGCCGCACCGCACGACGAGGACACGCCGGACGAGATCGCGCGGCGCAACATCCTGGGTCGCGTCCGCGCCCACGCACTCGTGCTGCCGCCCCCTGCGTTCTACACCGGGACGACGGCGCTCGCGATCCACGGGCTCCCCTTCCCCGACGCGGATGCCGCGGCATCCGCCGACCTCGACGTCGCCGTTCCCGCGCCACACCGTGCGCTCCGGCGGACGGGCATCACCGCCGTGCAGATCAGCCCGATGCTCGTTCACACCACCGTCCGGGCGGGCCTTCCGGTCGCGACGCCCGCCTCCGCCTGGGCGATGCTCGCCCGCGAGCACACGGTTCGAGACCTGGTGGTGATCGGTGATGCGATCATCCGCGTGCCCCGCGACGGATGGGGGCGGCGTCTGCCCGACGCTCAACACGCCGGACTCGAGAAGCTGGCCGCGGCTGTCTCCGCAGGCCGCCGTTGCGGAATCGCGAAGCTCCGTGCCGCGCTTCCCCTGCTGCGCACCGGCAGCATGTCGCCGCTCGAGACGGACTGGCGACTGTCGCTCATCGGGACGGGCCTGCCGGAGCCCGAGCTCGACGTGGAGGTGCGCGCGCCCGACGGTCGGCTGCTCGGCATCAGCGATGGCGCGTTCGTGACGCACCGCGTCGCGATCGAGATCGAGGGCGATCACCACCGCACCTCGCGTCGCCAGTGGGTGCGCGACCTCGAGAAGTACTCCGACTACGCGAACCTCGGCTGGGATGTTGTGCGCCTGAGCGCCGCGCACATCCGACACGATCCCTCGCGGGGAGTCGCGCTGGTCCGCGCCGCCCTCGCACGCCGAGGTTGGCACGCGTGACCGGTCGCTCGGTTGACGCTTGCACCGGTAATCACATCGCAATTTCCCGCGCGAACGCCAACTGAACCGCGGCAGGCGCGCGCGGCGCTCAGCACTCGACGACGTTGACGGCGAGTCCGCCCTCGCTGGTCTCCTTGTATTTGGTCGACATGTCGATGCCCGTCTGACGCATCGTCTCCACGACGGCATCCAGCGGCACGTAGTGCGTGCCGTCGCCGCGCAGCGCGAGGCGCGCGGCCGTGACGGCGGTGGATGCCGCGATCGCGTTGCGCTCGATGCAGGGGATCTGCACGAGCCCACCCACGGGGTCGCACGTGAGCCCCAGGTGGTGCTCCATCGCAATCTCGGCGGCGTTCTCGATCTGACGGTTCGTGCCGCCCATCACGGCCGTCAAGCCGCCGGCAGCCATCGCGCACGCCGAACCCACCTCGGCCTGACACCCGCCCTCGGCTCCGGAGATCGACGCGTTCGCCTTGAAAAGCGAGCCGAGCGCCGTCGCCGTCAGCAGGAATCGACGGATGCCGCGGCGCCGGTTCGCCTCGGCGAGCTCCTGCGCGGTGGCGACGATGTCCTCCGACCCGTGCGCCGCCTCGCCCGCCTCGCGGCCGCCCGGACCGTGCAGCCCGAGCAGCGCCGAGCCGACGAGCTCGCCGTAGGGCGTCACCGCGTTCTCCGCTCCGATGCCGGCATCCGCGAGGAAGCGCCACCAGTACATCGCCACGGCCGGGAGGATGCCGGCGGCGCCGTTCGTCGGCGCTGTCACGACGCGTCCTCCGGCGGCGTTCTCCTCGTTCACGGCCAGTGCGAACGCACCGAGCCACTCCCCCGGCAGCTCGCGTCCGGTCGCCTCGACGCTCTCCAGCTGGGCGCGGATCGCGCCCGCGCGCCGCTTCACCTTCAGCATTCCCGGCAGCACCCCGTCGGCGTGCAGCCCGGCGTCGACGCACGAGGCCATCGCGTCCCAGATGGCATCGAGCCCGGCAGCGACCTCCGCTTCGGGCCGCAGCGCCTCCTCGTTGCGGCGCGCGACCTCCGCGATCGTCAGCCCGTACGTATCGCAGACGTCCAGCAGTTGCGCCGCTGTCGCGTAGGGCAGCGGGAAGGATGCCGCGGCCACCACCGCCGGCTCACCCTCGCGCCGGATGAACCCGCCGCCGATCGAGTAGTAGGTGTCTTCGTGCAATGCGAGACCCGCGGCATCCCGCGCGACGAGCGTCATCGCATTGGGGTGTCCGGGAAGACGCGTCCGCGGCGCGAGCACGATGTCCGACCGAGAGAAGGGGATCGGCGTGCGACCCTCCATCAGGAGGAGCGCGCCGTCGGACCAGTCGGTCCAGGCGCCGCGCACGTGAGCCGGATCGACGGTCTCGGGCACGTACCCCTGCAGGCCGGCGACGACCGCGTCGGGGGTACCGTGCCCGATGCCGGTAGCGCCGAGTGAGCCGTAGAGGGCGCACTCCACGCGGGCGAGGGTCGGCAGATCGGCGACGCGGCGCGCGAAATCGCGAGCCGCGCGCAGCGGGCCCACCGTATGGGAGCTCGACGGTCCCACCCCGATGGAGAACAGGTCGAACGCCGAGACGTACGCACTCACGCGTGTGAGCCTACGCCGCCTCCCGGTCGGGCCCGCCCGATACGCTGAGACGGAGGGGGCACCATGACCGCACTGACCACGTCCGACGCCGATCGCGGCGCGGCACTCGAGGCCTGCGAGGCGGCAGGGCGTGTGGATGACGCGTTCCTCGCCCGGTTCGACGAGCAGTTCCCGCGGCTGCACGAGCTCTTCACCCGCCTCTACGGCGAGCGTGCCGACGGCAGGGAGCAGCTGGCGGCGACGGTGGCGGCGGCATCCTCCTCGTGGAACGCGCGTCCCCTCGATCTGAAGGTGCACGACGCACAGCGCGCCGCCGACCCCGAGTGGTTCCAGTCCGAGCGCATGCTGGGCGGTGTCTGCTACGTCGACCGCTTCGCCGGCAACCTCGCCGGCGTGCGCGAGCTGATCCCCTCGTTCCGCGAGCTCGGGCTCACCTACCTTCACCTCATGCCGCTGTTCGACGCTCCCCTCGGCGACAACGACGGTGGCTACGCGGTGTCGAGTTACCGGCGCGTGAATCCGAGCCTGGGCACGATGGCGCAACTGGCCGAGCTCGCGGCGGAGCTGCGGATGGCGGGCATCTCACTCGTGCTGGACTTCATCTTCAATCACACCAGCGACGAGCACGAGTGGGCGCAGAAGGCCGTGGCGGGCGATCCCGACTACGCCGACTTCTACCTGATCTTCCCCGACCGGGACATGCCCGACGCCTACGAACGCACCACGCGCGAGATCTTCCCCGACGACCACCGCGGCTCGTTCGTGCAGCTCGAGGACGGCCGCTGGATCTGGTCGACGTTCTACCACTACCAGTGGGATCTGAACTACGCGAACCCGGCCGTGTTCCGCGCGATGGCGGGCGAGATGCTGTTCCTGGCGAACCAGGGCGTCGAGGTACTCCGGATGGATGCCGTGGCCTTCATCTGGAAACGCCTGGGGACCTCCTGCGAGTCGCTGCCCGAAGCCCACCTGCTGCTGCAGGCGTTCAACGCGGTGCTCGCGATGGCCGCCCCCGGCATGGTCTTCAAGTCGGAGGCGATCGTCCACCCCGATGAGGTGGTCAGCTACATCTCACTCGAGGAGTGCGAGCTGTCGTACAACCCGCTGCAGATGGCGCTGACGTGGGAGGCTCTCGCCACCCGTGACGGCCGGCTGTTGCAGCAGGCGCTGGATCGTCGCCACGAGCTGCCGCCCGGCACCGCCTGGGTGAACTATGTCCGCAGTCACGACGACATCGGTTGGACGTTCGCCGACGAGGATGCCGCGGAGTTCGGCATCGACGGTTACGCCCACCGGCAGTTCCTCAACCGCTTCTACACGGGCCGCCACGAGGGCACGTTTGCACGCGGCGTCGCCTTCCAGGAGAACCCCGCCACCGGCGATGCCCGCGTCACCGGGACGACGGCATCCCTCGCCGGAATCGAAGCCGGCGACCCGGGCGGCGAGGATCGCGTGGTGCTCGCGCACGCGCTCGCCCTGTCGACCGGCGGCATCCCCCTGCTGTATCTCGGCGACGAGGTCGCCCAGCTGAACGACTACTCCTACGCCGACGACCCTGTCCGCCGCGGCGACACCCGCTGGGTACACCGCGGCAATCGTCCGCGCGACGCCTACGCGCAGCGCGGCGACGACACCACACCGGCCGGACGCGTGTTCCGCCGGCTCACCAAGTTGATCTCGGTGCGTCAGCAAGCTCCGGAGCTCGCCGGAAACACCCTCATCCCGTTCCACACCCCGCATCCCGCCGTCGTCGGCTACCAGCGCCCCGGGCCCGAGACGACGCTCCTGGTGCTGGCGAACGTCGGGGATGCCGAGGTCACGATCGATCCGCTCACGCTGTCGGGCTTCGAGCGCACCGCGTTCGACCCCGTGCACGACGCGAGCGTCGACCTCGACGAGGGCGTCACGCTACGCCCGCACGGGTTCGTCTGGCTGCGCGTCACGCCCGTCTGACGGGCGCGCTCGTCCCTCAGGCGCCCAGCAGCCCGCCCCGCGGGCGGAACACGCCGGCACGGGCGAGCGCGAGGTAGAGCAGGCAGCCGAGGCACACGCCGAAGGCGGCGTTGAGGAACGCGGCGATGAATGCGAGGGCCGCGGCGATCGGCAGGGCCCACGCGACGCCCGCGACATGCAGCACGAGGCCGACCGTCACGACGACGAATCCGATGACCTGCGCGAAGCGCGGAGGACGCGGGTCTTCGAGGTCGACCGGCGGCTGCAGGCGCGGACGGATGGCGACCCGGTACAGCGCACCCCACGGCGCCGTCCGCGGAGCGGCGAAACCCCACACGAAGAGGAGGTCGACGACGAGCAGCAGCAGGAACGCCGGATCGGCGAGCCTCTCGGCGAAAGTCGCGGCCTCGCGCACAGACGTTCCCAGCAGGGCGACGAACGTGCCGGCCAGCAGGAGCACGGCGGTGATGGATGCCGCGAAGCGCGGACCCCGGGGGTCGATGCCGGCGGGGCGGACGGAGGCGGGAACGGAAGTGGCCACGCAGATACGTTAGGTCGCCGCGCAGGCGTCGGGGCCGGGATCGTCACACTTCTTCACGCACGCGCGATCGCCGATGCCGCCGGAGAACGAGAAAGGCCCGCGGCATGCCGCGGGCCTTTCTCGTTACTGTCTCAACACAGTGTGCGCCCGAAGGGACTCGAACCCCTAACCTTCTGATCCGTAGTCAGATGCTCTATCCATTGAGCTACGGGCGCAGTTTCCGGCACCTCTGGGAGGGCCGAGGACCAGCTTAGCCTACGCGCCGGGATGTGACGAATCGGGGTCCTGCTGCTTCTGCTGAGCCGCGACGCTGCGCCGATGGGCGCGAAGTTTCGGAAGGTCCACGAGCCGCAGTGCCTGCATCCGCGCCGTGCGCATACGCTCGTAGTCCGGGTCGAGATCGGGGCGCGCGGCCTCGATCCGCAGCGTCCGATCGATGTTGCCGGCCACCTCTGCCCACGCGGCATCCCGCGCGTCCAGGACGAGCTTGCGCAGCTCTTCGGTGTCGTCGGCGCGACGCCGCAGCTCATGGGCGACGTGCAGCGACTGCTTCTGGCGGCGGCGGAGGTTGCGCACATCGCGACTGCGATAATCGTGCGTGCCGTCCGAGTCGGTGTGGCGGCCGCGGGCAGCGCGACGCTGCCGTTCGGTGCGCGCCGCATCGTCCTCCGCTTCCGCGGCGAGGGTCTCCAGGGCTTCCTTGGCCTCGGGGAGATACCGATCGAGGTCGAAGTCTTCTCCCTCGGCGAGGATGTGGACGAGGATCGTGTTCTTCAGGCTCAGCCGCGTCGCCGCGGACGCGATGTACAGCCCCTCCGCGACCACGTCACGGGTGCGTACGCGCTTCTCGTTGACCACGGCATCCCCTCCCCTCGATCCTAGGGAAGACCGACGCCGGGACGGAATGCGCGACGGGCGCTCAGGCCGGCGACGTGTACCGATCGGAGCTGAAGCCGATGATGAAGAACCCGATGGGGGCGAACAGCAGCAGCAGCACGATCGAGAAGAAGGCGCCGTGGCCGAAACCGCGGCCGATGCGGATCGCCACGATGATGAAGAAGATGACGTTGACGATCGGAACGATCGCCAACAACCCCCACCACGCCGAGAATCCTGCGATCTTCATCTGGATGAACCAGTTCACGATGGGGATGAGGGCGAGGATGCCGGGGTATCCGGCCTTGCTGAACACCTTCCACATCGCCACCGCGAGCAGCACGTAGTAGACGACGAACAGGACGAGACCGGTGCCGCCGCCGAAAGCCGCCTGCCACTGGTCCAGAGTGCCGGTGTTGTTCACGGCGCCGTCCTCGGGGTCGTGCGCGCCCGCCCACCAGCGCAGGCTGCGGCGATCGCGCAGGCTGCGGTTAGCACGGGCACGGCACCGGCGGCAAGCCCTTTCATGTGGCGCAGAGGGTTCGTACCGTGGAAGTCCGACCTGATGAAAGGAGTCGCCATGGGATTCATCGACGACGCGAAGGACGCGGCCGAGACGGCCGGCCGGAAGATCAAGGAAGGCTTCGAGGACACGGTCGACCGTGTCTCCGACAAGATCGACGAGGCGAAGGCCGACGCCGAGGTCAAGAAGGCCGAAGCCGAGCGCGACTCCGTCCACAAGCGCAACGAGATCAAGGAAGAGATCCGCGGCGACCACTGAGTCGTCTCCTCACGCCGAAGGGCCCCGACACGTCCGTGTCGGGGCCCTTTCGCGTGAGAGGGCGACTGCCGCAGTCAGATACCGACGGCGGCGATGCGCCAGGATGCCGAGACCGATCCGCCGGCCGGGATGACGATCAGGCCCGCGTCGTAGTCGTAGCGATCGGCGTTGAAGGCGTCCGGAGCGCAGGTCATCGGCTCGACGGCGAGGCCGGCGCGGTGACCGGGATCGGGGCTGCCGTCGGCCAGCGGCGGGCGGTCGGCCGTGTGGATCTGCACCCAGGGGCATGCCTGATCCCAGACCATCTCCACGCCGGTACCGGACGGGTCGACCAACCGCACGGTCGCCACACCGTCCGCGCGGGACAGCCCGGTGAACGCGTGATCGATCTCCACATCGCCGAGCACCCGCGGCGCGCGCCAGTCGAAACGATCCGAGCCGGCGACCTCGGCGAGCGCGATGGGAGCGAGCTGGTGGTCGGTGACCTCGAGCACCCGGTCGGCGGGCAGCGTCAGCGTCCACCCGTCCAGCGGCGCAGAACCGGCCACCAGATACGGATGCGGACCGGTGCCGAACGGCGCGGCATCCGCGCTCTCATTCGTCGCCGCCACGGTCTGGGTGAGACCGTCGGCACCCAACCGGTAGGTCGTCTCCACACGCACGCGCCACGGGTAGCCGGACTGCGGCACGATCACCGCCGCCAGCGTGACCGCGTCGGCGGTGTGATCGACGACGGCGAAGTCGAGCCAGACGGCGAGGCCGTGCAGCGCATTCGGGCGGCCGATGTCACTGAGCGCGAGTTCGTAGCTGTGCCCGCCGAAGGAATACGCGCCGTCGACGACGCGATTCGGCCAGGGGGCGAGAGTGGCACCGCGGAAGGCGGGGCGCACCTCGTCGGCAGCGAAGGGCACGACGAGGTCGCGCCCGTCGAACGTGAGCGCACGCAGCGACGCGCCGACGCTGGCGATGTGCGCTTCGTAGGCTCCGTGACGGAGGGTCACGTCGGTCCCCGAGGCGGGAACGGACGCGGTGGTCGGGGCAGGTGTCTGTGGCATCGTCAACATCGTAGTGTCAGGGGTGGTCGCCGGTGGCGACCGGCCGGTCGGGAGTATTCGACCACTGGCTCCAGGAGCCCGGGTACAGAGCCGCGTCGTGGCCCGCGACCGCGAGCGCCAGAACGGCGTGGGCAGCGGTGATGCCCGAGCCGCAGTAGACACCGACGGACTGTCCCTCCAGATCGGCGTAGCGGGAACGCAGCACGTCGGGGGCGAGGAGCCGGCCCTCGGCATCCAGGTTCTCGGTGGTCGGCGCGTTGCGGGCGCCCGGGATGTGTCCGGCGGCGGGGTCGAGCGGTTCGACGTCGCCGCGGTAGCGCTCCGGTGCGCGGGCGTCCAGGAGCACGCCGCTGTATGCAAGGGATGCCGCGGCGTCGATGTCGAGCCTGCGGCGCTGTCCCGCATGCAGCGTCACGGCGCCCGGCGTGGGGGTCACGTCGCCGGTCTCGAGGGCCCCTCCGGCGGCGCGCCACGCGCGGAGCCCGCCGTCGAGCACCCGGGCGGGAACGCCGGCGTCCGTGAGCATCCACCAGGCGCGGGCCGCGGCGAACGAGTTCCAATCGTCGTAGACGACGACGGTGTCGCCGTCATCGATCCCCCATCTGCGCACGGAACGCTCGAAGTCAGCCGGAGATGGAAGGGGATGACGCCCCTCGCTCGCAGCCCCGTGCACGGCGAGCTCGCCGTCCATGCGGACGTAGACGGCACCGGGCACGTGGCCGTCGCGGTACGCCTCCGCACCGTCGGGGGCGTCGAGACGGTAACGCACATCGAGGACGACCGGCGGCGTGAGAGAGCCCAGCTGGGCCTTCAGCTCGGAGGGGGTGATGAGGGGAGACATGCTCATGGGAGAGAGGTTACGCGCGAGCACGTACGGGCGGACGCCGACTTCTCGGCATCCGCCCGCACGCTCAGGGGATCAGTCCGAGACGCGGCTCAGGTGGCGGCGGCGCCAGATCACGGCCCCACCCGCCAACAGGAGCAGCACCCCGGCGAACGCACCTGCAGCCAGCCCGCCGGACTGACCGCCGGTCGCGGCGAGGTTCGAGCCGCCCGCCGCGGGTGCCGGCGTCGACGCACCTGGGCCCGTGCCCGGATCGCCGCCCGCGTCGCCGGCGGCGAGCACGGTGATCGCCGCGGACGCGACGACCTCACCATCGACCCGCACCTGGATGGTGTGGGTGCCCGGTTCGAGGTCGGACGGGATGACGACCGGCGCGGAGAACGCGCCATCGACGACATCCGCCTCCGCGAGCGCCCGGTAGGTGCTGGCCACACCGACCTCGACGCGCGGAACGGTGAAGTCGCTGCCCGTCACGGTGAGCGCGCCGCCGGCACGAACCTCGGTCGCGCTCAGGGCGATCGACGGGTCGTTATCGACGGGCGCCTGCGCGGCCGTGAACGTCCAGTTGTCGACCTCGAACAGCGGACCCGTGGCCTCGACCGCCGCGGACTCGGGCTGGGCGAACACGAAGAACACGTCGTGCGTGCCCGTCGCGCCGGTGACATCGGCGGTGACCGTGGTCCACTCGCCGGCCGTACCCTCCACCGGGAGCGTCGCGACGACCGGGCCGTCGACGTTGTCCAGGCGGACCTGCACCGAGGCGCCTTCGACCAGCGGCTTCACGCGCGCCGACACCGTCGCCGCGCCCTCGCCGAACGCGACCTGCGACAGCGCGGCGAAGTCACCGTCGTCGATGCTGGACAGCGCCATGTTGCCGTTGCCGTTGTGCTCCGGGAACTCGACCGAGGGCTGGGTCGTCGCCGTCGTCTTCACGCCGAGCTGCCAGGCCAGTGTCTCGGCCTCGAACGTACGGTACGGGTCGAAGTCTTCGACCTGCGCAACGCCGGCGCGCGTGCCGACGATGGGCTTGATCGTGCCGTCCGCATTGAACTCGAGCTTGTCGATGTGCACCGAGCGGTACCCCTGCGTCTGTCCCGCCGTGCCGAGGGCCTGCGCCCACGCGGCCCCGCGCGTCTGCGCGTGGTACGTGAAGTAGGTCTCGCCCTTGTAGGTGAACATGTCGGAGTGGTTGTTGCCGCCGTTGCCCGGTCCGAAGAACGTGCTCGGGTTCTGGAAGGCCACACCGGCGTACGTCGAGGCCGGCAGCTTCATCGGGTCATCGGTCATCATGTAGGCGATACCGCCGCGCGACGGATACTGCCCCGGGACCTCGTTCACCTGGAAGTTCGACGAGTACGAGTAGTAGTACTTGCCGTCCCGCTTGAAGATGGACGACGCCTCGAACATGCCGGGGCCGTCGATCTCGACGGGGTCACCGTCGAGGGTGACCATGTCGTCCTTCAGCTTCACGACGCGCGTCGACTTCGGGTTCTGCGGTCCCTGGACGTTGGCGCCCGAGCCGATCTGCGAGTTGCCGCCGAAGTACAGGTACGCCTGACCGTCGTCGTCGATGAACACCTCGGGGTCGAACAGCCACATGCCGGCGGGGAAGCCCCCGTTGTTGACGTAGTCGCGCGAGACGGTGTCGGGGATGATCTTCTTGCCGAGCGGATCGGTCCACGGTCCGAGCGGCGAACCGCCCACGACCACGGCGGTGCCGGTGCCGCTGTCGCAGAAGTACAGGTAGACCTTGCCGTCCTTCTCGATCGCCGCGGGCGCCCACGAGTTGCGCGCCCACGGAGCCGCGCCGCCCTCGCGAGCGATCGGCACGGAGCCGTGATCGACCCAGTTGACCATGTCGGTCGTCGACATGACGTTCAGCGTCGTGATCGCCCCGTACCCGTTCGACGCCGTCGGAAGCCCGTTGGCGTCCTTCGAGTTGGCCTCGTACTGCTGCGTGTCGTTGGTCGAGTAGATGTAGAGGCGACCGTTGTAGATGAGGTGGTGCGGGTCGGCGCCGAACTTGTGGCCCACCAGCGGGTTGTGGTCACCGATCGGCTTGGTCTGCACCTTCTCCAGCGAGGTGAAGCCGGGGCCGGCCGGAGCGTCCGAGATCTTGACGAGCGAGATCTCGTCGACCTGGAAGTCCTGGAGCGCGTTGGAGTTCCACGGGGTCTCGACGAACAGCCAGTCCATGCCGGGGTGGCGCTGGTCGGCGACGAAGTCCTTCGAGAACGATACCCACTCGCCCTTGGTGAAGCTCTGACCACGATCGTCGCAGCCGTTGAAGTTGGCCGGGCAGAAGGTGAAGTTGAACTGCTGGGTGTCGGGGCCCTCGGTGTACTTGAGTTTCGCGCTCAGGCGGTAGCCCGCCCCGGCCTCGAGCTTGCCGGTGACACTGGCGAACGGACCGGATTGCGTGTTCGTGCGGCCTGTGACCTTCAGCGCGTTCAGGCCGCTCGCGGCATCCGTCGTCAGCGCCAGCGTGCCGCCGCGTGGAGCCTGCCACCCGGTGAAGCCGTCGACGAAGCGACCGTCGGGCAGCAGGTTGCCGGGGACGACCGGCACTTCCGGCACCGTGGGCGTCGTCGGCGTCGTGCTCTGAACCGTCAGTGATGCATCGTCGACGACGAAGGAGGCGACGGTCGTGTCCCACGGCGTCTCGACGAAGAGGTAGTCGTACGTGTCGACGGCCGGGGTGAAGGTCTTCGTGAGCGTGAGCCATTCACCCGACGTCGCCGTGCCACCGACCACCGGCGCGCACGCGCTGCGCGAGGCCGTGCAAAGGGTCACGTTGACGTTATGCGTCGCCGGCGTGCCGGTGTATTTGATCGACAGCGACAGATCGTAGGACCGATCGGTCTTCAGCTGCCCGGTCACGGTCGCGGCCGGCCCGGACTGGAACGCCGTCCGGCCGGAGATCTGGATGGCCCCGGTGCCCGTCCGGGCATCGCTGCTGGCCGCAAGCGTGCCGCCGAACGGTGCGCTCCAGCCGGCGATGCCGCCTTCGAACGTGCCGTTGCTCAACAGCTCGGTCGTCGCCGCCGTCGCCGGCGAGGTCGCGAGCGCCGACAGGACCAGCGCGCCGGCCGCGGAGAGGGTGTGGGTGGTTTTTTGTGATGACTCACGTCGATGACTCCTTTGATTGGGTACCTCGGTGCGCCCATCGGCAGGAGCCTCGACGTTCAGTGTGAGCACGCCTCGCGGGGTGTACACTTTCGCCGTTCCAGACCGAGGCGGCTTCGCCGCCCGTGCACAGTCGGGAACACTCCGACGACTCCTCGGACGGTGGGCGCACGCGAAGTGCAGTGCGAGAACGTGCCGGCATGCACGCTCTCCCGATCCCTGTCCGGGGAGTCGTCCGGTCTGTGCGAAGACGGCGGTGCTCGGGTGAGCGACACTGCCCCCGACATCCCGTTCGGATGGAACGTTCGCGATGTTACCGGTACCACAAAGGAGCGGCAAGCCCGCTCCCGCGGTTTCGATGCCCGTTTCGATGGGTTATCGATAACAGCCCCCACCCCGCCTCATAGACATCAACCGGGTCTCGGGTGCATACTTTCAGTATGACTGAAGGTATCGTCGACGCAGCGCCGTCCCGGCGCGAATGGATGGGCCTCGCGGTCCTCGCCGCCGGACTCGGCATGATCGTGCTGGATGGGACGATCGTCGGTGTCGCCATGCCCGACATCATCCGCGACCTCACACTCGACCTGACCGACGCGCAGTGGGTCTCGAGCCTGTACGCGGTGCTGCTCGCGGCGCTCCTGCTGTCCACCGGCAAGCTCGCGGACCGCTTCGGCCGCAAGCTCCTCTTCCTGCTCGGCATCCTGGTCTTCGTCGGCGGCAGTGTGTGGGCTGCGGCATCCACGACGGGCGGGGCGCTCATCTCGGCGCGCGCCGTGCAGGCCGTCGGTGCCGCGTTCATCATGCCGTCGACGCTCTCGACGGTGAACGCCGTCTTCCGGGGCCGCTACCGCGCCGCCGCCTTCGGGGTGTGGGGCGCGGTCATCTCGGGCGCCGCAGCGATCGGACCGCTGGTAGGAGGCGCGCTCACCCAGTACGCCTCGTGGCAGTGGGTGTTCCTGGTGAACCTGCCCTTGGGCGCGGTTGTCTTCGCGCTGGCACTGTGGGCCGTGCCCGAAACGCGAGGTGCCGGCTTCCGCCGCGGCGCCGACGTCGACGGCGCGTTGCTGTCGGCCATCGGTTTCGGCTCGCTCGTCTTCGCCGTCATCGAAGGACCCGATCTGGGCTGGTGGACGCCCAAGACCGACCTCGTGATCGCCGGCTGGGCCTGGCCCGCGTCGGCCCCGGTCTCGATCGTGCCCGTCTGCCTGGCCGTCGCCGCCGTCGCACTGACGCTGTTCGTCTTCTGGGAGCGGCACCGCGAACGCGTGCAACGCGACGCCCTGCTCGATCTGCACCTCTTCTCTCTGCGCACCTTCTCGTGGGGCAATGTGACCGCCGCCATGGTCGCCGTCGGCGAGTTCGCGATCATCTTCGTCCTCCCTCTCTACCTCACGGCGGCGCTCGGACTGTCGATCATGCAGACGGGTCTGGTCCTGGCCGCCATGGCGTTCGGGGCGTTCGCGTCGGGAGCGGCAGCACGACATCTCGCCGCGCGGTTCGGCTCCCCCGGCACCGTGCTGATCGGCCTGGCCCTGGAAGTCATCGGCATCGTGATCCTCGCCGGGATCGTCGCCGCCACGACGCCGGGGTGGGTCATCGCCCTGCCGCTCGTCCTCTACGGCCTCGGCCTCGGCCTCGCCTCTGCCCAGCTCACGGGCACGGTGCTGCGCGATGTGCCGGTGGAGATCAGCGGCCAGGGCTCGGCGACGCAGTCGACCGTCCGCCAGATCGGCACGGCGCTCGGCACCGCGTTCGCCGGGGCGGCACTGTCGGTCTCGCTCGCGCTGACCCTTCCCGGAGCATTGACGGATGCCGGGATCACCGGCCCCGCGGCGTCACAGCTCGCCGACGCGACGCGGACGTCGGCGGGCACCCTGATCTCACAGCTGCGCGCGGAGGGCTCCGCCAGCATGCTCGGAGCACAGACCGATGCCGCCGTGCACGCCCTTTCGGCAGGGTTCGCCGACGCGACCCGCTGGTCACTGCTGCTCGCATCGGTGTTCCTCCTGCTGGGTCTCGTCGGCGCCGCGCAGCTGCGGCGGTTCGCCCGGCGTTAGGCTCGGACCCATGCGCATCGCCGTGACCGGAGCATCCGGAAAGCTGGGAACCGTCGTCGTCCGCGAACTGCGAGCGGCGGGCCATGACGTCGTCGGAATGGACGTCGTCGGCACCCGCGGCGCCGGCTTCGTGCAGGTCGACTTCACCGACTACGGGCAGACCGTCGACGCCCTGCAGGCTGTCAACGACCAGCATCACGGGCTCGACGCGGTCGTGCACCTCGCCGCCATCCCGGCTCCCGGCATCCGCTCCGACGTCGCCACCTTCCACAACAACATCGCGGTCACCTTCAACGTGATGTGGGCGGCGATCCGGCTGGGCATCACCCGCATCGTCACCGCGTCGAGCGAGACCGTGCAGGGCCTGCCGTTCGACGTGCCGCCGCCGTACCTGCCGGTCGACGAGGAGTACGCCGCCCGCCCCGAGACGGTCTACTCGCTCGTGAAGCACCTCGAGGAGACCATGGAGAAGGAGCTCGTGCGGTGGCACCCCGAGGTGTCGATCACCGCGCTGCGCTTCTCGAACGTCATGGTGCCGGCCGACTACGCCGAGTTCCCCTCGTTCGACGCCGACGCGACCCTGCGCAAGTGGAACCTGTGGAGCTACATCGACGCCCGAGACGCCGCCGCCGTCATCGGCCGGGCGCTGGAGGTCGCGCCGGCCGGGTTCGACCACTTCCTCATCGCGAACACCGACACGGTCATGAGCCGCCCGAACGCGGAACTGGTCGCCGAGGTGTTCCCCGACGTCGAGGTCCGCGGCGACCTCGGCGTCAACGATTCGCTCTTCTCGACCGCGAAGGCGCAGCGACTGCTGGGCTGGACCCCCCAGCACTCCTGGCGCGACGAAGTCTGAGCCGCGCGCGGGGCGAACGCCGACGGAAGCAGAGTGCGGCCGCTACAGCCACCCCTTGTCCTGCGCGATCCGCACGGCCTGAGCCCGGTTCGACGCGCCGAGCTTGCCGATCGCGGCGGAGAGGTTGTTGCGAACCGTGCCGGCCGACAAGTACACCTCTGCGGCGATGGCGGGGGCATCGCGGCCGTCGGCGGCAAGGCGGAGGATCTGCCGCTCCCGTTCGCTGAGTGGGTTGGCACCGTCGAACAGGCTCGCCTCGGCGAGCTGCGGGTCGACGACCCGCAGCCCGGCATGCACTCGCCTCACCGCGTCGGCGAGGTGCTCGACCGATGCGTCTTTCACGACGAATCCGGCGGCCCCGGCATCCAAGGCGGCGCGAAGATAGCCCGGTCGGGCGAACGTCGTGACGATGAGCACCCGCGTATGCGGGCTCGCCGCCCGGATCGCCAGGGTCGCCTCGATCCCGTCCCGACCGGGCATCTGGATGTCCATGAGACAGACATCGGGCTGCTCGGCCTCGACGATGCGAAGGGCCTCGTCGCCGTCGCCGGCGACACCGACCACCCTCATGTCCGGCTCGAGATCGAGCAGCGCGGCCAGAGCCCCGCGGAGCATCGCCTGGTCGTCGGCGAGGACGATCCGAATGCCCCCGGCCCGATCTTCGACGCTCACCACGTCACCTCCACGCTCGTGCCGCCCGCACCTGCGGCCGTGATCGACAGCCGCGCCCCCGACATGGCGGCGCGCTCCCGCATCCCCCGCACACCGTTGCCCTCGGGTCCGCGTATGCCGCGCCCGTCGTCGGCCACGACGAGGCCGCCGGGACGGATACGGACCGACACGGCGGAGGCGGAGGCGTGGCGAAGCACGTTCGTCGTCGCCTCCCGGAGGATCCAGCTCGCAGTGAGAGCCTGTGCGGGCGAGAGCGCCTCGGCATCCCCGTGCACGACGAACCCGACACCCGCGGCGCGCAGCACGTCACGGCTCGTCGCCAGTTCGTCGGCGAGCGTCGCACTGCGGATGCCGGCGACGGTCTCCCGCACCCCCGACAGCGCCTCCGCGGTGAGAGCCTCGATGTCGGCGAGCTCGGCGTCGGCGCGCTCGGGATCGGTGGCGATGAGTCGTCGCGCGAGCTGCGCTTTCACGCGCACGACGGTCAGTGAATGGCCGATCAAGTCATGCACGTCGCGCGCGACGGCCTCCCGTCCCTCGCTCGTCGCGAGCTCGACTTCGAGCTGCTGCGCCTGCACGGAGCGGACGATGAGCGCCGTCGTGACGGTGTTGACGGTCGCCAGGAGCACGATGATCGCGAGCACCGCCACGTAATCGACGCCATCCGGCAGCAGAAGCACCGTCGCCGCCGCGACGCCGATTCCGCCCGCGACCGTCGCCCAGTGGGCCGGACGGGTGAGGCCGTAGGACGCGAACGACATGACGAACGGAACGAAGCTCAACGCGTTGCCCGACACCGCGGGGATGGTGAGCGCGGCGCACACGATCAGCGCGCCGAACGCCACCCACTGGATCGGCCTCGGCGGCGTGAGCAGCCCGCCGCCGTCGCCGCTCATGCCGTTGAGGAAGGCTGCGATGTAGATGAGCACGAAGGCGACGAGCGCGACCCAGCCTGTCACGATCCAGCCGGCATCGGCGGCCGATCGCAGCAGGCCGAGAATCGGGTAGATGAGGAAGACGAGCCACACGACGGCCATGACCCAGCCGTAGCGTTCCCAGACCGAGTCGGGGCCCCGCTCCCGCACGCGCCCTGCCTCGCGACTCATGCTCTCGACCCTACCGACGGGCGCGAGAGCGCTTCACGCCGACTCCGACCAGCGCGGCGAACACGACCAGCCACACGACGATGTTGAGGGCGATGCCCCACGGCTGATCGGTCTGACCGGTGGTGAGGACACCGTCGGTGAGCGGCCAGCGCGCGAGCGCCACCACACCGTACATCGGTGTGAACCGGGCGATGTCGAGCATCGTGCCGTCCAACGGCATGAAGACGTTTCCGAAGAATCCGAAGAAGGTCAGCGAGATCGAGGCGAGCGTCGCCGCGCCGTCCGAGCGGAACACGAGCCCCATCCCCAGCCCGTAGAGCCCGAACAGCAGCGCACCGCCGAGAACGAGAACCGCGGAGGCGGCCCAGCGCCATCCGTCCGACGCCTCCGCTCCCGTGGCGGCGCCGACCACGAAGACGAGCGCCACCGCGAGCGTCGCCGCCGCCAGCGCGGTGATCAGCTTCGTCGCCGCGTACCCGGCGGTGCGCAGCGGCGTCATGGCCAGCTGGCGTCCCCATCCCTGCGCCGCCTCGACAGCCGCCGTCGACGTCGCCGAGGTCATCGCCACCGCCGCACCGTAGGCCGCCATCGACACCATGACGTAGAAGCGGACGTTGCCGTGTCCGGCCGACATCCCGCCATAGGCGGCGCCCGCACCGAACAGCAGGTACATCCCCACCGGCATCGCGAGAGTGAACGCGAGCGTGTACGGGTTTCGCACCTGACGCAGCGCCTCCACGCGCAGCATCGTGGGCGAGATCGTGAACGCGTGAGCCATGGGTCAGTCCTCCGTCAGCGCCGTGAAGGCAGTCTCGAGTGTGGGAGCCGTGACCTCGAGGTCGTGGGCGCCGGCACGCAGCAGGGCGAACGCCGCGGCGTCGGCGTCGACGGCGCGCAGGTGAACGCGCCCGCCCTCCTCGCGCAGGTCGGTGACACCGTTCGTCGCAGCGAGAACGCCGACCAGCGCCGCGGCGCCGTCGGCGGGAAGGGCCGCGGCCACCGTGCGGGCGCCGAGGCTCGCCCGCAGCTGCGCCGTCGGAGCGTCCGCGACGATCCGCCCGCGGTGCATCACGACGGTGCGTTGCGCGAAGTGCTCCGCCTCTTCGAGGTAGTGGGTGGCGAAGACGATCGTGCGCCCGGCATCCGCCTGCGCTCGCATCACGTCCCAGAACCGCTGGCGCGCCGTCACGTCCATGCCCGCGGTCGGCTCGTCGAGCACGAGGATCTCGGGATCGGCCACGAGCGCCAGCGCGAAGCGCACCCGCTGCTGCTCCCCGCCCGAGCACTTCGACACCCGACGCCGAGCGAGTGGCTCCAGCGCCGTCTGCCGCATCACTTCCGGCACTCGTTGCAGGGCCGCACGCCCGTGCAGCGAGGCGATCACCTCGACGCTCTCGCGCACCGTGATGTCGCCGAGCAGCCCTCCGGTCTGCAGGACGGCGGCGATGCGACCGGATGCCGCGGCATCCGCCGCCCGCTGCCCGAGCACCCGCACCGTGCCCGCGGTGGGCTCGACCAGCCCGAGCAGCATGTCGAGGGTCGTGGTCTTGCCGGCGCCGTTGGGTCCCAGCAGGGCCACGATCTCGCCCCGGTGAACGGTGAGGTCGATGCCGTCGACCGCGCGCACGGTGCGCTCGCCCAGACCGAAGGAGCGCTCCAGGTCGTCGAGGCGGAGGACGACGGATGCGAGGGTGGCGGCGCGTGCGGTGGTCACACATCCACTCTGATCGCGCACGCCCGGAACGTCAGGAGGGCGCTGTCACGAGCGGAACATGACACGTGTCACGTCTCGGTGCGCCTCTCACGGAGTCGCGGCGGCGCTCCGCGCCGGCCGTCCCCGCTTGGGCCGCTCGGACGAAAGCCCCTGCGCAAGCGAGGCGATCGACGGGCTGGACAGCCGCTCTTCGACGTGTGCGAGCCAGCGCACCTCCGACTCGGCGGTGAACAGCGACGCCGACAGCGGCAGCGCTCCGACCACGGATGCCGGATCGTCGACATCCACGCCGGCGTAGCGCGCCGTCAGTTCGTCGAGCCGCCCCTGAGATGCCGCACGCTGCGCGCGCACCAGGTACAGCACATCGACTCCGGGCAAGGTCGCTGCGAGAGCGACCTTCACCGCCAGTTCGTCGCGGGCTGCTTCCCCCCGCTCGACAGGAGTGTCGAACCATTCGCGCACGGCCGCCGACCCGTCGTCCGTGATGCGCCAGTACACGTGGCCCTGGGCGTCGACGTCGTCTTTGGAGACGAGCCCGTCGCGCTCCAGGCGCTCCAGGGTGTTGTAGATCTGGCCGACGTTCAGCGAGCTCGCCCCGGTGCGTCGCGTGAACTCGGCGCGCAGCTGATACCCGTAGCACGGCGCTTGATCGAGGATCGCCAGCAGGTTGTGACGCACCGACATCTGTGCTCCCCCGACCTTCCAGTATGTAATTTCTCAGTATATGCATACGCGGAAAATCGGCCCGCGCAGGGCGTGCGGCTGGCGGCCGCCAGCCGTCAGTCCCCTGCGCGAAGCCGCACCGCGAGCGCCGCGGCCGTCCCCACCGCCGCCCCGACCACGGTGTCGACGATCCGTTCCAGAGCGAGCGGCAGCGTCTCGGCCGCGCCCGTCGCCGCGCCGATGAGCAGCAGCACGAGCGGCGTGATGAACACCAGCGCGAGCGCGTAGTGGCGCACCACCACCATCTCGATGGCGAACTGCAGCGCGCCCAGCAGCAGTCCGAGCGCCCAGATGGGCAGCGGCACGAACGCCAGCGCGAGATAGAGCCCGCCGCCGACCACGGTGCCGACGGTGCGGTGGATGCCACGCGTCGTCGCATCCCGCCGCCCCACCGGCAGCCCGACCACGGCCAGTCCCGCACACACGATCCAGTACGAACGAGCGGGGTCCACGACTGCGGCCGCGGCCACCCCCGCGACGGCGACGATCGCAGCGCGGAGCGTCAGCGTCTGGGCGAGCGCCGACCATCGCAGAGGAAAGAGCGTCCCCAGCGAACGCGGCTGCTCCCGGCGGTACCGCGGCAACAGCAGCGGCGCCGCGACGACCAAGCAGGCGAAAGCCCCCGAGGCGGCGACGATGGCCAGGTAGATCGCCGGATCGACGACGCGCACACCCCCGTGGGGCGAGGTGATCTGGGCCGACAAACCGAACACGAGCACGAAGAACACCGGTCCGGGCGGCCCGAGCGAGACCGCACCCGCCAGCGCCGATGCGACGATCGCCGTGACCAGCACCCCGCCGAGCATGAACGGCACGCCGCCCCCGGCCGCGAGGGTTCCCGCCGCGGCGCACACCCACAGCGCCAGCGCCACCAGCGGCGCGACGCGGGCACGCTCGCGCGGGCGCAGCCAGCCGCCGTAGATCACGGCGAAAGCCCCGGTCGCCGACAACAGGGCGAGGTGCGGATACCCGGATGCCGCGAGCGCCACGATCGGCACGGTCATCGCGAGCCCCGCCTGCAAGGCCAGCGGCCAGCGCCGGCCGCGCGCGGGCCCGAAGGTCGCGAGGCTCCGCGCGACGTGGGCCGCCTCCGCGCGCACGCGGGCGCCGAAGCGGGGCGACGGGGTGGACGACGACATCCCCTCATTCTCCCTCGCCGCTCGGGCCGACTCCCCCGGTTCGCACAGCCGGCGCCGAGGAGGGCTGGCTACGGTCGAGACCATGGAAGCGATTTCGCAGCCCCTGTCCATCTCGACCGACGAGGGAGTGACGACGTTCTCGGCCGAGCAGCTGCGGATGATGCGCGACGAGTTCCAGCGTTTCCTGCTCGAGTACCAGTTCGGCCTGCGGGAGGTCGAGACCAAGCTCGGCATCCTCCGCGACGAGTTCCTGCTGATGCACGACTACAACCCGATCGAGCACGTCTCCAGTCGGGTGAAGTCGGCCGACAGCCTCGTCGACAAAATCACGCGCAAGGGTGTCGATCCCAGCTTCGACGCGATCCGCGCGGCCATCACCGACATCGCCGGCATCCGGGTGACGACGAGCTTCACGAAGGACGCCTACCGCCTGTTCGACCTGCTCACCCAGCAGGACGACATCACCGTGCGCGAGGTGAAGGACTATATCGCGCATCCGAAGACCAACGGCTACAAGAGTCTGCACGTGATCGTCGAGGTCCCCGTTTTCCTCTCGTCGGGGCGCGTCGACGTCGCCGTCGAGGTGCAGTTCCGCACGATCGCGATGGATTTCTGGGCGAGCCTGGAGCACAAGATCTACTACAAGTACGCCGGCGCGGTTCCCGACGGACTGCTCGCCGAACTCAAAGAGGCGGCCGACTCGGCATCCCTGCTGGATGCCCGCATGGAACGCCTGCACGGACAGCTGCACGGTCCGGCGTCTGCGACGATCCAGGCCGTCTGAGTTCTCTGCCGCATAGCCTGGACGCATGAGCGAGGACCCGCGCCTGGAGGCGGCGCGCTACCGGATCGCGCGGGAGGCACGCGCATCCGGGGACAGCACCGCCGCAAATGGCGCCGACGATGCGCCTCCGACCGCGCGGGGCACGCCCACCGCCCACGAACGCGCCATGTACGTCGAGACGGCCATCCAGCAGGCGATCCGCCGCGGAGACTTCGACGACCTGCCCGGCGCCGGCAAACCGCTGGAAGGCCTCGGCGATCACCACGACCCCGACTGGTGGATCCGCCGCAAGATCCAGAACGAGCGTCTCACCGGCCTCGGACCCGCCGCGCTGATGCTGCGCACCGAGGATGCCGAGTTCACGCAGACCCTCGACGCCCTGACGCGCGACGCCGACGTGCGCGCCCACGTCGAGGACTTCAACCGCCGCGTGATCGAGGCTCGCCGCCAGCTCCAGGGCGGTCCGCCCGTCGTGACGGCCACCCGCGACGTCGACGCCGAGGTCGCCGCGTGGCACGAGCGTCGGCGGCAGCGCACCGCGGCGGCATCCATCCCGCCGTCGGAGCCCGAGCCTCGACGCCGGCGCGGTCTGTTCCGCAGGCGCTGAGCCCGCCCGGCCGGGCCCGCGCCGGATGACAACGGATGCGGAGACGGGCAACAGATGCGGAAAGGAGAATGCCCCCGCATCCGAATCCGTTGACGGTTTCCGCATTCGCGTGCGCCGACGCCGACGCCAGCGCCGGCGCAGTGCCGGATGCCGGGAGCCGAGTGCCGGGTGCTGGCTCAGCCGATCGCGGCTCGCCAGTCCTCGAGCAGGCGCGCCGTGGTGCGCGTCTGCGCCCACAGCATCTCGGGGGCCTCGGTGCGGCCGTCCCGCAGCGCCAGGATCGTCGCATCGGCCTCGACGGCCATGGGACTGGACGTCTGCGTGTGGATCCGCTCGACGGTGCCGTCGGGGCGGCGCAGCACGGCGTCGGCGGTCGAGACCACGCGACTGCCCCAGACGTTCTCGATCTCGAGGACGCCCTCCGCTGCGCGCACCACCGCACGGCGGGGAAGGTCCGCGGTGATCGCGGTGGCGATGCGCGCCTCGAACCCGCCGAACGCGACGGTGGCCCGGGCCTGCTCATCGACGGCGCCGACGACGCCGTCGGCATCCACGATCACGGGCGGGTGGTCGATGCCCGCCCACGCGGCCAGACCGACGGCGAGGGATGCCGGGTAGCACCCGACATCGAGGATCGCACCGCCGGCGGTCGCCGGGTCGAACAGACGCCCGTCGTGAGCGTCGGCGGCGAACCCGAGCGTGGAGTCCACCGATCGCAGCTCGCCGATCGCGCCGGAGGAGACGAGCCGGCGCAGCTGCTCTGCGAACGGACCGAAGCGGTACTTGAACGCCTCGACGACGGGAAGCCCGACGCGCGCAGCGTGGGCGAGCACGGCCTCCGTCTCGGCGACCGAGATGCCCAGCGGCTTCTCGCACAGCACCGCCTTGCCCGCATCGAGCGCGGCGTGGGCGAGCTCGGCGTGGGTCGTGTGGACGGTGCCGATGTACACGGCATCCACGTCGTCGCGCGCGAGCACCTCGTCGTACGTGCCGGCGACCGCAGCGCCGTACCGGTCGGCGAACTCACGCGCCCGGATGCCGTCGCGCGCGCCCACGGCGTGCAGGACTCCGTGTTCGGCGTGCGGCAGCGCCGCGAGGAAGTCACCCGTGATGACGCCGGCGCCCAGGACCGCCCAGCGTGCCTTGTCGCTCATGGTTCCACGCTAGCGGCGCCGGTGGAGGCCCACGCGCAAGGGATGCCGCGAAGTGTTACGGCCGATCCGTCACAATCGCCCGCGCCGCCCTAATCTGTGCTGGTGAGCACGCAGCCCGACAGCGCCGACTACGGTTTCGACACCCGACAGGTGCACGCCGGCGAGGTCGACGAGCGCAACCACGGCGCGCGCATCACCCCGATCTACCTCACGGCCGCCTATCGCTTCGACTCGTTCGCGCAAGCCGAGGACCGCTTCACGGGCGCCGAGACGGGTCAGCTGTACTCCCGCAACCTCAATCCGACCCACGAGGTCGCCGAGCGTCGTATCGCCTCGCTCGAAGGAGGGACCGGGGCGATCGTCGTCGGCTCGGGCCAAGCGGCGATCACGGCGCTGCTGCTGGGCCTCGCCGGCGCGGGCGAACGCCTCGTGTCGACCGCGAGCATCTACAGCGGCACCCGCATCCTGTTCGATCGCACCTTCGCACGACTGGGCGTGTCGACCGATTACGTCCGCGACGCTGCGGACGAGGACGAGTGGGAGCGGCGGATCACGCCGCAGACGAAGGCGATCTTCGTCGAGACGATCCCCAACCCGAAGAACGACCTCGTCGACGTCGCCGCGGTCGCTCGCATCGCACAGCGGCATACGATCCCGTTGATCGTGGACAACACCGTCGCGACCCCGTACCTGATCCGCCCGCTCGAGCACGGCGCCGATGTCGTCGTGCACTCCTCGACGAAGTTCCTCACCGGGCACGGCGCCGCCCTGTCGGGTGTGATCGTCGACGGCGGCCGCTTCGACTGGGCCGGCTCGTCCCGCGACTACCCGGGGCTGACCGCGCCGGCCGCCCCGGGCCGCCCCGCGCTCGTGGACAGCCACGGCGAGCGCGCACTCGAGGCCTACCTGCGCTTCGGCATCGTCAACGACCTCGGCGCCGCTCTGTCGCCGGTCAACTCGTTCCTGCTGCAGCAGGGCATCGAAACCCTGTCGCTGCGCATGGCGAAGCACCTCGAGAATGCCGAGATCGTCGCCGCGTGGCTGGCGACGCACCCCGCCGTGGAGAGCGTCGACTTCGCGGCTCTGCCCACGAGCCCCTTCCACCGCATCTCGCGAGAGCGCTTCGGCGGCCACGCCGGATCGGTGTTCGCCTTCACCGTCCGGGGCGGACGGGCCGCCGCGGAGCGCTTCTTCGACAGCCTTCGCCTCATCAGCCGTATGACGAACATCGGCGATGTCCGCTCGATGGCGCTGCATCCGGCGACGACGACGCACGTGTCGTTCCCGCCCGAGGAGCGGGAGCGGCTCGGAATCGGCGACGGACTCATCCGGCTCTCGATCGGCATCGAGACGGCATCCGACCTCATCGCCGACCTGGACCGGGCTCTCGCCGCAGCCTCTTCCTGACGGATCACAGCTGCGGACATGTCGCCGTATTGCGTCTGACGGAGCCGGCCTGCGCCAGGGCGTTTACCGTGGAGATATGACCTCGTCGCCCACCGCACCGATCGCCGTGCCGGTCGATGCCCCCGCCCACCACACCACCGACCTCACCTCACCGGGCTTCTCGTCGTCGCTGTCGGCCGACGAGTTCAAGGCGCTCTTCCGCGGCCACCCGGGCGGCGTCGCCGTCATCACCGCCGACGCCGGCGACGGACCGGTCGCGCTCACCGCGACGAGTGTCGCGAGCGTGAGCGCCGAGCCTCCCCTGCTGATCTTCTCGGTGTCGGCCCTCTCATCGTCGGCCGCCGTGCTCGCGAAGGCCGAGACGGTCGTCGTCCACCTGCTCGACGCCCACGACCTCGACCTCGCCCGCCTCGGCGCCACCAGCGGCGTCGATCGCTTCGACGGGTCGCAGCAGTGGTCACGTCTGGTCACCGGCGAGCCGGTGTACCACGATGTGCGCGCGTGGGTGCGGTGCGCCGTCATCGAGCGGATGGATGCCGGCGGCTCCACCGTGTTCGCGGCGCACGCGCTGCAGTCCCAGCTCGAGCGCGACGTCGCCCCGGGCGAGCCCGGCGACGCGCTGGTCTACCACAACCGCACCTGGCACCGCCTCGGCGAGCTCTCCCGCATCTCCTGACGCCGCCCGCCCGGGCACCGAACGCGACAGGTTACGGCGCCGGTGGCCGCGCGACCAGAAGCTCACCGCGGCCGCTGGCGACGACATCGCCCTCGGCCGCCGCGATCAGCCACGTCGTTCCCGCCCTCCGAGGACACCGCGATCTGACGATCGCGACCAACAATCTGAGGATCCCCGCGGAGATCGCCCCGTCGGCGTTTCGCGACCTCTACGTGTCGGCGGAGCCGTCGACTCTTCGCCCAGGTCGCCCCCCTCGAGGGCGTCGACTACCTGATCACCGACGCTCCCCCACCTCCCCCTCTCGCGAACGCACTGGTGCAGGCAGGCGTGAGTCTCGTCGCTCCCTGATCACCGCGGCACGGCCTACAATCGCACCGTGGGCACGATCTATTACGGGGGCTCGGCTACTCCGATCCATATCGAGGACAGGGTGCTCGCACACCTGAAGGTGGTCGTGGCCACCAAGCTCCGCCGCGGCGAGAGCTTCACCGTGTCGTGGCAGCACCCCGACGGCGAGACCCGAGGCCGCAGCACCATCTGGCTGCATCCATCGATCCCGTTGCGCTTCGTTTTCGACGATCCCGAACCCACCGAGCTGAACCGTGCGTGGATCGAAGAGTTGGCCCAGTCGGCGAGCACGTCCGGCGGCATCCAGCTCACCGAAGAGCAGATCGAGTCGGTCGAGGGTGACGCGGACAACGCTCCCCAGACGGTCGCCGTCGCCGACGACTGATCGCCTCAGAGTCCGCGCGCCGGAGGGAAGTGCGGGATCGGAACCGGCCGGCTCGAGGTCGACTGTTCTTGCGCCCGGAGGATCTCTTCGCCTCTTTCTACGCACTCCTCCAGCGACGACAGACGTGATCGCCGAGCACCGCCTCTGATCCAGACCGTCTCGAACCCGCCGTCCGTGCGCTCGATGTAGGCCACGACGAACTCGGCATCGCGTGCGCTCACGCGCCGGTCGCACAATCGCCAGGCATCCTCATCGATCGGGAGGAGTTCGAGGCGGCCGCCGACATGCGCTGTCTGCGTCATCGCCGTCATCGTCGTCACCGCCTTCTCCCCCACTGTCGGGGAAGCCAGCCGGCGGGGCGAGGGGATTGACAGCTTGCCGCACCCGTGCGACGCGCGAGGCCGTCAGCCGGTCAAGACCTCACCGGAGTAAGGCCCCTCGGGCTCGGGGACGATCTGCAACCCCGCCGTCGAGTTCGCGGCGTGCGTCAGCGCCTCCAGCCACGCCCGGTTCAGGGCGGGCTGACGGCTGCCGTGGTACGAGTAGACGATCGATGCGTGCGGGTGCAGCCAGATGGCCGTGCGCCCGTCACCGAGGCTCGTGTCGTTGCGCCATGTGAAGGTGAATGTCTCGCCGCGGCGGAGCTTCTGACTGATGACGACCTGCAGGTGCGCGAGCACGCGATCGTCGAAATCGGCTTTCACATTGCCGTCGTAACTGAACCGTCCCACCGCTCCAGAGTAACGTGCGAGTCACGTGCGCCCCGATCGGCTCGATCCGTCAGGCGAGCGCCGCCGTGCGTCGGGAGATCTCCGCGCACGCCCGGTCGGCACCCAGGATGTCGGAGGCGAGCGAGGTCGTCGCGTCCAAGACGGCGACGGGGATGCCGCTGCCGAGGAGCATCCGGCAGACGCTGAGGGCACCGTCGTCGATGCTGGGGAACTCGACGATGTCGGTCGAGCCGGTCTGGTTCAGTCGATGCGCGTACGTCAGCACCGCATCCGCGACGTCATCGGTCGTGAGGATGCGATGCCCCTCGATCAGGATGTCTTTCACGGTTCGACCTCGCCGGGGATCGTCAGTACGTGGGATGGTGATCCTCAGTACAGCCGAACCGGGCGGCCTCGACGAGGGGCTTGACAGCCTCCCGCGACGATGTCAACCCCCCGCGCCCGCGCTCGCGACGAGGGCACACTGAGCGCATGGCACTCGCACTCATCCTTCTCATCGTCGGTATCGTCCTGATCCTTCTCGGCGTCTTCGTCGAGGCGGCGAAGTTCCTGCTGTGGATCGGACTGGTCATTCTGCTCATCGCGATCATCGCGTGGCTCATGCGCGTCGTGAAGCGCAACGCCTGACGCGACCGCAGCCGGCGCCGCCGTGGGCCGTCAGGCGCGGCGGTAGCCGGCGACCATCGGGCAGTCGAACGGATCGCGCGCCGCGAGGCCGACGCGGTTCAGGTAGTCGATGACGATGGCGTATGAGCGCCACACGCTCGTCTCGGTGTACGGGATGCCGGCGCCCTTGCAGTAGTCACGCACGACGGCGCGTGCGCGCGAGAGGTGCGGGCGGGCCATGCTCGGGAACAGGTGGTGCTCGACCTGGTGGTTGAGGCCGCCGAACATCCAGGTGGCCCACCAGCCGCCGTTGATGTTGCGGGACGTGCGCACCTGTTTGGTGAAGAAGTCCAGTCGGGCGTTCGCATCGATGACGGGCATGCCCTTGTGGTTCGGGGCGAACGATGCCCCCATGTACACGCCGAACACGGCGAGCTGCACGCCGAGGAAGGCGAAGACCATCCCGAGCGGCAGGAGCAGGAAGACCGGGACGATGACGACCGCGAGTCGCGTCGTGATGAGCGCCAACTCGAGTCCGCGCTTTTTCACCGGCTGCCGCGACAGCAGGTGGCGGATGCCGTGCGCGTGCAGGTTGAGCCCCTCCAACGTCAGCAGCGGGAAGAAGAACCAGCCCTGGCGGCGGGTGATGAACCGGCGGATGCCGCGGGCCTGCACGGTATCCTCGACGAGGAACGAGATCGTGTCGACCTCGATGTCGGGGTCCTTGCCCACGCGGTTGGGGTTGGCGTGGTGGCGGGAGTGCTTGGAGTCCCACCACGAGTAGCTGATGCCGACGACGCCGGCGGCGAGGATGCGCGCCAGGCGATCGTTGGCCGGCCCCGAGCTGAGAATCTGCCGGTGGGCCGCCTCGTGGGCGAGGAACGCCACCTGGGTCAGCACGATGCCGAGCGCCGCCGCGATGAGCAGCTGGAACCAGCTCTGGCCCAGCAGGACGAAGCCGGCGACGCATCCGGCGGTCCATCGCGGGAGACGATGCCCGTGGGGCGAAGCCAAAGGCGGGTGCCGATCGCTGGTGCCGACGCTACGCTTACGTCTATACGGCGCCCGGCATACTCCCGGCCCCGCCCCTCTCGACGACTCCTCAAGGACGCGGCATGACTCTGGCACTGGCGATCGATCTCGGCGGCACGAAGATCGAGAGCGCCCTCGTCGACGCGGACGGCGCGATCGTCGAGGGCTCGCGCCACCGCACCCCGACCGGCGTGGGCGCCGCCACGGACGTCACGGTGCTCGAGCGCGGTCTCACCGCGGTGATCGACGGATGCCGCGCGCACCCGCGGTGGAACGAGGTCGTCGCGGGGGGCATCGGCGCGGCCGGCCCGATCGACATCACCGCCGGTACCATCGCTCCGATCAACCTTCCTGCGGCGCACGGGTTTCGCATCGTGGAGGCGGTGCGAACCGCAAGCGGGCTGGACGCCGTGACGCTGCGCCTGGATGGCACGTGCATCGCCCTGGCCGAAGCCTGGCGCGGTGCGGCGGCGGGGGTGCGCAATGCGATCGTGTTCGTCGTGTCGACGGGCGTCGGCGGCGGCATCGTGTCGGATGGGCGCCTCCTCGCCGGCGGTTCCGGCAATGCCGGCCACCTCGGTCAGATCCTCGTCGCCGACATCGACGGCGAGCCGGCGGCATCCACCCTCGAGCAGCGTGCCTCGGGACCGCACACGGTCGCCTGGGCGCGCGCCCAGGGCTGGGCGGGCACGACCGGCGAGGAGCTCGCGGTCTCGTACCGCGCGGGCGAGGACGTGGCGATCGCGGCGGTCGCACGGTCCGCGCACGCGGTCGGCGTCGGTCTCACGAGCGCGGCGACCCTGCTGGATCTCGAGCTGGCGGTGGTCGGCGGCGGGTTCTCGTTCGTGGCGGACGACTATCCGGACCGCATCGAACGCGTCGTTCGCGACAGCGCCGTCAACGCCTACGCCGGGCGGTTGAAGGTCGTGCGTGCCGGGCTGGGCGGGGATGCCCCGCTCATCGGCGCCGGCGCACTCGTGCACCGCGCCGACCTGCTCTGAATCCGCCCCCTGCGCTCCGACGCCCCTCGACGTCTTGACGATGTCGAGGGTCGGTGCCGGTGCGCGCACTGTTCCTGTCCGAACCCCCGTTCCACTTCGGCGTCCACGAGCCGGCTCCCGATCTCCCCTCGCGCATCCAGGAGCACGTCGACGCGGGAGATCGCGAGGAGGCCGTCGTCCTGTTCCAGCGCGAGGCGGTCGGACTTCCCGACGCGGTGATCGCGCAGTTCCGCGCGACCGACGCCTTCGCCGGTGTCGTGCCGCTGGCACAGTCGACCGTCTACGACGCGACACTCGCGCGCGAGCTGTCCACGCCGACCGATGCCATGCTCGCCGTCGACGTCCCGGTGACGATCCTCTGCGGTCAGCAGACCTTCCCGTTCCTCAGCGCGGCGGCCGAGCGCCTCGCGGCGGCGATGCCGCACGCCGAGCTGATCATCTCGCCGGAGTCGATCGGTCATCGACTCGATGCGCACGCGGCGACACGGATCCTGGCGGCGCGGCTCGCCTGACGCGCAGCCCGCCCGCCAATCCGTTCGGCGTCGAGCCTCGAACAACCTCCGTCACGACACCGGTCGCGACCCGAACAGGAGGTCCGTCATGAACTCGTCACCGAACCGTCTCGTCGCCACCGTCTTCGGCGCCGTCTACCTCGTCGTCGGCGCCCTGGGCTTCGCCGTCACCGGCGGCGTGGGATTCCTCGCCACCGACGGCGGACTGCTGCTGGGGATCTTCGCCGTGAACCCGCTGCACAACATCGCGCACCTTCTCATCGGTGCCGCGCTCGTGATCGCGGGCCTCAGCGGCGTGCGCGCCGCCAAGACGGTCAACGCCACCATCGGCGCCGCCTATCTGCTGCTGGGCGTGGTCGGCTTCTTTCTCGTCGGCACCTCGGCGAACATCCTCGCGCTGAACGTCCCCGACCACTTCCTGCATCTCGCCAGCGCGATCGTGCTGCTCGGTGTGGCCCTCGGCGCCGAGCCCGGCGCACGGTCGGTCACGGCATGAGCGCGCCCTCCCGCGCGGCGGCCGCTCCGGGAGCCGCCCTGCGCGCCTGGACCGTGCCGCTCGCGTGGGGGGCGGGCCTGGTCTCGATCGGCATGGGCGCGGCCGCCATCACGGGTGAGGCGTCTTCGGGCGCGGCCCGCGGGTCGGGAGTCGTCCTCGCCGTGGCGGGACTGCTGTGGCTGGCCTGGGGTGCGGCAGCGCTGAGCGCCGGCCGCCTGCTCCTGCCCCGGACCGCGGCGGCGTCGACGCTCGTCACTGTCTTCGGCGTCGCCGCGCTCGTCGTTCTGACCGGAGGCCGCGCGAGCATTCTGGCCGCCGCGGTCGCGGTCATCCTCCTGCTGACGGCGGCCGTGATGATCATCGCCGACGCTCGCCGGCGCGTGGCACCGGCCGGCGCGATCCGCACGGTTCCGCTGCTGCTGGCCGCCGCCCTCGTGGCCGTCGTGGCCACACCGGCACTCGGCGCCGTGCAGGACGCGGCACTCGTGCGCCCCGACGGCACCGTGATGGTCGTCGATCCGCACGCCGGCCACTGACAGGCGACGAAGAGGGGTGGATGCCGGTGCTCCCGGCATCCACCCCTCTCGGTGTGCGCGTGGCCGCGGCTCAGGCCAGCGTGCTCTGGAAGGGGTCGAACCCCTCGGGCAGAAGCGGCACGTCGGCGACGGTGCTGCCGATCGTCAGCGTCTCGCCGGTACCGGCGGACTCCTGCGCCGACAGCATGACGTCGAGCACGTGATAGCCGAGTTCGCCGGTCGCGACATGCGGGCGTCCCTCCACGATGGCGCGTGCCATGTCGAGCACGCCGAGGCCGCGACCGACGACGGTGCCCTGCGCCGGGATCTCGACCCACTCCTGCTCGAAGCGCATGCCGTCACGGATCACGCCGAGCGGCTTCACGTACGCGATGCGTCCGGTGAAGGCGTTCGGGTCGGGCAGCACGATCGTGCCCTCGGAGCCGTGGATCTCGATGACGCCGTGTCGCTCCAGCGCCGAGTCGAAGCTGAGCAGGTGGGTGCCGTGCTGGCCGCCGGCGAACGAGGTCAGCACCTGGACGGTCGAGGGTACCTCGACGGGGAAGGTCTCGCCCGCCCGCGCACCGGTGTGGATCTGACGGGTCGTCTGCCAGCGCGATCCGCGCGCCGTGACGCCCGCGACCGGACCGAGCAGGCTCACCAGCGCCGAGAAGTAATACGGCCCCATGTCCAGGAGAGGTCCCGCACCCTGTGCGAACAGGAACGCCGGCTCGGGATGCCACAGGTCGGGCCCCTGCGTCTGGAACGACGTCTGCACGAACAGCGGCGTGCCGATGACACCCTCGCGGATGGCGCGCTTGGCCGTCTGGAAGCCCGGGCCGAGGATCGTGTCGGGGGCCGAGCCGATGCGCACGCCGGCCGCCTCGGCCTGCGCGAGCAGTTCACGCGTGCTCTCACGGTCCAGGCCCAGCGGCTTCTCGGTCCAGACGTGCTTGCCGGCGGCGACGGCGGCCTTCGACACCTCGACGTGCACCGCCGGGATCGTGAGGTTGACGACGAGGTCGACGTCGGGATTCGACAGCACGCCCTCCCCCGTGCCCCAGCTGGGCACGCCGTGCTCCTCGGCCTTGGCCTGGGCGCGTTCGGGCAGCAGATCGCCCACGGCCACGACCTCGACGTCGGGGAACGAGGTCAGGTTCTCCAGGTAGGTCTGGCTGATGACTCCGGCGCCGATGACACCGACGCGCAGGGCGCTCACTGGACGTACCCCCCGTCGCGGAGGAAGGCGAAGCTCGCGGCGATGTCCTCGAACACGTCTCCGGGGGCCTTGTCGTACTCGATCACGGCGTAGCGGATCGCCGTACCGGCCTTCAGCGCCTCCGCGAGAGGAACGTCGGCGGTGCCGGCGTGGCGCTGGTCGAGGCTGTCCGACCCGAAGGAACCGGCGCCAGGAGCCCAGGGGTTGGATGCCGGGACGACGCCGTCCTTGACGTGCACCGCGACGAGGCGGTCGCCGAGCGCGGACACGAGCGCGGGCACGTCCTGGCCGCCGGTGAGCGCCCAGAAGAGGTCGAGCTCGAGCTGGACGCGCTCGTCGGTCAGCGCGACGAAGCGCTCGTAGGCGGTGGCGCCGTCGAAGGAGGCGACGAACTCCTGGGCGTGGTTGTGGTAGCCGACGCTGAGGCCGAACTCCGCCGCCTTCTCGGCGGCGCGGTTGAGCCGGTCGGCGATGTCGGCGACACCGTCGGCCGTCAGCCAGCGCTCGGGAGCGACGAACGGGTCGATGACCGTGGTCATGCCGATCTCCGCCGCGGCGGCGAAGACGACCTCGGGTGCCGGGGTCGGAATCTCGCCGTCCGGGGTCCAGAGGGTATCGGACAGCAGCGGTGCATGTCCGGTGGGCGAGGCGAGTCCGCTGGCGTCCAGCGCGGCGCGGATCTGCGCGGGGCGGGAGACGAAATCGAACGCCTCCACGTTGCGCAGGCCGATCGCGGCGAGCTTGTCGAGCGAGCCCCCCATGTCGGCGGTGAACTCCTTGGCCAGCGTGTAGAGCTGGACGGAAGCGACGGGCAGTGTCATGACGTGCGTCCTTCGAACCTCGTTGTCTCGTGTGTGCGGCGTCGGCGGCGCATCTCCCGCGTGGCGCTGAGGCGACGGTATCACAAAACCTCCACATGGAGGTTTTTTCTTCGAGGATCGGCTAGGTTGGATGCCGTGAGCACGACGGACGGCACGGGCGACGAGGCGGTGATCGGGCGCCGCGGCCTGCAGCCGAAGGGGGTGGCGCGGCGCCAGGAGATCCTGGACCGCGCGATCGAGGTGTTCCGCGAGCGCGGGGCCGACGGCACGTCGCTGCGTCGCATCGCCGAGGCGATCGGCGTCTCGCATGCCGCTCTGCTGCACTACTTCGACTCCCGCGAGCAGCTGCTGGTCGCCGTCTACGCGCATGCCGAGATCCGGCGCAACGCCGGTGCGGACCCGATCGTCACCCCCGGCGTCGACACGATGATCGCTGCGGCGATCGCGAACGTCGACGTGCCGGGACTGGTCCAGTTGTATACGACGCTGCTGGCGGCCTCGCTGGAGGCGGGCAACGACGTCGGCCGAGAGTTCTTCTCGGCCCGCTTCGAGCGCGTGCGCGACGAGCTCACGTCATCGTTTCGTCGGCAGCAGGCCGATGGCGACATCCGCGACGACGTCCCCGCCGAAGAGCTCGCGGCGCTCTTGATCGCGGCATCCGACGGCCTGCAGATCCAGTGGCTGCTCGAGCCGTCGATCGGACTCAGCGAGACCCTCCGCACGTTCGGGCGCCTGCTGCAACCACCGCGCTGAGCGCAGTGGTCAGCCGATACCGAGCGTGTCGGCGATGACGGCGAGCAGGCGGGATGCCGCGGGCTCGGGCTCGCGACCGGCCCAGACGGCCGCGACCGGGCGCGTGATCACCTCACCGTCCATCTCGACGCGGACGAGGCGCCCCGAGTGGAGATCGTCGCGCACGGCGAGCGCGCTGACGGCGGCCGGCGCGCACGACGGCGCCGAACGGGACGACACGGTGTGAACGCCATCCGAGACTCCGACTGGCTGCAGCATCGCGCAGTCGAGGAGGGGTTCTCGCTCGGCGGCACTCAGGGGAAGTTCGCGCTCACCCTCCGCGGTGACCGGTGGTTCGAGCCATCTGGGCGGCAGCCGTCGACACACATCTTCAAGCCGGGCATCCAGCCACTGCCCGGCTCCGACGTCACCGAGCACATCACCCTGCAAGTCGCGCGCCTGCTCGGGATCGATGCGGCCGCATCCGTGATGGCCGAGTTCGACGGCGAGCACGTCCTCATCGTGGAACGCTTCGACCGCTTCGACGACTACGGCACCGTCGGCCGACTCCACCAGGAAGACCTCGCGCAAGCCACCGGGACCTCGCAAGTTCAGAAGTACGAGTCCGATGGCGGCCCCGGCTACCGCGACATCTTCACCGTCTTCGACCGGAACCTCAGCGCGGCCGACGCCAGCTCACTCCCGTTCACGCAGCGAGAGCAAGTCCTCGCGCATGACCCTGCAGTGTTCGACAACGTCGAGCTCGCCTTCGCCGTCGACGGCGCGAACACCCTCGGCACTTTCAACTCCGACAGCATCAGACGACTCGAAGCCGACGCCGGGCTTGACGAAGGGCACCTGCGGGAGTTCGCCCTCCAGATCGCCGCAGGCATCCAACCCGCCCTCGCTGTCGTCACCGAATCGCCCCCCGATCGGCTGAAAGAGCTCCCTGCCGTCGCGCTCTACCCGCACGCAACCTACACGCAGACCCGTAGAGTCAGCGACACCCTCACCTGAGCGGGCGGGGCTGCTGCACGGGGAGGTGACACCGTGACGCGCCACGAAAAAGGGGTTGCCGTTTCCGCGACTACCCCGTGGCCCGAACGACCGTCGCCTCGGCGACAGATCCGTAGCCGCTGAGGATGACGGTCCGGTCGTCGTCGACCACGATCGCGTCGCCCTCCTCGAGCTGCTCGCCGCGGTATCGCAGTGTCGGGCACAGCGCGACGACGACGACCACCTCCTGGCCGGCGCGACGGCGCAGCGTGCGGGCGCCGGTGACGTAGCTCCGCACCAGCTGACCGCCGCCGAACGCGCGGTCGACCATGAGGTTGAGGTCCCGCGCTCCCGGCGCATCCTCGATCGAGGCGACGTCAGCCTCACCCGGGAAGGCGACGACGTCGAACTGCGAGACGTCGCGCGCCGCTCCGGACAGGCGGAGGTGGATGCCGGCGGGCGTGAGCGGCATCAGCAGTCGGTCGATGCCATCGAATCGTGAGAAGGGCGCGGCCTTGTCGACGGTTGCGATGCTCACCCGCCAGGCGATGCGATCTCCCTCCCCGTCGCCGATACGGCCGGTTCGCGCGGCGGCGACCTCCTCGGTGACGCCCGCGCCGTTGCGCCAGGCGACGGGCGTGCGATCGCGCTGGCGTCGCAGGATCACGGCGCCGGGACCACGGCGCGCCCGCCGCGCCACACGGCCGCGGTCAGCGGCACGCCGGGGCGGTAGGCGAGGTGGGCGATCGAGGGCGCGTCGAGCATCTGCAGGTCGGCGCGAGAACCGGGGGCGATGACGCCGACGGCGTCGCTGCCTTCGACTCGGCCGACGACGCGCGCGGCGCCCCGGGTTGCGGCGAACACGGCCTCCTCGATCGTGAGGTGCATCTGCAGTACGGCCGTCGCGACGCACAGTGCCATCGAGGTCGTGAACGACGTGCCGGGGTTGCAGTTGGTGGCGAGCGCGATCCGGCCCCCGGCGTCGAGGAGTTGCCGGGCGGGTCCGAACGGCTCGCGTGTCGACAGGTCGCACACCGGCAGGAACGTCGCAACGGTGTCGGAGCCGGCGAGAGCGTCGATGTCGGCGGCGTCGAGGTGGTTGCAGTGGTCGACGCTCGCGGCGTCCAGCTCGACGGCGAGCGCGACGCCGCCGCTGCGGCCGAGCTGGTTGCCGTGCACGCGCAGCGCGAGTCCCGCGGCGGCGCCCGCGCGCAGGATCTCCCGCGACTCGTCGACCGTGAACGCGCCGGTCTCGCAGAAGACGTCGATCGCGTCGACGTAGGGGCGGACGGCGGCGAGCATCGGCCCCGTGACGAGGTCGATGTAGTCGCGGCGGTCGACGCCCGCCGGGACGATGTGCGCGCCCAGGTAGGTGACGGTGTCGGCGACCTGCGCGCCGATGCGCGCGCTCATGACCTCGGCCTCGACGTCGAGACCGTATCCGGTCTTCGTCTCGAGGTAGGTCGTGCCCTGCCGCTCCGCCTCACGTCGCAGTGAGTCGGCGCGCGCGAACAGCTCATCCGCCGTCGCGGCGCGGGTCGCGTCGACGGTGGAGGTGATGCCGCCCGCGACGTACGGCGCGCCCGCCATCCGGGCCTCGAACTCCGCCCCACGGTCGCCGGCGAAGACGATGTGGGTGTGCGTGTCGACCCACCCGGGAAGCACGGCGCGGCCGCCGGCGTCGGTGCGGGTGTCGGCCGCTGGGGCGGATGCCGCGGATCCGACCCACGCGATGCGACCGCCGTCGATCACGACGGCGGCATCCGTGAGGCGCCCGTACTCGCCGCTGTGGGTGGTCAGCTCGCCGATGCCGGTGATGAGCTCGCTCATGGGAACCTCCGGAGTGCGTCGTGCAGGAGCTGGGCGGGGCTGGTGCCGTCGGCGAGGCGCCCGCGCGAGGCGACGGTGTGCCCGCCGACGATGACGCGACGTGCGTCGGCAGCGGTCGCGGTGAGCATGAGCTCGGTCGGGTGCGACCCGAGCGTGCGCGCCGACGCGGCGTCGATCTCGACCAGGTCGCACGGCCCGCCGGGCTGCAGCGGCGCGACCTGCCAGCCGAGCGACCGGTAACCGTCGGCGGTGGCCGCACGCAGGATCTCGGCGGGGGCGAACCGGCCGCGCGCTCCGTGCGCGAGCCGCTCGTGCATCTCGAGGCCCCGGGTCTCGAGGAACGGGTCGACGACGGCGTTCTGATCCGACCCGACGGCGAGGCGCGCGCCGGCACTCAGCAGCTCGCGCGCCGGCCCGATCCCGTCGCCGAGGTCGGCTTCGGTGGTGGGGCACATGACGATGGATGCCCCGGCCTCTCCGAGCAGCGCGATGTCGCCGCCGGTGAGGTGGGTGGCGTGCACGGCGGTGGCGCGTGCCGACAGCACGCCGGCCTCGCTCAGCAGCTCGGTGGGCGTGAGACCATACGCGGCGACGCAGTCGGCGTTCTCCTGCGGCTGCTCCGACAGATGGACGTGGAGGGGCACATCGGCGGTGAGCCCGGCGGCGATCTGCGCGATCGCGTCACGCGGCACCGCCCGCACCGAGTGGACCGCGGCCCCGAGCCGGGCGCCGTGGCCGACGCGGTCGCGCAGCTCATGCCAGCGATCGAGGTAGGCGCCTGCGGACCCGTCGCTGAAGCGCTCCTGCTTCGGCGCGAGCGGACGGTCGATGCCGCCGGTGAGGTAGGCGGTGTCGAGGAGGGTGAGCCGGATGCCGACGCTCTCGGCGGCGGCGGCGACCGCCCGCTCCATCTCGTGAGGATAAGGGGTGCCGTCTTGCCGGTGGTGCACGTAGTGGAACTCCCCGACGGCGGTGTAGCCGGAGGTGACCATCTCGGCGAAGACGGCGCGCGCGAGCTCGAAGTAGCTCTCGGGATCGAGCCGTGCCGCCGCTGCGTACATGCTCTCGCGCCAGCGCCAGAAGTCGCCGCCGTGCGCGTGGGTGCGGCCGCGCAGCACGCGGTGGAAGGCGTGCGAGTGCGCGTTCGCGACCCCGGGAATCACGGTACCGAGGACGACGTCGTCGCCGCGCGGAGCGACGTCCGTCTCGACCCCGGCGACGAGGCCGCCGGCGTGGGTGAACCGGACGCGCTCGCGGACGCCGTCGGCGTCGACGACCCGGTCGCACCAGATGTTCATTGCAGCTCCTCCAGCACCGTGACGAGCGCGTCGATGCCGACGAGGCAGTCCTCGGCCTCCGCGAACTCGGCGGGGGCGTGCGAGATGCCGGTGGGGTTGCGGACGAAGACCATCGCCGTCGGCACCGTGCCGGCGAGGACCCCGGCGTCGTGCCCGGCGCCCGTCGGCAGCACCGGCACGTCACCCAGCGCCATGCGCAGCCGGTCGCGCACGCTCTCATCGAAGCGGACGGCGCCGCTCCACGACTGCTCGGCGAACTCGGATGCCCCGACACGGCGCGCGATGTCGGCAACGAGGTCGCGCACGTCGGCGTCCTCCTCGGCGCGCGCGTCGAGGCTCAGCTCCACGCGCGACGCGATGACGTTCGTCCCGCCCGGCACCGCGCTCACGCGGCCCACGGTCGCACGCGCGTCGCCCGCGGCGAGCGCCGCCTGCTCGATCTCGAGCACGGCGCGGGCTGCGGCGACCATCGGGTCGTCGCGGTCGCCCATCGCGGTCGCGCCAGCATGGTTCCCCTGCCCACGGAAGGTCAGCATCCATCGCCCGTGCGCGAAGATCGAGCTCGCGACGGCGACCGGGCTACCCAGCTCGATGAGCCCGCGCCCCTGCTCGACGTGCACCTCGACGAAGACGCCGATGCGGCCGAGCGCCTCATCGTCGCGCCCGATCTGCCGCGCGTCGAACCCGACGCGCTCGGCCGCCTCGGCGAAGCTCACGCCGTCTTCGTCGCGGAGCGCCCGCGCCCGGTCGGGGGCGAGCTCGCCGGTCATCAGCCGAGAGCCCATGCACGCGATGCCGAACCTGGAGCCCTCCTCCTCCGCGAACGCGACGACGGCCAGCGGACGGGTGAGCCGACTGCCGGCGGCCTGCAGTCGCGCGACGGCATCGAGTGCGACGACGATGCCGAGTGGCCCGTCGAACTCGCCGCCGCCGGGCACACTGTCGAGGTGGCTGCCGGTGACGACCGCGTCGGGTCCGGGTTCACCGAGCCACGCCCAGATGTTGCCATTGCGGTCGTGCTCGACGGAGAGCCCCAGCGCCTCGGCACGCTGGACGAACCAGGCGCGCATCTGCAGGTCGGGCTCCTGCCAGAGGTGGCGCGAGTATCCGCCGCGCACGGGATCGACGCCGATGCCGGTGAGCTCGTGCAGCCCCGTCAACCGGCCGCCCGTCACCAGGCTCGAGGTCATCCCTGCTCCCACATCGGCACGCGCAGGCCGCGCTCACGGGCCACTTCGGCGGCGCGCTCGTAGCCCGCGTCGACGTGCCGCATGACGCCCGTGCCGGGGTCGTTGGTGAGCACGCGCTCGATCTTCTCCGCCGCCAGCGGTGTGCCGTCGGCGACCACGACCTGGCCGGCGTGGATGCTGCGGCCGATGCCGACGCCGCCCCCGTGGTGGAGGGACACCCAGGTCGCGCCGCTCGCGGTGTTGAGGAGGGCGTTCAGCAGGGGCCAGTCGGCGATGGCATCCGAGCCGTCCGCCATCGCCTCGGTCTCGCGGTACGGCGAGGCGACCGAGCCGGAGTCGAGGTGGTCGCGGCCGATCGCGACGGGGGCGGACAGCTCGCCGGAGGCGACCATCTCGTTGAACTTCAGGCCGGCGAGGTGGCGCTCCTTGTAGCCGAGCCAGCAGATGCGTGCGGGGAGACCCTCGAAGTGCACCTTCTCGCCGGCGGCGGTGATCCAGCGGCGGAGCTTCTCGTCGTTCGGGAAGAGCTCGAGGATGGCCTTGTCGGTCGCGGCGATGTCGGCCGGGTCACCCGAGAGCGCCGCCCAGCGGAAGGGGCCGAGGCCCTCCGCGAAGAGAGGCCGGATGTAGGCCGGGACGAAGCCGGGGAAGGCGAACGCGCGGTCGTAGCCGCCAAGCTCGGCCTCACGGCGGATGGAGTTGCCGTAGTCGAACACCTCGGCGCCGGCATCCTGGAACTCGACCATCGCCTTCACATGGGCGGCCATCGAGGCGCGCGACAGGCGAGTGAACTCCTCCGGGTCGTCGGCGGCAGCGCGCTGCCAGTCCTCGAGGGAGACCTCGACGGGCAGGTAGCTGAGCGGGTCGTGCGCGCTGGTCTGGTCGGTGACGATATCGACGGCGACGCCACGCGCGAGGATCTCCGGGAAGATGGTCGCGGCGTTGCCGACGAGGCCGACCGACAGCGGGCGCCGCTCGGCCTTGGCGGCGAGCACGCGCTCGATCGCGTCGTCGAGGTCGTCGGTCATCTCGTCGAGGTAGCCGTGCTCGACGCGGCGGCGCAGGCGGCCGGGGTCGACGTCGACGATGAGGACGGCGCCCTCGTTGAGGGTGACGGCGAGCGGCTGCGCGCCGCCCATGCCGCCGGCGCCGCCGGTGAGGGTCAGGGTGCCGGCGAGCGTCCCACCGAAGCGCTTCGTCGCGACCGCGGCGAACGTCTCGTACGTGCCCTGCAAGATGCCCTGCGTCCCGATGTAGATCCACGACCCGGCCGTCATCTGCCCGTACATCGTGAGGCCGAGGGCCTCGAGGCGGCGGAACTCTGGCCACGTGGCCCAGTCTCCGACGAGGTTCGAATTGGCGATGAGTACGCGCGGCGCCCACTCATGGGTACGGAAGACGCCGACGGGCTTGCCGGACTGCACGAGCAGCGTCTCGTCCGACTCGAGCGTCTCGAGAGTGCGGACGATCGCGTCGTACGCCTCCCAGCTGCGCGCGGCACGTCCGGTGCCACCGTAGACGACGAGATCCTCGGGGCGCTCCGCGACCTCGGGATCGAGGTTGTTCATGAGCATCCGCAGCGGGCCCTCGGTCTGCCAGCTCTTCGCGGTGAGCCGGTTGCCTCGGGCGGCGCGGATGGTGCGGGTCTCGGATCCGGAAGTCGTCATGCAGACAGTGAACCCGCTTCGCGCCGCTTCATGTGGGGATGCCGTGGGGTTATCGTCTCATATATGGGACAGAGTCCGCCGCCCGCCGCGCCCGCCGTCCGACAGGCGCTGCGCGTGCTCAGCCATCTCGGCGCGCAGCGGGGGCCCGTGCCCGCTTCGGCCGTCGCCCGCGACCTCGGCATTCCTCGCTCCGCGTGCTACCGCATCCTCACCGCCCTGGTCGATCACGGCTATGCCATCCACTACCCCGAGGACCGCCGCTATGGCCTCGGCTACGCGGCCTACGAGCTGAGTTCCGGGTTCAGCCGGCAGGCGCCCCTGTCGCGCCTGGGCGCCCCGATCCTCGCCGCCCTCGTGGACCACGTCGGCGAGACGGCGCATCTCGGGGTGCTCGATGGCACCGACGTCATCTATCTGCTCGAGCAGCGGGCGCCGCACCGGCCGGTGCTCATCACCGACGTCGGCGTGCGCCTTCCCGCCCACCAGACCGCGACGGGCAGGTCGCTGCTCGCGTGCCTGCCCGCGACACAGCTGCGGGCCCTCTACGTGGAGGATCCCGTCGACCGCCGCAGCGCGCGCCCGTTCCGGGACCTGCCGCACCTGCGGCGCACCCTCGGTGAGGTCACCAGGGCGGGCTTCGCCGCCGAGAGCGGCGAGGTCAGCGACGGGTTCGCGTCGGTCGCCGTCGCGATCCGCGACCGCAACGGCTGGCCCGCGGCGAGCCTGGCGGTCACCTTCCCGCATGGCAACGTGCCGGAAGAATCCTGGCCCGACCTCGCGCACCGCATCGAGCGGTTCGCGAGCGAGCTCGGCCGCCGGCTCAGCGGCGCCGCCCCCGCGCGGTAGCGGGCGCTCAGGCCGACTGCGGGATGCCGACGGTGCGATGCGCGTGGCGCACGAGGTAGTCGGTGAGGGCGAAGGACGCCGCCACCGCGCGGACCGCGTCGCGCTCGATGATCGACGTGAGGATCTCTGCGTGCGCACGGGCGCCTGCGGCGATCTCATCCTGCTCGTCGTCGATGTTGACGAGCCAGAAGCGGCGCGAGAGGGTCTGCAGCGGCGTCATCGCGTCGACGAGGAACTCGTTGTGGGTTGCCTTCGAAATGAGCTGATGCGTCTGCTTCACCGAATCGGCGTAGCCCTCGAGCGTGAATTCGGCCGCCTGCAGGTAGGCGAGCATCTTCCCCATCGCGTCACGCTCGGCCCTCTTCGCGCGAACGCACGCGAGTTCGACGGCGAGGGCCTCGAGGGGGCGACGGATCTCGAGCAGCCGCAGCTGCGACTCGACCGTGATCTCCGGGACGAACACGCCGCGGTTCGGGTGGATCTGCACGACGCGGTCGCGGGCGAGGCGCTGCAGTGCCTCGCGGACCGGGGTGCGACCGAGGCCGGTGGCTTCCATGAGCGACGCCTCGGACACGAGGGTCGCCGACGTGATCTGCTGCGAAGTGATCATGTCCTCGATGGCGTCGTACGCCTGATCGGCGAGACTCTTCTGTGCCACGGTCACCATCCTTCGCTCGCCCCGGGCGGATTCCACATTTTACAGGGCCGTAACAACAACCCTCTGGCATACGACCGGTATATCGGTAATGTGGCGCCCACGCGGCTCACGGTGAGCCGCCGATTTGAGGAGGAAAGACATGTCGACCGACGCGCAGTTGCACGCGGGTGAGGCCATCGAGCATCGCACCATCGACTGGATCCCCCCGACAGAGCGCCACGGGAGGCCGGGGTCGCTCTTCTTCGTATGGTTCGCCGCGAACACGTCCATCACTGCCCTCGTGACGGGCGCCCTGTTCGTGATCCTCGGCAACTCGCCGCTGTGGTCTATCCCGGCGATCATCATCGGCAACGTGCTCGGCGGTTGGGTGACGGCGCTGCACTCCGCGCAGGGTCCCAAGCTGGGAGTGCCGCAGATGATCCAGAGCCGTGCGCAGTTCGGTTACTATGGCGCGATCCTGCCGCTGGTGCTCGCCCTGTTCATCTACCTGGGCTTCTATGCGACCGGTCTCGTGCTCGGCGGGCAGGCGCTCGGATCGCTCCTGAACGTCGACCCGAAGGTGGGCGCCGCCATCTTCGCCGTCTTCTCCACCGTGCTCGCGATCATCGGATACCGCTGGATCCACCGGGTCTCGCACTTCGCGACGGTCCTGAGCGGTGTCGTGTTCATCGTGCTGCTGTTCGTCATCCTCGCCGCTCCGCACGCCGCCGCTACGATCGGCAGCGGGGAGTTCGCGCTCGCGCCGTTCATCCTCGGCATCTCGCTCTCGGCGTCGTGGCAACTCACCTTCGGCCCCTACATCGCCGACTACAGCCGCTACCTGCCGGAGTCGACGCCGCAGCGCGCCACGATCGGGTGGACCTTCCTCGGGAGCGTCCTCGGCGCCTCCCTCGCGATGAGCATCGGAGCGCTGGCCGCCGCGCTGGGCGGCGCCGCGTTCTCCGATAATCAGGTGCTGTATCTGGCCGGCCTCCTCGGCGGGTTTGGCTGGATCGTGTCGATCACGGTCGTCATCGGCAAGCTCGTCGGCAACACGCTGAGCTCGTATGGCGGGTTCATGTCGCTCGCGACGATCGTGACGGCCCTCGGCCGGAAGGACGTCGTGACCGCGCGCTCCCGCGCCGTGTACGTCGTGATCATCTCGGCGATCGCCTACGCGATCGCGGCGCTCGCGACCGACAACTTCCTCGGGAACTTCACGAATTTTCTGCTGTTCCTGCTGTACTTCATCACGCCGTGGTCGGCGATCAACCTCGTCGACTTCTACCTGATCCGCCACAAGGAGTACGACATCGCGGCGCTGTTTGATCCGAACGGCCCCTACGGCAAGGTCAACGGTCTCGCGTTCATCGCGTACTTCGCCGGCATCCTCGTGCAGATCCCGTTCATGAACAGCTCCCTGTACGTGGGCCCGATCGCCAACCTGTTCGGCGGCGCGGAAGTCGCGTGGCTCATCGGCCTCATCGTCTCCGGCTTCATCTTCTACTGGTTCAACCCGGCCCGCCGCGGCTCGCTCGCGACACGCACCCGCTGAGCCGACCCCTCCCCATCAGAAAGCGCCGCACCATGAAGTTCGATCCGGCTCGCGAGAAGAGCCCCACCCCGCATTCACCCTTCAAGGGACTGACCGTCCCGCGTCCGATCGGCTGGCTCTCGAGCGTCAGCAGCGAGGGCGTGGAGAACCTGGCCCCCTACAGCCAGTGGCAGAACCTCACTTTCGACCCCCCGATGGTGATGTTCGCGGCGAACCAGTACCCCGACGGACGTCGCAAGGACACCGTCATCAACGCCGAGGAGACCGGCTGGTTCGTTTGGAACATGGCTACCTGGGCGCTGCGCGACGCCGTCAACATCAGCGCGATGGCGCTGCCGCCGGAGGTCAACGAATTCGACCACGCCGGCGTCACCCGCCGCGCCGCCGATCTGTCGGCAGCACCCATGGTCGCCGAGAGCCCCTTCCACTTCGAGTGCAAGTACCTCTCGACGCACCGCCTCAAGGGCAACTCGACGGTGGGCACGATCGACGTCGTGTATGCGACGGTCGAACGCATCCACATGGACGAGAACTCCCTGACCCCCGACGGACGCGTCGACATCGCCAAGGTGCGCCCGATCGCCCGGATGGGCTACTTCGACTACACCGTCGTCGACTCGACGTTCGAGATGCGCGTCCCCGGCGCGGACTCGGACGCCCAGGCCGGCCTCGGCGGCGAGCCCATGGGCTTCTCCGCCGAAGGCTGACTCGCGGATCCGCCGACTCTCCGCCGCGCGCCGACCCCCCACCACCGGCGTTTCCTCTGGACACCCTGCGGCAGCGCAGGCGAGTAGGTGGATCCTCTCCGCGACGCCCGCGTGCGCTCCCCCAGCGCCCGCGGGCGTCGTGCTGCGCCCACGGAAGCCGGCGAGGGGAACTGGTGCGTCGGTGGCACGTTCGACGCGTTTGACCGAGTGAATCGGCCTGACTTTCGTTCCTATCGGGAGCTTTGTCCTGTCATCTCGCAGGACATCGGTGACGGTTCTGCATGAGGACATCCGTGACACTTCCGGCGGTCTTGGTGGTGTCACTTCGGCCGGTGTGATGGGGTGAGTGACCCCGTCCGAGCCCGGCGTCGGTGGCGCGGATCTTCCGCCGGGCCGGCGTCGCGCGTGCTGAGCGAAGAAGAAGCCGCGCGCTGCGTATCGCCGGTTCGTCTACCCGGCGCCGAACGCGTGCTGGCAATTGGACGCGACCGAGTATGTCCTCGCCGGCGGCCGCAAATGCGTGATCTTCCAGCTCATCGATGATCACTCCCGCCTCGCGGTGGCGTCCCACGTCGCCGCTGGCGAGACTTCGGCGTGCACGTCGTCGCGAAAGGCATCGCCGCGCACGGCGTCCCGCAACGCCTGCTCACCGATAACGGTGTCGCATTGAACCCGTCACGGCACGGGATCGTCGGGCAGCTCGTCGACTACGTCACCCGGCTCGGGGTGAAGCCGATCACAGCCCCACAAGCCGACCACGCAAGGCAAGAACGAACGCTTCCACCGGACCCTGTTTCCCGGCCACCACCGGATGGCGGCGCCCCCCACGCTCGGCGTTTGCGAAGGTCAGCGGCTCGTTCGCCCAGTGGGCGCATCAAGCGATAGACGCAAAGTCGACGTGATGAGGTCGTCGGTTCGATTCCGACAGGCGGCTCCGGCGAACAGCCCCTGACCTGCGGAAACGCAGGTCAGGGGCGGTTCGGTTCTGGGGGTCGCGCGATGCACTGGCCTCACGGCTCTGCCCGACACCGACGTCGCTCTTCTCTGCGACGGACCCCCTCGCCGGCCGAGCGCTCGCGGCCGGCATCCTGTCGGTGTGCCGATAGGCCTCGCACCGCTCGGCAACGCAGCATGGCGTTGCGTCGCGACCTGGCGACGGCTCGGCGGGGCGCGATCGTCTCGTGCGTTGGCGGACTACGGGAGCTTGGACGCGAGGACGTCGGCCGCCAGGATCTCGGGTGCTGCGCCGAGGAGGTGCTGGTTGGCCATCAGGGCTGCGACGATGGCGCCGTTGGCGTGGGCGTCGCGAGCGGCCTCGTCGGGGAATGCATCGAAGATCCAGAAGGTGTCGGCGTGGGTCCTGACCGCGAACCAGACAATCGTTCCTACTTCTTCGTTGGCGAGTGCGACAGCGCCGGCGAGCAGATCGGCGACCGCGTCGTGCTGTCCATCGGCCGCGACGATCTTGGCGACGAAGGCATACGGAAGTGATGCGGGTGTGGACATGAGGGACTCTCCTTGAGTAGGGGTTCTTCGTGGGACGAGTTCAGCGTATGACGAGCGAGGGCCGGTGGGGAGTGGCGTATACGGCAGTATTGCTATTGTTTACGTCATGCGTATCGGACTGATCGCGATCGACGGCTGCTTCGGTTCGGCTATCGCGTCGATCATCGACATCGTGCGGGTGGCCGACGGTGCCCGCGGCGATGTCGACCCGCGGATCGACCCGATCGAACTCGCCATCCTCGGACCGAAACGGCGAGTGACCACGACGGCATCGATGACCCTGTCGGTGGACCACCCGCTGTCGGAGTCCGGAGAGTTCGACGTGGTGGTCGTCCCTGCGCTCGGGACCCTTACGGCCGCCGCTACCAACGACGTCCTCCAGAGCCGAGATGCTCGTTCGGTCATCGCCTCGCTCGGGCGCCTCGACGAGGCGACCACCCGGATCGCCGCGGCGTGCACCGGCGTGTTCGCTGTGGCCGAGACCGGACGGATGCATCATCGGCGGGCGACGACCAGCTGGTTCCTGGGGCCGGAGTTCCTGAAGCGCTATCCGACCGTCGCCCTCGATCTCGACACCATGGTCGTGGTCGACGGGAACCTCGTCACCGCCGGTGCCGCGTTCGCCCACATCGACCTCGCGCTCTCCCTCGTGCGATCGATCAGCCCCGACCTGGCCCAACATGTCGCCAAGCTCCTCATCATCGACGAGCGCCCGTCGCAGGCGGCCTTCGTCGCCTACGAACATCTCCGGCACGAGGACCCGATCGTCGTCGAGTTCGAACGCTTCGTGCGCGCCCGCCTGGACGAACCGTTCAACGTCGCCTTCGTCGCGCAGTCGCTCGGCACCAGCCGGCGCACCCTCGAACGACGAGTCCGTGCGGCGCTCAACCTCACTCCGCTCGGCTTCGTCCAACGGCTTCGCATCGAACGAGCTCGGCACCTCTCAGCAACCACGGACCTCACCTCCGCCGAGATCGCGCTACGGGTCGGCTACGCGAACGCCGAGACTCTGCGCTCCCTCATGCGTAGGGAGCGACGCCGTTCCTGACCTATCGCAATGCATGTAGCCGGTGTGCTCGTGCTCGACTGGAACCACCTCTGAGCACGTCGCGTTGACGCATCCCGCGTCGCCCCTGGACGACACACTCGACACGCCCGCAGCACAGGCCATGTGATGTGTCCCGGCTACCCGGACGGTCGGGGTGTCGGCGGCGCGTGAATCCTGGTCACTTTCGGCGCTCGAAAAGTGAACGGTTGCGGGCAGTCTAGCTAGGTGTTTCGTCGGTGGTGGTGCGGATGCTGGGGAGGCTGTCGATGCCTCTGCCGCGGAGGCGGTAGCTGGCGCCTTTGAGGGTGAGGACGTCGGCGTGGTGAACGATGCGGTCGATCATCGCGGCGGCGACGGCCTGGTCGCCGAAGACGCCACCCCAGCTGGAGAACGGCAGGTTCGAGGTCAGGATCAGCGACGCGTGTTCGTAGCGTGACGAGACCAGCTGGAAGAAGAGGTTGGCGGCGTCTTGTTCGAACGGGAGGTAGCCGACTTCGTCGACGATGATCAGTCCGTAACGGCGAAGCCGGGTGAGCTCTCGTGGCAGGTTGCCTTGCCGGTGGGCGTCGGTGAGGCGGGTGACCCAGTCCGTCGCAGTCGCGAACAACACCCGGTGCCCGTGGCGGGCAGCGACGATCCCGAGCGCGGTCGCGAGGTGCGTCTTCCCCGTCCCGGGAGGGCCGAGCAGGACCACGTTCTGCGCTTCGAGGAGGAACCCTCCTGAAGCGAGCGCGGCGATCTGCTGCCGAGTGGCCGGTTGCGCGTCCCAGTCGAAGTCCTCGAGCGTCTTCCGGCTCGGCAAGCCAGCGGCTTTGATCCGCAGCTCCGCGCCGGAGGCGTTGCGAGCGCTCACTTCGCGTTCGAGGACGGCGGCGAGGTAGTCCTCGAACGACCAACCGGCGTCGCGTGCTTGGTCCGCCATCCGGGCTGCGGCCTCCGTGATCCGGGGTGCCTTGAGTGCGCCGGCGAGATAGGTGATCTGCTTTGCGACGTCGGTCTTGCCGGCCATCAGTTGCTCCCCTCGACGAGCCCGAACGCGCGGTCGTAGTCCGCGAGATCCCGAGTCAGATCGTCGCCGACTGGAACAAGTCGCGGCTGCTGGAACTCGCGTCGTAGGACGGCCGCAGCTTCTCGATGCGCGGGGTCGGTGATCACCATTCCTCGCGCCCAGACACGGGTGTGGTCGGCGATGATCCGTCCATCGAGGCGGACGCGGACCCGGTCCAGGTCCGCGGTGACGTCGACGATCCTGCCGATCGCGCGCGGGTCGACGGAGTAGTCGTTCGTGTCGATGCGGACGTAGTAGTCGCGGCCGAGCCGGATCCGGTTCCGCCAGCCCAGATGCAACGGGATCGGCGGCAACGGCAACATCGCCGCCAGATCCGCAGGCAGCAGCGAGATCGGAGAGGCGGCCAGGGTGCGCACCCTCCGCTGGTTGGCGACTCCGAGCCAGTCGGTGAACTGCTCGTTGAAGTCCGCGGGCGAGGCGAATGACCGGCCCGGCATGAACGATGTCTCGAACCAACCGTTGCGGCGTTCCACGATCCCTTTCGATTCCGGATCCCGCGGCGGCAGCAGCACGAGCTTGGCCGCGAGGGTTCCCATGAACGCGTCGACTCCGTCCGCGTGACGGCGTCCTCGCCCGATGCCGGGCTCGTTGTCCCAGATCAGCCGACGCGGAACCCGGCCGAGCTGCTCGATCAGCTGCCAGGTCCCGAGCAGCAGATCCTCGGTCTTCCGAGTCGGGATCATCACTCCCGTCGTGAACCGGCAATGCGCCGGGGTGATCACCAGCACCGGCAACAGCTTCGCTGTCCCGTCCTCGAGCGGGATCTTCTTCGGCGGGAACCACAAATCGCACTGCGCCGCGTCCCCCGCCGCCCACGTGATCCGATCCGCGGGATCGAGACGCTGCTGCTCGGGCCGCAACCGCTTCACGTTGTCACGGAACCACCGGATCGAGCCCGTCCACCCGACCCGCTCCGCGAGCACCGTCGCCGGCATCGTCGGCGTCTCCAGCAGCAACGCACGCACCCGCGACTCGAACGGTGTGAACGACGTCGGCGCCGCTGTCCGCTCATAGTGAGGCGGCGATTCCGAGTTCACCGCCTTGATGACCGTGGTCCTCGAGATCCCCAACCGCTCGGCAATATGCGCGTTCGGCACGCCCTCGCCGGCCAGCCTCCGGATCAACGCCCAGTCCTCCAAAGTGATCACTCTCCAATCGTTGAGTGTTCACTTTTCAAGCGCCGCTACTGTCCAGTTTTCGAGCGCCGTCGACACGGGGTTGGGTGGCTGTGATGTCGCTGCGTTCTCGTCGAGAGGATCAGCAGACCCGATCAGAGCCGATTGGGATAGGACGCGAAGGCGGTCAGGTCAGGGCGGCCGAAGCCGGCCTGCCGACCGGGGCTTGACCCCTGATCTTGGACACGCTGATTCCAGCACGATGCTGGGGAAGCGAGAATCTGAGGGATGGCAAGGAAGAACTACACGGACGAGTTCCGGCAGCGTGCGGTGGATTTGTACGAGTCCACGCCGGGCGCGACGCTGAAAGCGATCGCGGCCGATTTGGGGATCTCCCGTGGTGCGTTGAAGGAATGGGTCGACAAGCTCGGATCCGGGACCGCTGCGGCCGGTTCGGTGTCGCCGCCGGTGTCGGTGCGGTCGGAGTCGCAGGCGGCGAGGATCATCCGGTTGGAAGCCGAGTTAGCGGTCTCGAGAGCGGAGCAGGTCAAGCTCGAGACGGAGCGGGACATCCTCCGTCAGGCGGCGAAGTATTTCGCTGCGGAGACGAACTGGTGAACCGCTTCCAGTTCGTCGAGGACCACAAGGACGCCTACGGCGTGAAGCGGTTGTGTGAGGTCATCGAGATCGCCCGGTCCTCGTTCTACGCGTGGCTGGCCGCAGCCCCGGGACGGGCCGCGCGAGCCGCGGACGACGCCCGGTTGGCGGCACGGATCCGGGTGCTGCAGGACCCCGCGCAGGGTGGTGACCGCGCCTACGGGGCACCGAGGATCACTGCCGACCTCAACGACGGCGTCCCCGCCGCCGGGCGGGTGAATCATAAGCGGGTCGCTCGGGTGATGCGGGAACACGCGCTCGCGGGGATCCGACTGCGCCGCCGGGTGAAGACCACGATCCCGGACCAGTCCGGACGGAAGTTCCCCGACCTGGTCGGGCGGGACTTCAGCACCGGGGAGCCGAACCGCAGGTATGTCGGCGATATCACCTACCTCCCCATCGCGGACGGCAGCAACCTGTATCTGGCGACCTGCATCGACCTCGGGTCGCGCAAGCTCGCCGGCTGGCAGGTCGCCGACCACATGCGCACCGAACTCGTCGAAGGCGCTCTCCGCGGCGCGCACCGCGACCGCGGATCGCTGGCCGGCGCAGTGTTCCACAGCGACCACGGCTCGGTCTACGCGTCGAAAGCCTACGCAGCACTCTGCGAGCAGCTCAAGGTGACCCAGTCCATGGGCGCGGTGGGCACGAGCGCCGACAACTCGCTGGCCGAGAGCTTCAACGCCGCGCTCAAACGCGAGCTCCTCCAAGGCGCGTCGGCGTTCCCCGATCAAGCCACCGCCTACCGGGCCGTGTTCCGGTGGACGAACCGATACAACACGCGCCGACGCCACTCCGCGATCGGCCAGATCACCCCGAACAGCTACGAGAACACCTACGCGGCCGCGAGATCAGCTACCCTCACGGAAGCGGCATAACCGAAATGACACCGTGTCCACGATCCGGGGTCAAGGCCCACCTACACCCTCATCTGGGAAGAGCCTGGTTTGGCGCAGGCACCGGTCAGATCTATGTCGCCGACGCACTGAGGCATCGCAAGAGAGCTACAGGACTGTCATGTCTCAGTCTCAGAGCGGAGACGGAGGGATTTGAACCCTCGGTCCCCGTAAGGGGACTCCACCTTAGCAGGGTGGTGCACTAGGCCTGACTATGCGACGTCTCCAGGCGTTCTTCGGCCGGAGCCGCGCGAACGCACCCCGCAATCATAACGGGTTCGCACCGCACTGCCGAACCGGGTGCGGCCGCATCCGGTCGATGGCACGATCAGCGCTGGGCGACGGTGCAGGTCACCTGGGCCGCGGTCTGCCCGGTGATCGACGACGGCAGCTGCACGGCCTCCTGCGTGGGCGTCGGTGCCGCAGCCGTCGCGCCGGCGTCGCCGGTGGCGGCCGGGCTGGGCGTGGCGCCAGGGTCGGCGGGCGACGGCGTCGCCTCACCGACGACCTCGGTGCCGTAGCCGTCGCTCGTCGACCCGGTCAGCTGGATCGGCTGGTTGTTGGCGAGCGCGTCGAAAAGCACCTTGGCCGCCGAGGTGACGGGGTCGACACGGGAGCCGCCGGTCGCATACACCGTGGGGTACTGCACGAAGACGATGTCCTGGTACGGCACGCTGCGCACCGCCATCGCGATCTGCACCATGCTCTGCGGGTTCGCCAACGACTTGCTGAGCACCACCTGCGGTGGATCGGCGGTCACCTGCGAGATCGCGGTGTTGGCGAGGTTGAAGAGGGTCGCCGGGTTGCCCAGCACACCCTCGGACTGCAGCTTGCGCACCAGAGAGCTCAGGAACTGCTGCTGGTTCGAGATGCGTCCGAGGTCCGAGCCGTCGCCGATGCCGTGACGGATGCGCAGGAACTGCAGCGCCTCGACGCCCTTCAGCGTGTGCTCGCCCTTGGTCAGGTTGAGCCCGGTGTGGCTGTCGCTGATGTCGTCGGCGACACAGACGTCGACGCCACCGATGGCGTCGGACATCGCGATGACACCCGTCCATCGCGTCGCAGCGGCGAACTGGATGTCGACGCCGGTCAGCTTCTCGATGGTCGCCACGGTGCAGGTGAGGCCGCCGTACATGTACGAGGCGTTGAGCATCTGGCCGCTCATCGCCGAGTACTGCGTGCCGTCCGGGCCGGTGCACGAAGGGATCGGCACGATCATGTCGCGCGGAAAGGAAACGACCGTGACGCGACGCGGCTGATCGGAGATGTGCACGAGCATCGTGACGTCGTTGCGTTCGCCGTCGGTGTCGCCGGCCTGGCAAGCACCGGAGAGGGCGGCGTTGGGCCCCTCGCACGAGTCGGTGCCGACGACGAGGATGTTGGCGCCGCCCTCGATCTCGCCGAGCGTGGGCGGCAGCTGAACGTCATCGCCACCGATCGAGACACCGGCGGCTTGTACGGCACGCGCGGCATCCCACACATAGAACGCGCCCACGGCCGTCGTGCTCACCACGGCGACCGCGACGATCGCCGCGAGGATCGCGAGCACCTGCGAAAGCGGGTGCGGAGACTTCAGGATGCCGTGGCGGGCGACGGGCTGCCGACGAGGGCGCTCGGGGCGTGGACTCACGGGGGACCTTTCGACAGCGGGCACGACCGCTTCTGCGGAGGGTGTGGGATTCGAACCCACGGGACATCTCTGCCCACCGGTTTTCAAGACCGGGTCCATCGGCCGCTCGGACAACCCTCCCGATGGATGCCGCGGCATCCCTCAGACAGGCGACGAGTCTAGTCGACGCACGATGCCCATCATCGCGCGTCGTCCTGGGCGGCGGCTGAAAAGACGTCAGAGTTCGCGCAGGATGTCGGCGACGCCGCCGGCGTGCACCGAAGCCGTGACCTCTCCCGCTTCACGGCGCACCTCGTCGGGCCCCTGTCCCATCGCGATGGCACGGCCGCCGTGATCGAGGGCCCAGCGGAACATGCCGAGGTCGTTGCGACCGTCGCCCATCACCAGCACGCGCTCGCTCTCCACGCCGAGCCAGGTTCGCACGCGCTCCAGGGCGGTCGACTTGTCGACGCCCTGCGGCGCGATGTCGAGCCACGCCGACCAGCCCACGGCATACGAGACCTCGGTGAGGCCGATGCGTTCGACGAGGGCCAGGAAGTCCTCGTCGGTCTCGTCGGGCGCGACCACGACGACGCGGCAGACGGGCTGCGCGACGAGCTCGGCGAAGTCGACTCGGCGCGCGTGCGCCAGGTTCCAATCGTCGAGCCGCTCGGTGTAGAGTCGCTCGCCGTCGGCGAGTTCCACCATGTACTTCGCGTGCGGCAGGTGCGCGCGCAAGAGGTCGACGACCTCCGAGGGGTCGAACGTCTCGACGTGGAAGCGCTCGTAGCGGCCTTCTTCCGCGAAGTCGCCCCCGACGCGCTTCATGATGACGGCGCCGTTGGAGCAGACCGCGTACTCCGGGGCGAGCTCGAGCACGTGCTGGATGCCGCGGGTGCCCTCCCAGCTGCGGCCCGTGGCGAGCATCACCTCGTGTCCGGCGCGATGGGCGTGCGCGACGGCCTCCACGACACCCGGACTGAGGGTCTCGTCCTCCAGCAGCACCGTGCCGTCGACGTCGAGCGCGATGAGCAGGCGCTCCGTCGCGACGGCGGGGTTCTCGGCATCCGTCGCCAGATCGTCGACGAGGTGCGCGGCCTTCGGCGCGTCGACGACCTCGATCGCACCCGTGGGCGGCAGACGGTCTTCGGCGCGCGGGCCGCTCATGCGATCGGCTCCGCCACCTCGAGGCCGCCGAGGTAGGGCCGCAGCACCTCGGGGATCACCACCGACCCGTCGGCGCGCTGGTGGGTCTCCAGCAGCGCCACGATCCATCGGGTGGTCGCGAGGGTGCCGTTCAGCGTCGCGACCGGAGCGGTCTTGCTCGCCACGCCCTCGACGCTCGGCCGGTAGCGCACGTCGAGGCGTCGCGCCTGGTAGGTCGTGCAGTTGCTGGTGGAGGTGAGCTCCCGGTACGAGCCCTGCGTGGGCACCCAGGCTTCGACGTCGTACTTGCGCGCGGCGCTGGAGCCGAGGTCCCCCGCAGCCACGTCGATCACGCGGTAGCTGAGACCGAGGTCCTGCAGCATCTGCTCCTGCAGAGCGACGAGGCGCAGGTGCTCGGCCTCGGCGTCGTCGGGAGTCGTGTAGACGAACATCTCGAGCTTGTTGAACTGGTGCACCCGGATGATGCCGCGGGTGTCCTTGCCGTACGACCCGGCTTCGCGCCGGTAGCAGGTGGACCAGCCGGCGTAGCGCTTCGCACCGGCGGTCAGGTCGAGGATCTCGCCCATGTGGTAGCCCGCAAGGGGGACCTCGCTCGTGCCGACGAGGTAGAGGTCGTCGGCCTCGAGCTTGTAGACCTCGTCGGCGTGCTGTCCGAGGAAGCCGGTGCCGCGCATGACCTCGGGGCGCACGAGCGTCGGCGGGATCATGGGGATGAACCCGGCATCCACCGCGCGCTGGAGCGCGAGGGACATGAGGGCGTACTCGAGGCGGGCGCCGATGCCGGTGAGGAAGTAGAAGCGGCTGCCGGAGACCTTGGTGCCGCGCTCCATGTCGATCGCGCCGAGCTTCTCACCGAGGGCGAGGTGGTCGAGGGGCTCGAAGTCGAAGGATGCCGGTTCGCCGTGCGTACGGACGGTGACGAAGTTCTCCTCGCCGCCGGCGGGAACCCCGTCGATGACGATGTTCTCGATGCGGGCGAGGGCCGCGTCGGCGGCCTCTTCGGCCGCGGTGACGGCCTGCTGCGCCGCCTTCACACGGTCGCTCAGCTCCTTGGCCTGCGCGACGAGCGCGGGCTTGTCCTCCTTCGGCGCCGAGGCCACGGACTTGCCGTGGGCGTTCTGCGCGGCGCGCAGCTCTTCGAACGCCGTGATCGCCGCGCGCCGGGCGCGGTCGGCTTCGATCGCGGCGTCGACGGTGTCGGCCGACTCGCCGCGCGCCTCCTGCGAGCGCTTGACGAGGTCCGGATTGTCGCGGAGAAGGGCGAGATCGATCACCCGACAAGTCTAGTTCGCGGGGTCGCCCCTGCTCGGTCGTCGGGCACGACGGCGGGTGCGCAACCCCTCCTCCACAGATGTACGCCGGCCGACGTCTCACGAAGTTGTCCACAATATGAATCTGACCAGGGATTTTAATGCCCGGGATGTCGGAGGGGGCTGGGAGGATGGAGGCATGTCAGCGACCACGCCGCTCACGGCGGAACCCACGCCTCCGGCCGGACTTACCCCCGCCCAGGTGGAGGTTCTGCGCACGCTCACGCAGCGCGTCGTCGCAGCCCGGGCCGCGAAAGCGGCGGCCGACGCGGCCGAACTCAGGGTCCTGGCCGAAGCCATGGCGCTCGCGACCTCGCGAGGCGCGGAGAGAAGCGATCTGGCGGTGCGCGAGATCGCCGCCGAGCTCGCCGCGGCCGTCCGCGCTTCCGACCGCACGATCCACGCGCGGATGGATGACGCGGTGATGGCGCTCGGGAGGTTCGGCGCAACGGTCGACGCGCTCGGCAAGGGCGAGATCGAACGGGCGCACCTCAACGCGATCGTCGATGCGGGAGCCCACATCGACGATGAGGCGGCGCGCGGCGCGTACGAGGCGGCGGCGCTCGATCACGCGCGACGCGAGAGCCCGGGCCGGCTGCGCCCCGCCGCGCGCCTGCTCGCCCAGCGGTTCGACCCCGTCCCCTCACAAGAGCGCCACACCCTCGCAGCCGCCGCGCGTCGCGTCTGGGTCGATGACGGTGACGACGGCATGGCAGATCTGGTCCTCCGCTGCGCCGCGGCCGTCGCGCACGGCGCCTTCGACCGCGCCACCCGCCTTGCCCGCGCAGTCATCGACGCGCGAGAGAAGCCCGATGCCAACCACGCCGAGGGCGCCCGCGATTGCGGTGAGGCTCCCGCAAGCGATGTCCGCACGCTGTCGCAGGTGCGTGCCGACGTGCTGGCCGATCTGATCCTGACCGGCCACGCGACATCAGCAGAATCCGCGTCTTCGATCCCGACCGGCGAGGCGATCCACGCGCAGGTGCACGTCATCGTGCCGGTGACGACGCTCGCCGGTGGAGGCGAGGCCGGGGCCCTCGCGACCAGCGGCCCGATCGATCCCGACTCCGCGCGCCGACTCGCCGCCGGCGCCACCACCTGGACGCGGTTGCTGACCGATTCTTCGGGTCACGTGCTGGCGACCGAGGCCTACCGCCCCTCGACCGCCATCCGCGCCGCACTGGTTGCCCGCGACCGACACTGCCGGTTCCCCGGGTGCCGTCAGCCCGCGCGGCGGTGCGACATCGACCACACCCACGCTCGCGAGCACGGCGGGCCGACCTCGATCGGGAACCTCGCGCACCTGTGTCGACGGCATCACGTGTTGAAGCACCGCACGGCGTGGCGGGTCGTCCAGCGTCCGGGCGGCGTGCTCGAGTGGACGAGTCCGACGGGCCTGGTCTACCCGGACGTGCCCGCCCCGCCGCTGATGTTCACCGCCGGGTATGTTTAGCCGCATGGCATCCGCTGACGTCACTGCACCCTCCGGTGATGAGGCGTCGCCTCGCCGCGCGGCGCTGGTCTACAACCCGATCAAGGTCGAGGTCGATCAGCTGCGCGATGCGGTGACCCGTCACTCCGCCGACGCAGGGTGGGCCGAGCCGCTCTTCTACGAGACGACCGTCGACGAACTCGGCGACGGTCTGGCGCGCGAGGCGATCGCGGCCGGAGCCGATGCGGTGCTCGTCGCGGGCGGCGACGGCACGGTCCGCGCGGTCAGCGAGGCCATGGCGGGCGTGGAGGTGCCGCTGACGATCGTGCCGAGCGGCACGGGCAACCTGCTCGCCCGCAACCTCCAGCTTCCCCTTTCCGATCCCGACGCCATGATCGCGGCGACCTTCGCGGGCGATGTCCACGCGATCGATGTGGGGTTCGCGGAGCTGGTGCGCCCCGACGGACAGCGGGAGGAGCGTGCGTTCGTCGTGATGGGCGGCATGGGTCTGGATGCCGCCATGATCGCCAACACCAGCGGCGATCTGAAGAAGAAGGTCGGGTGGGTCGCCTACGTCGACGGCGCCGCCCGCTCGCTCGTGAAGGCCAAACCCTTCGGCATCATGTACCAGGTCGCCGGCCACCGGATGCACCGCGCACACGTGCAGAGCGTGCTCTTCGCCAACTGCGGCTCGCTGCCGGCCGGTCTGGAGCTGATCCCCGAGGCGTCGGTCGCCGACGGGCAGCTCGACATCGCGATCTTCCAACCCAAGACGGCCTTCGGCTGGCTCGCCGTGTGGCGCCGCGTCGCCTGGGACAACAGCGTGCTGCGCAGGTTCCGCGCCGGACGGCGCATTCTGCGGCTGCGCACCCGGGACAACTCCATCCGGTACGCACGCGGTACCGGCATCCAGATCGCCGCCGGCGTCGCCACGCCGGTGCAGCTCGACGGGGACGAGTTCGGCGAGGCCACGGCCGTCGACGTGCGCATCCACGCCGGCGCGCTCCGGCTCGCCGTACCCACCGGGCACACCTCCCCCACGCTCTAGCCCGCCGGACACCGCATACGCAAGGGCTCGCCGCAGCCCGACGCACCCGGCACGATGGAGCCATGCCGGCATCCCCGAGCCTCGTCTGGTTCCGCGACGACCTCCGCCTCGCGGACAATCCCGCGCTGCATGCGGGCGTCGATCGCGCCGAGCCCGTGATCGCGGTCTATGTGCTCGACGAGGAGTCGCCGGGCATGCGCCCCCTCGGCGGCGCCGCCCGGTGGTGGCTGCATCACTCCCTCACCGCGCTCGGCGAGCGCCTGCGCGAGAAGGGCACCCGCCTCGTCCTGCGCCGCGGCGCCGCATCCGAGGTCATCCCTTCACTCGCCCGCGAGGTCGGCGCCGGCGCGGTGTTCTGGAACCGGCGGTACAGCGCGCCCGAGCGCGAGGTGGATGCCGGGCTCAAGACGTCGCTGCGAGCGGGCGGCCTCGAGGTGAGCTCGTTCGCGGCGTCGCTGCTGTTCGAGCCATGGACCGTCCGCACCGGCGCGGGCACCCCCTACGGGGTGTTCACGCCGTTCTGGAAGGCGTGCCGGCAGCTGCCCGCTCCGCGCGAGCCCCTGCCGGAGCCGCGCGAGCTGCGCGGGGCGTCGACGTACCCGGCATCCGACGACCTCGACGACTGGGGCCTCCTGCCGACGAGACCGGACTGGGCGGGCGGGCTGCGCGAACGCTGGACACCCGGCGAGCTGGCCGCGCGCCGCCGCCTGCGGGAGTTCCTCGCCGAGGATGTCGCCGACTACGACCGCGCCCGCGACGAACCCGCCGGAGGCGCGACCTCGATGCTGTCGCCGCGGCTGCGCTGGGGAGAACTCAGCCCTCACCAGGTCTGGCACGCCGCGGTGGCGTCGGGAGCCCACGTCGGAGGCTTCCTCTCCGAGGTCGGCTGGCGCGAGTTCGCCTGGCACACCCTTTTCCATGCCCCCGACCTCGCGGCGAAGAACCTGAAGTCCGCGTACGACGCCTTCCCGTGGCCCCGGCTCAAGCCCTCCATGCTGCGGGCGTGGCAACGGGGCGAGACGGGCGTGCCCCTCGTGGATGCCGGGATGCGCGAGCTCTGGGTGTCGGGCTTCATGCACAACCGGGTGCGGATGGTGACGGCATCCTTCCTCATCAAGAACCTCCTCATCGACTGGCGCCGCGGCGAGGAGTGGTTCTGGGACACCCTCGTCGACGCGGATGCCGCGAGCAACCCCTTCAACTGGCAGTGGGTCGCCGGCTCGGGAGCCGATGCCGCCCCCTACTTCCGCATCTTCAACCCGGAGCTGCAGGCGAAGAAGTTCGACCCCGACGGACGGTACGTCCGCGAGTGGGCGCCGGATGCCGCGGACAGGGAGCCCCTCGTCGATCTGAAGGCATCGCGCGACGCCGCGCTGGCGGCCTACGAGGCCGTCAAGAACGCCCGGTGAATCCCGGCTGTGGAATGCGGCGGGCGGTCGCGGGGTTGTTTCCGTCGATGTCTCCCGCACTCTCTGTTCTCGACCTCGTACCCGTCCGTACCGGCCAGACCAGCACGCAGGCGGTCGCCGCCTCGCTGGCTCTGGCACAGCGCGCCGATGATCTGGGCTACCGCCGCTACTGGTTCGCGGAGCACCACAACATGCCGGCTGTCGCGTCGACCACCCCGCCCGTGCTGATCGCCGCCGCCGCCGCACGCACGTCGCGCATCCGGGTCGGCTCCGGCGGCGTGATGCTGCCGAACCATGCGCCCCTCGTCGTCGCGGAGCAGTTCGCCGCCCTCGAAGCGATCGCTCCCGGCCGCATCGACCTGGGCCTCGGGCGGGCTCCGGGAAGCGACCCGGTCATCACCCAGCTGCTGCGCATGAGCGGCACCTCCAGCGACGTCGACCGCTTCCCCGATCACGTGCGCGACATCGGCGCGCTCATGTCGCCCGAGGGTGCGACGGTGCGCCTCACGGGCCGCGCCGGCGACGACGACCGCTACGGCATCCACGCGACGCCGGCGGCGACGGGCGCGCCCGAGGTGTGGCTGCTCGGATCGAGTGACTACTCGGCGCAGCTCGCGGCCGCATTCGGGCTGCCCTACGTGTTCGCCAATCACTTCTCCGGCGAGGGACTCGAACGGGCCCTCGATCTCTATCGCGGACAGTTCCAGCCGTCGGCGCACCTCGACGCACCCCGAACCTTCCTCACCGCCAACGCGGTCGTCGCCGCCACCACGGCCGAGGCCGAGGAGCGCATGCTGCCGCAGGCACGCATGATGGCGCGTCTGCGCGGCGGGCGCCCGCTCACGGCTCTGGAGAGCGTCGAGCAGGCCGCGGCGGCGGAGGCGGAGGACCGTCTCGCCGCGCCCCTGATCGACGCCCTCCGGCGGCGTTGGTTCGTCGGCACGGGCGACGAGGCGCGTGCCGCACTGTCGGCGTTCGCCGCTCGCCACGGCGTCGACGAGGTCATGGTCTCGCCCGTGTCGGGTGCGTACGACGGGGAGGCGATGAACGCCGCGACCGGCCGCGTCCAGACGCTGGAACTCCTCGCGGCCTGAGGCGCGCGGCGGGAAGCTCAGGCCTCCGGCGCCCCGGAGATGAGCGCGCGCAGCCAGTCCCGGGCCTCGACGAACACCTCATCCGAATAGCGCTCCGGATAGTGCACGATCGCGCGGTCGGCACGCGGATAGGAGCCCAGATAGATCATCTTCGGGCTGAACCGCCGCAG